>NZ_CP038231.1:0-1200000 GCF_006542395.2 Formicincola oecophyllae | reverse complement strand
CGGTGGCGCTCAATACAGAATGAATCTGAAAGTGTCAGTGCCACTTGGCGTCCATGCTCGTGCGCCAATTCAGCTGCGCGGTGGAAGGCCTTCTGCGCCTGGGGGTCATCAAACAAATACCCCTCCAAATAAACAATGCCTGAATCAGCCACTGTTTCTGGCGGGATGTCGTTTTCATCAAAACGCACGCTGATGCCCAGATAAGTGAACATGGTGCGTTGTCCATCAGGCGTCACCATCACCATGCACCGGCCTGTCCCCTCACCATGGTCATGGCGGGCGGCACGCCCCACAAAATCGACATGCTGCGCTTTGAGATCGTGGGTGAAGACATGCCCCCCCTCGTCACGCGCGACCTTGCCAATGAAAGCGGCCTTGGCGCCCAAGCGTGCAGCCACCACGGCACTGTTGGCCACAGAACCACCGCTGCATTCAGCTTCCACCGTGACTTTGGAAAGAAGTTCCTGCATGGCTGGCCCATCCACCAGTTTCATGGTGCCGGCTTCAGCATTGAGGGTAGTGATCAACTGGGCTGGCACCTGCGCCAAGGTGTCCACAATGGCATTGCCTATGCAGAGCACGTCATGGCGGGGTGGGTGGGAATGTGAACTCATGGTGTTTGCCGTCCGCTTTGGAGATAATTAATTTCTGTCTGATAGGGTACAGCCCAGCGTCAAAGAGGGCGAGCGATGAATGCCGTGCCAATCCAGGGCTGCATGTCAGATGCCCTTCCAGACGCGTGGCAGGGAATTGGGCCTGAATTGAAGCCACAAATGGGCGCCAGGCACAAATCTGCGTTTTAAAAGCCGCTTAGGCCTTGGTTTTTCAGCCCAAGCGTGTTGAATGATGTCTAGCCTGGTTTTACACCACGTCATGCCCTTGTCCCGGGCATGATTTCACCAATGCCACCTTCTGCCTTTGGGAGAACGCCATGTTCCGGAAGCACCGTCAGGAAGAAACCCCCAAGCCTGCCGCACCTACCACACCGCAATCCACCAACACGCCGCAGGTTACGCGCCCCACGGCTCCGGTGAACCGTCCTGACCGTTCCTCTACGGACAACCAAGCCTCTGCAGCCCAGCAGCCCAATGCGCCGCGCACCTTGGTTGTTGGCCGTGGCATCAGCGTTCAGGGCACCATCCAAGATGCGGAGCGCCTGATTGTTGAAGGGCTGGTGGAATCAAGCAGCATCAAGGCAAAAACCTTGATTGTGGCACCGGATGGCGTTTTCAAGGGCACTGTCGAGGTGGAAAACGCAGAGCTGGCTGGCACTGTTGACGGCACATTGGTGGTCCGCAACAACCTTAAGGTGATGGGCACAGGCAGGCTTCTGGGCAAAGCTGAATGCCGCAACTTCCAAGTTGAGCTGGGTGGGCAAGTGACCGCACAGCTGGAAATGCTGCCTGCATCAGGCCCTAAAACAGAAATCTGAAGCCACAGGCTAGGCCACGCTCCTTCAAAGGATATGGCCTGGCACCTTAGTCAACCAATTGGTGTTTGGGTGGACCCTAGCCTGCAAAAGCCCAGCGTGTGCTGCCAAAATGGCAGACTGCTGGGCTTTTTAACGGGCAGCACAAGTCCTACAAAGCTAAGCTCAATCGCGCCGTTCGCGCAGTTTCACGTAAGCGATGGCCACGTGCTCCACGCAATAGGGCTTCCCCGTGATAACTGTCCGACCACAGAAATGGAATTCTACAGTGCCTGGATCACCAAAAGGCCATTGGCACTGAAACGCTGAGCGTAAAGGGCGCACAGGTTGGCGTTTCTGCAATTTCTTCACTGCTGGGCCTGGGCTGGCCGCTTTGGTGGTTTTGCGCACCCGTGCCTTGGAAGGGGCTTTGGTGGTTTTGGCGGAAACTTTCTTCGCGCCATCAGTACTCTTCACAGCCTTGGCTGCCTTAGAGGTTGTTTTAGAAGTTGTTTTGGAGGGGGTTTTCCGGGCAGGCGTGATGCTTTTGGTTTTTTTTGCCTTGGTTTTCTCAGGTGCCGCATCCGCAGAAGGGCTGGCTTTGTTGGTCACGTTGGAAGCCTTTGGGGCAGATGGTTTAGAAACAGCGGCAGCTTTAGCTGCCACGCTTGAACGTGATGGGGCGGGACCTTTGATGGGGGAAGGGCGGGGAGGCAAACCCAACCGGTGCACTTTGCCCACAACGGCATTCTTAGTCACACCCAATTGGCGCCCGATGTCAGCGGTTGAAAGGTTCTGGACCCACAGGTTGCGAAGCTTCGCAATCATGTCTTCAGTCCAATCCATTTTCATCACCCCTCGTCCGCCGCGGCCCCAGCAGCGTTAAAACTGCCTGCCCTGTAAGCGTGGCATTCTGTACCGTTACCGATCACTTTACCGCAACCAGCCTGGTTTCGCCATCGTGCAATGCAAGCGCTGATGTCCCCTCCAGCAGGGCCAAAGCTGCTTTGCCGAACACATCCCCACGCCAGCCTTTGAGAAATTCTAGCTCACGCTCCCCAGCAGCGAACCGCTCCAGTTCTGCTGGGGAAGCGACAAGGCGCGGCGTCAAGCGGTTTTGCGCACAACAATGCGCCAGCAACGCCCGCAAAAGGGCCACTACAGATGGGGGCACAGCCCCGGGGCCTTGGTGTTTGGGCTTTTGGGGCAAGGACGGCAGGTCCTCTTCAGGGCGTTCCAAAGCCTGCGCCACCATGGCCAGAAGGTCCATGCCCAAGTCGCTGCGGGCTGTTTCAGCACTCACACCGCGCACGCGCGCCAACCCTTTGGCAGAGGTGGGCTGGGAAGCGGCAATCTCCAGCAGGCTTTCATCACGGAACAGATGCTGCCTGGGCACATCACGCTTCTGGGCTAGTTCCTCCCGCCAGGCCACAATGTCTTGCAGGACGCCCAGCATCCGGCGGCTGTTGGTGCGCGCCTTAAGCTTGCGCCAGCGTTCGCGCGGATCTGGCAGGAAGGTTTCCTCACGCTCCAACACGACCATTTCACGCTTGAGCCACGCCAAACGACCATCTGCCTCCAAGCGCTTCCTGAGGGCAAGGTAGACGTCACGCAGGTGGGTAACGTCCGCTGCCGCGTAAGCGCACTGCTTGGCGCTTAAAGGGCGGGCGGCCCAGTCGGTGAAGCGTTGGCCCTTGTCTATCGGCCGTTCCAGAAGCAACGCTACTAAGCTGTCATAACCAATTTGGTCCCCTAAACCGGCAACCATGGCTGCTATTTGGGTGTCAAAGACATTGACGGGCAGCGCGCCAAATAAATGCAGGAATATCTCCAAGTCCTGCCTGGCCGCATGAAACACCTTCACGCATTCTGGGCAGGCCAGCAGCCGCCCCAAAGGGGCCAGGTCCATGCCAGGGGCCAGGGCATCAATCAGCACCACTTCCTCAGCGCCTGCCAACTGCACCAGGCAGAGTTGAGGCCAATAAGTACGCTCGCGGACAAATTCCGTGTCCACCGTGACGAATGGCTCCTGCGCCAACCGCTGGCAGGCGGCAGCCACAGCTGCAGGGTCGCTCAACAACTGCGCGTCTGGGTAGCCCTTGGCCGTGGGCACCGTAACTGGCGCCTGCCCTGCCATAGCCCCTGCGGAAGCAGCCTGCGTGGGGGAAGCGGGTGCTGTCATGATGTTTCCTTGAGATGTCCTGGCCGGCAGAACTGGGTTCAGCTGTTCTGCTCAATCCAGCTAACAAGCTGGCTGCGCGGCATGGCCCCCATCTGCTGGGCCACGGCCTCGCCATTTTTGAACAAGATGAGGGTTGGGATGCTGCGGATGCCAAAGCGGCTGGCCAGTTCAGGGGACTGGTCAATATCCACCTTGACGACTTTCAGCCGGCCCTGCATCTCTTTGGCAACATCCTCCAGAATGGGGCCAAGCATTTTGCAAGGCCCACACCAAGGCGCCCAGAAATCCACCACCACGGGCGTGGTGGCGTCTTTTGTCAGTGCATCGAAATTGGCGTCAGTGGCAGCGGTCACGTTCTCAGCCATGGTGTTGTTCCTCAATCATGAGCTGCCCAGCCCCCTAGGAGAAGAATAGGCAAGCAAAGCTGCAGCCAGTCAATCTGGCAACTGCATCTGTTTTAAGGGATTACTGCCTTCCCCTCCACCCACTTCAGCATGTTGGCGCAAAAGCCACTCATGGTGCAGGGCTTCATTCATGGCTTTTTCATCAAGCACGTCCACACGCGGCCCCGCTGTCCACACAAGAACGCACCGAACTCTGTGCTGGGGGTAGATTTGCCTTAGCAAAGCCTTGTAGCTGGCCATCTGCACCAAATAGGCGGCAGGGGTCTGCCCTTCGGGGGGAATGCGGCCTGTTTTGTAATCGCACAGCAACACTTCATCCCCGGCCACTGTGAAACGGTCAACACGCCCCATGACCACCATGCCGTCCTGGGACCTGTGCCCGTTACCCCCGCCTGCGGCAGGGGGTGCCTGAAGCGTGCCTGAAAGCGCTTGTTCACTGCGCGCGCCTGCACTGAAAAGGGGTTTGAGTACAGGCAAGGCCATGACCTTCAAGGCCTCTTCAAGCAAAGAGGAGGCTTGCGCACCCTCCAAACCCTGTGCAGCCAGCCAGCGCATACCCCTATTGGGGCGCTCCACTTCTGGCAGTTCAGGCAGAAACTGCAGCAATTCATGCAAGCGCGTTCCGCGCACCAAGGCCTTCATGCGGGGCGTTTGGCCTTTCAACGCCAACGCCTCTACAGGGGAGAGGGCCTGAGGGTAAACGTCCCCCTCAGCTGACAACACACGTGATGGCCTGAAGGGATGGGCAACTTCAGGGGCACGCGGTGGCGCTGCTGCAGCACCAACCATCGTGAGCCATGAGGGGGCTTTCAAAAGGGGATGCTGCCCCCCATCCCTAGCAGGCACAGGGCTGGGTAAACCAGAAAGTGAAAGGCCAGAACCCTTTTCCTCTTGAAGGGTGCGGGCGCTACTAGGCGCTGCCTTGGTGCGCAACGTGATGATTTCAGGCACGTGGCTGGCGGTGTCCTCAGGCTCCAGGTCCGTGGTATGAGGTACGTCATCGGGCGTAGGCCCAGCTGGCCAAGGCTGTGCTATGACCTCAAAAACCTGATGGTGGCCCTGATTGGGGCTGGCCTGGCCTGCCATGGCGCTTTCAGTCGCCTGCGTGGCGGCTTTTAGGCTTTCAAATCCTGCACGGCACTTCGCATACCAGCTCTCAGGGCTGGGGACTGGCTTGGGGCTGTTCTGGCAAGCGCACACCAGCAGCATTTCCTCAGCCCTGGTCAGGCCCACATAAAGCAGGCGGTTGTTCTCCTCCCCTTCGCGCTGAGCGCGTTCAGAGCGCAGTTCCTCAAGCGCTGGTACGTTGCTGACATGGCCTGGTACCGCCAAGGGGATGTCATAAGGCTGCTGCGTGCCCGTACCGTGGGCGCCTGACCACAGCAGGTTGGTTGTGGGTTTGCGGGTGCTCAACATTTCAGGCAGGATCACCAAACGCGATTGCAGCCCTTTGGAGCCATGAACCGTCATGAGTTTGACGGCATTCTCCCCGCTGTCAGCCTCACGCTTGACCTCAATGCGGCTTTCCTCCAGCCAGCGCAGGAAATCCTGCAAGGCTGGGGCATGGCTGGCAGCGTAGGTGGCAGCCGCCTGCAAAAGCTCCTCCAGGGCCTCCATGGATTCAGGGCCTAAACGACCCCTAATGCGCTTGCGCCCTTCAAGCGGCCCCAGCGCGTAGGTCAGAAGCTCATAAGGGGTGAGGTAGTCCACACGGCTCTGCAGTTCGGAAAGATCATTCCAAGCCTGGGTCCATTCCGCCCGCTCCCCATGGCGCCTGCGCAGAACATCCCACAAAGGAGGCTGCCCTGGCCCCAGAATGGATCTTCTGCCGTTTTCAGTAGCCAAGTCCATGAGGGAACGGTCTGAAAGCCCCCCGAATGGGGACGTCAGCACAGCGGCAAGGGTCAGGTCATCATCAGGGAGCAGCAGGGATGCGCACAGGTTCATCAAGTCAAGCACAGCCAGGTTGTCTGTCAGGAAGCTACGTATATGGCTGGCCACAGCGATGCCACGCCTTTTGAGCTCACGCTCCAACGCCCAGAGGAAATCACTTTTTTTGCGCACCAGGATCATGACGTCACGTGGTTCCAAAGGTGGCGTTCCGGGCACAAGGGGCGCTGCGCCGTGGCCTGCCAGATGCGCTGCCAACCATTCAGCTAGTGCGGCGGCCAGGCGTTGCTCTGCCGACTGAAACTCGTGGTTGCGCCCCGTTGGCCTGAAGGGTACTGGCTCTTCCGACCCTTCCGGTTCGCTGCCCATGACAGGCCACAATTGCACCATGCCTGGCTTTGCTGACCGTGCAGCGCGGTGTTCCAGCTTCTCCTGGGTTATGCGCACGCCAACAGCCGCCCCCTCTTCAGCGAACACGCTGTCAACCAACGCCAGAATGGGGGGAGCTGAACGGAAAGAGACATTCAAAGCTGGCGTAGCCATGGTCTGCCCAGCCTGGCGTACGCTGTTTTCAAAATGCTGGCGCCATGTCTTAAACGCTTCAGGTTCAGCACCCTGGAAACTGTAAATAGATTGCTTGAAGTCACCTACAGCGAAAACCGTGCGCGGGCGCCTGCTGTCGCGCCGGCTTTCATCGGCCCCCACGCCACTGAAGAACTCCTCCGTTAAGGCAGCGGCGATTTCCCATTGAATGCCTGAGGTGTCCTGGACCTCATCAAGCAGCAAATGCTCTAGGCCGCCATCAAGTTTGTAGGTCACCCAGCGCGCGCCGGGGTCTTCCAGCAAAGCGCGGGTGCGCAGGATGATATCATTGTAGTCAATTTCGCCTGCCAGGCTTTTGCGTTTGCCAAAACGCGCTAGAACGGGCATGGCGAATTCAAGGAACGCTTCCTCCAAGGGCAGCAGCTGGGCCACTTCCAAACCAACTTTCAATGAGGCCTGGCGTTCCGCCTCCCCCTCCAGCAATGGCAGTAATTCCGGCACCACTTCGCGGCCCTTTTTGCCGACAATGCGCGCCATTTTATAAGGGGTGCCGTTTTCTGGCTTCAGGAAAAACCCCTGCACGCCTTCAGCTGCACGCTTTTCTGGCGCCAGGCTGAACCAGTCCAGCAAAGCGGTTATTTTAGGCTTCTGGGCAGCGCTCGCTACAGCCAGTAGTTCCCGAAGCTGGGTGACCATGGCGACCTCCCCAGGGGGGGTGCAGATTTTACGCGCAATGTCCTCAGCGCTGCCTTGCCAGCTAAGGGCCTTTTTAAGGTCTGCGCGCAGTTGAGCGCGGCCTTCTGGCGTTTGCCACAAGCGCATCAAGGCTTCCAGGCGCCCTGAACGCTCGCTCAGCTGGGCAATCAGCTCCTCCAATTGGTTCAAAGTGAAGGCGGTTGCGAGCTCACGGCCACTTTTCAAGCCCCGCCCCGCCACCTCGTCAAAAGCCTGGTGCAGGTAATCAGCGACCTCCGCCGGCTCCGTCAAGGTGAAATGCGGGTCCATGGCCGCTTCAAGTGGAAAACGCTTGAGGAGTGATTGGCAGAAGCTGTGGATGGTCTCAATCTGCATCCCGCCAGGCAGGTCAAGCACCCGCAGGAACAGGCTGCGTGCTTGGGCCCTGGTGGAGGGGGTGTTGGGGACCTCCAGGGCGTTGAGTTCCATGCCCAGGGCGTCATCATCCATCGTGACCCAGGCGCCCAGGCGTTTTTGAAGGCGTTCGGCCATTTCAGCGGCGGCTGCGCGGGTGTAGGTCAAGCAAAGGATGCTGGCAGGGTCTGAACCTGGCGCCAAACGCAGCCGCCCTTCATTGTCAGGCAATTCCAGCGGCAGCATGAGGCGCAAAAGGCGGTCGACCAATAATTTGGTTTTGCCAGAACCAGCAGAGGCTGAAACGAAAGCAGAATGGCGCGGGTCTGAAGCCCGTTTCTGCGCCAAAGTGGCCTCACGCGCGTGGTCAGGCGCTGGTAAAGCCGTGCTGGCAACCGCATTTTGATTGAAAAGGTCAGGGGATTGGGAGGATTGCGTCATTTCCAGACTTTCCCCCCCAGACCACTGCCGCTGCGCCATTCTGGCACGCGGGCCAGAAGGGCATAATCCGTGTAACGGGGCACGTGATTGGAATAAGGCTGCGAACGGTAAGCGAAGCCAGGGCGTTCATAAAGTGCCATCAAGGTGCGGACCTTGTCGAGGGCGCCGTCAACCAACTGTTTGAGTTCATCAGTTTTTTTAGGGCCGGAGCCGTTTTCACCCCAAAGCCCTGGCTGTGAACCAGCAATTATTTTGATGGCGCCAGGATCTTTGGTCGTGCCCCGCAAGTGCCAGTACACTATGCCCTCCACGAGGGGTGTGGCCACCTCACCCAGCTGGTAAGCCCCCGCTTCCACCATGGCCGCTTCCAGAACGGTTTGGGAGGCCCAGCCCGCCTTGACTGCGGCACCGCTCGGTGGCGTGCCCGTTTTGTAATCATAGATCCAGCAATGGGGCACCCTATCAACGCCCACCATGACGTCAATGCGGTCAGCCCGGCCTTTCAGCACAAACCGTCCAGCCGGCAAGGTTGTTTCCCACTGGCCTGTCAGTTCCGTCCAAACATGGGCTGGGTCGTGCCCCGGCTGCAGGCGCGCAAGGCGCGCAGCCTCCTGCTCAGCCACCCAATCAGCGATGCGTAGCAAACGTGGCTTCCACCACAGCCGCAGTGATGGCCTGAAAGCGCCCCGCGCCAGCTCCTCCATAAAATGGTGCCGCAGCAAGGAGGCGCTGGGCGCCCCATCAGGGGCAGCTCTGAAAGCATTGTCCAAGGCTGCGTGAACCAAGGTGCCATAATCAGCCTGGTCCGCATCCTGTGCCAAAGGTGGCAGTGCCCTCAACTTCAGGATATGGCGGGCGTAAATGGCGTAGGGGTCGCAATTGAGGGTGTCGATTTCCGTCACGCTGAGTTGGCGCGGGCGCAGCGCTACAGGTGGGCAGGGCGCAGGCGGCTTGACGGGCCCAGGGCTGTTGCGCGGCACGTCCAGCCTGCTTTCCCATGCCAGGGCCGTTGCTGCGGGCACCAGCGGTATTTGGAATGGTGTGTCCCCCTGGGCGCCAACATGAACAGCAGGCGCCTGCAGACGGTGGCTTTGGCCATTCATGAAGGCCTCAAGTCGTGCCCACCAGCGGGCTGGGCGGCAAGGGGTGCCACCATGACGAGCCGCACGCGCTAAAATAACCTTTCCCGCCCTACCCTCTAAGCGGGGTTGGCTGTTGCCCAGCACAGCATTGATAAAATAGCGCGCAGCTGTGCCAATGCGTTCCTCAGGCAGGGGCAGTCCAGCACGCGCGCGCATGGGCCTGCTAAGCCATGGGCCGCTTTCGGCCGCTGGCGGCCACACCCCTTCATTCAGGCCGCCCAGCACCACGGTGTCGAAAGAAAGCGTACTGGCTTCCAGAAGGCCCAGGATCTCTATGCGGGGGCATTCCACCACACCTGGTTCCTGGTAGCCACGCTGACCTGTGACGCTCACAGGGGCCAGCATGGTGACCAAGAACGGCTCAAGCCCGCCAACAACAAGGGGGGGCAGCCCAACAGCCCCCTCAAAGGCCTCCATATGCTGCGCTAGGACATCTGAAAGGCGCTGGCCGTCCTCCCCCACCCAAAGCAGGCGCCGCTCACTTGCCTGGGCGCTTTGGGCGGGAGGGGCGTCCAGCTGGTCCTCAGGCAGCCTGGCCATGGCGTCTGCCACGCGTGCCAACGCACCAAGCACGCTGACAGGCCCTGGCAACGCAGGCAACGTCAACAACGGCTGAAAAGCCGCTGTGAGGGCGCTGACATAAGCTTGCAGGCGCTTGTTCTGGAGAAGCTCCTCACCAAAGGCTTCAGCCGTCATGGCGCCAGCCCTGTGGCGCTCCTGTTTTTGGTTGTGGCGCTGGCCAAGGGCCTGAGCGATGCCTTTCAGGCCATCAGGTGCAGGCCCGCGCAAAACCGCCCGCTCCAGCTGGCGCGCCAGGGCGCGCGCTTCAGCACGCCTGAAACCAAGTGCCGTGAAAGGGTGTTTGAGCAAGGCCAGCAAGGTGACGGGGGCAAAGTCGCTTTCCCAAGTGCGCGCCACCAAACGCAGGAACACAGCGCCTGGGGTTTCCAGCAACGGCTCGCCAGAACTGTTGCGTGGCCTGACGCCAAAGCGCTTGAGCTCCGCCGTGACGCGCCCAGCCAAATCGCGGTCAGGGGTGATGAGGGCGGCATGTCGCCCTTCCACCTGGACAGCATCGCGCAGCGCTAGCGCTATAGCGCGCGCCTCCTGCTGGGTGGTAGGGGCTGAGAGGGTCTCCAGTCCTTCAAGGCCAGCTTGGAGCAGCTCTGAAGGCTGACTTTGGCGCCAGGCGTCAAGCCCTTGCTCTGGCGTCATAACATGGCGCCACAGTGCCCGGCGCGCCCCCTCAGGGCGTTTCTGGGCCCCCTGTTGGGCCGGGGCGGGGGGCCGCCATGTCTCCAGGTCACCACGGCGCAGCCCCAGCTTGCCCAGAAGCTTGCGCAAGGTGGCCTGGGGGTGGGTTGGCGCCAAAGACTTCCACAAAGGGGGGGGAAGTTCATCATCCACCCCCTGCATAACCACCAGCCCCTGTGGAGCCGCCATAATGGCCGCAAGCAGCTTCACCAGCCCCGTTGTAGCGTCCGTAAAGCCCACCGCCCACAAGGGCTCCGCTGGCGGATTGGCCTGCCAGCAGGCTGCCTGCGCTTCCAGAAGGACCATGCGCCGCGCCACAGGGTTCATCATGGGGACTTTGCCAAGCCCCCCTTCCGCCAGCCACGCTGGCCAGGCCTCTGTGATGATCCCTAGAAAAGAGAGCGTCTGCTGCCAATGGGCTGCCAGGTCTCCCTCAACCGCCTTGGGAAGCGCTTTGCGCAAATCCACCCCTTCGCGCTCCGCTTCATCCATCAGCTCTGCCAAGGAACGCGCCAACGGCCAAACGCGCTCAAGCGATGGTGGTTCGCCAGCTTGCTCCGCCGTCATGTGGAAAGAACGTGACGCCATGATGAGCGAAGACAGCACAGCTAGGCGCTGTTCTTCCGTCACGGCAGGCGGCAGGTCATGGTCAAGCATGGCCGCCAAAGCTGGTTCCCTGTCCAACATGCCCAGGGGGATAATAGCTGGCAGAAGCGCGCACTGCCCTTTCAAAACGCGTAGGAACGCTTGCTGCAGCCCCATGGCCGTGCGTTTGCTGGGCACCAGGATGGTACCTGATGAAAGCCCCCCTGTGCCTTGGCCACACGCTGCGCACCAACGCCGCGCCACTTCGTCCAGGAACAGGACGTCAGCAGGGATGTTGGCGGCCAGGCACCCGGTAGCCAGCCGCACGCCCCCTGTGGTGGCCGCTTGGGGGGCAACCGTCATGGCCGTTCACCCTGCTGGGGGGTAGGGATGGCTTGCTGCCACAAATTCCAAAGCTGGCCACAGCGGCTGCGCGTCCAGCCTTCCAAGGTTGCTCTGCGTCCCTCATTTTCCAGAACTGCCAGCCGCACTGCCAACGCCCCTTCAGGCAAGGCGTCACCTGCCTTGTCTGGCCATTCAACCAGTGTGATGCCGTCAAGCGCCTCATCCCAGCCCAGTTCCCACAAACCCTCTGGATCGCCAAGGCGCCACAGGTCGTAGTGGTGGACAGGTCCTTGGGGGGAATCATAAGGCTGGACGAATGCGAAAGTGGGGCTGGGCACGTCCAGGCCCTCATCACCACAAAGGGCACGCAGGAACGCACGGGCGAAAACGGTTTTGCCTGCCCCCATGGGGCCTTCAAGGGCGATGCAATCGCCTGGCCTGCAAAGGGTGGCGCACAAACGTGCCAAGCGGGCGGTTTGTTCAGGGCTGTTCAAGTCGAGACTGTAGGGCATGTCGCCCCTTCTCTAACATGTGTGGCCTGTGGCGGCACGTGGTTTTGAGGGCAGCCACGGCCACCCTTTAACCAGGCTGCACCATTCCCCCCCCACGGGGTGAGTGGTAATAAGGGGTAAAGCCTTGTCTGCCAGCGCGTTGCCAGAGACCAGGCCCTGGCTGCCAGCGCGTGTGGCACCAATGCCAGCCGGCCCCTTCACTTCAGCTTTGCCAAGCCCAGCGGAGAACAAACGTGAGCGAACACACCCAGAATGCCCCCCAGGGCAGCCCCCGTAAGCTTGAAGCAGACGTGGCCATTGTGGGCGCTGGCCCTGTGGGGCTTTTCGCAGCTTTCCAGTGCGGCATGCTGGGGCTTTCCTGTGCGCTGGCTGACGTGCTTGAGGTGCCTGGTGGGCAATGTGTTGCCCTTTACCCTGAAAAGCCCATCTACGACATTCCCTCCCGTCCCTCCATCACGGGTGGCGGCTTGATTGAGGCCCTGCTGGAGCAAGTGTCCCCCTTCAATCCAGCCATGCTGCTGGGCAGCCGCATCAGCGACGTTGCCGGCAAGGCTGGCGCTTTCACCCTGACCAATGAACGCGGCGACAGCATAGCGGCCAAGGCCATCATCGTGGCCGCTGGCGCTGGCGCCTTTGGCCCCAACCGCCCTCCCTTGGAGGGATTGGAAGCTTACGAAAGCACAGGTGCCGTTCAGTACTTCGTCAAAAAACGGGCTGACTTCGCCGACAAAACCATTGTCGTGGCTGGGGGGGGCGATTCAGCGCTGGATTGGGCGCTGTCGCTTTCAGAGATCGCCAAGCATGTCTACCTGCTGCACAGGCGCGACCGCTTCCGTGGCGCGCCAGACACCCTTGCCCGCATTGAGAAACGCATCAGCGAAGGCAAGATTGAAAAGGTTGTCCCCTACCAGCTCAGCGCTCTCCAGGGGGAAGAGGGGCATCTGCGGCAAGTGGAGGTCAAAACCCTCAAAGGGGAGGCACGCCTGCTTGACGCAGACCACCTGCTGCCCTTTTACGGCCTTTCCACTGACCTGGGGCCCATTGCGCTGTGGGGCTTCAACACGGAACGCTCCTCCGTCCCCGTGAACCCCGCCACCATGGAAACCACCACGCCTGGCATTTACGCCATTGGTGACGTGGCGCATTATCCAGGCAAAATGAAGCTTATCCTGCAGGGCTTCTCTGAAGCGGCCATGGCCACCCATGCCGCTTACGCTGTGGCGCGCCCTGACGAAGCACTGCGCTTTGAACATTCAAGCAACCGCAGCAGCCGTCCAGGCGCCTGAACGGGGGCTTGGAAACGGCTTGCTGACCCCTTCATGCGAAAGGCTGAAGGGGGCCGCGTTCAGCCACCAGCCCCAGGTCAGCGGCCCGCCTGAGGGAAGCGCGCACATGGTGGCGGGCCTTGGCCACGGCCACTGGCATGGGGCAACCCTGGGCGCAGTACAGCGCCACCGCGCTTGAAAGCGTGCAGCCTGTACCACGCCCATGGGGGGTGTTGATGCGTGCCCCCCTGTAAAGCTGCACCACCCCCCCTGGCCCTGCCAGGACATCAGGCGTCTCCAGGTGGGGGACGCCTTGTTCAGGGAAATGCCCCCCCTTGAGCAAAACCCAGGGCGTTACACGCGCCAAGGCCTGGGCCTGCGCCACCATCCCCGCCAGTGACGTGGCCTGGGCAGTGTTCAGCAAACGCCCCGCCTCAGCCAGGTTGGGGGTGATGAGCGTGACAGCCGCCGCCAACGGCCCACGCAGCACCGCCTGCTGTTCATCACCAGCAAAAATGTGCCCAGCGCTGGCAGCCATCACAGGGTCAAGGACGGCTGGGCGGCCAGTGGCCTGCAACCATGAGGCCATGGCGCGCATGGCGGCGGCACTGCCCAGAAGGCCGATCTTCACCATGTCCACGGCCATGACCTTCGCCACTGCCTCCATCTGGGCCAGCAGCAAGGCTGGTTCCGTGACCACGCAACCCAGCATGTCCCAGCCATTTTGTGCCACAACGGCGCTGACGACAGGCAAGGCGTAACCGCCCAGCGCATGGATGGTCTTGATGTCGGCAGCCAAGCCTGCACCACCTGTTGGATCTGTGCCTGCCACAGCCATGACGGTAGGCACCCTCATGGTGCGCCCTCCAGCACAGTAGCGCAAAGAGCTAGGTTGGCATGGCCTGCCTTGCGCAGGGCTGCGGCTTCCAGGCTGGCGCGCGCGCCCTGCTGGCAGAGGATCACCACACGTTTTTGGGGGGGCAGTCCACCAGGCAAAGCGCGCACGGCACCAGGGACAGCGGGCCAGGCCATGGCAGGCCTGATGTCCCACACTACATCGTCAGGCTTGAGGTCAGCCAGCGTGACCACGGGGCATGGGGGTTGATTGCCCACCACAGGGCCACCTAACGTCATGCGTTCCATGGCCCAACGCGCGCCATGCCAGCACAGCACCGTGCCAAGAGGCGAAGGCGCCATGCCCAGAAGTACAGCCATGGCCATTTGCGCTTGGAGCGCGCCCATCAAGCCTGCGACAGGCCCCAAAAGGCCGGCCTGCTCGCAGCCCCCCTCCCCCATGGCTGGGAACACATCACGCAGAAGGGGCGTCACCCCAGCCTGGAAAGCGCCTACATGGCCATCCACCCCCTCCACCCCAGCACTGATGAAAGGCCTGCCCAAAGCTGCGCAGGCATCGTCAAGCAAAAAGCTGGTGGCGGCATTGTCGGCACAATCTAGAACGACATCAGCTTCCCCCACCCAAGGGCGCATGGTGTGGGGAGTGGCCATGGCCGCTTCGGCTATGATGTTTACAGTACCATTGCGCGCTGCCAGGTGGTTGGCCGCCACTTTAGCTTTGGCTGCGCCAACGTCACATTCAGTGTAAAGCGTTTGCCTGTGAAGGTTGCCTGGTTCCACACGGTCACCATCGACCAGGCGCACAGTGCCAACGCCAGCCCCCACCAACCAAGGCAGAACAGCGCACCCCAATGCCCCAGCCCCCACCACCAGAACATGGCTTCGCGCAAGCTTGGCCTGGCCTGCAGGGCCCAGCTGGGGCAGGCGCATCTGGGTTTCGTAGCGCGCTTCCCACAGGGCGTTCATGGCCGGGCCCTCATGGTGAGTGCGCCTGCATTGACAAGGATCGGCGCCATGCCGCCAAGGCGGCAGCGGGGTCTGGCTGGCGGAACAAGGCGCTGACGGCGGCGCAACTGTCGGCGCCTGCCTCAAGACACGCCACGGCGCGTCCGGGCGTCAGCCCACCAATGGCCACTAAGGGAACATTGCCAAGGCGCCTGCGCCACCGCCCAAGGCGTGACAAACCCTGCGGATGCCACCGCATGACCTTGAGCGTTGTGGCGAATACCGGCCCCAAAGCCACATAGCCAAGCTGGACCTCACCACCCAGAGCCAAGGCACGGCGTAGCTCGGTCCTATCATGGGTGGAAATGCCTAGCTTCACCCCAGCCGTCTTCATGGCTTCCAGGGCGCCTTTGGGCAGGCCATCCAAATCCTCCTGGCCCAGATGCACCCACTCTGCGCCCGCTTCAAGGGCCACATGCCAATGGTCATTGACCACGCACACAGCACCAGTCGCACGGCAACAGTCCAGGCTTTCACGCACTTGTTGGGGCCTTTCAATCGCAGGGCCTTTAAAGCGCAGCTGAATAAAACGCGCCCCAGAGGCCGCCGCCAGCGCCACTTCACGGGCTGTGCCCGCCACAGGGTAGAATACGTCAGGCAGGCGCATGGGCACTCTCCCGCCATGGCTGTGTGTCATCCGTGAAAGCGCGCCCCGCCATGGGGGTAGAGGGTACGGCCTCCTCACGCTCCAAGGTTGGTCCCGCTTTAAACGCCATGCGGCCAGCCTTCACAGCCTTGGCGAAGGCGCGCGCCATCAAGGGCGGGTTTTCAGCGCGTGCCACGGCGGTGTTGACCAAAATGGCGTCATAGCCCCACTCCATCAACGCAGCCGCTTGCGAAGGCACCCGCAGGCCAGCATCAGCCACTAGAATGGTTTCAGGAAAGCAGGCGCGCAGACGCTTCATGGCAGCGGGATCATGAATGCCCTGCCCAGCCCCGATGGGGGAGGCACCTGGCATCAGGATAGTGCATCCAGCCTGCATCAGCTTGTCCGCCACGCTCAAGTCAGTGGTGCAGTAGGGCAGCACGTGAAAGCCTTCAGCGCACAGCAAGCGCGCTGCCTCCATCAAACCAGGCAGGTCCGGCTGAAGGGTGGTTTCATCCCGGATAACCTCAAGCTTCACCAAAGGGGTTTGGAAAAGCTCTCGCCCCATATGGGCTGTCGTCATGGCCTCCGACACGCTGAGGCACCCTGCCGTGTTGGGCAGAACGGGAACGCCCATGGCCTTCAACAACCCTTGGAAGCCGTGGCTGCCTTGATAGGCGTGGGGGCTTTTAGCCTTCCTGCCCATGCCAATGGCTTCACGTCGCAGCGAAACAGTGATGAAACCTGGCTTGGCCTCCTCCACGGCTTGGCCAAGCGAAGCTGGTGAGGGGTAGCGTGCCGTCCCCAGGAAAAGGCGGCTTTGGCACGGCTGGCCATAAACATGCAGTGTCATGGTTCAGCCCCCCTGCATGGGGGCGATGACCTCCACCCTGTCGCCAGCCCGCACCATCCGGGCTTTGCGGGCCCCCTGAGGGATGAACTGCCCATTGTGGGCGGTCGCAACCTGGTAAGGCTCCACGGAGAGCGCCTCCAGAACCTGTGCCAGGCTTAGGGGCGCTTTTCCCAAAGGCAAGGCGTACCGCTCCCCATTGAGGATGAAATGGCCCCCTCCAGCTTCAGGCGCCGTTTCAGCACGCTGGGGCATGACCGGTGATGATGGCTCAACCATGAAGCACCCCCATGTTTTCCATCTGGGCCATGACCTGGCCAGCGCACCAGGGCGAAAGCAGCCAGCCATGGCGGTAAAGCCCATTGAGGTAAATGACCCTGCCTTCCCTGGTCACTTCTGGCAGGTTGTCTGGGTAGGCTGGGCGCACGCCAGCGCCCAGCTCAATCACCTCTGCCTGGCCAAAGGCGGGGTGAAGGCGCTCGCAGGCCTCCAGGTAGCGGGCGGCGGTGCGCACGCTGACAGGTCCATCCCAGTCCGTCTCCACAGAGGAGGCGCCAATCATGAACTCCCCCTTGGCGCGCGGCACGATGTAGATGGGCTCACGCAGATGCAGCAGGCGCACTGGCCTGGTGAGGGTAACGTCGTCTGTGCGCACACGCAGCATTTCGCCCCGTACACCGCGCAGGCGCGGCAGGCAGTCGCGGGCGCCAAGGCCGCGGCAATCCACCACCACGTCCTCCCCCAGCCCTTCTGGCCTGACGTCACGGCCCGTGTGCAGCGTGCCGCCGCGCGCTTCAAAGCGCTGTGCCAGTTCCAAAAGGGCCTCACGCGGGTCAAGGTGACCTTCACGTGGGTAGAACAGGCCATCCTGGTAAAGCCTGGCCAAATCTGGCTCAAGCGCTGTAATAGCAGCACCATCAAGGCTTTCATGGGCGGTGGTGCGGCTTGCGTAGGTGGCGATTTCGCTACGGTCACGCTTGGAGGACAGCACCAGGGAGCCATGGCGCTCAAAAGCGTCCACGTGGCCTTCCCACCAATCAAGCGCCATGACGCCACGCGCGACCACCTCTGGGTCTGTGTCGGCCTTCTCGCACCAGGGCGCCAACATGCCACCAGACATCCAGGAGCAGCAGCCAGGCCCCACTTCCCGGTCACGTTCATAAAGCGTCACAGCGCAGCCAGCATCCAGAAGGGCCGTGGCCGTGACCAGCCCACCAACCCCAGCGCCCACCACGGCAACGCTTGGCCCCTTCAGGGCAGTTGGTGACACAGGTTGTGGCATGGGGTGTTCAAGCCGCGACATAGAGCTTGCCCCCCTGCGCTGCAAATTCAGCGCTTTTCGCTTCCATGCCTTGCTGGCGGGCCGCTTCGTCACGTACATCCTGGGAGATTTTCATGGAGCAGAACCTAGGCCCGCACATGGAGCAGAAATGGGCTGACTTCTGGGCTTCCTTCGGCAATGTGCCGTCATGGAACGCACGGGCCCGCTCTGGGTCGAGGGCCAGGTTGAACTGGTCATGCCAGCGGAAGGCGAACCGCGCCCTGCTCATGGCGTCATCATGGGCCTGAACGCCAGGCAGCCCCTTGGCCAAATCGGCAGCGTGGGCGGCGATTCTGTAGGCGATCACACCTTCCTTGACGTCATCACGGTCGGGCAGGCCCAGATGTTCCTTGGGGGTGACGTAGCAAAGCATGGCCGTGCCATGCCAGGCGATCATGGCCGCACCAATGGCGGAGGTGATATGGTCATAGCCAGGCGCCACATCCGTGGTGAGCGGACCAAGCGTGTAAAACGGCACGTCACCGCAGAAGGCGTCCTTCTTGCTGACATTGTCAGCGATCTTATCCATGGGCACGTGGCCTGGGCCCTCGATCATCACCTGGCAGCCCATCTCATGGGCGATCTTGGTTAGTTCACCCAATGTCTCCAGCTCAGCGAACTGGGCTGCGTCATTGGCGTCAGCGATGGCTCCTGGGCGCAGCCCGTCACCCAATGACAAGGTAATGTCGTAGCGGCGGCACAGAGCGCATATGTCCCTGAAATGCTCATAAAGGAAGCTTTCCCTGTGCCCAGCCAAGCACCAGCGCGCCATGATGGCGCCACCACGGCTGACGATGCCGCACACGCGCGACGCCGTCAGCGGCACATGGGCAAGGCGCAACCCTGCATGAATGGTGAAGTAATCCACGCCTTGCTCTGCCTGCTCAATCAGGACGTCCCTGAAATCCTCCCAGTTCAGCTTCAGCGGGTCGCCATCAGCGCGCTCCAGCGCCTCGTAAAGTGGCACAGTGCCCACAGGCACAGGAGCATTGCGCATGATCCAGCTGCGCAAAGGGCTGATGTGCTGCCCTGTTGACAAATCCATGACGGTGTCAGAACCCCAGCGGATGGCCCAGGCCATTTTCTCCACCTCATCAGCCATGGAGGCAGGGCCTGCACCTGAGAGGGCGGAATTGCCGAAATTCGCGTTGATTTTGGTACGGAACTTGCGCCCAATGACCATGGGCTCAAGCTCTGGGTGGTTCACGTTGGCTGGCAGGACGGCGCGACCAGCGGCGATCTCATCGCGCAGCCAGGTGGGGGAGACCTCCTCACGGGCGGCAGCGTAAACCATTTCATCGGTCACAATGCCAGCGCGCGCGCATTCCAGCTGCGTGAACGGCGCCTCGTCCCCCTCAGGGCGGCGGCGGATGGTGCGTGGCGCTGGGTGTTCAAGCCCCTGAGGGGCTAGGGCTTGGCGCGCTTCAAGGCCACGCCCCTCCAGCCAGCTGCGCGCAGGGGGCAGCCCTTGGGCCAGGTCAATTGGTTCCTGCCCTGTGAACGGGCCTGATGAATCGTAAAGCAGGATGGGCTTTTCACCCCCGCCCAACTCAATGCGCCTGAAAGGCACCTTGATGTCAGGGCGTCCTGGGGCGGAGCGGTGAATCTTCGCAGAGCCAGGCAAAGGCCCTGTGGTGCTTTCAGACAGTTTCAGGCCATCTGGCCCAGAAACTGGGAAGGTGTCGTTAGTGGACAAGGTTCTTCTCCATGGCGGTCAATGGAAAAGACCCGGGGTGTGGCCCTGCGGCTGAAGGCCCATGCAACCTGCTGGGCAGGCTGGGGCTGGTTGGCTGCAGGAATAGTGGCGTTTGGTGAAGATGGCACGTGACAGCACCCCAACGCACCTTCTGGTGCGCCAAGCTTAAACTGCCCAGCCTTGGTGTGCGGCATGGTGGCCTGCATCACGTTAACTCCGTTCCCTTCGCCGGCATGACCCGGATCAGGTTCAAAGGGTTTGGCGTGTCGCCCTCTCAGCCCCACATTACAGTGGGACGCCCCTCGGAACAGGAAAAGCTTATTCCACCCCAGCTGGGGCGTCAATCCAAAGCGCGCACCAGGCGGCGCATGGCTGGTTTCAGTTTTCCATCCAAACCTTTCCCCTAACATTGAGACATAAAAAAGGCCCCTCCTGCCGGAAGGGCCTTTCCAACCCCATGCCCAGCTGGGCATGGGGAGCACCGTTCAAAGCGCTCAGTCCTGCTTTTTGCGGGCCTGCTTTTTGCGCTCATTGGGGTCAAGGTAGCGCTTACGGATACGCACGACAGATGGGGTGACCTCCACCAGCTCATCATCATCGATGTAGGCGATGGCCTGCTCCAGCGACATGCGGCGCGGCGGGGCCAGCTGCACAGCGTCATCCTTGCCTGAAGCACGCATGTTGGTGAGCTTCTTGCCGCGCACCGGGTTAACGTCCAGGTCGTTCTCGCGGGAGTGCTCGCCCAGCACCATGCCCGTGTAGACGGTTTCGCCAGCGTCAACGAACAGCACGCCACGGTCCTTGAGGGCGTCAAGGGCATAAGCGGTCGTCTGGCCATCCTCGCCAGAAATCAGCGCGCCATTGCGGCGCCCCTCAATCGGGCCGGCATAAGGCAGGTAGCCGTGGAACAGGCGGTTCATGATGCCCGTGCCGCGCGTGTCGGTCAGGAATTCACCGTAATAGCCAATCAACCCGCGTGAGGGGATGAGGAACGTCAAGCGCACCTTGTCGCCGCCGGAGGGGCGCATGTCCTGCATCACGCCTTTGCGGAGGGACATCTTCTCCACCACGACGCCGGAGTAGGGCTCGTCAACATCAATGAGCACCTCTTCAAAGGGCTCCTCGCGTTCGCCAGTCTCAGGGTTGTTGCGGAACAGCACACGCGGGCGCCCAATGGTCAGCTCAAAGCCTTCACGGCGCATGTTCTCAATCAAGACGCCTAGCTGAAGCTCGCCGCGGCCAGCCACTTCGAACGCCTCGCTCTCAGCGCTGTCAGTCACTTTGATGGCAACGTTGCTCTCCGTCTCCTTCATCAGGCGGTCACGAATCTGGCGGGAGGTCACCTTTTTGCCTTCGCGGCCGCCCAGCGGGCTGTCATTGATGCGGAAGGTCATGGAGAGGGTGGGCGGGTCAATAGGGGTGGAAGGCAGGGGCTCCGCCACCGCAGGGTCAGCGAGCGTGTCTGGGATGGTGGCTTCGGAAAGCCCGGCGATAGCCACGATGTCACCAGCCTTGGCTTCCTCAACCGGCACACGCTCCAGCCCACGGAATGAAAGCAGCTTAGTGACGCGGCCCTGCTCCACCACCGTGCCGTCTGGACGGATGGCCTTGATGGGGGCGTTGACTTTCAAATGGCCTTGTTCCACGCGGCCAGTCAGGATGCGGCCCAGGAAGTTGTCGCTCTCCAGGATGGTAGAGACCATGGCGAAAGGCTTACTTTCATCCAGCCCTGGCTCAGGCACATGCTTGAGAACAAGCTCGAAGAGGGGGGAGAGGTCCTTGCGCGCGCCCTCCAGCTCAGCATCAGCCCAGCCCTGACGGCCAGAAGCGTAGAGCATCGGGAAGTCCAGCTGCTCCTCATTGGCGCCCAGGGCTGCAAAAAGGTCGAAGATTTCCTCGTGCACTTCATCAGGGCGGGCATCGCCACGGTCAATCTTGTTAACCACGACAATGGGCTTAAGGCCACGCGCTAGAGCCTTGCCCAGCACGAACTTGGTCTGCGGCAGGGCGCCTTCAGCGGCATCCACCAGGATGACGCAGCCATCCACCATGCTCAGGATGCGCTCCACCTCGCCACCGAAATCGGCATGGCCTGGGGTGTCGATAATGTTGATGCGCGTGTCATTCCAGACCACGGATGTGCACTTAGCCAGAATGGTGATGCCACGCTCGCGCTCAAGGTCGTTGCTGTCCATAGCGCGCTCAGCGACCTGCTGGTTCTCGCGGAACGATCCAGACTGCTTCAGAAGCTGGTCAACAAGTGTGGTTTTGCCATGGTCAACGTGTGCGATAATGGCGATATTGCGTAGTTTCATGAGCCATCCCAAAAAACGCGGCCAAACCTGCCCCCTGTGGAGGGGGCGGTTGCCGCGGCACCAAGCCCGTTCAGGGTTGGTGTGTCGAACGCAGCGGTTCAACAAAAACAAATATGGCCGCCTTACTGCACCTTATAAGCGCAGATTGCAAATAGTCTTTGGGCACGTCCCTGCACCCCAGTCCCTGGCAGCTTGACGCTTGGGGACCTTCAAGGGCTTTTTAAGTCCTTGTGGCCTGTCTGGGCCCAAGCCAGTGAATGTGACCCGCGAAAACCAGGGTGTTTAGATGCAGCATGAACCTTCAGCCCCCACCCATTCCAGCCAAAGCAAGGCCGGAAGCCTGACGCAGCTCGGTGCCAAAGCCGCCCTGCCAGCCCACCCTGATGAAGCTGTGCTGGAACGCGTGCCCGCCCCCCACCAGGGCAAGCGCTACATGGTGCGCTTTACCGCGCCAGAATTCACGTCCCTCTGCCCAGTAACGGGCCAACCTGACTTCGCCCACTTGGTTATTGACTACGTGCCGCGCCAGTGGATTGTGGAGAGCAAGTCCTTGAAACTTTACCTGGGCAGTTTCCGCAACCATGGTGCCTTCCACGAGGACTGTACAGTGGGCATTGGCGTGAAGCTGGCAGAGCTTTTGGAGCCAGAATGGTTGCGCATTGGCGGTTACTGGTACCCGCGTGGCGGCATGCCGATTGATGTGTTCTGGCAAAGCGGCCCCAAGCCAGAGGACCTCTGGATTCCCAACCAGGATGTCCCCCCCTACCGCGGCCGCGGCTGAGGGGGATTGGCTTGCCTCCCCCTGTAGCCCCTATGCGGAGGGGCTACAGAGCCGCCAAGTCAGATGGGAAGCTTGGCAAGGCTTTCACGGGTTAGTTCCTTGAGGTTGCGTGCGCCCGTCAATGTCATGGCGACACGCATCTCCTGCGCCATAATGGAAAGCAGGTTGATGACGCCAGCCTTCCCCCCTGCCGCCAAGGCATAGATATAAGCACGGCCGAGCATGGTCATGTCAGCGCCCAGCGCCAGCATGCGCACAACATCCAGGCCAGAGCGGATACCCGAATCCACCAAGATGGCCGTCTGCCCCTTCACGGCGTCCACGATGGGTGGCAGGGCCTTAGCGGTGGAGATGGCGCCATCCAGCTGGCGGCCGCCATGGTTGGAGACCACGATGCCATCAGCGCCGAACTTCACGGCCTGGCGCGCGTCATCAGGGTCCAGGATGCCTTTCAAGATCATGTTGCCTTTCCAGGAATCCCTGATCCACTGCAGGTCCTTCCAGGCAATGGAGGGGTCAAAGTTCTTGTTGAGCCACCCCATGTAATCCTCAAGGCTGATGCGCTTGCCGAAATAGGCTGAAACATTGCCCAAATCGAGGGGCAGGCCGAAAACGCCGACATCAAAGGCCCACCAAGGGTGGGCAACGGCCTGGCTGATGCGGCGCGTCCAGCGCCAGGGACCTGACATGCCTGAGTGCGCGTCACGGTAGCGCGAGCCTGGAATGGGCATGTCCACCGTGAAGACCAACGTGCGCACCCCGGCGGCCCAGGCGCGCTCCAGGACGTTTTTCATGAAGCCGCGGTCGCGCAAAACGTAGAGCTGGAACCAGATGGGGTTCTCGCGCCCAACAGCCTTCATCACCTCCTCAATAGGGCAGATGCCCACTGTGGAAAGGGTATAGGGCACACCCACCTGCTTGGCCGCCAAGGCCGCCTGCACCTCACCGCGGCGGCGGTACATGCCTGTGATCCCCACAGGGTCCATGCCGATGGGCAGGTTGTACTTGCGCCCAAACAGCTCCGTGGTGAGGTCGACCTCCCCCACGCCCCGCAACACGCGCTGGCGCAGGGCGAGCTTCTCCAGGTCGCTCTGGTTGGCACGCATGGTTTCTTCATCAACTGCGCCGCCATCAATGTAATCAAACAGGAAACGGGGCAGGCGGCGCCGGGCCGCTTCACGGTAATCACGTGCTGAGGAGATGATCATGGAAAAAGGTTCCTGCGTTTGAGGCGCTGAACAAACAACCCAGATGACAAGGCTGTAATGAGGAAATAACGCGCAAACCTTACGCCTGGTGTTTTTTAATGAGAACCCGTTGTTCAGGTTTCAGAAAGGTTTTCGCGCCCACCAAACGCATTGCAGACTTGCAGCCCGCGCTTAGAACCCCACCGTCACGTCACCACCAACCAGGATGCGGTCACGGTGGGTAAAGTCAGCGAATGGCCTGGTGTTGTTCAAAGCCCTGTCAAAACGGATTTCCGGCCGCAGCTGCAGAATAGCCACATGGGGGACGGTGGGGCGCCAAACCATGTTGAACGATAAATCACCATAAGTGGTCGCGCCATTGCCGTAGGAATTGTTGGGCAGCCCCAAAATGGCCCGCATGTAGGACGTATTGCCTGGATACTGCGCCACCAAGGCGCCGTTTTGGTCCCGGTAGACCTCGCCACGGGCGTTGAAGGTCACAGTGGGGGTAAAGTGGTAAGCAGCCCAAGCAACGGCGCTCCAGCTGTTGTCATGCAGCCCCTCATCATAAACGTGGTTGAGCTCGCCAGTGAATGTCCACTGGCTGTTGGCTTTCCAGGAGGCATTGAGGTCATACCAATAGCGCTGGGCGTCATGGGCCTGGTGGCGCCCCAGAGCGCGCCAAGCGTCCTCTGGCCCCACCCTGAACAAGCCCGTGAACGTCACGGTGTCAGAGGGGGTGCCGCTGAAGCCAAAATAGCCATCTGGGCGACCATTGTTGTTTCCACGGCCAAATGAAACCTGGTTGCCGGCGTCAAGACCGTACATAATCTGGTAATGACTGTTGATGTGTTGCTGGAAATACAGCCCCACATGTTCAAAAGGCACGGAGAATTCGCTTGTGTTAGCCAAGGTGTAGAAGGCGCGCTGGGTCGGGTCCAGAACCTCCACCCCCATGGGCGCCATGAGGATGCCCATCTGGCCATCAAGCCCTTCCTTGGAGAGCCAGGGCATGTGCACATCTAAATGGGCCTGGGTGAGGGCGAAGGCGTTCTGGGTGTTCATGATGCGGTCATCAATGCCAGCAATCTGGTAAATGCGCGCGTCTGACCCGTACAAGGCCTGGATGGTGAAACCCAAACCATAGCCCCCACCCACATCATCCACTGGTTTTGACAGGTTCAGCACAAGCTGGTTGAGCATGGGCTCATTGGCATAGGGCGACAGCAACTGGCCGAAGTTCTGGCCATTGTGGTTGCGCGCCCCTGCGTGGCTGGGGCCTGAATTGAACATGTCGCCAGCCTCCGCCAGCAGGCCCAGCTGCAGGTCATGAAACCAGGTGCCTTGCAGGTTCCGCGCCACCCAACTGTTGATGTCGGTCATGCCCGCAGTGGGGGTGGGGGCCATCCCAGCAGGCGCTGGGCTGGCCAACGTCTCTGTGGCAGTGGTTGCTGGCACCTTGGGGGAGGGGTTGGTGGGCGCGCCAGCCACAGCTTGGCTGTCGCTGGGAAGCGGCTGGGCGGGCGCTGCCTGCGCACTGCCAGCCTCCTTTAAGGTCAGTCCTGCCAGAAGAGCTACCAAGGCACCCCCAGCCAGCCAGCTGCCCCGCCCCCCTTGGACAAGGGAAACGGCTTTGGCGATGTGGGGTGCCAATGGCATTGAGACAGATCCTCCCTACGTGGTCGTGGCAGCACTGCCGCCCTGCCAAACCAGTGGGGACGCGCTGCGCTCACAGCGCCATCAGAAGGTAACGCCGGCTTCCAGGTCAAGCAGCAAGGCGTTTTTGTAGCGCCCCGTGCCGCCGGGGCTCCAGATGTACTGGAAACCAGGCCTGATGAGTGCCCACCAAGCTGGGCGGTAGCCATAGTTCATTTCAAAAGCACTTTCAGAACCTGGGCGGAACAGCCCACCCTGGCGCGATGCTGCGGCGCAGAATCCATTGCTGCCGTTCTTGGCGCACGCACGCTGGATGGCGCCCACTTCATTGGTCAGCTTGGGGCTGACCCACAGCACCTTGCCACCAATGGAGATGGTGTCTTCAGGGCGGCTGGCGAAGGTGCCTTTGCGCACCACGCCAAACGTGATGAAGTAAGGCGCTGGCGCTGCGGCCCTGTTGCCCCATGTGAAGGAGAAGAAGGCGGCCGTGGAGCGGCGTGGGTCGTCTTTGTCACGCTGCAGCATGCCATCCCACTGGAAGTAGGCGCCATGGCGGTTGCGGATGTTGTGGGGCGTGATATAGCCAGGCGCGCCATTCCAGCTGACGGGCTGGCCAGCATGGCGGTAATGAAGGGCGTTTCCTGGTGGCAATGTAGTGAACATGCCAAGGTTGCCGTAAGTATCCACGTGTGACGAACTGTCCCAGTAAGCGCCAACCGTGACGTTCATCTGTAGCGGGCCGCTATAGTCGTCAGCGCCGCCCCTGTGCCAGCGGAACTGGACTGGCACAAAGGCGCCCTGGGCACCGTTCACGTTTTTGTAGACGCCTGGTGGCTCATAAATGCCCGTGTTGTAGCCACCACGGCCATTGTGGCCATCCATCCAGGCCTTCTGGTGCAGCGACAGACGCCAGCCCTGGCCTTTGCCGGCAATGGTATTGTCCACCGTATAGGCGCCGACCTGAATGGTCCATTCATCTGTACCTGTGGGAAAGAACTTGGCCCAGGCGCCCGGGTGGGCGGTTGGGTACCAGCCATAGCCCGAGTTCATGGCAATGGATTGGGGCATACCGCAGATGGCGTTTGATTCAAATTGGCAGTAAAGGTTCGCGCCCCAATAGGTGGAGGAGGCCTCGAACTGGTCTTCCGCGTTCAGCTCGCCGAACTCTGTGCGGACATAGCGGTTCCACTGCTTTTCCCAGGAGAGTTTGACCAAGTGGGGCCATTCGCCTGAGCCCGCGATTTCCATCGGGCTGTCGAGCAACGGCATGGACTGAGCCAAACTGTGCCCCTGCCTGGCCACGCCGGCAAAGTGGATAACGCCCCAGTCACTGTCCAAGCGGAACAGCTTCTGCAAGTTGAGGTCGACACTGTAGCCTTCCTCGTCAGCGTACTGCATAGAGCGCGACATGCCGCCTGTGACGTTGGCCGCCGAATCCTGCAGCCAACGCCCGCTGATGCCAATGCCCATGTCAGCCAGCTTGGTGCGGTAACCATCCCAGTCACCCGTCATGGTTGGCCAGTTCATCCAGTCCTCAAAACTGTCAGGCAACCAGCCGGTTTGCTTGGGCAATGGCGAGAGCGGCAGGTAACGCGCCAGCGTGCCACCACCGATTGGCTCACTGTCCAGGCCTGGCATGTATTGGTAAATCTGGGGGTAGTAAGCGTTGCTGCGGTTGATGAGCGGCTTGCTCAGCAAAGCGGCCGCTTCAGACTTAACGGCACTTTTGGCTGATGAGGCCACTGGTATGGCCCCTTTACGGCGCACCAGCGAACTGGGGCCAGTGTCTTCATCAGCCAAGGCGCTGTCTGCGGGAATGGGGGTTGAGGGCGCATCAAGCAGGTCAGGTGTGGCTGGCCCTGTAGGTGTTACGCTATCAACACTCAAAGCCGGGTCGGCGGGTTGGGTGTCAGCCCAGGCTGCCGTGGCGCCGCCCAAACTGGCTGCACCCGTGACGGCGCAGAGCCGTGCCCACCAAAACAGACGGGACAATGTGGAAAAGGGGGGCTGGCTTGCAAGGCTGGCACAAGAGCGGGCAACCTTTGCTTCTGGGGCAGCTTTGTTCATGCGAGGGCGTTGCTCCGGCAAACTTTGGGCAGCGCAACAGGAGTGGGGCTGTTGGCCTTTTTTGCGCCTTCGACTTTATAAAAGCTTTTTTAGAATACAACAGTTAAAAATGAGTTTCCGCCTTCAAAAAAGGTTTCTTTTCCCTTGTTCAGCTTCCTAAGGGCTCCCCAAGGGCTGCCTCATTCAAGCTTCGGCAGCGCCTCTCAAGGCGCATTGTCCAAGGCGCCATGCAAGCAATCACCAGGCAAAGCGCCAAAGCGCCCCAACTCAGAAAACCGAAAAGCCGCCCATAAAGCACAGCCCCCTCCCCACCAGCTGCCGTGGCCGGCAGGGCAGCCAGATTCGCCACCAAGCTGCCTGCATACATCCCCACTCCCCACAGAAGGCACACAATGCCCATGAGAATCGCGCTAGCGCGAGGCGGCCCATAACGGGCGATCACAGCCAGGCCCATGCCGATGGTCAGCAGCTCCCCCAAAGAGACCAGGCCATAACCGCCCACCATCACCCAAGGTGAAACCAGGCCCTTGACCCACGTGGCAGCCCACCACCACAAAATGTAGCCAGCTGCCACGAAGCCATAGCCCAACAACATGCGCAGCACCATGGACGGCGCCCCACCATGTTGGCGGCGCCACGTGTAGAAGGCCGCCAAAAGAGGGCTGAACACCATGACCCACAAAGGGTTGAGTGATTGGAACTGCCCTGGGCTCCAAGTGAACAGCACCCAATGCCCCAGCCGGAACACCCCTGAAACATCCCTGAGTGCGAACAAGGTCAGCGATGTTTGCATTTGCTGGTAGAAAACCTGGTAAGCCGTGGTCTGAGCGCAGAGGACATAAGTCAGCAGCAGCCCTGGCTTTTCCGCCATGGCGGTACCCCGCCAAAGCCAAACGGCAACCGCCACCAGCCCCACGCAGCACAACAGCACACACCAGCGCGCCAAGCGTGCGTCAGCGAGCACCAACGCGCCCAAAGCCCAAAGCAACGCGAGGCCTGGGATGAGCAACAAGGCGACATGCTTTTTAAGGGTGGAAGCTTCTTGGCTGTGCAAAGGATTATGGGCGTGCAGATAAGCCACAATGCCCTTGGCGCGCGCCAGGAAAAGGGCTGTGCCGCCAGCCAGGCCCAAGCTGCAGGCGCCAAAGGCCACTGCTGGGCCCTGACTTTGCTGCAACCATGGCATAATCAGCATGGAGCAGGTCGAGCCGACATTGACGCTCATGTAGTAAAGGGTGAAAGCAGCATCAAGCGCGCCATCATCCCCAGCGAACAAGCGCCGCACCAAGGTGCCTGCATTGGGTTTGAACAGGCCATTGGCCAGGGCGATAAGCGAAAGCGCCCCCATGACCAACTGGGTGCTATCCGTCTGCGCACCCCACGCCAGCAAGCCATAGCCAGCCGTCAGCCCTACGGCCCCAGCCACCAGGGCTGGGCGGGTGCCCAGAACACGGTCCCCAAGCCAGCCACCCAAGACCGGAAATGCGTAGGTTAAGAGGGCCAATGCCCCTAAAAGCAGGTTTGTTTCGGCATCACCCCTGTGGAGGTGCTCCACCATGAACAGGCCAAGGATGGCCTGCATGCCGTAATAGCCAAAACGCTCCCAGAATTCTGCCGCCAGCACCGTGGCAAAGGCGCCACGCCGCGCGCGTGCCTGTTCAGGCTGTGCCATAGCTGTTGGCATGGCGCCCTTCATGGGGCAAAGCAACCCTGTGCTAGGCCGCCTTTACACCCTTGCAGGCGCAGTCTGGGTAAAGTGCCCTCAGCCACCGGCAAGGTGGAAACCATGCACAAGCAGAACCCCATTGTAAGCTACAAGGCCCAGCAACAGAACAAACAAGGAAGCTGCCACAAACCCCATGATAGGCGGGAAGCGCCAACGCAACAGGTGCAGGACAGTATAAAAGGGGCTGTGGGCTGCTTTCATATGCTTGTCACCTTGTTATCCTTGCTTCTGTCCTGGGCAGTCGCACCCTCGGGACAGGGTGTTAGGCTGCTTCACCTGTCAGGGTGCCTAGGTTTGGGTGATCTTTCAGGAAAGCCTCAAGCTCTGGCTCAGCCTTGCCCAGCACGATAGCCAACTTCAGGATAAGGTCCCCAGCAGGCTGGCTACCGTGGGCGGCGATGCCGCGCCCTTTAAGGCGCAACAGCGTGCCGCTGCTTGAATTGGGCTGAACGGTCACAGCCACAGCCCCCTTGGGGGTTTCCACACGGACTTTGCCGCCCAGCACTGCAGTGCGCAGGTCAATATCCTGCGTGGCTTCCAGGTTATTGCCATCGCGCCTGTAGCGCGGGCTGCTGCCCACAACCAGGCGCAACAAAACGTCCCCTGCTGGACCAGGCGTACCGTCATGGCCTGGGCGCCCTGGCATACCCTTGCCGCGCAAGCGCAAGGTGTTGCCGCTTTCCACCCCAGGGGGGATGGTCACATCCACCGTGCGGTCCCCAATGCGCACGTCCTGGTGGCCACCCAGCACAGCTTGGTCAAAGGGAACGTGAATTTCACCATGCAGATCTTGGCCCTTGCGGGGCATGGCGCCAGCACGGAAACCACCGCCCCCTCCAAAGCCGCCACGGCCGCCACCGAACATGTCTGAGAAGAAAGCCCCCAGATCCTCCTCATGCATGGCTTGGCCACCAAAGCCGCCACCGCCAAAACCGCCACTGAACTGAGGGGCACGCTCATTGCCGTCAGCATCAATCTCGCCACGGTCGAAGCGGGCGCGCTTTTCCTTATCGCCCAGCAGGCCGTAAGCGTTGTTGACTTTCTTAAACTCAGCTTCAGCTGTGGCATCACCCGGATTGGCGTCTGGGTGGTATTTCTTGGCCAATTTGCGGTAAGCGCTTTTGATTTCCGCATCGGTGGCGGTTTTTGGCACCCCGAGGACGGCATAAGGATCGGCGGTCATGGTCCGGCAGGGCCTCCCAGTTTATTTGTTGTTCCAGTCGTACAGGCTGACGGCGGGAAACTGCACCATTTCACCACAGCAGGCAACGCGGCAGAAGCCCTGGGCCCTTCAGCGCTGACCTGGCGGGGGCACTACTATAGCGCTTGCCCCCTTGGCCACAGCCCTAAGCCACCAGGCGCCCAGCCGCGGGCTGGGGAAATCATGGTGCCTGTCTTGACGTGACAGAATGATACCCAGAATGTGTGGCCGCGCGGCCTCCGCGTCAATAGCATGCAGGCCAGTTCCCTGGCCAAAGGCACGCTAACATGACCTCTCCCCACCTTTTTCACCAACCATTGCTGAGCACCAAAGCCACAGGCACGCCACGCCGCTTAATCGTGACGGGGGGCGACAGCGCCTATTTCCCCATGATTAGTGAACTGGTGGCCTCTATCCGCGCCTTGCCAAATTGGCGCGCGACAGACCTGGCCTGTGTGGATGGCGGCCTGAAGCCAGCAGAACGCCAACGCTTAGCCAATGTGGGTGTGCAGGTGCGCGCTCCCCAGCAGCTGCCCTTGCCGCCCCAAGCGCGCAAAGCCCTTGCCAAACGCCCCAACTTGGCCATTGGGCTTTCCAAGCTCTGGCTGGACCAGCTCTTCCCCAACCATGACACGATCCTGTGGCTGGACGGGGATGCCTGGGTGCAGGATGGTCAGGCCTTGGCGGACCTTTTCACAGCCGCTGAAGCTGTTGTCACTGGCGCTGGTCCGCAAGCAGCACCAACCCATGCCATGGCAAGCGTGCCAGAACTGTTCACTCACAAGCCTTTCAGGTTGCGTTGGCTGGGGTGGGGTTTCGCGCAGGTACGTTCAATTCTTTACAAAAACAGCGCTGTAGCGCGGCTGCCTTGGAAAGTGCGCCATCAGGCAGGGCAACGGCCCACCCTCAACGGCGGATTGTTCGCCCTGGCGCGCCAAGCACCCCATTGGGCTGTGTTGCGGCAGTGGCAGAAGACCATCCTGGCCCGCAAAGGCAACGTCTTCAGTTCCGACCAGCTTGCCATTGGGCTGACAGCCTATGTCAGCGGGCTGCCCATGCATTACCTGCCTGTGAGCTGCAATTACATGGGGCCATGGTTCATGCGCAGCCAACCAGGCGGAGGGCCTGTTATATGTGAGCATTACTGGCCCCACAAACCCGCTGGCATCATCCACATGGCCGGGCTTGAAGCCATGCGCCGCCCTGAAGGGGGGCTTGTGACGGCCTTTGATGCTGAAAGCGGCGCCCCGCTTCAGACATCGCTGCGTTTTTCAGCCCTCCATCCCGATGTACCGCTGCCTTGAAGGGCACAAACCACCCTCAACGCATGAAGGCGCGTTCAATGATGGATGGACCGCCGTTGCGCTGAATGGGCAGTTCCGTCTGCCCACGGTAGCCCTGCCAGCCTTCACCCATGGCCACATAGAGCGCGACAGCGTCATGAAGGCGCGCACCCCTGGTGATAACAGCGCTTTCCTGGGCTGAAAGGGCGTTCTGCTGGGTGTTGAGCACATCCAGGAAGGGGGTGAGGCCAGCAGCGTAAAGCTCCTGCGCCTGGTCGCGCGCCAGCGTGGCCTGGTTGGCGGCCGCCAAACGTTCCTGCACCTGGACATTGTCCTGCTGCCAGTCCGTCATGGTGTCTTCCACCTGGCCGAATGCATCTAGGACAGTTTGGCGGTAACCCAGCCTGCTGCCCTCAGCCGCGGCGCGCGCCTGCAGGATTTCGGACGTGATACGCCCGCCATCCAACACAGGCACGGAAGCCATCAGCAGGAAGTTCCACGCCATACCGTAAAGCGTGAACATTTCAGAAAAGGCGGAGGCGTTGGGATCAAAGGTGATGGGCACGCTGAAATGGGGGTAGAGGTCTGCCACCGCCATGCCAATGCGCGCCATAGAGGCTGCGTAGACCTGCTGGGCTTCCTGGATGTCAGGGCGGTTCTCAAGCACGGTTGAAGGGAGCGCCGCTGGGAAAGCAGGCTGGTGGGGCATTTTCTGGCGCCGTTCTAGGGCTGGCTCCAACGTGCCAGGCATTTCCCCCATCAAGATGGCGATGGCATGGATCATGTGCTGCTGTTGGGCCAGAAGCACCGGCAGGCGCGCCCGCTCTGAGTGCTCCTCCGCCAAGGCCTGTGAAACGGAAAGCGAGTTGCCAACGCCATTGGCGAACATGCGCTGGGCCATGTCGGTGGATTGGTGGGCTGTGCGGATGGAGTTCTCCACCACGCCAAGGCGTTCCTGGATGGTGCGCAAAGCGATATAGTCACTGGCCACACCGCTGAGGATGCCCAGCAAAACAGCCCTGCGCTGGGCGATGGTGGCCTGCACCATGTGCTGCTGTGATTCGACCTCACGGGCGATCTGGCCAAAAATGTCCAGAATCCAGCCACCCGTGGCGCCCCAGGTCATAATGGCGGCGTCAGCGTATTTGCCTGGGCCCGTGTGCTCCGTGTTGTAGCGCCCTGGCCCGTCACGGTGGAAAGGGCGCAACGGCCAATTGTCGATGGCGGTTGAGTAACGCGTGTTGCCCCCGCCCGCATTTACGCTGAGGTGCGGGTACCATTGCGCCTGTACCTGCATTTTATAGGCCTGCGCAGCCATGATGTGCTGGGTGGCTGCCTGCAAGTCGTAATTGCCCGCCACAGCGCGCGCGATCAATGCATTGAGAACGGGGTCGTTGAAGCGCGCCCACCAAGTCTTCAGCTCACGCGCAGTGGCGTCCAACTGTTCCTTAGTGGGGTCTTGGTACTTGGCGCTGGCGAACTGCCGCGAAATCGGCATTTTCTCGGGCTTGTAGTCAGGCCCAACCTTGCAAGACGCCAACAGGACGCAGCAGCCAACCATGGCTGAGAGAAAGCGTTTCATGACAGGCCCTCCAGCGGGCACGGCGCTGGTAAGCGTCCAGTCTTTTCCCAACAGGGCAGCTGCGCAGGGAGCAGGGCGGTGGTTGGCGTGGTCATCACAAATGGTTCTGCAGCCAGGTGGTCAGGATGCCGTTGGCGCCCCTGCGCACAGGCCCCACAGCGACACTGGCTGTTTCGCCAGCAGCCAGGATGATGTAGGGGGGGACTTCATCAAATTCCACACGCACGGGAATGCGCTGCGCCAAGCGCACCCAGGTGAAGATGGGGTCAACGTCAGGCAGCCCCAGCCGGTCCCATACGCCGTTCTGGTCGTTGATGCCACGGCCAATGCTAACCACATGGCCCTGAAGGACCTCCCGGTAGCCCATTAGCTTGATGCGCGCTTTGTCACCGATGTGAACGCCGTGCAGCTTGGTTTCCTCAAAATAAGCGTTCATCCAGAAGCTTGCAGCGTCAATGACAGAAATGCGCCCTTCGCCGATTTTGGCGTAATCGCCAACGCGCAGCTGCAGGTTAGTGACGTAGCCATCCACAGGGGCGTAGATGGTGGAACGCTGCAGATTGAGGAGGGCCGTGTCCAAGGCTGCCTTGGCGGCGTCCATGGCAGCGCGCTTGCCCACCACTTCCGAATCGTAGATGTCCACATCCTCGCGCGAGACGACACCGTGAAGGCCACGGCGGCGGTGCGCGTTGGCAACGGCCAGCTCATACTCGTCCGTGGTGCCAGCGACACGGGCGCGGGCTTCGTCTACAGCCAGGCGGAAACGCAGCGTGTCGATAGAGAATAGCGGGTCGCCCTTGTGGACGAACTGATTGTCCACCACCGGAACTGAGATGACCGTGCCCTCCACTTCCGGCGCAGCCACCACCACATAAGCGCGCACGCGCCCATCACGGGTCCAGGGATCAAGGACGTAGACGTCCCACACGACATAAGAAAGGCCGACAGCGATGCACACGACCAAACCGGTCAGGACAGGGCCGACAAGGCGGGCAAGCCAGTTCACGCTGTCAATTCCTCCATCACGTCAGGGGCTGCATTCATAGCCTGCCCCCTTCACACGTAAAGCACGAGAAGACACAGGACACAGGCATACAGCGCCACCTCAAGCAACGGAACGTGCCAAAACCACCCCAACGCGCCAAGGCGCCAAAGTATTTTGCGTATCGTTACTGTGACAAATGTCGCCGCAACGGCATAAATCGAGATGGGGGCGACATAAATGCCAAATAGATTGACTTCCGCCAGCATCAGCCCCTCCTGCGTGCCGTTGATGGCCCAGCGCCTGCCAGATGAGTGGCCTGAACCACATCCACCGTGCCTGGTGCGTTTCAATTGCCCGACCGCTCTAACCGATAAGGCGGCCTTTGGCCAGCACCTGCTTTTCAAACCCCTTCTGAGCTGAATGCAAGGGAAAGGCGCTTCCATGATGCAATACTGCCACACCCCAGCCAGACTGGCCTACCTCACGCCCAGGACAGGGCGATGCAAAGCGGTTGGGGTGGGGCGTTCCTCAACGCCGCCCAAACAAGCCGCGCTTGGGGGGGGCTTGCTTGATGGGGGGTTGTTCCTCAGCGCGCTCATGACGTTTGGTGAAAGCATTACGCACATGGCGAATAATCATGTCGCGCAGCATACGCCCCAAAGGCCCGAACAAAAGCGCCGTCAGCGCACTGAAAGCCAAGGACTGGCGCAAATCCTCCATCACGGCGTTGCGTTTCATCCGTGCCTGATCTTCCGCCCTGTCTGGCCGGCGGCCACGCATCATGAGGAAGCCAAACACCAGCACGCCCAGTAGATCAAACCCCAGGACGCACAAAGCGGAACTCAACGCCCCAAGCCCCAGCACCGTATAGAAAAGCGCCCAGAGCACCCCATGAAACGTGACAAAGGCCCCAAGCAGGAACACCACCATGGCGGCGGCCATGACCGCCCGCATGCCGAAGCGCTTGAAAATGGCGGCAAAAAGCTGCCCCTGGGCATGCAAAGCATCTTGGCAAAGTTCAAAAGGGTTGGTCATCACAGTACTGTGGTCCCTGTTTGAGTGAGCATAAGCTGCCTTATAACGGGGTTGGTCATCAAGGCGCCAGCACCCTGGTTCAATAGGAGGATTTTCAGGGATTGTCGCAAGCCGGGCCTGATTGCACAACCCACCTAAAAAGCATGTTCACCCCGACTGGCCTGCGTGCCCTTGGCCAAAATGGCCAGGACACATTCAGGCAAGCCTTGTTCAAGGCACTTTGCCAGAAGGGTAACGTCAGCTCTTGGTCAGGCGCCCCAGGACAAAACCAACCAGCAGCGAAAGGAGGACGCTGGCGATGGGGCGGTGGCGAACTTTCTTCTGCGCTTCCTTGAGTTCAGGCTGGTTGATGTTTTCCAACTTGTCCAGGGCCTCCTTGGCGCGCGCGCCAGCCTCCTTGCCAAGCACCTCCATGGACTGGCCCTTGGGGGAGCTGAGGAAGGAACGGAACTGGTCAGTCAGGGCCTCGATGTGGTCCTGGCCTTCCTGGGCCAATTTGCTGGCCGTGTTTTTCTCGTCGCTCATGATGCCTGGCCTTTCAACTGCAATGGAATGAAATGTGGTTGACTCTCAACCCATCGACTTTGCGCCACTCCTGCAGAGCTGTCCAGAAGCAAGGGCGCAGCCAAGGAATGCCAGCCCAGGCCGGCCATGCTATGGGTGGTGGCATGAAACACCCCAACCAGGCAGCACCAACCGCGCCAACAAGGCGTGAAGCCCAACACCCCCCCACATCGCCCACTATAGTGGCCCAAGGCGGGGAAGACCCCCATAAGGAAGCGCCTTTCTGGCGCACCACCCCTTTGGACGAAATGACCAGAACGCAGTGGGAATCACTGTGCGATGGCTGCGGGCGGTGCTGCCTTGAGAAACTTCGGGACATGGAAACAGATGAAATCATCTGGACCAATGTGGGCTGCCGCCTGCTTGACAGTTGCAGTGGTCACTGCACGCGCTACAAGGTGCGCCAGCGCTTTGTGCCTGACTGCATCCAGCTGACCCCGGCCCTGCTGCCCACATTGGACTGGCTGCCACCAACATGTGCTTACAAACTTCTGCGTGACGGTTTCGATCTGCCCACCTGGCACCCCTTGCGTTCAGGCACAGCTGAAACCGTGCGCCAGGTGGGCGTGGGGGTGGATGGACGCGCCATCAGCGAAAAGCAAGCGGGGGCCTTGGAAGACCACGAAACAGCGTGGCCTGGAAAATGGCCCGCTAGGGCGGAGCGGCCACAGCAATTGAAGCGACACGTGAAGCCCGCCCCCACCAAGCGCACGCCCTGACATGGCTGCTTGGCCTGAGGCAGTCCACCCCCACCAGGCCAGCTGGGAAGGACTGGCCAATTTTCCCATCGTTTGGCGCCATTCTAGCCGCGCGCGGCACATCTCATTGCGCCTTGACCCACAGCTGCGTGGGGTGGTGGTGACGTTACCAACCGGCGCAAGCCGCCAAATGGGCCATGCCTTCCTGGCCAGCCGTATGGATTGGGTGACAGGCGCACTGGCCAAGCTGCCCGCGCCAGCGCTTGAAAGCGGCGCTGTCATGGTAGGGGGGCAGCGCTTCGCCTTAAGCGATGCTACAGAAGCAGCCCTGGCCACCACAACCTTGGACAGAGCCAACCAAACACTGTTCCTTAAAGGGGCGAGTGCGCACAAGCCGCGGCGCCTGCGTGATTTCCTGCGCGCTGAGGCGGGACGGACCTTCCCCGCCCTGCTTGCCGCCTGTGCCCAGGGTGGCCATAAAAACCACGGCCTTCCCTTGCTGCGCCCCAGCTCCCTGGCCTTGCGCGACCCCACCAGCCGCTGGGGAAGCTGCACGCGCCAAGGACGCCTGATGCTGAGCTGGCGTTTGATAATGGCACCCCCTGACGTGCGTGATTACGTCATGGCCCATGAACTGGCCCACCTGCACCATTTTAACCACAGCGCCGCTTTTTGGCATTGTTGCGGCCAGCTTCACGAAGCACCCTGGTCATCGCCTGAGGGCGCCCGATCTTCAACGCGCGCCCACACCTTGAAAGAGGCGGAGGCTTGGCTGCGCCAAAATGGCCTTGCCCTCCATGCCATGGTGTAAAAGCTAACAGGTGCCTAAGGGCATTATTATGTGCCGCACCCTTTCCCAAAAGGCGGCAATTATCTATAAGTGTGGCCCCAGGCGCGCTTGGCGGAATGGTAGACGCACGAGACTTAAAATCTCGAGTCCGTATGGGCGTGCGGGTTCAAGTCCCGCAGCGCGCACCACAATTCACAATTGGTGAAGGCCCTTACTCATACTCGCCCCCTTAGGGTTCAGGGGCCAGGGTTGGCGTGGGCCGCGGCCGGTCGAGGCGCGAAAGCGCCAGCCCACCCAGCACGATGCAACCGCCAACCAGCGTTTCAAGGCCTGGCCATTGCCCCTGCAGCACAACGCCTTCTACAATGGCAGCTGGCGGCACGGCGTAAAGGAGCAACAAAGCTTGTGAGAGCCTGACATGCTTCAGAAGCCATGCCCAGCACGCGAAGCCAACCAGGCCGGGAACTAAGGCCAGCCACAGTACCTCCGCCCGGCCAGCCCACGGGGCGGCGCGCAGTTCGCCCAGGGCTTCTGGCAGCCAGGGCAACAAGAAGAAAGCGCCAGCCATGATGACCCACCCCATGGTGAGCAAAGCGCCATAGCGGTGGGCCAAAGGTTTTTGCAGCACGTTAAACACGGCGTTGGAAAAGGCCGACCCCACAACAAGCAGCGCCCCCCAACCCAATGTCACGCTTTCGCTGGCTTGGCACACAACAGCCACACCGCAAAGCGCTACAATGGACCCCAGCCATCCAGAAGCCGTGAGTTTTTCCCGGCCCAGGAAAACCCCCATCAAAGCGGCCATGATGGGGGTGGAGGCATTGATGAGGCTGGCTGCGGAGCCAGAGACCGTCATCTCCCCCCAGTTGAGAAAAACATTGAACGCAGCAATACCTGTCAGGCCGCAAAGGGCGAACCCGCCCCAGGCTGAGGGGGACATTCTGGGCGCACGCAGCAGGGCTGGCAGAATGATCAGGCCGGCCAGGCCGTAGCGCGCCGCAGCCAGGGGGACTGGGGTGAAACCATTCCCCAAAGCCATGTTGATGACGGGGAACGTGCTACCCCATGCCAAAACCAGCAGGATGGACAAGCCGATGACAAGCTCCCGCCTGGCCACGTGCACTCCGTTAACGCTCATGATGTGGATGCCAGCCTTGTTTGCCGTGGTGTTGCCGAGCCGGCACCATAAGGCAAATGGGGCTGCTGGCCAATCAGCCCGGCTCGCCGCTGCCGCCGGTTATGCCCCAGACCTGCCCAGCCACGTAGGAACTGTCTGTGCTAGCTAGGGTGACGTAGACGGGCGCGATCTCCACCGGCTGTCCTGGGCGGTGGTAGGCGACCTCGGCGCCAAAATGTTCCACCACGGCCTCAGGTTGGGCGCCGCAAACCTGAAGAGGGGTCCAGAAAGGCCCCGGCGCCACAGCATTAACACGAATACCCTTTGGCAGAAGTTGCTTGCCCAGGGAACGCGTCATGTTGGCGATGGCAGCTTTTGTGGCCGCGTAATCAACCAAGTTGGCACTGGGGGAGTAAGCTTGGCGCGATGTGGTGTTCACAATGGCACTACCAGGCGGCATCAGTGGCACTGCCGCCTTGATCAGCCACACCAGTGAATAGATGTTGGTTTTCAGCGTCCAGTCCAGCTCCTCAGTGGAGAGGTCAAGGATGCTTTCATGAAAATGCTGCCGTCCCGCTGAATTGATGAGGCAGTCGAGCGCGCCCAAGCTGCTTGCCGCCTGCGCTACAAGGCTTTTGCAGAAAGCCTCATCGCGCAGGTCTCCAGGCAGCGCCACAGCTTTACGGCCAGACTGACGGATGAGGGCTATGACCTCACGCGCGTCCGATTCCTCTTGCGGGAGGTAGTTCAAGGCCACATCAGCCCCTTCACGCGCTAAAGCGATGGCTACTGCCCGGCCAATGCCTGAATCACCACCTGTCACCAAGGCATGGCGGCCTTTCATGCGACCTGAGCCTGTGTAGGATTTCTCGCCGCAATCAGGCACAGGGTGCATTTTGGATTGCAAGCCTGGCCAGGGCTGGGGTTGCGGGGGGAAAGGTGGGGCTGGGTAGGCACCCACTGGGTCGAAAAGGGGCGGGGCGGGGCTGCCAGTATCCTGGGCCTGGGCTGTGCGGGGCATGGCCCCCGCTGCCAGGGCGGCAGCACCCAGTGCGGTGCCCAGCAATACGCCGCGCCTTGAAGGTTGTTCTGGTTGGGAAGCCATAACTTGCTCCTAACTTTGTTCAAGGAGAATGAAGGGAAAGGATGACAAGGAACGTCCCACCACCTTGCAGCCCCTACAAGTCTTTTACAATTGCCTCGCCCTTCTGCGCTGCTATTGGGCTGCGCTGCTGTCTGGCAGGGTTTGGCCGCGCCAGGGCAGTCACATATGCTTGAAGCAATTTCCTTTAGATTTTCTGCCGCTCCACTGGGTGAGGGCCAAACCACACAACACAATGGCGCCACCAACCAGCACAGCGGGGCTAGGCCATTGGCGCACCAACAAAATGGTTTCCATGATGGCGGCCACGGGCACGGCGTAGAAAAACATCACAGCTTAGGACAAACAGGCATGGCGCAAGTCCCATGCCCACAGGACCTTGGGCAAAGCAGATGACGGCCACGCCACCCAATGCCAGCAAAGACCCCAGCCTCCCCTTCAAGGATAAGTGATCCTTGTGGGCGAATGAATTGAGTGAGTGTGGCCATGACCAGGCCAGAGGCATTGATGAGGCTGGCTGCTGATGGTGAGACTGTGCGCTCGCCCATGTTGAGGCCTATGTTGTAACCCGCAATGCCAATAAGGCCACACAAAACAACGCGCCCCACGTGCCCTGCCACCATGGGGCGCCAAGCGGGCTGGTGGGGCAGGTCAGCGACCATGGCTGGCTTCCCCACCAGCAGGGTGGGGCGCTAAACTTGCCCCATGACAAGCACCCCCCCAACCACCCGACCCAAACTGACGCCGCCGCGCACACCAGCCCAACTTCAGCCTGGCGCCACAACGCGCGTTTTGCTCCATTCATGCTGCGCACCCTGTTCAGGGGAAATCATGGAGGCCCTGTCGGCTTCGCGGATCGACTACACCATTTTCTTTTACAACCCGAACATCCACCCACGTGATGAATATGAGCTGCGCAAAAACGAGAACATCGCGTTTGCGCGCAAAAACGGCATCCCTTTCTTTGACGGTGACTATGACAGTCCAGAGTGGTTCAGGCGTGCCAAGGGATTGGAGATGGAGCCGGAGCGTGGCGCTCGCTGCACCATGTGCTTTGACATGCGCTTGGAACGCGCCGCCCTGTTCGCCCATGAGAATGGCTTCCAAGTCATGACAAGCTCATTGGCCATATCACGCTGGAAAAACATGGCCCAGGTCAATGGTTGCGGCCACAAAGCGGCCAGCCACTATGACAATCTGGTTTACTGGGACTTCAATTGGCGCAAAGGGGGCGGTTCAGCGCGCCAGGTGGAAATCGCTAAGCGTGAACACTTCTACAAGCAGGAATATTGTGGCTGCGTGTTCTCATTGCGTGATTCAAACGCTTGGCGCGCCCAAAAAGGCCTCCCCCCTATTGAGCCAGGCACACTGCGCTATGGGGTAGAGGGCAAGCTAGCCGTTGGGGAAAGCGCTTCTTCACCCCTAACCAAAAAGGAAACGCCATGAGCGCCCAAGCCCATCCACCAGCCACCCTTCAAGAAAAAGGCCCTAACCATTGGGGGCCAGACCTGTTGGCCCAGGCGCGAGGTTTGATGGAATCTGAAACCGACCAAACCGCTTTGCTTGCTAATATGGCCGCGCTGCTTTTTGCAACAGTGGGGGATGTGAACTGGGCTGGGTTTTATGTCCTCAAACCCTGTAGGCAGGTTACAGAGGGGCAGCCTAGCCAAGGGGAGCTTGTCCTGGGGCCTTTCCAAGGGCGCGTTGCTTGCAGCCGCATCCCCCTCAACAAAGGCGTGTGCGGCGCAGCAGCCAGCAAGCGCAAAACCCTGCGCGTAGCTGACGTGCACGCTTTCCCAGAGCACATCGCCTGTGATGGCGCGTCCCGTTCTGAAATCGTAGTGCCGCTTTGCACAGGGCAGGGGAAGCTGTTTGGCGTCCTCGACATAGATAGCCCCACCCCTGGCCGCTTTAGCGCCACTGACCAGGCGGCGCTGGAACAGCTGGCAAGCTTGCTGGGCGCGCAGCTGGGGCGTTGTACTAACTAAGTCCCCCTTGAGAGGCGCACACAGGCAGCTGACACCCCACCTGCACAGTCCGTCAAAACGCCACGCTCACTGTGCCTTGGAAAGTGCGCGGCAAGCCGGCCATGGCCACGCTGTTGCCGCTGCCGCCTGCCTGGCTGTTGGGAAAAACGGAAGCCCAGTAACGTTCCCCCGTCACATTGTTGACTTGGAAACGCCACACCAGCGGCTGGTGGCAGATTTCCGTTGCGTAGCGTGCCCCTAGGTCAAGCGTGGCGTAAGCGGCTGCGAACGCCTTGTTGTAGACGTCAGCAGCACGGCGGCCCGTATAGTGGAAATTGGCCGTCAGCGCCGCGCCGCGCAGCATGGTCCCCTCCAACGGCAAAGTGTAGTCCAGCAAGATGTTGGCTGCGATAGGCGGCACCCCCACCACTTGCTTGTGGGACGTCAGCGCGCTGGCTGTGCGGCCATTCTGGGCGTCCAGCCATGTCATGCCCGCCATGATGGCCAGGCGCTTGGTCACATGGCCTGAAATCATGAACTCAACACCATAGTTGCGCTGCTTGCCGAACTGCCCATAGGTCATGGTGGCAGGGTCAACGAACGCATAAGGGCGCGACATCACAAAACCATCAGCGCGCAGCATCAAATCGTCATTGAGGCGCCATTTCGCCCCCACCTCATATTGTTCCGAACGCATGGGGGGCATGACGCTGCCTTGGTTGGTGCTGTTGGTGGGCGCTAACTGCCCAGGCTGAATGGAGCGGCCCCAGTTGAAATAGGCCGTGACGTCATCAAGAGGTTTGTATTCCGCCGTCACCGTGGGTGAAAAGGCGCCATCGCGTCTGTAGGCGCTGGTCAAGCGTGATTGTCTATTCCAGTTCTGGACTGAAAGCCACGACCAGGAAAACATCCCCATGATGGTAACTTGCCGGCCCAAATGGATGGTGTCGCCAGCTAAAAGCGCCTGCACCTGGGTATTGGCTGAATGATAGCGCCCGCCCATGCGCGGCCGCGTCCCGCCCCACACCTTGGGATTGCTGATATTGGTTGTGCCCAACGTGTAGCTTTGCGCCCAAAGGGGGTTGTAATTGCCCAGGTCATAGCCGTTTGAGCCCAAAACCAGCTCATGCCGCACAAAGCCTGTCCGCACCTTGCCATTGAGGTAGGCGAAGTTGCTCCAGGCGGCGAAGTCATTGGCTGTGCTGGCAGCTGCAATGGTTTGGGTGTAATCACCACGGTTATTGATGATCTGGTTGTTGGGGGTGAAGACGTCACGCGCGGCGTTTTGGTAAAGTCCCCCCAGACGGAGGCTCCAATCATCGTTGAAGCGGTGCTCCAACCGGGCCAGGCCAGTCTCAGTTAAGGTGCTGTAGCCGCCCTGCCGTTGCCCATAGCCGCGCCGTGCGATATCAGGCGCCTTAGGCAGCGCCAATCCTGACTTAAAAGTGAACGCCCCTGGCAGCCCACGCCAAGCGTTGCTGTAAGCGCTGCCATCGACATAAAGGGTGGTGTCGCGCCCCAAGTGGATGTCGAAGTCCCCACTCACCATGTCACGCCTGAGGGAGGAGCCGCCAACGTAGCTTTGCCCATTTTGGTTCAGAAGGTTCAACCGCGCCCCCACAGGGCCATAACGTCCTGAGAAGTCGCCGCTTTCCAAAGGGGCGCCATTGGAATCAGCGCCGAAGTTAAACACAGCCATAGGCTTGTCCGTTGGGCGCTTGAGAACGTAGTTGAACGTGCCTGCTGGATTTTGGGGGCCGTAAAGGGCGCCAGCCAAACCTTCCAGCACGGTCAGGTGGTCGAATTGCTCCGCAGCGTAAGGGGTGGTGGTGAGGACGTTCAGCCCGTCCATGCGGGAATTGTTGATGACGTCGCTTTCAAACCCGCGCGACTGGGGGCGCGATATGTTGGGGTCGCCGCGTTCCTCCAGCTGGACGGAAGGCATGAACTTGGCTGTGTCATTGATGTTGCGAACCTGCTGGTTCAGCAGGACGTCACGGCGCACCTCATCGACAGTGAACGGTTCATTGAGGATGGACTGGGCGCCAAGGGGGCCCAGATCAGCTGATTGGGCCATGTAGTGGGCATCCGCACCCAGGATGTCCGCTTGGCCACGCACCCCATGGATAACCAAATGCTGGGGCTTGGGCTGGGCTTTCAAATAGGTTTTCGAGGGGCTGGTGCTTGATGAAAGCTCAGGCGCCCTGGCCTGGGTACTGGGCGTGCCTTGCGCGAAAGCGCACACAATCCCCCCCAGCGCCATGGCCTTGAAGGCATGGGTTGGCGCTTGCAGGTGCTGCCTGAATCCAGGCATGGCCCTGCATCTGCGCTGGCCCCGAAGGGGCAGCACAACCTGTTGAAGGAACAATTGAAGACGCCTCCCTGCTTGAACAATGCAGCCGAACGGGCTGGCTTTGTGTTGAATGAAGCGCCCAGCCGTGCCCCCACAGGGATTGGTCTGAGCGCCAATTCAACTTACAGGACCGGGGAAGCAAACGTCACGCCTTGGGAACCAAGCAGCAGCCTGCCGGCCTGTTTACAGTTCAAGGGCCGGTTACCTTCAAGGTTCACAGGGCATGTCGCGCAGCTGCAGTCTCAGGCGTGGTCATGGCCTCGGCATGTCTGGGAATGCGCGCCAGTTTCACCCACCACCGCGCCACCCTGCGCTTGGGGGGCATGTTGGCCACGGTGATGGCACGCCACCCATTGGGGCGGGGCGTTGACGTAATGTTCACGTTTCCACACAGGCAGGCGCGCCTTGATTTCATCAATCACGTAACGGCACGCGTCAAAGGCAGCTTCGCGGTGGGCGGCTGCGGCCCCCACCCAAACAGCCATTCCCCCAACCGCCAGCGTGCCGTCCCTGTGCATGGCGGCAACGCCCGTCACGGGAAAGCGCGCGCAGGCCTCAGCCAAAATGGCCTCACCCTCTTTTTGGGCTAGGGCCTCATAAACCTCGTAATCAAGGGCTGTGACGTCAGCGCCTTCATTGTGGTCACGCACCCATCCCTCAAACGTGCAGAAGCCGCCTGCAGAACGCGCTTGCAGCTTTTCGCGCAACGCCGCCACATCCACATCAGCATGGGCAATCATGAAGTGGCGCACCTGGCGCCCCCCTTCTATAGAGGTAGCGCTGGCTTGGGCGGCTTGGTGCGGCTTGGTGGGCTTAGCTAGGGTGTCCATGACCTTCAACCTCCGGTGACAGGCGGGATGAACACGACCACGTCACCTTGCTTGAGCGGCGTGTCCCATTCAGCGAATGAATCATTCAAGGCCAGGCGCAGCTGTTGACACTCAAAGGGGAAACCATGGCGCTGGCGTAGCTCATCATAAAGTGGCCCAGCCGTGCGGTGCGCTGTGGTGATGGCTTCCCCCTTCATGCCAGCCACGTCACGCAGCTGGGCAAAGTAAGTAACCTGGACCATCACTGTGGGGGCCACGCCCTGCTGCGCAGCCTGCACGGCCCGGCGCCGCTCAAGGCGCCGTTCAGCCTGGGCGCGTTCCTCAGCTGTGTTAGCGTTGTCAAGCGCATGGGGGTTTTCAGGCTCCAGCAGCAGCGTTTTGCTGTTGAGCAACGCCTTGCGCGGGCAAACATGGCCTTCAGCCACGTGGTTACCCAAGGCAGCCAGGGCTTCAGGCGTCCAAAGTGTGCATAAGGGCTCAGGCAGGCCATCATGGGTGCTGCGGTAAGCAAGCGCTGTCCACCCCACAGGGTTGCCCTTGGCCACCACTTCTCGCCAACGCTTCACCAGGGAGCACAAGGTGGCTTCATCCAGCAAGGGCAGGTCGCAGGCCAGCACCAGCCAGGCTGCGTCTGGGTCTTGGGCATGGGCAGCCAAAAGACCCGCTGCTGGCCCACTAACGGTTTTGCCAGCGTTGTCCACCAAAGGCTGGTCAGGGATCTGGCGGTAGCGCTGGCGCACAGCATCCTGCTGGCCAGGGCGTACGGAAAGAAAGCTCTCCTTCACCAGCGGCGCCAACAGCGCCATGGCCCGCTCAATCTGGCTGTGGCCTTCAGGCCCATAGGCCAGCAGCGCTTTGTCGCGCCCCATGCGCCGGCTTTCCCCCCCTGTGAGGACAAGGCCGTTGAGCTTCATGGCTTTGATTTTGCTGGCCATCATGAGGGAACCTGGCTGCTGCCAGCACGCTTGAAATCACGCTTGCCGCCTTTTTTACCCATAAGCTGAACCTCCCTGATGACGATGTCGTGGCTCAACGCCTTGCACATGTCGTAAACCGTCAAGGCCGCCACGGAAACCGCCGTCAGCGCTTCCATCTCCACCCCCGTTTTGCCCTCACACGAAACTGTGGCCGTGATCATGACATCGTCACCAACCATGTGCAGCGCCACGTCACAACCATTCAGCGCTAGGGGGTGGCACAGCGGAATAAGCTGCGATGTGGCCTTGGCGCCGCAGACGCCCGCAATATGTGCCACCGTCAGAACAGCGCCTTTTTTGGTCATAAAGCCAGCAGAACGTAGTTGCGCAGCCACCTTTGGCGGGAACGCCACCCGGCCTTGGGCGGTGGCGGTGCGCCTGGTTGGGGCCTTAGCGCCAACGTCAACCATCATCGGTTGTCCGTCAGCGCTATCCACATGACTCAGGCTGGCTGTGCCCTTGTTGGCGTGGTGGTGTTCAGGCGCTGTCATGATTCATCCTCCAATATAGTTCATTTCTATGCGCCCAGGCGCTGCAACGCCATCAGCGGTTTGAGGGTCCTGCGCGCGCCCTTGGCCCCGCAGTTCGCTATAGCGGTCAGTGCGCGCCCCCCAGAAACGCGCAAGCACAGCCACAATGGCTTCATCAGTCGCAGGTGTGGGGGCACGCAGCAAAGCGCGGACATCAACCCCCTTGGTTGCGAAAAGGCAACCATAAAGCTTGCCGTCAGATGACAGCCTCATGCGGGTGCAACCACTGCAGAATGGCTGGGTGACAGAGGAGATCAAGCCAATCTCGCCCTGCCCGTCTTTATAGCGCCAGCGCCGCGCCACCTCACCGCGATAGGCAGGCACCAGGGGCTCAAGGGGGCCAAGCTGTTCGGCAAGGCGCTTTATCTCCAACGCTGGTACCACCTCAGCACGGTTCCAGCCGTTGCGGGTGCCTGCATCCATGTATTCAATGAAGCGCACAGGCACACCGTGGTCGCGCCCCCAGCGGGCCAGCTTCACAACCTCACCTTCATTGACGCCCCGCCGCACAACGCTGTTCAGCTTTACCCCACCAGGGAAACCAGCCTCCAACGCGGCCTCCAGGCCAGCCACCACCGTGGCAGCTGCCCCCCTGTGGCCACTCATGGCAGCAAACACGCCATCATCAAGGGCATCCAGGCTGACTGTCACCCGGCTTAGCCCAGCTTGCCGCAGGGCCTTTGCCTGGCGCGCCAGCAAAACGCCATTGGTGGTCAAGGCTAGATCCCGCACCCCCTCCAGCACTGCCAGGCGTCCTACCAACTGGGGCAGATGAGGGCGCAGCAAAGGCTCCCCCCCTGTAAGGCGGATTTTGCTCACACCCAGGCTGACAGCCAAACGCGCCAGGCGCGTGACCTCATCAAAATCCAGCCGCTCAGCTGGTGGCAGGAAACGGTAGGAAGGGCCAAACTTCTCCTCAGGCATGCAATAGGGGCAGCGCAAATTGCACCTGTCCATGACGGAAATCCGCAGGTCCCGCAGCGGCCGCCCCAATTGGTCTAGCACTGGTGGCGCTGCGTTCATCGTTTGGCGCACCGGGGCGCTACCAACCATAAAAAGGCACTGTGGCGCCAACAGGCACAGGGTCCGCACCAGCCTCCTGCTGTGAAGGCACCACAATGATGCCATCTGTGGAACTGAGATGCATGAAATCGCCTGATGTGTCCTGGGGGCGGGGCATTACGCTGCCATCACGCTGCAGGTGGGCTGGCATGAAAAGGGTGCGCTTGCCGTGGCGCGGCGCAGGCGCAGCCAAGTGCACCAGCTGTGGCTGCGCCTGGGCCTTGCTTGCCAAAGCCAGCAGGGGGCCAACGTAGCGGGCCATGCACGCCATGACCGCCAAAGGATTGCCAGGCAGCCCAAAAACACGCTGCCCCTGCGGGCCGATGCCAAACCACAAAGGCGCACCGGGCTTCTGGGCCACGCGGTGGAACACCTTCACCACCCCTAGGGCGGCCAGGGCCTGGGGCACATAATCAAACTGCCCCATGGACACGCCACCGCTAAGCAGCACAATATCACGTTCTGCCAAGGCCTGGCCCAAGCTGCGCTCCAGCGCTCGTTCATCATCTGGCACATGACTGGCGGCGATCTCCTCCACGCCCCGCACACGCAAGCTGCCCTCAATAGCGCAGTCATTGGAACGTCTGACCTGCCAGGGCTCTATAGGGCCTTCAACGTCAACCAGCTCATCGCCTGTGGCCAGAATGGCCACGCGGGGCCTGCGGCTGACCAACACGCTGCCCTTGGCATTGGAAGCCAACACAGCTAGCGCTGGCGCACCCAGGTGCAGCCCCGCTGCAAGCAACACGTCGCCTTGCTTGGCATCCAAACCACGGTCATGCACATGCTGGCCTTGAACGGCCTTGGCTTGCGGTAAAACGCGCACCTGGCTGCCGTGGCGCTCAATTTGTTCAACGGGGATGACGCATTCCGCCCCTTGCGGCATGACCGCACCTGTCATGACGGCCAGGCAGGTGCCTGTTGGGCCCAGGGGCAATGGTTTGGCACCAGCGGCAACGGTGCCTGTGCACATGAGCGCTTCAGCGCGCACATCAACCAAGCGGCAAGCGATGCCATCCATCATGACACGGTCAAAGGGGGGCTGGTCACGCTCAGCATGGATAGTTTCACGCAGAATGCGCCCTGGCGCCTTCAGCAGGCTGACGCGTTCAATGCCAAAATCCCCTGCGTGTTCAGCCACCAGGGCAGCTGCCTCAGTAACACTCAATGGTGCAGCCACCCGAATCCCCTTGCCGGTCTTTTAATAACGGCTGCACTCTAGACTCTGATGGCTGACCCCTCAAGCACTTGATGTGGATCAAGCGTGGCTATGCCTCAGCAACGAGCGCCAAGGCGCGCCATGCCATTGACAACGCCAAGGCACATCAAGTGCCCCCTGGTACCCTCACTGCACCATGATGCTGTGGCGCCAACCATGCTTGTCCTCAACGCGCCCACGCTGCACATCCAGAAGGGCCTTCTTGAGTTTCATGGTCACGGGACCAGGGGTGGCACCGTCACCAAAAACGGCTTCAGTGCGGCGCCCTGCCTTGTCCCCCTCACCAGGGGTGCGCTTAAGGCGCCCAATGGGGGAGACGGCGGCAGCCGTGCCACAAGCGAAGGCCTCAACCACATCACCTGCTGCTGCGGCTTCGAAAAGCTCATTGATATCCACAGGCTCCTCACGCATGTTCAGACCCATGTCACGGCCCAAGGTGAGCAAGCTGTTGCGTGTGATGCCACGCAGGATGGTGCCATCAAGCGGAGGGGTGACAACGGAACCGTCTTTGCGCACGAACATCACGTTCATGCCCCCCATTTCCTCAACAAAGTGCCCCTGCGTGCTGTCGAGGAACAGAACCTGGTCGCATTTCTGGCTGTAGGCCTCGCGCTGGGCAACCAGGCCGCCAGCATAATTGCCACCGCACTTGGCTTCGCCTGTGCCGCCCGGTGCTGCGCGGGTGTAACGTTCCGTTACCCATACATCCACAGTGGGCTTAGCAAAGTAATTGCCCACTGGTGAGGCAATGACAGCGAACAGGTAGCGTTCAGCAGGCTTCACGCCCAGGAAAGCATCATGGGCAATCATAAAGGGGCGCAGGTACAGGCTATGGCCTTCGGCTTCTGGCACCCAAGCGCTGTCTTTCTGCACCAAGGCGTCAATGGCGCTGACGAAAGTCTCCACAGGCATTTCAGGCATCGCCAGGCGCCGCGCTGAAGCGGCCAGGCGCTGGCCGTTGGCTTCAGGGCGGAAAACCGTCACTGTGCCATCAGGGCCTTTGAAGGCCTTCATGCCTTCGAAGATTTCCTGACCATAATGCAGCACTAGCGAGGCTGGATCGAGCGCGAAGGGGCGGCGGGCTTCCAGGCGTCCGTCATGCCAACCCTTCTCTGGGTCGTAATCCATAAGAAACATGTGGTCGGAGAAGACCTTGCCAAAGTTGCCCTCAGCCAAAAGCTTGCGGCGTTCGGCTTCCGGGGTGGGGTTGGGGTGGGGAATATGTTTAAATTTTTCAGCGCTCATCAAAGATCCATCCTGCACAGGGGCGTGCTTGGTTCAGGGGGCAGCGTGCTCCAGCAACACGGGGGCTGCCTCCCACACAGGCACAGTGTTTGCCAGGCCATTGCGGCAGAATGTTAACCAGGCGCCCTGCCCTGGCAAGGGTCCGTTCTGCAACAGGGCCTTGCGCTCATGGCAGCCTGGGCTAAGGGCGCTGTGCCTAAAACAAAACCCTGCCTCCCATAGGGAAGCAGGGTTTTAGCAAGAAGCCTGGCCACTGTCGCCAGCAACCAGGCTGCAGGCTGTTCTCAGCGCTTGGAGAACTGGAAGGAACGGCGGGCCTTGGCACGGCCGTACTTCTTGCGCTCCACAACGCGGCTGTCGCGGGTCAGGAAGCCAGCAGCCTTCAGAATGCTGCGCAACTCTGGCTCATAATGGGTGAGCGCACGTGACAGGCCATGGCGAATGGCGCCTGCCTGACCTGAAAGCCCACCACCCTTGACAGTGCAGTAGATGTCAAACTGGTTGTAACGGTCTGCCACCAGGAAGGGCTGCGTTAGGATCATGCGCAGCACAGGACGGGCGAAATACTCCGTCACGGGGCGGCCATTGACGAGGATCTCGCCCTTGCCAGCCTTAAGCCACACGCGAGCCACAGCGTCCTTGCGGCGCCCTGTGGCGTAGGAACGGCCCTGGGCATCACGCTTCACTTCGTAAACAGGGGTGGCGGCAGCGCTGACGGCGGCAGCGACATTGGCCAGATCCTGCAGTGTACCTGTTGCCTCAATCACGGCGTTTTCCTGAGTTTCGGTCATGATGGCTGTTCCTTACGCCTGGCCCGGACGGGCAAGGGTGTTCTTGCGGTTCATGGACGCAACATCGAGCTTCTTTGGGGACTGCCCCTCATGCGGGTGTTCAGTGCCCGCATAGATGTAAAGATGCTTCATCTGGGCACGCTGGAGAGGGCCGCGCGTGATCATGCGCTCCACGGCCTTTTCCACCAGGTGCTCAGGGTGGTGGCCGTTCAGGCGCTGGGCAACAGTGCGCTCCTTGATGCCACCTGGGTAGCCAGTGTGGTAATGGAACAGTTTCTGGCCAGCTTTGTTGCCTGTCAGGACAACCTTTTCAGCGTTGATGACGACAATGGCATCGCCGCAGTCAACGTTGGGGGTGTACTGGGGCTTGTTCTTGCCGCGCAGGCGGTTGGCGATGATGGTCGCCAAGCGGCCCAGGACCAGGCCTTCAGCGTCGATCAGAACCCAGTCGCGTTTCACCTCAGCGGGCTTCAAAGGCCGCGTGGTCTTGGTCAGTGACATGCTTGTATCAGTGCCGTTTCATGGCAGCGCCGCCCCGCATTGTGGCGCGTGCGGGCTGGGCTGCATGGTGGTGGTTCACCCATGTTCACGACCCCACCACAGGGTGGGGCATGAAAACAGGCAGCGTGCGAAATTCGTAGGGGCCTTATCCAGTCTCAGAGCCAGGATGTCAAGACGCCATCACAACATTGTTGCCTAACCACCCTACCTTCACTGGCAGGAAACCGCTGCTAACTATCGTGTGGTATTATCATACCGTATGCAGTAACAGTGCTTGCGCTAACAATGCCCCCTTCCCCGCCTGCCCAGCCATGGCGTTTTGCCGTACCCCTATATGTTGTAGGGTGGGCCTTTGCTTGCTGGCTGGACAAAGCCAGCTTGCCAACCGCAGGCGCCAAGGGCCAATGCAGGCCAACTTCAGTTTGAACGGGGGAGGACAGCCTTGGGAAATGACTGGCTGAGACGGGGATGGTGGGCCATTCTCCTGTTCATCCTTACAGGGGGCATCATTGGCCTTGGTGTGTGGCATGAGGCCCAGCAGGCCTTGGCTGAGGCAGTGGGCAACTTCAAAGCGGCCCTGCCACCAGGCACCAAATTCACCTACGCTAGCATCAGGCCATCCTTCCTGGTGCGTGGCGTTACCCTTCATGGCGTCACCTTGGCGCGTGGCACCGAACGCTTCCAGACTGAAAGCATCAGGCTGGGCCATCCTGTTTTCCAGCCTGATGGCGCGTTGACGTTCAGCAGCCTCCTTTTTAGGGATGCGCGCTACGATGACGGCCCGCTTCACGCTAAGGCGGGGCGGATTCTGTTCAGCCACCTTTACCTGCCGCCCATCTATGCCCGCCATTCCAGGCGGCACCTCAATCGGGCTGGCTTGCGCGGCTTGGCAGCTGTGTTGGCCTTCACCCCTGAACAACTGACACGCATGCGCTTCCGCAGGCTACGCCTGCGGCGCGCGGCCGTCAGCATGGACACCCCCCTGGCACTGGTTGGTCAAGGGCTGACATTAAAAAGCGCCCAAGCGCGCCTGGCCATCCTGGAAGGCTATGGTAAGGGCAACCGCCTTTTCGCTGAAATCCAGGATGCCACCGCGACCTATCATTTGGACCCACGCCGGCTCCTCAACCTCTACATGCCGGCTGGCACGCTTGCTGCCCAGGTTCCAGGGCGCGCCCATGAGTGGCGCCTCACTTTAAGCAGCCTCTACGCACGTGAAGGAAGCCTGCAGCTGTTCAGCCACCCCTTCCAGCGAGACAGTGACATCGTGGCGCGCTTCTGGCAGGCCCCCATCCTGACGCTTTGGGAAGACCCTGGCAATTTCAGCGCCACCAACCTGAAACTCCAGCTGCTGTCTGACAACACCACACCAACCCTAACGGCCAATGCGGATGCGCAGCCTGTCAGCATTGGCAATATCAGCTTTGTCCGCCACATTCCCACAACCACGGTTCGCGCTGTGGAAACCAGCGCTGAAAGCAATGAAATCCCGCTAGGTCAAAACATTGAGGCCACCAGCGCAGGGGACGTGTCTGGATTGGTCTGGCCCATATTCGAATCAAGCAAACAGCCCCCCCAAGGTCATTTAGCCACCAATGCCAAGGCTGAACTCACCCCCAAGGGCTGGAAAGGCACATTGGCGTTGCAGTTCCAAGACAGCAACGGCCAGCTTGACCTGGAAACGGGCTACGTCATGCCACCAGTGCGCTCCTACCTGCCTACCCTTAGAAACACCCTGCAACTGACGCCCACCATCCCGGTCAGCGCTTCTGAAGTATTCAAGGCCATTGGCCAATCACTGCTGCACACCAGGTTGCTTGACCCTGAGGTTAGGATTGAGGGGCACAACCTCATCCCGGCCCTTCTAAAGGGCCTTGGCCTTCTGCCTGAAAGCAACACCCCTGAAGAAGCTCAAATGGCCACCGAGCAATTGGTTAGTGCCGCAGCCCAACAGCACGACCAATTCCAAACAGCCCAAACCTGGCTTTTGTCAGATCAACCAGACGTGCTGCGGCTGACATTTGGAAACATCAACCTCAAGAATTTCGAGAATGCCCCTGTGAGTGACGGCATGGCCGCCTTCATGCACGCTCTCAAGCTCAGCACAGTTCACATGAGCAGTGGTACAGGCACAGCAGACAAAGAATCTGGGCACGGTGAGGCCCCCCTTGCCAGATCAATCCCAGACCTGAAGCCTTAAAAGGCCATTTAAACGCATGAAAGCCCAGCTGCCTGGTTGCAGCTGAGCTTCCATGTTCACACCTAGTGCGGGGCAACTTAGAATTTCAAAGCATGAAGGGCCAAACCAATTGGCCTAGCAAAACGCGCTGCCTTAGCGGTAGCGGGGCCGCACCACCACAGCACCCCAACGCGTTGTGGTCAGCCGGAAGCCAATAGCTTCTGGCCTGTTGCGCTGGCTCTCCAACGTGCGTTCCACTGTGATGGCTTGCAGGAGGTGATAGAGGTCATCCTCCTCCCGTTGGGTCAGGGAAGGTTCATGGTTGATGGGAAACAGGGCCAAGGGCGCCTGGGGGTGCGCATGACGTGGCGCCAAAAGCCAAACGGCTTTGTAAGGGTATTGGGCCAGGTCATAGACAGGCCAACCCTCTTCACCCAAGGGGGCACGTGCCTCAACCAACCAACGGCCTTTTCTATATGTACGCGCCACAGCTTTTCCCTTCCTGCCATGAGGTTGATAACCGCTTGTCCTCACTCTGGCCCTTCAGGGCAGAGGTTTCAAGAAGCTTTGTCAGGACCACTGTGGAAAGGAGGCAGGGGGCAGCCCCACCCTGCAAGCCATCACATTCATAGGGCGCAACGGCACGATGCGGCATTCATGACCCAAAGCTGGCTGGTACCGCACTTTAAATCATACTGTGTTAAAACCCAGCTTCATTTAAGCCCAGCGTGCTTGAAGGGGAACAGCTGTACCAAGCCCCAGTCAAGGTAGCCCTTGACTTTCACCTGAAGCCAAAAACTGAATGGACTGGGCGTGCCATTATCGATTTTTAAGGGAAGGGCTGGGGCGAATGACGGGGATCGAACCCGCGACAACCGGTACCACAAACCGGCGCTCTACCAACTGAGCTACATCCGCCACACAGCGATTGAAGACTTAGAAAATCCTGCGCTTCCCGTCCAGCCCCCCAAGGGGTTTTAGGTCAAAAAAACGCAAGATTTTCATCACCCCCCTTAAAGGAAGGGCATTTAAACTAAGCCCAGCTCATCTTCAGAGGCGCGCTCTGCCGCCAGAAGGGCCTCAGCAGCCGCACCTTCCAGAATGGCGTTGGGGAAACGGCGCCTGAAACGGCTCAGGCCAGATTCAAACAGCCGCACATGCAGGACCATCCCCTCCTCACTGTCGAGGCGTTCCACCACTTCGCCATGTTCATAAAGCCAAGCCAGAGCAGCGCCGTCAGCCAATCCAATCTTGATGGTGACATCCTCCATGGAGGATGTCAGGTGCTTGTCGAGCAGCTCCAGCAGATCTGGTACGCCTTCACCCGTCAAGGCAGAAACAGCCACAGCGCGCTCACGTAAAGGCACGTCCGCCGTACCGCCCAGCAAATCAGCTTTGTTGAGGACCTCCACCGTGCGTGCTGGCCACTCCCTATCCATGATGCCGTCTGCGGCCATGTCATTGAGGACGCCCAGAACGTCCTCGCGCTGGGCTTCGGTGTCGGGGTGGGCGATGTCGCGCACATGCAGGATGATGTCGGCTTCAGCCACCTCCTCCAGCGTGGCGCGGAAAGCGGCCACCAATTCCGTGGGCAGCTCGCTGATGAACCCCACTGTGTCCGACAGGATGACCTTGCGCCCTGAAGGCAGGTCAATGGCGCGCATGGTGGGATCAAGGGTGGCGAACAGCTGGTCCTGGGCGTGGACGTCCGCCCCCGTCAAGCGGTTGAACAAGGTGGATTTGCCAGCATTGGTGTAACCCACCAGGGCCACGACCGGGAAGGGCACCTTCTTGCGGGCTGACCTGTGCAGACCGCGCGTGCGCCGCACCTGGTCAAGCTCGCGCTTGAGCTTGACGATGCGGTCGCCAATCATGCGGCGGTCAGCTTCAATCTGCGTTTCGCCAGCGCCACCAAGGAAGCCGAAGCCACCACGCTGGCGCTCAAGGTGGGTCCAAAGCCGCACCAGGCGTGAACGCTGATACTCCAAGTGGGCGAGCTCCACCTGCAGCACACCTTCACGCGTGGCGGCGCGGGCGCCAAAAATCTCCAAGATGAGGCCTGTGCGGTCAATCACCTTGCACTTGAGAGCTTCCTCAAGATTGCGTTGCTGCACAGGGGAGAGGCGAGCATCCACCACGACCACGCCTATGTCGAGCGCGCGCACCGCATCGCTGAGCTGTTCAAGCTGGCCGGGGCCAAAAAGGGTGGCCGGGCGGCGGGTGCGGATGGTGAAGATGTCCTGATGGACAATGTCCATCTCAATGGAAGAAGCCAGGCCAGCTGCCTCAGCCAGGCGTGCTTCGGCAGCACGGGTCGATTCACCCTGCCCGCGCGCCTCCCATGGCAGGACCACGGCAGCCCGCACCTTGGGGGTGGCCGTTTCATGGAGGGCGCCTTTGCGGCCTGGCGTTGCTTGGATGTTCTCTGTTGTCATTCGTCCGTCATTCTTCAGAAATCACCTGCAGCGGGGTATTCCTCAAGCCCTTCAACCATGTCGCGCGGCATGGGTGTGCTGGGCATGATGGTGCTGATGGCGCTTTTGTAGACAAGCTGCACGTGACCATCGCGCTTAAGCAGGATGGTGTTGCGGTCAAAGCTACTCACAGTGCCTTGAAGCTTGACGCCATTGACCAGGAAAATCGTCACAGCTTCAGCGCTGCGGCGCAGGTGGCACAGGAAAACATCCTGAACAGCATGGGGGGAGGGAGCGTTTGAGGGGGTGGTGTCAGTCATGGTCACGTGGTTCCTTCAGCGCTGGCATCTGTGCGCGCAGCCTGACCGGGCACGCGGGAGCGGTCATCCTGGGTGACACCAAGCTGTTTCAGTTTGCGGTGGAGTGCGCTGCGCTCCATGCAGACAAAATTTGCCGTGCGGCTGATGTTACCCCCAAAACGCATCAGCTGCACCTGCAGATATTGCGTTTCGAAATGGTCGCGCGCCTCACGCAGGGGCAGGCTCATCACATCGGTGTCTGCATTGAGGCGGCTCATGGAAGGAGCACCCTTGCGGACGATCTCTGGCAGCATGTCAGCCCGGATGGGCTCTGCCTCATTACTGGCGTCTGGAGCCATGATGAGCATACGTTCCATGAGGTTGCGCAGCTCACGGACATTGCCAGGCCAACCATAATTCTGCAGGGAGGCCACAGCGTCCACTGAAAGCTCGCGCACCCCAAGGCCTGATGAAATGGCGCAGGTTTCAAGGAAATGCCGTGCCAGGGCGGGGATATCGTCTGGGCGCTCCTTCAAGGAGGGGATGTGCAGCGGCACCACAGCCAACCTGTAGTAAAGGTCCTCCCTGAAGCGCCTAGCAGCGATCTCCTCTTTGAGGTCGCGACTGGTGGTAGCGATAACGCGTACGTCAGCGCGCACAGGTGCACCCCCCACCCGCTCAAACGTCTTGAGTTGCAAGGCACGCACGATTTTGCCCTGCGTTTCCAGCGGCATATCGGCGACCTCATCAAGTAGGAGCGTACCACGGTGGGCGCGTTCCAAAAGCCCACGGCGCGTCTCGCCGTCCTTTTCAGCGCCGAACAACTCCTCCTCAAAGCTGCCTGGCGCCAGCGTGGCGCAGTTCAGCACCACGAAGGGCCCTTCGGAACGGCGGCTCTGAGCATGGATCATGCGCGCTGCTACCTCTTTGCCAGCCCCAGCGCCACCACTGATCATGACGCGCGAATTGGTGGGGGCGACCCGGGCGATTTGCGAACGCACAGCCTGCATCTGGGCAGAAGTGCCCATAAGGGTCATTTCCTGCCCGGCCCTTGTGCGCAACTCAGCGTTTTCACGCCGCAGGCGCGCATCCTCCAAAGCGCGTGAAACCAGCATGACCAGGCGGTCGGACTGGAATGGCTTCTCTACAAAGTCGTAGGCGCCCTTCTGAAGGCTGGCAACAGCGGTTTCAATCGTGCCATGGCCTGACATCATCAAAATGGGGACGTCTGGATCCTCGGTCTTGAAGATTTCAAGCAGGCCAATGCCATCAAGGGCAGAATTGCGCAGCCAGATATCCAGAATGACCAAGGACGGCCTGTGCTCACGGAAGGCGGCCAGGGCTTCGTCAGAATTGGCCGCCCCGTGAACTTCATAACCCTCATCCTCCAAAAGCCCTTTCAGGAGAAAGCGGATGTCAGGCTCATCATCGACGATCAAAATCTCATGCTTCATCGAGCGTCCTTGTGTCAGGGATGGTTGAAAGGGGGCTGGACCCGTGAACGCAACGGCGCACCTGGCCACCAACCATCAGGTTTTAGAGCGCTCCAGGCCCTGGTTGCCTGTAGTCCCCCCCTGCTGTTCTGCCAGTGGCAGGCGCAGGCTGACAAGCGTTCCCCGTGCAACACCGCTCCCCAGCTGGGTGCCTGGGGGGGCTTTTGAGTCATGTGCGGGGCCAATCTGTTCTGCCGGGGTGGGTTGTTCCCAAACCGCGTCAGCCAGCTTGAGGCCCCCACCATGGGCATCCATGATTTTACGCACAATGGCCAGACCCAGACCGGTTCCCTTCTCTTTGTGGGTGACGTACGGCTCCACCAAGCGGTGACGTTCTGCAGAAGGCAGGCCAATACCATCATCCATGACTGTTATCACCCCGTCATGCCCGTCACGCTGAAGGGTAAGGGCTATCGTGCCACGCGTGCCGTCAACCCCTGCCGGGCGCCCTGCCATGTCGATGGCGTCAGCGGCATTCTGCAGCAAATTGGTTAAAGCTTGCGTAATCAACCTGCGGTCACACAAGGCTGTGAGCTTTGGCCCATCCAGGCCTGATGTCTCAAACGTGATTTCAGGATGGGCATGGCGCTGCAACACAAGGGCTTCACGGCAAAGCCTGGCCAAATCGTGGGGGGCCATCTCAGGTTGGGGCATACGTGCAAAGGCTGAAAACTCATCAACCATGCGCCCAATGTCACCCACTTGCCTGATAATGGTCTCTACAAGCTGGCTGTAAGTTTCAGGGTCTGACGAGATCTCCTTCTGGAAGCGCCGCCGCAAGCGTTCGGCGGCCAACTGGATGGGGGTAAGGGGGTTTCTGATCTCATGGGCGATGCGGCGCGCTACATCAGCCCAGGCCGCTTTGCGCTGGGCCATCTGTAGGGCCGTGATGTCATCGAACGTCACAACGTAGCCTGCAGGGACAGGACCGCGCCCAACTGCTTTGGCGGGCTGGACCTCATGCTGCGCGCCGCGCGTGAGCTGGGTGGGCAGCTGGTCTGCGCCGAACTCGCCAGCGACACGCACAAGCAGGGTGCGCCCAGCGCCTGCGCCGCCACCATCGCCAGGGCCGCCTGGCGCTGCTGCGCCTTCAGCGTCAATTTGCACCTCCGCCGTGTGCTCCCTGGTGGGGTCCTGTTGGGCAGCGGCCAGCAAGGGGGCGAATTCAGGCACAACTTCCGCCAAGGGTTTGCCGATGCAGTCATCAAGGTTGCGCTGGAGAATAGCTGAGGCTGTGCGGTTAGGCAGTTCGATGATTTGGTGGCAGTCCAGGCCAATCACACCAGCTGAAACGCCTGAAAGGACCGTCTCCGTGAAGCGCCGGCGCTCATCAAGCTGCCTGTTGGCCGTCACCAAGGCGCCCCGTTGGCTTTCAAGCTGGTCCGTCATGCGGTTGAAGGCCCGCGAGAGCACGGCCACCTCATCGTCACGCTCATGAGGGGCTGGGCCTGCGCCTTCACGGCCTGCGCCATGGCGCCCACCATTTTGGGGCACTGGCACGCGCACCGCCAAATCACCATGGGACACACGCCGTGCCGCTAGAATAAGCAGGCTCAAAGGCCTGGCGATGCGGTTGGCCAGCCGCAGCCCAATCAACATGCCCACACCCAGGACAAGCAGTCCCATGAGGGCGAAGATGCCCACAAAAACGGCCTGGGTTTCACGCCTGTGGGCCAGCAAGTGCTTGTAACCTGCAACAATGGCGCTGGTGGTGTGAACATGGCGCAGGATCTCTGGGTCCACAGGCTGGGTGATGGCCAGCATCAACCCACTGTTGCCCCCCAGGGAGACCACGGCGCGCACCACCCTATCCTCAGGTTGGTCAAGGACGGCCACATCGCCTGCGCGCGCCATTTCCACCATGGAGCGCGGCGGCAGCTCCGGCTCAGCCTGGGGGGTGTTGGGGGGGGCGTTGCGACCACTCAGGAAACCGGCGGAGGCCACAACGCGCTCAGTTAGGGGGTCGAACACCACGGCATCGGACAGGCCGCGCTCTAGCACCTCATTGTCCAGGAGGACCTGCAGGCGCGATGGGGCATGGAAAAGGTCCGCGCCTTGGGCGAATTCGTCATTTTCCACCGTCAGCAGCGTGTTGGCCAGCGCGAAGGCCTCTGTGCGGGTATTGGCGTTGTGTTCATGCAGGTAGCCAACCGCCACTTCGCGCGCTTCCGTCAAGGCGCTGTCAACGCGATTGGAAAACCAGATCTCCACGCCGAAATGGAAAAACAAAGCAGCCAGAAGGCCAACAATGATGGTGGGCGCCACAGCCACAACGCCAAACAGCGCCACAAGGCGCGTGTGGAGGCGCGCTCCAGCCAACCCCATGCGGCGTTCGGCCTGCAGGCGTCCAATTTGCCGCCACCCTGCCAAAACGACCAAAATCAAGGCCAGCAGGTCCAACAGGAACATCAAAGCCAGGATAAGTGAATTGTGCCCTAGCGCCATGCCCATGCCGCCAGCCAGCAACGCAAAGGTGAGGAACGCCAGACAAAGCGCAATGACCATCACGGTGATGACGCCACGTGTGCTGGTAACGCGCACAACCCAAGTGCGCGCGCCATTGCGCAGGCGCCGCCCCAGCTGAGCCAGGCGCCAGAAGAACACCGTGACCCGGCCTGCGTTCAAAGGGGGGGGATTATCCACAACCGTCAACCATGGCTAGCCTCCAACCAACTTTACATGCAGCCATGGCGGTTTCCTGGTAAGCACTTCATAACTGCGTAGCGACTGAGTTGGACTCAGGGAGGCTACGCTGCCAGTCACTTTCAATCAGGCGGTCATAGAAATTAGCGATAAAGGCTAAAACCTCAGCACCATCCTCCATCCTGTTGACTGTTGAACGGAAAAGGGCTGAATCGCGCAGGCCAGCTGAATACCAGCAAATGTGCTTGCGGGCTACGCGTGGTCCAGAAACGGGGCCATAATGCGCCACCATGGCTTGGTAATGCTGCAGCGCTAGCCCCTTCTCCTCAACCAAGGGCATGGTTTCCACCTCTCCACCGCAGCGCAGGGCTTGGGCCAGGCGCGCAGGGAACCACGGCCTGCCGTAACAGCCCCGGCCTACCATCACCCCATCAGCCCCGCTCAGTTCCAGGGCGCGCCGCGCCGTGGCAGCTGACGTCACGTCACCATTGACGATCAGAGGCAGCGTGCAGGCCTCGCGCACGCGGCGCACAAAGCCCCAATCCGCTTGCCCACGGTAAAATTGTTGGCGGGTGCGCCCATGCACCGTCAGCATCCTGATGCCGCATTCCTGGGCAATGCGCGCTAAGCTGGGGGCGTTGAGGTTCTCATGGTCCCAGCCCATGCGCATTTTCAGCGTTACAGGCACTTTAACCGCCTTGACCACTTGTTCAAGCATGTGGGCAGCGCGTGTCTCATCACGCATCAAGGCGGAACCAGCAGCTTGGCCAACAGCCACTTTACGCGCAGGGCAACCAAAATTGATGTCAACCACTTGAGCGCCGAGCGCTTCGGCACGCTTGGCTGCCTCTGCCAGGTCGTCACTGTCGCAGCCTGTCAGCTGCACAGCGTTGACACCCCCCCTGCCAGCACTCAACGCCATGCGCTGGGTGGCAGGATTGTCATGAATCATGGCTTTGGAGGCAATCATCTCCGATATGACCAGGTCAGCGCCAAATGAACGGGCCAAGCGGCGAAAAGGCAAATCCGTGACCCCGGACATGGGCGCCAGAATGACTGGATCCTCAATCCTGACGCCCCCGCCAAGGTCGATGGCTGGCAAGGGAAACAGCTTTTCAGCCATGGGTTCCGCAGCGGTGCCAGCCTTTGTGGGGCCTGGAACCGGTATGGACGACAGGGGTGTGTGTGAATGCAGGCTCATGGGGAAGCGTTTCTAAGCCACTGCGCCTGGATGGTGCAAACCACCCTGGCGCCCTGGCACTGTGGCAGCTGGCTGGGCACCCACTCAGCTGGGCCAGCCAAACTGTTCCAGCCAACTCCCCTCAAGGTGTGGGGGAAGGGGCCTGTTGGCCAGCAGTGGAAGCCAGGGCGGCACTTTGCGCTTTGCCCGTTTGGGCCGCCTGGTTGGCCTGGGCCAATTGATGCGCGTCCGCCTGGGCCTGCAAGGCCACAGAACACTGGCTGAAAGCGCTGGCAGCCTGCGGGGCCCCTGCAAGGCTGTATTGCCACACCTCCTTGTTATCGAAACGCTCTGAGAGCATCCCCTGCCCCCCTGACAAAGACAGCAAGCGCATGACCTTGCTCACGAAATGCTGCCCGCCCCTGTCGTCAAGCGTGCGCCCAGAGAAGGTGTAAGGCGTGTTGAGAGCCCCTGAAATTACATTGTTCATGAGGTAGAACATGGGGGAGGAACGGTCCTGCACCACCAGGGTCATGACCGGGGTGCTGTCATTGCCATTGGCCAGCGCGGGCGCCATGACGCCTGCCGCCACACCTTGGGCGTTCTGCACCAGCACCAGCGGTGCTACGCCGCCTGGCAGGGTGGGAGCGCGCAAAACGCACTGCCCAGGGCGGCTTTCCGTCACCCAGCTGGCGGCAGGGGTGATGGTGCCAGTCGGTGGGGCGCCGTTATCCGCTTTCAAGCTGGCTTGATTGAGGGTGAGCGTGCTGTTAAGCGCCTTAGACATATCAGGCTGGGGGGTGGCGCATGCAGTGGCGCGGTCCAGCATGTGGCATTCATGGGCAGTGTTGGGCACGGGGCACAAAGCCTGCGGGCTGACAGGCCAAGCAGGCCACATTACCCCCGCAACGAAAAAAGCCGCATCATGTACAGTCCCTTTGCAGTAGGTGCTGTCTTCTGCGCACCCAGCCAGACCTGTGGTCAGGGCTGCAAAAGTGATTAGTGGAATCATGCCCCTGCCAGCCATGCGCATGGTCATGGCGTTAAGCAAACGCTTAAGGGAGGAAAAACAGAACGTCCTGTTTGAAGGGGGCATGGTGTTGCGGCCTTAAAGGAGGGTTTAAAGGTCGTTGATGGTGCAAGAACGGTGCAAGCCATCATCCCTGAACTGTGCCAGTTCATTTCAGGTACGGCTAGATGTTAACGAAGCGTCACAAATATCTTGAAGGATTTTGTAACACCTCATGGAAACAGCCTCTGGTTTGGGTGCGGTCCGTGATGGAGGGCACCAGATGGCCAAAGCATGACTTTTCCCTCATTGGCCATACACCAGGGGAAGGTTCAAAAACTCGAGCGCCTGAACAGGCCTTCAACCCGGTCTTGCTTGACAAACTGCCAAAACTCGCAGTGCGGATAGCTTGGCCGTAGAGGTGATTTTCTAGCTTTTGCCATGATCGTTCATTGGTTTTTCATCTGGCGCCAGTCAGCCCCAGGGCCCTTCCCAAACAGCTAGGCATGAACTGTCATCCCCTTTGCCTGTTTATTTACATTTGCCCCTTGGCAATTTGCTATGGTGCCCTAAGAGAGCCCCGCAACATGGTGGGGCCGGGGCTACAGGGTGAACAGGCCAGCGTTCCAGCAGCTTTGCTTGTTCAGCCAACGTTCGAAACCATCGCAATTCTTCCTTGATAAAGGTGACGTGACAATGGTGAGGGCAAGCGAAATGGCCGCATGGCTTCTGCGGCGCCTGGGCCCAGAAGACGCCCATGAAGTGGCCATGCGCACGCTCCAGAGCGGCCTGGCGGGTTGGGCACGTCCTGATGATCCAGCCTTGGCTTGCGACGTCATGGGGATGCGCTGTCCCAACCCCGTTGGGCTAGCTGCTGGTTTTGACAAGGATGGACGCGCCATCAGAGGGTTGGCCCGGCTGGGCTTTGGTTTCATTGAGGCTGGAACTGTTACCTTACATCCCCAGAAGGGCAACCCAAGCCCGCGCCTGTTTCGCTTGCCTGCCGAGAGGGCCATCATCAACCGTATGGGTTTCAACGGTCGGGGGGCAAAGGCCTTTGAAGCCAACATGCACCGCCTTCAACGCCATGGTGGCAGCATCGTGCCGCTTGGCATCAATATCGGCCTCAACAAGGAAGGCGCCCATCCCCTGCAGGATTACCCAACATTAATCAATGCACTTGGGCCGTTTGCCCGTTACATGGTCATCAACATTTCCTGCCCTAACCAGCAGGGCGTGCGTGCCCAGCAAGGGGCTGACACCATAGGGGCGGTCCTAGCGGCTGTGCGCCAGCAATGCCCTGTGCACCCGCCGCTGGCCATCAAGCTTTCACCTGATTTGTCCTCACAAGATTACCCCCCCCTTGTGGAAGCGGCGGCACGCAGTGGCGCCTCAGCCCTTGTGCTCACTAACACCACCACCACGCGCCCTGGTGTGGGCAGCCCCTTGGCTTCGGAGGTGGGCGGGCTTTCAGGGCGCCCCTTGGCCCAGCGCGCACGTGAAGTGTTGCGAACCGTTGCCGCCTGCAATGAGGGGCGGCTGGTGCTGATTTCCACAGGGGGGATTGAAAGCGGGCGCGACGTTTTTGAACGCCTTTGCATGGGTGCCGACCTCGTGCAAATCTATTCATCCTTCATTTATGATGGGCCCAGCGTCATCAGCCGCATTAAGCGCGAACTTCTTGAAGCCATGCGCAGCCATGGCCTTGAATCCATCCGTCAACTGCGCAGTGAACGCGCAGAAGGCCGCCTGCGCGCCCACGCCTGTTGAACCACAGGTGGGCTGCCCATGCGCTTTGGAATGCAGCCCGTTAGGGCCATTGGTCGTGTTTCCAGTGGCCTTCCCCTCCCATCCTTGGCGTAGCACCCAGGATGATGTTTCACAGCGTCAACAATTGGGATTGTACCATCGGCATGATCAGGCCACCGCAGAAACCAGCCCAGAACTTCAGCTCTTTCCCTTTGCCTCAACGCTCCATGGCATGGATGGCCAGTGTGGCCTTGGTGGCCAGCCTACTGGGCAGCCCTGCTCTGGCAGCCACAAGCGCGGCCAAGGACCAGACTCCACCCACCCAGCTCGCCCCATCCTCACCTGCGCAGCCAGCAAACCAAAACACGCAGCCTGAACTGCCGCCTAGGCCTGGCACCATCCATGGGGAGGGGGCGACCACAACGGCTGCGCCTGCGCCAAACCAGCCTGCCACAAGCCAGCAAGGTCCCCAGAAACGTTTTGGCTGGAACCGCGTGATAACGGACCTAACCAAACGCCTTGACGCTGACCAGCATAAGCTGAGTGAGATCTACAACCTTCTGGAGACCGCAGACCCTGCCCCCACGGGCTTTATTTTGAGCATTTACATGGACAAGGTCAGCACCCTTCGGGGTGATGTCCAGTCCATTCTGGGCAAGCTGCAATCCTACAACAGCGCCATCAAGGCGCTGCTGGACATCCTGGGCCCCACGCCACAGCCAGGCGAAGCGCCCACTATCACAGCCCAGCGGGCCAAAGCCCTCCAAAACGCTACCGCCTTCAAGGCGCTGACTGTCCAGGCCAAATTATGCGAGCTGGAAACCAGTCAGCTCAAAAACCTGCTGAGCTCGCTCACCAACCACATTCAGCAAGCTACCCTCTCCCACCGGGACTATTCGCCCCTGGGCCTGGCTTTTTGGCGCAATGTTTGGCGCGAAGGGCAGGATGCCCTGCAATCCATGCAGTATGTGGGCATATTGCACAGCGTCATCATCCTGCCCTTGGGCTTGCTGCTTGCGCTGGTGGGCAGCAACCTCCTGGGGCGTGTGCTCGTCAAATACATCTTGCGTTTCCTGCTCAGGATGTTTGGGCAAACCGTGCCTGAGGCCACACCCTCTGGCAGCCAACTGCCAGCTGGCGCCAGTAGCCCTAAAGCAGGAGGAGACGGGGATGACCAGGGCACTGCCAAGGACGACCAGCTAAACCAATCCTCCCCGCCACCCCATCAAGATGCTGCTGGCAGCGCTTCAGATAAACATCCAAGGCCTTCAAGCAAAGCTGTCCCTCTCAACCAGCTCACTCCTGGCCAGCAGCAGTGGCTAGCTGGCTGGCAGCCCCTGGCAGCCTTGGTGACGGGCATTGCCTGCGCACTCATGGCTTGCCTGTTCTGGCTTCTCTGGAACAACTTGCTGCTGCCTTCCCCCATGGTGCTGACCTACACTGTGACGGTCAGCCTGCCAGCGTGTGCTTTCGTGCTGGGGGCGGGGATTCCCCTTTCCCAATGGCACCATGGCCAATCCACACGCATCCTCAGCCTTTACCTAGGTTGTGAGCTGATGGGCTACGCTATGCTCAACGCTTTGCAAAACCAGGAGATCATCGGTCAAAGCCTGGCAGGCCTGTTCAGTGGCATTGTAGCCCTGATCGGCGCTGTGGCCATTGTCCTGCTGGGGCGGACCATAGTGCGCAATGGCCAATCCAAAACAAGCAAGCCTAGCCAAGAGGGCAGCACATCCTCCCCATCAACGCATGAAAGCAGCCAGGGCCACGACCGGGCGGCGGTGAAGCTGCCTGCCCTGCCACCATCACCTCTGCTGCGGAAAACCTCCCATATCAACTTCCGCAAGCCGCTCTACGCCCTTTGCGTGCTTGTTTTCACCCTCACAGCTGGTGCGGTGGCTACGGGCTATATCACCTTTGCCTATGTCCTCAATGGCATCATCATTGACTTCATCTACGCTATCAGCGTCACCGGTGTTTTGGCTGGGGCATGGCAAACGGCCGTTCGGGAACTGCTCAACCCTTCATTTGGCCTGGGCAAATGGATTTGTTCCATTGGCGTGTCGCCACGCCACCTCAAGCAGTTTGAAGTTCTGCTTGGGGCTTTCGGTTCACTGGCGCTTATCATCGTCCTGATTGCCCTGCTGCAAACTCACGGCGATCTTTCGCTCGCGGTGCTGTGGGAACGCATGCACCACATCTTCATTGGCACCTCTGGCGCGGGCGTTGACATCTCGCCAGAAAAAATCGTCATCTGCCTGACCATCATCGTGGGCACCCATTACTTCATCGCTTATGTGCGGGATTGGCTGGAAAACCGCTTTTTCCCCACCACCAACCTGGAAATGGGCGCACGCACGTCCATCATCAGCATCCTGGCCTACATGATTTGGATTGGCATGGGGTTGACGGTGCTTTCCATGCTGGGCCTGTCCGTCCAGAACCTGACATGGGTTGTCAGCGCGCTTTCAGTGGGGGTGGGCTTTGGATTGCAGTCCATCGTCAAGGACTTCATCTCAGGCCTCATCTTGCTGGCTGAACGCCCCATGCAACCAGGCGACATCATCAACATCAACGGCAAAAGCGGTGAGGTACGGCGCGTCAATATCCGCGCGACAGACATCACTTTGCTGGGTGACGGTTCCACTTTGATCGTGCCCAACTCGCAGTTCATTTCATCGGATGTGAACAATGCGAGTTTCGGTGGGCTGCCTTCACGCATGGCGCTGAACTTCACGTTCTCAGCCAGCACGGACCTTGACCAAGCGCGCCAGGTCCTCATGGACGCCATGAATGACCAGGAACTCATCCTGGCCTTTCCAGCGCCAGTCGTGCCGGTGACCCACATCGGTGACATGGAGGTAGTTCTAACGGCAGCCTTCTGGTACGCCACCGCGCGTGACGCCACAGGCATTCAGACGGCCCTGCTGGGGGATGTGTTCAAGCGTTTTCATGCTTTGCACATCAATGTTTCCATGCATTGAGGGGCCTTGATTTGAGGACAAACCGCTGCCCCAGCTGAGCTATTGCCCTGACAGGGCACAGGCCTACAAAGCAACGCCTTGGCACAAGCCAAGGCGTTTTTCATGGACACAGAGAATTGGGCGCAGCGTTTTGGCTGGGAAAGCCGTTACCTCTCTGGCTGCCCCTAAGGTCCCTTCAGGAAGCACTGAACCCGGTGCACGCACCCCACCTTCCTTACCCTTAAATTATATGCGTTATCATGGGCAGCGTTCCCATCCCTGGGCTGGGGCACTCAGGAAAAGGACACTCCAAGGTGTGGCTTTCAGTCCCAACAAGCTGGCAGCACATGTAACACAAAAGGCGGGCGCCCCAATTGGGAAGCCCGCCTTTCAATATTGAAAGTAGTTGCCGTTCAGGGAAGGTTCAATTCACTGCCCTTGCTGAGAGGCAATGTTTTTCAACGGCCAATGTCACGCAGCTTTTTGCCGCTCAACAAGTTCTTCTCAATGGTGTCGAGGGAGACGTCCTTGGTTTCAGGCGTCAGGAAGTAGATCAGCAGCAGGCCAAGCACGTTGAAAATGGTCAGCAGCCAGAAAGTGTCCGCTTTGCCCATGAAGGCCAGAACAGCTGGGAAGCTCTGGGCGATGATCAAGCTGAAGGTCAGGTTGGTGGCTGTGGAGACCGTCACGCCGAAGTCACGGCCAGCCGCAGGCTGAATTTCAGCGCAAAGCAGCCACACAATGGGCCCAGCCGACATGGCGAAACCAGCGACGAACAGGAAGATCAACGCCAGTGTGGTAAACTGGGCAGCCACGTCAGACCAGCCCATAGTGAACAGGAAGGCCAGACCACCCATGGCGATCGTCATGGCCGTGCAGCCCAGGTACATGATGGGGCGACGGCCAAGACGGTCTGAGTAGCGCATGGCAAACACAGTCATGATGGCGTTGACGGCACCGATGGCCACTGTGCCCCACATCTGGCCAAGTTCACCGAAATGAGCTGCCTGAAGGACTTTAGGGGCATAGAACAGCACTGCGTTAATGCCGCAGAACTGCTGGAAGATCTGCAGCAACATGCCCAACCCGACAGAGCGGCGGAAGTTGGAGTTGGTGCGGAAAAGGTGCCAACCGTCAGACTTCTTGTGCTCGCCACCGCTGAGGGCCTCGTCAAGCTCAGCCTGGGCTTCCTCAGGCGTGGCGCGCAGCATGGTGAGGACCTTAAGCGCCTTGGCGTGCTCACCCTTGGCGGCCAGCCAACGGGGGCTTTCAGGCAGGATGAGTGAACCCAGGACGAACACAACGGCCACAGCAGCTTCAAGGCTGATCATGCCGCGCCAGTTGCCGCTTGGAATCCAAAGGGTGTTGTAGAAGAACTGAACCAGGATGCCGATCGTCATGAACAGCTGGAACGTGGACACCATGATGCCGCGTTGGATGGGCAGCGCGATTTCAGAGAGGTAGAGCGCGCCCGTGAAGTTCGTCAGGCCAAAACCCAACCCGACAATAGCGCGGGAGGCGAACATGGTGGGCACGTTCCAGCTGAACATGGCGCAGAGCGCGCCAACGGCAAAGAAAATGCCAGCCAGGGAAAGCGTTTTCTTGCGGCCATAATGCTGACAGAAAAACCCGCCAGACATGGCACCAACAATGGCGCCAACCAACATGCAGGCTGCAAAGCCACCCTGCAGGAGGGGATCGACATGATATTGGGCAGCCCAGGCATTGATGACACCAGCAGGCAGGCCAGTGTCCAGGCCGACCAGAAGGGCGGCTAGGGATGTCAATATGCAATACAGCATGATGCGGCGCGCGGCAGAGCCGTTCGTCGCGTCAGCGTTAGGGCCGGAGGCCGGCTGTGCGGTTGAGGTCATGTTGAAGGTGTTCTCCCACCGTAGGTGACGCCAAAGGACTTCATGAACTTCGCTGGGGCCGGGCCCCGGTCCTTAAAGCCGTTTTTAATGGACATTCATCAAATGTCCAGCAGTAACCGGGACACTAGCGCAGTGTGCTTTCATATCCAAGCCATGGCCCCATGATGAAAACGGCCTGGGGAAAATTAACCTGCAAAGCCGCCATGTGCTGACGTACTGCCTAAAGTTCCTCCCCGCTGCCTTACCCTGGCAGCCACCCCAAAACGTGCAAGCCCTCTCGCGCTAATCAGTTTTCCTGGCCATGTTCCTGGCATTGGCGGCACTGCTTGCAGCGCCCTGTTATCTCCACCACGGCTGTTTCAGGTTCGAAACCTTCTTGGTGCGCGGTCTCTTCCATGATGGTGCGGAACGTTTCATGGCGTAGCTCTCTCGCCTCACCACAATGGCGGCAAATAAGGAACTGGGCTTGGTCAGCATGGTGCCAACCTTGAGGATCATGTGCTTGAGCGCCATTGAGTAGGGCACCCTCACCCTGATGGACCATATCATGGCACGCCACAAAAGCGCTGAGGCGCTCAATCTTGTGGATGAAGCCCTGGGCGCGCAGAAAATCAAGTGCACGGTAAATGGTTGGGGGCACGGCGTTGGTGCGGCTGTGGCGCAAGCGTTCAAGCAGGTCGTAAGCCCCCACAGGCCGCAATGACGCCAAAACCAATCCCAACACCTGCCGCCTGACCGCCGTCAGCTTCTCCCCCCGGGCAGTGCAGAGCTGTTCAGCATGCTGTAATTGCGCCTGGATGGCCGGGCTGAAACTGGTGGGTTGGCCTGTCTCCTTCAGCGCTACCGCTCCCTTCATGGCGTTAAGGCCTGGACTGCCTGAACCTGCTCAGGTGGCAGTGCCCAGCGCCAGGTGGTCAGGCCGCGGCGCGCCAGTTCACGGTGGACCACCATGATGGAATCCACTCCTATGGCCCCACCCACCCCTGCCTGGCGCTGGGCACTGATGGCCTGCGCCAAATCAGCAGCCAATTTTTCCGCCACGGTGACAGAGCGGTGCTGCCCGCCACTGCACCCAAAAGCGATGGTCAAGTACTTTTTTCCCTCAGCCACGAAACGCGGCAACACAATGTTCACCAAACGCTCCACAGCTTCATAAAATTCCCTGAAATGCCCGTCTGCCTGCACATGGTCTGAAACGCGCCCCTCCAACCCAGTGGCTGCCCGCAAAGTAGGTTCATAGTGGGGGTTGGCCAGAAACCGGACATCAAAAACCATGTCGGCCTCATGGGGGAGGCCAGCTGGATAGGCGAATGACATCACCACCACACCAAGCCCCCCGCGGGCACCCTTCACGCCAAAACGCGTGTTGACCAACCGCCGCAGCTCCGGCAAGGGCAGGTCGGTTGTGTCAATGACCAGGTCAGCTTTGTGGCGCAAGGGGGCCAACATGTCGCGCTCACGTTCAAGCACTGGTTCAATGCTGCCGCCCAGCGCCAGGGGGTGGCGGCGACGCGTGGCGGTGTAGCGGCGCAAAATCACGTCATTGTCGGCTGTAGCGAACACGATCTGCACAACCCAATGGCGCATGCGCAATGCTGAAAGGGCCTCCAAAAGGCGGTGCGGCTCAAACCCACGGCTGCGAACATCTACCCCCACTGCCAAGGGCTTGTCTGTGCGCTCAGCCAAGGCGACAAGCAAATCCAATGGTGGGTTATCCACCACCTCATAACCCAAGTCCTCAAGGTGGTTGAGGATAGAACCTTTGCCTGCACCTGAAACACCCGTCACCACCACAATGCGGTGCGCATTGTCCTGGCCCTCTCCAGGGGCATTCTGCGGAGAGCTGGCAGTTAAACCACCCTCCCCTGCTGGGGCGCGGCAAGCATCCCCCCAAAGGGGGGTGGGGTCAGTCAACCAAGTGAGAACAGGTGACATGGCGTTATTTTACCCTGAACATGGTGGTCATCAGCAAAGCCTTCCCCAGCACCAATCTAAGCCCAACAAAACAGCTTTGAAGGGCATTCATTTCAGGGAACCGTGTCCCCGAAAGCGCGCCTTACGCAACCAAATCCAGCCTGTGCGGCCTTGGTTTGAACGGAAAGGGGAGGTTCTCAATCCCCACTGTTCCCCATTCCACTCGAATAGTCATTGTTCCCCAAAGGGGCGCACGGCAGAATAACCACAAAACGCGCCCCAGCCACATGCCCTTTGCCATCTGGTCCGGTTTTCAACACGTTCTCCGCTTTCACCGTGCCATCAAGCGCCGTGATGATTTGTCGGCAGATGGCCAGCCCCAATCCTGAATGCTGGCCAAACCCTTCACCTTGGGGGCGTTCTGAGTAAAAGCGCTCAAAAATGTTCTCCAGCTGATCTGGCGGGATGCCTGGCCCCTCATCCTCCACCACGATTTCCACAGCAGGGCGCAAGGAGGCATGGGGACCAACCAAACGGGCGCCTGTCTCATCACTTCCATGGTCGGCTACCTGCACCTGCTTAGCGCGCAGGGTAATGGTGCCCTGGGGGGGGGAGAAGGAAATGGCATTGCTGATGAGGCCACGCAGCGCCTGCACAAGCCTGTCCTCCACCGCCATCACAGCTAGGGGGGGGTCGGTCTCAACAGCCTCAAGGCGCATGCGGGTACCCTCAGCATCCCGCGTTGTTTGGTGAAGCTCCACAAGCAATGCCAGCAAGGGCACCACAGCTACTGCATGGCGCGTGCGGCGCGAAAGGTCGCCTTCCACGCGGCTAGCATCCGATATGTCAGCGATCAACCGCTCCAGGCGCGCCACATCAGCCCGCACGATGCTCAGCAAGCGTTGGCGCTGGGTTGGCTCTTTCAAGCGCGGCAATGTTTCCAATGCTGAGCGGATCGAGGCAAGGGGGTTTTTGAGTTCATGGCAGACTTCAGAGGCAAACCTCTCCGTGCCATCAATGCGCCCCCAAAGCGAAAGGGTACTTGTGCGCAAAGCGCGCGCTAAAGAGCCGATCTCATCGCGCCGCGCCAGCAAGGGCGCTGGCACGGGGTCAGTGCGGCCCTGGGCGCTTTCCCCCATGGCCTGGGAGGCCAAGGCCAAATGCCGCAAAGGCCGCGCAATGGTCAGGGCAAGAATAAAGGACAGAACAGCAGAAACGGCCAACGTCACCAGCATCATGGTCAGGATAAGGGAACGCACAGCGAAAAGGGAATGATCGATTTCCGGGTCGTGGCGCGTCAGGATGATTTCACCAACGCGTACGCCGTCATAAAGCACAGGCTCTGAAATCGTGATGACGAATTCATGGTGCGAAGTGCGCTTAATGCGCGCCGGCCCCTCCCCCATCATGAGGCCGATCTTGGCGCCCATGCCAACAGGTTCCTGCCCAAGTGGGGGTGGGTTCTCTTCAAAAGGAACGGGGCCGGTGCTGGTGCTGAGAGGCAGACGTGACAGCAGCCAGCCATAGATGCCATCAATGGTGTCCTCCCCCATACGGCGCCCCAAGGCTGGCGGGTGGGGGAGCAGCGCGCTGCCATGGCTGCGCCTGACGCGGCGCATGGCCACCACCAACTGCCCGCCACCATTGTAAAGTGCCACATGGGCGTTGCCGCTGCCCGCCATTAAGGCCTGAAGCAAAGAACTGGCCGCCAAGGGATCCATGGCTGGTCCATCTGGCGTAGGGTGGACGGTGACCTCACTCAGCGCGTCAGCGTAGATCCGGGCTTCCTCACGCAGGGACGTCACGTCTGATTCAAGCAAGCTGGTCTGGAACTGCGTGATAGAAAGCAACATGCCTGCCAGCACCACAAGCGGCCCCAGATTGAGCAGTAAAATCCGCACAAGCATGGGGGAACGGCAGCGCCGCCACCAGCGCTTGAAAGCCCTTGACCAGCTTGGGCGCGCGCCAGAACATCCAGGGGAGGGTGCCGTTGGGGGCGTGGCGCCCAGCTTCAAGCTGCCTTGGGCGTTGCTTGCTTTCATGACCACTGTCTAAGCCAGCCCGTCACTCTTTGTAACGGTACCCGATGCCGTACAGGGTCTCGATTTGGGCAAAGGTGTCGTCAACCTGGCGGAACTTCTTGCGAATGCGCTTGATGTGGCTGTCAATGGTACGGTCATCGACATAGACGCTGTCACCATAGGCGGCGTCTATCAGCTGGTCGCGCGACTTTACCATGCCTGGCCTGGTGGCCAGCGCGCGCACAATCAGGAACTCCGTCACGGTCAGGGAAACTTCATGGCCCTGCCAAAGGCACTGGTGGCGCTCACTATCGAGGGTCAAGTCACCACGGACGACCGGCAGGCTTTGCTCACGGCCTTGGCCTGTGGCCACCTGGATGGCGGCTTCCTGTCGGCGCAGCAAAGCACGCAACCGTTCAGCCAGCAAATGAACCGAGAACGGCTTGGTGATGTAATCATCCGCCCCCAGGCGCAGCCCCGTCAGCTGGTCAAGCTCATCATCCTTGGAGGTGAGGAAAATCACAGGCATGGTGGAACGGCTGCGGATGCGCCGCAACAGTTCCATCCCATCCATACGGGGCATCTTCACATCCAGGACGGCCACATCAGGTGGGGTCGTCATCATGCCCCGCAAGGCGCTTTCACCATCGCTGTACGTGCGCACTGTGAAGCCTTCGGCTTCAAGGCTCATCCGGACAGAGGCAAGGATGTTGCGGTCATCATCCACCAAAGCCACAGCGGGACCTTGGTTAGGATTGCGCCGTGGGGGGGAAGTCATGTCATCAGCCATGCCTGCCTTATTATCACCTCCCAAAGGGGGCGTCATCACCTGGCGGCGCCAAGCCAGCCTGACCCCAGGGGCCTGGGTGCGCGGCAAGGCCAGTCTGGCCGTGGCGCCCCCCTTGCTTTCAAAGGAACAATCCCCATGTGCATTTCATGCTGAGCAATCTCTGGAAACGCCGCGCCAACCGCAAAGCCGCCCGCCAGGCGCCAAGCGGCAGGCAGGCGCCCCAGCCCTCCCCCAACCACCAACGGGATGAGACCATGAGCAAACACCATCACGACCATCACCACGAACACCCCTCCAGCCAGGAAGAGCAGGCCACCCAAGCTGCCATGGCTGCGGCGCAGGCCGCCCAGGAGGCGCAGAACGCTGCTGAAGGCGAAGCGGCAGGCAAAGCTGAGGACGGTGGCGACCGCCTGCAGGCGCTGGAGGCAGAAGTGGCCAGCCTGAAGGACCGTTGGATGCGTTCTGAGGCGGAAATGCAGAATGTGCGCAACCGCGCAGCACGTGAGGTTTCAGACGCACGCCAGTTCGCTTTGCAGAAATTCGCTGGCGACATTGTGGAGGTTGCCCATTCCCTGCAGCTTGGCCTGGCCCACATTCCCCCTGCCCATGAAGGCGAAGATCCCGCCATTGGCAAGCTGCGTGAAGGGTTTGAATCAACTGAGCGTGCTTTGCTGAACATCCTCAAGCGCCACGGCATCACCCGGATTGAGGCTGAAGGCCAGCCTTTCGACCCAGCCATCCATGAAGCCATGCAGGAGGTCCCCTCAGACCAACATGCCCCTGGCCATGTGGTGCAGGCATGGACCCCAGCTTGGATGCTCAACGGGCGCTTGCTTAAACCAGCCAAGGTCATTGTGGCCAATGACGCTTCAACAGGCCAGCCCCCTGCCCCCAAGGCTGACTGAACGCCCTTTGGCGGGAGCCCTTTTGCAACCAGGGCAAACAGGGCGCGTGCCACAGCGCATCCTAGTCATCCGCCATGGCGCTTTGGGGGATATTGTGCAGGCGTTTGGTTTCTTCGCAGCTTTGCGGGGGGCCTGCCCCCAAGCATGGATCACGTTGCTGACGGAACCTGCCTTTGCACCCTCCATGCGCTTGGCGCCCTGGTTTGACGCCGTGGCTGAAGACAGGCGCCTGCCTTTGTGGGGAATACCGCCATGGCGGCTGTGGCGACAAGCGCGCCACCTGACGGGGCTTTTCAACCAGCATTGCCTGGTGGTGGATGCCCAGCAAAGCGGGCGGACACGCCTTTACCGGCGCTTGGATGGCTTCTGGCGTCAGGCGCGCGGGCTTAAAGCGCTTGAATGGCCTTGCGCTGAACGGCTCCACCACCATGGGCGACTGCACACTTCTGAACGCCAGAAATCCCATTTGCGTTGCTTAGGTGTGCTGCCTGTGGCGCCCACGCAGCCCCTTTGGCTGTTCCAAAGCGTGGCCGAACCCATGCGGTCCTTCATTCACGCTTTGGCAAAGCGCCCTTTTGTTGTTCTGGTGCCAGGGGGCTCCGCTGGGCGCCTTGGCAAGCGCTGGCCAGCTGGTTGCTTTGCGCACGTGACTGCTCAACTGGCCCAAGCAGGCTGGCATGTGGCCCTGGCAGGCACAGACCAGGAGCGCACCTTAGTGCGCGCCATTACCACCCAGGCTATAAAAAGGGGGGCGTCTCCTAAATATTTGGTGGACTGCAGCGGCCGCACGGACTTGGCAGCCCTAGCCCTGCTTCTGCATAAGGCCCATGGCGTGGTGGGTAATGACACAGGCACCATGCACCTAGGGGCGGCTTTGGATGTGCCAAGCCTAACCCTTTTTTTTGCTGAAAGTGACCCGCGCCGCACAGCGCCCTTGGCCCCCACCCCTGGGCATTCACGGGTGCTGTCCAGCCGCCAAGCTGCACAGCTTGCCCCTGAAACCGTCCTGGCTGCTTTCAAGGCCCTGCTTGCTGAGGTAGCCAGGACACATTAAATTAACAAATTGACCCATCCTATGGCCCCTCTTGCCAAACTGGACATCATGGCGGCATTTAGGGCCCCGCCCATGCTCTGGCTAGGTTTCAAGCAGGCAGCAGGGCACACATTCCATGACCACAACCTTAAAGCCGCGCCACGGGGCCAGGAACGACAGCCCCAGCGCAGCGCCATTCAATTCTTACCGGGAGCAACCCATGCCAGTCATCACCTTCCCCGACGGCCAGACCCGCACGTTCGGCGAGACGGTGACGGGCACTACCATCGCCGAGGCCATAGGCCCCGGCCTGCTGCGCGCCGCCCTAGCCATGGAAGTGGACGGCAAGCTTGTGGACATGGCCACCCCCATCAGCCAAGACGCCGCAGTGCGGTTCGTCACCCGCAAAGATGAGGAAGCGCTGGAGCTCATCCGCCATGATGCAGCCCATGTTCTGGCAGAGGCCGTGCAAGCTTTGTGGCCTGAAACGCAGGTCACCATCGGGCCGGCCATCAAGGATGGCTTCTATTACGATTTCTCCCGTGAGGTCCCCTTCACGCCAGAGGATTTCCCCGCCATTGAAAACAAGATGCGCGAAATCGTCGCATCCAAAGCGCCCTTCAAACGCGAAACATGGCCGCGTGACGAGGCTATCAAGTTCTTCGAAAACAAAGGCGAGCGCTTCAAGGCTGAGCTCATCCGTGACCTGCCGGGCGATGAGGAGATCTCCATCTACCGCCAGGGCGAGTGGCTTGACCTCTGCCGGGGCCCGCACCTGCGCACAACAGAGGATGTGGGCACGGCCTTTAAGCTGATGCGCGTTGCTGGCGCCTATTGGCGTGGTGACCACCGCAACCCCATGCTGACGCGCATCTATGGCACCGCATGGCGCGACAAAAAGGAACTTGCCGCCCATCTCACCCAGCTGGAGGAGGCTGAAAAGCGCGACCACCGCCGCATTGGCCGGGAAATGGACCTGTTCCACATCCAGGAAGAGGCCGTGGGGCAGATTTTCTGGCATGCTAAAGGCTGGCGCCTTTACAACGCCCTGCAGGATTACATGCGCCGTGCCCAAGGCCGCCATGATTACCAGGAAGTGCGCACCCCACAATTGGTTGACCGTGCCTTGTGGGAGGCTTCAGGCCACTGGGACAAGTACCGTGAGAACATGTTCATCGCTAAGGTGGAGGATGAGGACAAGACCCTTGCCCTCAAGCCGATGAACTGCCCATGCCATATCCAGATTTTCCGCCACGGGCTGCGTTCCTACAGGGAACTGCCTTTGCGCATGGCTGAGTTCGGCGCCTGCCACCGCTATGAGCCTTCAGGCGCGCTCCATGGTTTGATGCGCGTGCGCGGCTTCACGCAAGATGACGCCCACATTTTCTGCACTGAAGACCAAATCGCCAGTGAAACCGTGGCCTTTGTGGAGATGCTGGAGGAGGTCTACCGCGACCTCGGCTTTGAGGCTTTTAAGGTCAAGTTCTCAGACCGCCCTGAAAGCCGCGCCGGCACAGACGAAATCTGGGACAAAGCTGAGCAAGCGCTTAAGAAGGCCTGTGAAACCGCAGGTGTGGCTTGGGAGCTTAACCCAGGGGAAGGCGCTTTCTATGGTCCTAAACTGGAATTCGTCCTGACAGACGCCATCGGCCGTGATTGGCAGTGCGGCACCCTGCAGGTGGATTTCGTTCTGCCTGAACGGCTGGACGCCACCTATATTGGCGAAGACAGCCAACGTCACCGCCCCGTCATGCTGCACCGTGCGATTCTTGGCAGTTTTGAGCGCTTCCTCGGCATTCTCATTGAGCAATTCGCTGGTCGCTTCCCGCTTTGGCTGGCACCTGTCCAGGTAGTTGTGGCCAGCATCGTGACGGACGCTGCCCCCTGGGCGGAAGACGTGGCCAGGCAGCTGCGCGCTGCTGGGTTGGCTGTGGAAACAGACACCCGCAATGAGAAGATCAATGCCAAGGTGCGCGAGCACAGCTTAGCGCGCGTGCCTGTCATCCTAGTAGTGGGCCGGCGGGAGGCTGAAGAAGGCACTGTGGCCATGCGCCGCCTTGGCGGCAAAGCGCAGGAGGTTCTGCCCCTTTCTGAAGCTATAAAGCGCCTGCGTGCTGAAGCTACCCCCCCTGACAAGCTGCGCCAGCAGGAAAACGCCACTGTGGCTGCGCACATGGCTGGCTGAAAGCTTATGGAGAGCAGGTTTTCCCGTTTGGAAGCGTGGTAAAACCAGGCTCCCACAGATGGGCTTTGCAAAATTTCATAATGCAGTGCCCGTTTCACTCATGGTCCCTGGCAGAAAACAGGGGCCTTTTTTGTCCCTGCATTTCATGCTGCCCTGCTTTCCCCAACAATCCCTTGCACCTGGTGGTGGCTGTGGCTATGTGTTGGCCGTAAAGATTCAAAGTGCTGCCAAGGGGTTGATAGGCACGCTTGGCCTTTCACGGCCTTGCCCAGTAGCCCTGGCACACAGGCCACACAGCGACAGGAGTCGACCATAGCCAGACCGCCCTTTCAGAGCGCCCCTACCCGTGGCGGGCCTCGTGTTAACGATGAAATCCGCGTTCCCCAGGTTCGAGTCATCGATGCTGATGGTGAAATGATTGGCATCATGTCCACGCGGGATGCACTGCAACGCGCTTTTGCGGCTGGACTGGACCTGCTGGAGATCAGCCCCACGGCTGAGCCGCCAGTGGCCAAAATCCTTGATTACGGCAAGTTCAAATATGAACAGCAGAAAAAACGTAACGAGGCCCGCAAAAAACAGAAGGTTATTGAGATCAAGGAAGTCAAAGTCCGCCCTGGCACGGGCGAGCATGACTTCAACACCAAGCTCAATGCTGTGCAGAAATTCCTTGAAGGGGGGGACAAGGTCAAAGTTTCCCTGCGCTTCAAGGGGCGTGAGATGGCCCACCAGGACCTTGGCTTGAAAATGCTTGAGCGCATCCGCGAATCAGTGGATGCCCTGGCCAAGGCTGAGCAGATGCCCCGCATGGAAAACCGCCAGATGATCATGATCCTGGCTCCCCGCTAAACGGAGCACCCGTTTTCATCAGCGCGTTGATGTCCGCAGAACCTTCCCAGTCACAAGCTGGGGAGGTTCTGTGCGTTCAGGGTCATGACCTCAGGTGGCCTTGGCCGTGTTGTTATCTTTGGGGGTGGGTTTTTCCGTTGTTGGAACGGCATCTGGTTTGGTCCGCACCACAGACTGGCAATAGCGCGCATCGCCACTGGCGACAGCGTAAACGTAGAAAGAACCCCCAACCTGCCAGCCTTCTGAAAGATACTGGTTAACTTGCTTGTTCAGGGCATAGGCTGATTCAGCGTCACAGAGGCAGTATTCCTGCATGGTTTTTCATCCTCTTTAAATTGGGTGGCGATGAATGGCGTGGCTCAAGGGCCAGGCAAAGCACCTTCTCAAGGTTGGGGTGGCTGCGCGTGAACTATGCGCCACGCCTCCCCCTTACTGAGGGCAATACCATAAAAACGGCTGTAAAAAGCCCTGGTTTCAACCATCATAGCCTGGGCGACCTTTTCATGGGCCGCTTCACGGGCTTCACCAGGTATAGGGTGCGTTTCAGCCTCAACCACCATCCTGGCCCAGGAAAGCTGCAACAACAATTCTGGCCCATAACGGTCCCACAGGAACAGCCCAGCTGGATTGCGCCAAACATGACCATGTCGCACAGCTGCCAACCGTGACAGCACAGGATCCTGCGCCAACCATTCTTCAGGGCCCGCATTGGCAGCCAGGATAATGATGTCTGGCGCCCAGGCCAGGACCTGCTCAGGGGTCACTGATTGCCGGTTACCACAAACGCCTTGAGCAGCCGTGGTGGCGCCTGCAGCCTGCGTCCATTGGGCCAAGATGGTGCCGCAGCCATCTACCCGCAAAGGGCGCAGGGAAGCGATATGCAGCAAGCGTGGCTTGCGCTGGCCTGCACCAGCCGGGGGCATGGGCCTTTTCAAGCTGGCCTGCAACGCTTGCTGGTAAGCTTGCGCACGCTGGCGCGCCAGAGTGGTCCCCACCAGGGTAGCGGTTCGCCAAACACATTTCTGCAGCCCGTCAAAATCATCAAACCCCAACACGGACGCCTTGATGCCCGCCATGGCCAGCTGGGCTTGCTGGGCACGGTCAGCCTTGGGCAGGATGGCCACCTTAATGCCAGCATGGACCAGTGCCTCCACATCAAGCGCACCTGTGTGAAGGCGCTTAGCGCGTTCCAGGGTGGGCACCAGCTTGAACAGCCATGGCTGGTCTTTGGGGCTGGCCACTGTGGCGCCAATGTTCCCTGCTGCACCCATCATGACCATCATGGCGTTATGAGCAAACCAGTCCTCAGCCCATGTGGCGGTTGTGCCAAGCGCGCCTGCAGTTGAAGCTTGGCCCACTTGGGGGAGGGCAGAGAACGCCCCAGCCAGCGTGAGGGCTGCCCACGCAAGCCAACTGGCCCCAACCGCGCTTGGTGAGCGATCCCTCACTCACAGGCCTGTTTGGGAAGGTTGCGCCTTGAACCGCCCCTGGGGTGCCTTGCGCTGGCTGGGGGAGCGGGGTTGGCAGGACATGAAATAGATCCCCGCCACAAACACCATCAGTGAAATTTCGTAAAGCCAATCCCAAACCCACATGCTGGGCGAGGGCGGGTGCCACAGCAGGGCCACCATGTTGCCCAAGCTGATCAACCCAAAACAGACACGCAGCCCCCACAGCATGAATTGAAGCGGATTGGCCATGCCAGGCCGCACCAAGGCCCCCAAGCGTTGAAAAGCCACGTACACCAACACGGCACTCAACAGAAGCAGGCAGTTGCTCAGGCTTTCCCCCCAGGTAGCGCCATAAAGCACCATGGGCATTACCACAGCGGCCGCTTCAAACACGATTGACCCCAACACCAAACTGTTGCCCAACGCCCAGCTGCTCAGTCCAACTGGCAAATGGTTGGCACATGGTTGGAACACCCTGTTCAGTACTGCCAGGTCAAGGGTTCGCAACAGGTTGCCAAGCGGATGTGGTTTGGGGGAAGGGTTCAAAAGGACTCTCCTTAGATGGTCTGCAGGGGGCGGTCCTGCGACAGTCATAGCGTGCCCACTTTAAGCGCAAGGGGGAGGCTGCGTCATAGTACCCTGCACTAAAAAGCTTTTGGGCAGGCATGGTTGGGGCATGGGGGCTTGGATGCTATGGTGCCCATGGCCCAGTGTCCCTGGGGCCTTCCTGCCCCGCTTCACTGGAATGGTGCTGCTCATGTCCTTGCGTCTGCCCTTTTTGCCTTTTTTTAAGAACACCCGCCTGACACAGTGGCTACTGGCTGGCACAGCCTTGGCCGCCGCCCATGGCCTGGCCCTGGGTTTGACCACACCAGCGCAGGCAGCCCCACCAGCCCTAGCCACCACTGCCACCCCCACGGAACTGCACCCTCTGCGCGCCACCCTGGCCAATGGGCTTCATGTGGTGATCATCCGTGACGCCTTGGCCCCTGTCGTGCGCACTGTGCTGACCTACGACGTGGGATCTTCAGAAGCCCCCAAAGGCTTTCCTGGCACAGCCCATGCCCTTGAACACATGATGTTCAACGGTTCCAAAGGGCTGACGCGCGATCAACTGGCTACCATTGGCGCTGAGATCGGCAATGACGAGAACGCCTCCACCACCTCTGACGCCACGCAGTATTACTTCACGGCGCCTGCAGATGACCTGGACATCCTCCTCCACATCGAGGCTGCCCGTATGGAGGGGCTGGACATCACCCCTGCTGAATGGTCGCATGAAAAAGGCGCCATCGAGCAAGAGGTCTCACGCGACCTCTCCAACCCCGTTTACCGCTACCTTTCCCAATTGCGGGCACTGCTTTACGCCAACACCCCTTACGATCATGACGCCCTGGGCACCAGGCCATCCTTTGACGCAACAACAGCCCCCCTTCTGCGCCATTTCTATGAGCAATGGTACAGCCCCAACAATGCCGTCTTGGTGATCGCAGGTGACGTTCAGCCTGAAAAAGCCCTAGCTGAGGTCAAAGCCATCATGGGCGCCGTTCCAGCGCGCCCACTGCCAGCCCGCCATGATGTCAAGCCTGGCGCCGCCAAGGCCCAGACCCTTCACCTGAACACAGATCTGCCTGTGGGGCTGGTGACGGTGGGTTGGCGTATGCCAGGCGAGCGCAGCCCAGATTACGCGGCGGCCACGTTGCTGTCTGACGCCCTCTCCAGCCAGCGTGGGGCGCTGTTTGCCCTGGTCCCCGCTGGCAAGGCGCTGGAAGCGGGCTTCATGTATGAGCCTGAGGCCCAAGGGGGCATTGGCATTGCCTATGCCGGCTTCCCCAAAAGCGCTAACCCAACCCCTCTAGTGAAAACCCTGCAGGGCCTGATGGACCATGCTTGGCGCCACGGCGTTCCAGCCGAACTAGTGGAAGCAGCCAGAAAGCGCGAAATCGCAGGGTTGGAGTTTGACGCCAACTCCATCAGCGGGCTGGCCTCCAGTTGGGCACAGGCCGTGGCGGTGGAAAAGCTGCAAAGCCCCGCTGACATGATCGCCGCCTTCAAACGGGTGACCCCTGAGGAGGTCAACCAACTGGCACGCCGCCTCTTAGACCCGGCCCATGCCATTACAGCCATCCTCACCCCCAGCGACAAGGGCAAGGTGTTGGCGGACAAGGGTTTTGGGGGCACTGAATCCTTTGGCGCCGCCCCCAAATCGGTTGTGCCGCTTCCTGACTGGGCATCAGCGCCTTTGGCCAAGCTGACACTGCCCCCACCCATGCCATTGCCCCAAGTGACCCATCTGCCTAATGGGCTGACGGTGCTGGTTATGCCTGAGCATGTCAGCCACACTGTGGAGCTAGTCGGGTCCATCCGCCAGAATGCTGCCCTTGAACAACCCAAAGGCCAGGAAGGCGTTGCTGACATCACAGACCAGATGTTCCTGTTCGGCAGCACCACCCGTGACAGGCTGAAGTTGGCGCGTGACCTGGACAACCTGGCGGCAGATGAGAGCGCTGGGTCTTCCTTCAGCCTCAGCACGCTGACGCCTGTATTCAGCAAAGCCTTGGGCATTTTGGCTGACCATGAGCTACACCCCGCCTTCCCTGAAGGGGCTTTCCGCATCATCCAGGCCCAGGCTGCCAGTGCCCAGGCTGGCGTTCTTGAATCACCTGGTTACCGTTTTGGGCGGGCCGTGCGCAAAGCCCTTGTTCCGGCCAATGACCCAACACTGCGCCAAGCTACGCCAGAGAGCATCAAAAGCCTGAAGCTTGACGACGTGAAAGCGTATTACCACCACACTTACCGGCCTGACCTCACCACCATTGTGGTGATGGGCGACATCACCAATGACGAGGCCGTTAAGCAGGTACGCGCCGCCTTTGGCGATTGGAAAAACGAAGGCCCCACGCCAGCGACCACCCTTCCACCTGTGCCCCTCAGCAAACCTTCCCAAGCTGACGTCAGTGACCCTGGCCGTTCGCAAGCAGACGTCAAACTACCAGAGACCCTGGGCCTTGACGTTCGCAACCCAGACCGCCACGCGCTGGCGGTGGGTAATGAGATCCTGGGGGGCGGGTTCGCCTCCAAATTGCTGCAGGACCTGCGTGTGCGCACAGGCTATGTCTATGGCGCTGGCAGCTCCATTGGCTACAGCCGCACCCGCACCACATTCTCCGTGAGCTTCGGCGCTGACCCGGACAAGGTGGAACCAGCCCGCAAACTGGCGCTGGAGGACATCAAGACGCTACGCACCACGCTGGTCTCCCCCGACACATTGGCCCTGGCCAAAGCCACGTTGCTGCGCGGCATGCCCATGGGCCGTTCCAGCTTCGATGATCTAGCTGAAAGCTGGCTGAGCATGATTGACCTTGGCCTGCCCCTGAACGCGCCAGACGAAGGCGCCAAAGCCGTCTACAGCATGACGGCCATTAAGGTGCGCAAAGCCTTCGCACGCTGGATCAGGCCTGAGGACCTCTCCACCATTATTTTGGGGCCAGCGCCCAAAGGCTTCAAACCCACACCCTGATGGTCTGGGGTGGGGGTCAGCCACAGCTTGGCCCCTGCACGCGATACCTTAGGTCAGGGGCTGCCTAAGCTACTGCCATAAGAAAAAGCCCATCCCTGAAAAGGGATGGGCTTTTCTCTTGTCAGCCACCGCTCAAAACGGAGCGCTGGACTGCTCCATGACCTGCTTCAGGAAACCGCCCAGGCCTGGGAGGCATATTGGCCACCCGGGCCCCTTATGGGGCTTCCAGAAAACTGGATCAGGATTCCGGGTTGCGGCGGCGGATGGCCGCACCCAGGATGTCACCCAGTGACGCGCCGCTGTCGGAAGCGGAGCCGTACTCGTTGAGGGCCTGCTTGTCCTCTTCCATTTCACGGCCGCGAATGGTCAGGGAAAGCTTGCGCGCGCCCGGATCCACAGCCATGACCTTGGCTTCCACAGTGTCGCCGACATTGAAGCGCTCAGCACGTTGCTCTGCCTTGTCGCGGGCCAGCTCGCCACGGCGGATGAAGCCTGTCAGGACGTCATCAACCTTCACTTCAATGCCGTTGCTCTGCACAGCGGAAACAACGCAGTTAACGACGTCACCCTTGTTGATACGGGCCAGGACATCTGCTGCGGGGTCTTCCTCCAGCTGCTTGATGCCAAGGGAGATGCGCTCCTTCTCAGCATCGATGTCGAGGATCTTGGCCTTGACGACCTGACCCTTCTCATAGTGCGACATCGCCACTTCACCAGGCTCGTCCCAAGAGAGGTCAGACATGTGGACCATGCCGTCAATGTCAGGGGACAGACCAATGAACAGGCCGAATTCCGTGATGTTGCGGATCTCGCCTTCAATGACGGAGCCAATCTCGGTCTCTTCGGCGAACTGCTCCCACGGGTTGCGCTGAACCTGCTTCAAGCCCAGGGAGATGCGGCGCTTGGCGCTGTCCACATCCAACACCATGACCTCAACTTCCTGGGAAGTGGCCACGATTTTGCCAGGGTGGACGTTCTTTTTGGTCCAGGACATTTCAGAGACGTGCACCAGGCCTTCAACGCCAGGCTCCAGCTCCACAAAGGCGCCGTAGTCGGTGATGTTGGTGACGCGGCCCGTGAAGCGGGTCTGCACAGGGTATTTGACGGCCACGTTCTCCCAGGGGTCAGCCTCAAGCTGCTTCATGCCAAGGGAGATGCGCTGGGTTTCCGGGTTGAAGCGGATAACCTGCACGCGGACTTGCTGGCCGATCTGCAGCGCTTCGGAAGGATGGTTGATGCGCTTCCAAGCGATATCAGTGACGTGCAGAAGCCCGTCAACGCCGCCCAGGTCAACGAACGCACCGTAATCGGTGATGTTCTTGACCACGCCATCAAGGATCATGCCTTCCTTCAGGCCCTGAATAAGCTCAGAGCGCTGCTCGGCGCGAGTCTCTTCAAGAACGGCACGGCGAGAGACAACGATGTTGCCGCGCGCACGGTCCATTTTCAGGATCTGGAACGGCTGCGGCTGGCCCATCAGGCCGCTCACGTCACGCACGGGGCGCACGTCAACCTGGCTGCCTGGCAGGAAGGCCATGGCGCCGCCCAGGTCAACGGTGAAGCCACCCTTGACGCGGCCATAAATGCTGCCGCTAACGCGCTGGTTGTTGGCAAAGGCGCGCTCAAGCGCTGTCCAGGCTTCCTCGCGGCGCGCTTTTTCACGCGAAAGAACGATGGAACCGTCACGGTCCTCATAGCGTTCCACGTAAAGCTCAAGCACGTCGCCAGGCTTGACCTCAGAGGCGGCTGGGCCGAACTCCCGCAGGGGAACGCGGCCTTCACTTTTCAGGCCAACGTCCACAACGGCGTGGTCATCAGCAAGGCGGATAACGCGGCCGCGAACGACAGAGCCTTCAAAACCCGTGTCGGCAGCGCCCAGGGTCTCATCAAGAAGGGCGGCAAAATCTTCAACGCCCGCAGTCATGTTGTCAGTGGCAGAAGCCATGTAATTCTTGTTTCCAGGAAGTGCCCTGTGCCGCTTCCCCAAGGAAGGGCCATGGAACTTCACCGATTTGCGCAGCCCAGCCTACAGGGCCGTTCCTGACGGACGGCAGACTTGGCGACGGCTCCCAGCAGCCCAAAATCGACCTTTGGGTGGCTAGTCAGTGTGGGAAAAATCAAACCATTCACCCACCATGTCCCAAAAAGCCAAGGACCAGACCCTTGCAGCATGAATGCTTTGAAGGCGAATCACCCAACCAGACCAGAACATGGCATGTGAAATGGTTTTCACGTCAAGTGTGACAGCACCCCAGGGGGTTTCTGTCAAGTGGGGTCCAGCAGGCCGCGTTTTTCAAGGTGTGCCACGACCACCTTCAGCACCCCGGCAGCATCCAGCCCATCTGTCATAATATGATGGGCATCAACAGCAGGGCGCAAAGGGGCGGTTGCGCGGTTTTCATCCTGGCTGTCGCGCTGCTTGATGGCCTCCACCTCAGCTGCCAGGGTTGCTGTCTCCTGGGGGTTGCAGCCATGGCGCTGCCTGTAGCGGCGGCGTGCCCGTTCCTCTGGACTGGCGGTCACGAAAAACTTTACGTCAGCGTCAGGCAACACCACAGTGCCAATGTCACGCCCATCCAGCACAGCCCCCGTGGCAGCGGCGAAATCACGCTGGCGTTGCAGCAGGGCTGCGCGCACCTTGGGTTGGCGCGCCACAAAGGAGGCAGCCTGGTCCACATCAGGGGTGCGCAGGTCTGGGCGCACCAGGTCCGCGCCTTCAAGCTGCTCTGCAAAGCGCACCGCCTCTTCCAACGGGGCGCCTGCGTCAAGCGCCAACCTTGCCGTTGCCCTGTAGAACAGACCTGTATCCAGGTAAGGCAGCCCTAGGAACTGCGCCAAGGCCTGGGCCAGCGTGCCCTTGCCGGCTGCAGCTGGCCCATCAACGGCAATGACCAAGCGCTTGGCTGGAGACGCTGTGCCTGCCCTGCCAGCTTTGCTTGAAGGGCCCGTCATGGTTTCCCTCCCACAGGGGTTTGCTGAAGCTGGCCAAGCAACTGTAGAAATCCTGGGAAGCTGGTGTCCACAAAAGAGAGGTCGTCCACCTCCAGCCCCTTCTGGCTTGCCAACCCCATGACAACAGCGCTCATGGCCAGGCGGTGGTCCATGTGGGTTGCGACCACCCCGCCACCGGGCACAGGGTCACCACCAGAGCCTTCAATGAACAGGTCATCGCCTTCCACCCAAGCCTTCACGCCATTGCCTTGCAAAAGGGCGAGCGTGGCCGCTAGGCGGTCCGATTCCTTGACGCGTAACTCCTCCAAACCGCGCAAGCGGGAAGTGCCAGCGGCCATGGCGCACGCCATAGCCAGGATGGGGTATTCGTCAATCATGCTAGGCGCGCGTTCTGCTGGCACATCCACAGCCTTCAAGGCGCTGTGGCGCGCATGGAGGGTGCCCATGGCTTCCCCAGCGCCATCACGCACATCCTCCAACTGCAGGTCCGCACCCATTTCACGCAAAGTCGTCAGCAAACCTGTGCGCAGCGGGTTGAGGCCAACATTCTCAATGCGCACATCCGAACCAGGCACCAGCAAAGCCGCTACAAGGGGGAAAGCAGCCGATGACGGGTCACCAGGCACATTGATGTGGACTGCCCGCAACGTGGCTGGCCCTGTGAGGCGAATAGTGCGGCCCCTCTCCGTATCCTCCACGCTGACGGGCACGCCAAAATGGCGCAGCATGTTCTCAGTATGGTCGCGCGTGGGGGAGGGTTCAATGACCACTGTTTCCCCCTGGCAGTTCAACCCAGCCAGCATAAGGGCCGATTTCACTTGCGCTGAGGCTACCGGAAGCCTGTAGGTGATGGGCCTGCCTTTAACCGTGCCTTGAATGGCCATGGGCAGCCTGTCGCCAGCGCGGGTGGCGAAACCAACCCCCATCCGCCCCAGCGGCGCTGTGACGCGCTTCATGGGGCGTTTGCGCAACGATCCGTCACCCGTCAGGAAAGCGGTCAGGGGCCAGGGGGCCAGCAGGCCAGCCAGCAGGCGCGCGCCTGTGCCGGCATTGCCCATGTCCAGCACGTCCGCCGGTTCCTGGGGGCCTTGCCTGCCCCACCCCACGACACGCCACATCCCTGGCCCATCCCCCTGGGTGACGGTGGCGCCTAACTGACGCATGGCCCTGATGGTGGCCATGACGTCAGCACCTTCCAAAAGACCTTCAATAGTGGTGGTGCCTTCAGCCAAAGCCCCCATCATAATGGCGCGGTGGCTGATGGATTTGTCCCCAGGTACGCGCACAGCGCCCCGCAGCGGCGCTGCGGCAGGGCTGGCTTGATGGGCAATGGGGGTACGGGCGGATGGGGTGGGGGCGGGCTCACTCATGGTTTCCCTAGATGGCTGCAGCAGCTTGCGGGTGTCAACCGCCCAGCGCCTTGGCGGCAGCTGCCTTCAGCCGTGCTGAGCGCAACGTTGGTAACGCCGGCCAAGGCCATTTAGCCTTTGCTGTGCATTGACAGCCACGCCCCACAATGGCATGGGCGCTATCTTTCCATGACTCATCACCCGCCATTCACAGGAACAGGTTTGCACCATGGCCAATGAAGAACTCGGGCTGAAACGGACATGCGTTGAATGCGGCGTGCGTTTTTACGACCTCAACCGCATTCCCCCCGTCTGCCCCAAATGCGGGGCTGAACAACGCTCCCCTGAGCGCCCCAAGCACCTTGAAGACGATGTCCCCGCCGCCACCAAGCACAGCAACGGGGTGGAAAACGATGATGATGTCGACATCGAGGAAGATGACATCATTGATGATGACATTGACGATGACATCAGCAGCGACATCGAAGTCAAACCCACCAAGGACGACCAGGACGACAGCTGAACGCACCCCTGAATCCCTTGCTTCCCACTGGAGTAAGGGCACGGGCCTCTGCAGGCTGCGCCAAGCCCTTGCCAGCCACGCCAGCGCCACCAAGGCGCTGCAACAACTGCACCAGGCCGCTGCCCATATAAGGTACCAGCCGCTCCAGGGGGCGGTAGAATTGCCTGCCGCGCTTGAAGGGCACCTTCACCTTCTGGGCCTCACGGGGCAGAATTGGCGCGCCCACGCCACCTTGCGCATGGTGCAGCTGCACTGCGGCGCACGGCATTGTTCAGATGCCTGGAACCTATTCCTGCCCAGCCAGCTTGCACCCATGGCCCTTGAACAACTGCAGGCCAACCCGTTCCTGCCTTTTGGGCTTGCCGCCGCACCCTTCAACCGGCGGCAGTTGGGGGAACGGTGCCAACCCTTCCAGAGCTGCAGCGAAAACCCGTGGGTTCTGGAGCACACCGCGCTGCTTTCAAACCTTGGGGGGCCTTTGGCGCTTGTGCTGGAACGCTACCGCCCAGAAGCCCTTCCTGAAAACACAATCCCTGAGAACACGGTGCTGGAAGCTACGCCTATACCCCGTTAATCCAAAATCTCCTTAGGCAGGTGGGCCCCAATTGAGGTGCTGCCCACCATCGATAGCCAACATCTGCCCCGTGACGCCCGGCAAACAACACAGGGCAAGCGCTGCCTGCGCAACTTCATGGGGACTGGCCCCGTGGCGCAGGGGGGTGTTATCGCACATGCGCTTGAAATGCCCTTCCCCCTGGCCTGCCGCTGGCAGAACGGGGCCTGGCCCCACAGCGTTGACACGTACTGAAGGGGCCAGAGCCAAGGCCAAGGTGCGCGTCAGCGTCCACAAAGCGGATTTGGCCACTGTGTAGCTGACGAAGTGCGGCGTCAGGTTCCAGACACGTTGGTCAAGCACATTGATGACCAGTCCAGACCGCCGCCCTTCAGGCGCCTGGGCAAGACCTGAAGCCAAACCTTGGGAAAGCACAAAGGGTGCGCGCAGGTTCGGTTCAAGGTGCCTGTCCCAACTTTGGCGGGTGGCGCTGTGCCATTCATCACGTTCGAAAACGCTGGCATTGTTGATAAGGATGCCAACGGGACCGCCCAATGCCGCGTGCGCTTTGGCCATCAGCGTTGCAGTCTCCCCCTCAGAGGACAGGTCAGCGCGCAGAACGCAGGCCTGGTGGCCATGTTGGTGCAGTTCATGGGCCAGTTCATCAGCTGCCTGAGTGCTTTTGTGGCAATGGATGGCCACAGCGCACCCTTGCTCAGCCAGCATGGCCACAAAGGCCCTGCCAATGCGGCGCGCGCCACCTGTAACCAAGGCCACACGGGGCACAGTAGGGGGCAGGCGCAACACGTTGAATAACTGTTCCATGAGCCCAGCTGCTTGTCAGGTGGGGGGGTTGCCAGCGCCACCAGGGACTGGACGGGGGGGCTTGATTTCAAAGGGTTGGTTGGTGCCTGGCTGCACCTCAACTGTTTGGCGGGTGGCCAGGGCGGCCGCCAAGGTGCCGTCATCGAGAACGTCAAGCGTTCCCCCCATGGGCATACCGTGCCCAATGCGGCTGACGGGCACGCCGTAAGGCGCTAGCCGCCCCTGGAGCCAATGGCGGGTCGTGGCGCCATCCACCGTGGCGCCCAGCGCCAGGATGACCTCACGCACCTCTCCCCCTTCAAGCCGCGCCTGGAGCCCAGACAGGTGCAGTTCCTCTGGCCCTTTGCCACTCAATGGCGAAAGGACGCCCCCCAAAACCTGGTAGCACCCCCTGTAAGTGCCAGAGCGTTCCAAGGCCCAAAGGTCGCCAACGCTTTCCACCACGCACACAACACCCCTGTCGCGGTTGGGGTCTGCGCAAATGGTGCAAGGCACCGCAGTGTCCAGGTTGCCGCATTGCGGGCAGGCGCGCACAGCGCGCACCGCCTCCTCCAGCGCCTGGGCCAAGGGCCGAAGGCGGCTTTCAGGTTCCTGCAGCAAAGCCAAGGCCGCTTTGCGGGCTGAACGGGGCCCAAGGCCAGGCAGGCGCGCCAGCCGCTTGATGAGCTGTTCAATCGCGCCGTTTTCCTGCCTTGGCTGGAATGAGGCGTTGTTCCAGCTCAGAACGGCATCTCCAACCCTGGCGGCAAAGTGATGCCCCCTGTCACCTTGGACATTTCCTCTTTGCTGGCGGCCTCCGCTTTTTTGCGGGCGTCAGCGTAAGCGGCCATCACCAAGTCCTGAAGCGTTTCCATGTCGTCTGGGTCAGCCAATTTGGGGTCAATGACCAGATCATTCAAATCCCCTTTGCCCGTCAATTTCAAGCGTACAAGGCCATTGCCAGCTTCCCCCTCCAGCGTCAGCTGAGTCAGCCTTTCCTGGGCTTCCTTCATGCGGGCCTGCATTTGTGTGGCCTGTTTCATCATGCCAGCCAGGTTCTTCATAAAACCAATCCTTCAAACGTCTGTATCAATGGGTTGCTGGCAACAGTCTTAGCACAGCCTGCCCAGCAGGCAGACGGGAAATTGCCCTTGCACACCCAGCTGTTGGCCCAAGGCGCCAGTTGGCTGCTGCCTGGTGTTCACTCCTCGACCATGTCCCCATCCTCATTGAAGGGATAGGCGCCGTAACTATCCTCATCCAGGGCAAAGGGGCTCTCATAGGGCTGGCCTTGAAAAGTGCCGCCAGCGCTTTCCCCAGCACCCAGCAGGGTGAAGGCGTTCTCAGCGCCAGCGTCCTGTCCCCCTTCTGGCTCCGTATCGCGCACCGTGCCCATGCGTGCCCCGGGGAAACGCTTCAAAATGGCCCTCACCAGGGGGTGGCGCCCAGCGGCCGCGTGGTGAAGCGCAATGACCTCCGCGCCCTGCGCCTCCAAGGTGGGTTCACCTTCACCGTCAGAAGGGAGGATGTGCCATTGGCCTGGGTAGTATTCCTCAAGCCGTTCTGAAAGCAATTTGAGGGCGCGTTGCCTAACAGCCTTGTCGTCAAGCCGCACGCTGACGCACCAGGGGGCTGCCCCATGGTCGGCAAAGCGCACCATATGGGCTTCGCAACGCAGGATGCCGTGCAACCAAGGCTCATGGCAAAGGCTGGTGAAGCGCACCATTTCACGCCAGCTGCGCGGCAGGGGAATGGTGTCACGCTTAGTAGGGCGGGCCAGCTTTGCAGCAGGTTCCTCTGGGCTGTCGTCTGCCCAACACATGGGGGCTGGAACGCGTTCAGCCCCCCCTTCCAGGCGCACAGACCCAAAGCGCGCCTGGCTTGGAGGCATAGTTGCCGCTGCACCCGGCCCCTGCAAGCTGCCTTGGAAGGCCTGGGGGGCGGAACCCTGTTCAGAAACCGTTTGGGGGACTGGTTGCTGGGCGCCCTTCAAAGGCGCAGTTCCCAATCCACCCTGAACGGGAGCCCTTGAAACCCCAGCCCCTTGATGGGGCGCAGGAGAGGAGGGGAGGTTCTGGTTTTGTTGGTTTTCCTGCTTGGCCAGGCGCGCCAGGATGCGCTCTGGCGTGGGCAGCTGGCTGGCATGGAGCAGGCGGATGAACACCATCTCCGCCGCGTTTTCCCCCTGGGGGGCTTGGGCGATCTCTTCAGCGCCTTTGAGCAAAATCTGCCACGTGCGGGCCAGAACGCCCATCGGGTGCTTGTCTGCTAAAGTACTGCCGCGCTCACGCTCCAGTTCAGGCAACGTCTCGTCCTGGCGCAAAGCTGGCACGGCGCGCAAACGCGAGACAGAATGCGTGGCCTCAAGCAAATCTGCCATGAGGGCCTCTGGGGCGATGCCGTGGCTCCAGGCCTGTTCAGCCAATGCCAGGGTGCGGGCCCCTTGCCCCTCCAGCATGGCTTCAAGAAGGTCAAACACCATGGCCCTGTCAGCCTGGCCCAGCATGGCTGCCACGCTTGGCGCGTCAGAAGCCCCCTGGGCTATGGCCTGGTCGAGGAGGGACAGTCCATCACGGACGGATCCATCAGCGGCACGTGCGATGAGGTTGAGGGCCTCTGGCGCCAGGTTGGCACCTTCCTTGGCGGCGATGCGCCCGTAATGCTCAACAAGCATGGCCTGGGGCACTCGGCGCAGGTCAAAACGCTGGCAGCGCGACAAAACGGTGACGGGGATTTTCCGCAATTCTGTGGTGGCGAACACGAACGTCACCTGCGGCGGTGGTTCCTCCAGCGTCTTGAGCAGCGCATTGAACGCCGCTGTGGAGAGCATGTGGACCTCATCAATGATGAAAACCTTCATGCGTCCTTGAATGGGCCTGTATTGGGTGGCCTCAATGACTTCCCTGATGTCGTTGACGCCAGTTCGCGAGGCAGCGTCAATCTCCAAGACGTCTGGGTGGTTGCCAGCCAGGATGGCCGTGCAGTTAGGGCAAACGCCACAAGGGGCCGCTGTGGCATGGCCGGTCCCGTCTGCCCCTGTACAGTTGAGGGCGCGGGCCAGAATGCGTGCTGTGGTGGTTTTGCCCACCCCGCGCACGCCCGTCAGCATGAAGGCATGAGCCACGCGGCCTGTTTCAAAGGCGCGCTCAAGCACACGCACCAGGTTCTCCTGGCCGATCAGGTCATCAAGGACGCGCGGACGGTACGTGCGCGCCAGAACGCGGTAAGCGCTTTGCCCAGCACCTTCCCCCTGGCGTGCAGCAGAGGGAGCGGGGGAGAGGAAGCCACCATCCGTGACGGGGGGCAGGGGCATGTCGTTGTTTTCATCCATCACCCGTTCTCCTGCTGTGCTGCCTCATGGTGGCTCTTAAAGGCCTAAAGGCACCTGTACCCCATCATGGCGCATGTCAGGGCGGATTTTAAGCGGCCAAGCGTGCAAAGCGGAAAAGCCACCAACCACAGCAAAACCCTGGCGGCGCCCCGCGCGGTGCGTCCAGCCTAGTGGCTCCAGCATGGTGACCACTGTGGCCGTTCAGTTTTGAAAGGGGGTGGAAAGCCGGACACCGACCCGACCGGACAACGCTGCGGCTGCTTCGTTCCCGATCTGACCGGGTTCACGCGCCAATCGTCCGGGCCGACTTTCCAGGGCCTTTAACATCACATTCAGCCACGACATGCAAGTACCCCAGCCCCGTGCCGCTCAATAGCCTATGGCAGCGCCACCAGGGTGGCGGGGGTCAGCCACCCCGAAGAAACGCCGCGGCGGTGTGGCGCCAGCCTGTGGCACTAAGTGGGGCGCATCAGTCAAGATGGCCTCCACCATGCCCCATGGTCGATGGGGCACGATGACGTAACCCAGCTTTTCCAGTCCCTGTCGCACTTCAGGCGACAAAGCGCCCGGCTCCACCTCCACAGGGGGGGGCATCCACTGCTCATGGATACGCGGCCACACCACCGCCTGGCGCAGGTCAAAGCCATAGTCAGCCAGCCCTGACATCACAGAAAGCAGGATGGTGGGAATGCGCGACCCGCCAGGGCTACCAAACACCAGCACAGCGCGGCCATGGCGTGTGACCACAGTGGGCGCCATAGAAGAAAGCGGGACCTTGCCAGGCGCAATGGCGTTGGCGGCACTGCCTGGGACGCCAAACATGTTGGGCACACCGGGCGCCATGGCGAAATCGTCCATTTCATCATTGAGCCAGATGCCTGTTCCACCCCCCATGACGCCAGCCCCGAACCACCCATCCAACGTGAAGGTCGTTGAAACCGCCATGCCGTCATGGTCCATGACGGAATATTGGGTTGTCTCGTGCTTCTCCTGAGCTAAGGGGCCAAGGGGGGCAGCCAAGGGCAAAGGGGCTGCGCGCCCCACCTGCAGGCGGCGCGAATCAAGCGCGTGGTCCAAAGGAAGGCTCTGGCGCACTGCGCTGAGGTAACGTTGGGCCAAAACCTGCCCCACCACCTTCATGGAAGGCGTGAAAGCAGGGTCCCCTATGCTGCGCCGGTCTGAGTAGGCATGGCGCATGGCTTCCAAAGCCACCTGCACAGCTGGCAGGGTATGGGGGCCTAGGGCCTTCATGTTGTAGCCCTCCAGGATGCCCAGCATTTCACACAGCGCCACACCGCCAGCGCTGGGTGGTGGGGCTGTGTGGAGGGTAAAACCACGGTAGCCGCAACGCAGGGGGGCGGCCACACTGGCATGGTAGCGCGCGAAATCCCCCATGGTGAGCAACCCGCCGCCCTGTTGGCTGGCCTGGGTGATGGCACCCGCCAAGGGACCTTTGTAGAAGGCATCGCCACCCAAGCGCGCCACCAACGCCAAGGAGGCTGCCAGGGCAGGCTGCTTGAAGCGCTCCCCCACTTTCCAGGTGCTGCCATCCTCATGGAGGAATATATGGCGTCCGTAAGGGTCTTCCCTGAAACTGGGCAGATTAGTGCCCATCAAATCTACATCGCCTTGTTCCAGCACGTAGCCTTCGCGGGCCAGCCGGATGGCAGGTTCCATGACAACGGCACGGCTCAGCCGGCCCCAGCGCTGGCGCAGCGCCTCCATGCCAGCGACAGTGCCTGGCACCGCCACCGCTTTCCACCCATGCGCTGAAAGGCCTGGGCGTGGCTTGCCAAGGCCATCAAGAAACATGGTCGCTGTGGCAGCAGCTGGGGCCTTCTCCCGGAAATCCACAAACACGGCATGGCCTTGGCCAGCTTGGTGGGAACGGGCAGCTTTGCCAGGCAGCCAAACTACGCTGAACCCACCCCCACCCAGGCTGCCAGCCGCAGGGTAGACAACAGAAAGGGCATAGCCCACAGCCGCGGCGGCATCAGCGGCATTGCCACCTCGGCGCAGGATGTCAGCGCCAACTGCGCTTGCCAAATGCTGGGCGCTGACAACCATGCCATGGCGCCCTTCCACCATGGTGCCGCGGGGGATAATGTCAGGCCCAAAGGCCAGGGGATCGTGGGCTGCGCTTAAAACAGGCGCTGGCGGGGTGGTTACAGCCTGGGCCCAAACCGGGACCTTAGGCGCTAAGGTCCAGGCTGCCAGCGCCAGCGCTGCTGGGCGCGCCACCTTTTTCCAAAAGTGGCCCATCACTCCTTGATGGGGGGCCAACCAGCCCCTTTGGGGGAAAGGGTGAAAATCTCGCACCCGTCATGTGTCACGCCCAGCGTGTGCTCAAACTGGGCAGAAAGGGAACGGTCACGGGTGACGGCCGTCCAGTCATCAGCAAGCACCTTTACGTCAGGCTTGCCCAGGTTAAGCATGGGCTCAATGGTGAAGACCATGCCAGCTTCCAGCTTGTCGCCTGTTCCAGCTTTGCCGTAATGCAGCACGCTTGGAGATTCGTGGAAAGCCAGCCCCGTACCGTGGCCGCAGAAATCCCGCACCACAGAGCAGCCATGGCTTTCAGCGTAGTCCTGTATGGCGTGGCCAATGTCGCCAAGCTGGGCGCCAGGGCGCACCACGGCAAGCGCGCGCTGGAGGGATTCAAACGTCACGTCAATCAGCTTTTCAGCTTTACGGGGGATTTTCCCCACACCGTACATGCGCGAGGCGTCACCATAATAACCGTTCAGGATGGGTGTGACATCAATATTGAGGATGTCCCCTTCACGCAGCGCCTTGTCACCTGGAATGCCATGGCACACCACATGATTGATGGAAATGCAGCATGACTTAGGAAAGCCGTGGTAGTTCAGCGGCGCTGGAATGGCGCCATGGTCACAGGTGTAGTCATGGATGATCTGGTTAAGCGCGCCTGTGGTGACGCCTGGCTGCACATGGGCACCGATCATGTCCAGCAAATCTGCAGCCAGGCGCCCAGCTGCGCGCAGCCCTTCAAAATCCTGTTCGCTGTAAAGGCGGTGGCCGTTGCGGTTTTTGGCTGCCATGGAGGGGCCCTCTCATCTCTTGTGAATGAATGATTACAGGGCTTCCCGCATGGTGCCCATGTGCCGCGCAGCCCTAGGGGAGTACAAAGCTGCCGCTTTGGGGGAGCGCAAAACTTCCGAGCGCGGCCAGGTCTTGTTCATGCGTCTTCCACCACTATGATGCAAGGCCAGGCGCCAGCCCCTGCAAAGGCCCCCTGGCAGCAAGCGCTTTTAGTGGTGGCGCTTGTGAAGCACCGCGTGGGCTTTGCCATGCTTAGCATGGGTTGCATGCGCCGCGTGGGACGAGAACGTCAGGTGATGGGTGTAATGGCGCCAGGTGGCCATGCGCAGCGTGCTGTGCTGCGGCCGGCTGCGGTGGTAATGGACATAAAGGAGCGGGGAGCGGCGGGGCGCCACGTAAGTGGGGCGCGCATAAGGGGTCTGTCCCATGGCGGTGAAGCCATTGTCCAACTGGTCCATCATGATGAGGTTGCGGATGTTATTGCTGCTTGCCCCCATGACCACACCAATGAGGCGCGACTGCCCCTGCACCGCTGAGCTAACCAGGTTGTGCCCTGCAGCGCCCGTGTAACCGGTCTTGAGGCCGTCAGCGCCAGCGTAAAGGCGCAAAAGGGTGTCATGGTTAGGCAGCATCCGCCCCCTGAAATAAAATTCCTTGGCGCTGAAATAAGGGTAGAACTGCGGGAAATCCTTGATGAGGTGCCGGGCGAGGATCGCCAGGTCACGCGCAGTCGTCACTTGGTCAGGGTTGGGCAGGCCTGAAGCGTTGCGGAACGTGGTGTTACGCATGCCAAGGGCACGGGCTTGGTCACTCATGGCGTTGGCGAACCGTGGCTCGCTGCCATTGCCCAGATACTCGCCCAAGGCACAAGCGGCATCATTGGCGGATTTCGTCACCAAGGCCATAACGGCCTCATAAACCGTCAGCGTGCTGCCGGGGCGCAAGCCCAGTTTGGAAGGCTCCATAGAAGCCGCATGAGGGGTGATGGCAATGCGCTGGTCGAGCGACAGGCGCCCTTCGTCAATCGCCCTGAACGTTAGGTAAAGCGTCATCATTTTAGTGAGGGACGCAGGGTAGCGCTGCAGGTCAGCGTCAGTTTCAGACAGGACACGCCCTGAGGCGGCATCCATCACCAAGGTGGAGACATGACCTGCGTATTGCGCTTGCGCCTTAGGCACCATGCTGAAGAAAGCGGCCATGCCCATGCCAACCCCAGCGACCAGGGTACCATGTTGGCGCAGCCCCTGCCCCACTTTCCGCCCCAGCACCGTGCAGATGCGCACGGCAAGACGCTTCAGGGAGGAAGGGCCTGGCGTTGGGGAACGCTGAATGTCACCCTGATTCTCAATGTGCATGATGCATCTCCTGATGCTTCGGGCCCGGGACGGTGCATCCCTGGATGTTCAATGAATGTTCACGAGTGGGCAAGGCAATGGCCCCGTTGCCTTTTGAAGGGACCTTGCAGGCTCGGCTAAGCATCCCCATCTTTTTCTTCATGATAGGGACGCCTTGTTGCCAATGTCCAGAATTATTAGCGGCTACGGCGACAGAAACCCCTTGACCCCACTTGGCCCCTCCTGGTGCACGCTGGCTGTACCAGTGTGAAGGGTGCCTTCCCTATTCAACCACTGCGCGAGGACACACGGCATGGACAAGGACAAGCGCCCAGCACCAGCACCTCAATCACACCGTCCTGCTGGTGTGCAGGCTGATGTCCTCTCCCAAACCAGACAGCGCCTGGCCCATCCTTCCCTTTATAAAGTGCTGCTTCTCAATGATGACTACACGCCCATGGATTTTGTGGTGCACGTATTGGAGCGGCATTTCCACAAAAGCCCTGAGCAGGCCATGGCCGTCATGCTGCAGGTCCACCATGAGGGGAGCGCTGTTTGCGGCCTTTACACCCGTGAGGTTGCCGAAACCAAAGTCGCCCAGGTCACTGGGCTGGCGCGCCAGAAGAACCACCCCCTGCAATGCACCTTTGAAAAAGCCTGAAGGCCCCGGGGCGCAACTACCCTCAATCCCGACATATTTTTTCCCCATCAACTTGAAAACCCCTACTCCCAGGGTTCCAAAACCGGGGCCCTGGCTACCCCCACACCTTGCTTTCCAAACCAGCCTTGCCCTCTCCGGCCCTTGGCTGACCAAGCTGAAGCGCTGCGGGAATCATCCCGCCCCAGGCCGGACACGTTCGTGAAGGATCGCTAGATGCTCACTCCCAACCTTGAACAGACGCTCCAGCGTGCGCTGGCCCTTGCCGCTGCTCGGCAGCATGAGTTCATCACGCTTGAGCACCTCCTTCTCGCCCTTTGCACCGATCGTGACGCCCGCGCCATCATGGAAGCGTGTGACGTGGACGTGGAGCAGCTCATCCAGGAATTGGACGACTTCCTCCAAAGCGGCCTGGAAAGCATCCACTATGCTGAACGCGAGGAACCACCCCAGCCCACAGGCGCTTTCCAGCGTGTGATCCAGCGTGCTGCCGTGCACATCCAAAGCACAGGCCAGCACAAGATGAATGGTGCTAACATTCTGATTGCGCTGTTTGTGGAGCGTGAAAGCCATGCCGTCTATTACCTGCAGCAGGCGGGGATGACGCGCCTGGACGCCATTCACGCGCTGGCGCAACGCAATGTCTCCTCCACGGAGGATGAGGGTGAAGGGGAAGATAGCCCCCCAAGCGGCAAGCGTGGGCGCAGGAACGCTGGCGCTGAACTGCTGGCGACCTACTGCACTGACCTCAACAAAAGCGCTGAGAAGGGCAAAGTCGACCCTTTGATTGGCCGTGAGGGGGAGGTGGAGCGCGTCATCCAGATCCTGTGCCGGCGCACTAAAAACAACCCCCTTCTGGTGGGTGACCCTGGCGTTGGCAAAACCGCCATCGCTGAAGGCCTGGCCTGGCGCATTGTCCAAGGTGACGTTCCAGAGGTGCTTTCAGGGGCCACCATCTACGCCCTTGACCTGGGCAGCTTGCTGGCTGGCACCCGCTACCGGGGCGATTTTGAAGAGCGCCTCAAAGGCATCTTAGCTGAACTGGCCAAACGCCCCCACGCGCTGCTGTTCATTGATGAAATCCACATGCTTGTGGGGGCAGGCTCCACAACGGGTGGCGCCATGGATGCTTCCAACCTGCTTAAGCCCGCTTTGGCGGCCGGCAAGTTGCGTTGCATAGGCGCCACAACATGGCAGGAATACAGGCAACATTTCGAGAAGGACGCAGCCCTGACCCGGCGCTTCCAAAAAGTGGAGGTGGCCGAGCCATCCCCAGCAGACGCCGTGCGCATCCTCAAAGGGTTGAAGCCCCGCTATGAGAGCCACCATGGCATTCGCTACACTGAGGCAGCCATCAAGGGCGCTGTGGAACTGGCCAACCGCCACATTCACGACCGCAAATTGCCTGACAAAGCCATTGACGTCATCGATGAAGCCGGCGCGGCCCAGCGTCTGCTGCCTAAAAGCCGCCGCCGCGCCACTATCGGCCTGCGTGAGGTGGAAGCCATCGTGGCCAAGATTGCCCAGGTGCCACCACGCCACATCTCCCATGATGACCGTGCGGCTCTGCGCGACTTGCCAGCTGCCCTTAAAAGGACGGTTTATGGGCAGGACAACGCCCTAGACGCCCTTTCATCAGCTGTGCGGCTGTCACGGGCAGGGCTGCGTGATAGTGAGAAGCCCATTGGCAGCTTTCTGTTCTCAGGCCCCACAGGCGTTGGCAAAACGGAAGCGGCACGCCAGCTGGCCAACACGCTTGGTGTAGAGCTTATCCGTTTTGACATGTCGGAATATATGGAGGCCCATTCGGTTTCCCGGTTGATTGGCACCCCGCCAGGCTATGTGGGTTTTGAACAAGGCGGCCTGCTGACGGACGTCGTTGACCGCACCCCCCATGCCGTCCTCCTGCTGGATGAGATTGAGAAGGCCCATCCACAGCTTTTCAACCTGCTTCTGCAGGTCATGGACCATGGCAAGCTGACTGACCACAATGGCAAAACAGTTGATTTCCGCAACGTCATCCTTGTCATGACCACAAATGCCGGCGCTGAGGCCATGTCGCGTGAAGCAGTCGGCTTTGCGCGCCCAAGCGCCCGCAGCGGCGAGGATGAGGAAGCCATCAAGCGCCTGTTCACGCCTGAGTTCCGCAACCGTCTGGACGCCATCGTGCCCTTTGCCCCGCTGGCGCCTGAAACCGTGCGCCATGTGGTGGACAAGTTCATTGACGCCCTGGCCCTGCAGCTGGCGCAGAAGCATGTCACCCTCAGCCTTTCGCAAGGCGCGCGTGACTGGCTAGCGCAGAAAGGCCATGACAAGCTCAACGGTGCCAGGCCCCTTGGCAGGCTGATTGAGGAGAAAATCAAAAAGCCCCTGGCTGAGGAACTGCTGTTCGGCACCCTGGTCCAGGGCGGTCATGTGCGGGTTGGGGTGAATAGCAAAGCTGATGCCCTAACCCTGGCCACCAGCCCAAGGCCAGATCCCAAAGCCGCAGCAGCCTTGCCTGGCAAAGCCCAGCGCCTGAAAAAGGCTGCGCCCAACCAAACCAAAACACCCAGCGGGGGCAGGGGTGGCAGACGTGCCCCTAGTGGGCGCCTCAAAGCGCCTACCGCTACAGCTGCTGCCTAAGCGCGCTTCCAGGTTAGGCGCTACCTGCGTGAAGGGTCACCCCAAGGGGTGGCCTTTCACTTCATGATATCCAGCATGCGTCACCAAGGTAGTGCGCATTAAGATTCAATCAAAACGCTGCCCGTTGACAATCACAAAGCCCGTGTAAGGCCAGCGCCTGCTGCTGCCTTCATGAGTCCAATCAATGCCTTGGCGGCGTTTTGAATCAAAATAATAGCGCCCTTCCACCTCAACGCTGTCTCCTGGCTGGACCCAAGGCCAATGCAGGTGGGGTTGCATTTCTCCCAGGTTCACAACAATGCGCACAGGGGCGGCATTGCCTATATTGAGCAAAAAATAGCCATGCCAGCCGCTGCGTGTGCGGCGGGCACGCCATGTTTTCATCACCACCCCGCACACATGCTCAGGATGGTTGAAGTGGGGATGCCTGAAAAAGCTGTGCCGTGCCTTCTCCTCATAACCTGCGCGTGCTTCCGTGAAAGCGGCGTTATCGCAGCTGGGCGGCATGGAAGGTGGTGGGGCGCCATCAATGATGTCTTCAACATGCTGGGTCAGGCTCCAGGCCATGGTTGGTGTGGGCATGGCCCACAAAGCCCCCCCAAGCGCCACAGCCATGAGTAATTGCCCGCCCAGCAGGGCAGCCCGATAATCCGGCATGCATGTTTCCTTGTCTGCGTCTGCAGGCCAGCCTGACTGCCAGGGTGCGCCCACCTAAACCTCCCATAACCGCTCCGCGCATTCACCTCAAGGCAGTGAAAGACTACTGTTCAAAGGCACAGCCGCGCCTTGCAGCGGCACACGGCCTGCCAGACCTCCTGGCAGATTTCACCCACCACGTCAGGAATCACCATGGCACTGCCCACTCCCCAACCTTCCCAACCACGCAATTTTTTTGAACGCCTCCTCTATGAAGTCCGCCAGGAGTTCCAGGGTCGCAAACGTCCTCAACCCGTCCCCCCCAAGGCCCCTTTGGTGCAAATCAGCCACCAGCCCCATTTTGAAATCCTGCCCTTGGGGTCACGCAGTGGTGACATTGACGGCAACCTCAGCGCTTACATGGTGCGAGCGCTGCCCCTTAATGAAGCCATCCTTTGTGATGCTGGCACGTTGGGAGGGGGCTTAAAGTTCTGTGAGGCCGCAGGCGCGCTGGCTGACATCCCCCTGCCCCACACCCCAGCCAACAGGGCTGAAAGCGACGCCCCCCTGAGCGTAGCGGGGCGTGTGCTGACGGAGACCATCAGGGCCTACTGCATCAGCCATGCCCACCTTGACCATGTTGCCGGGCTGGTGCTGACGTCACCTGATGACGTCCCCAAGCCCATCTACATGCTGCCCCCCACCCAGGAGCTGATTTCAGCCCACCTGTTCAACAACCAGATTTGGGGCAACATGGGTGACAAAGGCCCAGCCCCCCAAATCGGCAAATACCATTACCAAGCCATGGAGACCGGAACAGGCCTTGGCGTGCCTGGAACGGGCTTCACGCTGCAAGCATGGCCCCTTGCCCATGCCAACTTGACGTCAACAGCTTTTGAACTGCGCCATTCAGGCCACAGCGTGCTTTACTTGGGCGACACAGCACCAGACCAACCTGACAGTCCTGGTGCCCTCCATGCCTTGTGGGAAGCGGTGGCACCGCGCATCAAAAACGGCACCCTCAGCACTATCTTGATTGAGACCACCTACCCCAACACGCAGCCTGCCGACAAATTGCGTTCCCACCTTACCCCTCAGCTGCTGCTGGCCACCTTGCATGATTTGGCAGCTGTTTGTGGCGGACGCCACGCCCTGCGCGGGCTGACGGTCATCATCACCCACGTGAAGGAGACTTTCGCCGCACTGCCTGAAAACCCCCAGAAAGCCATCCAACGGGAGCTGGAGGAAGGCAACAACATGGGCATCCGCTTCATCATGGCGCAGCAGGCCACCCGTTACCTGGTGTGACGGCCCTTTGAAGGCAACTTTTGAAGCTTCCAGAACAGCAAGACCCCTGAACATGAAAAACCCCGCCACCCTGTAAAGGATAGCGGGGTTTCTGTTGGTTACTGTTCAGTCCTCACCAGGCCTGGCAGGACCCAGCTTCACTTCTTGACGGTGAAGGTCAGCTTGTTCTTGTCCTTGTCAGCGCTGACCTGAACATTGTCACCATCCTTCACCTCCCCACTGAGGAGCTTCTCAGACAGGGGGTTCTGAACGCTGCGCTGAATAACGCGCTTCAGCGGGCGGGCACCATATTCAGGGTCAAAGCCGTTCTCAGCCAACCATTCACGGGCAGCGTCATCCAGGCTGATCTGAATGTTGCGCTCACCCAGCAGCTTGCGCAAGCGGCCCATCTGAACGTCAACGATCTTGCCCATGTTCCCACGCTGAAGGTGGTTGAACATCACGATCTCGTCCAAGCGGTTGAGGAACTCAGGGCGGAAGTGGGCGCGAATGGCCTCCATCACGCGGTCATCAACGTTCTGCGGGTTCGTCACATCCTGCTTGGAAGTCAGGGCGGAGAAGCCAAGGTTGGTGGTCAAGATGATGATGGTGTTGCGGAAATCAACAACGCGGCCCTGACCGTCAGTCAGGCGCCCATCGTCAAGCACCTGCAGCAGGATGTTGAACACATCCTCATGAGCCTTCTCAACCTCATCAAACAGGATGACCTGGTAAGGGCGGCGGCGCACGGCCTCCGTCAGGACGCCACCTTCCTCATAGCCGACATAACCGGGAGGCGCGCCAACCAGGCGGGCGACAGCGTGCTTCTCCATGAATTCGGACATGTCGATGCGCACCATGGCCTTGTCATCATCAAAGATGAAGGAAGCCAATGACTTCGCCAGCTCCGTTTTACCAACGCCGGTTGGGCCAGCAAACAGGAAGGAGCCAAGGGGGCGGTCAGGGTCCTGAACACCAGCGCGCGAACGGCGCACGGAGTTAGCCACCGCCACCAAGGCAACATCCTGGCCAACCACACGCTCCTTCAGGAGGTCCTCCATATGGAGCAGGCGCTCGCGCTCACCTTCCATCATCTTCGTGACAGGGATGCCAGTCATGCGGGAGACGATGTCAGCAACGCCTTCTTCAGTGACGGTGTCGATGTACAGGCCAGACTTGGATTCCTGCTGGTCCTGTGTCTCCTGGGCGGTGGCGATCTGCTTGGTCAGCTTGGGGATGACGCCATGCTGCAGTTCAGCTGCACGCTGCAGGTTGCCGGCACGCTGGGCGATCTCAACATCGGAGCGTGCTTTGTCCAGCTCCTCCTTCAGTTTCTGTACTTTGCCCAGGCGATCTTTCTCCGCCTGCCAGGTGGCGGTCATGGTGTCGACCTTTTCCTGCAAGTCGGCGATTTCACCCTCAAGGTTTTTCAGGCGCTCCTTGGAGGCCTCATCTTCCTCTTTTTTCAGCGCCTCACGCTCAATCTTGAGCTTGATGAGCTCACGGTCGAGCTTGTCGAGGGCCTCAGGCTTGCTGTCAATCTGCATGCGGACGCGGCTTGCAGCCTCATCGATGAGGTCAATGGCCTTGTCAGGCAGGAAGCGGTCAGTGATGTACCGGTTGGAGAGCGTCACCGCAGCGATGAGCGCAGTGTCCGTGATGCGGACACCATGATGCATCTCATATTTTTCCTTCAGGCCACGCATGATGGAAATGCAGTCCACCACTGTGGGCTGATCCACAAACACCGCCTGGAAGCGGCGTGCCAGCGCCGGGTCCTTTTCGATGTACTTGCGGTACTCATCAAGCGTGGTGGCGCCGATGCAGTGCAGGACACCACGGGCCAGCTCAGGCTTGATGAGGTTGGCGGCATCCATGGCGCCGTCAGAAGCGCCAGCGCCCACCAGGGTGTGCATTTCGTCAATGAAGAGCACGATCTCGCCATCGGAGTTCTCAATCTCCGTCAGGACGGACTTCAGGCGTTCCTCGAACTCGCCACGGTACTTGGCGCCAGCAACCAGCGCGCCCATGTCAAGCGCCAGCAGCTTCTTGCCGCGCAGAGCCTCAGGCACGTCGCCATCAATGATGCGGATGGCCAGGCCTTCCACGATGGCGGTCTTGCCAACGCCAGGCTCACCGATGAGGACAGGGTTGTTCTTGGTGCGGCGTGCCAGCACCTGCATGGTGCGGCGGATTTCCTCGTCACGGCCAATCACGGGGTCCAGTTTGCCGTCACGGGCCAGGGCCGTGAAATCACGGGTGTATTTCTTCAGGGCCTCGAAGTTGCTCTCAGCGGAGGCTGAATCCACCTTGCGCCCCTTGCGCATTTTGGTGATGGCCGCTTCAAGCGCCTGTGGCGTAGCGTTGCCTTCGCGCAATGCCTGGCCTGCAGGGGTCTGGGACGCAGCCAGTGCAACCAGCAGCTGATCCTGCGCCACGTAGCTGTCACCAGCCTTCTTGGCCATGGCTTCAGCTGCATCAAGCACGCGGATGAAATCAGGTGTGGCCTGGGGCTGGCCACTGCCAGCGCCCTGCACCTTCGGCAGCTTGGCCAGGGCCTCGTCATTCAGGCGCACCACAACTTCCGGGTGGCCGCCGGCAGCTTTGATCAACGCGGTGGCCGCGCCCTGCTCATCATCCAACATGGCTTTGAGCAACGCCATGGGGGTCAGTTGCTGGTTGTGGTCGCGCAGGGCGATGGTCTGGGCCGCCTGGATGAACCCCTGGCAGCGTTCAGTAAACTTCTGGATGTCCATGATTTCCCTTCCTGCCCTTTGGGGCGTGCCGGCCAAACAGTGGTGCTGGCTGTTTCCTCATTTCCAGAGGAAAGCAAACCTGCACGCCTGTCACGTTCTTTCGACACTATTTGGCATTATGAGGCCTAATTTCAAGTGTTTAGGCCGCTTCCTGATTTGTTGGGCGCTTCCCAAACATCTCTCCAAGCAGAGTTGGTCCTGCCAATCCCTCCTCAGGGCGCGATCAGGCCTCCCCTACCTGCGCGGTGAGGGCAGCGGCATCTAACCCCGCCATGGCCAGGGCGCTGGACCATTTGCGCCCTTGGTTGGGACTGAAGACCAGCTCTTCAGTGGCAGGGATCACATACCAGGCATTGCCATGGAGGATCTCCTCCTCCAGCTGGCCAGGTTCCCAGGCAGCATGGCCCAGGAACATCACCGCTTTGCGGGGGCCATTGCCATTGGCAAGGTCACGCAGGATGTCCAGGTTAGCGCTCAATTCCGCCACAGGCGCCAACGCTTCCCCCAGCGCTGGGGAAGCAGTGGGGCCAGCTGAAGAAGATGGATTTGAAGGTGAGCCTTCCTCTGGCCCCACAGCAGGCAGGCTGATGGTGCCACCCCGTGCGCCAGGCGCCCAGCCAGGGCTGTGAAGCACAAAGCCCTGGCCAAGCTCGACCGGCCCCCCCGCTCCCATAAGGAATGGCGTCAAAGGTGGGTTGGGGGTGATGTCGAGCTGCTTCAGCAGTTCTGGCGCAGTCGGGTGGTGAAGGGGCCTGTTGACCACCAGCCCCATGGCGCCTGCCTCTGGGGCGTGCAGACACATGTAGATTATGGTTTGGGCAAAAGGCGTTTCAGCCAAGACAGGACTGGCAACTAACAAGCGCCCTTGCAGGTTTCCCAGGGAAGGGGCAGGCGAAAGCAGTGATGAGGGTATGCTGAGCTTTTCCATTGCCTTTGAGATGGCAACAGCCCCACCCCTATGACAAGGGTAGGGCTGCGCTTTTCTTCATGATGCTACCCTAAGTGCCCTGGCCTAGGCTGCAACCAAGGCCAGGATCCTGAACCAGCGCTCAGGAACGCCCACGGAAGGGGCTGCCACCAAAGGAGCGGCGCGGGCCACGGTTGTCACGCTTGCCAAAGCGCCCACCACCCTGGCCGCCAAAGGGGCGGCGCGCGCCACCATCCTTGGGGGCGGTGGCGGGGGTAATGGCAGGAACGTCTGCATCCTGGTTGGCTGCACGGGCCGCATCGAAGCGGTCTGCCTTGTCAGCGGCGATTTGGAACAAGGTGTGGTCAGGCGCAATGCGGATGCTGCCGATATCACGCTTCTGCAATCCGCCAACACGGCACAACATGGGCAAAAGCCATTTGGGGTCGGCGCGACCTTCACGGCCTACCGCCAAACGGTACCAGCGGCCATCCTTCATGCCACGTTCCTGGCCGCGCCCACTGTCAGCTGGAACAGCCTTCACATCCTCAGGGGTGGGCAGGCGGGAGGCATAAAGCTTCGCCAGGGCCTCAGCCAATTGCAAAGCGCTGTAACGCCCAGCAAGCTCTGCCGCCAGGGGGGAGGGCGCTGGAGCAGGCTTAGCAGCTGGCGAAGCCTTCACAGGTGTGGTGGCTTCAGAGCCGGCCGCAGCAGCTGGCGCTTCATCAGCAGTCGGGCTGGCGTCAGTGGCTGCGGGCTCACTCTCAGCAGCGGCCTCAACGGCAGGCGCTTCAAGGGTGGCGTCAGCAGCTGGAGCACTTTCCTGCGCACCGTCCGCTTCAGGGGCAGTGCCTGCAGCATCCTCTAGCGTGGTCTCTGCAGGGGCTGGGGAAGCGGCCTCAGCAGCTGCCACCTCCAAGCGCGCTGTCTCGTCCTCAACCTCAGCCTTGGGTGCGTTCAGTTCCTTGAACAGCTCGCTTTCCAGAAGGTGAATGGCATCTTGGGCGGCGATTTCAGCTGGGCTTGGCACATTCGTCCAAGCTGCCTTGATGTGCGCTTGGGCAAGCAGGCGCTCAGCGCGGCGGCGCTGGTTGAAGGGCACCAGAAGGGCGCAGACGCCCTTGCGGCCAGCACGCCCCGTGCGGCCAGAACGGTGGAGGAGGGCCTCAGTGGAGGTCGGCAGGCTGGCATGGACCACCAACCCCAGCGAGGGGATGTCAATGCCGCGCGCCGCCACATCCGTGGCCACGCAAACGCGCGCCGCACCACTGCGCAGACTGGCCAAGGCACGGCTGCGCTCGCTCTGGCTCATTTCGCCAGAGATGGCGACTGAAGAGAAGCCGCGCTCCTGAAGGGCCTGCTGGGTCTCCGTCACCAAGGCACGCGTGTTGCAGAACACAATGGCCGTGGGAGCGTCATAATAGCGCAGCACGTTGACCAATGCCGCTGTCAGGTCATGGGGTGGCATGACAACGGCGCTGTAGGTGATGTCAGCGTGTTGGGGGCCTGAGGAAGCGATGTCGATGCGCTCAGCATCTTTTTGGAATTGGCGCGCCAATTGGGCGATGCCGCGTGAAACCGTGGCGGAAAACAGAAGCGTGCGGCGTTCGGCAGGGCAGGCGTTGAGGATGCGCTCCAGCTCCTCACGGAAGCCCATATCCAGCATTTCGTCAGCTTCATCAAGCACAACGACCTTAACGCGGGACAGGTCAAGCTGGCCACGCTCTATGTGGTCGCAAAGGCGCCCAGGGGTGCCGGCCACAATGTGCGCACCCCGCTGCAGGGTGCGTGCCTCGCGGCGGGCGTCCGTGCCACCAATGCACAGGGCGACCACAGCGCCTGCCTCAGCATAGAGCCATTCGAGCTCAACCTTGATTTGCTGAGCAAGCTCACGCGTGGGGGCAATCACCAGGACGCTTGGCGCGCCTGGTGCAGGAAGGCGGCTGTCTTCAACGCCTTCAAGAAGGGTAGCGGCGGCAGCCAGGCCGAAGGCCACGGTCTTGCCAGAGCCCGTGCGGGCGGAAACCAGCAGGTCCTTGCCCTCAAGGCCAGGCTTGAGGACAGCCTGCTGGACGGCTGTGGGTTCATTGTAACCCTTGGCCGTCAAGGCGCGGGTCAGAACGGGATAGGTATCAGGAAACGGCATGTCGGATTCGACTTTCGGCTCTTGGAAGGGCCGTTATTCGGGTGTCTCAACATGACGAACGGCCTTAATTAGTGAATGGCCTTTCTACCTTTCCCAGCCGTCAAAATCCAGAAAAAACCACTGTTAGGGCACTTTACCCCCTCAACAGCGTGGCGCGCGCCCGATAATGGCATGGACCCTGTCCTGCCAGCCAGGCAGATCCTCAGGGGGGTTGACCTCGCCTTTATCAATGTCAACCAGGCCAGCTTGCGCCATGGCCCCCTTGGTCAAGGCTACACGGCCAGCAGGTTCCAGGGCCTGCCAAATGGCCACCGCCTTCTGGGGGAAAAAACGGTCCGTAAACGTCACGATGAACGGCGCGCCTGGCTTGAGGACACGCTGCACTTCCTCCATGACCTCAACTGGCTTGGTCAGGTAAGGCAGGCCATTGCACAGCAGGACGCCATCCTGGCTGTCATCATCGAAAGGCAGTTTCCAATTCGTGTTCAGGTCCTGCGTGAAACCTTCATCAAGGGCCTGATTTCGCTTCAACAGCTCCGGGCAAGCATCCAACCCACTGAAACGCTGGAAGCTGGCATCCTCTGGCAAGTGACTGTCAGCGCCGCACATCAGGTCAAGCGTGTTACCGCCGCATGGCATGGAGGTGCGGTAAAGGGCCGTGATGGCCGTGCGCGCACCCAAGTCCAGCAACTGCGCTGGATCGTGGCTTGCGAAGAAGGCGCTGTCAGGTTCAGCGCTGGCTTGGGTGAAGGCCTTGGCAGGCAAGTTGAGCTGGCCGCCAGGCTGGGAGGTGCCGTCATCAGCGGTGGGTGGGGCTGATGCTGACCCCGTGGTGGCAGTGTTCTTTTCCATAGCGCTGACCTCCTTGGTGGCATGGGCGCGGTTCAGGGGTGAACCAACATGAAGATTTCATTCACGTGTGGCAGCCTTTATAACGCGCTTATGCCCCAAGTCTTCCCAATGTCATCCCAACCACCCCTGGCATTCACCAAAATGCACGGCCTTGGCAATGATTTCGTTATCATTGACCTGCGCCAGTCCTCTGTTCCACCTCAAGGGGGCAGGCTGCCCCCCCACCTCATCAAGGCCTTAGGCGACCGCCATCAAGGCGTGGGGTGCGACCAGCTGGTGATGCTTAACCACCCCACCCTTGAGGGCGCCGATGTTCTGGTGCGCTTTTACAACCCTGATGGGTCAGAGGCAGGTGCCTGCGGTAACGCTTCACGCTGCGTGGCCAAAATGGAATGTGCACGCCTGGGGCGCGATGCCGTCACATTGCAAACGGCCCGTGGCCTGCTGCCAGCGCGCAGGTTGGAGGGCGGTTTGGTGGAAGTGGCCATGGGCAGGCCTTTGCTGGCTGGCAGTGACGTGCCCTTGGCACCTGACAAGCAGGGACAGGCCACCGACTTCATGACGGTAGAAGCACTGGGCCAACAGCTGGAAGGGGGGGCGTGCTCCATGGGCAATCCCCATTTCACCGTTTTCAGCCCGCTCAACCTTGATGAAGGGCAGCTTGCGGCGTTGGGGGCAGCCCTTGAACACCATCCCCTGTTTCCAGAGCGCGCCAATATTGGCTTTGCCAAGGTCATTGGCCCCCATCGCCTGCAGCTGAAAGTGTGGGAGCGCGGAACCGGCTTCACACCCGCCTGCGGCTCTGGCGCCTGCGCTGCTGCTGTCAACGCCATCAGGCGCGGGGTTGTGGCACGCGACCAGCCCTGCGAAGTGGCCATGGAGCACGGCGCGTTGTTGGTTGACTGGCCTTCAGACAGCGCGCCCGTGCTGATGACAGGGCCAGCTGTGACGGTGTTCGAAGGGGTGCTTTCCCCAGCCGGGCTTGCCCAACAGACAGGCGCTGCGAAGGGGCGCAGCCACCATGACTGAAAGGACTGAAAGTCCCATCCCCCCCACCCTCTCAGAGGGGACAGATGGGTCCATTTCACTCATTACCTTTGGCTGCAGGCTCAATGCCCATGAAAGCGATGCCATGGCGCATTATGCCAGCCAAGCGCAGCGCCAAAAGGGGGATGAGGTCCAGGGCAAGCAAACTATCATCGTCAATACCTGCGCCGTGACAGGCGAAGCCGAACGCCAAGCGCGCCAGGCCGTGCGGCGCGCCCACCGGGAACACCCGCAGGCGCGCATCATCATCACCGGCTGCGCTTCCGAACGCGACAAGCAGCGTTGGATGGCCATGGCAGGTGTGGACCAGGTACTGGACAACGCCACCAAGGCCACCCCTGCAGCATGGGGCTTGGCGGAAAGCGCCACAACAGACGCCCCTCCTTCGCGCTACACCCGCGCGTTGCTGCAAATCCAGCAAGGTTGCGACCATGACTGCACGTTCTGCGTCATACCGCAGGGGCGTGGGCGTGCGCATTCCATCACCCCAGATGTCATCCTGCGCCGCGCCCGTGCCCTGACAGAAGCTGGGCACGAGGAAATCGTCCTCACTGGGGTGGACATCGCCTCCTGGAAGGGGGGTGAAGGAGGGCAAGCTATAACAGGGCTGGGCAGCCTGTGCCGCCACCTCCTTGATGCTGTTCCTGCTATCAAGCGGCTGCGCCTCTCCTCCCTTGACCCTGCGCTGCTGCAATCGTCACGTCTGGCCATGGCTGGGGCGCCCCAACAGGTGGATGGAGCGCTGTGGGACCTCATCGCTGGTGAAGAGCGCTTCATGCCGCACCTCCACCTTTCCCTGCAGGCGGGCAGCGACCTCATCCTCAAACGCATGAAGCGCCGCCACTTGGTGGAGGATGCTCTCGCCCTTGTGAACCGCGCCCGCGCGCTACGCCCCGGCATGGGGTTTGGTGCTGACCTCATTGCGGGCTTCCCAACGGAAACAGAGGAACTGTTCGCCGAAACGCTGGCCTTCGTGCAGGAAAGCCAGCTGCCGTTCCTGCATGTGTTCCCTTACAGCCCACGCCCTGGCACAGCGGCGGCGCGCATCCAGCCCCTACCGCGCAACGTGCGCCAGGAACGCGCTGCACGGCTGCGCCAAGCGGGCGCTGCAAACCGCGCTGTTTTTCTGGCCAATTTGGTGGGCCAAACCTGCCCGGTGCTGATGGAAACCCCCACCACAGGCCACACGCCTGAATTCGCGCCCATTGCAGTGCCCGCCACAACACAGCTGCAGCCAGGACAGACAATCATGTTGCACGTCACGTCCAGCGATGGTGAGAAACTCCAAGGCGCACCCGCTTAATACAAAACAAGGGCTCCACCCCGCCCAGGCCCTTGGCAGGGCAGGGGGAGGGGCACATGTTTCAAAGCACACTTCATTTTCATTCCACCACGATGCAGGGCCATGGCAGGATTTTTCTCACGTCTTAAAAAAGGGCTTTCACGCTCCAACGCACGCATCAACGCCGTTTTCTCCAAACGCATCCTTGATGAAGAAACATTGGAGGAGCTGGAGGATGAGCTGATCGCCGCCGACCTGGGGCCAGCCCTGGCTGAGCGTGTCGTGGGCAGCTTGCGCGACAAAAGCTTCGGCAAACAGGTAAGTGGCCCTGAAATCCGCGAAGCTTTGAGCGCCGAAATCGCTAAGGTATTAGCGCCTGTGGCAGTGCCCTTCACCCCAGACCCAAGCAAAAAGCCCCATGTGGTGCTGGTTGTGGGGGTCAATGGCGTGGGCAAAACCACCACCATTGGCAAATTGGCCCACCAATATCAGGGGGAGGGCAAAAAGGTTGTCCTGGTGGCTGGCGATACTTTTCGCGCCGCTGCAGTGGAACAGCTGCAAATCTGGGGCCACCGTGCCGGCGTGCCCGTCATTGCTGGCAAACAGAACGCAGACGCAGCCGGGCTTGCTTATGATGGCCTCAAGAAAGCCACTGAGGAAGGCGCGGACATCGTCCTGATCGACACGGCTGGGCGTTTGCACAATAAAAACGCCTTGATGGAGGAACTGGCGAAGATCGTTCGCGTCATCAAGAAGTTTGATCCAACGGCGCCCCACAGCACATTGCTGGTGCTAGACGCCACCACTGGCCAGAACGCGCTGGAACAGGTGCGGGTTTTCCAGGAATTGGTGCAGGTGACTGGCTTAGCCGTGACCAAACTGGATGGCTCGGCACGCGGCGGTATTGTGGTGGCGCTGGCAGAGCGCTTCAAATTGCCCGTCCACATGGTGGGTGTGGGGGAGCAGGCTGAGGACCTTCGCCCCTTCGCCCCCCTCGACTACGCTCGTGGCCTGGTGGGTGAGGAAGCTGGGGAGAAAGAAGCAACCAGCTAAACCTACCTTCCCAGTCCCCAAGCGGCCCCAGCTGGTGTCCACCAGCAGCGTTGGGGAAGGCTTTGGGGTTTGGGGTTCAGCCTTCGAAGGGATCGTGCATCAGGATGGTGTCATCGCGTTCTGGGCTGGTGGAAAGCAGCGTCACCGGAGCGCCTGTCAATTCCTCAATGCGGCGCACATACTTGATGGCCTGGGCTGGGAGTTCTGCCCAGGAACGGGCGCCAGCCGTGTTTTCCTTCCAGCCTGGCATGAACTCCAAAATGGGCTTCACCCGCGCCTGCGCCCCAGGGGCGGAGGGGAAGGCGTCAATGCGCTTGCCGTCAAGCTCATAACCTGTGCAGATGGCCACTTCATCAAAGCCGTCCAGCACATCCAGCTTGGTGAGAGCAAGGCCGTTCACCCCGCCAACCCGCACAGCGCGGCGCGCCAAAACAGCGTCAAACCACCCACAACGGCGCGGGCGCCCCGTCACGGTGCCGAACTCGTGGCCACGTTCACCCAAGCGGCGGCCAGTCTCATCTGAAAGTTCGGTGGGGAAAGGGCCAGCGCCCACGCGCGTGACGTAAGCCTTGGCAATGCCTAGAACAAACCCTGTGCTGCGTGGGCCCATGCCGCTGCCCGTGCCAGCCTGCGCCGCCACCGTGTTGGAGCTTGTGACGAACGGATAGGTGCCGTGGTCAACATCAAGCATCACGGCCTGCGCCCCCTCAAACAGGATACGCCTGCCCTGGCGCGCTACAGCGTCCAGCCTGTCCCAGGCATGGCAGGCATAAGGCAGGACCTTGGGGGCGACTTCATTGAGGTGACTCAACACCTCCTCACGGGTGAAGGTTTTCTGCCCCAAGGAAGCCAACAAGGGATTGTGGTGGCGCAGAAGCTCATCCACTTTCCATTCAAGCGTCTCTGGCTCACGCAGGTCGCACAAGCGGATGGCGCGGCGGCCCACCTTATCCTCATAGGCTGGGCCAATGCCACGGCCAGTGGTGCCAATCTGGTGTTCACCACGCGCAGCTTCCCGTGCGCGGTCAAGCGCACCATGCAGCGGCAGGATGAGGGGAACGGTGTCTGCCACCCAGAGGTTTTCAGGCGTGACGTTGAGGCCCTGCTGCCCAACACGTTCAATTTCAGCCAGAAGGGCTGTTGGATCGACTACAACGCCATTGCCAATGACGCCTGTTTTGCCGCTCACCACCCCTGAAGGTAGCAGGGAGAGCTTGTAGACCTTGCCATCCACAACCAAGGTGTGGCCTGCATTGTGCCCCCCTTGGAAACGCACCACCACATCAGCGCGGCTGGCCAGCCAGTCCACAATCTTGCCTTTACCCTCATCACCCCATTGGGTGCCAATCACCGTCACATTGGCCATTCCAGCCTCCTTCTCACCTTGCCTACAGGGTGGCTTCCAAGGGCACTTGGCACCTTGAACCCAGCCATTCCAAGCCAACAGCCCAGCCGGGCTGGTCGGCTCTAAACCTTACACGTCAAAAACAGGGCCCAGCCCGTGGGAGCCTACTTCAAACAGCCTGAACAGCTTTGCCCTCCATCCAGGCATTTTTGCAGCGGTGCCGCGCTGCAAGCGCTTTCACCCCCTCCTGGGTGGCAGGCCAGGGAGCGTGGGGGGCGATGGTGACGTAACCCTGCCCGTGCAGGGTGTGCAGCGCGCCGTCATCGAGGGTGTCAGGCACTAGGCAACGTGGCGCCTTCTCCTGCGGGCGTGCTGCGCGCAAAAGGGCCTGGGGCCGCAAGGTCAGGCCGCAAGCTGGCTCCTGTCCAGCCATATAGCGCCCACCCAAGCCCAGCTCCTCATGGGAACGGCGGGAATAAACGGCCATGCAAAGCCCTGTGTGGTAACGCCAGCCCCTGCACTCGATGGGGTCTATGGTCAGGGAAAGGCCAGGAACACGCGCCATGATGGCACGGGCAGAAGCAACCAGCCGCTCCACATCAGCACGCAGCCCTGAAGGTACGTCCAGTTTCGTCAAAGCCGCTAGCGCGTGGTTGGCGGGGCCGCTGGCTTCAGCCAAGCCCACAAGCAAGGCGCTGTCAGCACCACCATGCTTGGCGATGGCAGCGCTGTCGCGGCGTTCCAGCGCTTCCGCCAAGGCGGGGCGGCGCTCTGGCGGGCAGACTTCCAAAATGCGCCAAACAAGCGTTGGCATGGAAATGTCAAAGGATACCTCGCTCAAATCAATGCCAACGCGTTCCAAAGCAGCCACGCTGACAGCCACCACCTCCGCATCGGCAGCGGGGCTGTCTGGACCGATGAGTTCCAAGCCTGCCTGCAGCATCTGGCGTGCGCTGTCACGCCCTTGGCTGCCAATCACCACGCATTCACCACTGTAGGAAAGGCGCAGGGGGCGGGCGCGTTCACCAAGACGCACTTGGCTCATGCGGGCAATTTGCGTGGTCATGTCTGGGCGCAGCGCCATCATGCGGTGCGATGTTGGATCCATGATCCTGAACGCCTGTTCAGAAAGGGCCGCACCCCCTGCCGACAACAGCGATTCCTCAAATTCAAGCAAGGGCGGGCGCACGCGCTCATAACCATAAGCGGCCAAAACATCCATGATGGAACGCAGGCCCCGTGCCTCAGCGGTGGCTTCACCAGGCAGCAGGTCAAAGAAACCGGCTGGGAGGAGGGCGGGATTGTTTTCAGAGGATTTCATGATGAAGCGTCCTGACTGTTCTGCCCATGGCGAAGGGTGGCTGCTACTTCAGCAAAAGCCCAATCCAACCACGGCAGAAGCGCCTCGATGTCGGGCTGGTCCACTGTAGCACCACACCAAATCCGCAACCCCGGGGGTGAATCACGGTGGGCTGCCACGTCGTAACCAGCTTTTTCAGTTGCCAAAAGGGCTGTCATAGCCTTGATGGCCTTGGTTTGGGCCTCTTTGCAAAGGTCCTTGAACCACGGCGCCGTCACCTCTAGGCAGACTGAGGTACAGGAGCGTTCCTGTGGGTTCTTGACCAGGAACTCCACCCAATCACGCTGCGCCACCCAATCTTGAATGGTTTTGAAATTATTTTGAACGCGCTGTTTAAGCGCACGCAAGCCACCGATGGCTTCAGCCCATTTCAACCCGTCAAGCGCATCTTCCACGCACAGCATGGAAGGGGTGTTGATGGTGTCCCCTTTGAAGATAGCTTCATTAAGCTGAGCAGGTCGGCCTGGGGTGGGGTTGGCAGCAGGCTTGGTCAAACGAAAGATTTTGGGCAGGGGACGCGGCGCCCCTTCCTCCAGGCGCGCCACAGCACGCGGGCTGAGGGCCACCATGCCATGGGCGGCCTCCCCCCCCAACGCCTTTTGCCACGACCACGTCACAGCATCGAGCCGCTCCCAAGGTAAATCCATGGCAAAAGCCGCTGACGTGGCATCGCACAGAACCAGGCCATCATGGCGGGGCGGCACAGAGTCAAGCCCAGGCAGGCACACACCAGACGTGGTGCCGTTCCATGTCAGCACAACGTCACGCGACCAATCGATGGCGGCAAGGTTGGGGAGTTGGCCTTGGGGGGCGGAGAAAACGCGCACATCCTCAAGGGCAAGCTCATTTTCAAGATCTTTGGCCCACGTGGCTGAGAAGGTCTCAAACGCTAGGACGTCAACACCATGGCCAGCCTGCCCGCCCAAACTCCAGAGGAGGAGCTCCACAGCGCCTGTGTCGGAAGCGGGCACGATGCCCACCTTCCAGCCTTCTGGCACGCCAAGCAGCTTGGCAGAGCGGTCTATCACCTCGCCCAACCGGGCGCGGCCTTCCTGGGAACGGTGCGAACGGCCCAACAAAGCATTTTGAAGCGCTTCGAGGGACCATCCAGGCCGCTTGGCACAAGGCCCTGAAGAAAACCAAGGACGGGCGGGGCGATGGACAGGTTTAGTGATGCCTTGGGCAGTCATGGGGCAGGTAGCCTCAATGCGGGCACCTTTGAAAAAAGATGCCCACAGCTTCATGGCCAAGGGCGCCAGCTGCTGCAGGCACAGTGGCGCCCCTTTGGGCAAGGTTTAAGGAAACGGCGTTACTGGTTGTTCTCAGCCGATTTGAGCTTGGCCAGGTCAGCGTCAACCTCACCCTTGAGCTTAGCGATGAAGCCCTGGAGCTTCACCAGGCCGTCAGCCACGGCTTTTTCCAAAGGACCTTTGCGCAGGGCGGCCTCAGCCATTTCAAGCTTGTTGATAGCAGCGTCCAGCACTTCGCTTTCAGTCTCATACCAGGCAGCACGGTCTGCGCCGATGGCGTGGCTCTTTTCCATCGCCTTGTTGCGGAGATGGTTGAAGTTTTTGGAAAGGGTGGAGAGCTGGTCCTGCATGTGGCGCAGGTGTTTCTCATCAAAATTGATGTTGTCGGTGGCCGTCATCGTCTGTCCTCAGCGGTGGGGCGTCTTGGATGAGGCCCCGTTGGCGCCCGCCACCCAACCAGCGTTTTGGCGGCGGCTTGCACTGTTGCAATGGACGGGACTTTAGGCAGAGGCTGGCGGGGCGTCAAGAAACAGCTTTGCGCAAACCTGCGCCCTGCATCACGCTTTGTGTTAATGGTGCGAGCGGGGGGACTTGAACCCCCATGGAGTTGCCTCCGGCGGATTTTGAGTCCGCTGCGTCTACCATTCCGCCACGCTCGCTACGCAGTGATGGGGCATAGCGCACCCTTTTCAAGACGGCAAGAGCCGTTTTCAGATCATCTTAGAGTTTTCAAGGCCAGCCATCAGCATGATGTTACGGCAAGCCGCGCCAGATGCACCCTTGCCGAGGTTGTCCAAGCGCGCCGTCAACACTACACCCTTGGCCTCTGGCACGCTGTGCACGGCAAGCTCCATGTCATCACGCCCAGCCAGGCCTTCAGCCACCATGGTGGGCTGAGGCTGATCCAGAACATGCACGCCATGGGTGGTGAATTGGTTGTAGAAACGTGCCAGGGCATCGCGGACTTCAGCGCCACCTAGGCCTGGCGCCAACTGTACCCCCTGGTGAAGGGGAATGGAGACGACCATGCCTTGTGGGAAATGCCCCACTGAGGGCACGAATAGGGGCGGGTGCGCCAAACCTGCGCGAAGGCTGATTTCCGGCAGGTGTTTGTGCGCTTTGCCCAAAGCGTAAAGCATGAAGGCTGGCCCCCCTTCACGGGCGTGGCTTTCCATCATTTTGCGCCCACCACCGCTGTAACCTGAAACGGCGTTGATACTGAGGGGGGCGTCCGCTTTGACCAGCCCCTGGCTGACCAGGGGGTGCAGAAGGGCGATGGCGCCTGTGGCGTAACAGCCAGGGTTGGCCACCCTGCGCGCCTGCGCAATCAGCTTTTCCTGCCCAGGCGCCAGCTCAGGGAAGCCATAGACCCAGCCAGGCTGGGTGCGATGGGCGGTGCTGGCGTCCAGCACTTTGGTAGCGTGGCTCGTGTGCTCGAGCTCATCAGCCAAGGCAACGGCCTCACGGGCGGCGTCATCAGGCAAGCAAAGTACAGTAATATCAGCTTCTGCCATCAAGGCTTGTCGCGCCGCCGGTTCCTTGCGCTTGGCAGGGTCAATGGCCAGAAGGCGCAGCCGCCCCGCCTGCTCCAGCGGCGCCAGGCGCTTGCGAATGCCCAGCCCAGTGGTACCTGCCTCACCATCAATGAAGATCTTGGGGGCTTGAGCCGTCATGGGCAATCCTGTTGGTTGGGGTGGGGAAGTGTGAAGGGGGGCTGGTTGCCCCAGGCCTTTTCAGTCCAGAGGACGAAGGCTTTCATATACCACCATTTCCGTGCCATTGCGCAGGAAGCGTTCACACTCCACCATGCCAATGGCCCCCAGTACAACACGCGAAGCGATGTTGTCTTCGCGCGCCACCGCCACAACGCGCTCTATGTCGGGCTTATCTAGTGTGTAACACAGGGCAGCGCTGGCAGCTTCCCTGGCCACCCCCCGCCCTGACGCCCATGGGAACAGCGCCATGCGCAACGCAAGACCCCTATCATCAGGGCGTTCATGAACGCCCGTCATGCCCAGGAAGCGCCCTTGTTCCCTTATGGCGAACAACCCCACACCACGCTTGCCCCAGAAAGCAACGTCAGCGGCCATTTCAGCTTCAGCCTGGGCGCGGTTGCGCACGCCCCCCAACATCCCCCCAAAAGCGCCGCCATCAGCTTTCAGGCGCGCCATGGGCTCCATGTCCTGCCAACCGAGGGGGGAGAGGATAAGGCGCGCCGTGTGCAGGTAAAAGCTCACAGAACGTCACTCCCGCCCAAGCCAACGGCGTGTTTCAGGGGCGCTTTGGAATCAGCGGCTCACAGGGCGGTACTTGATGCGCCCAGGCTCCGTGGCGTCTGGCCCCAGGCGGCGGCGCTTGTCGGCTTCATAAGCTTCGAAGTTGCCTTCAAACCACTCAACGTGACTGTCGCCCTCAAAAGCCAGGATATGGGTGGCCAAACGGTCCAGGAACCAGCGGTCATGGGTGATGACCACGGCGCAGCCAGCGAACTTCTCCAGTGCCTCCTCAAGGGCGCGCAGGGTGTCCACGTCCAGGTCGTTGGTCGGTTCGTCCAAGAGGATGACGTTGTTGTCCTCCTTGAGCATCTTGGCAAGGTGGACACGGTTGCGCTCACCGCCGGAAAGGACCCCAACGCGCTTCTGCTGATCAGACCCCTTGAAGTTGAACGCCCCCACATAGGCGCGTGAAGGCACAGCGCGCTTGCCAAGGTAGATGACGTCCGTGCCGCCTGAGATCTCTTCCCAGACGGTTTTGTTGTCATCAAGCTCATGGCGGGACTGGTCAACGTAACCGAGCTTGACGGTCTCGCCAATGCGCAGCTCGCCGCCATCGGGCTTCTCAAGGCCTGTGATCATCTTGAAGAGCGTGGATTTGCCAGCGCCATTGGCCCCGATGACCCCGACAATGCCACCTGGCGGCAGTTTGAAATCAAGGCCGTCAATCAATTGGCGCTCACCAAAACCTTTGGAGAGCCCCTCGGCCTCAATCACCGTAGTGCCCAGGCGTGGGCCTGGGGTGATGACGATTTCAGCTGTGCCTGACGTGTCGTTCTGGCCTTCAGCCAGCATTTCCTCATAGCGCTGAATGCGGGCCTTGCTTTTGGCTTGGCGCGCCTTGGGGGAACTGGCCATCCACTGCTGCTCCGCCGCCAGGGAGCGTTGACGGGCGCTCTCCTCCTTCTCCTCCTGGGCAAGGCGCTTGCGCTTCTGCTCCAGCCAGGAGGAGTAGTTGCCCTCAAACGGTAGGCCACGACCGCGTTCGATTTCCAGGATCCAGTTGGTGACATTATCCAGGAAGTAACGGTCATGGGTGATGACCATGACCGTGCCTGGGTAATCACGCAGGGTTTTCTCCAGCCAGGCCACGCTTTCCGCGTCCAGGTGGTTGGTGGGCTCATCCAGCAGGAGGAGGTCTGGTTTCTCCAGCAAAAGGCGGCACAAGGCCACGCGGCGCTTCTCCCCGCCTGACAGGTGGGTGACGGGGCTGTCAGCAGGGGGGCAGCGCAAGGCGTCCAAGGCGATGTCAAGCTTGCGGTCCAGCTCCCATCCATCGCCAGCGTCTATCTTTTCCTGCAGTTCGGCCTGTTCAGCCAGCAGGGCGGTCATTTCATCGTCATCCATGGGTTCAGCGAACTTCATGGAGATCTCATTGAAGCGATCAACTGCCTTCTTGAGGTCACCAAAACCTTGCGCCACATTCTCCCCCACGGTCAGGTTGGGGTCGAGCTGAGGCTCCTGCTCCAGGTAGCCAATGCGCGCGCCTTCAGCAGCCCATGCCTCCCCGCCGAACTCCTTGTCCTTGCCTGCCATGATCTTAAGCAAGGTGGACTTGCCAGCGCCATTGACGCCAAGAACGCCAATCTTAGCGCCTGGCATGAAGGAAAGGGTAATGCCTTTGAAGACCTCACGCCCGCCCTGGTAGGACTTGGTGAGGTCTTTCATGACATAGACGTACTGTGTGGCGGCCATGGACAACTTCCGGTTGGGGCCGCGCTGGCTGAAGCGGCCGGTGTGATTCTGGCCCGGCTGCGTGGCGCATGTCTGCCGGCGCCCAGGAACGTAGGGTGGCAAGGCCAAGCCCTGCCTGTGTTTTCTGAAATGAAGGCCCTGCGCCCGGCAGGACTCGAACCCGCAACCAAGCCGTTATGAGCGGCCAGCTCTAACCAATTGAGCTACAGGCGCGCAGGGCTGCTGTGCACATGGCCTGAAGAGCGGAATTTTTCAACCCCCGCATAGCCAATTTCCTGCCAAGCGCCATTCAGCCCTCCACATGGACGCCCGTGCGGCGGTAATGTTATGGCATGCCAGGCCCCCAGCCGGATTGGCTGGTGGAGGCCATTTTTGCAACCCCACTGACGGATGCACCCCACCATGGACGTGACCAAACTCTCCCCCGGCAAGAACGTGCCTGAAGACATCAATGTCGTGATTGAGATCCCCCAGGGCTCACCAGTTAAATACGAGCTGGACAAGAAAAGCGGCGCCCTTTTCGTTGACCGTTTCCTGTTCACCCCCATGGCTTACCCGGCAGCCTATGGCTTCATGCCCAACACGCTGGCCGCTGATGGCGACCCGCTTGACGTCCTAGTGCTGACGCCAGACGCTGTGGTGCCAGGCTGCGTGATTCGCGCACGCCCCATCGGCATGTTGAAAATGTCCGATGAAGGCGGCGAGGACGAGAAGGTCATCTGCGTACCAGTCGACAAGATTCACCCACTTTTCCACAATGTGCAGTCCATCGATGACCTGCCGGCCATCACCCGTGACCAAATCAAGCACTTCTTTGAACACTACAAAGACCTGGAGCCCGGCAAATGGGTGAAGGTCAACGGCTGGGCCAGCAAAGCTGACGCTGAAAAAGCCATTATGGCTTCCCTGGAGGCTGCCAAGAAGGAACAGGGCGCAGCTAGCCACTGACCCCAAGAAGGCCACGGCCGGGCGAGCTGGGGCCAAACTCAAAGCCTGTGCTGAAATTCAGCCCAGGGCCTTGGCCACGTCCTGCCTCAAAACAGGCAGGACCTCCTCAGCGAACCACGGGTTGCGCTTGAGCCACGCATTGTTGCGCCATGAGGGGTGCGGCAGCACAAAACGCCGCACGCCGTGGGGGCCTTCAAGGTAGTCCCGCCATGAAGCCACCACCTCATTGACGCCACGCTTGGCCACCGCTGGCCCCAAATGCCAGCGCTGAGCATGGCCGCCCAGAATGACCATCAGCTTGAGGTGGGGCATTTGGGCGAAGATCCGCTCGCGCCATACTGTGCATTCCACCCTGGGGGGCAGGTCGCTTTTGCTAGCGCTGTAGCCTGGGAAGCAAAAACCCATGGGCACTAGTGCCACACGGGCTGGATCGTAAAACGTTGCTTCATCCATGTTGAGCCATGAACGCAGCCGCATCCCCGAAGGGTCTGTGAAGGGGCGCCCACTGTGATGGACACGCAGCCCAGGGGCCTGACCAACAATGCAAATGCTGGCGCTTGGCGAAGCCTGCAGGACAGGCCGCGGTGCATGGGGCAGTGGCTTGCCGTTGCGTGGGCATTCCACGCAAAGTCGGCACTGCTTTATGGCCTTCAGCAAATCCTGGAACGCTTCAGGGGCGGGCGCCACCTGACTTGTTAACAGGGTGTGAGAAGCGGCCACGATCATGATCCCCCTTGAAAACCTCTGCTCCAGGCCTTTACTACCCCAAAGCGCCAGCGCCCTTAATCAGCGCCTTTTACGCGTGCAGGGCTGTTGGCTGCCCCAGCAGAACGTCACGCAACACCACAGCCTCATTATGGGTTGTGTCACGGGCACCGTAAACCAACGTCACTGGGCCTTCCAGGGCCATGGCGCGCACATGGCGCAAGGCCTCGCGCTGCTCTGGCCCTTCCAGCTCCTGGCGGTAGCGTTCCACGAAGCCAGGCCACAGGGCCCTGTCATGGTGGAACCATTCGCGCAACGCGGTACTGGGGGCGAGAGCCTTTAGCCATCCCCCGGTCAGATCGGCCTTTTCCTTGCTGATGCCACGTGGCCATAGCCTATCCACCAGAACACGCTTGCCGTCAGCGGGGCTGGCTGCTTCGTAAGCGCGTTTGAGCATCACCCTTGCAGGGGGAAGGGGCGCTTCCCCCGCGCCAGTCTGCGCTCTGGCCTTAGCGTTAAAGCTCATAGGATTTGGCCCCTGTCCCTTTCAGCCCACCGCCCTGCACGATGACGTAATCAGGGTCAATTGGGCGCCCTTCCAGGAAATCCTGCAGGATTTCAAGCGTGCCTGCCGCATAGCGCGCCTGGGCGGAAAGGGTAGTGCCTGAAATGTGAGGCGTCATCCCGTTAAAAGGCATGGTACGCCAGGGATGGTCCATGGGGGCTGGTTCCGGGTACCAGACATCGCCAGCATAGGCGGCGACATGGCCAGATTTCTGCGCGCGTTCCAAGGCAGCCATGTCCACCAGTTCCCCCCTCGCGCAATTGACGATGTAAGTGCCTTTCTTCATCAGGCTGAAGGTCCGGTCATTAAGCATGTTGCGGGTTTCTGGGTAAAGCGGCACCTGAAGGTTGACGATGTCCACAGCCGCCACAAGCGATTCAACCGTTGGATGGTAGGTCAAGCCCAGTTCACGCTCCACCTCGGGGGCCAAGCGATGGCGCTGCATGTAATGCAGCACGCAGCCAAAGGCCTTCATGCGCTTGAGGATGGCCAGCCCTATGCGCCCAGCACCAATCGTGCCAAACGCCATCCCTTCTATGTCATAGCCGCGCGCAACGCAGTCAGCGATGTTCCACACGCCATTACGCGCCAGGGCATGGGCAGGCAGGTAGTTGCGCACCAGGGACAGGGCCATCATCACGGCATGTTCAGCCACGCTGATGGAATTGGAACCTGTCACCTCCGCCACTGTGACGCCAAGCTTGGCGGCAGCGGCCAGGTCCACATTGTCCGAGCCCACGCCAGCAGTCAGGGCCAGCTTGAGGTTCTTCGCCTTTTTGAGGCGTTCTTCCGTCAGGTAGGCTGGCCAGAATGGCTGTGAGATAACCACGTCAGCGTCAGGCAAGTGCTGCTCGAACAGCGAATCGGGGCTGTCCTTGTCACTGGTGACGTAAAGTTCATGGCCATTCGCCTCCAGCCATGGGCGCAATCCCAGCTCCCCTGAAACGCAGCCGACCAGCTCCCCAGGCGTGAACCCAAGGGGGGGTTGAGGATGGGGGGCTGGATGGCCATCCTCATAAACCTTGATGTCAGGGATGCTGTCACGGATGTAGGGTGGTGGGTAGCCAGCCTGGGGGTCAGGATAGAGAATGCAGAGGATCTTGGCCATAAACTGGGCTCCATCACACGTAATTGCAGCCGGACTGGCTGAACTAATTGTAAGGAAGCATACACGAAGCCAGGGGCGGGTAAGCAACCCAAGGCTCTTCGGGGGCAACCTCTAAGCGTTGCCGCCATGGCCAAGGTTCTGGGCACCAATAAAAAACCGCTTTCCCAATAAAGCGGGAAAGCGGCCCTGCAAATTATGATTTTCTTGAACCGGCCTGGAGCGGGCGAAGGGATTCGAACCCTCGACCCCAACCTTGGCAAGGTTGTGCTCTACCCCTGAGCTACGCCCGCATTCCTTGGCCGGTGGCGACTATATGCCTGACTTTGCTGGGCGGTGCAAGTGAAAAATTCACCACTCCTAATCTTTCTTCCTGAAGCCCACTCTCCTTAAAGCGCGCCGCCCTGCCTTCATCTGATGGCTGGGACCTTCATGGTAACTTCCTTCCTTGTGTTGGCGCTACGTCATACCAATCTTGAACGGACAGGAAGGTTTTCCCCTTAATTCATTCCGCACTTTTGACATCAAGCAAAGGCAGGCTCATGGCTCTTTCACCCAAAACAGGCGCAGCGCTTCCTCCCATGCCAGGCTCTGACGGCGCAGGGCTTTCCCTTGGCCAGCAGCCCACAGGTACTGCCCCCAAGGCCTCAACAACAAACAGCCATGAGCCGCCTATCAAAACCACCAACGAGGCCTCCTTCGTCAAGGACGTTATCGAGGCCAGCGTCCACACGCCCATCATCGTTGACTTCCGCGACCCTGCCCAGCCGGCAAGCCTGGAAGTTGGCCAACAGCTTGAAACCATCATCAAGCCAGCTGGGGGGCGCATCCGCTTGGTGAGTGTGGATCTGGCTGCCAACAAGGCCCTTGCCAACGATTTGCGCCAAATGGGCCTACCCCTTCACGCGCTGCCTTTGGTGGGCGCTTTCTGGCAAGGGCGCATGGTGGACCTGCTGCGCGGCAAGCAAACGCCTAGGGCGTTGCGTAGCTTTGTGGAAGCCATCCTCAAAGCCAGTGGTCAAACCATGCCAGCTGCTGAAACCATCAAAAGCGCCAGCAAGGCCCTTGATGAAGGCAAACCTGCTGAAGCCGCCTCCCTAGCCAGCCAAATCCTGGAGGAAGAGCCCGACAACGCCCAGGCATGGGGACTGCTGGTGCGCGCCCTCTTGGCGCTGGATGATGTTGAAAGCGCTGAGGAAGCCCTGACCCAAGTGCCTGAAGCCCAGGCTGGCGCGGAGCCGGTCAAAAGCGCCGCCAAAGCCTTGGCGCTGCACAAAGAGAGTGCCCAAGCAGCCAGCGACCTTGAAGGCATTGAAAGCCTGGCCGCCCAGAAACCGGATGATTTTGAACTGCACTTAAAACTGGCCAGCGCCCTCAATGGGGCAGGAGAACGTGAGAAGGCGGCTGATACCCTTCTGGCCTTGATTAAAAAAGGCCCTGCTGAACAAGCCGCTACCGCCAAAGCCGAGCTGCTGCGCTTTTTTGAAGGTTGGGGCATGACTGACCCTGCCACCATGGCAGCACGGCAGAAACTTTCAGCCCTGTTATTCGCTTGAAACCAGGTTCTATGGCGCTTCGCAAGTGCCATTCCAGGAAGGAAACCCCATGACTGCCCTTCATGACAGTTCCACCATGGCCCCCACCAGTGAGCAGGGCACAGCCCATGTCCTGCCCCCTGATGAGCGGTTGCTGAAATTGCTCGTGTGCCCTGTAACAGGAGGGCCAGTGCATTTTGACGCTGATTTTGACAATGGCAGCGACAGCCAAGGCAACCCCCTGCCGCGCGGTGCCATCATTAGTCCCCAGGCGCGCTTGGCTTTCCGGGTGGAAGAGACCATCCCCATCATGCTGGCTGATGAAGCACGCCCTTTCTAATCGTACTGCACAGAGCTGCCACACAAGGCAGATTGTCTGCGTTTGGTGAGGGTGGGACGGGTGATGGTTCCTTAGGGGCTTTCAGGGGTGCTGCGCACGCCACCATGGGGCCCGTAGCTGACTTGGGCCTCAGGTGTTGGGGGTGCCACATCCTCACCATTGACGCGCATGGCCGGGCCAGTGCTGGCGCCATTTTCAAGCCCTGTCGGGGCCCTAGGGCCCTGTTGGGGCACAGCATCACCTATTGGCCTGTTGAGGCCAGCTGGCCCAGGGGTTTTCAGGGCTGGAACTGTCATGCCGTTCATCTGGAAATGCGTGGCTGGGTAAGGCACCACCAAATCAGCCTTGGGGAGGGATGGCTTGGCCATGTTGCTGAGGGCCTGCATGCCACTGCAGCCCCCCAGCACCACAAGCCCCCCTACCCCCAACAGCACCAAGGCTGGGCGGCATGCTTGCTGAAGCAGTGAAGAATCCTGCATGGTCGGACGCCCTGTAGATTGGAAAGGGAAAGGACAGTTCATGGTCGCCATGCTATCACCCCTTTATCGCCCCACGTCCAGAGCGACCTGCGCAGGGGCGCCAGCAACTCCGCACAGGGGAAAACCCCTCAAGCCTGACCAAAGGGGCAGCTCATGTTCAAGGGCACCGTGAAAACCCGGCAGGGGCGCCTTCAGGCCTGGACAGATAGCCTGCTTCAGGATCATGCAGTGTTCCGCCTGTTTTGGCATAACCTTGCCGAGGTCATACCTGGCAAGGTCTGGCGTTCCAACCATCCTACACCAGGGCGGTTACGGCGTTGGCGGCAGCATTATGGCTTTCAAAGTGTCATCAATTTGCGTGGCCAACGCCAATGCGGATCAGATGTCTTGGGGCGGGATGCGGCAAAGCAAATGGGGTTGCCTTACCATGACATGGCTTTTGAAAGCCGCAACGCTCCCCACAAGGACCGCATTTTGCGCTTCCATGCCCTTTACCTGCGCCTGAAGCAGGAAGGGGCCTTCCCCCTACTGCTTCATTGCAAATCAGGGGCGGACCGCGCTGCCCTGGGCAGTGGCCTGGTCATTTTGTTTGAAGGGGGCAGCCCAGCACAGGCTTTGGCGCAGCTGCACTGGAAGCACCTTCATTTCAAAAGCTCACGCACAGGCATATTGGACAGTTTCTTCAAACTGTACGCCCAGGAGGCCGCCCAACATGCTGATTTCATGAGCTGGCTTCAGGGAGCTTATGACGAACAGCGCCTCCGTGACCTGCACCAGGCGGGTGCTTTGCGCATCTGAGCTTAGGTTTCAGGTGTGCCCGCCATGCTGCAGGCGTGGCCAAGGCCATAGCGCCACCAGGCACGCCAGCAATGCCAGGGCCAATGGCAAAAGCCGCCCACCCCAGCTGAATAGGGTTGGTGACAGCGGTTGGGGAATGGCCTTCACCATGACACCGTCATGGCCCCAAGGCAGCCAACCCACCAGCGCTCCTGTGGCACTGTAAAGCGCTGAAGGACCACGGTTGTTGGCGAACGCCACCGCCAACCCCTCCTCCACAGCGCGCATGCGCCCCGTGGCAAGGTGCTGGCGCGGGCCGGCACTGTTGCCGTACCAGGCATCATTGGAAATGGTCAGAAGCCAATCAGGCCTGTGCCCAGGTTCAGTGACGGAACCAGAGAATATGACCTCATAGCAAACCATGGGACCAAGCTTGCCTGCCTCAGGCAGGTTCCATGTTTGCAGGCCTGGCCCCGGCGTCAACACAGCAGGCGTCAGGTTGAAGGGTATGATCCAAGGCTGGTATTCACCAAAAGGCACCAGGCGGCTTTTGTCATAAAGGGCTTCAAGCGTCCCGCCTTGCCCCACGGCCTCCAGGCTGTTGAACCAATGCCCTTTGTCATCGCGCCGCAGTGATCCAGCCAGCACAGGGTGACCCATGGCTGCTTGGCTCATGAGGGAGCGGGCCTCAGGCTCCTCATCAAGCAGGCCTGGGAACGCTGATTCAGGCCAAACCACCACCAGATTACCGCCCCTGCCACCCTGGTGAGGGCCCGGCACAGCCACTCCTTGCTGAACACCCTGGCGCGTCAAGTCCAGGTAGCGCTCAAACTGGCGCGCACGCTCCAATTGGCGCGCTGAACGATTGAGGACCTCTTCCTCAGGCACATCGCCTTGAACCAGCACAAGGTGGGGCTGGACCACTGCCAAGCTGACCGTGTGGCTACAGCGCCACCACCCCCAGCCAACCCACAGCAGCGCCAGCGCCAGCAACGCAAGGCGCCAACGCCATCCACACCAAAACAGCAAAGCGAACGCCACCAGCATGAAGGTCAGCCCATCCACCCCCACAAGGCTGGCAGGCTGAATCAGGATGGTACCCACCCTGCCTGGCACTTCAAAAGCGCTGCCCAGGGGATTCCAAGGGAAACCACTAAAAATGAATGTGCGCGCCATATCCTGCAGGGTCCAGCCAGCTGCGAAAAGCAGCGCTGAACGCCAAGGGGGACACGGGGCGTCACCACGCTGCTGGCTTTCCCAGGCTGGCCAACGGGCCATGATGGCAGGCACAGCTACCAGGGGAGCAATCAGCACAGCCACCCCTGGGCTTGCAAAAGGCAGCACCCACCAGAAATCATGAAGACGCGTCATGATGGCGTTGGTCAACCAGTACAAACTGGTTGTGTAGAACCCCATGCCAAAGCAAAAGCCAAACCAGCCTGCTTGACGCCAGCTAGGTGCCTGGCAAGCGGCCCGCCACAATAAGGGCAACATCAAAAAGGCCACTGGCCATAAGCACAAAGGAGGCATGGCCAAGGCCAACACGGCGCCGCACAGAACCATGCGCCATGACGTGGCCCCCAGACCATTGTTTTTCAGCAGCCAGCTGAAAGCACCAAACCATGGGTTGGAACGGCCAAGGCCAGCCATGCCCAGCGGTGGTTCAGTCAAGGGCGTCGCGCAAGCGGCGCTCGTAATGGCGGTAGTATTTATCTGCTAGTAATTCGCTTTTCACCAGCACAGCAACATCTGTGGTGTTAAACTGTTCATCAACCACGGCACCGTCACCAATGTAACCACCTAAACGCAAATAACCTTTGATGAGCGGCGGCAAACCTGCCAGGCAACGCCGGCGGTCCAGCTGGGCTGGGTTGGAGCGCTGCATGGAAACGTAACGGTCAGGCTGGGCACGCACACGCAAAGCAGGGGGTGCCAAGTGATTGTGGTAAAGCCAGGTCAGCTCGTCATTAAGGGCGTCAGGATTGGTTCCAGGCAAGCTGGCGCAACCAAACAGCACATCAATACGGTGCAGGAAGATGTAGGAGGCAATGCCGCGCCACAGCAGCTGCATGGCTGTGCGCCCCCTGTAAGGCAACGCTACGCATGAACGGCCCACCTCCAGCAGGTGACCTGGAAAATCCGTCAAGCAGGAAATGTCGTATTCAGCTGCTGAATAAAATCCACCTGCCCGTTGGGCCGCCTCAGAACGAAGCAGCCTGTAAGTGCCGACCACGCGTTCAGGGCCTTGGCGGTCGTAATCGATGACCAGCAAATGGTCTGCGAAGGTGTCGTAAGCATCCACATCACGGCGGGTGCGCTTGGCAAGGGCGGTGGGGTGAGCGCCCATTTCCTCAAAAAACACTTTGTAGCGCAACGCCTGGGCAGCATCGCGCTCCTCCTCATTGAGGGCGAGGCGGACGCCTAAAGAACCACCACGCAATTCTTGGAACCCCCCTTCCCGGTTGAGGGACAGGGTAGCCAGGGTCTCCATTTGGCGGCGCGCTTCAGCGCTGCTGCGGTTGCCCTGTTCATCATCATCCAGAAAGGCCCCTTCAGAGGCGCCCAAAGGCTTGTTAACGGCGTCCGTCACGCTGCTCTCCCGTTAGGGTGGACTGTCCAACCCCACTTTTACTGGCGCGGCGGCCAAACAGCTCAATTTCATAGGATGTCAGCTCATAGCCCAGACGCGCTGCCAGGGCCCGCAGCAAACGCGCAGGCTCATCATCCTCGAACTCCACCACTTCGCCAGTGTCAATGTCAATGAGGTGGTCATGGTGGCCATGTTCGCGCACCTCGTAGCGGGCGCGCCCACCACCAAAATCCCGGCGCTCCAGAATACCTTTTTCTTCCAGGAGGCGCACAGTGCGGTACACTGTAGCCACAGAAATGCGGCCATCCAGCGCCAAAGCGCGCCTGTGAAGTTCCTCAACATCTGGGTGATCGTCAGCGTCTGATAGGACACGGGCAATGATCCGGCGTTGGCCGGTCATCTTAAGGCCCTTTTCCATGCAAAGCCGCGCAATGGGCGAATCCCCTGGCGCGCCTGCCTTGCCGCTTTGGGAACTGGGACGTGAATTGCCAGGGCCTGGGCCCGTCATGTTCGCACTCGACACCATCTGCTAGGGCCTAGCCCATCCCTGCAATCCTGTCCAACCCTGACCTACCAGCAACGACAGCAGGCCCCAAGCACAGGCGCCGCCAGCCCCCAGGCAACCTTGCTGGCGCTCAGTCAGCGCTGGGCTGGTCCTTGTCCTTGCGGCGCCCCAGGCCAATGCGGCGTGCCAGCGAGGAACGGTGCGTGGCGTAGTTGGGCGCCACCATAGGATATTCAGGCGGCAGACCCCAGCGTTCCCGGTATTGCTGGGGGGTCATGTTGTAAGCCGTTTTAAGGTGGCGGCGCAGCAGCTTGAGCTTTTTGCCGTCCTCCAAGCAAATGATATAATCAGGGAACACGGATTTGCGCGGTGGAACAGCTGGCACCGGCTTTTCCTCAGGCGCTGTGGGCGCCTGGTCCACATTGGCCAGGGCGCTATACACTGTGCGAACGAGTTCAGCCAGGTTAGAGCCTTCAATATCATGACGTCCCACATAGGCTGTCACAATGCGGGCAGTTAGCTCACGGAGGTCAATGGAAGCTTCAGGAGCATTTGGCATAAACGTTTTCCTTTTAAGTCCTTAACAAAACAATAAATAATGTTTGCAATAAACATCAAGATTGAAAATGGACCTTTGCAAGTTTTTTCTGCTTCTCGCTCTCTTCAACCAGCATGGGGATGGAGGGGCAGGTAATGTCCTTTATCCCTCAATTCTCCAAACCCGTTGACTAAAAGCTTCACTTATGCCCCATACCCCCACCCTTTCTCAGCCGTGCCGCACTGTCGATGTGCGCGCGCTTTATTGCCCCATGACGAGTGTCCATGTTCGCGCCCAGCTAGATGCCATGGCTGTGGGAACCGTGCTGGCTGTGTTGGTGCGTGACACTGTGACAGCTGGCAATGTCAGCGCCATGGTGCGCTTGTTGCGCCATGAACTGTTGCCCAGCGCTGATCCATGCCGCCTTCTGGTGCGTAAATGTTAGACTCCGGCCCCTTCAAGTTCCTGGTTGGCAAGCCATGAGGAGCGCATCCCGGCCCTGTCCGTAATAGCCAGGGCGCAGCGCCACTTCCCGAAAGCCCATATGGTGGTAGAGGGTTTTAGCTGGCAGATTGTCCGCCTCCACTTCTAGCAGGATCCTCTCGCGCCGGCGCATGGGCTCTTTCAAGGCATGGGCAAGCAGTTTGCCGCCATGGCCCCGACTGCGCCAGGCAGGCACGATGCCCAGCGTCAGGATTTCGCATTCCCCTGGTTCTGAACCAAAACCTGGCTGGCTGCGTACCAAGCACAAGCCGATTGGTTCCCCCTCCCTTGCAGGGCCGGGTACCAATCCCACCCATCCTTGAGTGCCTGGAAGGGCAAGCTGGCCTTTGAAAAATGCGGCGCTCCAAGCTTCCTTGGGGGGGAAGCACGCCTGGTGGAGTGCTTCCAGAATAGCGACATGGGCTGGGTTGGCTGATTGAAAATCCATTGCCTTGGGCTGCTTTGGTAACATTTTAACATTTGCCCTGGTCAGGCATGGGGCTGGGGGCGCAACCCCGCTGCTGGCAGCTTGGCTTCTGGTGCGTCAACATAAAATGGTTCTAAAGGTGCAAAGCTGCCTGCTGAAGCAGCTAAAAAGGCCCCTGCCAACAGGATAGCTTTGGGGCTTGGCGTTTGGCAGGGCAACGCCATTGGACCTTTCCCCCCCTGAAGTGCTGCACGCACCCTCAAGGCAGTTAGCAATTCTGGTAACGCTGTTGGCCCCGCAACGGCATCGCCAGCCACAAAGCCAGCCAATTTGCCCCCTTTAGTTGGGGTTCCTTCAATAGATTGATCCTTTAAGGCGAGAGCATAGGCTTTGCCCACAGCTGGCACCACGAACACCCTGCCCCGCCGTGCATGGCACAGGACATCCACCCCTTGGTCAACAGCGCGCCCATAACCTTGAAGCGCCACATCACAGCGCACAGCGTCTGCCAGGGGGACGGGCCAAACAGGGCACATCCAACCAGCGCCCAAACCAGCGGCCAAAGCCATGCTGGCCCGCAATCCCGTAAAGGATCCAGGGCCAGTCACCACCACCACGCGTTCAGGCGCTGGGCTGGCCACCTGGCCCTGCATCCAGCCAGCCTGTTCCATCATGGCGCGCAGCAAAGGGGCCCAGGCACTGGCAGCGGCAGGACCAGAAACCACATTTTGAAGGCCAGAATGCGTCCCCTCCATCAACGCTATGGTGCTTGGCGCCCCCAGACGCACCCCAGCCCCATTCAGAACGATGGAGCGCCCGCTGACCAGCAAGCTTTCAAGGTCAACAGGCCTTTTCATAAACATAGGCACGCCTCCTCAAAAAGTAGGCGTGGCAGCCGGGGACCCGGCCCACTTGAGGTATCTTCTGAAGGCCACCCCATGGCGATGAGGAAATTGGCTTGCCACCCTTGCTCCCGCAAAAACATGTCCTCCACCAAAGGGGCGTCAAAACCAGACAGAGGCAAAGTGGCCAAGCCCAGCGCCCGGGCCGCCATCAGCATGTAAGCCCCCTGGAGGGTGCTGTTGCGGAAAGCGGTTTCCTCACTCAGCCCCACATCAGAGGCAAACCAGTCACGCAAAGGTTGTTGCGGGTTAAGCTTGGGCAAGTGGTCGAAAAACAAGGGATCTTGCCCAACCACCACCATAAGGGGTGCTTGCGCCACCTTGTCCCTGTTGCCAGGAGAGAGGGCTTCCAGCATGCGTTGGCGAGCTGAAGCGCTGGTGATGAAAGCAAAGCGCGCTGGCGCGCAATTGCCTGAAGTCGGCCCAAGGCGCGCCAGGTCATAAAGCCGCCTGATGGTGCCAGCCTCCACTGGCTTAGAGGAAAAGCCACTGGCTGTGCGGTGAGCGGTGAAGAGGCTCGTCAGGTCTGCTGCATTCTGGCGTTCACGCTGCCCGGCTGCCCCCCCACCCCCAGCGCCACTCTGGGGGGGGCTGGCCAGGTGGGCCAGGCCCGGAATGGCGCTGAGATTGCCCTTTTCGGCTTCCCCAGGGAGGGCTAGCGTGGAAGAATGCTCATTATCGTGTTGGCTGACTGGAGTTTGTTCATACGTCATGACTGATTGTCGCCTTCCTCCACTGCCACCACAGTGCTGATGGTGGGCAGGTGCTGTTTCAAAATCCGCTCCACACCGCCCTTCAGTGTCAATTGGGCAGAGGGGCAATCCGTGCAGGCGCCCATCAAGGTCAAGTAAACGGTGCCTTGGTCATACCCCCTGAAGGCGACATCGCCACCATCGCGCGCCACCATAGGGCGCACATGGTGGGCCAAAACCAGTTCAAGGGCCGCCACCAAAGCCTTGTCGCTGGGATTAAGGGGCCTGACCAAAGGCAGCACAGGGCCACTGGTCAAAGCTGGCTGACCTGTAGCGAAGAAATCAGTCATCACTGTCATGACAAAGGGCAGCACATCATCCCACGCGGTTGTGGGGCTTTTGGTCACAGCCACCAGGTCCGCACCCAGGAATACCCGCTGCACCCCTGGAACACTGAACAGTTCCACCGCTAAGGGGGAGCGACCTTCAGCGGAACCGGGATGGACGAAATCAGCGCTTCCAGAAAGCGCCACCCTGACGCCTGGCCTGAATTTCAGGCTTTCTGGATTGGGTGTCTCCTCCACCTCAATCAGCATGTGTTCCCTCCCGCGTCAGGTCATGGAATGTGGCAGGGTTCAACCAGCCCTATAAGCGTCCCCGCTTCAGGGCGAACCCCAGAGCAAAACAACACCTGCCAACATGCCAACAACAACTCCACTGCCAAACCGCAGCCAGTTAAACCGCACAGCCCTATAACTAGAGCCAGCGCCAGAGCCGCTCCCCATGCTCAGGAGCGTTTTTCCAGATGGCCATCGAGAAGAGCGTTCATTTCCTGCCATTCACGCTTACTCAGACCTGAGCTTTCCTGGCACACTTCTTCCCCAGCCAGGGCAGCGCGCAACACTTTGAGCATGGTGGCTGAGAAGGTGCGCGCGCCCAGGCGGTATTCTTCAAAAGCGGCGGCTGTTAGCGGCACCCAAGCTTTAAGGATGTCCATCATGGCTTCAGCGTAGACGCGGATCTCCCTCTGGGCATGGGGGTCGGCCCGTAAACGCAGGAAATGCATGAAGTTATGCAGGTTCACCTTCCAGTACCATTGCGTGTACATTCCCAACGTCAGGTTGATGCGCGCCAGCTCACGCGCAACGCCCAATCCTTCCGGGTCCAGCATGGTTTCGTAATCGCCATAGCAGGAGGCAGCGTCACGGCGTAGGATCTCCTGAACGCGCAAAGCCGTTTCCAGGGAAACCGGTTCCTGGGCGCGCCCCTGATGGTTCTGGCGGCTTTGGGGTGCGATGTCGCCCACGTCTGGAACGTAGAATTCCTTATCTAGGATGGAGTAGCGCGCTGAATATTCATTCACACTGGCTGTCCGGTGGCGAATCCACTGCCGTGCCACGAAAATGGGCAATTTGACGTGCAGTTTAATGTCGCACATCTCAAAAGGGGATGAATGGTGGTGCCGCATAAGGTAGCGAATCAGCCCTGCATCCTCTGACACACGCTTAGTGCCTGTGCCATAGGAAACCCTGGCTGCCTGCACAATAGCGCTGTCATCGCCCATGTAATCCACAACGCGCACAAAGCCGTGATCCAAACGCGCCATAGGGGTGTAGAGCAACTCCTCCATGGCAGCGACTGTAGGGCGCCTGGTGCGGTGCCAAATCCCACGCCTTTGCTCAATATCTGCACGCTGTTCTGCCGTCAGAACCATGGCGCCTCTCCAGGTTAATCGTTTTCCTATTGTTCCGGCCTTTCTAGCCGGAAGGCCGCACAGCCTCCAAGGCTTGGATGGGCCACAGCCACAGAAAGAATCCTGACTGTTGAATGTTCCTTGGAAAAGCTTGCATTCAGAATGGGGAAATGTTATAAGATTTGTGTTGGCTCTAGCTAACTATGACAATAAACGATGGATGGAATAAGTGTAGCGGACCCGGGGGCAGTACCCGGCGCCTCCACCAATACCAAAGCGGCCTTTAAAAGGTTTGGCTTTCCATGGGGGCGAAACAGGCTCGACGCGCACGGTAAAGATTCATTTTTTGTTCGGCATTGTACCGCCGTTATCGGGCTAAATCGATAAGTGCCAATGATAACTCTGAGGTGCTCGCTGTCGCTGCGTAAGCGATAAGCGCGGTTTGGGAAGGCACCGGGCAACAGAAGCCTTCCCACCTTGTTTTTATTAAATTCGTTTGTTTTATAGGGTGCGTTTGCACCATGGGCTGAAACGCTCATCCTGCTTGGGATGGGCGCTTTTTTTGCCCTTCTTGAACCTCAACCTTGGTGCGGCCGCTCCTGTTTGAGGCGGTTGCGTAGCCAAATATTGCTGAATACGGCCACCACCAGGCACAACCCCCCAAAGCCCACAAGCAGTTGCTGCCCCAAAGGTGTGAAACCAGCCAGCATAGTCAGCCCAGGCAAACAGACCAGCGCCATGCCCAAGCAAAAATCAGCGCCTGCTAACACAAGCAATTGGACCGCACGGGGCCCTTTACCCAAAAAACCATAAAAGGCCGCCACCATGGCCAGAATGATGAACAACGCCCCCATAATGTACAGCGCTGTGGAAACAATTGGTGCCAGCATGGGACCTCAAAACATATTGATGGGGATGACCAAGCACTTTCCACTGGCACCCTTGGGGCTGGTTAGCAACCCCACATTTGATTGTCACAACAATGCCAATCCTCTGGCAGCCCCATAAATATGGTAAAGGCTGCTTGCTGGCATAAAGGCCGCTGGCTGCTCCAGGCGGTCTATCCAACCCCCCTTGAGCTTATCTGGCAAAAACGCTGCGCGCACAGCCCTGGCCTGGTAGCTGTAGGTGTCCTTCAAGGGAAACGCCACAGGGAAGGGATCCTCCGCCAGCACCGTCCCTAGCAAGCGCAGTTTTTCCGTTTGTGGCCACAGCCGTTGCCCCGCTTCCATGACGGCCCCAGTGGGCGTGACGGCATCTGGCAGAAAGTGGGCTTGTTCAAGCCAAGGCAGCGCCAGTCTCTTAGCACTCACCAAGGCTTGGTGCCTCAGAGTGCTTTCCCCACCTCCGCCCCTGACAGGGTTCAGGCGCAGCCATTTAAGAAGAAGCCACGCCCACTCCACCTGATGGCCCGGCTCCACGCGCCAGGATATGGATGGCCGCCAAGGGCTGTTGAAGTTGCACCCCACAAAGTCTTCAGGCAGCACCAGCCACCCTGTGTTCCGGGCTTGGTTAGATGTTCCATGGGAAGAGACGTTTCGCACCATCTGATCTAGGCATTTAGCCACGATGCGTCCTGCCCAATGGGTGAAGAACCTGCTCCCTGTTACACTAGGAGATTCCCAACTCTCCTGGCAGGCAAGAAGGGCTTCCAGAAAATGCATCAGCGGGTTCTGGGGCTGTGGGCGTAGCGCGGCGGCTGTGGCACCCCTTCCTGGGGGAGGGGCCAGAAAAAGCTGGTTTATGTCCTCCACAAGGGTTTGAGCCTGCAGCCGCAACGCTTCCTGCAAGCTGCCTTGGCTGACGCGCCCTGCCATGGCATGGGCGTAGAGGATGAAGGCATGGGCGTAGAAATCGCGCCTGCCATCAAACGCCCCTTGGCGCTGGCCGGCCACGGTTCGGGAAAAAATCCAACCCCGTTGGCCATCAGGCGCGTGATAAAGCGCGCGGACACGCCCAAATGCTGCCAACGCTTGCTTGGCCACAGCAGGGGGCATGAGGCCATCCAACACGGCATGGCAATAGGTGGCGATTTGGCGTGCCTGCACCATCAGCCGCCTTGGCGCCTGCTCATCAGGCTGTCCATTTTGAAACAGGCGCTCATGGTAGAGCCCGTTCACAGGGTCCCAACCAGCGCCATGCCAAAGGGGCAGGGCCTTCTCAAGCAGCCACTGGCGCCAGAAGGCCCCTTCAGCCAGCAGGCTGCTCAGGCCTGAGGCCTTGCCCTCCATGGCCCCTCAACCTTGGGTTGAGCCAGCACGGCTGGCCAGGTTGGATGTGGACTGACCAGGCAGAACGGGCACGCGCACCACTAAGCCCCCCTGGCTTTTCACGAAATCCGCCCCAACGATGTCCTCTTCACGGTAGTCGTCACCCTTCACGAGGACATCAGGCTTCAAGGCTCTGATAAGGCCTTCCGGCGTGTCCTCGCCAAACACCACCACCATGTCCACGCCACGCATGGCTGCCAGCATAGCGGCGCGCGCCTTCTCATCCTGGATGGGCCTCCCCTTCCCTTTGAGCCGCGCCACGGAATCATTGCTGTTCAAACCCACCACCAACCTGTCACCCACAGTGGCAGCTTCTGCAAGCAGCTTGAGGTGGCCTGGGTGGAGCAAGTCAAAGCAACCATTGGTGAACACGATGCGCTCCCCCGCCTGACGCCACAGGGCCAGACGGTGGCGGGCGCGCTCATCCAGGCCATGGCAGATGACAGGCCCCAGGGCTGGGACGCGCCCCATGCCCACCCGCTGCCCCTGGCTGAAAGCGGCCATGATCTCCGCCAAGGAAACGCTAGCGGTGCCAAGCTTACCCACCACCAGGCCGGCTGCGATGTTGGCCAGCTGCATGGCGTCATCCATAGCCAACCCCCCTGAAAGAAAAGCCGCCATGGAGGCAATGACAGTATCACCAGCGCCTGAGACGTCGTAAACCTCTGAAGGGACGCTGTGGGCATGGCGCAACGTGCCGTCACGCCGCCACAGGCTCATGCCGGCGCCTGAGCGGGTCAGAAGTACATCACCACCAAATTGCAGGGAGGCCTGAAGGGCGGCTTCAGCGATGTCGCTGTCGCTTTCAAGCGAATCCATTCCTACAGCCTGCCTTAACTCAGCCTGGTTGGGGGTAAGGAGGGCAGCGCCCGCATAGGCTGAAAGGTTGGCGCGCTTCGGGTCAGCAATCACAGGCACACGGGCCTGCTGGGCCTCCTTCATGACCAGCGCCAGGATGTCATCGCCCAACACACCCTTAGCGTAGTCAGAGCACACGATGACGTCAGCCCCACGCAACGCTTGGCGCACGGCTTCATGAAGGGCTGAGGAGCGGGGCGCACCAAAAGGCGGTGGCGGGTTTTCCTCATCGATGCGCACAATTTGCTGGCGCCCTGCCAAAACGCGGGTTTTGACCACCGTACGGTAGCTACCCTCCACCACCAGGCCTGCGCACGACACCGTGCCAGGCAAACGGGCGCCAGCAAGCAGCGCTGCCAACTGCCGCCCAGGTGTGTCATCGCCCACCAGGCCCACCAATCTGACTTGGCACCCCAGGGCAGCGGCGTTCAAAGCCACATTGGCCGCCCCACCTGGGCGCGCCCGCTCGCGCCCTTCAGAAAGCACTGGAACGGGGGCCTCTGGCGAAAGCCTGTTGACCTCACCTTCCAGGTAACGGTCCAAGATTACATCGCCTACAACGGCAATAGTGCCAAAGCGCATGTGACGAAGGGCGGCAGGCAGGGACAGAGTGTTCATCGTCTCACCTTAAGAATAATGGCCCTGCCCTAGGTGGTGGGGGAAGGCAGCCATGTGCCCAGGGCTTTAACATGCCTCTGCAGCGGCCTCCACCCAACAATGGCACCTTTGGAGGGGGGTAGGAATCGCCCCAACCCCTTGCCATTCCAGCTGGAGGAGGGCAGACCAAGGGGAGCAGCTGTGCTCGCGCACGCTCATTCCCTGCCGCCTGACCAGGTTGGCAAGGTGTTTCGGCAGCATACCCCTGGACCGAGCGGACAGAACCAATGAGTGACGACCCCAACCAGCCAGACAACCCTGCAGGCGACATGCCACAACAGCCAGAAAGCCTCCTGCCTTATGAAAGCTGGCTGGCAGAGGCCTACCGTGGCGTCATGATCAAGGCGCTTGAGCATGTGCAGAGAGAGGGCCTGCCTGGTGAACACCATTTTTACCTGACCTTCCGCACCCAGGCGCCAGGCTGCACCGTGCCGCCCTTTCTGAAGGCGCGCTACCCTGATGACGTCACCATTGTTTTGCAGCACCAGTTTAGCAACCTGAACGTTGATCCATTCAAGAAAACGGTTTCCGTCCAGCTGACATTCGGTGGTGCGCCTGCCACACTCACCATCCCCTTCAGCGCCATCACGCAGTTCAGCGACCCTGCCATTGGCCTGGTGCTGCAGTTTCCCCAGCCCACGGCAGCTGAGCCATCCAGTTCAAACACCACGGAAGCTGAAATCAAAACCGCTGACTTCAACCGTGCTGAAAAGCAGCCTGGCCAAACCCCAATAACCCCCGCTGACACGACCCCAGAACAACCAGGCCCTGCGGCAGCGGAGGTCGTCAGCCTCGATGCGTTCCGCCGCAAACCTGACAGCAGCCAGAGCTGACCGGGGCCCTATCCTTAACTGTGGCTAGGCTGAGGCAGGCATGTTCCAACGCCCCTGCCACCAAAGCGGGTTTTGTGCTAGGGCAAGGCAGCATTCATTACGCAAACTGATGGCGGACTCCCCCCCTGAAGGACGCCATCAACGCTTGAAAGACCCGACCCTGCTTGCCTGCTTGACCTTTCCCGCACCACCTTGCCCTGGTCGGGTGCCTGACTGCGCCCCCATGGCCTGGCTTCCACACCAGGACACCTTGAAGCCTGCGCCATGAAAAACACCCAGCCAAACCCGCGCCAATGCAGCCCCAAAGGGCAGGCCATTAAGCAATGGGGATTGCTGCTGCTGCTCTCAGCGGCATTGGTTGGCGTGTTCGCGCTGCTTCACTTGGCGGCCGGGTTCATGCTTGGCCCCATGATCGCAGCCATTTACATGGCCCTTCACGGTAAGCCCATGCATGTTGGCCGAACATGGTTTGCCGGCGCGCAAGCCGTTTTGGGCGCCCTTGTCGTTAGCAGCCTGAGCTGGCCTCTTTTCAAAGGGATCCTGGACCATGGCGCGCTCATGGGCTTCACGGTGCTTTCAGTTATCGTGGTGAGCTTTGGCACAGGGGCGCTTCTGGCCTGGCTGGGCATTATGCCTGGCACGACAGCCCTATGGGGCGCATCACCAGGGGGGGCGTCCACCATGGTGATGATATGCGGCGCTTTTGGCGCTGACCCACGCCTGGCGGCGTTCATGCTTTATTTTAGGGTCATTCTGGTCGCCGTTAGTACGTCTCTAGTGGCGTGGTGGGTAACAGGGGGGCTGAAGTCACCACCCCTCCCCCCCATGCACATGGAAGCGCTGTGGCCCACGCTTGCCCTGGTAATTGGCTGCACGTTCATCGGCACCAGAATGAAATTCCCAGCCGCCACTCTGTTCCTGACCATGGTGGTGGGTGGCTTTGGTCAGCTAACCGGGCTTTTCCACATTTGCCCGCCGCAATGGCTGCGCGTGCCTGCCTACCTCATCATCGGCTGGTGTATTGGGCTGCGTTTCAACCGCGCTGTTCTAGGCCACGCTCTGCGCGCCCTGCCAGCCATCATGATGTCAGCTGCCATCACCGTGGGGGCTTGCGCCTTACTGGCGTGGCCCGTTGCCAAATTGGCCCACATCGACCTCCTCAGCGCTTACTTGGCCACAAGCCCAGGGGGGCTGGACACCATCATTATCATCAGCGCCACTGTGCCTGTGGCACTCCCCTTCATCATCTCCATGCAAACAGCGCGTATGGTGGCCGTCATTGTTCTGGGCCCCCTCATCGCCAAACCATTGGGCACTTGGCTGGAGCGCCACGGCCGGCGCCTACATGTCCAGCCCATTTCCGGCCAGGAAAACTAAAAACCCCTCACCATGGTGGCGAGGGGCAGGCTTGGTTACCTTAAAGCTGCCCTAGCCAGCAAGGCCAAGGCTGGGCTGACATTTACCCAATCACCAATTGTTGGAAAGCAGCCAGAACTCCTCTGATGTCATGGTGATTTCTTTGCTGGGGCTTTGGGCGGCGGCATTGGCCAAGGCTCCAATGCGCTCAATCATGATGGTTTTGCGCTGGTGGGTCTCGTTCTTCTCGCCTGTGTGGGCAGCCAGGGTGGTGAGGGCTGACTTGGCGGCGGCGGCAACGCGTTCCGCATTGAGGCTGGCATAAGCCATGGTGGTTCTCCTTCAAGGGCTGGTCGGCGCGCCTTGATGAGGCGTCACCATCTTCCCTTGTTGTAGGCCCATGGCCTGCAGCCGGCAAGCAACCGTGCCAAAAGCCCACGCCCCCTTGGTGAGGCGAATAGGTCAGCGCAACCGCGTTTTTCCACTGCCTATGGCTGGCCGTGGGGGCTTCCACCGTCCTATAGTGCCAGCAGCCTGGCGCCAGCCCGACCAACCGTTGCCCAGGCTGCCCAGATAGGTAGAAACAATGAGTCACACCGCCATGGCAGGACAGCAGCCCCGTTCAGATTCAATCAGGCCTTCCCCTGCCCCGGCCGTGACGTCCCTGCCCTGCCTGCTGGCCTTGGCGCTGCTAGCAGCCCTGATGGGCCTTGGCGGGTGCAGCAGTAATTATGACGGTGGCCAGCCCCTGCTGGATGAACAGGCCCAGTATCAAGCCCGGGCCCACCATTACTATGCGGCCCCTGGTTCCTCATCAGACCCGTGGGGTCCTTACATCAGGGAGGCCTCCCAGCGCTTTGACGTGCCTGAAGCCTGGATCCGCGCTGTTATCCACCAGGAATCAGGCGGCCATGTTTTTGACCGCAACGGCAATTTCATCACCTCCGCGCCAGGCGCTATGGGGCTGATGCAGCTCATGCCGCCCTCTTATGAGGAGCTGCGCAACGAATACAACCTGGGTGACGATGCCTACGACCCCCATGACAACATCATGGCAGGCACAGCCTACATCAGGCAGATGTACGACATCTACGGCTCACCTGGGTTTTTGGCGGCCTACAATGACGGCCCTGGCAATGTTGACCGCTACCTGCGCAACAACAAGCCGCTACCACGCGAAACCAGGCGTTACGTGGCCATCATCGGGCGCCAGATCGCTGGTATATCCCCCGTTCACGTCTCTGACGCCGACTTGAAGGTGGCGCGCCATGATGGCCGGGCCAGGACGGGGTCCGACAATGACAGCGACAGCTCCTATGCCGCCTATGACGGCCCAACCCCCAGCACAAGCAGTTCGGCTGCGGCCGTGCGGGCTGCTTGGGCCGCGCGCGAACAAGGGGGGGGCGCAGCCCCCGCCTACAGTTCCACTTATGCTGACAACAGCGCTTACAATGATTCCTACAACGGTGGTTCCAGCAGTGGCGCCTACACGCCAACGCCCACCTACACGCCACCAACCTATGGCCACAGGGCATTCAGGCAGCCCCTTTACAGGCATGCCGTCACCACCCGTGCAACCCGCATTGGCCACCAAACGGTGCGCATGCCGGCAACAGCTTGGAAGCCGCCACCCCAGAAAACCGCCAGTGGCAATTGGAGCGTGCAGGTGGGCAGCTACCTCAAGCGCGCCCAGGCCCAGCAGGCTGTGGCTGGCGCGCGCAGGTACGGTGTACCAGGCCAGGCCTCCATCACCAGCGTCCGCGTGAAGGGCAAAACCTACTGGCGTGCCAGGATTGGGGGCCTTTCAGGCCAGCAGGCGGCGCGCAGCTGCCGGCAGATGGCAGGGCACCAAACCTGCCTGGCCGTGCCGCCATCAGCCCATTTCTAAGTGTCAGCAGTTCGGCAGGACAACACCATGACCACGGAAGCCCCCAGCACCCTTCAAAAGCCTGGTCACAATGTTGGCACGGCCCGCCCCCTCAACCTTACTGGCGATGTCACCAGCACGGCGCTTTACGGGCCAGCAGGCGGCGGGGTCAGCACCAATCAGGGTGATTGCTACCGCTACACCCTCAAACGCGTTTGGGACCCCAAAAAGCCCCTCCTGATGTGGTTGATGATGAACCCTTCCGTAGCCACGGAAGATGGTGATGACCGCACTGTCGCCAAATGCCAGCGCTACGCGCGCCAATGGGGTTATGGCGGCATTTTGGTGGGCAATTCATGCGCTTACCGCTGCACAGACCAAAAACGCCTGCTTGAGACGCCAGACCCCGTAGGCCCTGAGAACCACCACCATTTATTGGAGATGGCCAAACAGGCCGACAAAGTTATTCTGGCTTACGGCACCCCCAAAGCCCCTGAACTTCACAGCCACGGCCCCCAAGCCGCTGCGATGCTAGCGCGGAATGGCGTGGCGCTTCACGCCCTTGAGGTCAGCAAGAATGGGCGCCCCAAGCACCCGCTTTACCTTTCATCCAAGCTCACCCCCAAGCCTTACCAGCTGCCCTGAACGTTCCATACCATAACCATGGGGGTGCGCCTGGCGCCAAGCCCAGGCCGTGCGCACGATATCATCAAGCGCTGCCTGGCCTGTGTGGAGCGGGCGCCAACCCGTTGCGGCCTGCAGGCGCCTGGCGTCCGCCACCAGGGAAGGGGGATCGCCAGCGCGGCGGGGCGCCCGTTCCCAGGGAACCTCACGCCCCGTCACACGTTTGATGGTGCTCAGGACTTGCAGGTTGCTGAACCCATGGCCAGACCCCACATGGCATGTCAGCGAGCGCTCTTCCAAGAAATCCAGAGCGGCCAGGTGCGCTGCGGCCAAATCATTAACGTGAATGTAATCGCGCACGCAGCTACCATCTGGCGTTGGGTAGTCCAAACCATGGAGGCGCAGCCTCCTACCACCCATCACGGCCTCAAGTGCGCGAGGGATAAGGTGGGTTTCAGGGCGATGGTCCTCGCCAGCGCGCCCCTGGCGGTCAGCGCCAGCAGCATTGAAATAGCGTAGAATGGCATGGCGCATACCATGCAAGCGCTCTGCCCATTTCAGGCTGCGCTCAATGAAGAGCTTACTTTCGCCGTAAGGGGAGTGGGGGGCTGGGGTGGCGCCCTCCCCTACCACGCCCCCAGGGAACAAAGCTGCGGTTGAAGACAGCACAAAGCGTTTTACCCCCACTTCTGCGCACGCTTCCAGCAGGTTGAGGGCCATGAGGCCATTGGCCCGCAGGTAGTGGTAAGGGCGCTTCATGGAAGTGCCAACCTCTGACAGGCCTGCGAAATGCAGCACAGCATCCCAAGGGCCTGTGGCCAGAACAGTGCGCGTGGCGGCAAGATCTTGTAGGTCGGCACGGTGGAATGCTGCCTGGGCTGGCACAGCCCTAAGGTGGCCTGTGCTCAAATCATCCAGCACCGTGACGTCATGACCAGCATCCAGCAGCGCCAGCACAGTGTGACTGCCGACATAGCCCGCCCCCCCTGTCACTAGGCATCTCATGGCGTTTTCCCCTGCTGCGCCTTTACCGACTTGCTGGCGCACCTTAGCATGACCGCAACCGCCCCCTGCAGGGGCATGGCAGACCAGCGGCCTGCCCACGCAATCCCAGCCAACAACCCCAGGAACCATCATGACAGCGACTTCACCCCACCTATACCGTTCACTTGGTGCCAGCGCGCTTGAGGTTTCCACCCTTTGCCTGGGCAGCATGATGTTTGGCGGCCCCTGTGATGAGGCCACAGCGCTGCGCATCATGGATGATGCCCATGCCCGTGGCTTCAACTTCCTCGACACAGCGGACGTTTACCAGCAAGGCCGCACAGAGGAGGTGGTTGGCAAAGGCATTGCCAAGCACCGCGATGACTGGATCGTGGCGACCAAGTTCGGCTTCAGCGGCGCTTCCATGGGTTTTGCTGGCGCCCAGCGCCCCAACAGGGAAGGGCAGTCACGCAAATGGATCCTGCAGACTTTTGAACGCTCCTTGAAGCGCATGGCCACTGATTACGTGGACATCCTGTATTTCCACCGCGCCCTGCCAGGCGTGACCTTGGAGGAGGGGCTGCGCACGGTGAATGACCTGATGGCGCAAGGCAAAGTCCTTTACTATGGCCTGTCCAATTTTAGGGGGTGGGAAATCGCTGATGTCGTCCGCCTGGCTGACCGCATGAACATGACGCGCCCCATCGTCAGCCAGCCACTTTACAACATCACAGACCGTACAGCTGAACAGGAGATCCTGCCAGCTGGCGCCCATTACGGCCTTGGCGCGGTTCCCTACAGCCCCTTGGCGCGTGGCGTGTTGACTGGCAAATACGCCCCCAACCAGCAACCGGCACCAGGAAGCCGTGCTGGGCGCGCTGACAAACGCATGATGGAAACGGAATGGCGCGCTGAATCACTTGAATTGGCCCAGAAAATCAAAGCCCACGCTGAAAGCCGTGGCACAACAGCCGTTGGGTTTGCGCTGGCCTGGATCCTGGCCAACCCTGCCGTTTCATCCGTGTTGGCTGGTCCGCGCACCTTTGAGCAGTGGCAGGGTTACCAGGCTGGTTTGGATTACACCATCACCCCTGATGACGAGGTCTTCATCAACAGCCTGGTCTCACCTGGGCACAGTTCACGCCCAGGTTACAGCGACCCTGGCTACCCTGTGCGCGGGCGCGCCATGACTATAGCCCGCCCCCTCTGAAGACTGGGCTTCATCAAGGTTTGGCAGGGGTGGTTTGGGCCCCTTTGCCGCCAATGACGGACGTGTTGGCTGGCACTGTGAAGTCCAGCCCGCTTTTCCTGACCAAGGCAGCTAAGGTGGCCTCAGCGCTGCCATGGCTGATTTTCTGGCTTTGTTCCTGGTAAGCGACCTGCAAGGCGCCATCCATCAAGGGCTGCAGGCGCGCCTGAGATGTGTGGGTACGGCGTGCCCACCCTGCCAAGGCGACGTTGTCGCACATGGCTTCGTAAACATATTCCTGCTTAGAACCACCATAAAGCGCGCCGCACTGGTGCTTTTCCCAAGCCAGGAGGCTGTTGGGCACAATGGCGGGGTTGCTGGGGTAGGTGACGGGGGTCTGGGCGACAGCCTGCTCCATGGCCAGCTGGAAAGTCAGTTGCGCTTGGAGCGGCGTGCGCTGCCCCTTCTGGACAGCTGCGCCTTGCGCGGTGTTGGCTGCCGTCACGGTCTGGATGGCTTGGCTGCTCATCCCGCCTTTGGATGCCCAAGCGGCAAAAGCGCTGTTCTGGCAGCTGGCCAGGGCTTCAGCGTGGTGTGGGGTGCTGTAGCGGTCTGCGCAGTCATTCATAGCTTGGCGCGTGCTGAAAACCGGGTCCGCCTGATCGGGCGGAGCGCTTTGGGGCATCATGGTGTAGGCTTCAATCATGGGGCAGAATGGCAGCAGAACGGCACAGCCAAGCGGATGGTTGCTCATGAAGTCACCCGCTTGGCGTGAATTCTGCGTTCCAGCCTGCCCACAAGCCCCCAAACCGAAGAGAAGGGTCAGTGCCAAGGCGCCCGCCGCACCCATGTCACTGGTTGAACGCTTGCTTTCCACCCCTTTTCGCCAGGCCATCGTGCATCCCCTCTTCATTCCATGGTGCTGAAAAAGCTGCCCGTTCCTTACACCCCAGGAACGCTTATGGAAACTCAATGCCATGGCCAGCCAACAAAATGACCATGCCTTCCACCCTGTGGCGGGCTGGGACGACACCTATTGGGAAGCCCTGAGCATCACGCACGATGCCTTGGTCGCTGACATAGCCCAAGTGGCTGTGACGGTAGCTCATAACGCGCCCTGTCGCGTCCATGGTAGCGAGGACGTAGCGCTCAGGGTCGGTCACACGTCCATCCGGCCAGAGATGGCCCAGATACTGCCCTTCACGGCCAGCAATGGTCCCGTCAGGCCTGATGCGGGCTATCATCATGTCATGGGCGTTGAGCACCCACCCTTGCTCCGTCACATGCGCTAAATGGGCGTCAGGCCGTTCAGGCAAAGTGGCTGTAGGGGCAGGCGCCATCACAGTACCTGTCTCCTGGCCCAATCCCCCCGATGCTGTCTGGGCCAAGGCTTGTGGTGGCAAAGCCAGCCCTAGCAACAGCGCCACCAGCCCCCTGCCTTTTAAAAAGCCACTTTTCATGCGTGTTTTCCATCCAATCAGGCCAAACTGTTCTACAACATAACGGTTGCAACGCTGCGGTAATGGACATGCCATGACACACACACCATCCCCCCCCATGCCCGATTCAGGCAAGACCTCCTCAAGCGCTCTTTACCAAACCCCTGCCTGGTCGCAGGCGCCCAATGGCCAACCAGCCACCACGCTTGAGCAGGACAGGCGCTTTCAGCGCCTTGTGAAGAAACTTCTGCTTCAACTCTGCCCAAGCGTTGAGCGAACACGTTCTTTCCTGGCACGGCTTGAAGCCAAAATGGAAGACCGTGCCTCCCCCCTGAATGAGCAGGACAAACAGGCAGCCCTCCTCATGCGCTTGGTACGCCATAGCAGCCACCGCTTGACAGCCACCGCTGCTGTGACAGCGGCACTTGGCGCTGTGCCAGCGCTGGGGACGTGGTGGGTGGCTACGGGTGGTTCAGTAAGTGACTTTATTTTGGGGTTGCGCACAGAGCTGACGTTGGCTTTGGGCATGGCCATTTTAAAAGCGCCCGGAAAAACCGATGAACAGCTGCGCGATGCAGCCGTAAGCGCGGTGCTGGCCCACCTGCATGAGGGCAACGGCCTTCTTGGCGTAGGCATGCGGGCCTTCAGTCAGTTTTTTGACCAACATGATGAACGTCAAGCCCTTACCGCCCCTGATGACGGCGCACTATCAACAAGCCTCCCCGCCCTCCAACCAAGCCATGGTGATGTGGCTGAGACGTTGCCAGGGATAGAACACCATCCCTTACACAAAATGGCTGATTTCGCAGGAACAGGGCTGCAGCTCTGGCGCCAGTTCCGCCAAGTGGGCCAGAAACTGAGCAAGCTCCGCGGCATCGCCAAAGCGGCCCCAGAACTGAAAAAAGCCCTTCCACATACCTTCAAGGGGCGCATGAAACGGGCTTTGCCTTTGGGGCTTGGGGTTGCTTGCACAGTGGTCAGCGCCCATGGGGAAGCCAGGCGTACAGCACAGGCCCTGCACAGCCACGTTGAAGCCGCCCTCAAGGCGCAACCAGACTTGGCTGCACCCCCAACCCCTTGAGCGATCAGGGAAGGGGCAAGGGCTGGCTCAACATTACTATTAAGGAACGGCCAGCCCCTGCCGCCTTCAGTGTGGCAGGGTGGCTGGAACGCCCTTGGCGCGGATGGCTTTGCGGTGCTCCACAATCTGCTTTTCAAAAGCTGGCGTCATTTTGCTACGAAAAGGGTCAAAGGCTGGCAGCGCCAAAGCGGCGCGCCAGTCATCAGAAGCGGCAATCTTGAGCTGCTCTGGTGAAAGGGCAGGCTCCTGGAGCTCATAACGGCTGCCATCGGTGCGCTGGCCGCGCAAATACTCCAGAAGCAAGGCCAACATGTAGGCCACGCGGTTGGTTTCGGTTTTGCCAGCAAGTGCGTTCAGCACGGTTTCCGTCCAGAACACCTGCGCCTTGGAGGTGGCGTCTGACGCGATGCGTGCCAGGCTGTCCATCATGGCCTTGTTGGAGAAACGTTCCAAAATGGTGTTCATGTAATCAACCAGGTTGACACCTGGTGGCGCCTTCAGCGTGGGCAGCACGTCACATTCCTGGACAGCCTTGACGAACGCCAGCAACGCCTTCTGGCGCATGGCCTCGTCAACGTAGGTCAGCCCCATCAGCATACCTGCAGTGGCCAGCATTAGGTGGCTTTCATTGAGAACACGGATTTTGGCATGTTCAAAAGCAGGCACGTCATCAGAGAACTGCGCGCCTACAGCCGCAAAGTCAGGGCGCCCCGCCGCAAAACGGTCCTCAACCACCCATTGGGTGAAAGCTTCCGTCAAAACAGGCTGGCGATCCTCAAGGCCACTGGCCTTGTTGAGGGCCGCTGCGCGTTCTGCGGTCACTGTCGGCGCGATACGGTCAACCATGGCGTTAGGGAACGTCACATGGCTTTCCATCCAATCTGCCAGGCCAGCATCACGGGCGCGGGCGTAACTTGTGAAGGCGGTGTGGGAAACCTTGCCATTCTGGCGCAAATTGTCACAGGACATGATGGTAAGGCCACCAAGGCCCTTGGCGCGCCGGCGCGCTAAGCCCTCCACAACATAGCCAAACACGGTTTCAGGTTCGGTCGGATGGGCCAGGTCGCGCGCCACAGCGGGGTTATCCAGCTTGAAGCGGCCTGAAGCTTCATCGATGTTGTAGCCACCTTCTGTGATGGTGAGGGAGACGATCTTGGTCTCCGGCGCAGCCAGCAAGTCCAGAATGTGTTCACGCTGGGCGCCTGGGGCAGCGTGGATGTAATCAACCATGGGGCCCATGGCGCGCACGCTGCGGGCTTCGTCAGGGGCGATGGCCGTCAGGGAGTATAGGCCTTGCTGGGCAGCGAAATCCGTAGCCTTCTTACGTCCAGAGGCACTGTCGCGCAGGCCGACCCCAACAATGCCCCAAGCATCATGGCCACCCTTGTTCAGCAACGCGTCCACGTAGTGGGCCAAATGTGCCCTAAAAAAATTGCCAACCCCAAAATGAACAATGCCAGGGCGCACCTGGGCGCGGTCATAAGCAGGGGCGGCGACGCCAGAGGGTAGGTGGTCCAATTGGGCGTTGTTGAAGGTGGTCATGGGGACTCTCCAGGGGATCTGGTATTGTTTACAGCGTGTGGCGGCAACAGGGCTGCCTCCCAAGGGGGCGCTGTGGCAGGCTAAAGGCCCTGGCCACAGCGCACAGCAGCCCAAACTACCCCGTCAGTGGGCGCAGCCGCAGCCTTCGCCGCACTGACCTTCACCCTCTTTCTGGGGTGCTTGTTCGGCGCCCTGGGCGGCACGCGCCTTCTGGGCAGCTTCCGCTGAGCCATGGGTCAGGATGTCACGGGTGGCATGAACGAAGGGTTCCAGTGCCTCACGCGGGGCGCCCCCCATGGATTGGGCCAGCGCAAACCCCATAAGGGCAAAATGCGCGCCAATGCCTTTTTGTTGGTCATCAAGGCCTTGCCCAGCTTCGTTGACCATCCTGCCGATGTTCTGGGCGAGGAATTCAGGGGTCAAGGATTGGGGGGCACCATGATCATGGTCGCCGCAACCGCCCTGGCCATCGCAGCCTGGCTTGCCATGGTTCTCGCAACCGCAGCCCTCATGGCCCTCAGGCTTATCGTGGTTTTCAGCAGGGCCCTGGGCGCCGGCTGGCTCATGCTCGTGGTGGGTGGCTTTGTGGTGGTCGCCATGATGATGGTGATTGGTCATGATGATAAACTTTCTAGATGCGTGATGATGGTTCAAAACAGGCCAGCAGGTTTCAGGCTGCAGAGCAAGAACCGTCCTTGATATGGTCCTGCATCGCAGGCTTGTAAGGGGCGGGGTGGGAAAGCGCTCAGGAAGCTGCTTAAGGTGGGGTGACTGTCCCCCATTTCCCGCCATTCTCCAGCAGGTGAAGCTGTGAACACCCCCCCCACCAGCCCACACACCTCTATCCCCACCAATGCCCAGCAGGATAATGGCCTGCGCGTGGGGTGGGATGGCTGGCACTGGGGATTTGATGAAGCAACAGATCAACCTGTGCGCTTTGCAAGCAAATCCGCTTTGCAAGCGTGGATCGCCACAGCCCCCAAGGGGCGGCGCTGGCGTATGCGCAGCGCCACAGCGCGTGATTGGCGCCACAACAACCCTGGACGCACCATTGCCGCAGGAGATGCAGGAGAGGAGGCCGCCCACCCCTCCCCATGGCCTTGAGGTACCAAAGGAGGCGGTCAAGGGCCATGCAGGTGGCACTGCACTGGCCAGACTACGAACACGTCCCTGGACCTATTTATGCCTCAGCTGGCCTTGGTGGTTTCATGGGCTTTCTGTTCAGCCATGATCTTCTTGAGGAGCGGCACAAACTGGTCCAGGTGCGAAATGCGCAGCAGGCCTGGCCATTCAGGCGCTGGCTCATCAAGGGGGCGCAGAAGGACGCAGGCCATGCCGGCTTTGCGGGCAGCCTCAGCGCCTGGGTCTGAATCCTCCAGCACAATGCAGTTTTCAGGCTTCACGCCTTCGTTGGCAGCTGCGTGCAGGTAAACATCAGGGCGCGGCTTAGGCACGTTGAGGTCACGGGCGGAATGGATGGCGTCAGCTGGAATGATTTCATCAAGACCTGTGCTGGAGAATTTGGCTTCCATTTCCTCCCCTGAGGAATTGGACCCAACAGCGATGGGCAAGCCTAGGTTCTTGACGTCCTGAAGCATTTTCTCAGCGCCATCGATGGTTTCGGCTTCTGTTTTCATCATGGTGGCAATGCGCTTCTGCATCATTAGCCCCCAATCAGCTGGCAGTTTCTTGCCTGTGTGTTCAGCGATGCGTTCGCCGATCTTCGCTAGCTCACCGCCAGAGAAAATGCGCGCCGCCTCCTCATCGCTCAATGGCCAGCCATATTTGCGCGCTTCCTCTGCCATCAAGGCATTGGAGAGGTGCTCGCCCCCAACCAGGACGCCATCACAGTCAAAAATAACCATTTTCAGCGCACCATCTGGGCTGACGGCTGTCGGGGCGTTGGTGGGGATGGGGAAATTCTTGTGGGTCATTGAAGATCCTCACTCGTTGTTCAAGGGTCAAAACGCTCAAGGCAAGGTGCTGGCTCAAAAGCCGTTTCACGCCAGCCTGCAGGCGGAACCAACGCACCCAAATCCAATAAATTCCAGCATGCCACACCCTGCGGCAAGGGGGGGCTCGTCAAGCATAGCCTGGGGGCTTGGGCATCATTGTGGCAGCTGTGGCGGACGCCCAGCCGCTGTGCTGGGTCCGGTTCCTGCCAAGTGGCAGGCAAGCCAGATCTTGCAACCAACATCACCTGGTAGGTTAGTCAATGTTGGGCCAAAAGCACCTTGTGGTTGTTTGTTCACCATAAAAGACTGGCCTTGGATTTTCAAATCACAGCCTTTTCCAGTCCGTGCTTCACGTTGCCCCCCAAGGTTGGCATGGAGGGCTCATGCGCCCTCAGCCAGCGGTAGCTTGGCGGATGGCAGCTGCCATGGCTTCCAACCACGCCTGGTGCATCATCACCATAGCATTAGGGTGCGTGTTGGCCAGCTCCACAGCGGCGCGGCCAATCTGGGTTTCCTGGGTGAGGATGCTCAGCCGCCCGCCCTCCAAGTTCTGCATGAGCCATATATGGTGAACCTCGAAGCGCTCTGGCGTGTTCTCTTCGCCGCGCCAGCTGTGCCATGCCAAGCGCGCAGGGCGCGTTGGATCACTTGGCAGGGGTGGCACGCATTCAAGAATCCGGTTGTGCATGGGGTAGGCCTTGCCCCCAACCTTAACGGTAAAGTCAAAGCACACCCCCTCTGTCAGCAAGGGCCCGTCATTGCGCCAGAAAGCGATGGCGGAAAGACTTGGGAAGTAGCCAGGCCAGCGTTCAGGCGTAGCCAGCCAAGGCCAAGCCTGGTCAGCCGTCATGGTTTTCATGACGATCTCATTGGAGGCAAAATTGTCGGCAAAACCTGGGACAAAGCCAGCAGGCCAGTAGATTCTGGGCATGATAGGTTCCTTGTAAAGCTGTGGTGGGGCCATTCAAAACGACAGGCGAAATGAACAGCTGCGGCACTTTGCAGTCCAGCTTCAAGGCAGCCAGGAAAACAGCCATTCCCAGAAACTTGGCTTGAGGGAATCGGCGCAGCGATCGTACTGGGTTTTGTAACGTTGGGCACGGCTGCCCACTTTGCTGGCCACACGCCCCAGCCACGGTTTGCCCTGGTAAGTGCCGCGCCTGTACCCACCCCAGCCTTCATGGTAGGCCAGATACTGGTTGCGGGCATCAGCCAAAGGAACCCCAGCCAAGCGGTGGGTGCGCGTCATGTACCAATCCATAAAATCGAGAGCATCAGCATAGTTTGTGCGGTCGCCATCGTGACCTATGGAGCGTTGGTAATCATGCCAAACGCCATTCTCTGCCTGGGCATAGCCATAAGCACTGGTAATGTGGCCCCAGGGGATGATCCACAAAATGTACGTGCGGCGGGTCTGGATGTCGCTGTGGAAGCCTGATTCCTGGTACATCATGGCCATGGGCACAGTGTTGGGCACATGCCATTTCTCTTGGGCCTTCATGGCGGCAAAATACCAAGAGCGCTTCTCCCGGTAGATGGAGCAGATGTCATTGGGATTTTGCGGCGGGGCTGTGGCGCATCCCACCAAGCCCACGCTAAAAGCCCCCAACACCACATTGATGGTGAAGCGCCTGAAATCAAGGCAAGGGACATGTGGCTTGAGGGCAGGTGCTTTCATGAAAAGGGACTATCACCGTGAACGCTTGCCTACGCAAGCCAGGATAGGCCCAGCCAGGCCTTTGAAGGGTCAAGCAGACACTTATGACCACACGCCCCCACCAAGCGCAGGCCTTCTGGGTTCAGGGGGCAGCTTGTCAGTCCAAAGCAGTCTCTGCCCGCTTGCTGCCATGAACCGCCTTTACCAACATCCAGCTTGAGGGCCCTTAACAACCAATTGGAGAACACCATGTGTTGCCATCCCAACAAGGCTTCCTCACGTGCAGGGGGGGCGCGGCGTAGAAACCGCCTTGTTCACATCGCTTGGGGACAGGGTGCGGTGCTGCTGGGCATGGTACTGGCAGGCTGCGAAACGGCGCCCCCGACAGCCCCCATTGTGCCGCCAACGCCAGTGGGCAGCGCAGTGCCAGCCTACCAGCAGCCCAACCCCAGTTTAATGGCTGCCTCAGCGCAGGCAGCGCAGAACAACAAGGCGTTGGGGCTACCAGCGCCACCACCACTGCCAACCTTCACTAACCGTCCCCAAAAAGCCAGTACCACATCGACCTCAACTACGACCAAGCAAGATGATTCTGGCAGCAGTGACGGCTGGGGCGTGTTCTCCCTGCTGGCCGATGGGCTGGAAGGCTTGGGAGATGTCGGGAGTTTTGGGGGTTACTACGGTGGTTGGGGCTGGGGCGGTCCTGGCTGGGGATGGGATTATGGCCCAGGCTGGGGGTGGGGACCAGGCTGGGGTGGCGGCTGGGGCTACCCAGGTTTCTGGTGAAGGGGCAGGCCTGAACAGGCCTCAAGCATAGCCACCCCCGCACCGCCCTAGTCAGGGCGGCCAGCCCTGAGAATCAGAAGGGCTTAAGGGTTAGAAGGGGATCTCGTCATCCAGGTCTTGGTCAGCCTGGGCATGGCCTGCATCCCAGCCCTGGTTGCCGCCTTGGGCCTGTGGCCGGCTTTGGCTTTGACCACCAAAGGAAGAACCCTGGGCGCGTGGCTTCTGGTAGCCACCACCCTGGCTGGCCTGGCCTGCGCCATAGCCACCACCGCTCTGACTGTCCCCATCGCGGTTGTTGTCTAGAATCTGCAAATCCCCGCGGAAGCGGTCAATCACCACCTCAGTGGTGTATTTGTCCTGGCCGCTCTGATCAGTCCATTTGCGGGTGCGCAACTCGCCTTCAACGTAAACTTTGCGGCCTTTGCGCAGGAAACGTTCAGCCACATCAGCCAGACGCTCGTTGAAAAGCACAACACGGTGCCATTCCGTGCGTTCCTGGCGTTCGCCCGTGTTGCGGTCATTCCAGCTTTGCGATGTGGCCAGGCGCAGATTGGCAATCTTGCTGCCACTCTGGGTATTGCGGATCTCAGGGTCCGCCCCCAGATTCCCAACCAGGATTACTTTGTTGACTGAACCGGCCATGCGCCTGTCACCTCACTTTGCTGTTTGGGCCAAGCACGCTTGAAGCGCACCAGGTGCCATGTTTGCCGCCCCTGGCCACCATGGGGCTTGCCAGGGGTGGGGTTATTTTAACCTGTACAACCGCCCAGAGCCACCATTTCCAGCCATTTTCCAGCTTAAAGCCCAGATTAAAGCGTCTCAACCAGGATTGACCATGACGACACAGCCCACCCCGGCCGCTGCCATCCAGCAGCCTGAAGGCCCCGCCATCACTGTGCGGGGGGCGCGCACGCACAACCTTAAAAACATTGACATTACCATTCCCCGCCATGCCTTGACGGTCATGACGGGCCTTTCAGGCAGTGGCAAGTCCAGCCTGGCTTTCGACACCATCTATGCTGAAGGCCAGCGGCGTTACGTGGAAAGCCTTTCAGCCTACGCCAGGCAATTTCTGGAGCTGATGGGCAAACCTGACGTTGACAGCATTGAGGGCCTTTCGCCCGCCATATCGATCGAGCAGAAAACAACCAGCAAAAACCCGCGTTCCACAGTGGGCACTGTTACGGAGATCCATGATTACATGCGCTTGCTCTGGGCGCGGGCGGGCACACCTTATTCGCCCGCCACAGGCCTGCCGATCGAAGCGCAGAGCATCAGTCAAATGGTGGACAGGGTCATGGCGTTGCCTGAAGGCACGCGGCTGCTGCTACTGGCGCCCATCGTGCGCGACCGCAAAGGCGACCAGGCCAAGGAACTGGCCGAACTGACCAGGCGCGGTTTCACGCGCGTGCGCGTTGACGGCACCCTTTATGAACTTTCAGAGGTGCCCAAACTCAACAGGCGCACGCGCCACACAGTTGAGGCCGTGGTCGACCGCGTCATCGTCAAGCCTGGTTTGGAGAACCGCCTGGCTGACAGCTTCGAGACTGCCCTTGGCCTGTCAGATGGCCTGGCCAGCGTGGAGGAGGTGCAGCGCCCCCAGGACCAAGAGGGCGCGAAGGGTGGGGAGACGCTCTCCATCGCTTTCTCATCGCGTTGGTCATGCCCGGTTTCAGGCTTCATGATTGAGAACCTGGAACCACGCCTGTTTTCCTTCAACGCCCCCACAGGTGCATGCCCCACCTGCGATGGGCTTGGCAGCGAAATGCACTTTGACGCAGCCCTGGTGGTGCCTGATGAAAGCTTGACGCTGCGCCAAGGCGCCATCGCACCATGGCTGAATGAGAAGGACCCACTTTTCGAACAGACCTTAGCTGGGCTGGCGCGCCATTGTGGTGAGGACATCGACACCCCGTGGTCGGCGTTGAAGCCTTCAACGCGCGCTTTCCTGCTTGAGGGAAGCGGTGATGAGGTGGTGCCCATCACATACCAGGATGGTGGGCGCGTTCACACCTTGGAAAAGCCCTTTGACGGCGTCTTGGCTTTTCTGGAACGGCGCCTGCGGCAGTCATCAAACCCTTTGATGCGCGAACGCCTGATGCGCTACCAATCCCCCCAGCCCTGCCGCGTGTGCCATGGCGCACGCCTACGTCCAGAGGCTCTGTGCGTCAAGATTGATGGTACCGACATCGCCCAGGCCTCCGCCATGACCATTCAAGAGGCCTTGGCGTGGTTCCAGAAGGTGGGGAAAAGCCTGCCCCCCCAAAAGGCTGAGATCGCCAGCCGCATTCTGCGTGAAATCACCGAGCGCCTGCACTTCCTCGACCGCGTTGGGCTGGACTACCTGACGCTGGGCCGGGGGGCCGGCACCCTTTCGGGGGGGGAGGCGCAGCGCATTCGCCTGGCTTCCCAGATTGGCTCTGGCCTGACTGGCGTCCTCTACGTTCTGGACGAACCTTCCATCGGGCTGCACCAGCGCGACAATGAGCGCCTTCTAGCCATGCTGCGGCGCCTACGCGACCTGGGCAATTCCGTTGTGGTGGTAGAGCATGACGAAGACGCCATCAGAGCTGCTGACTGGCTTGTCGATATGGGGCCAGGCGCAGGCCGTCTGGGTGGAGAGGTGATGGCCTCTGGCACGCCAACGCATGTGGCGGGGGTGGAAGGGAGCGTCACCGGGCAGTGGCTGGCTGGCAAAACCGGCATCGCTGTCCCAGCCAAACGCCGGCGTGCCAAAAAATTTCTGACGCTGCACAAGGCCAGCGGGCACAATTTAAAGAACGTGAACGTGAAAATCCCCCTTGGCACCTTCACGGCCGTGACGGGCGTTTCAGGCAGTGGCAAATCCAGCCTCATCATCGACACGCTCTACAAAAGCCTTTCGCGCCAAATGAACAGCAGTGGGCTTGTGCCACTGCCCCATGGCCGCATTGAGGGGGTGGAGCACATCGACAAGATCATTGAGATCGACCAATCCCCCATCGGCCGCACGCCGCGTTCCAACCCCGCCACCTACACCGACCTTTTCGCACCTGTGCGCGACTGGTTCGCTGGCCTGCCTGAAGCCAAGGTGCGGGGCTACAAACCGGGGCGCTTCTCCTTCAACGTCAAAGGTGGGCGCTGCGAAGCCTGCGAAGGTGACGGGGTGCTCAAAATTGAGATGCACTTCCTGCCCGATGTCTTCGTGACATGCGACACGTGCAAAGGGGCGCGTTACAACCGCGAGACCCTTGAAGTGCGCTACCGTGGCAAGTCCATCGCCGATGTACTGGCCATGACCATTGATGAGGCCGTGGAGTTCTTTGCCCCCGTGCCACGCATCGCTGAGAAGCTCGCTGTGCTGCAGCAGGTGGGGCTTGGCTATGTTTCTCTGGGCCAAAGCGCCACCACCCTTTCAGGGGGGGAGGCGCAGCGCATCAAGCTAGCCAAGGAACTTTCCCGCCGCGCCACCGGTAACACGCTCTACATCCTTGATGAACCCACAACAGGGCTCCACACGGAGGATGTCCGCAAGCTGCTTGAAGTCCTCCACACCTTGGTGGAGCAAGGCAACACCGTTTTGGTGATTGAGCACAATCTCGACCTCATCAAGACCGCTGACCATATCATTGACGTTGGGCCTGAAGGGGGCGCTGGGGGAGGTACCATCGTGGCCAGCGGTACCCCTGAAGACATTGCTACCAACGTGGATAGCCACACAGGGCGCTTTTTGGCCCCCATGCTGACCAAGGCCCAAGGGGGGGCCTTGTCCAAGAAAACCGACAAAAGGAAAGCAGCCCCCAAGGCCAAGGGCCGCGCAAAGGCGGGCGGTTGATGCAGGGCTGGTTGTGGCTTTTTCTGGCCATCGCCCTTGAGGGCACAGGCACATCCTGCCTGAAGAACGCCAATGGCTTCCAAAAACCCCTGTGGGGGCTGCTTGCGCTTGGGCTTATGGGGGGATCGTTTTTCTGCTTCTCGCGCGTGTTGACCATGCTGCCCATGGGGGTGGCCTATGCTGTGTGGTGCGGTGTTGGCATCGTCATCACGGCAACGGCTGGCCTAGTGTTGTTTCACCAGAACCTCCCTTGGCCCAACTGGTGCGGCATTGGCCTCATCCTGGCAGGGTGTGTTCTAGCTTCCCTCCCCTCCAGCCCCTGAAAGGCCTTAGGCGGCGGCGTTGTAAACGCTGGCTGCGTGAATCATGCGCAGCACAGTACCTTCATCAACAGCGCGGGCGAAGTAATACCCCTGCACTTCCGTGCAACCCAGTGAGACCAGCGTTTCAAGCTGTTCGCGTGTCTCCACCCCTTCTGCCGTCACTGCCACGCCTAAATCAATGGCGATGCCAATGGCTGCGCGCACGATGATGGCCGCTTTGCTTTCATAAAGCATGTCGGAGACGAACGACTTGTCGAGCTTGATTTTGGTGAAAGGGAAATTGTGCAGGTAACTCAGGCATGAATAGCCTTTGCCAAAATCATCCAGCGCAATGCCGATGCCTTGTTCACGTAGCTGGCTCAAGCGGCTGACCATGATGCTGGAATTAGCCATGAAAATGGTCTCAGTTACTTCTGCCTGGAGTCTGTGGGGGGGCAGGCCAGTTTCCTTGAGGATCCTCATCCACTCTTCACTAAAGCCCTCTGCCGTCAGTTGATTGACGGAAAGATTGACTGACAGTTCCAGCGGCAAGGGCCATTGGGCTGCAAAAGCGCTGGCGCGCCTGAGGACTTGCATGCCCAGAATGTTGATGAGGCCGCCTTCCTCCGCCAGCCGGATAATCTCCTCAGCCGGGATGGGGCCAACCTGGGGGTGGGTCCATGCAATCAGGGCCTCAAAGCCACGCAGGGCCTGTGTCTGGGCGTCAAAGAAGGGCTGGTAATTAATCTGGAGCGTTTCTTGCGCTAAGGCGATCCCCAAGTCACGCATCAGGATGCGTTCACGCTCAGCCAGGTCCTTCAAGGCCGCTTGGTAGAAACTGTAGGTCCCCCCACCGTGCTGCTTTGAATCGTAAAGGGCCAGGTCGCTGGCCTCGAGCATCTTCTCTATGCCTTCACCTGGCTGGTCGCCACCCATGACGATGCCAACGCTCAGCCCCACAGGGCACGAGATGCCACCAGCCACTGTGAGAGGCGCCCCAGAAACAGCAGCGATGAGCTGCCGTGCGAGCAACGCGGCTTCCTTAGGGTTGGTGTCATGCGCCAGAATCACGAACTCATCCCCGCCAAGGCGGTAAAGGTCGTGGCCAGCTGCGGCATGGTGCAGCAGGTTGGCCACCGTTTCCAGCATTTGGTCACCTGCGGCATGGCCATGACGGTCATTGACCTGCTTAAAGCCATCCAGATCTAGGCTGAAAAGGGCGAAAGGCCTGCTGTCACGCACGGCAGAGACAAGGAACAGGGCCATGTCATCAAAAAAGGCCGTCCGGTTAGGCAGTCTAGTCAAAGGGTCATGGGTGGCGCGGAAACGGATGTCCTGCTGGGTTTTGCAATCAGACGTCACGTCCATGCCAAGGCCGCGGTAGCCCTTGAAAAAGTGGTTTTCCACCACAGGGCGCCCGCTGATGGCCCAAAAGCGTTCCCCCTTGCCATCATGGCGCTGACCATGCACCACCAAGTCCCGAAAGAAGATCCGCTTGTCGATGCAGCCAGCCAGGCGTTCAAAAGCGCGCTTCTGCTGGCTGTCGCCCTTGAACTGCTTGCCGCGCAAAGCAACAGGCGGCCGCACTGTCACACCAGGCTGGGGGCGCAAGGGGATGCTGCGCTCCAGGCCAAGGCTTTCGCCCAGGACATCCAGGAAATGCTGCCCCTGCAACGTGCGCGCAGGCCGCCCCAGGGAACGCGCCAACCCATGCCCCACCGTTTGAAGGCGTCCTTCAGCGTCCGTAGTCCACAGCCAACTACCATCCGGATCATTGTTGGTGAGCAGAAGGGAGAGGACATGTTCACGTTCAGCCAGGTCATCGCGGTTGGCCAACATGGCAATGAACAGTACCCGCAATGTGATGGCCGCTAGGAGGACAAACATCGTCCCCAACAAAATGGCCAGGAAGCAAGCGCAATAAAACAGGTTGTAATTGGCCTCGCGCCAGACCTTCAGCACCACTGCCAAGCTCATAACGCTCAACACGCCGATGTAGAGGCATGATGTGTAGGCGCCTGGCAGGAGGAACAACCCAGACCCCAGCAGAACCAACAACCCCACGCAGGCCAAAGCCTGGCTTTGAGGGGCCAGGAGGGGGAAAAGCACTGTCGCCACCCCTCCCCAATAGGCTGCCAACCCCATACCGATGATGGTGAACGCCCAACTCAACACCAAGTGGTTGAAACGCCTGGAATTAAGGGGGCCGTAAACCAGTGCCGCCATCAGGAGAAGGAGCCCCGCACCCAGATTCAAGCATCCCATCCCGATGCGCGCTGATACTTTCCAAAGGCAATCAGCACTGAGGATCATCAACGCCCCTTGCAGCGCCAGGAAAAGGGGCAGCATGATTTGAATGGCGATGCGCCTTCCCTTACGGGTTACCACCCCCTCCGCACCCTGGTGGTAGGCTGCGTGAATGACCTGGGCAATGCTGCGCAGGAGCGCCCCCAAGCCACGCTCATTCCCCTGGGCGTTGAGTTCAGCAAAGCGCTGAACACTGAACGGCAATGAAATGTGTTTAGGCATGGAGGGCTCAGCATTCCTCAGAAGCAGGAAGAATTCAGGTTACTCCCTCTGTGGTTGGGTTGACAGCTTCCCAACGGCTTATCACCGCCCCTCGTCAAGGGCTGCTTAGCGCGCGCAGCATGTGCGGCACCGTCAGCAAAGCTGGCAGCACCACTTCCGCACCCTTAAGGTGTTGGGGGCTGGGGGTTGGGAACCAGACATCGTAAGGCACGGCCAAATGGTGCTGCCCTTCCAGCCATGCCGTCAGTACTGGGTCATGACGGGTCCAGTCCGCATGCATCAAAACAGCATGGTGTTGGACCAAAGCTTCTTGAACCGCGGCACTGTCAAGCACCAGGTGCTCATTGAGAAGGCATGTCACGCACCAGGCAGCGCCTACATCCAGCAAAACAGGGCGCCCTTGCTGGCGCAGCTGTTCCAAGGTCTGGGGCGTGAAGGCCATGCGTTCAACCCCTTTGCCACCTTGGGCAGGGGTAACTGTTGTGCCAACACTGGTTTGGCGCCACCCCACCACCAGACACCCCACCCACAAGGTCAGTGCAGCACAGCGCAGCACCTTGGCCCGTCCCAAGCCATGCCCAGGTCCAGCCATGGCTTGCCAGCGCCCCAAGTCCCACAGCCAAGCGCCCAAGGCCATGGCAACGGCCCCACCAGCGCCAACCAGTACAAACCCCGCCCCAACTTGGCAGGTACCCACCCACAGCAACCACACGCAGCTCCCTAGCAAGGGCCAGCACAAACAGGTGCGCAGCACATTCATCCAGCTGCCAGGGCGGGGCATGAAGCGCGTCAAAACGGGGCAGAACGCCAGCAGCAAAAAAGGGAAAGCCAAGCCTACCCCCATCACAGCGAACAGCAACACCCCTCCCAGGCCGCCCAACGCTAAAGCCGCCCCCAAGGCAATGCCCAGGAACGGCGCTGTGCACGGTGTGGCAGCGGCGACCGTCACCACACCCCCAAGCATGTCACGCCCCCAAGCGGCCACACTACCCCAGAACCCTGTTCCCCCTGGCGGGGCTGCAGGTTGGCCCTTGAAGTGAAAACCAGGCCCCACTTGCCAAAAGCCTGCCAAGTCCAACGCCATAAGCAGGAACAGCCAGCCCAGCGCCAGCACAAAGAACGGCGACTGGAACTGTACCCCCCAGCCCCAATGCCGCCCCAGAGCACGCCCTAATGTAATGACCAGCCCCAAAGCTGTGACAGCACCCACCACCCCAGCCGCATAAGCCAGCCCTTCACGCTGGCTGTTCCAACGCCTGGCCCTGTGTTCCAGGCCAGCGCTTGTTTGCTGGCGCAGCAACGCCATGGCTTTCAAGGCCAGGACAGGGAACACGCACGGCATGAAATTGAGCACCACTCCACCCAGAAAAGCCGCAGCCAACAGCAGGCCCCAGCTTTGCCGTCCTTTCCGCACCGCGCTGTAGTGCGCCACAGACCCAAGAGGGGGCTGGGTGGCTTGGCTGGTTGCAAGCCCCGTCCCCAACCCTGCGCCAGGGCGCGCCACTACGCTGTAACCATGCCCCCCCACCAAAAGAAGCCCTGACAAGGATTCTATGCCCAGCGCATTTTCCCCCGTACCCTTAACGCCTGCTGACGTTGGCCCAGGCGTTTGCCAGCTGGGCTGCGCTTTAAGGTGAAGTTCCAAAGCTTGACCATGCCAATGGGCATCCTGCGCTGAGGAAGCCTCGACCAAGCCAGCCTCATCGGGCAGGAAACGCACCTCTGCCAGAGGCACATTCCGTAGAACCTGGGGGGAAAGGCCCGTCAGGCGCAGCACAGCGCCCCCCTTAGCGGGCTGCAGCGTGGCGTGGCCATGAAACTGCTGGGGCAGCTTGGCGCGCGCATCCTCAAAAACCGCCTTTGCCGCCCCCACGGCCGCAACGTCTTGGGGCAACGTCATGGTGAGGTGCGCTGATTGGGGCTTGCAGATGTCTTTGCAAGCCAACCAATGCGCTGTGGTGGCTAGGGTGACAGGCCCCTTCTGGCCCCGCTTTAGCGCCACATTAACTGCCCGCATGAGGAGGACGTCCCCCTCAAGCACATGCACCGTCAAAGTTTCAGGCGGTGCGCCTTCCGTGGTGACGCGCGGCACAGGCCATTGAATGGGGGCGCTTTCCACATTCGCTTGGTCACTGGTGAGTTCGTAGGAAGGGGGCTCGCCTGAATCGCCGCCATTGCGCCAATAGCCATGCCACCCTTCAGGAAAGACCAGGCGCAACCCCACAAGCCAACGTTGCTGGCCTGGATTGGCTTCGGATGGTCGCGCTCCCCCAGCAGGCACAGCCAGCAACGTGGCGTTGACAGGCCCTGGGGCTGCCAAAACACTACCACTAACCATCCCCAGAACTACCCAAAACAAGGGCACGAGCCCAAGCCAAACCCACTTCCCACAAAAGGCTGCCCGTTCCGGCCAAGACCATTTCACGCTAAAGGGTTTGTTCATGATGTTTCCTTTTGCCCCTTCAGGCCCTGAATCAGTTGATTCTGCAGCCCACCTCATCCAGCTAGCTTTGACACCTGTGTTCATGCTTTCTGGCATTGGCACACTCATCAACATTTTCAACACCCGCCTGGCACGTGTTTCAGACCATCTGGAGGATGTGAACAAACGCCTGGCCAGCCCGCCAGACGCAGCAAACCCTGAATTGGCTGCCTATTACTCGCATTCAAGACTTGAAGCCTCACAGCGCAGGCTGCGCAGGCGCATGTTCGTTCTCGACATCGCTATTATTTTCAACGGCCTCGGTGGGGCCTTCACCTGTGGTGCGGCCCTCGCACTTTTCTTAGGCACATTGCGCCCATCCACAACATCGTTTTGGATGCTGGTGCTGTTTGGCAGCGCTTTAGCGTGCACTGTCCTGGCATTGCTGGCCTTCCTGGCTGACACCATCTTGGGTTGGCATGGCTCTGGCAAAGATGGCAAGGCCTCGCTGCTCATCAGCTTGAAGATGCATTCCCCCAAGGCCGCCAAACCCGCAGGCGCTGCTGGGGGGGCCACCCGTCCTGAAGGGGAGGCGGGGGACGCGCCTGACCGGCCTGAAGGTAGCGAGCCCGCAGCAAGCATCCCTGGCCAGGATTGAGGGTACAGCCCCCTTAAGTTAAGCTTAGGGGGCTGGTTGGATGGCTGGCCAAGCTTGCATGATATGGGCGCGCTCCCCCACGGGCAGGCTGACATAGCCAAGCTGGCGCGCGAGGGGGGCACCATGGTCAAAGCCCCACTGGAAAAACCGCTTGACCCCTTGCGCATGCTGGGCAACGCGTGGGTCGGTGGCCACAAGGCCGTAAGTCACCCCCATTAAGGGCCAGCTTTGCGCTCCCCCCACATTGATGAGGTCAACCTCGTTCGTGCCGTCAGTGCCATGGGCCTTGAAATCTGCTGCAGCGACAGCACTGTCAAATGTCTGCAGTGACGGGGCCACATACTGCCCCGCTGCGTTCAAAAGCTGCGCTGTGGGCAGGTGGTTGAGGTTGGCATAGGCATATTCAACATAGCCCAGGCTGTAATCGACCATCTTGACCAGCGCCGCCATGCCATCATTACCACGCGCTCCACAGCCCCCCGCCCACGCCACAAGCGTGCCAGCGCCGCGGCTTTGGCGCCATGCCCGGGAAACACGCGAAAGGTACGTTGTGAACACCCATGTGGTGCCAGATCCATCAGCGCGGTGCACAGCGCCAATGGAACGGTCAGGCAGGGCCATGCCAGGGTTCAGGGCCTGCAGGCGCTTGTCGTTCCAACGCGTGATGGTGCCAGCGTAAATGTCAGCTAACACAGGGCCATCCAGTTTCAACGCGCCAGGTTTCACCCCTGGGATGTTGTACACCACCGCCAAACCACTGATGACGGAGGGGAATTGGTAAAGTCTGGCGGCCTTGAGCGCCCCTAGGCCCAAGGGCTTGTCAGAGGCGCCGAAATTGATGGTGCGTCTGCGCATTTGGTCAACGCCCGCCCCAGAGCCAACAGACTGGTAATTAACACGCACGTGCGCCCCAGCGGCGGCAGGCACGCTCCAACCCAGGTAAACAGGCGCGGCAAAGCTGGAACCGGCCCCTGTGATGGCGGCAGGCGCCTGCCCTGCTGCCAGGGCAGGCCCCGCCACAGCCAGACTGGCACCCCACAGCGCCAGCACAGCTGCCCCTATTTTTTCAATAGCTGAGCGGCAGGGGGAAGGGGAGGCAGATAGCATCACGTCTCAATTCCACTCGATGGCTGCACGGTCTGCTCAGGCCACGCCTGGTGCCCATTCCAGCAAGCGCCCAGCCTGAAACCCCAACGTTACCACCCCCCTTCTACACAGGGAAGGCAAGGCGCAGGCCACTGTTGCCTTCCTGAAACACTGCAGCTGGCCATCACGAAAACAGGCGATTTCAACCATGACCGCACGCGGCTGAAAAGCTAGCTTCATGCCCAGCGCCACCCAAGCGCGCCACTGCAGCAGGACAAGGGCAGCCTTCATGACTACCCCACCGCCATGTTGTTCTGGTTCCCAGCCAGACTGGTATTCTTCCCCTCACCGCCCATGCAAGCTGGCGCCGCTTGGCGCCTTGGGTCGCGCTAGGCTCAGTTGGGGCTTGCTCCCCTTGGCGCTGTGCGTCGTTGCCCCCCAGCCAGCCTGGGCCAACGACCCCATCGCCGCCATGGAACGGCAGATTAAGGCCATGCAGGAGCAGCTCCACGCTATGAAGGCCCGCCAAGCGGCAGAGAACGCCCGCGTCCGTGCGGAGCTCAAAGCCCAGCGCGAGCTTTTCGAAGCTGACCCTTACGTCCCCCGCACACGCGCGCTCTCCCCCCACATGGCGCGCATGATGGGCGTGGCGCCAACAGGGGGCGCGCCCCCACAGGATTTGTTCGGGCTGCGCTACCAGCGCGCCACCAGCCCAGGCTATGGCCCTGGCAAACCAACCACACTGGCAGAACAGTGGAACCACCTCCTGCCTTCACGCAGTGCCTCCACCCCTTATGGTTTGGTGGATGCCACGCCACCAGCTCACCCCGACCTCTACCAGCCCCTCAGGCGGGGGCAGCTGCAAATTGGCGGCATCCGCATTACGCTTGGCGGCTATTTGGAAGCGGCAGGGTTCTGGCGCAGCCGCACCATGGGCTCTGACATCTCCAGCGCTTGGCAGAACATCCCCTGGGCCAATCAGCCCGCCTACCATATGTCCTCCTTCAACCAGAGTGAGCGCCAAAGCCGCGTAAGTGTGCTGGTTGAAGGCATGCTGACGAAGAAGATCGAGGCTGACGGCTATTTCGAAACTGATTTCCAGGCTGCAGGCTCCAGCTCCAATTCTCGCCAGTCCAGTTCCTACGTCAACCGCGTTCGCCAGATCTATGGCGAACTCAAAGACCATGAAGACGGCCTCTACCTGCTTGGCGGCCAGGCCTGGTCGCTGCTGACCATGTTCAACAAGGGCATGTTCGCGCGTGACGAGCAGGCGCCAGTGGTCATTGAAGCCAACTACCTGCCTGGCTTCATGTGGACGCGCGCGCCTCAAATCCGCCTTCTCAAAACATTTGGTGCTGAGGAACGCTATGGCCTCGCCTTCTCAGTGGAAAACCCAAGTGCTATTCCTGCTGATTCAGCCCAGCACCCCGCTTCCATGAACATTACTGACCGCGTATCAGGGACGGGCATCAACAACCCCAGCACATGGTACGCTACAGACCCCGCCCCCGACCTGGTGGCCAAGGCGGCAGCCGACCCTGGTTGGGGCCATTACGAGCTGACAGGCGTCATGCGGTTCATGCGCGACCGCACCAGCCACCAAGGGGGTGGTTCCAACCACACCATTATCGCTGGCGGGGGTGGTGGAGGGATGATCCTGCCCCTCATGCCTGAGCGTAAATTCTACATTCAGCTTTCAGGCATGGTGGGGCGCGGCATTGGGCGCTATGGCAGTGCCCAGCTGCCTGATTACACCTGGAACAGGGCTGGTGGTCCCTTGGCCTTGCCTGAGGCCTCAGCACTGGTTGGGATTTATGGCTCCCCCCTCAAGAACCTGATGTTCTATGGCTACGCTGGCGCAGAGCGCGTCCTATCGCGGGAAGGTTGGGAAAGTGGCGGCAACCCTTACGGTTACGGCAACCGCGCCTACAGCATGGGGGGATGCATGGTGGAGCTGGGCAAGAACTGCATGGCCGGGGCCAATGTCCACCAGGTTTCACAGGCAACCGGCGGGTGGTGGTGGTCAGCTGCCCATGGCGATTACGGCAAGCTTTTGGTGGGGGCGCAATATTCCCACACATGGGTCAACGCCTTCTCAGGCCGGGGGGGGAAGCCACGCACGGATGAAAACATGGTTTTCTTCTCTCTGCGCTACATGCCATTCAACTAACAGCCGTCTGTCATGTAAAGGATGGGAGGTAAGGGCCACTTACCCCCTGCCCAACTGGAGCCTGCCCATGCCACCATTGCCCCCCGTACCCCCACACCCCCTTGAGGTCATCATGGTAGGGGCAGGCTATGTAGGGCTGGTTTCGGGCGCCGCCATGGCGCGGCTTGGGGCCACGGTGACGGTGGTTGAAAGCAATCCAGGGCGCCTGACTGCTTTGCGTTCAGGTACCATACCCCTTCATGAGCCTGGGTTGGGGGAACTAGTGGCGTCTGAACGTGCAGCCAACCGGCTGCATTTCGCTGCCAACCTGGCTGAAACGGCCTTGTCTGCACCCGCTGGCACCTTTAAAGCGCCCAGACTGGTGTTCCTGGCTGTGGGTACGCCAGAAAACACCAAGCCAGGCCAGCAAGGTGCAGCTGACCTATCGGCTGTGCAGGCAGCCCTTGATGAGCTGGCCAGCCTCCTGCCACCCAACCCCTCTTTGACGATCCTGGCCACCAAATCCACCGTGCCAGTTGGTACAGGCGCAGCCCTAGCCAGGCGTTTCCAGGCACTGCGCCCTGATGCGCCCCTTGTTGTTACATCCAATCCAGAATTCCTGGCTGAGGGCCAGGCGGTGCACAATTTCCTCAACCCCGACCGCATCCTTGTAGGGCTGCCAGGGGGGGACACCCCCCCAAGCTACGTCCAGGCGGCGCGCCAAGCTTACAGCCAGCTTTACGCGCCCTTGGTGATAAAGGGCGTGCCGCTTCTGTTCACAAAGCGCGAAAGCGCCGAACTGGCCAAATACGCCGCCAACGCCTTTTTGGCGGTCAAAATCGCCTTCATGGGTGAAATCGCTGATTTTTGCGAGCACTCAGGCGCTTCCGTGGATGAAGTCGCCCATGCCATGGGGTTGGATCCACGCATCGGGCCAGAATTCCTGGAGGCAGGGCCAGGCTATGGCGGTTCCTGCCTGCCTAAGGATGTGCCAGCCCTTGTGGCCAGCGCAGCCCAAAGCAACATCACCCTTACCGTGCCCCAAGCTGCCCACCTGGCCAACAAAGCCCGCAAAGCGGGGCTGGGGGGGCGCATGGCGCGTGTCATGCACTTGGCTGGCAAACGCATTGCCCTGCTGGGGCTGGCGTTCAAGGCAGGTACAGATGACGTGCGCGCAAGCCCTGCCTTGGACTTGGCCACAGACCTGCTCAGCCAGGGGGCCAGCCTAGCCTTGCATGACCCGGAGGCGCTGGCCAATGCCCGTGCCGCCATGCAGGCCCTGGACCTGCCCCCTCAACAGAGCGAACGCCTGCACTGGGCCCCCACCCTCGAAGCGGCGCTGACTGGGGCTGACGCCGCCGTCCTTCTGGCAGCCTGGCCGTGCTACAAGGACATTGCGCCCGACCACATGGCCCAGCTCATGAAAGGGCGCCACCTGTTCGACTTCAGGCGTGCTTGGCAGCCCCAACCCTTGCGGGCGGCTGGTTTCACGCTCCATGCTGTTGGCATGGCTGAAGAAACCATTCCGTCCCACTGCGATTCCGAATTATAAAGGCCTGTCGCCCCAGTGCCCTGAACCACGGAAACCCCCCTGTGAAACCAGCCCCTTTTCCAAGGCCAGCAGCCCCCCCCTTGAAGAGACACCTGTTTGGGGTGGTGGCTTTGCTGTCATGGGCAGCGATGGTCACCTGGCCAACAGATGGCCGCGCTGCCGACAAACACCGCCTGGGCGCAGGCACCCACCTCTCCGCCGAGGCGCTCGACATCACAGCGCCGTGCACCCAAGTGCGCATTAAAGTGGATGCCGCCTTGGGGCCTGGGGGGCAGAATGCCATCACAGCTGACGACATCCATGGGGCGGGCGCGCTTTACAGCCTAGTGGTGGTGGGAGACGCCACCAGGCTTGACGTCTCAGTGCCAGCTTGCGCACCTGACAACCGCCTGGTGCTGCGCATTGGCCCCAGCGTGACACTAAGCTTGCATGAAAGCCCCCATGGCATGGTCACGGTCACAGGGCCTCTGTCCTCCCTTGAGGGCCGGTTCGACACCTCCTCTTTTAACGTGGCGCGCACTGCTGCCATGGAAGTGGTCATGGGGGGACAGGGCACAGGTCATGTGGGGGAATTGGGGCGCGCTGCACAAATCGACCTCACAGGCCAAGCTCAGCTGGACATCAGCCACACCCAGGCGGCCGTGGTTTCAGCGCAGGTGGGGCAGAATGCCACTCTCAACATCGGTTCAGGCCACATTGGCGCTTTGACGTTAAACGCCACTGGCCATGCGCAGGCCAGCGTGGCAGCCCAAAGCGGCACTGCCAATGCCCAGGCCCATGACCAAGCCACTGTGCGGCTGGGCCCTTCAGGCAACCTCACCAGTTCTGGCGACAGGCCCATCCTGCCTTGGCAGCCCCCCCAACCGGCAATACCTGCTGCCAACGCCTCGCAGCCGCAGCAAGCGCAAACCCTCCCTAAACCCACAGCACCACAACCACCCCTTGCCCAGGGCCAGCCTACAGGACAACAGCTTGTACCAACCAACCCTGCGCCAACCCCCACCACCTTGACTGACAAGGCCCAAAGCGCGCCCGCCCCCGGCAAGGCTGGCCAGAATGCTGGCCAGGATGGCGCGCAAGCAGCCCCTGCCCAGCCAATTACAACCGCTGTGCCCCCTGCGCCCCACAAAACTCCTTCCCCAATGCCTGCTCCTGGAATATCTGCAGATAGACCCCAAACTGCACCTGCGCAGCCTGAAGCATCAGCGGCCCCCTCCACACCAACCGCCAGCCAGCCCCAACTACCCCCCACAGCACCTTGAAAACGCCCTGCCCCTTTCATTGCCAAGCGCCATCAGGCACTATGGGGGCCTATCAAACCCAGCGCTTGGCCGGGTGAGCACAGACCGGGGTGAGCATGTCCCATCATTCAGTCCTTGCAGCCCCCTTCCTCTTCATGGGCCGCGTTGTTCTGGGCGTTATGCGCCAGGTGGGCTCTGTCACGCTGTTTGCCCTCAAAGGGCTGGCGGGGATCTTCACCCGCCCCGTCTACCCCATGCTTTACTGGCGGGCCTTCATCAATATGGGGTTCCTGTCATTGCCAGTGGTGGCGCTGACGGCTGTGTTCGCAGGGGGCGTCATCGCGCTGCAATCCTACACAGGTTTTGCGCAGTACCATGCCCAAAGCGCCATCGCCCATATCGTCCTGCTGGCCATCACGCGTGAGCTTGGGCCGGTTCTGGCCGGGCTCATGATCGCTGGGCGCGTTGGCGCGGCCCTTTCCGCCCAGCTGGGCACCATGCGCGTCACCAACCAGATAGACGCGCTCTACACGCTTTCTACCAACCCCATTAAATTCCTCGTCACGCCGCGGCTTTACGCAGCTTTGGCCGCTGTGCCGCTCCTGGTCATTGTGGCTGACATCCTCGGCGTGTTCGGCGGCTTTGGCGTGTGCGTGGCCAAGCTGGGCTTCACGCCTGAGAACTACATCAAAGCCACCTGGGCTGCCTTGAAGTGGAAGGACATCTCCGTTGGCCTGACCAAGGCTGCGGTGTTTGGGTTCCTCATCGCGCTGCTGGGGTGCTATTTCGGCTACAACAGCAAGGGCGGGGCAGAGGGCGTGGGCAGGGCTGCCACGGCAACGGTGGTCACCGCCTCTATCCTCATCCTGGTGTTTGACTACCTCCTGACCGACCTTTTCTTCGCCAGCTGACCAGGGAACCAAACCGTGCCAGCCACCACCGCTACCCAGCCAGCGCCAGACTACCTCCCTCACACTGCCGATGGCGTGCCGATCCGCATCCGCATTCGCGGGCTGAAGAAATCATTTGGCAAGCATGTTGTCCTCAATGGCGTGGACCTTGATGTTCCCGATGGCGCGTCCCTCGTCATCCTCGGAGGATCAGGCACAGGCAAATCCGTTCTGCTGCGCTGCATCCTTGGCCTCATCCTGCCTGATGAAGGCACCATTGAGATTGATGGCGAGAATGTCCTCACCGCCACCCCTGAACGCCGGAGCGAAATCCTCAAGAAAATCGGCATGTTGTTTCAAAACGCGGCGCTTTTCGATTCAATGAGCGTTCTAGACAACGTCTTGTTCGGCCTGCGCGCCAAAGCGCCTGAAACCTGGAATCAACCCCACCAGCAGCAAACAGCTGAAGCCACCAATCTCCTAGCCCAGGTAGGGCTGGGGGCTGCTGTGGGGGGGTTAATGCCAGCTGAGCTTTCAGGGGGCATGCAGAAGCGCGTTGGGTTGGCGCGTTCCATCGCAGGCCGCCCCCCCATCCAGTTCTTTGATGAGCCAACCACGGGCCTCGACCCCATCATGAGTGCCGTCATTAACCGCTTGATTGTTGATTGCGTGAAAAGGCTGGGGGCCACCGCTATCACCATCACCCATGACATGACGTCCGCCCAGACCATCGGCACCATCGCGGCCATGCTTTATGAAGGCAAAATCATTTGGCATGGCAAAGCCAGCGACCTGATGCATTCTGGCAATGCAGTGGTGAACCAATTCGTGCATGGCTGGTTGGAAGGCCCCATCAAAATCGCTTACCCCCTTCCTGAAGCCAGCCAGCAAGCTGGCTGAGAGCAAAGCGCCCTGTCCCTGGTTTGAAGAGGTTGGCAGGGCCATATAGTCCTTATGGCGAAAAAACCGACAACACGTTTCATCTGCAGCAACTGCCAGGCCATATCACTCAAATGGGCTGGGCGTTGCGAAACTTGCGGTGACTGGAACACCCTTACAGAGCATGTCAGCCAGGCCAGCCCACGCAAAACCGCCTCTGTGCTGCCAGGCTCAGCCCACAGCCACAAAGGCCGCCTGGCCACGACAAGGCTTGATGGCGCCACCAAACCCCCGCCACGCGTCAACACGGGCCTTGATGAGCTCAACCGCGTTCTGGGCAGTGGTTTGGTGCCTGGCTCGGCGGTGTTGGTGGGGGGTGACCCCGGCATTGGCAAATCCACCCTCATGCTGCAAACGACCTGCGCCCTGGCCCAGGCTGGCCATGACGTCCTCTACGTCTCAGGTGAGGAGGCGATAGACCAGATCCGCCTACGCGCCCAGCGCCTTGATCTGACCAAGAACAAGAAAGCCCTCGACAAGCTGGAACTGGCTGCCTCCATCAATGTGGCTGACATCGTGGCAACGCTGGAGGAACGCGTTCAATCAGCCGCTGTGGCCAGCCAGCCAGAGGGGGTGGAGGCCCCAGCCGTGCCAGCTGTGGTCGTGATCGATTCCATCCAAACCATGTGGCTTGATGGGGTGGACAGCGCGCCTGGCTCCGTCAGCCAAGTGCGCGCCTGCGCTTTTGAACTCATTCGCCTTGCCAAGACCCTGGGCTTCGCGCTGGTGTTGATTGGCCACGTCACCAAGGAGGGGGCTTTGGCGGGGCCACGCGTCCTCGAGCACATGGTGGATGCTGTGCTTTATTTTGAAGGCGACCGCGGCCACCAGTTCCGTATTTTGCGCGCAGCTAAAAACCGCTTTGGCGCCACAGACGAGATTGGCGTTTTCGCCATGACCGACACAGGGCTTGAGGAAGTCCCTAACCCGTCTGCCCTGTTCCTGGCTGAAAGGCGCGGTAATGTCGCTGGTTCGGCTGTGTTCGCCGGGCTGGAGGGGACGCGCCCTGTCCTGCTTGAAATCCAGGTCCTCCTGGCACCCAAAGCTGGTGACGGCAGCGCGCGGCGCTCTGTGCTGGGGTGGGAGGGGTCGCGCCTCAACATGGTTTTGGCGGTGCTTGAAAGCCGCTGCGGACTGAAGCTTTCCAACATGGACGTCTACCTCAATGTCACTGGCGGGCTGCGCATCAGTGAAACCGCAGCAGACCTGGCTGTGGCGGCGGCCTTGATTTCAGCAGCGACAGGCCGCCCCACCGCCCCGTCAGAGGCGTATTTCGGCGAAATCGGCCTTTCAGGGGAAATACGCCCCGTTCCCCAAACAGGGCTGCGCTTGAAGGAAATCGCCAAGCTTGGCTTCAGCCGCGCGCGTTTGCCGCGCCAGCTCAACAGCGCTAGCGGTAAAGCCAAACCACCCGCCACATTAACGGTGGAGGACATTGGCCATTTGAGCGACCTGGTGGCCCGCTTCGCCCCTGAAGGGGAGGGGGGCTGAATAACTAGCCCACCCAACCGTCTTTGGGCCCTCCCCGGGCCTATGGTACTTAGCCCTGCCTCACAAATTGCTTAAACCGGAATGGTCATGACCACCCCCACCACGCCTCAGGCAGCCTGTGAAGACGCCCTCTACCCTGGTTTGCCGCCAGGGCCGCGCATGGCCGCCATGGCAGCGCTGCTGTTGGCCGTCACGCTTTCCGTGCTGGACTACGCCATTGCCAATGTGGCGCTGCCTGCCATCGCCCAGGACATGCACGCGACTGACGCCCAGTCGGTCTGGGTGGTGAATGCCTACCAGCTCGCCAACCTTTCCTGCCTGCTGCCTTGCGCGTTGGTTGGGGCGCGCATCGGGTTCAAGCGCATGTCCCAGCTGGGGCTGGTGGTTTTCCTCATCGCGGCTTCATTCTGCGCGCTTTCCCACTCCATGGCTGAGCTAGCCTGGTGGCGTACCATGCAAGGGGTGGGCGGTGCCTGCATCATGAGCGTCAACATGGCTTTGGTGCGTTTTATCTACCCCGGCGCCATCGTTGGGCGGGGCATCGCCATGATTTCAGTGGCCACCAGCGTTGGCGCCATGGCTGGCCCATCGCTGGGTGCTTTGATCCTGACATTCCTACCGTGGCCATGGCTGTTCTGGTTCAACCTGCCAGTCGGCTTGGTGGCGCTGCTGTTGAGCTGGCGTTTCCTGCCCCACATCCCCCTGCGCCCCCAGCACCAATCCATTGTTCTTGGGCTGGGACTGACGGTGGCGGCCTTCGCCACGCTGGGCATAGCGCTGGACGGGCTTGTGCGGGCGGAATGGCCCATGGCGCTGGGCTTTGGCGTGGCGGCACTGGCTTGCTGGCGTGGACTTGTATGGTGGCAGCGGCGCAAGCGGTTCTTCATTATGCCATTCGACCTCCTGGGCAAGCGCGCCTTCCTGGTGCCCTGCCTTGTGGGCTTCTTGGCCTTTGTGGCTTCCAACCTCTACATCGTGGCCATGCCCTTCACCTTAGTGAATGTGTTCCACCGTTCAGCAGGGATGGTGGGGCTTCTGGTTTCGCCTTGGGCGGGCGGTTCAGCCGTGATGGCCCTGCTGGTGCGCAAATACACAGACAGCATTCAACCCAGGCGCCTGACCACCATGGGTCTTGTGGTGGTGGTCGGAGGCCTACTGGGGCTGGCTTTGCTGCCGCCCACGGCCACCAACTGGGCCATCGTGCTGCCCACTTTTTGCGCTGGGCTGGGCTTTGGGGTCATTCAGGCCTCCAACAACCGCACCATCATGGTAGCTGCCCCCCCTGGCAAGGAAGGTGAGGCCAGCGGCATGATCTCCGTTTGCCGCCTTGGTGGGCAGACCATGGGCGCCCTCCTGGTGGCTGGCGTGTTCACGCTGCTGCCGCAGCCCTTGGCGGCTGGGCAAGCCTGCCTGTACAGCGCCAGCTTTATGGGGGCGGTGGCCACGTTGCTGTGCCTCAGCAACAGGGTGCGCCCCAGCCTGGCCTGATGCTAGACTGCACTCCAACCACTTGACCGTTCAACCTACCCACTCCACAGGAGCACACCATGACCGCCAACGCATCTGGCAAGGTTCAAGACAGGAAAGTCATTGAGTTCCTTAATGCGCAGCTCACCAATGAGCTGACTGTCATCAACCAGTTCTTCCTTCATTCACGCACGCTTGACCATTGGGGCGTCACCCTTCTGGGCAAAAAGGAATATGAAGAATCCATTGAGGAGATGCGCCACGCTGACTGGCTCACCAAGCGCATTCTGTTCCTGGGGGGCTTGCCCAACCTGCAGCGCCTCAACCCGCTGATGATTGGCGAAAGCGTTCAGGAGATCCTTGAATGCGACCTCAAAGCCGAAGTCAGCGCTTGCCAGTGCTTGCGTGATGGCATCGCTTACTGCGAAAGCGTGCGCGACTACGTCTCACGCGACTTGATGAACAAAATCCTGGTTGCAGAAGAAGCGCACCAGGATTTCATCGATTCACAGCTTGACCTCATCAGCCGCATTGGCATCCAGAACTACATCCAGCTCAATGCTGGCCCCGCCACTGAAGCGTAAACAACCCCCACAGTCCTGAAGGCCTTGGCCCAACGGTGCTGGAACATGAAAAGGGGGTGCTTGGGCACCCCCTTTGCTTTTCAAGTAGCCCTGTGTGCGGGGCTTTGAGCGTTTTCGCGCGCTTTGAGCAACTTGCAGATATGGCTGGCGCAGCGTCCGCACTGGGCGCTGCACTGGCTATGGGCGTAAACCTGCGTGGGGCGACTGGCACCAGCTTTGATGGCTGATTTCACATCGCGTTCAGACAAAGCGTTGCAGGAACAAACAATCATGACGGTCAACCTGTTTGAGGGGACTTGCGCCTTGAACGTGGCGTTTCCCTCTGAGAATGAATGTGATAATCATTCGCATTTAACACAGTCCTTCGTCAAGGAAAAAGGAAAATCAGAACGCGGTTGTCGCCGTCACCTGCCATAGCCGTGGTAGCCCCGCCATGGCTGTGGAAGCAGCCTTGGGTGCGCCAGCTGTACCAGCAGGGTAGATGGAGGCCCAGTAACGCTGATTGGTAACGTTATTAACGCCAAAACGCACCGTCACGGGGTGGTGCGCGACCATCTCCATGTGCCGCACGCCTAGATCCAACGTATAGTAACCAGGAGCAAAGCTTGTGTTGGTGACATTGGCAGCCCTTGTGCCAACATAATGGAAATCTGCGTTGAGCGCCGTCACGCCAGGCAAGGAAAAACCTTTTCCCAAGGCGACCGTGGGCAACGTGTAATCAAGCAGAACATTAGCTGTGACGGGGGGCACCCCCACCACCCCTTTGTGGGAGGTTAGAGGGCTGGCAGTTTTGAGAAGCTGGGCATCAAGCCATGTCACACCTGCCATGATGGCCAGGCGTTTGGTCAAGTGGCCAGTGGCCATGAACTCAACGCCATAGTTGCGCTGCATGCCGAAATTGCCAAACACGCCTGTGGCGGGATCCAGGAAGGCATAAGGCCTGTTCATCCTGAAAGCTGCTGCTGAAAGCAGCAGGTCTTTGTTTACCTGCCATTTGGCACCGACTTCATATTCCTCCGAACGGACAGCGCGCTGTGTCTGGCCCACATTGACTGAGCCTGACGGCGCCAAAGCCCCTGGCTGGATGGACCGCCCCCAGGTGAAATAAGTGGTGACGGTCGGCAACGGCTTGTAAAGGGCTGCCACCGTGGGGGTAAAGGCGGCGCCATGGGTGTCATGGCCATTGGGGGCGCCGCTTTTCTGCCAATTATGTACGGAAAGCCAACTCCACCCCATCATGCCCATAATGGACACACCATGGCCAAGGTGGAGCGTATCGCCAGCAATCAAGGCCTGCACGCTTTGATTGGATGAACGCCACCTGCCCCCTTTGCGGGGCTGAGGGCCGTCCACACGGCGTGGATCATTGAGGGAAGCGGGCCCCAAGTCGTATTTCTGGGCATGGGTGGGGTCATAAAGCGTGATGTTGTAGCCCGTGCTGCCCAGCACCAGGTCATGCCGCACAAAGCCTGTCCGCGCCTTGCCATTGAGCCAGGCGAAGTTGCTCCACACCTTAGCGTCATCCATGGCGGTGGAGGCAGCGACGACCTGGTTGTAATCACCACGATTGTTAAGAAGCGTATTGGTGACCGTGAACGTGTTGCGCGCGGCATTTTGGTAAAGCCCACCCAGGCGCACTTGCCAGTCTTTGTTGAAGCGGTGCTCCAGTCGCGCAAGCCCTGTGCTGGTTGACGTTGTGTAGCCACCCTGTTTCTGACCATAGCCGGCACGCGCTGTGTCAGGGGCTTTGCGCGGCAGGGCGATGCCTGGTTTAAGGGCAAAAGTACCAGGCAGCCCCCAAGCGCCTGTGCTGTATTGCGAACCATCCAGGTGAAGCACTGTCTGCTCATCAAGGTGGATGTCAAAATCACCACTGACGAGGTTACGCCGCATGCGGGAGCCATGGCTGTAACTGGCGCCGTTTTGGTTCAACAAATTGAGGCGCCCTGCAAACGGCCCCCATCGCTGGGAAGAATCCAGGCTTTCAAGGGGGGCGCCGCGCCCGTCAGCGCCAACGTTCAAGGTGGTGCTGTTGCCTTGCAAAGGGCGCTTGGTGATGTAGTCAAACGTGCCAGAAGGGTTCTGAGGACCGTAGAGAGCACCAGCCAGGCCGTTGAGGACATCAACGCGGTCCATCTGTTCAGCTGGGTAAGGCATGGTGCCAAGGGCATTCAAGCCATCCATGCGGGTGTTGGCGACAATGTCCCCTTCAAAACCGCGTGTCTGGGGGCGGCTCAGGCCAGGGTCGCCACGTTCCTCCAGCTGGACGGAAGGCAGGTATTTGGCGGTATCGGTAATGGCGCGCAGCTGTTCGTTCAACAAGACATCACGCCGTACCTCCCCCACGGAAAAGGGCGTGTCCAACACTTTGACGTCCCCCAAAGGGCCCAAAGAAATGGTGCGGGCTTCATAATGGGGGCTCATGCCTGGTGGCAGGCGCCTGCCCACAACGCGCAGCTTTTCTGCGCCTTTGCTGGTGGTAGCGGTGGTGGTGGCAACAGGTGCAGCCTGCGCGCTTGCGCACGGCCATAACAGCGCAGCTCCGCCAACACAGAGCGCCCCCAAACACAACAAGCTGTAGGGACACACCCACCCCCAAAGTGGGGGACACACCAAGGGGCGGGGGACCTGGCCCCCCTCCTTTTCGGGTGCCCAAGGCGCTGCTGGGGGGTTGGGGGGGCTGATCGAAAGGTGACTAGGCATGGAAAACGCTCAATCCAACTCGTAATGATGAGCCGTGGTTGAACGCAGGTGGCGAAGGCCCACCTTGCAAAAGCGTTACGCTATATGCAACTGATTCTCATTAACAAAATAAAGCGTTGTCAACAGATGTGGCCTCAGCGCCACAATGGAGGCAGGCCACCACACCCTTTGGATGCCCCCTTTAGAAGCTCAATGGGGGGCGTGCGCCAAGGCTAGCTGGGCTGCAAAAAGCAGGAAGACCACGCCTGTCAGGATGTCGAACCAGCGCACCACCACAGGGCGTGCCAGCAAACGCCCCAGTGGCAGCCCAACGGCCGCCAACAAGCCAAACCAGGCTGCCGCAATGGCCACCTGAACACAGGTCAGCACCATCATGCTGTGCGCTACAGGCGCATGGGCTGGAACGAACTGCGGAAACAAGGTCAACACAACCAGGCCGAAACCAGGGTTGAGAAGGTTGGACATGAACCCAACACGCCAGGAGCGCCACAGGCCTGCGGCAGGCTGGCGCCCTTTCCCAGGGGGGGTGACACCGCCCAGCAGGTCGCCAGGTTGTGCCAAGGCGCGGCAAGACTTGCCAATCAACTGCAGCCCCAGCCACACCAGGTAAAGCGCCCCGGCCACTTTAAGGATGTTGAAAGCAAGAGGGGAGGCAGCCACCAGGGCGGTGAAGCCAAAAGCCGCAGCCAACCCCCAGACCAGAACGCCACAGCAAATACCACCAACAACGCCCATGGCAGCACGCCCGCCTTCCGCTGTGGCAGTGCGGATGACCAGGACAGTATCCAGGCCAGGTGCCATCATGAGGAGCCCAGCGGTGAAGGTGAAGGCGATGAGGTTGATCAGTTGGTCATGCACCGCGCCTATGTGGCCCAAGGCCCCTTTAAAGGCAACTCCGCTCAAAGCAATTCTGCGCCAAGGCCTTGGGGTGGCCAATCATGCTTCCCCCACTTTCCATTCATTCGTTCAGGGGGTGCAGCGCATGTTGGCCCCTGGTCAAATCGCGCAGCCAAACGCTGAGGTTATCCAAGGCGCTGTCAGGCACAGCCAGGATGAAATCAGCGCCGTCAGCGCCATAATCACACTGCAGCGCATCCACACCCTGGCTGCCCAGATGGGCCTGTACCTGCGCCAAATGGGTGAAAGGGCAATGAAACCGGCAAGGGGTGCGCGCGATGAGCGGCACTTTCGGGGCTTCATGAAGGCAGGCAGAGGCCGTGCCGCCATAAGCGCGCACCAATCCACCTGCCCCCAGCTTCACACCACCAAACCAGCGCGCCACCAGAACGCACACGCCATCCATGCACTGCCCCTCTATGGCGGCCAGGATGGGCCTGCCCGCTGTGCCGCCAGGCTCGCCAGCGTCATGGGTGCGGAAAACGTCCCCAGCCTTGAACGCCCAGCAATTGTGGCTGGCATCAGGCACCGCATGGGCCTTGATGAAGGCCAGGGCCTCCTCAGCATCCCTGATGGGGGCGGCGTAAGCGCGAAAAACACTGTTCTTGATGACGCGCTCATGCTCCACCGCCCCAGCCAGGGACCATGTTTGCACAGCGCTTTCAAGGTTGCTTGCCTTGGCCAACTCAGCCCCTCTTTGTCGGCGGGGTTTGGCGTGGCGACACAGAATTGGGGGAAAACGTGCTGGTCATCATGAAAGCCCAACATAGCAGAGCAACCGTGCCCTTGCAGGAGTAGGCAAAACGCTTTCTTCAGGCTAAGCAGAATTATGCTTTCAGCCCTGACCGACCGCATCAACGCTTTTTCCGCCAAGCACGCCAAGCTTGTCCTGGCCCTGGCTGCCCTCCTGATCGTGCTGTCATGCGTTGTCAGCGCCCACCGGTTGGGCATCATAACCGACACAGACAAGCTCTTTGCCGAAGACCTGCCCTGGCGCCAGGAATCGATGAAGATCGAGCGCCTCTTTCCAGGCCAGAAGGACAGCCTGGTTGCGGTCATCAGCGGCGACATCCCCGAAGAGCGCATTGAAGCGGCACGCCAGCTCACCGCCGTCCTCTCCCATGAGCCAAAATACTTCCTCAGCGCCACGGCGCCTGGAGACAATCCCTTCTACAACACCCACGGACTGCTGTTCCTGGAGCCAAAGCAGCTTGACGACCTGCTGAACTCCATCATCGCAGCGCAGCCCTTCCTGGGGACCATGGCAGCTAACCCCTCAGCGGTCGGGCTGTTCCAGACCTTTGACCTCATCGCCCTGGGCCTCAGCCAGAACCAGCCTATACCAAGCGGCTTCACCCCCGCACTTGAAGGCTTCGCCAAAGCCCTGGACGCTGACGTCAGCGGCCATCCGCAGCCTTTGTCATGGCAAAATCTCTTAGCTGGCAACCTGGCCAAAATGGGAGGTGACTACAGCTTTGTCCTGACGCACCCGCGCCAGAACTTCGCTTCGCTGGAACCTTCTGAAGATGCCGTCAAAGCCATGCGGGCAGCTTTCAACAACCTTCCCCTAGCCAAGGCGGGCGCCGTTCACTGCCTTATTACAGGTGATGACAAGCTCAATGACGAGGAGCTCTCCACCGTTGCGGACGGCATGGGGGTGGGGCTTGCGCTCTCCTTCGCGCTTGTCGCGCTGTGGCTTAGCCTGGCGGTGCGCTCCTGGCGCATCGTGGTGGCCATCCTGGGCACGCTGCTGTGCGGCTTGGTCCTTACCACTGGTTTCGCAGCCTTGCTTGTGGGCACGCTGAACTTGATCTCCATCGCGTTTGCCATCCTGTTCGTGGGCATTGCGGTGGACTTCGCCATTCAATACTCAGTGCGTTTCCGCAGCCAGGATGAACCGAACGGCCAGCCGTTGGCCACATTGCCTGCCCTCATCAGCACAGGGCGTGAATGCAGCATCCAAATCCTGGTGGCAGCGTTGGCGACCGCTGCAGGCTTCATGGCCTTCATCCCCACCAGCTTTGTTGGCGTGGCCCAGCTGGGCAAGATCGCTGGCGGTGGCATGCTGATCGCCTTTGCCTGCACGTTGACCGTACTGCCTGCGTTGCTGATGGTGCTGCGCGCCAAGCCCGCTTATGAAGGGCGCGGTTTTGAGCAGCTGGCCCCGGTGGATGGTTTCCTGCGCCGCCACCGCTGGCCTGTCCTGGGGGTGTTCGGCCTGCTTGCTGTCTTGGCACTGGCGCTTTCACCCAGGCTGGAATTCGATTCAGACCCCCTCCATACCAAAAATCCCCACACGGAGGGGATGGAGGCGCTCAAGCTCCTTGAGCAGAACCCCATCACGACGCCTTACTTCGCATCAGCCTTGGCGCCTGATTACGCAACGGCCCAAAAATGGGCTGCCGCCTTCAGTAAGCTGCCCAGCGTTGACAACGTCATGTGGCTTGGCGCCCTGGTGCCTGACAACCAACAGCACAAGTTGGAAGCCATTTCAGATGCTGCTGACCTTGTGCTGCCCACCTTGGCGCCCAGCGCTACCACCGCTGCCCCCACCGCGGCGGAAATCAGGGCTGCGGCCACCAAAGCAGCCAAGGCCTTGGGCGCCATCCCCCCCCAGAAGCTGGGCAAGCCACTGGAGGACATCCTCCATGACCTGGACAAGCTGGAGAAGGCGCCTGACAACGTGCTTCTTGGCACCAGCCATGCCCTGACCGTCTACCTGCCTGACGAGCTAGCTCAGCTTCGTGACGTCCTCACGCCCAAACCCATCACACTTAGCAACATCCCTGCCGATGTCAGGCGTGATTACGTGGCACCTGATGGGGAATACCTCATCAACATCTACCCCAAGGGCGACATGACGAACCCCAAGGTGCTGCACAATTTCGTAAAGCAGCTTGAAACCGTGACGCCCGTCATCAGTGGGCCAGCGATGGAAATCGCCGGGGCTGCTCAGACCATCACCCACGCTTTCGCGGTGGCTGCCGCCTGCGCCATTATCGCCATCGCTATCATCCTGTTCGCCGTTCTGCGCCATTTCAAGGAAATGATGCTTGTTATGGCAACCTTGCTGCTTTCAGCTTTGTTGACGCTGCTGATTGTGGTTGTGGTGCCGCTGCCTTTGAACTTCGCCAATATCATCGCGCTGCCGCTGCTTTTGGGCGTTGGTGTTTCCTTCAACGTCTACTTCGTTATGAACTGGGCTGTGGGGGCCAAGGACCCGCTAACCTCCCCCACAGCGCGGGCTGTGATGTTCTCAGCCCTCACCACGGCTTCAGCTTTTGGCACCCTGGCCTTTTCAGCCCACCCAGGCACAGCCAGCATGGGTATGCTGCTGCTGATCTCGCTGGGGTGCACTTTGCTGTGCACGTTCCTGTTCCTGCCAGCCCTGCTGCCAAGCACCCCCCCTGCCCATTTCCTGCGCAGCCAAGCTGGCAAGAAAACGGGCTGAGGCCAGGCCCCTTCTTCAAAACTGACCGCTTGCACAGAAAAACCCCAGCCCTTCAAAAGGCTGGGGTTTTCTCAAGGCAGTGCTAATATAAAACGCCAAAGCCTGCAGGTGACTGCAGGATTGGTGTCTTCTCAGCTTTTGTAGGCGACCTGCACAGGGCCCTTCATTTTCAGCGTCATGGGGCGGCCCCTGCGGTCAAGGGAACGGCCGGCTGGCACGCGGATCCACTGCTCTGAAACGCAGTACTCCTCAACGCCAGTTTTCTCCTTGCCATTGAAAATGATCTCAATGCCGCGGCTCAGCGCCTGTTCATTGAAATGGGGGCTGTCTGGCCAAATACACATGCGGTCTGGCGGTGTGTCGCCAGCTGTGTTCCCAGCGGGCTGGGTGGCGGTTTTGGTCTGCTCTGTCATGGCTTACTCCTGCAAAGCCGCCCCACGCCTGCATAAGCTTGGCTGGGGCGTCTCTAAAACGATGCTGTGGAGAAGGGCTTAACGAATCTCAAAAAGCGCTTCAACTTCCACAGGAGCGTTCAAAGGCAGGCTGGCCACGCCAACGGTGGAACGCGTGTGCTGGCCATGGGGGGCGAACACGGCAGCCGCCAGGTCTGAAGCGCCGTTCATAACAGTGGCCTGTTCTGTGAAATCAGGGGTGGAGGCAATGAATCCCCCCAAACGCACCACCTGCTTGACGCGGCTCCAGTCATTGTCGAGGTAGTTTTGAAGCTGCGCCAGAATGTTGATGAAGCAGGCGCGCGCCGCCGCCACACCAGCATGGGTGGAAACCTCGTCACCAAGCTTGCCGGTCAGCAGAAGCTTGCCATCAACCAAAGGCAGTTGGCCAGAAACATACAGCATGGAACCAGCCTGCAGCACAGGCACGTAATTGGCCACAGGCGCTGCGGCGGCTGGCAGAGTGATCTCAAGGCGTTCAAGGCGGTTTTCAACAGTGTCCATGGTCAGGTCCTTAAGGTGGGTGTGGAAACAAACAACACGTCATCAGGCATGGAGGCTGGGGGGCCTCCACCCCATGCACCACAGCTGACTTTAGAACGCCTAGCTTGAAACAGAACCAGCTATGAGGGAACACCTACCTTGCGTTTCAGGGGACGGGGCTTAAAAGATGCAGCTTCAAAACATCTTCATTGGGGTCACGTGCTTTGAAAATCCTGTCTGCAACCGCCCTCGCCCTCATGGGTACTTTCCTGGCCAGCCAGCCAGCCAGCCCATGCCCAACTGGCTGCTTTGCAGAGAATTGGCCTTGATGCCCGTGGCGGTGACTGGGCCGCTTTGCACCATGTGACTGATGATGGACTTTCCAAGGATGTGTGCATAGCAGCCGACCCAATAGGAGGGCTTTCATTGAGGGCTGATTCAGATGTTCTGGAAATCCGCGCCATAGATCGCTCGTGGCACCTCCACCCTGGTGTCAGAGGCAACATGAAAATCAGCATTGGCTCTTACGAGCATGTTTTTCCCATGCAGTACGGTGATAAGCACATGTTGGCAGCCGCGGTGCCAGCTGAAAGCATGAAAGACCTGTTGGAGGCCATGGGAAAGGGCCAGAAAGCCGTTCTGACCTTCATGGGCAAGAACACCCAGAAAACCGTGTCCCTCAAAGACACTCAAAAGGTTCTGAACGCTTTCCGAAACTGTGTGGAAAGCAGTGGCATGGCCAACCTTGGCTCAGCCCCTGATAGCAATTCACCTTTCTGAACTAAGGCGGTTTGCGCCCACAACAAGTACACCCTTCTTAAAGGGTAGCTACTCAAAGCGCAGGCCAAAGGGGTCGCCAACGAGGTTTGAGGAGGCTTGTTGCTAGGCCCTAGCACCTCAAGCAGCCCTGTTCCAAAGTCACTGTTCTGACCAACAGCAAGGAACAGGACCATGAACCAGGTTTTCATCATTGGCGCGGCAGGTGGTGTAGGCCGCAGGCTAGTTGGCAAGCTCACCGCTCAAGGTGATGGCGTTGTGGCCCTCCACCGCCAAGCTGAACAAGCTCCCTTGCTACGTCAAGCAGGCGCCAAGCCCCTTTTAGGCGACATCACGCACTTAAGCGCGCCAGAACTGGCAACCCTCATGAAAGGCTGCCAAACCGTGGTGTTCAGCGCTGGGGCTGGTGGCAAGGGCGGTACAGAACGCACCAGCGCAGTGGACGGCCAAGGCCTGGAAAAGGCCGTGGCGGCGGCGCAGCTGGCAGGGGTGGGGCGTTTCCTGTTGGTCTCGGTCTTCCCGGAGGCCTGGCGTGACAGGCCCCGCCATGAGGAATTCGAGCATTACATGCGCGTGAAGAAGCTAGCAGACGTCTGCCTGGCTGAAAGCCCGCTGGACTGGGTCATCCTGCGCCCTGGGACGTTGACGGATGAACCGGCCAAAGGGGTGCGCCTTGGTCTGGCGCTGCCTTATGGCACGGTCAGCCGGGATGGCGTTGCAGGGGTTCTGGCCGCCCTGGTCGCCCAACCCAGGGTGTCACAGCGCATTCTGGAAGTGACTGACGGCACCCTAACCCCTTGGCAAGCCGTCATGCATTGCCTGGAAAACGCCACTTAACCGCCTGGCTAGGCTTGCAGGCCAGGGCTTTGTGAAGCGCCAAAACAAAAAGCGCCCTGGCAGAACCAGCGCGCTTGAAGAACATGGTGGAGCTGAGGGGAATCGAACCCCTGACCTCATCATTGCGAACGATGCGCTCTACCAACTGAGCTACAGCCCCATGAACGGCTTTCATAGAACACAGCCACCCCATGCACGTCAAGCAGGCAGGGTCTTTTTCCAGACCTGGCGCCTGCCCGACCAGCTCTGCTTAAAGCTGCGGTCGGTTGGGGCGCACATGGTCCGCCACCTGTCCTCCAAAGGCCATCCTATTGACTTTGCTAAGGCCTAAAGGCCTGTTTCAGCTTTGCCCCCATTTGATGAGGATGCCTGTGAGCTTTCTTGCGCTTTACATTCAGCTGCTGCCGATCATTCTCGACATCCTGCAGGTCTACGCCTGGATCGTCATCCTATACTGCCTGCTTTCCATGGCCATTGGCTACCAGGTGCTGGGGCCGCTGACACGGCTGGGCATTGCCCTTTACAATGTTCTGGGTTGGCTGGTTGAACCAGCCCTGCGCCCGATCCAGGCCTTGCTGCCCAATACGGGAGCGTTTGATTTTTCCCCCGTCATCCTGCTTCTAGTGGTGGACATGGTCATTCCATGGCTGTTGCGCGTGGGGCTTCAAGCCCTCTACGCCAGCTGAGGCAACTTTCAAGGGCCTTCAGAAGTCATCATAACCCATGCGTGCAATGCATAATGACCATGCCTCACACGCATGTATGACTTCCCTTTCCTTCCTGATTGAAAGCCTTGGCGAACTGACCACATCCAGTGTTCACTGAGGCTTAACCAACAATGCAGAAAAGCGCTGGAAACAGTAAGGGGCAATTACCATTGCACCATAATTCCCCCTGAACGGCAAGGGCCTTTACAGGCTTCCCACCAGCAAGCCCTAGCGCCCGCCAAGCCCCCTCGACACCCACCCCATACTGGCCTACTCCCCACCGAAGCCACTTCGGTGCCTGACCCGCTGCTATCTTCATCTTCAAGGTTTGCAAGTAGATGCCCGGCAAAACTGCTCCCAACGCACCCAGCACCACCCCCGCCCCCTCCCAGGAGGCGGTGAACAAAGTGTTCGACATGATTCAGGAAAATGGCGTCGAGTACGTTGACCTGCGTTTCACAGACCCCAAGGGCAAGTGGCACCACACCACCCAGACGGTCTCCACCTTCGGCCCTGAGGCCTTTGAAGATGGCTTCATGTTTGATGGCTCCTCCATCCCTGGCTGGCGCCCCATCAACAAGTCAGACATGGTCCTGATGCCAGACCCCACAACGGCCGTCATGGACCCTTTCGCCGCCCGCCCGCAGCTGATCGTCACCTGCGACATCGTTGATCCTGAGACGGGCAGCCTCTACAGCCGCGATCCGCGCGCTGTGGCCAAAAAGGCCCAGGATTACCTGAAAAGCTCTGGCATTGGCGATGAAGCCTTCTTCGGGCCTGAGGCAGAGTTCTTCATTTTCGACAATGTGCGCTATGGCGTTGGCGAAAACTACAGCATCTACCGCCTCGACAGCGTTGAGGGGCCAGATGCGGGTCTGAAGGAATTCGCTGAAGGCAATATGGGCCACCGCCCTGGCCAGAAGGGAGGCTATTTCCCTGTTGCCCCTGTGGACAGCGAAACCGACCTGCGTGCTGAAATGCTCAGCACCATGGCTGAAATGGGCCTGCCGGTGGAAAAGCACCACCATGAGGTGGCGCGCAGCCAGCATGAGTTGGGCATCAAGTTCGGCGGCCTGGTCCAGGCAGCGGACTTCATCCAAATCTACAAATACTGCGTCCAGAACGTTGCCCATTCCTATGGGAAAACAGCAACCTTCATGCCTAAGCCCATTTTGGGGGACAATGGCTCAGGTATGCATGTGCACCAGTCCATCTGGAAAAACGGCAAGCCGCTTTTCGCAGGCGACAAATACGCTGGCCTCTCCCAGGAGGCCCTCTGGTACATTGGCGGCATCATCAAACATGCCAAAGCGCTGAACGCCTTCACCAACCCTTCCACCAACTCTTACAAACGCCTTGTACCAGGTTTTGAAGCGCCCGTTCTGCTGGCCTACTCAGCCGCTAACCGTTCCGCTTCCTGCCGTATCCCCTATGGCAAAAGCCCCAAGGCAAAGCGTGTGGAAGTGCGCTTCCCTGACTGCACAGCCAACCCTTACCTGGCTTTCACAGCCATGCTGATGGCTGGCCTGGACGGCATCCGCAACAAGATTGATCCAGGCCCCGCTATGGATGAGGACCTTTACGAGCTTCCCAAGGATCAGCTTGCCAAAATCCCAACCGTGTGCGGTTCCCTACGCGAAGCCCTGACAGCGCTTGAAGCCGACCATGACTTCCTTCTGGCTGGGGATGTCTTCACCAAGGACCAGATTGAAAGCTACGCCAACCTGAAATGGCAGGACGTGCAGCGTTTCGAGCAAGCCCCCCACCCGGTCGAGTTTGAAATGTACTATTCCGTCTAAGCCCTGAATGGCGGGCCTCAACCACCCGCCAACTTAGGCGCCTGACACACAGCAAAAAGGCCCTTCCCGCCCTATGGCTGGAAGGGCCTTTGCTTTATGGAGCGCTGGTCAAACGCGTGATGGCCTCGTCATAAAGCTTAATCAGGCTGGCACGAGGGAGGCCAAACGCATGATCTCCACCTTGGCCTTCATAGCTTCAAGCGTTTTCAGCAGGGCCTGGAAATGCGGGGAGGCCTCATGGGCCTTCAGGCCAGCCTCGTCACGCCAGGCCTCGCTGGCCACAAAGCGCTCCGGGTCACCCATGTCTTGCCCAAAATCATAAAACAGGCACGCCGGCTCACGGCGGGAGGCCAGCACGCAGGTTTGGAAAGCCTTTGTGGCTTCCCCCAAGCTGTCCCCTGGCACGGTGACAATGGCGACGATGTTGATTTGGCTGGCTGCACTCATGAATTAACGCTTTCAGTCTGGCCGCTCCAAGGCGGCATGGCACAAGGGCCCCTATAATGGCGCCCTTTGCGGAAGTCATCAGCCCTGTGATGTGACCACGGCCGGGTCAACATGGGTGGTGTTGGCTTCCGCCGGGAAGGAACCAGTTTCCACTTCATGCCTGTAAGCTTCAAGGGCTGCCTGCGTTACCGACCCCACATCAGCGTAGCATTTGGCATGTTTGAACGGCTTGGTGCCGTACACGCCCAACAGGTCATGCCATACCTGAACCTGCCCATCACACCCAGAGCCGGCACCAATGCCTATAGTCACAGGGCTGAAACGGCGGGTGACCTCCTGGGCGACCTCAGCTGGTATGCATTCCAACAATAAACCAAAAGCGCCTGCAGCTTCATGGGCGCGCGCATCCGCCATCAAGGCCTTGATGCCAGCTTCATCGCGCGCTTGAACACGCAGCCCCATCTGATGCTGCGATTGCGGGCGCAAGCCGATGTGGGCCATGACGGGAATGCCGTTGTCAGTCAACCGCCGGACAAGCGGGGCCATTTCAGCGCCACCTTCCATCTTGATGGCCTGCGCACCGCCTTCAGCCATAAGCCTGTGGGCGTTTCTCAACCCCTCCTCCATGTTGGCGTAGGCCATGAAGGGCAGGTCGGCGATGACCATAGCGCGCCCAGCACCACGCGCCACCATGCGGGTGTGGTAGACCATTTCATCCACCGTAACAGGCAAAGTGCTGTCATGGCCCTGCACCACCATGCCTACTGAATCCCCAACCAGCACCAGTGGCAAACCTGCACGGTCTGCCAGCACAGCTGAAGGATAATCGTAGGTGGTCACCATGGTGATTTTACGCCCTTCAGCTTTCATTTTGCGCAAAGCTGCCAAGGTCGTTCGCTTGGGCGTTTCAAGGTAGCTGCTCATGATTTGGCCTTCTTCTTGCTTTTGTGGGCTTTGGTGCCAGCTTTTGAAGCCTTCCCTCTCTCCTTTTTACTGCCTTTGGATTCAGTCCCTGCCCCTTCTGGCTGCAGCACGATCAGGGCTTGGGATGGGGGCAGGGGCTGCGTTCCTTGCTTGGTTTGGCGTGCCAGGACAGAACGCAGCGCAGCGCCTGTGTGCTCCTGCAGGCTGTGTTCATCCCTGCGCCGGGCGGCATTCATCTTAATGCCGCCAGACTGGTTCTCCACCATGAAGTCACGCACGAAGGTGCCGTCCTGAATGGCGTCCAGCACTTCCCCCATGCGTTTCTTCACATTGGCGCCAACCACTTTGGGACCTTTGCTAATGGCCCCATACTCTGCCGTGTTGGAAATGGACCGGCTGACATGGCCCAAGCCCCCCTTGTAAAGCAGGTCCACAACCAGCTTCAGCTCATGAACACATTCAAGGTAGGCAATCTCAGGCGCGTAACCCCGCTCAACCAAGGTTTCAAAACCTGCTTTGACAAGCTCCATCATGCCGCCGCACAAAACCGCCTGCTCGCCGAAAAGGTCTGTCTCCATCTCCTCGCCAAAGCTGGTGGCCAGCATCCCAGCACGCCCGCAGCCCAAGGCAGCCCCATAAGCGTAGGCCAGTTCCCAGGCCTGCCCGCTGGCATCCTGGGCAACGCCAGCCAGACCCAGAACACCGGAACCTTTCTGGTATTCAGCCCGCACCGCCCAACCAGCCCCCTTGGGTGCCAGCAGGAACACGTCCAGGTCAGCACGCGGCCTGACCAGCCCTGCATGAACGGAAAGGCCATGCGCGAACCCCAACGCCGCCCCTTTCCTCAAATGGGGTTCCAAGGTCTTGTAAAGCGCGCCGTGGCCTTCATCAGGGGTGAGGATGAACAGAACGTCTGCCCATGCGGCAGCCTCCTCAGGGGTCATGACCGTAAAGCCTGCCTCCGCTGCTTGCTGGCGCGCTGGGGACTGGGGGCGGGCAGCCACCACCAAATCGCGCACGCCACTGTCACGCAGGTTGGCTGCATGGGCACGGCCTTGGTTGCCATAGCCCACCACTGCCACGCGGCGCCCTTGAATCAATCCAACGTCACAATCGCGGTCGTAACGTACATCCATGTTCATCGCTCCTCATCACGGCGGGGGCGAGGGAACCCCATGCCGCTGTGTGACTTCACCCTCAAGCCTTAACGCGCACTGGGTGGAAGTCCACTTCAAAACCCCGCTCATTTGCTCCTCACCGCACCATGAAGGGACTTTAACCCTTACGGTAACGTTTCCATGTCATATAAACAGACCGTCACAAAGCGTGAGACCATGACACAGCCCCACCCCACCCCCACCAAACCCCGCAAGCATAGACGCATCAGGCGCCGGCGCCGCGGCAAGGTGCTGTTCTGCACCGCCATGGTGCTGGCTTGCCTCCTGTGGTGCGCCATGGGCCTCGTTACCTTGTTTGACCTGACCTTCAACGGTGTGCCGCAATTCGTCAGCGCGCGCCCCTTGCTGGCCACGTTCATGGTTGGGGCACTTCTCACCAACTCCATCACCTACATCATTATTGTCCGCACTCTGTTGCGCTCGATCAAACAACCTGAACTCTATTCAGGACGTAAAGCAGCGGTGATGCTTGTGGTGGCACTGCTTTACGGTCTTTCAGCGCTGCCTGGCGAACGCATCCTGGGCTTGACGACCCTTTATCTGCTTAATGCTGGACCATTCGACACAACCATCTACGTGGGCAACTGCCTGTTCGCCTTGGCGTTCATGGCCATCATGGTTTCACCAGCCTTGTTGCTGGGACGTTTGTTCCGGGAAATTTTCAGGCGCCCGCCCACGCCGCGCGTTCAGCGTTTCAAGCCACTTTCAAAGCGCATCCCCAGGCGCGCCTGAAGGAAATCCGCCACTTGGCGCCATACACCCTCCATCTCTGCTGATGGGGCATGGGGGTTCTCAAAACGCGCCTGCAGGACCAGACGGTCGCTCACCGCCCCTAAGGGATGGTGTCTGAACCACGTGGCCTGGCGCTTTGTGTAGCGCACGGTCGCCCTAGTTGCCGCATCAGCTGCCTCCTCAAGGGTCATGGCGCCAGCCAGCACGGCACGCAGCTCCGGCACGCCGTGGGCCCGCAGCAATGGCAACTCATCCTCCAAGCGCCCTGCAGCAGCCAGCTCGTTTTCAAGCGCCCGCACCTCCTCCAACGCGCCATGGCGCACCATGGCGCCAAAACGCTTCCTGATGGCCGCGCGCAACGCATCACGGGGTGGGTCAAGCAAAATAAAAATATAGCGCGCTCTAAAGGCGCGGCTTTCCGCTTCGCGCCACCACCAGGCCAGCCCATGGCCTGTACTGCGCCAAACCTCCCATGCCCTGATGACGCGCTGCGGGTCCTGGGGGCGCAGCCTCAAGGCTGTTTCAGGGTCTGCCAAACTCAGTTTGGCATGAAGCCCGCCACTGCCCAGCTGCTTGCAGAGGGTGCGGGCTTCAGCGCGGGCTTCAGCGGTCGGGGAGGGCACGTCAGCCAGGCCATGGGCCAGGGCATTGAGGTACATCCCCGTTCCCCCACACAACACAGGCAACTGCTCTTGGCTGCGTGCAGCGCTTATCTCCCCCACGGCTAGCGCACACCAACCAGCCACTGTGCCTTTGCGCCAAGGCGGCAAAATGCCATAAAGCCGGTGTGGCACTGCTGCAGCCTCCAGAGCATCCGGTCTGGCCGTCAGCACACGTAGCCCCCTGTAAAGCTGCATGGCATCAGCATTGATGACGCAGCCCCCAAAGGCCTGCGCCAGGCGCATGGCCAGGGCAGACTTGCCGGAGCAGGTGGGACCCGCCACAACGAGAAGCGGCTCAGAAGCTTTCGCCCCTGCCGCTTCTGCCTTATCAACCGGAACGGAACCGAGGCTCTTCAGCATGTCTTTACCCAGCATCCTTACGCTCGTTGCCAACCGCCGCGACAACACCCTGTCCAAAGAAGCCATTGAACTTGGGCGCGACATCGTCAAGGGCGCAGCCCCCGTCACCCTCTCTGAGGGCGAGGCCGTTGAGATCCCCTTCACCACCAAGGACCGTGTTGCCGCTGTTGAAGCAGCGCGCAAAGCCCTGGGCACTGAGCAATACCGCGTTGACACCATCGTGACGGGCACAGAGTGGCGCCGCAAAATGGTCCTCATCAGCGACATGGACAGCACCACCGTTGATGGCGAAACCATGGACGATCTCGCCAAGCTCAACGGCACTGGCGAAAAATGCGCTGAAATCACCCATGAAGCCATGAACGGCAAAATGGATTTCGCCCAGAGCATCCGCGCCCGCGCCATGCTCCTGCGCGGCCTGACGGTGCAGGACCTGGAAAAAACCCTTCAAGGTTTCAAGCTCGCAGACGACATCGAAGAGCTTGTGCGCACCATGAACGCCAACCATGCCCTGACCGCGCTGGTTTCAGGCGGCTTCACTTGGTTCACCAGTCGCATTGCCAAAGTTGTGGGCTTTGACTTCAACTATGGCAACTTCCTTGAAATCAAAGATGGTGTCGTCACAGGCAAGCTGCTTGGACCGATCCTGGGTCCGCTTCAGAAGCGCGAGCACCTCATTGACCTGTGCAAGCGCCGTGGTGTGACCATCAAGGACTCCATCACCACCGGCGATGGCGCCAATGACATTCCCATGCTGACGGCCGCTGGGCTTGGCGTTGCCTACCATGCCAAACCTTCCGTGCGCAAAAAGGTCCATGAGCAAGTGAATTTCTGCGGCATGCGCGCCCTTCTGTTCGCCCAGGGCTACCACGCCAGCCAGATCATCAAATAAGCTCCCCAGCGCTGCATCCTGGTTAAGGGCAGCGCGGAACTCCTCCAAAGCCACCCATGCCGCGCCCTGGCTCGATACCTAGGGCGCGGTTTTGTGTTTTTCGGGCTACCCCCTTCAGGGGTTGAGGTGGCGCCCCAACCGCAACAAGGCTGCGCGCAAGCGCCCTTCAGCCATCTGTTCCACTTCCAGGCCAGCCTGCCCACCCAAGCGCCTGACAGCTGGCTCCGGACGCAGATGGGGTCTAGGGCGGGCGAACTGCCCCGCTTCCTGCCTAATGCGCATCCGCTGAATCCCTTCACCCCCATGCCAACCGCAACTCAAATTAATGCGCTTGATGAGCTGGGGTGCACCATATTGAATGTCCATCATCACTTCAGGCGCGCAGCCCACAATCAGGTCACCATCGCGGTACTGGCGCGGTGCGCTGTAACGCGCCAAGTATGGGCCCATGATGGATGGCCACTCCACCATGAGCCTGATCAGCACGTTAGGCCTTTTGTGACAGGCCGTTTTACCCAGGCGCGTCACCAACAAGCCAATGTGCAAAGTCGTAAAGGCCCTTCCCTGCTCCTCCCCGCCAGTTTTCCCACTTCCGCGTTGAGGCTGCTTCCTCGGTTTTTTTTCCGCTTGCGCCCAACGCGTTTTGGCTTTCTGTCTGGGTGCCATGACACTCTCCCTCCCTTCCGCCCAAGCTTTGTTGAACTGGTATGGGCGCCACCGCCGTTCCATGCCGTGGCGGGCTTATGGGCAACTCATGGCCCCTTACCATGTCCATGTCAGCGAAATCATGCTGCAGCAAACCACCGTGGCGACAGTGCGGCCTTATTATGGGCGCTTCCTGGAACGTTTCCCAACTGTCACGGCGTTGGCTGAGGCGCCATTGGACGCTGTGCTGAAAAACTGGGAAGGCCTTGGCTATTACCGCCGCGCCCGTGGGTTGCACAAGGCTGCGCAGGCGGTCTTGGCCCATGGCGGCTACCCCACCACCGTGGCAGGGCTGGCCCAACTGCCAGGCATTGGAGCCTATACGTCACGCGCCATTGCCAGTCTGGCTTTTGGCGTGCCCACCATCCCGGTGGATGGCAATGTGGAGCGCATCATGGCGCGCCTTTACGCTGTCTCCACCCCCCTGCCTGCCGCCCGGCGGGAATTGGCGTCCTTGGCAGCTCGTTTTGAGCAGGACAAGACCGTTCAAGCCCACCCCTCTGATTTCACCCAAGCCTTGTTTGACCTGGGTGCCACCCTGTGCACACCGCGCCAGCCAGCCTGCGCTCTCTGCCCCTGGCGTGACGCCTGCCACGCGCGCCAGGAAGGGGTGGCTGAAATGCTCCCCAAGCGCACGCCTCCCAAAGCTCGGCCTGTACGCTACGGCATGGCTTTTCTGGTGGAAAATGGCCAAGGCTACGTTTTGATGCGCCGGCGACCTGAAAAAGGCATTTTAGGTGGTTTCCATGAACTGCCTTCAAGCGCGTGGGTGGAGGCCTGTCCAAACCTTGAACAGGCGCTGCCCCAGGCTGGGCTGGAGCAACTAGCCCTGCAACCTTGGCAGCTGGCGGGGCAGATTAAGCATGTATTCACCCACCTGGAACTGCACCTTACCATCCAGAAGCTCCCTGGCCCCCTTCTGGAAAGGTCACTGCCACCCCAAGCAGGGCTGGCCTGGACAGCGCCTGGGGAAGTCCCTTGCTCCACGCTGCTGCGCAAATGCCTCAAGCTGGCAAGCTCTTCATGAAGCTAGCCAGCAGGCTGCTGCCCACGCTCAGCGGCGCGCTGGGGCTTTGCTGTTGGCTTGGCACACTTTGTGGGTCACGTTGCTGAACTTACCCACCAAATAAGCCTCCACCTCCTGGATGGCGCCAATCACGCGCATGGCTTCATCACCCTGCGTGCCCCATGTGCAGGCTGGGCCAGACATGGGGCCGTAATGCACACGCAGCTCCTGGCCCTGGCGTTCCGTGTTGGCAGCAACCAACGGCGCTTTGGCAGGCGTGAACAAGCCCGCCCCACCCTTGCGGACCTCCTCAGCGGCCTGCGCAAGGCTGGCAGGCTTGGCCGGCAGCAGCCCTGCCCAATCCTTGACCAGCACAACCTCATAGTCTGGCTCCCCCTTGGTGGTGCCAGCTTTAGGCAGCGCCACAATCAGCCAGTGCCCAAACTCAGCAGCCTTGGCTGAAGCGACAGGGAAAAACACAGCGAAGGCGCCATCTTCGCATTCAAAAGGGCGGACGGTCGACATGGTGCAATCTCCTTGAAATCCAACTTCATGCTGGCGCAGTCCAAGCCTAAACCTGCCATGGACATCGCCTGCACGGTGCAGTCTAGCCCCTCACAAGAGGGGCCGCACCAGGGTGGCGGCTGCCATGCGTGCAGCAATGCGCGCGCGTATGGGCAGATGGCCACCAGTGTGGGTGGACGCCTGGGCAAAAACAGTCCAGGTTCCGGCAAGGTTCATCCATGGAGGATCTCATGACATTCACAGTTGGCGAGTATCTTGCCGAACGCCTGGTCCAGATCGGGCTTAAAGACCATTTCGCCGTTGCTGGCGACTACAACCTCGTTCTTCTCGACCAGCTGCTGAAGAACAAGCACTGGAACCAGATCTACGACTGCAACGAGCTGAACTGCGGCTTCGCTGCCGAAGGCTACGCCCGCTCCCATGGCGCTGCCATGTGCGTGGTGACCTACAGCGTTGGCGCCATTTCCGCCATGAACTCTGCCCTTGGCGGCAGCTATGCTGAGCACCTGCCAGTTCTGCTGGTTTCTGGCTGCCCCAACAGCAACGATTATGGCACAGGCCACATCCTGCACCACACGATCGGCACCACCGAGTACGCCTATCAGCAGGAAATGTGCAAGCAGATCTGCGTTGCGACCGAATCCATCACGCAGCCTTTCGAGGCGCCTGAGAAGATCGACCGCGTCATCCGTGAGATGATGCTGCACCAGCGCCCTGCCTACCTCGAAATTTCCTGCAACGTGTCAGGCCTCGAGTGCGATCGCCCCGGCCCGCTGAGCGAGCTGCTGCCTGAGCTGGTCACCGACCGCAAATCCCTGGACGCCGCCGTTGAAGCCGCTGCCAAGTTCATTGGCAAATCCGACAACGTCGTGATGCTGGTTGGCTCCAAGGTCCGCCCTGCTAAAGCTGAGAAAGCCACCGTTGAGCTGGCCGACAAGCTGGGCTGCGCCGTGACCATCATGGCCGCTGCCAAGAGCTGCTTCCCTGAGCAGCACAGTGGTTTCCGCGGCGCTTATTGGGGCATCGTCTCCACCGGTGACGCTGAGAAGCTGGTTGAAGACGCCAATAAGAGCGGCGTTCTGATCCAGGTCGGTCCGAACTGGAACGATTACGCCACCGTTGGCTGGCATGCCTGGCCCCGTGGCAAGAACGTCCTTCTGATTCAGCCTAACCGCGTGCAGGTCGATGGCCGCAACTATGGCGGCTTCACCATGAAGGAGTTCCTGAAGGAACTGGCCAAGAAGGTTTCTGCCGCTCCCAAAAGCGCCCAGGGCACCAAGGCCCCCGTTCTGGACATCAAGGCGTCTGCGCCAGCTGACAAGCTGACCTGCGATGAGATGACGCGCCAGATCAACAACCTTCTGACGCCCACCACGACGCTGTTTGCTGAGACCGGTGACTCCTGGTTCAACGCCCTGCGCATGAACATGCCAAACGGCTGCCGCGTTGAGACCGAAATGCAGTGGGGCCACATTGGCTGGTCTATCCCCTCTGGCTTCGGTTCTGCCATTGGTGCGCGCGACCGCCAGCACCTCATCATGTGCGGTGACGGCTCCTTCCAGCTCACCTGCCAGGAAGTGGGCCAGATGGTCCGCTACCAGCTGCCGGTCATCATCTTCCTGATCGACAACCACGGCTACGGCATTGAGATCGCCATTCATGACGGTCCCTACAACTACATCCAGAACTGGAACTACGCTGCCCTGATGCCCGCCTTCAACGGCGAGACAGGTCACGGTCTGGGTCTGATGGCCAAAACCGCTGGCGAGCTTGAGGACGCCATCAAGAAGGGCCTTGCCAACCGCAAGGGCCCGACCTTGATCCAGTGCGTCATCGCGCAGGACGACTGCACGAAGGACCTGCTGACGTGGGGCAAGGAAGTCGCTTCCACCAATGCACGTCCTCCCGTCATCAACGACTTTAAGTAAGTCGCTGACGGTCAGGCGCCTTTGCTAAGCCCCTGTTCCCCCCTGGCCACCATGGCCAGTTGGGTGGGGAGGGCACAAGTCAAAGGCGCTTAAAGCCAGAATGATACCAGCACCTTGCTGGTACTTATTCCAGGCACGCAGGGCATATATGTGCCCTGCATCAGGGGGAATGCTTGATAAAGCCTTTCCCCCGCCCAAAATCACTTTCAGACAATCTAGTCATGATGTTCTGCAGCTTTTGCGGGTGCAGGCGTCACTAGGGAGAAAATCATGAAAGCTGTTGTTTGCGCACCTGGCAAAACCATTGCCATTGAAGACGTCACCCTGCGCCCCCTGCGCCCTACTGAAGCGCTGGTGAAGGTTGAATGCTGCGGCGTTTGCCATACCGACCTGCACGTGGCCGCTGGTGATTTCGGCGACCACACTGGCCGCATCCTGGGCCATGAAGGCGTTGGCCGCATCACCAAACTTGGTTCAGACGCCACTTCCATGGGCCCGCAGCCTGCCAAAATTGGCGACCGCGTTTCCATTGCCTGGTTCTACGAAGGCTGCGGCCGTTGCGAATACTGCACCACGGGCCGTGAGACCCTGTGCCGTTACGTCTTGAACGCTGGCTTCACCGTCAATGGCGCCATGGCCCAGGAATGCATCGTTGTTCCCAGCTATGCCGTTCCTGTGCCTGAGGGCCTTGATTCAGCCACCGCCAGCTCCATCACGTGCGCTGGCGTGACAACCTACAAGGCTGTCAAGGTTTCCAAGATCAAGCCTGGCGAGTGGATTGTCATCTTCGGTGTTGGCGGTCTGGGCAACCTGGCGCTGCAGTGGGCCAAGAACGTGTTCAACGCGAAGGTCATCGCTGTTGACGCCAACCCTGCCGCCCTGGATTTCGCCAAGGAGCTGGGCGCTGAAGTAGTGATCAACCCCATCCATGAAGATGTGGTGAAGATCATCCGCGAGCACACCGGTGGCAACAAGCCCCTCGAAAATGGCACCATCCCTGGTGGCGCCTGGGCTGCTGTGGTGACCGCCACTGCCAAGGCCGCCTTCAACGCCGCTGTTGACTGCGTGCGTGCTGGTGGTGTCGTTGTAGCCGTTGGCCTGCCGCCAGACAAAATGGACCTGTCCATCCCCCGCCTGGTTCTGGATGGCATTGAAGTCATCGGTTCGCTGGTTGGTACCCGTCAGGACCTGCGTGAGTCTTTCCAGTTCGCTGCTGAAGGCAAAGTGAAGTGCAAAACTGAGCTTCGCCCCCTGGAAGACGTCAAGAAGATCTTTAAGGAAATGGAAGAAGGCAAAATCCGTGGCCGCATGGTCATTGATTTCTCCAAATCCTAAGCTCTTCAAGCTGAGCTGACCACTTGGTTTGAATAAAACCTTGGGTCATGAAAGCTGGTTGAGGGGTATACCCCCTCAGTCTGACTAGGAAAGCCCGGTTCGCAAGAGCCGGGCTTTCCTTATGGGGTCACAGCCTCCATGCTTCATGAAACCACCAGGGACACATTCTATTGCTAGCCCTGACTAGCCCTCCCAACACTGCCTGAGAACCATTTTTGATGAGACTAGCTAGCTATCACCGTACTGAAACCAGCTCTCCCCACGCCCCTGCCGTGCTTTTGCTCCATGGTGTTTTGGGGCGGGGACGCAATATGGGGCAGCTTCAACGTGCTTTGGCGCCCCATTGCCGAACGTGGGCGTTGGATCTGCGTTCCCACGGTGAAAGTCCCGCTGGCCCTTTAAGCTACCAAGCCATGGCCACTGATGTGCTGGAGACCATGGACAGCCTTGGATTGAACCAGGCTTACATCATTGGCCATTCCATGGGCGGCAAAACAGCTATGGCCATCGCCCTGACGGCCCCAGAGCGCGTTCAAGGCCTGGTTGTGGGCGACATTGCCCCCCTGCCTATCAGCAATGGCCATGCAGCCTTGGCCCAAACCTTAGCGCAAAGCCCCCTGCCCCCTTTGGCAGACCACAAAGCGGTGCAAGATTATTTTAAAAGCTTTACTAATTCAGAAGCTTTGGTGGCGTTGTTGGGGCAGAATGTGCGCCCTGACCGAACGGGCAAGCCAGCGCAATGGCAATGCAGCATCACGGATATCGCCGCAGGATTTAAGAATGTGGAAGATTGGCCTGCCCAACTGACCATCCCCCATGTGAAGCCTTACGAAGGCCCCACCTTGTTTGTGCGCGGTGCGCACTCAAACTACATTGATGGCGCTGGCGTTCAGGCCCTTAAAGACCTTTTTCCCCAAGCCCATCTTGAAACCATCCCCCAGGCAGGCCATTGGCTGCATGTTGAACAGCCCGACCTTTTCCAAAAAATTGTGTTGAACTTCCTCGCCTCCCAAAGCCCGCACCCCTAACAGCACCAGTCCGGTTTTCCACCCCATAAAAATACAGCCAGTCCTTTGGAGGCTGGCTGTGTTGGGGAAAGTGAAAGGTCAGCGCTTGGTCGCGAACGTTCAGGCTTTGGGTTTCTGCCCTTGTTCAGCCAGGGCCTTCAAACGCGCTGCCATGCTCAAACCATGGGCATCCAGCCCTTCTTCACGCGCCAAGGTTACGCCAGCTGGCCCAACGGCTTTCAGCCCTTCACCATCTGTCTCAATGGAGGTGGTGCGCTTGAGGAAATCATGCACTGCAAGCCCTGAGGAGAAACGGGCGGTACGGCTGGTGGGCAGCACATGGTTGGGACCACCCACATAATCCCCTACAGCTTCCGGACAAAAACGGCCCATGAAAATGGCTCCAGCATGGCGGATCGCCTGGGCGAACTGGCGTGGTTCATCCAGCATCACCTCCAGGTGCTCTGGCGCGAATTCATTGGCCACTTCAGCGGCTTCATCCCAATTGCGTACCACTACGATGACGCCATGGTCACGCCAACTTTTTTCAGCGATGGCACGGCGTGTGAGGGTTTCAAGCTCCCGCTCAACTGCTTTTTCCACTTGGTGGGCAAAATCCACGTCATTCGTGATGAGAACGGCCTGGGCCTGCTCGTCATGTTCTGCCTGGGCAAGCAGGTCAATGGCCACCAAGCGTGGATCATTGTTGGCATCAGCCACTACAACCACCTCAGAGGGGCCCGCCACGCTATCGATGCCCACATGACCGAAAACCTGGCGCTTGGCTTCCGCCACATAGGCGTTGCCTGGGCCAACGATGCGGTCAACTGGCTTCATGCTCTCCGTGCCGTATGCCATGGCCCCCACAGCCTGGGCCCCACCCACGCGGTAGACTTCATCCACACCGCACAGAAGGGCTGCGGCCATCACCAACGGGTTAAGCTGCCCACCAGGAGTTGGAACGCACATGGCCAAGCGCTTGACCCCAGCCACCCGCGCAGGAAGAGCGTTCATGAGGACAGAGGTGGGATAGGCCGCCTTGCCCCCTGGCACGTACAACCCTACAGCATCAAGCGGGATCCAGCGCATACCCAGGCGTAAGCCAGCCGCATCAGTGTAATCGATATCTTCAGGCAGCTGCGCTTCATGGAAAGCCGTGATGCGGGCAGCAGCTAAACGCAGGGCGTCCATGGTGGCGGGCGCTACGAGGGAAGCGGCCTTTTCCATTTCAGCACGGCTAACGCGAAGCTGGACCGGGGTGATGTCCATATGGTCAAAGCGGTTGGTGTAGGCGCACAGCGCTTCATCACCACGCTTGCGCACATCCTGCAGGATGTCGCGCACTGGCCCAGCCACGCTTTGGGTGTCTGAACCGCGCTGGGCCATAACGGCAGCCAGCTGCTGGTCAAAATCAGGGTTGGTGGTCTGAAGGAACTTCATGAGGTTTTCCAGTCCATTCAATGCCAGCCTGCCTGATGGAGGGTGGCCAGCTACAGCTTAAGGTCAGAGGCCGCCCTGGAGCGCCTCCCGAAAACGGTTAATCAAGTCACGCACCGCTTCAGGGTGCGTTTTCATGGCCACGCGGTTGACGACCAGCCTACTGCTGATGGGGGCGATGTCTTCCATTTCCACCAGCCCATTGGCGCGCAATGTGGCGCCTGTGTCCACCAGGTCAACGATCACATCGGCCATGTTCAGCACAGGGGCCAGTTCCATGGCGCCGTGCAGATGTAGGATTTCCGCGTTGATGGAACGCGCGGCGTAAAAGCGCCTGGCGGTTGCGGGGTATTTGGTGGCCACACGCAACCTTGAGAGTGAAGCCAGCTCCTCAGGGTCGCGGCTTTCAAGGCGCGCCACCGCCAAGCGGCAGCCCCCTATCCCAAGGTCCAGTGGGGCGCAGATGTCAGGGTAGTCAAACTCGCTAAGGACATCAGAGCCGCAAACGCCCAAGGCGGCACCGCCATAAGCCACAAATGTCGCCACATCGAACGAGCGCACGCGCACAATGTCCAGCCCTGGATCTGACGTTTTGAACCGCAAGTGGCGGCTGCTTTCGCTGATGCAGTCCTCAGGAAGGTTTAGGCCTGTGCGGGCCAAAACAGGGCGTAATGCTTTAAGGATGCGCCCCTTGGGAAGCGCCAGCACCATGGGGATGGGGGGGGGAGTCTGGTTCGTCACAGCGACCTCTTATCACGTCTGGCGCTCTTCATCAGCGCCCTTATCAGCAACCCTGACCTGGCCTTTCAGGATGGCAGCCCTGTGGCAGCCGCCCCTGAAGCGAAACTGTTGACCAATGCAGCCACATCAGGACGGCGGCCAACGGCCTGACGCGCCGCCACCAGGATGGCCTGGGCCTTGGCGATGGCGTGGTCGAGGTCATCATTGACGATGACGTGGCCGAACTCCCGCCAATGGGAGATCTCCGCCAAGGCTTTGCCCATGCGCTTTTCTATGGTGGCCATGCTGTCAGTATTGCGCCCCACCAGGCGGCGCCTCAGCTCCTCCAGGGAGGGGGGGAGGATGAACACGGAAACGACATCCCCAGGAAGGGCTTTGCTGACATGCCTGAAGCCTTGCCAATCAATGTCCAGAATGACGTCATGGCCTTCTGACAGGGCTTTCAAAACAGGCGCGCGCGGCGTGCCATAGCCATTGCCAAACACAGTGGCCCATTCCAGCAGTTCACCATCAGCGGCCATTTTCTCAAAGGTCGCCATGTCCCTGAAAAAATAGTCCCTGCCCTCTACCTCCCCTGGGCGCGGCTTGCGTGTCGTGACAGAAACGGAGGTGAAGATGTCCGCTGGATCCTTGGCGCGCAGGGCAGCGGCAATGGTGGATTTGCCAGCGCCTGAAGGGGCGGAAATCACATAAACCACACCACGGCGCGTCAACGACCTTGCCGCCTCAACATGCCCCCCCTCAGATGATCCCCCTTGGGTGGGGTGGAGGGAAAGGGTGGTGAGAGGCGCGGCAAAGGCTGTTGGCGTCATGGTAGGGGACTTTCAAGCAGGGGCTCAGTCGTGGTCAGGGTTTGACGGTCCGCATGAAGGAGACCGATTCAGCGCAGGCCGCTGCAGCCTCGCGACCTTTGTTGTGCACGTCATCCTGGGAGCGAACCAGCGCCTGGTCCTCGTCATAAACAGTCAGAATGCCAAATGAAACCGGTGTTTCAGCGGCAAGCTGCGCTTGCATGATGCCAAGCGTGGCCCCAAGGGAGATGAACTCGAAATGGGCCGTTTCCCCCTTGATGACACAACCAAGGCAAATAATGCCTTCATGGCGCCCCACCCTGATGAGGCGCTTAGCCATGAGGGGCATTTCAAAAGCGCCAGGCGCTTCATAGATATCCACGTGCTCAGCGCTGATGCCATGTTCAGCTAACCAGGCCAAGGCGCCATCACGCAGGCCTGACGTCACGCCCTCATTGAAGCGGCTGACGATGATGGCCATGCGCGGCGGTGGGGTCAGGGCTAGGCCTGTGGCGGCTGAATTGAGATGAATGCTCATGGTGCTTTTCCTTCTCCTTCGGCAGGGGAGTGTGAGGGGGGAGGAGCCGCAACCGCGCCCCCCGGCGCAGGCGCTTTCAGCAAGTGGCCCATCCGTACACGTTTCGTTTCAAGATAGCGACCATTGTAAGGACCCGCCCCAACTTGCAGGGGCTCTAAACCCGCAACAGTCATGCCTGCGTCCTCCAGCCCCTGGGCTTTACCAGGGTTGTTGGTCATCAAGCGCACTTGGTGTACGCCGAGCCCTTTCAACATGGTGGCCGCCACATGCCATTGGCGCCCATCCACAGGCAGGCCAAGGGCCACGTTGGCCTCCACAGTGTCCAATCCCTTGTCCTGGAGGCCATAAGCGCAGATTTTGTTGAACAGCCCAACGCCGCGTCCTTCATGGCCACGCATGTAAAGCAGAATGCCGCGCCCCTCTTCCCTGATGCGCGCCAACGCCGCCTGAAGCTGGGGGCCGCAGTCGCAACGTTTTGAGCCCAGTGCGTCACCTGTCACGCATTCTGAATGAACGCGTATCAAAGGGGCAGCCCCCTGGCCGCTGACATCGCCCAAAACCAGCGCCAGGTGCTCCTGACCTTTGCTGTCGCGGTAGGCATGTACGCGCATATCGTCATTGCACAGCGCTGTGGGAAGCTTGGCCTGCGCCCAGGCGCCCATAGCTGGCGCAGGTCCTGCGCTGGCAGGGGTGGCTTCTTTTTGGGATTGGGGGGTTGGGGCCAAAGGCTGCAGCCCATGAACCGCTATCCAGGAGCGTAGTTCCGCTATGGAAATCATGGGCAAGTTATGGGTGGCGGCAAAGTCTTCCAAAGCAGCGCCCCGCAGCATTTCACCATCAGGGCCCATGACTTCGACTATAGCTGCTGAAGGCTCCAAACCTGCGAGCTTCATCAAGTCCAGCGACCCTTCCGTGTGGCCTTGGCGTTGCAGAACGCCCCCAGGGGCTGCCCGCAAAGGGAAGATGTGCCCTGGGGAGACGAAATCCCCCCGCTGACTTTGGCTGCTGCCCACCAGTTTGATGGTATGCGCGCGGTCCGAAGCTGAAATGCCTGTGGTCACGCCATGGGCCGCCTCTACTGAGACCGTGAAGGCCGTGCCGCGTGGATCCTGGTTGTTCTGCACCATGGGCGCCAAGCCCAGCCTGTCCACATGGTCTGGCGTCAAGCATAGGCAAATCAGGCCGCAACCTTCACGCGCCATGAAAGTCAGGGCCTTTGGGGTGGCGAATTGCGCTGCCAAAACGAGATCGCCCTCATTCTCACGGTCCACATCATCTGTCATCAGGACCATGCGCCCTTGCCGCACGGCCTCCACAGCTTTGCGCAGGCGTTCAGGGACCACAGCCTGCTTATGCACGGCGGTCATGATTGCCCCCCTTCGCTACTCACCATGCTGGCTGGATGGCTTGGGGCCGCGCCACCTTGGCCAAAGCGCATCATGTTTTCAGCGTATTTGGCCAGGACATCAACCTCCACGTTGATTTTGTCCCCTACCTTCATCGTGCCCAACGCTGTGTGGGCCCATGTGTGGGGAATTATGGCCAGACCAATGGTGAACATGGCTTCTCCCCCTTGCTCTGTGGCGTCCGGCGTGTCGCTGAGGGTGTTGACGGTCAAGCTGACGCCATCAAGAGCAACGGAGCCCTTCTCCACCACATAGCGCCGCAGCCCCCACGGCACCGCCACCTGCAGGCGCCATGAATCACCTTCCTTCCGCACCGCTTCCAAGCGCCCGCAGCCATCCACATGACCTTGCACCATGTGACCGGAGAGCCTGGTTTGAAGGGCCACAGCGCGTTCCAGGTTGACCTTCCCCCCTTTTTGCAAGCGCCCCAAGGCTGTGCGTTGCAGCGTTTCGCCGCTGACATGGAAGCGCACTGGATCGTCTGAATTGGCTGGTTGGTTTTCCACCGTCAGGCACACGCCATTAACGGCGATGCTGTCACCGGCTTTCACGGTGTTTTTCTGGAAAGAGGCCTGCAACACCAACCCCATGCCATGGGGGGAGAGGCGCGCATCAAGCACTGTGCCCACCTGTTCTATAATTCCTGAAAACATGATTCAGTCCTGTCCTGCCTGGTTATGAAGGTATGAAGGTGAGAAGAGGGCAAGGCGTGCTGCGACCAAGGCAGCAGGCCCTTGTCCATAGCGTGTGCCATGGGCAGCGTTGACTTTGGCCGTCACGCGTTCTGCCAAACCTTGGGGCGCTGGGGTCTGCTCCACACTCAGCCAATCATCCCAGGCGTTTTCCCGTTTCAGCATGGCTAAAAGGGCTGGTCCGCCTTCAACAAGGGCATGATTGGCATGGTGCTTGGCCAAAATGGCCTGCATTTCAGCCACGCTGGTGCAGCGTTCCACCACAAAGCCCTCAGCCTGGCGTGCTTGCCGCCAATGCTCCGGAAGGCGGCCTTGGCGGTCAAAAACCAGCAAGGGCCGATTGGGCCTCGGGGAAACATCATCAACATGGCGCACCGTGAAGGTAGGATTGTCAGCCAGCACAGTGCCAATGCCAGTCACCACTGCATCCGTGGTGCGGCGCAGAACGTGGGCTAATTTCAGGGCTTCAGGCGATGTGAAGGTTTTCTGCCCAGGCGGGGGCAGCATACTGCCTTGGGCGTTCAAGGCCTGCTTAACAGTGAGCCACGCCTTGCCCGTGCGCTGCCGGTGGCAAAAAGGGGCAGCCAGCGCCCGGCAGGCGGCAGCTTCCCTTTCAAAATCTGGCATGGCGCCGAGGAAATGAACCGCCACCCCTCCATCACGCAGCTTGAGAGCGCCACCGCTGGCCTGAGCGTTGGGGTCAGCCTGCCCTAACCAAAGGTCTTTAAGGTGCAGTGACGCGAGCAAGTCAGCGCAAGGCGGCGTGCGCCCAAAGTGCGCGCAAGGCTCCAGGGTGACAAAGGCACTGTGGACGCGTTCCAGAACATGGCGCGCCCGCGCTTGCTGCACCGCCATGACCTCCGCATGGGGGGCGCCTGCTTTTTTATGGGCACCCACGGCCAGGACGGTGCCGTCCTCATCAAAAAGCGCACAGCCAACAGCAGGGTTGGGCGAAACAGCCCCCATGTGCAGACAAGCAGCATCCAGGGCTTTGGTAATGCCAGTCCGCAAAGCCTGTTCAGGCAGTTTGTCAGGAAAGATTTTTCTAGAAGTCACACATTCATCCTTTCCTGCCCGCCCACCAATCTGGAGAGGTTGGTGGGGAGCAGCTCAGGATGACTTTCACAAGGACGTCATGCAGCACCAGCACCATTCGCCACCTACGCGCAAAGCCACACCCAAAGCTCGGCAACGTGCCAAGCGTTCAAAGCGGGCCTGCCCGCGCAGCGGAAACAGAACTAGCCTGCGTTCTCTCACATCCGGACTGTGACCGTCGGCTCCGGATTTGCACCGGTATCTGCTTGACCCCACCGCTTTGTGAGCAGCAGGCGCTCGCGGGCTTCGCAACAGGAATATCTTGCCCCTTGTTTAAGGGTAGCCAGTTATTCAAGCAGCGTTACCGCCGGTGGGGAATTCCACCCCGCCCCGAGAACGTCATCATTACAACGCCCTAAATTATGGGCAAGAAAACGGCCTTTTACAAGCACCAAAGGCGCAACCACTCTACCCCCGCCCTAACCTGAACGCTGGCCATAAAAAAGCCTTCCCGCCCTCTGGTGACCAGAGTTTGGGAAGGCTTTGGCCCCACCCCGCAGCAAGGGTAGGGCAAGGCGCCCCAGAACCTGGGAACGCCCGCTTATCGTGAAGCTTGGGCTTACTGGCCGAACAAGGCGCCAGCGGCGTTCTTCAAGCCCTGAACGTCCTGCTTGGTCTGGTTCTTCAAGTTCTGCACAGCCTGCTGGGTCTGCTGCACGGCCTGGGCGCGCTGAGCCTGCTGCGCTTGAAGCTGCGCCTGCTGGGCCTGCAGCTTGGCCTGCTGCTGCTGCAGGGGCTGGGTCAGGTTATTCATTTTCTGCTGCAGGGCGTTCTGGACCTTAGCTTTTTCCTCAGCCGGCAGGTTCTGAACCTTCTGCTGCATGTCGGTCAGCTTGGCTTTCTGGTCATCATAACGCTTCTGAAGGCGTTCAATGTGCTTCTGCATACGCTCACGAGCACGGCCCTGAAGGTTCTGCAGTTTGTTCTGCTCTTCAGTGAGGCGGTTCTGCATGGCAGCCTGGCGCTGGGTCAAACGATTAAGCGTGTTGGTCATGTTGTTGAGGGCCTGCGTGCCAGGCAGGGGCTGCACCTGCGCCATGGCGGCTGGGGCGACAGACGTGGCAAAAGTGGCGCCGAAAAGAGCAGTGGCAATAAGACGTGCAGCTTTCATGGTAAGCTCCTGTTAGCTGGATCCACCCTTGCGTCCTGCCCTTCCAAGCCTGCTTTTCAGGCCTGCCAAAGGGCAGCATGCTGCCTGTGGCGGGGTGTTGAAGTTGTTACCCTATTTCCCAATCATGATGAAATCATGACAAAAACATCTAAAAAATGAAAAAATTGTTTTGATGAAAACCAGTTAAGCTCCCTGCGGCAGCAGTCATCATTTAGCCACTTTTGGTTTTTCCAGCTTTTTACATGCATTAATTCTTCCATCTGCCCTGAGCCAGCGAGCACGAACGTTGAGTTGAGCCCGAGTGCATCAGACTTTTACTGGTGGCCGGTGGCCAGTTCCATCAACTGGCGTGGCTGCAGAAACGTGACCCGGCACGCCCCCTGCAAACTAATAAGCCCTTCTTGCCTGAAAGCGCTGAAGGTGCGGCTGACCGTCTCCACCGTCAGGCCTAGATAATCTGCAATATCTGTGCGCGGCATCCACAAAGTCACCATCAGCCCAGCCAAATTGTCCACTGGGCGCATGGACCATTCCCTCACAGGGTGCATGGGCGAGGGGCAGGTCCTGTCCTGGGCATGAAGGCATTCAAGCAAGAAGGTGCTCACACGTTCACGTGCCGTCTTGCGTCCCAAAAGCACCAGCCTGTCCTGACTGTGCGCCAATTCACGACAGGCCTCCTGCCGCAGGCGCCGCGCCAGGAGAGGAATAGCCTGCGCAAGGCATTCCATGTCACCACGTCCCAAACGGCAAAGGCTAACTGGCCCCAGGGCTTCAGCGTTGAAATTGTAGTTTTCGCCAGCAGACAGACCTATGAAATCCCCGGCCCCCAGCAAAGCCGTGATTTGGCGGCGCCCATCTGGCAGCGACCGGTAAAGCTTCACACGGCCACTAGCCACAACATGGTAGTGCCGTGCTTTTTCTGAAGCTTCAATGAAGCATTGACCTGCTGCAACCTGAACATGCTCCGTAATATGGTGTGCCTCTTGAAGAAGCCTGGTCTGCCCAACCGCTTGCTGACTGGGCAACTCCGTAAGGTTGGCCTGCCTCTGCAAACCATGCCACAGGCACCGCAGGCGCCCAGCGCAACAATCAAACCCCACCTTCCCCAAACATGGCGTGGGGGGCTGGCCTTGGTCAGGTGAAGGCAAAGGGGGTGGGGGCTCTTCTAAAGATGGTGCCACTGTCGCCATGGGCTTTCCAAAAATCAGACATAGCAAGGGCTGTGACAAGGCCGCTTGAATGCCCCTATGTCCTGAAGAAGTGCTTGGCCTAGATGCCCCAGGGAACAGAATGTTGCGTTCCTGCCCAAGCAACTGATGCAGCCCTGCAACAGTCATGCCGCAGAGCAACCTCGCCCGCTCATAAAGCAATGGTTAATTGACTTATATCAAGGCTGGCGCCAGGCGCTCTCTGGTTGGATAGCGTCATTGATTTCAATTCATCTTGCCACTGTCTGCCGCCTCTGTCACTGCCCTTAGAAGGCTGGCAGTTCAAAGCGGCTTTTCCCCGCGATGCAGTGGCGGTGCCGATTGCAGGAATGCCCCATGTCCGTCACCCCTACCCGCCGCGCTGCCAAAGGCGCCACGCTTGGCCTGCTTTCCATGGCTGCCACTGCCGCCCTAGCCCTGCCAGCCATGGCAGCCGCTGCCCCTGTCACTACTGTGGCAACTACCAGCACTGGTGTGGCCCCCATGCCCAAAGGCATGCAGGCAGCCCCTGACGTCAACGTCAATGTGGCGGCCCCCGCTGATGACGACAGCGGCTGCGGTTTGTGGAAAACTTGCAAGAACACCCGCATTGGCTTTGGCGCGGGCGACATCGTTTTGGGCCTTTCAGCCATTGGTGTCATCACCAACAACACCTCCAGCGGCGTAACCATCAACGGCGTCAATGGCGGTGCTATGCTGGGCGGCAAGGGGGCGGCCCTCAACGGCAAGGGTACTAACTACATCCCTGGCACCAAGGGCGCCTACAGCAATGGCACGCACGGTAAGCACAGCTCGCTCACCAGCACTGACAACGCCATGCCTGAGATGACAATCCGTTATTTCATCACGGACAACATCTCCCTGGAGGCCATCGCCTCCATGGTGCACCTGCACTACTATGCGCATAACACGGCAGCCAGCACCCTCAACGCTGTCACCCACAACCAGCAATGGAACAAGCTGGATGTGGGCCACACTTGGGTGCTGCCCCCAACGCTGACAGCCGCCTGGCATTTCCGCCCTCACAAGCGTTTCAACCCTTATGTGGGCGTGGGCTTCATGCTGGCTTTCTTCCCCGACAACAGCCCTGGCAAGAACGACCAGGCCACTTTGGCTAAGCTGGGCGTGGGTGGGCACAACCGCCAGCTGTTCCAACGCTTGAAGATTCAAACCACCCCTGCTGTGGCGTTTGACTTCGGCTTTGACTACCAGGTGTTGGGCAATTGGTTCTGGAATTTTGACGTCAAGCAGGCCTTGATGCACACAAGCGTCTTCCTGAACCACAAACACGCCCAGCTGACCAACGGCCAGGTTCACGCCCACTCCTCCATCAACCCCACCATCCTGGGCACGGGCATCGCCTACCGTTTCTAAATGCCACGGCTTGGAAAACAGGCGGCTTGACGGGGCCGCCACCCTTCTTTAGCCCTTGAACTTTCGCCACCGACCGCCTTCACGCGCCAGCCGCCAGGCTTTGCCCGCTTGTCAACACAGGCAACCTGGTTTTTCTGCCCGCATGAAACTGACGGTAACGACTGACGAAGTTCCTTGCATGATCCTTCCTTGCCCCCCTCTGCGCGCTTTTCATCCAGTTCAGGCTGCTTCACCCTTGAATCAGCAGGACGAGGCGCCCCATGCTTGAAGCGGAGAACAGGCCCCCCCTATTGGGCGCCATGCTGGCACGCCACCCATGTTTGAAATGGCTTGGTATTGCTTTGCTGGCTTTGCTGGTCCTTGGGGGGCTGTGGTATTACCGCACCCGCCCCATGGTTGCGTCCACCCAAGCCCCCATGGCCGTTGTGGGCAAGGACGGCGCCATCCACGTGCGCCGGGGCAGCACGCTGGCCAAAGCCCTTAAAATCGTTCCTGTGCCTGTTTTGAAGTTGCCGCGCCATGTGGTGCTACCAGCGCAAATGATGGCCGACCCCGCCTTGGCGGTCAGGGTTTTTCCCCCTGTCACGGGGCAGGTGGCGGCGCTTTACGTTCAGCCAGGCGCGCGGGTCAAGAAGGGCGCCCCCTTGCTGGCCATCATCTCCGGTGATTATGCCCAGGCGCGTTCTGAATGGCTCAAGGCGCGCTCAGCGTTAGCGGTGGCGCAGAAGAACAGCCTGCGCGCTGCTGAGGTGGCGCGCATCGGCGGTGCTTCCCTCAAGGAAGCCCAGCAGGCCCGCGACACCATGCTGCAAGCCCAGGCAGAGGAGGAACGCGCCGCCTCCCACGTGCGGGCGCTCAATGCTGGCGGGATCCTCACCAGCAACGGGCTTTACGTCATCACCGCGCCTGATGACGGCTACGTGACTGACATCACCGTGGGGCAGGGGCAGAACATCACGGACCTAACCGTGCCGGCCATGACGGTGGTGGGGCTGAAGGATGTATGGCTTTCAGCTGCAGCCGCCCAGGATGACATCGGGCTGTTCCGCCCAGGCATGACGCTGGCAGCCACTTTAGATGGCGAGACGTGCGCTGGCCCCACCATGGGCCGCGATCCCGTCATGCGTGACAACACAGGCCGTATGAACCTCTACATCAAATGCCCCAACCCCCATGAGACCTTCTACCCTGGCGCTTACGTCAACGCTGACCTCAGCGTGCCAGAACGGCCAGCCGTCATGCTTCCCAAAAGCGCTTTGCTCATGAACAACGACCAGGTGATGACGTATGTGGAGACGTCCCCTTACGTGTTCGTTCGCCGCCCCCTCAACATCATTTACGGCGAAGGCAATCTGGTGCGGGTCAAAGCTGGTGTGAGGAAAGGCGAGCGGGTTGTTTCAGTGGGAGGCATTCTGCTCAATGACTATTAAGGGGAACAGCACCAAGGTGGTGCCATGATCGCGCGCTTCATAGCGCTGTGCTTCCGTCACTGGCGCTTGGTCATGGGCTTCACAGCTGTGCTGTTCATGGCTGGGGCCTGGGCTTGGATGGGGCTGCCTGTGGAGGCGTACCCAGATTTAGGCCCTGTCAGCGTCAGCATCACAACGCAAATCCCTGGTGAAGCCGCTGAGGAAATGGAGCAGCAGGTCACCGTTCCGGTGGAGCGCGCCCTGGCTGCCGTGCCTGATGTGGTTGAAAGCCGCTCCAGCAGTACGTTCGGGCTATCGCTCATCACGCTGGTGTTCAAGGACGGCACGAACGTGTTCTTCGCGCGCCAGCAGGTCCTGTCACAGTTGGCAACGCTTGACCTGCCAGATGGCATCCACCCTGAACTTGGGCCGATATCAGGCCCCAGCGGGGAGATCTACCGTTACACGATTGCAAGCGATGTCCAGAACCTCATGCAGCTTTCCGACCTCAACCAGTGGGTTGTTATCCCGCGGCTGCAGCGGGTGGCTGGCATCGTCAGCGTGGACAATTTCGGGGGGCTGACGAAAGAGTACCAGCTAACCCTCAACCCCTCCATGCTGACAGCTTATGGCATTTCCCTCGAAACGGTCATGGGGGCCATCAAGAACGCCAACACGGACGCTGGCGGCGGGCGCGTCAGCAGGGGGGAGCAATCCTACATCATCAGGGGGGCTGGCAAGATCAACTCCCTGCAAGACATGGCCAACATCGTTGTGGGCCAGCAGAACGGCAACCCCGTTTTCCTCAGTGACTTGGGCACCATATCCTTCGGCCACCAGGTGCGTGAAGGCATTGTGGGCAAAAACAGCAATCCGGACACGGTTGAGGGCATCGTGACCATGCTGCGCGGCGCCAACCCTTCTGTGGTGCTCAAAGGCCTTCATGACGCTGTTGACGAACTGCAAGAACGCCTGAAGCCTTTCCATGCGCGCATCGTCCCCTACATTGACCGTGACCAGCTGGTGCACGCCACGGTGGACAAAGTGGGGGAGACCATGACGGCAGGCGTTATCCTGGTCATGGTCATCCTGACGTTTTTCCTAGGCTCCTGGCGCTGCGCAGCCGTCACGGCGCTGACCATCCCCTTCGCGCTTTCTATCGCCTTCGTTCTCATGCGGCTGTTGGGGATGCCCGCCAACCTGTTCAGCCTTGGCGCCATTGACTTCGGCGTCATTGTTGATGGCGCCATCGTGGTGGCTGAGGTCATCCTGCGCCTGCGCGAGGAGCAGCCTGAAGGCGTCCTCAGCGCTGAGCATGTCCTCAACGCCACCCAGAAGGCCGGCAAGGCCATTTTCACCGCAACATGCATCATCATCATCGCCTATAGCCCCCTCTTCGCTTTCGAAAGCATTGAGGGCAAGCTGCTGCGCCCCATGGCCTGGACGGTCTCCTTCGCGCTGTTCGGGGCGTTGCTGTGCGCGCTGGCCGTCACGCCGGCCCTGACTTACGCGGCTGTCAGGAAGCCATGCCATATATGGGACAATCCCCTCATCACTGCTTTGCAGAAAGGCTATGAAAAGCTCCTTGCGCGCCTGATAGCCCACCCTTGGCCGGTCTATGGGGGCAGCCTTGCCGCCCTGGCTGCTGTGGTTATCATCGGTTCGCACACAGGCAAGGAGTTCATGCCGGACATCGATGAAGGCGCCCTGTGGCTGCAAATCGAGATGCCGTCAGGCATCGCGCTTGAACAGGCGCAGAACATGGCCAACACCATCAGGCGCACCATCACGTCCTTTCCGGAGGTCACTTACGCCCTTTCCCAGCTGGGGCGCTCTGACGAAGGGACGGACCCCTGGACGCCATCCCACGTTGAGATGCCCGTGGGGCTGCACGATTACAGCGAATGGCCCGCAGGGGAGAGCAAAGAGATGCTTGTGGCCCGCATGCATGAGAAGCTGGCGCAGATCCCTGGCATCACCTTTGAAATCACCCAGCCCATCCGCGACTCCATCGATGATATGATGGCTGGCGCCCACAGCCCCCTGGTGCTGCGCCTCTACGGCGATGACTTCACTGGCCTGCGTAAGGTTGGCCAGCAGATCGTCAATGCCCTTTGGAAAGTGCCTGGCTGCACGGAAGCCAACATTTACCAAGAGCCGCGCATACCCCAGATCAAAATTACCCCCGACCGGCGCAAAGCGGCACGCTACGGCCTTGACATCAGCACTATTTCAGACGTCATCACCTATGCGGTGGGTGGCGGCCCCATCACCCAGATCTATGACGGCAACCGCATTTACAACGCCACTTTGCGCCTGCCTGAAGAAGACCGTGCCAATTTGGTGCGTTTGCGCGCCTTCCCCATCCTGACTGCGCCTGACCGGGCCATTCCCCTGGGACGCGTGGCTGATGTGCGCCTGGGCATGGGCGAAAGCGTCATCGCCCATGAGAATGGGGAGCGCCAAATCACCATTCAAGTGGCCAGTTCAACGCCCATGTCCCAGTTCGTGGAGGCGGCACGCGCTGAAATCGCCAAGGAAGTCCACTACAACCCCAAAACCTACCACCTTGAGTGGGCAGGCACTTTCCAACAGGAGGAACACGCCCAAAAAACCCTCGTCATGGCGTTAGCGGTAGTTTTTGCCGTGATGTTCGGCATGCTTTGGATGGAGTTCCGGTCAGCGGCCAATGCGTTGCTCATCCTGGGGTGCGTGCCCTTGGCGGCGCTGGGTGGCCTCATAGCCCTCCATTTCCGTGCTGAGACCCTCAACATCGCCACTGTGGTGGGGTTTGTCGCCCTTTTTGGGGTGGCCATCCAAAACGGCATCATCATGCTTTCCAGCATTGGCAAGCACCGTTTGGCGGGGCATGCGCTGGAACGCGCCACTTTGCTAGGGGCCACTGAGCGCCTTAGACCTGTGCTGACCACCGCCACCGTGGCCACGGTAGGCATGCTGCCGGCTGCCATGGCAACAGGCATTGGCACCAATGTGCAGCGGGGCCTGGCTACTGTGGTGGTAGGGGGATTGGGTATTGCAACCCTCCTCACCCTGTTCATCCTGCCTGTCCTTTCATGCCATCTGGACAATTGGCTGGAAAAACGTGCACAGCGCAAAGGCCCGCCACACCATGACCCCATGGGAGGAGGGGAGGCTGACCAGCTCCCCACGCCTGCCTCTGGAAATGAGGTTTAACGAGGTTTGATGAAAACCGTTCAGAGCCCCCTGCCCCCAGCCAAATCCCTGAAGACACCCGCTTCAACAAGCGCGCGCCGTTCCCTGGCCCTCGCCATTCTGTGCGCGGGGCTTGGAGGGTGCATGCTTGGCCCTGACGACAAACCGCCACCCCTGCCCAAGGGGTCTGCTTACGCTGCCCATCTTCAAAAAACCATTCCAGGCTTGAAGGTGGCTGAAACCAACGCCCCCCCAGGCACCCCCCAAGCCCAGGCTGAAGCTGCCAACAGCGTTTTGCGCGTGCAGCGCCTAGTGGAGGAAATGGACATTCCAGGGCGCTGGTGGGAAATGTACCGCTGCCCCAAGCTCAACCAGCTTGTGAGCGAGGCGCTGGTCAACTCCCCCAACCTCAGGGCCATGCAGCACAGCCTGCAGCAGGCCTGGGAACAGCGGCGCGTTGAGGGGGCGTCCCTCTACCCCACCATCAGCGGGCAGTTCATCCCCACCTGGAACCAGGTGTCACATGCCTACTCCAACGTGCCCATGCAGAACTATTGGGTTTACGGCATGCATACCCTGCAAACCCAGGTTGGTTACGTGCCCGACCTTTGGGGCGGGGCGACCTCAGCCATTGTGGAAGCGGCAGCGCAAGCTGACGTGCAGCGCTTCCAGGTGGAAGCCACAGCCATGACCTTGATCACCAATGTGGTCAATGCGGCTTTCAATGATGGTTCGCTGCGTGCCCAGGTCGCGACACAAAACCAGCTCATCCATGAGGCTGACGCTATTTTGACCATCATGGATGGCCAGCAGATGCTGGGTGATGTGGCCCAGACGACCGTTTACTTGCAGCATGACGTCGTTGCCACTCAGAAGGCTGCCCTGGCCCCCCTTAAAAAGCAGTTTGAACAGAACCGTGACCAAATGGCCCTTCTGGCAGGCCAGCCGCCCAACGCGCCCATGCCTGAATTCCAGATGTCCGATTTCACGCTGCCAGCCAAGCTGCCCCTTTCACTGCCAGCACGCCTGCTGGAGCAGCGCCCTGACGTCCAGGCAGCACGGGCGCAAATTACAGCTGCAGCAGCCCAGGTGGGGGTGGCCATTGCCCAGCGCCTTCCCAACCTGCAGCTTTCAGCCTCCCCTGGCTATGCGGCTGAATCCTTGCACAAGTTTTTCACGCCAAGCATGGGACAGTTCGCGCTGATGTCCACCATTACGCAGCCTTTGTTCCAGGGTGGTAGCCTCATCCATGCCCAGCGCGCTGCCAAGCAGCAGTTCCTGCAATCACTTGAATACTACAAGCACGCCACTTTGACGGGCCTCAATGATGTCGCCCAAACCCTGCACGCGCTCAACAATGACAGCGAGGGGGTGTTGGCCACCTATGAACAGCTGGACAACGCACGCCATTCACTGGCCCTGGTGGAACGCCAGCACAGGCTGGGCGACAACAGCCAGATAGATGTTCTGGCTGTGCGCTTTCTGGTCACCCAGAAGGAATTGGCCATGGAGCAGGCCAGCTTGCAGCGCTTCTCTGATTCAGTGGCTTTGATCCAGGCGCTTGGCGGGGGGTGGTGGAACCGCAACGACCTGGGCCTTAACCCTGAAGACGTCAAAACGCGCTCATCATCCCTTCTGCCTTGGTGAGGGCAGCGCTGACCAACACCTTGATAGGAATACTTGGAACCCCTTGTGAAACGCCCTGTGGAAAACTGTGGATGAAAAGCCACTTCCCCAGTCCTGTTTCAGGGAATGATTGAGGGGGCCAATCCTAGACATAAATTCAAAAAGGGCGCTTTACGGCCATTTTTGGGGCGATTTTCCGCGCGCGCCTTAAAGCGGCGCCTTCACCAAACTTTAAAACAGGGCTGTGGATAACTCTGTGGATAACTTTCAGCCAACCACAGGCCAGGCGTTGCGTCACGCAAGTTCCCCACAGCTTTTCAGGGGCGGGTATTGTCCTCAAACCCCTTGGGAAACGTCAACGCTTTCATCATGCCAGGATTTCCAACCAGCACCCTCATCATCAGCACTGCCAGGCTGAACAGGTGAAAGGTGCCAGGGGTCGGCATTGGCCAAGCGCACGTTGATTTCCATGCCCATGGAGGCCCGCAATCCCCTGAACAAAGCGCCATGGGCCACAATCAAGGGCACGTCGTCATTATGGCCAGGCCCCACCTGGTGGGCACGGTTGAGCGCCGCGGTGGAACGGGCCTGCAATTCATGAAAACCCTCTCCCTCAGGGGGCACGTAACCGTCCTCAATCCACTGCTTGTACCAATCTTGAAGCTCTTTGCCTTCAAGGGTGCCGAAGCAGACTTCCAGAAAACCATCATCTGTGGTGATGGGCAACGCTGGCCCGCCAGCCTTCAACACGGCATCCCGCACAGCTTCCGCTGTTTCACGGGCACGCGATAAAGGCGAGGAGACAATGTGCGTGAACGGCCGCTGGCCATTAGCAAACAAAGCCGCTAAACGCGCCCCAGCTTCACGGGCCTGTTCACGTCCACGCTCATTAAGGGGGATGTCCGTCCTGCCCTGGGCAAGGTGGCGCACATTCCAAGCCGTTTCACCATGGCGCACATACCAAAAAGGCCGCCTGACCAGCGCAGGGATGGCTGGCTTGGCTTGAGCGGGGGTGGATGTCGTGCTTGGGGGCATCATGGGCTGGCCTGTTGTGCTTGAGGGTCAAGGTCTGGTGTTTTTCAGGAATCACTCAAACAGGGCTGAGACCGAGCTTTCGTCAGCCACAGCTCTAATAGCCCTTGAAAGTAGGTTGGCTGTGCTGATGCGCCTGATGTTGGGCGCTGCCGCCTGGGAGGGGGTTTCAGGGATGCTATCTGTCAAGGTCAGCATGGCAATGGGGCTGTTGGTCACCTTCTCCACCGCGTTGCCGGTCATGACGCCATGGGTGACGTAAGCCTCCACACTGGCAGCGCCACGGTTCATCAAAGCCTGCGCAGCATTGCAGAGGGAACCGCCACTGTCGATGATGTCATCAACCAGGATGCAGTGGCGGCCCTTGACTTCGCCAATGACGTTCATGACTTCAGACACGCCAGCGCGTTCACGGCGCTTGTCGATGATGGCCAGGTCAGCATGTACACGTCCCGCTAATTGGCGGGCACGCACAACGCCGCCTACATCTGGCGAGACGATCATGAATTCCTTGCCTTTCATGCGTTCGGTGATGTCACGCGCGAAAAGCGGCGCCGCGTAAAGGTTGTCTGTGGGAATGTCAAAAAAGCCCTGAATCTGCATGGCATGCAGATCCATCGTGAGGACCCGGCTAGCACCGGCCTCCGTCAGGAGGTTGGCCACAAGTTTGGCGCTGATGGGGGTGCGGGGGCCCGATTTGCGGTCCTGCCGGGCATAGCCGAAGTAGGGGATGACTGCAGTGATGCGGCGTGCTGAACCGCGCCTCAGCGCGTCCAGCGTGACCAGAAGCTCCATGAGGTTGTCATTGGTGGGGGTGCAGGTGCTTTGCACAACGAACATGTCCTGGCCACGGACATTTTCTTGGATCTCCACAAAAACCTCACCATCAGCAAAACGCCTGATGGAGGCCTTGCACAAAGCCATGCCGAGCTCATGCCCCACAGCTTCAGCAAGGGGAATGTTACTGTTGCCCGCAACGATTTTCATGACTTGATGGCTCCTCACATCCACTTCAGCGCGGCAGCGCCTGCTTGGTGGGCGCCTTTCTAACAGGCATGCCCTGGCCTGTCATGGTGAGTGTTCACATGGCTGCCCCGGCCCTGGCTCAGTCGGGCCATGCTGAGACAGCCTGCAGGGGCAGCAAAGCACTATGACCAGCCCTTGGCCCCTGTTTTCCGATTAATGGTCCCAATCCTCTGAAAGCGCCCCGAGCGATGCCACAGGGGGCGTCGTGACGCGCACTGGTGGCGCTGGCGCCACAGCTGCCCTGCGCACTGGCGGTCGGGGGGAAGGCGCCACTTCCGGCAAGGGGTTTTCGGCGCTTGGCTCCTCCTCAGAAGGGGTGGGAGGCTGAACGGGCTGGGCAGCAAGCGCAGCTTGGCTTTGGGTGGGCTGCACGGTAACCGCGGCTGGCGCCTGGGGGGCCACAGGTTGAGGCATGACTTGTGGCGGGGTTGGCAAAGGCAATGGTTCCGCCCTCACAGGGGCTGGATTGGGCACCGCCACCGACTGGGTCACAGTCTGGAATCGGGGCTGACTGGGTTGGCTGGACTGCGCTTGCACTACTGGGGGAGCTGGCCTTAGTGACTGGGAAACACTTTGCTGGGAAACATTTAGGGTGACATTCTGATTGTCCCTTTCATGAATGTCTTCCTCCACTTCCTCGCGTGCTGTCTCAGGGACGCTTGGATGACCAACTGAATGGCCAACAGGCTGCCATTGGGGGGATGGGGTTGGCTGGGCAGGGATGGTTTCTGCAGCGCGCAGGACTGTTTGAGGCTCTGATGCCTGCAAGGAGGCGCTTGAAGGTGGGGTGGCCTGTGGCGCCTCCACAGGTGTCTGCACAGGCGCAGACACGGGCAAAGGTGTTTCGGCCCTTGGCGCTTCCACAGGCGCTGGCGTGGCAGCAATGGTTTGGGGTGGCGCAACCACTGCCGCTGCAGGTGCTGGCACCTTATTCTGGGTCTCTTCGGGGGGAGGTACAGGCGCAGTGGCTTCCAGGGCGGGGCGTTCAACCGTTTGGGCAGGGGCGGGCTCATCATGCTGGGTGATGTGGACAGGCACAGCAGGCCTTGTGCGGTCACGCCCTGAATAGTTGGAGATGATGGTCTTGACCGCCCCGACGGCTTCACTCGTGAACACAGGTGCCAACCCAGCCCATGTGCCTTTGAGGGCCTCAGCGGGTTCATCGTGGATCTCAGTGGCAGCCCCAGCCTCCTGGCCTGAAATCGTCTGAACATGCCACTGAACGATCACCTGATCCTGGGCGGGGCGGCCAGCCTTGGACGCCAGAGGAGCAAGCGTCACCTTGGCATGGAGCATGTAGTCAGCGTCTTCAGGGTCGCTTTGCAGCTTGTTCTGCTTGTCGTTGAATGACTTGCGGAAAGAGTTTGCCAGCGCCTTGTCACCCTTGCCTGGCGCACCTTCCACGCCAGCAAACCAAATGCGCGCCGCCCTATGCATGAGACTGTGGGGGTCGTCAACCATCCGTGTGGTCTGCAGCGCTGTCAAGCGGTCCGCAACGGCAGGGGCCATGTAGGCCGCCGCCTCCTTCAAAGCCTGTTGGGTGTTCGGGGTGGCGGCACGCCATGTGTCGGCAGCTATGTCAGGCGCTGTCCCTTCCCCCAGTACCTCACCTGTTGGTCCAATGAGCGTCCATTGCGGTTTCATGGCCCCTGCTGGGCTTTTGGGGTCTTTGGTGGCGTCCAGGCGCAGCCACCAGTCGTGAGTGCCTGGTTGGTGGGCGGAAGCGGGCAGTGACTGCGCCTCCAGAGCCGCCACCATGTCCTTCTCCCAGGCCAGGCCCGCTGCTTTGCTGGGGGCGTGCCAGGGGGCTGGCACGGCAAGCTGCGCCTGCTGGACCTGCAGCGCTGGCGTGGTGGCCTGGCAGCCAGCCAGCCACAGCAAGGCGCCCACGGCACAGCCCATCCGGGCCTTGGTGGTGAAGGGGCCCCCAAATGCAGCCAAGGCGCGTTTTGAAACCATTTGACGCTTTGGTTTTGAAAAGCGTGGCTGGACCATGGCGGCTCTCCCGTCTAAGGCCTGGCAACAGGCGGGATTGTACAAGGGCATAAAGATGGCTGGGCTGCGCCATGCGGGCGGGTGCTGGCCTGCCAGGCTGCCCTCCCCAGGTCTTCCCACACGCTTATGGGAAGGATCAGTTACGCACAAGGATGTAATTTATCGTCACGTCAAGGTCAAAATGGTTGCCGGCCATGGTGTCTGGCACTGGCGGCAATTTGGCGCCGTTGAACATGCCTGTCGTGGCGTCATCAAGCGCATGGGCGCCGGATCCATCAACAAGCCGCACACTGCTGACGCGCCCGGTGCGGTCTATGACCACATGCACTGAAACGGGTCCCTCCTCACCATTTTCGGCCGCGTCCTCAGGGTAAAACATGTGGGCTCGAATCCAGCGGTCTATCTCAGCACCATAATCGGACGTCACCCCTTTCACGCGGCTGCTTGAACGGTAAGGCGCGTTGATGGCCCCATTCAGGCTGAGGGGGCCCAGTGACATGTCTATGGGACCACCACCCCACCGCCTGCGCCTGCCGGGCCTGCGCCCTGGGCTTTGGGTGGGCGTGTTGAAAGTGTACTCTTGGGGGTGGGCAAAAGCCCTGCGGACACGCTCATCGGCCTTCGATTGCCGCCTGTGCTTGGGGGCGGCCCTGCGCGTGGCCACTTTACCCGCGCGGTCTTCAGGCACGGTGGGGGCTTCCTCCCGCACGGGGCTGCGCCGGCCAGCAGGCGCTGTAGCAGCGGGCGGGGGGCTGCCAGCGTCTTCCTGACCATCCACGCGTGGGCCGGTTTCGCTATGGCGCACGGGGGGGGTGTCAAACACCATTTCCACTTGGGGCTGGTCCACCCCTTTAGGGGTGCCGTGAATGGTGGGCTGCTGCAGAAGCATCACCACCAAGGCCCCTAGCTGCACCCCAAGCGACAAGCACCATGGCAGCATGAGGCCAGGGAAATCATCTTCAGGGCGCAGAAGGGAATGGCGCGTTTCGCTTTCGCGCCCAAAGGTGTCGCCAGCCAGCGCCTGTTCATAAGCGCCCAGCGGCCTGCGCCGCATGGGGGAAATGCCCGCCGCATTGGTCCCAGCCCCTTCAGGGCGGGTTTGAGGCGGTGTCAGTGAAAAAAAAGGATCTTTCACGACGGCCATTCGCTCATGGGGCCTCACTGTCACACCTGAGGGCAGGGGGCGGAAACGGAATGCGGGAACGCGGAAACAGGGCAACTGAACTTTGGGAAAACAATGGCCAAGGCGACCATGGCCGTGCAAGGCCCATGCCAGGAAAGCATAGGTGAATGGTGCGGCTTTTTGAACCATGCTTGCCCAGGTTCGGGCAAGGCGCTTTCGAAGGCGCCAGTCCCACCACCCCCAGCTTGCCATGCAGGGCTTGTCATGGCTTGGTGAAGGGTCATTGACCAGCCACTCTTGACGCCTGCAGTCCCTGGTCGCATTTTGCCAACGTTTGGCCCCTGCCCAAGGTGACCGCACTCGGCTCGAGGCCGCTTACATGTCCAAGCACGCTGCGGTCATGGCCAAAAGCACACAGCCTGCCCAGTTTCCCCCGCTTCACAGCCCTAGTCCAGCCAGCACCCCATCAGGAGCATCCATGCCCAAAGAAGACCTCATTGAATTCACCGGCACTGTTATCGAACTGCTTCCCAATGCCATGTTCAAAGTCAAACTGGACAACGACCATGTCATCCTAGGCCACACAAGTGGCAAAATGCGCAAGAACCGCATCCGCGTTCTGGCAGGTGACCGCGTGAATGTTGAGATGACACCGTACGATCTTTCCAAGGGGCGCATCACATTCCGCTTCAAGTAAAAGATCCTTTGCCCCCCCTGACGGACGCTGCGCGCAGCACGCCCCCGGGCGTAGTGCGGCCGCAGCTGGTGCTTGCCTCCGCCTCCCCCCGGAGGCTGGCGCTGCTGCGGCAGATTGGCCTGGTGCCTGACCACGTTCAGCCAGCCAATGTGGATGAGCGCCCCTTGCCAGGCGAACTGCCCCGCAACCTGGCCACACGCCTGGCCACCAGCAAAGCCCTGGCCAGCGCTGGCCAATTCGCCCAGGCGCACCCAGACGTCCCAGCGGCCATTCTGGGCAGTGACACGGTGGTGGCCTGCGGGCGGCGCATTCTGGGCAAAGCCGCTGATGAAGAGGAGGCCCGCCAAAGCCTGGAACTGCTTTCAGGACGGCGTCACAAAGTGATCACGGCTGTTCATCTAAAACCCGTCAACTGGCCAGGCGCCAAAGCTTCCACGCGCACAGTGGCGACCCACGTCACTTTTGCCCGCTTCAGCAAACAGCAGCTGGAGGCGCTCCTTAAGCAAGGGGACTGGCGCGACAAGGCAGGGGCCTATGCCCTCCAGGGGGCGGCAGCGGCCTTCATCAAGGATGTGGGTGGCAGTCCCTCTGGCGTGATTGGTCTCCCCTTGTTTGAAACCGCACAGTTACTGCGCGGGCTGCCTTTCGGCCATTTGCCTGGTTCCCCCCCAAGCTGGCTTTGAAGCGCCATGCTTCAACCTGGAACGCTTCATGTCCACGCGAGCCCAGGGGAGCTTAGGGCCCTTCTGACAAATCCTGCAGGCGTGGTGACTGAAACAGCACTTTGGCGTCCAGCCAGCCCTGAACGCTGGGGGGAAGTCCACGATGTGCGCCTTGTCAAACTGGTCCCTGAATGGGGTGGGGGCTTCGTACGGCTGGTTGACGGGGCGGAAGGCTTCCTGACACTACCGCGCAGTGCGCTCAGGCCAAACACCCCGTCCCTGACTGAAGGCCAATGCATCAGGGCAGAAATCATCCGCAGTCCCCAACAGGGCAAAGGGCTGCGCCTCAAACCACAGGGGGGCAAAGCCGGAGCCACCACGGCCGTGCAGCCAGCTCTGGTCAGCAAACCACCCAACCCCATTGCCGCTTTGGCGCTCCATGCCCCTCAAGCCCCCCTTCGCATTGACGCAGCCTGGGCTGGCGCGCTGTTGCGGGAGCAGCTTCCCAGCACGGCCCTCCCCCCTGGACGCCTGGCCCTGGTTGGCGATGCGTTCGGCGCCGAGGGCAGGCAGTTTTGGCAGAACCTCCTCAGCCCCACCATCCAGGTGGGCCCCTTGACAGCGCACATAACCCTTACCCCGGCCCTATTGGCCGTTGACCTGGATGGGCCCAAGCCAGATTTCAACAGCAACCGTGAGGCGTTCGCCCCTTTGCTGCGCCAACTGCGGCTACGCCACCTGGCAGGCGTCATCATGGTGGATCCAGCTGGGCTGCCTTTGCGCAAACGTTTTGCCTTGGCGCCTTTCCTTCAATCCTTGGTGCTTGAGGAGAACGCCATCACCTTGGGGCCAGAGCGCTTCACGGGTCTGTCAGTCACCAAAGGTGGATTGATTGAGCTGGCGCGCACGCGCACGCAAACTCCCCTCCAGGAATTGGCAGCCACAGACCATGGGCAGGCCCTTGCCATTCTGGACCACATCCTGCGCGCCAACCTTCCTGGCAACGTGCTGATTTTGGCCGCGCCCCTTCATGATGCCCTGCTGAAAGACCAGGCAGCCTTGGAGACCTTCCACCGCCAGCGTGCTCCAGAATGGTCGGCCAAACCCTTGACGCTGCAGCGCTCTGAAAGCCTGGCCCAGGGGGGGGGCCCGACCTGGCAACTTGGTGACGGATGACGACCACACCGTTTACACCATCACCCAACCGCTTAAGTTTGAAGAGAGCGAAGGCAACCAACCATGAAATGCCCCATCTGCAAGAAAACCGTGGAAGCTCCAACCTACCGCCCCTTCTGTTCGCGCCACTGCGCTGACGTGGATCTGGAGCGCTGGCTTGGCGATGGCTACAGCCTGCCTGACGTCCCCATGACCAACCTTCTGCTGGAGCAGGCTGAGCACCAAGCGCGCCAAAAACGCGCCGCACCAAGGGGGAGCTGTGCACCACCCCGTGGGCCCTTGCCTGGGGAATGACGCTTTGCAGGCAAAAACTTCTCCAACGGCCCTTGCAGTGCCTCCAGCCTTGGTTTACATCGTTGTTCCAACACAGGCGCAAGCCTTTGTTCCCGGTGCCTGAGTAGCTCAGTTGGTAGAGCATGCGACTGAAAATCGCAGTGTCGGTGGTTCGATCCCGCCCTCAGGCACCACGTCAACGCCATTGCTCAAAACCCTGCCCCCTCAAGGGAGCAGGGTTTTTTCATGGTGGCTCCAGCAACCTGCCCTTATCTGTGGTCTGCCAGCACCACGGCTTCAAAGCGGCTGTCTGGATTGCTGGAGGGGAAAGGCATCACAGCCAGCCCCACATGTGCAGGCCCAGCATTCACTGTCGTGGCCAAATCCGCATTGACCGTGATGGGGGCCTGGATTTTGATGTCGTCATGATCTTCAGAGACAGGGCGGCCGTTGAATCCCGTCACCAAGCTGCCATTGAGCAGGATATTGATTTTCTGCCCTGAAGGGGTGGTGTCGCCTTCACGGCTCCAGCTCATGTGGAGGATGGATTCAGCATGGCCTGTGCGTGTGCGCACATCATCACCCTGCACGGTAGCGGCCATGATGTAAGGGCTGCGGCTCACGTCCTGCACAGGCTGGGGAACACCCTTGAGATTGGAAGTGTGAAAGGCATGGACCATGTAAGCCCGTACATCATGGCTAGATGCCCATGAGGACACCGTCTGGTCACCGTTCAGGAGGCCACGCCCTTCGCTGTGCAAGGCACTGACAGCATAAGCTAATTTATCTGGGCTACCTTTAAGAACGAACATCACACCACGCGCAGGGTAAACCCCCTGGGGCTGGGTTGGGGTTGGTACCGGCAAGGCCGCGGCAGGCGCTGTGCTGGCCGCAGTGGCGGCACCCCCTGAAAGGTCCTCCATTTCCTGGTCCAGGCTGGGCGCAGGCTTGGGCAGCGCCAAGGGGCGGTTGGCACGGATGGCTTCCAGGGCCAGGCTGCGCAAATGGGGGTCATGGGTTGTTGCCGCCTCAAGCTGCGCCACAAGGGCTGCCGTGTGCTGGGCGTTGTCATCAGGGCCGTTTGCGGCCCAGGCCTGAGGGGTGGCCACCACAGCCACCATGAGGGCGCTGACGCCCATCCGCCAAGCTGGGACTTTCAAAAGGTCCCTTCCAACTGGAAGAAACGCAAAGGCGCACAACTTCATGATTATCTTCCTCCTCCAGCCCCTGCAGTAATGCGGAAGCCCTGCTCAGCCCCAATCACATAAATGGCCTACCTGGTGACAACCATAAGCCTTCTCCACCCCTTGGCCAAACCAGCCAAGGTCCCAGGGCAGGGGCAAGGACTTTGACCTGTGGCTTTTGGCTGAACGCACAGCAGCCATCGTCCCACAGCCACAGGACCCTGTTGCAGCTTCACCCACAAGCATGCAGGCTTCCCAAAGCGAGCTGGAGAGCTCCAGCAAAAAGCCATGCTCCCTTATTCCACCAACACGCCTGAGGATAACCACCATGCCCCCTTCCTCCCAACAGCATGACCACACCGTGACGTTCCCCAACGGCGCCACAGTGCCTGCGCTTGGCATGGGCACATGGGCCATGGGGGATGCGCCAGCCAAGCGCCCCCAGGAAATCGCCGCCCTGCGCTATGGGTTGGAGCACGGCCTGCACGTCATCGACACAGCAGAGATGTACGGCAATGGCCGTTCAGAAACCCTGGTGGGGGAGGCCATCGCGCCCTTTGCGCGTGACCGGGTGTTCCTGGTCAGCAAAGTCCTGCCATCCCACGCAGCCCATGACGATGTGTTGAAGGCTTGCCGCCAATCCCTGGCGCGCCTGGGCACAGACCACCTTGACCTATACCTGCTCCATTGGCGTTCATCAGTGCCTTTGGCGGAGACGGTGGGCGCTTTTGAAGCCTTGATGGCTGATGGGCTTATCCGTTCATGGGGGGTTTCCAACTTTGATGTGGACGACATGGAGGAGCTGGCAGCCGTTCCAGGGGCCCAAGCAGCTAATGGCGTCCAGGCCAACCAGATCCTCTACGCGCTGGAATACCGCGGCACGGAGTGGGACCTGCTTGAGGCAGACCGTGCGCAAGGCGTGGTGACCATGGCCTATTCCCCCCTTGGCCAAGCCAAGAGGATCCTCACCAGCCCCGCCCTTAAAGCCATTGCTGCCAAGCACCACACCAGTTTAGGCCCAGCAACCCCAGCCCAGATCGCCTTGGCATGGGTGCTGCGCCAGCCAGGCGTTCTGGCCATCCCCAAGGCAGGCACTGTGGCGCATGAGCGCGAAAACATCGCAGCCCTTGAAATCACCTTGTCGGCAGCCGACCTGCTAGCGCTGGACAGGGCATTCCCCCCGCCCCTGCGTAAAAGGCCCTTGGCCTGCATTTAAGGCCCAGGACAGATAAGGCCCAGAACAGAAGGCGCAACCCCTTCAGCCACGATTGGCGGCCATGGTGGGGCGCAGGGGCCAGACACGCGCCTCATGCACAGTCACCTGCGCGTTCTCCGCCCGAAGCTCCAACCCATTAAGTGGATTGGCAGGAAACACCAGTGCTGTTCCAACGCACATCCCTCTTTGGGCGTAGACCTCCAGGGTGCTTGCATCCAGAATAATGCGCAGCTCAACGCGCTCCAGACCGGCCGGCAGCGCCTCAGAAAATTGCCCTGTGAAAAAAGGCTGGCTGTAGCCGCGCAAGCCACTGCGGTCCAGCCACAGCTGGTTTGTCTGGAGGTCAACCCCCACCGTCAACTCCTCCCCCGGCATGGTGGCTGTTCCTCGGTTGACAAAGGCGATGACGAAGCGCCCTGGCTGGCTGCCCGGCCCTTGCTCCAAACGCACAGTCACTTCAATTTCCACAGCCAGGTTAGCGGGAAGGGGGGTGTGGGCGCGCTCCATGGGCCCCAACCTGTGCGCACGAAAGGGCAGCGGTGCCTCACGCAGCCTCTCAAGCTGCCAAGGCTGCTGCACCAAGCGCAGCCACCCCTCCCCATCACGCCGCAAGCGCATTTCACGGGGCAGTGTCATAGCGCCGCGCCAGCCCTGCGTTGGCAGTTCGTTGCAATACTGCCAGTTGCTCAGCCAGGCTAGGTAAACGGCCGCACCGCCAGGCACGTCATTGCTTGGCATGTCATTGTAGGTCTGCATGGCGTAGCAGTCCTTGGCGAAGTCCAGCAGTCCCAAAAGGGTGTTTTCAGGCGTGAAGCGCTCACCGTCAAAATCACCCACAAAATACTGCGTGCCACTTCCCCCCAGCGGCGCGCCGGGGTTGATGGAAACAAACAGCACCCAACGCGTCTGGCTTTCTCCGGGCGTGCCTTCCCCCGCCACAGGCAGCTCCACCAGGCAAGGGCATTCATAATCGACCCCTCTCAGCCCGGCGGGGCCAAAATCGCTAAGATGGCGCCAATGCAGCAGATCGGCTGAACCGTAAAAGGAGACTTTGCGTGCACGCGCTTGCACCAAGGCCATAACCCATTTTTGGCTGGCCTCATGCCAGAATACTTTGGGGTCGCGGTAGGAATCGGAAGCAATATCCAACACCGGATCGCCTGGCCAATCCAGGTATGTAGTGCCTTGATTGGGGCTCCATGCCACGAATTGGGTCTGGCTGTGGGGCCTGGAACGGGTGTAGATGGCCACAAGGCCCCCTTCACCATCCTGGCTTGCCTTATTCTGGGCGAACGCGCTGGCAGCGCCTGGCCCGCTGATGGCGGCAATGGCTGCTTTAAGGTCTGCTGCCTCCTGGTGGGCAAGGGGAAGTTGTGGGAACAGGCCTGAACGGTTGTGGCGGTCAAGCACCACAGATCCACTAAAAGCCTGGCCTGCTTCGCTTACACTGATGGCCACAGGCTGGTCATGCCAATTGTAGAGGTCAGGGCTAGTGGCATGGCCCCAATGCACATAGCCAGCATGAGTGCCATGGGGGTTGTATTGGTAATAAAGGTGAAACACCTTGCCATCCCAAATCAGGCCGTTGGGATCGTTCATGAAGCCATGCGGCGGGGTGAAATGGATGGCGGGGCGGTAAGAAGCCAGGGCAACAGGCCTTGGGCGCCCTGCCTGCGCGGCGTCTGCGCCAGGCCGCGCTGAAGAGGTATTTGCTGGTGTTGATGCCATGAGCGTTCCCCTGGTCGTGACAAAAGCAGCCACACCGCTTGATAGCAAGCCAATAGCCTGGCGCCGCCCCAAGCAGGCCATGGGGCCACATGGCGGGCTGAGCCGTTGTTTGGACATATCGCTGCTTCCCCCGGACGGTGCTGGACCAGCATGGCCCATACGCCCCTCAAACTGAAACCCCATCCCCAGCCAACGAACGCACCTTGGAAAGCCATGAAACGTCCTGACCCCTTTCTCAGCGCCTTAATCGGCGCCGTTCTTTTGGCAACTTTCCTGCCATGCCCCCACGCCTACCAAGGGGCGCTCAATCACCTGACGTCACTGCTGATTATGTTCATGTTCTTTTTCCAAGGCGCCAAGCTGCAGCGCAGCGCCCTTTGGGAAAGCCTGCGCGACTGGAAGGTGCAAGGGTGTGCCCTGCTAGCCACCTTTGTGGTGTTCCCCCTCATTGGGGTGGCACTTTACGGTCTGTGCCATGTGGCTGGGATGCTGCCTTACCTTACCCCCAAGCTTTGGACAGGCCTTCTGTTTGTGTGCTGCCTGCCCTCCACCGTGCAGTCCTCCATCGCGCTGACATCGATTGCGCGCGGCAATGTCCCGGCCGCCATTTGCGCCGCCACGGTTTCCAACATCGTGGGCATTTTCGCCACCCCCCTCCTGGTAGCGTTGCTGCTGCCAGCAGGTGCGCAAGCCGGCGGCAGTGCTGGCGGGCTGCAAACCATCATCGATATCGCCCGTGAACTGCTGCTGCCTTTTGTAGCGGGGCAGGCCGTTCAGCCCTGGTTGGGGCCAATCGTGCGCAAGCACAAGATCCTGCTGAAATTCACCGACCAAGGCTCCATCATCGTCATGGTCTATGCAGCCTTCAGCACCGCCGTTCTAGAGGGGCTCTGGCACCGTGTGCCCTGGCAAGACTTCGTTTTGGTAGCGTTGTTTTGCACGGTTTTGCTGGCCATCATGTTGACCCTGACAGACCTAGCTGGCCGCGCCATGGGGCTGCCACGCGGCGACATCATCGCTCTGCAGTTCTGCGGCTCCAAAAAATCCCTCTCCACGGGTATTCCCATGGCCAGCGTGATTTTCCCCCATGGCGCAGGCGTGGTGGAGCTGCCTTTGCTAATCTACCATCAAATTCAGCTTTATGTTGGCGCCACGCTAGCACGCCATTACGCACGCAAACTGGCCAGGAAAGAAGGCGCCCAGGCCAAACCCCAACCATGACAACCAAGCCCCGCAACGCCATAATGAACTGATGACGTCATTCCGTTTCATCCATGCTGCTGACATCCATCTTGATAGTCCACTGCGGGGTCTGGCCCGCCATGATGGGCTGCCGGCCGAGGCCATGCGCCTTGCTACGCGCCAGGCTTTGGCCAAACTTGTGGATAGCGCCATCAAGCATCAGGTGGCCTTCATGGTGCTGGCTGGCGACCTTTACGATGGCCATTGGAAGGACCTTTCAACAGCCCTTTTCATGAGCGACCAGCTGCGCAGGCTTTCTGAGCGCGGCATCAGCGCCTTCATCGCCCATGGCAACCATGACGCAGGGTCTGTCATCAACCACCGCTTGCCCAGCATCAAGAATGTTCACCGTTTTCCAGCAGACAAGCCCGCCACCTTCACCCTAGATAGCCTGCGCGTGGCCTTGCATGGCCAGAGCTTCAAGGAACGCCACGTCACTGACAACCTGGCAGCCCATTACCCGCCAGCCCAACTGGGGTGGTTGAACATAGGCGTTCTGCACACCGCCATGGTGGGGCGGGAAAACGGCCATGAACCTTACGCCCCTTGCACCCTCAGTGACCTTGCAAGCCATGGTTACGACTATTGGGCGCTGGGCCATGTCCACAAAGCCCAAATCGTCAACCATCCTGACCCATGGGTAGTTTACGCTGGCGTCCTCCAGGGGCGCCACGCACGCGAAACAGGCGATGAGTGGACAGGCGGCAATGGTGGTTGGCTTGTCAGCGTGGAAAGTGGCCAAATCAGCGCTTGTGAGCGCCTTTATTGCGATGTGCTGCGTTGGCGTTCGCTTGAATGTGACTTAACAGGCTGTGCCTCTATGGAAGAGCTCTATGAGCGCGCCACCATAGCGCTGGAAAGCGTCCTCTCTAAAGCCCAGGGGCGCCATGTGGTTGCACGCCTGAACTTCACAGGGACTACCACCCTGCACAACCAGCTGCACGCTGACCAGGATTGGCAGCAGGAGCTGCGCTTGCAGGCCAGGCAATGCAGCTATGAGGGGCAATGGCTGGCACTTGAGAAAATCACCCTTCACACGCACCTGCCCTCCTCCAACACAGCAAAAGCCCTTCAGCCAGGGCTGGCTATGGCCCTTGGGCGCCTTGCCCAAGACCCAGGCCAGCTGGAACAATGTTGGGAACTGCTGCGTCCTTTGAGCAAAAAATTGCAAAGCGCTGGTGACGCCATACCCCAGCTGGCAGGGCTACCCACTGGCACGCCTGGGGAAATGGACACCATCATGCTGGAGGGAGATTTCAAGCGCCTCGTTCATGAAGCCACTGAGGAACTTCTGGCGCAGTTGGCCATGGCAGGGGGAACTGCTGAGACATGACGCGCCTGCGCCTTCAATCGCTCGATTTGCTGCGTTATGGGCATTTTGAGAACCGCACCCTGGAATTTCACCAGCATTTAGGGAGAAATGGCCAAAAACGCGACTTCCAAGTCATCTACGGCCCAAATGAAGCTGGTAAATCCACCACCAGGCGCGCCCTTGAAGAATGGATGTTTGGTTTCAATCATCACATTGATGAACGCGCCACGTTCAATTTCGAGGCCGGGCAATTGCGGGTGGGCGCGCATGCCGCCTTGAACGGTGGCGCTGCGCTGGGCTCTATCAGGCGGCGTTCCAACAGGGCCACCCTCTACCAACCAGACGATGCCACCCAACAGGATGAAGGCTTCCTCCTTCAAGCCTTAAACGGACTGGACCGTGAACACTACCGTCAAATATGGTCACTGACGGGGCGCCGTTTGCGCGCGGGAGGGGAGCTTCTGGCCAAGCTGGCTGACCATGGCACGGGGCAGCTTCTGGCCATGCGCTTGGGTGGATTGGATGTCCCTGGAATTCTGGAAAGCATTAACCGTAAACGCCTAGCCCTTTGGAAAGAGCGGGGTCAGAACCAACCCATCGCCCAGCATCTCAAAGACTTGGCCATAGTCAAGAAAGAAGTCAGGCAATTACTGCTGAGCGAGGAAAAGCTCGCTAGCGCTGAGGAGGCGGTCGCCACGACAGAAGAGCGCCGCGAAGCCTTACAAGCGCAGCAGCGTGACTTGGCCTCCAAACGCCAAGCCTTTCAAGAGCGCTTGACCCTGTACCCTAAAGCGCTGGCATGCCGTGCAGCGCAGCAAAAAGTCCGTTCACTGCCCGTTCCCCTGTTGACGGCAGAACAGGTTGGCACACTCAACACCCACCTTCAGCATTGGGACTCAATGCGCCAAAAGGAAACGGAAGCGCTGGAGAACCTGCAAAAGCAGCAATTGCTTTGCAACGCTTTGCCAGCTGTGGATAACGTGGTTGAAAGCGCCCCCCTCCTGCAAGACCTGTTGCGTGAAGCCAAATCAGCCCCTGCCGAGCAAGAGGGCCTGGAGGCTTTGCAACAGGAGGCCGCCGGGCTAGAGCACCGCCAAGCCATTGTGGCACGGCAGCTGGGTTTGGCTCCCCCTTTTCCCTTGCCTAATCCTGATGCTTTTGAAGGGCTGGAAGGGCAGGCGCAGGCCATTGTGGACAATCAGCGCAACATGGCGCGCCTGGAAACCATGCTGGACAACCCTGGAGTGGTTCAAGCTACCGTTCAGCCCCAGTCTGAACCAACAAGCCAGGAGGAACTGTTGCAGCAGAAAGCCTTGGCGGAGCAATGGCTTTCTAAGGCGGATAGTTTAAGTGAGGATCTTCAACAAGCAACCTTGGCTGAACTCAACCAACAGTGGGAAAGCCTGAAACGGAAATTGGCGCCACTGCCCTTGGGGCCTTTGAGCAACGCGGCTTCCCTCAGAGCATCACTTCAATCACTGACCCTGCCTGGGGCTGATGAATGCGAAATGCTCCGCACCCAACAGCGCCAACAACACGCTGACCTAGCACGCGCCCAGGAAAGCCTGCAGCAAACCCAGCACCAACTGGAACAGCTGCACCATGAACAGCAAGCTGTGTTGCAAGGGGCAGTGCCCATTACGCCTGAACGCATTGCTAAGGCCCGCACAGCGCGCAACCAAATCTTGGCCCGCTTCCTCCACCAGCCCAGCGCGGCCACGGCAGCTGACCTCATGCAGGCTGTGAATAACTGTGACAGCTTGGTGGACGGCGCTTTAATGCAGAACCAGCACCAAGGCCAACTTCAGGACCTTTCACGCCGCATCAAGCAAAGTGAGTTGGCACGCCGTCAAGCGCAGGAAAAATTGACCCTGCTGCAAAAGAGTATGCAGCATTACCAAAACCAATGGGCGGAGAGACTGCAGGAAGGGGGCTTAGGTGCATGGGCCAATGTTTCCAACAGCCTGGAACAAATACCTGCTTGGCGTTTGGCGCTTCAGGAAGCGCTGACTTTCTTAGCCAATGTGATTGAATGGCAGCATGTGCTTGAGCAAGGGCAGGCTTTTTTGGTTCACTTGGGCGCTTCCTCTGTGGCCCCCGTGCCGCTGGAAGCCACCCCACCCTTGCTGGCCATGCGCAGTGCTGTCGCAGCGCGCACCCACGCAGTGGCAAACGCGCTTGAACACAAGCGCGAACTGGCTTTAGAACAACGCACCCAACGCCAACTGAACCAGCAACATAGAAAAGAATGGTCGGTCAGCAAAAGCCTTGGGCACCAGCTGAACCAGGCCTGGCTGAAATCTTGCGCCCAACGTGGCCTGCCTGCCCAGATGCAGGCGCAGGATTATCAATCATGGCTTAACCTGGCACGCCTTACCACAGCCTTAGAACGCAATAAAGAAGCCCAGAAAGCTAAGCGGAAACGCTTGAACCACTTTCACGCCCTGCGCCAAGACATGCTGAAACAGTATCAAGCCGCTGATTTGGCCACGTTGCAGCAACGCCTGGAAAAAGCCCAGGACCAAAGCCGCGACCGCCATGCCGCGCTGGGAGCTTTGGAAAACCTCCGTGGCCTTCATGGCCTTCACGTTCAGAAAAGCCAACAAGCAGCCAACATGTTGCGCCAAGCCCTGAAGCCCTTGGCTGCAACCTTGCCAGACGCACCGCAATGGACTGAACACCAACTGCGCGCAGCCCTTGCTGACAGCAGCCTTCATCACCAAGCCCAATCATTACGTGAGGGGGCCTACCGCGAACTTGCAGCTGCCTGTCCACCTTCATGGTCATGCCCCCAAGCAGACAGCCAGGCGTTCCTATCATGGCTTGATGACATTCTGGCGCAACCAGCTGACGTGCTGACTGTTGAACAAGCCAACCTTGATGAAGACATCCGCGCCCTCAACATCCCTTTAGAAGAAGCGAGACGCGCTGTTTGGGAAAGCCAGCAAAAACTCAAAGAACTACGCCAAGCGCCAGGCACTGCTGAGCTTGAGCAGAAACGCGTGAACCTGCAGGCCCTCCTTGTGGAGGAGACAAGGGAATGGGCCAAACTCACCGTGCAGCACCATTTGCTGCAGGAACTAATGCGCCAGGAACGTGAAGCCAGCCATCGGCCCTTCCTGGATTCGGCTTCACATTATTTTGCACAATTGACCAAACAAGGTGGAAAAAGCAGCTACACCCATGTGGAAATGGATGAAGTGGCAGGCAGCCTCAAAGCCTGTCCTGGCCAGGGGCGCCCAGTGGCCATCGACCATCTCAGCACAGGCACACGCGACCAGCTTTTCCTGGCGCTGCGGCTGGCTGACCTCAAAGTGAATCACATTGACAAAGGCCAGGCACTGCCTTTTGTGGCTGATGACCTTTTTGTACAGTTTGACGCTGAAAGAACCCAAGCCGCCTTTGAGGTGCTGGCAGCGTTCTCCAGCCAAACGCAAGTGCTGCTGTTCACCCACCACCAACCGCCCTGTGACGTGGAAGCGCTGGGTGGGAACCTCATCACACTTTGAACACAGATTGTCCAAACACACTGCCTGACAAGCGAACACCCTGCCTGTGGCCAGGCAGGGTGGTGCAGAAGGCATGTTGGGAATGAAAGGTGGGAAGCTTTACAGCATCCCCACGTCACCATCCATCATGGCTGTGGCGTCAGTAGCGGCCTCAGCCTCTTCCTCCGTCACAGCGGCGTTTTCAGCCACTTCATTCTGGAAGGCGCTTTCGGCGTCTTTCTGGTCAACCGCTTTTTGGGTGGCGTCTGGCTGGGGGGTGGTGTTTTTGGGCTGGGTGGTCATGGCTTTATCCTCTGGCGTGAAGGTTGAGGCACGGTTAAACCGGCCCCCTAGGGCACAAGCTTACACCTAAGCACGCTTGCTGACACAGCGCTTGCGAAGCAGTGCTGCTTTTAGTTCCAGCCACTGCCACCGCTGAAACGGCGTTCATATTGAAACAACCCCATTAAGGCCTGCTTGATGGAACTGGCTGAAGGGCGGTAACCCAAGGGCCGTGATAACGAACGCGTTACTGCGCTTTGCTCCCACCCTGAACCTGGGCGCGCAGGCCAGTAGCTGCGGCCTTTGCGCTGCCATTCCACCATGACGCTGATCCCCTCAGCCGGGAACAGCGAGCGGCTTATGCCTGTGCCATGAATGCGTACGCTTGAACGCCCATTCTGGCGGAACTGCTTAGGGTCTGGTCGGGGCAGGTCGGGCATTTCTATCAGGATGGGCATCCAACGGCGGCGGTTGCTGTCCTCCACCCAAAAAAGGCGGCAGGCCACAGGGGCGCCCTGGGCCAGTTTCATGCCTTTATCGGCAATGATGGTCAGGACCTCACCATAGGCGCCACGCGCTTCTAGGTGGGGTGTGGAACGGCGCTGGCGCTCTTCAGCCTCAGCGGCTGCGCCAGCCTGCAACACCATGGAAGCCAGGCCTGTGTTTTGCGTTGCATGGGCAGGCGTACCACCGCTATCGGCGCCTGGTATCTTGGCATTTTCAACAGCTTTGGAAGGGGTGCCCCCAGCAGCTTTTGCTGCAGCTTTTTGGGAAGCCGCCAGCAGCGCTTCCGCCATGGACAAGCCGGCCATCTCGTCATTCTCCCTGCAGGTCATGGGAATGACACACCACATTCCCTGGCGTTGGTTATACACACCAAAGAACAGGTAACCCAAACCAGCTTTGCAAAAACGCCATGGCAACCTAAAGGCTGCCATGGCGTTTCCATTGCTGACAGGCAAAAGGCCTTATGCCTGCTGCCTGGATCGCTTAACTGCTTTGATTACTGGGCAGTGGCCTGGGCAGCTTCATTCAGTTTGTTGTGAACGGCCCTTTTGGCGTTGTGCCAATGGCGTGCAGCACCTTTGCGGGCCTTGTGCCAATCCTTGCGCATGTGGCGGCGCATGGCATGGCCACGCTTTTTCAGGTCGTTTTTAGCGTCAGCAGCGGCGTCCTTGGTTTTGTCGGCTGCGTTGCTGGCTTCTTCCTTGGCGTCAGCGGCAGCTGCTTTGGTCTTGTCAGAGGCCTTGCTGGCTTCGTCCTTGGCATCCGCCGTCCACTCATGGGCCTTTTCAGACACTTTCTTGGTGGTGGCATCATAACCATCTGAAATGGCGTTGGCGCTGTTGGTAACCATTTTGCCCGTTTCGTGGGCAGCATTGTTCACAGCCCCCACAGCGCTGTCCACCACGCTTGGGGAAGCGTCATCAGCTTGGGCAGCCAGGGGGGCGCCAACCAGCACAGCACCGGCCATCAGGCCCAGGGCCATGTGGCGGCCAGCACGACTGAAAAAAGAAACTGTCTTATCCATGGAATACATCCTTCACCCTGAATATTAGGGGATGTGAATGAATGCTGCATCTATTGCGGATGCGCCAACCATGCAAGGATCATGGCCAGCACTTGTTAGGGCACAGAAAAAGCGAAAAAGAAACTCCCCGCGCCCGAAACGCCATCACCCTGCTGTGTTTTTTCCTGCAGTGTTATCAATTCCCTGAGCCAAAAGCGCCGTTAACAAACGCGCGAAACCGGCAGGATCAGGCAAAGGATCACCCTCCTGGACGTAAGCCAGGTCAAGCAGGGCCTTAGCGTAGTCATCCACATCTGCGCCACTTTCCACCTTTTTGGCCAAAGCCTGGATGAGGGGATGGCGTGGATTGATTTCCAAAACAGGGCTTGTGGCATGAACATTTTGGCCTGAACGGCGCAACAGGCGCTGCATGGCCAAATCAGGTGTGCCTTCATGGTTCAACACCACAGCGCTGTCAGTCAAACGGTCTGTGTCGCGAATGGCGCTGACCTTCCCACACAGTGCTTTGGTGAGAGCTGGCAGCAACTTGCCTAGGGGGGCGGCATCGCCGGTTGGCTTAGGGGCTTCGAATCTCTCCAAATCAGCATGGGCGTGGGCAATGCTGCGGAAGGGCTTGCTATCGTAACTGCCCATGCGCTCTGGCCAGAAGCTGTCCACAGGGTCAGTCAGTAGCAGGACCTCCACACCGCGCGCCTTGAATCCTTCCAGCTGAGGGCTGGCGCGCAAAGCGTCCTGGTTGTCGCCCACCAGGTAATAGATGGCATCCTGCCCTGACTTCATGCGCTGAACGTAGCCAGCAAGCGTTGTCCACCCCTCAAGCCCTTCAGATGTGCTGTGGGTGGAGCGGAACAAGGCAAATTCAGCGATGTCAGCACGGTGGAGGGCATCTTCCCAAAGCCCTTCCTTGATGACCAGGCCGAAATTTTCCCAGAATTCCAGCCATGCCTCTGCACCCTCATTCTTGCCGCCATTTGCCAGGGCATTGCGGCCAAGTTTTTTAAGCTCGTTGACCACACGGCGGGTCACAGCTTTGCGGATGCGCGCCAGAACAGGGGTGGCCTGCAACATTTCACGTGAAACGTTCAAGGGCAGGTCGTCTGTGTCCACCACGCCCTGCACAAAGCGCAGCCAAGCAGGCAACAGCTGGGCATCCGCTGTGATGAACATGCGCCGCACGTAAAGCTGGCTCTGGCTTTCGCGGCTCTGGCGGTCCAGGAAGTCAAACGGGCGCATGCTGGGCAGGAACAGCAGCGCTGTGAAGGCCGTTGTGCCTTCCGCCTGCCAATGGAGTATGTCGTAGGGGGTGTCGAACTGCTTTGAGATGTGACGGTAGAACTCGGCGTATTCCTCAGGCGTGACATCCTCTTTAGGGCGGGCCCAAAGGGCTGTCCCCTCATTAAGGGGGCGTGTCTGGCGCTTGCCGTCCACATCCTCCACCAGTTCCACCGGCCATGAAATGTGATCAGCCCATTTCTTAACGATGTCGCCCACACGGGCAGGATTGAGGAAGTCGGTGGCGTCAGCCTTCATGTGCAAGGTAATGGTGGTACCTGGCTGGCTGCGCTTAGCTGGCGCTATGCTGTAAGTGCCTTTACCGTCAGATGTCCAGGAGAAGGCCTGCTCAGAACCAGTGCGGCGCGACACAACCTCTACCCGGTCAGCCACCATGAAAGCAGCGTAGAACCCGACACCAAACTGCCCGACAAGGTTGGGGCTGTCTGCCGTGGCATTCCCCTTTTGATCATCAGCAAGCTTGGCGCTGAAGGCGCGCGTGCCTGAACGAGCTATGGTGCCAAGGTGGCTGGCTAGTTCTTCAGCACTCATGCCTAGGCCATCATCGGCGATGGTCAGCGTTTTGGCTTTTTCATCAGGGGTCAAGGTGATGGCGGCCTTGGCAGGCAGCGCCAAGGCTTTGTCGGTCAAGCTTTCGAAACGGCGCTTGTCCATGGCGTCTGCAGCATTGGCCACCAGCTCACGCAGGAAAATCTCGCGGTCTGAGTACAGCGAATGCACTACAAGGTCGAGCAGCCGCCCAACCTCGGCTGAAAACGCATGGGTGCCCTTGGTGGCTGCTTGCGTGCTGGTTTCAGCGCCAGGGGCTGGGGCGTTGTCCTGTGCCATGACTGTCTCTCTTGCTATAGTTGTAGACTTTAAAACTGGAAAATCCGCCGCACAGCCAAAGCCACTGACCAGCTTTGGCGCTTTGTGGGCAACACATTCATCCTGAGTGCGAATATTGGAAGCCCAGAACCCTTTTTCAACAAAGCCAGCCGTCACATCAGCTTCCCCAAGCTCCACACCTCCTTCAAAGGCGCTCTCACCAGTGGTGACGGGCAGCCTTCTGCTGGGCAGTGCGGCACTGGCGGTGCTGTGCGCCAGCGTACCCATGTTGGCGGCCCCTTATCATGCCGCCATGGGATGGATGGTGCCTTGGCACGCAGGTGGCTTACCCCCCCATGACGTCCAATGGTGGATCACGTCAGGCCTGTTAGGGCTGTTTTTTGTCCTCATGGCGCTGGAAATCCGTTCAGAGGCACAGCCAGGGGGCACATTGGCAAGCAAGCGCGCCGCGTTTTTGCCCTTGGTGGGAGCGCTGGGCGGCATGGTGGTGCCTGGGGGGATGGCATGGTGCCTAGGGGCTTTCTGGCCAGGATCCCCAGGAACGGCTGGCTGGGCTGTGCCCACAGCCACAGATGCCGCCTTCACAGTGCCTGTCCTGGCCCTCTGTACTTACAGGGCACCAACTGGCGCGCGTTTCTCCCTGCCTTTGGGGTTGCGGTCGTTCATTATGGCGCTGGCTGTTTTTGATGATTTGGGGGCCATTATCGAAATCGCCCTTTTCTACGGCCACCACCCAAGCTTGCCTTGGTTGGGCGCATCCTTAGTGCTCATAACGCTTATGGTCGTTCTGGGACGTTGGGGCAGCGCCCTGCCCCCTAAGGGAAGCACAGCCATAGCTGCCCTGTGTTGGGCTTTAAGTGGGCTTCTCTGGCTCTTATTGGAAAAAAGCGGCGTTGAACCAACCATGGCCGGTGTGGCGCTTGGTTTCTGCTTGCCCTGGGGCAATGCCATCCGCGCTGAACGCTGGCTCAGGCCTGTGTGCCTTCTTTTGGTAGTGCCTCTGTTTGCGCTCGCCAGCACAGCCATCGACATGGGGCAGTTGCGCTTGCCTTGGCTTTGCAGCGCCCCGTTCCTGGGGGCTGCTTTGGGGCTTTGGCTTGGCAAACCTTTGGGGATCACAGGCGCTGTCAGCTTGGCGCGCCTGTTCATGGGCCGTGGGGGGGATTGGCCCCGCGCCTTGCAGGGCTGGTGGCTGTGGGGCGGGGCCATGGTGTGCGGCATTGGCTTCACCATGAGTTTGCTGGTCGCTACCCTTGCCTACCACGGCACCAACCTGGAAGCGGCACGCTGTGGCATCTTGGTGGGTTCCCTCCTTTCAGGGGGCATTGGCTTTAGGGTGCTGAAGCATGGCTTGCGCGTCAGTGCCCACACCCCACTTCACAAGGACACCCTGTGAAACCACAAGTCAGAACCAGGTGCGCAACCCAAAAGTGAAGCGCAGGTTTTTGCCAAGGCCTGTGTCAATGCGCCGTGCTTTGCCGTAATGGCGGCGCAACCATGCCGCATGGCCAACGGGCCCTTCATAGGTCACGCCAATGTAAGGGGCGAACTTGCGCCAGAATTCATAGCGCAGCCGCAAGCCACCATCGATGTCTGACAGGCCGCGCCCATAACCACGTTTGATGTTGTCCTGGCTGTAGAAGTTCAATTCCACCTCAGGCTGCAGGAACAACCTTTTGGTTATGAGGATGTCATAGGAAGCTTCAAGCCGTGCTGCCACGCCAGTGGCATTGAAATAGCCCGTTGCCTGCAACTCGAATTCGTAGAGCGAAAGCCCCTGGACGCCAACAGCGCCCCAAATGTCAGCAGGGCCTGAATCCAGGTCAGCGCGGATACCTGTCTGAAAATCCCAGTAAGGGCTGATGGCACGGCTGTAGAGAAACTGCTGAATGCCGCCATCAACCACGCCCTTGGCCCAGGTCCCTTCAGACTTGACCATAAATTTGTTGATGTCGGTGCCGTACCACATCTGCCCTTCCCAGCGGAAATCAGTGTTGCGGCCCGGCAGGTAACGCCCTTCCAGCTGCTCCAGCAAAGCGTGGAACCACCGTCCCCTGTCTAGAACGGGCTGAACGCCATCAATCAAGGGGATGGGTGCCTTGGCATCAGCAGCACGGTGGACAACACGCGGTGGCTTGCGTGGCGTCCATGCCCGCAGTAAGCGGCGCTGCCTTTGCAGGGCAGGGCCGTGCAAAGGTGGTGCAGGCATAATGGGCCAGCCAGCCATGGCTTCCTGGTTTTGCTGACGCATTTGCGCCATGGACAAAGCATGGGCCTTCATGTGCGCTGTGACGTAATGGTGGGGTGGCTTTAACGTGGCTTCAACCACGCTTGCTGCAGCTTTCGCTGCTCCAGCCTTGGCAGCTTGCGGGGCAGGCTGCGCACTGGCTAGGGGTGCCATGGCCAAGCTTCCACCCAGAAACCAGGCCAGTCCACGCTTGGACTGGCTGGCCTTCCCACGCCCCGCCCACAAGGATTTGAAAACGCCAGCCGGTGCCCTGGGGCCTGGCATCCCTTCCAGGGAGGGCGTGAAGGGCTGCCTTTTGAATTCAGCTTGGCTCACTCACTTCACCTCAATGGCGCGGAACATGCCCATCAAGCCCCTGTAAATCAGCTGGCACTGCAAAGCCCACAGACCTGGATTGTCCGCCTGCACCACAAAGCGCGCTACGGCGCCTGGCTGCACAATGATGGTATGTTTGAGGGGCCGGTAAGGTCCTTGGCCATTTTCCAGCTGCATCCAAAGCCCGTGTAAATGCAAAGGTTGTTCCATGATGGTGTCGTTAATGACCTTGAAGCGCACCACCTCACCTTGTTTGAGCTTGATTGGCCCTGAATCAGAAAATTTCCTGCTGTTAAAGCCCCAAATATAGCGTTCCAAATTGCCCGTAAGGTGCAGCACGATTTCACGCGTGGGGGGCTTTTGACCTGGAGCGGGGAAGCGTGCCTTCAGCATGGTGTAGTTGAGGATGCGCCGCTCTGGAACGTGGCGCAGCCCATCACCAGGATCGTCTGTGCGGTCAGTAGGGTGGGGGGCGACATACTGGTTGTCAGCGTTGAGGGGTGGGGGGCCTGGGTCGTCTATTTCCGCCAACGCGCTGTCATCCACGGGGGGCAGGGGGGCACGTTCCCCAGGGGGTAGGCGGCCCAAATCCACCAAAGTGCGGGTTGGGCGCTCATCAAGAGGTGGCACAGGCGCACGCCACGTGGCCCGTGGGGTCAAGGAGCCGATGGCGTAGCCTGAACGGTCCTCAGGTTGGATGAAAACAGGGTAGGGGCGCTCCTCAGGGGGGGTGACGTCCACCACGTAGGTTTCCCCAGGGGCAATGCGAAACTCATCCACCGTCACAGGTTGAATGGGGCGCCCGTCCGCCTCAATCAAGGTCATGGCGCAACCTGGAATGCGTACATCGAAAAGCGACATGCCACCTGCATTGACGAAATGCAGGCGCACACGTTCCCCTTTACTGAAGATCCCCGTCCAGCCATCAGCGCCAGCTTTGCTGCCATGGGCGATGCCATTGATGATATAGCTATAGACTTCCCCCGTGACGTCTGCGATGTCCGTTGCCGTCATCCGCAGGCGCGACCACAGCAAACGCGACTGAAGGGCGTTCCAAAATCCGCCCTCAGTTTTGATTTCTTCAGGGATGGTGGTGAAGCTGCGTTGGTCAAAATCGTAGTAATCATCATACATCTTGACGTTGGAGATCAGCTCACGCGGGATGACGTCTGTCCAGCCAGAAAGGACCAGCACGTAATCACGCTGGGCCTTGGGGTAGGGGGAGGGCCCCTTGGGATCAACGATAATGGGCCCATACATGCCGCGCGCCATCTCAGCGCCGGTTTGGCTGTGGTACCAATACGTGCCTGCTTGAGGAACCTTGAAATGGTAAGTGAAGCTCTCCCCTGGCTTAATACCGGCAAAGCTCAATCCAGGTGTGCCATCCTGGTTGCTGGGAATGTCCTGCAGGCCGTGCCAGTGGATGGAGGTTGGCATGGGCATGTCGTCATGGCAGTTCACGGTGATGGTGACATCATCCCCCTCCCGCCACCGCAACAAGGGTGCTGGCATACGCCCATTGATAAGCAACGCAACGCGGGTCTTGCCATCCAGGGTGAATTTCTGCGCGGTCACGTCAAGAACAGTGGGGCTGCGATAAGGCATGGTGAGGTCGTAGCGGGTGGCGTCAGGCAGGTAGGGGCCTTTGATGCCTCCCGTGCGCAGCAAATGGCGGCCATGCCCTGTTACTTTGAAGCCTGAGGCGCCTAAGCTTGCGCGGCGTTGGCCATGGCTCATCCTATGGCTACCTGTATCAGTGGCGCCCTGGGCTGGTGTAGTGGCCAGCACGGCCCCACACACCACAAGGGTGGCGGCAACCGCCCGCCACAGTACGCTGGAAGGGGTAGGATTCTTCAGAGCGCTGACGAACGCCAACGGCTGAAGGCCCGTTTCAAGCATACGCCCTTCAATCACGTTGCCTCCTTTCCAAGTCTTTCCGCCCCTGCCCTGTTTTAAAGGGGGCCTGCATGATGACAACGTCAGCCCCGCCAGCAAAGGCGGAGGGAAACGTCATCATGGCCGCAGCACCGTCAGCAAGACATAATGTAGCTGTTCCCGTGGTGTGGGTGGCCGCATTTAAGCTTTGGGTGGCCACAGCGCCTGCTTCATGATGATGGAACACGCTGCCAACGGCCAAGTGGCGCGCTTCAGCGCTTGTGGCCAGCAAAGCCTGGTTCAATGATCGCCCACCATCTCTTTCATGGCCTTTTGCGGCTAAACGCCAAGCAAGCACCTGCTGGTTGCCGCAATTGCCCAAAGCGCGCGCTGTGACTTCAGCCCCTGCGATGCGTCCAGCCCCCAAGCTGTGGCGGGGCAGCTGGGCGGTGAAACGCCATACGTCAAAAGGCTGGGCGGCTGTGGGGGGGGAACGGCTTTCCAAACGCACCAAGGGCCGGTGCTCCTGGGGGAGCAAGGCATCCATGGCATGGGCCACTGTGCCAGCAGGCGCAAAGAGGGCAGCACTGGCTGCTGGCGTGTCCAGCATCAGGGGGGGGATGATGTCCATGTGGATGTGGGGCTGCGCTGAAGGGGCAAGCGTGAGAGAGCCCCCCCCAGGCCTAAAGCCTGGCACGGACCCACCACGTTCACGGGTGGGCAGGTGCCTGACATGGGCAAGTCCTATGGAGAACACATAGCGCGCATCCTCAATCCAGCCAAAATGCCCAAAGGGCACCATGGCGCGTGTTCCACGCCCTGCAGGCAGGCACACGTCACGGTGAAGGGTGCGGCTGGGCTGCTCATCACTCTCAGCAGGGGCTACAACGGTGCCACCTGCCAAATGAAGGGGCGCTGGTTCACCATCATCGTCTGTTTCAGCCACCCGGGCATCCTGCACCGTCAAGGTAACATGCGCTGGCACAGCATCACCTTGGCAAGCCGGGAGGGAAGGGCCCATGGTGGTGATGTCAAAGGCGATGCGGCTTGGACGCGTGTCCTGCGCGCGTTGTTCAGTGAAAACCAGGGCTGGCTGCCCTGGTGGCAACAAGCCACTGTCCAGCAAGGGGCGCACGCGCCAAACCGGCACCAAGCCATGGCCAATGTCATGTGATATGACGACATCATAAAGATGGGAGGTTGGTTTGGGTGCTGGGGCCGCGCCCACGCACCCTGCCAACGGCACCAGCCACACAGCCAAAATCGTGCTGCGCCAAAGCCCCGCCCAAACTTTTCGCTTAGGCGGGGGGCCGTTCCGGTAGGCAACGTGTTGTTGTCGAGGCTTCGTCTTCAGAATCAGCGCGGGCACTGGGCGTTGGGCTGAACGCGCGCCTGGCTGCCAGCACCGATCAATTGGGCGTTGAGGCCAACCTGCCAGTTGCAAGGCTTGCCCACTTCTGTAACGAACTGCACAGGTCCGCTGCCAATGCGGTAACCAATGGTGGTGCCTGGCACTGTGGCGGTGCCGCCAGCAATTTCATGCCCAGCCAACGCGCCAAGCGCAGCGCCACCCAGGCCGCCACCCAAGCCCCCAGCCCAGCCGCCAAAAGCCGTGCCCAGGCCAGCACCCAAAGCGCCCAGCCCCAGCGAGCTGGCTTCCGTGGCGGTGGTTTGATTGGAGCCATTGGGCAAGCGCACCCGCACAGCCTGCACAGATGTGATGGTCACCACCGCGCCAGATTGCGGCGTGTTGAGCTGGCCTGCGTTATACGTATTGGGGGCATAGGGGGCGGCTGGGTCAGCACAGGCATTCAATGTGGCCAGCACACCCAACGCGCCAACGGCAGCGCCAAATTTCTTGAGGCCATTGCGAACTGAGGGGAAAGTACGTTTTGAAAAGGTCATCACATCGCCTTTGCAACAAGACAGTGGGAAAAGGGCGGTGCGCGCATTGCTGCCTGGCACCAATCCAGGGGTGGAAGCCTGATCGTTGGTTCAGGTGACATGGACCAGAAATCAGAGCTGACATCCATAGCCTGACAGATGATAGCCATGAAGTCATTCTTGGGAAACAGATGGACCCTTCCATTCCTGCACCCTTCCCTCACTTAGGAAAGGCAGTTGTGGTTTTGGTGCCATAGACAAGACCTTGCGCCGCCAACATAAGGACAACCACCCTATGGCGATCACCCTGCACCATGAGGGGGATTTTCCTGGATTGTTGCCTTATGCTGCCCCAGCCATGCGCTTTGTCATCCCCTTAGTTTAAGGTGAAACTATGCCCAAAGACTTCAGGCCAGAAACGGCCACCATGGGCTTCACTGTGCCGGCGGCGGCTTTGCTGACCATGGCAACCGTCTATGAACAGGTGGCCCCACCAAGGCCCCAGCGCACGGCTAATGAGCTTTTGCCCTTCCTGCTGGAGCCTGCGCGGAGTGGCCGGGGGCGGCGCGTTTCCCACACAACTAGCCAAGGAGCTAGCCATGGCTGCCTGGTGGCGACATGCCGTGGCCTGACGCTGGCTGCCCACCGTCCAGGCGCCCCTAGTGGCACAGACCACAAGCACGCCATGAAAGTCACTGTGCAGGCACATGAAGCACCCCAGCCCCCTGGCACTAGCACCAAGCTGCAGCACCACAAACACCCTGCGGCCTGGTCACCAGTCTTGCTAGGCATTCGGCGCGCTGCCCTTGTAATGCTGGAAAACCTGCCCCCCTCTGAAATGGTAACGTTGCGTTTCAATGTTGAAGACAGAAGCCCCCCTCCCAGGGAAGGTGACATCGACTGGCGCCCCCTTTGGGGAATGCGCAGCGCTGTGGCCCTGACCTTTGAAGGTTTCGCTTTTCCTGCTGGCGTGGTCCGCCCTGCGGACAGCCGGCCTATGGCCACCCCTTACGTCTCCCTCACCACCCAGTGGCGCAGCACGCTTCTGGCCAGGGGCAGCTACGGCAACCCCCACCAATGTGGCTTGATGAATGCTGACCTGCTAGGGCGCATGGCTTTGGCGGCGTGGCGACACGGCAATGCCGTACTCAGCTATGCTGCGGCGCCTGGCCGCCAAAATGACAAGGCGCTTGTACCTTCCACCATGATCACGTTCCGCCCTACCACCCCCCAGCTTTATGGATTGCATGGCTACGTCATGGGGCGGCGCAACACTTCCCAAGGCCTGACATGGGATGGGCAACCTTGACCATGACACCCTCCACCACCCCACCACGCCCTGACAGAACGCGCTTCCTGCAAGGCTCCATCATGCGCCATGTCTGCATCATGGCGGGCACAGGGGCCGTGGGGCTCATGGCTGTTTTCGGCGTCGACCTGCTGAACTACTTCTACATTTCCCATCTCAACCAACCAGCCCTCACAGCGGCCATCGCTTTCGCCACCTCCCTCTCCTATGTGCAGAACTCCGTGGCGCTGGGGCTCTCCATTGGCCTTGGAGCAGCAACGGGGCGCCTCATAGGGGCGCGCAAATTCACCAAGGCCCGCAACCAGGCCTCCGCCTTCCTTGTGCTCATGGTGACCATCACATTGACGCTGGGTGTCACCACAGCTTTGTGCGCCCATTGGCTCCTCAGCCTTTTGGGGGCACGTGGGGAGGCGCTTCACCAGGCCACGAGCTTTTTGCATGTTACCTCCCCAGCGCTACCGCTGATTTGCCTGGGCATGACTCTCTCATCCCTGTTGCGCGCTGTTGGGGCGGCAGGGCGCGCCATGCGTGTGACGCTGACGGGGGCGGCTGTCACCATCATCCTTGATCCAGTGCTGATTTTCGGCCTCCACCTGGGTTTGGAGGGGGCAGCCGTCAGCACCGTCCTGGCACGTGCGGCCATCGTCAGCAGTGGCTTCCTCAATTTACGGGGTTACGATCTGCTGGCGTGGCCACGGCGGCAGCTCATCATGCCAGCGGCGCAAGCTGTGGGACGCATAGCGTTGCCTGCCATCGCTACCAACCTGGCAACCCCTGTGGGGGGGTTGTTCGTGACGCGCGCCATGGCGCGTTTCGGCCTTGATGCCGTTTCAGGCCTGGCTGTTATTGACCGCATGATGCCTGTGGCTTTTTCGTTCGTGTTCGCCCTCACAGGCTCCGTTGGCCCCATCATCTCTCAAAATCTGGGTGCTGAGCAGCATGGCCGCATCAAGGACGCTTTCCTGTGCGCGCTCATGCTCATGGGTCTTTGCGTTGGTGTGGCGTGGGTGTTTTTCTTCACCATGCAAAACCTTATCCTGCACTTGTTCCATGTGCAGGGTATCGGCGTCATGCTGGTGCGGATGTTCTGTGACTGGGTAGTGGCGAGCTATTTCTTCGTGGGGCTTTTGTTCGTTTCCAACACAGCCTTCAACAACCTTGACTGCCCGCTTTACTCAACAGGGTTCAATTGGGGGCGCGCCACCCTGGGCACCATCCCCTTCGTGATGGTGGGCGCCCATTACGGGCCTGCTGGCGTGTTGACGGGCCAGGCTTTGGGCGCGGTGATGAGTGGCAGCTTGGCCATGATGGCTGCCCTTGGGGTCATCAGGAAATTAACCAGCACTGACCTTCAAAGCAGCGAACGGTAGAATTCGCTTTCACGCTGCATGGAATCGGCCACAACCCAAGGGGTGCGGAAGCCATGCCCCTCACCAGGGTAGACATGCATCGGGCCTGAACCTAAGGCTTTGCGCATGGTTTCAGTCTGCGCCAAGGGCACAACCTGGTCAGCGTCACCATGCAGGAACAGAACAGGCGCCTTGATGCGTTCAGGCCAGGAGAGGGGCGAACGGGCCTGGTAAAGCGCCCGTCCCGCTGGCCAAGGGGCCACAAGGCCATCCAGGTAGCGTGCCTCAAAACGGTGTGTGTCCTGGGCGAGGGCGCTCATATCCGTCACGCCGTAAAGGGACGTTCCGCCCTTAAAAAGGTTGGAGCGCGCCAACGCTGCCAGCACAGTCAAGCCACCAGCGCTGCTGCCCCTGATGAACAAACCATCTGCCGCAGCTAAGCCTTGCGTCACGCACCAGCGCGCAGCTTGAATGCAGTCCTCAACATCCAATTCCCCCCAACGGCCCTCAAGGGCTTGGTGGTAAGCGCGCCCAAAACCTGTCGATCCCCTGTAATTGACATCCAGCACAGCAAAACCACGGCATGTCCACCATTGCACTTTGGGGGAGAAGGCCCCGCTTGCCTGGGCGGTTGGGCCACCATGCACCCGCACAACCATGGGCGGGGTTGCGCCATGGTCACGCGCCTTCACGCAATGGGGTCCTGTGGCGGGTGGCCAGTAAAGGGCCCCGATGAAACTGCCCTGCCCATCTGGAACACGTAGCCAACGCGGCGTAGCGACATCATCAGCCGTCAAACCTGCTGGCAGTTCCCCAGCAGTGGCTAGGATGTGTGGCGCAGCTAAGGGCCCTCTAAGCAATGTGACTGGCTGATTGGTGCCCTCATTCAGCCAAGCCCATTGGGCCTGACGCTGCCCAGCGGCGCCGGCCAGCAATGTGGGGGCTTGGGCAGGCGTGAAGCCAGGCGCCTCCAGGGGGCGCCAAACTTTACCAGCTTCTAAAAGCCAGCAAGAGGGCTGGCCTTCATTGAGAACACGCGCCACCACATTGCCGCGCCCCAAAGGCAGGTAGGAAACATAGCCCAGCACCCATGGCGGCATACCAACCTCGCCAGGGGCTGCTGGCAGTGACCTTTGCTGCCACAGGCCTTCCTGAATGTGATGGCATTCGGGGGTCCAATACCCACAACGGTCACTGAGAACGTAAAGAGTGTTCTCATCTGGCGCGAAGCGGGGTTCAATCAAGCTGTGGCGCTGACGGTGGCCCCCTTCCTGCCCATCATCAAGGATTGTTTTCTCCCCAGCACCAGGGCCGCAAAGCGCCATGGCGCACAGGCGTGTCGCCGTCCAGGGCATGTTGGGGGCGTCCCATTCCACCCACGCCAGCCATTGGCCATCATAGGAAAGGGTAGGGGTTAAATGGAAATCGGCCCCGCCTTGGTGTGTTGGCTTAGTGCGTTGGACAAGGCGTCCCTTACCTGGCCCTTCCAAAGAGATTTCAACCAGTGATGAATCATCAGCCAAACGTGCATGGGGGTGGGGGGTTTCCATCACGCAGAACAGGCGTTTGGCATCTGGCGCCAAGCAAATTCCACCAAAACGCCCCTGGGCGGCCATGGCTGCTTCAAGAAGGGGAGTGGGGGCCGGCAGATCCTTATCTGCGCCTGCAGCAATGTGCAGGGCAAAAAGCCCCCCTTGGCGGCGGTCTGCGAAAACCACAGTGATGATGGCTGAGGCTGCATCATTATTCTGCAAAGTGGTTCTATTGACCGCTGGGACCACCTGCACGTCCCACCCAGCACCACCATAATGTAGGCTGCCTCCCACATCGTGTTCAGGTGGGGTCAGGGCTCTGATGGCCCCTGATGGGCTTTGCGCCATCACGCAGCCATTTTGGCCAGGGTTCTTCTGATGCCAAAACACCCACTCCCCCCGCGAGCGGACTTCACTAAGCTGCTTCTGGGGGGCGGTCAAATAAGCGCCATCCACCCAAGGGGTGGCAGCTTTGTGAGGCTTGTTGGTGAAGGATGCTGGGGGAATGAGGGGCATGGACAAGGCACCGTCGTGCTTCACGTGAAATCAATTGCCGCCAGCAGCCACTTTGGCTGAACTGGAAAAATGAATGGTTCAAATATGCCCAACAAGGGTTAATCTGGCACCCTGCCCGGGCGAGGCGCCATGTGATGCCCGGTTGCCGGCAGGGGGAACCATGCACCCATTCAGCTTCATTCATCACCTTATAGACCAGCTGTTTGTGTGGCTGGAACATCTGCCGCCCCTTGACGCTTATTTGATGATTGGCGTCATCGTCACTTTAGAGAGCATGGGCCTGCCCTTGCCTGCCGAAAGCTTGCTGGTGGTCAGTGCCCTTTACGCTGCCCAGACCCACCACCTGCATATTGAATGGATTGTGTTGGCTGCCACACTGGGCGCCATGACCGGTGACAATATCGGTTACCTCATCGGGCATTTTTGGGGCCACTCCCTGCTGGAACGCCATGGGCACAAAGTTGGCATCACCGACAAGCGCCTTTTGTTGGGCAAGTACCTCGCCAAGCGCTATGGAGGCTGGGCTGTTCTGTGCGGGCGTTTTGTGGCCTTGCTGCGCATTTTTATCGCCCTCCTGGCTGGGGCGTCCCACATGCCGTGGCATGATTTCCTTTTCTTCAACGCAGCTGGGGCGGTTCTGTGGGCTTGCGTGTATGGTTTTGGTAGCTATGGCCTTGGACAGGAAATCACAGCGATATCAGGGCCTGCTGGCGTAGTTCTGGCTGTTTTAGCAGTTTTGCTATTCATCACAGGCATTGTGGCGTTGCGCCGCCATGAGCAGCACTTCATGGCTTTGGCTGAGGCGGACGCGCAGAAAACCCTTAAAGTGCGCCAGCAGAGGCAATCACGTAAACGCACCAAGGCCTGATGGCCTTCAAGCTGCCCCTCTTGTGAGGGAGCGCTTAGAGAGAGAGTGATGGCCGCACCACAATCATAATGACCAGGACCATCATAAGGATGGTCGGTACTTCATTGATGATGCGGTAAAAACGTTCCTGATGATAATTGCGCTGCTGGGCGAAACCACGCTGCCACACTCCGCAGGCCAGCTGAAACACCACAAGGCCAACCACACAGGCCAACTTGATCCACCACCAAGGGGCAGACCAGTCAATAACACCTGGCACTGAAGCCATCAGAGCCCCTGTGATGATGGTCACAACCATGGCTGGGCGCATGATTTGGCGCAGAAGGCGCCGTTCCATCAAGCAGAAGCGAATATATTCAGCACTGCCAGGAACGGCCTGGGTGTTGTAGACAAACAGCCGCGGCAAATAGAAAATGCCAGCCATCCAGGAAATAAACGCCATGACGTGGAAAGCCAGGATCCACTGCACCCAAGGCGCCAGAAAATCCATGTGGTACCTCCTAGCAAGCTAATCAGGCGCTCAGGCTGCGCACAGCTTCAACCAATTCAGCTACATGCTCCACTGGGGTGAACTGAGAGACGCCATGACCCAGGTTGAAGACATGGGACCGCCCGCGCAATGTTTCAGCCAAAGCCTGGGCAGCCTTCACCATGGGCGCGCCGCCATTGAGAAGCAATTGTGGATCAAGGTTGCCCTGCACCCCTTGGTGAGGGCTGAGCAAGGGCAGGATTTTCAAGGGGTCTGTGCTGGTGTCCAGGCTGACGGTATCCACACCCGTGTTTTGGGCGTATTCGCCTGTCATCACCCCCCCAAGCCGCGGAAAGCCAATGACAGGCACAGTGGGGTGACGCTGCTTCAACAAGGCACGGATGCGGCGGGTTGGTTCTATAACCCAACGCCTGAAATCATTAGGCGGTAAAATGCCAGCCCATGAATCAAATAGCATGACCGCCTGGGCGCCAGCGTTGATCTGCTCTGAGAGCATGTCAGCGGTTGCATTTATCAGCATTTCTATCAGCTGCGCATAAAGGTCAGGGCGCTTGATCATCATGCGCCTGACAGCAGCGAAATCACGCGATCCCCCCCCTTCGATCATGTAGCAACTAACCGTAAAGGGAGCGCCAGCAAAACCAAGCAGCGTAGTGGTGGTGGTGGCCAATTCACGCGCCAATCGCGTGATGGCCTCCCGTACGGGGGCTGTGCGCTCAGCCACGCGTGCTGGGTCAAGGGCCCTGAAATCCTCCTCATGGCGTAGAGGCGGCAAGACTGGTCCACGCCCTTCCTCAAAATGAAGATCCTGCCCCAAAGCCCAAGGTAGGATGAGGATGTCTGAAAACAGGATGGCTCCATCCATGCCGTAGCGCTTGATGGGTTGGAGCGTTAGCTCCACAGCCATATCAGGGGTGAGGCAGCGCGTCATGAAATCGGCTTTTGCCCTGATGGCCTTGAATTCTGGCAAGTAACGCCCTGCTTGGCGCATCAGCCACAGGGGTGGTGGCCAATGGGCTTTTCCCTGCAGCGTGGCCAGAAGTTTTTTGTTAGCTGGATCTGCACAGGGGGGGGAGGGCGCCTTCATGAACAAACCTTGGGAAAAACTGTGGGGAAGCCTGTTTGTCAGAAACAGGCTTGGGGTCATGGCCACTGAAGCGCTTTCACAACGATCCCCTCCTAACCCAATTACCGTGGCCCTGCCAAGCGAGGGGAAAACGTCGCTCAACCAAATCTAAAAAGATTCTATTTTTTTATAGTAGTAGGGAGGCGCTCAGCCTGTGGATAACTTTTGCCATTGAAAAGTTATCCACAGAGTTATCCACAGAAAGGACATAATTTAAACGGCGGTTAAAAGCCATTTTTGCAATGTTATCCACATTATCCACAGACCGATGAAAAGTTATCCACAGCCTGTGGATAACTCTGTGGATAACTTGCCGAGTTATCCACAGGCGCCTGAATGGGAAAAAGTTATCCACAGAGTTATCCACAGCAAAAACGGAGTTATCCACAGGATAGGGTGAGTTATCCACAGGGTTATCCACAGGCTGAGCTCTCTTTGAGGGGTAAAAATATTTTTCAAACCGCCTGAATCACAGGGTGTGTCAGGTGCTGTAGGGCGAGTCGGAAATGAGTGAACCGAATCGATTCGGTCTGGGATGGTGAGGGTGGGTAAAACTGCGTTTCAGCTGTTCGTGCTCTCTATCTCTAATGGGCGTTATCAGTCGTGTTGGCACAGTTCGTTCTAAAAAGCAGATTCAAGGTATAACGATGGCATCAGATAAGGCGAGCGAAGCTCAGACTGAAGTTTTCCTAACAATGAACATTCCCCTGGTCCTGGCCAGTGGTTCTGCTGCACGCCGCATGATCCTGCGCCGGGCAGGTGTGCCTTTCCAGCTTTGTAGGGTGGAGGTGGATGAAGAGACCTTGCGCCAGCGTTACGCTGCTAACGGCATGACTGTGTCCCAGATGGCTACTGCTTTGGCTGAAGCAAAAGCACGTGCTGCCCTTGCCAGCCTTCAGGAGGGGGCCAGCCAAACGGGGCGCGCTCTGGGCAGCTGCATCATCTTAGGGGCTGATCAGATTTTGGAAGCGAACGGGCGCATCTATAATAAGCCAGCTACCCTTGGTGAAGCGCGCCAACAGCTTGCCGCTTTGCGGGGGCAGATCCAGCATCTGCGCACAGCTATGGTTTGCTTGCACTATGAGCAAGCCTCAACTGACCATGGTGGCGTAACCCAGCTGTGGCATCATGTGGACTCCCCCCGTCTGCACATGCGCTCTTTCTCTGATGAGGTGCTTGAACGTTACCTGGCCGTTGAAGGCCAGGAGCTGCTTTACTGTGTTGGTGCTTGCAAAGTGGAAGGGGTGGGGCAGCAGCTTTTCAGTTCCATTGAAGGCAACCAGGACAGCATTATGGGATTGCCCCTGCTGCCCTTGCTGGAGCATTTGCGGGCGACAAAGGCACTGCCTTCATAAGGAATTGCCGTGAGGGGTTAAAATGCGGGCTCTGTGTCAGGTTTGCCTGCTTTAATGGGGGTTCTTTCACTTTGGGGTAGGGCCTGACCTTATTTTAGTGGCAGCAGGTTGCTTGGAAGTTGCGGTCAAATTTGAACAAAACGCTTTTTCCCCCTTGGCAGGGCCTGAAAAGCATTCTATAGGATTGCTCACACCTCGCGGGCTAGCAAAGTTCGCAGGGTGTCGGTGGGGCCATAGCTCAGTTGGTAGAGCGCTTGAGTGGCACTCAAGAGGTCGTCGGTTCGATCCCGATTGGCTCCACCAGTTTTATAGAATATTTAAGCGGCAAAGCTTAGGCTTTGCCGTTTTTTTGTTTTAAACTGGGCTTTTGGAAATCCCAGTGGATCTTGGATAACAGCAACCATGGATAAGGGCAGTCTGGTGGTGAAGTCTGCTTCATGTGTGGTGATAGCCAATCCAGCCTCAGGGCATTTTAACCGCTATCGGCTTGAGCGCCTCTTGAGTGCTTGCCGGCGCCAAGGGCTTTCAGTGCAGTTGCGCTTGACTGAAAAGCCAGGCCATGGGGCCCAGCTGGCTTTGGAAGCCGCCCAACGGCATGTGACTGTTATTATTGCTGCTGGTGGTGATGGCACCATGGCTGAGGTCGCTTCAGGCATCATGGCCTGTTCAGCAGTACAGCGGCCTATCATGGCCTTATTCCCCATGGGTACAGTCAATTTGCTCGTGCGTGAATGGGGCTTGCCCAGCCATGCGGAAGCTTGTGCTGCGCGCGTAGCTGGCGCCCTGCGTTCGGGGAACGTGGGCCGGATCTATCCTGGGTGGTTGCATAGGGTGGGCAGCCCCCCGCAACTGTTTTTGCAAATGCTAGGGGCGGGTTTTGATGGCGCTGTGGTGCAGGGTGTCAATCCTTGGCTTAAACAGTGGGTAGGGCGTGGCGCTTATGGCTGGGCAATCATGAAAACAGGTCTGCGCCTGGCCTGGTGTGGGTTGAAAGGGCGTTTTAGCAAGGCGCACCGCGCAGCACCGTTGATCGTTACCCTTGACCCAGGCACAGCAGGTGCCAAAACGCTCTCAGCTGTGGCTGTGATTGTGGCGCGTGGGAAGCTTTACGCGGGGCCATGGCCCTTGGTGCCCACAGGGCATGTTGACCATGCCGCCAAGGCGCACCCGTGCTTCAGCGTCATCACGCTGCACAGCCAAAGCTTGAATGTGTTCCTGAGCGCCGGCTTGGCCTTAGTGCAGGGGCGTTTTCCGCAATGGGTGATGCGGCCTGAAACGCCAGTTTCTCTAACCACGGCCACAGAGGTCGCCCTGACACCGCTACCGTCAGCAAAGCCTTTTCAAACAGCTTTACAAGCAGATGGTGATGGGGCCGGCCATGCCCCTTGCAAGATCACGGGCTGTAGCCCTGGTCCTAGGAGCTGCATTGCCCAGGCACAAGATTCTGGGCAGCGAAATGATTATCTGCGCATCGTGATTTGAAATCATGTCAGGCCAGCACAGTGCAGCGCTGCATTTTGCGCTGCTCAATGGTGTGATATTATAACGTGGCGCAACTGGGATTGATAACAAGCATCCCGTGGCCTTGAATTGCCCTAAGCGGCGGGAGCTTCAGACGTGACGTTGACTGCACAGATTTTGCCCAGGGCCGCTTCCCCTCATGACAAGGCGAGGGGTGGAAAAACCCTGGCTTTTTTAAGGAAAGCTGTTGCCAACGTCATGGGGTTTGGGCTTGGCGTGGTGGTGTTGGGCGTGGGAGGTCCAGCCCAGGCTGAAGTTATTCCAGCCCAGGCCACACCACCAAGCCCCCAATATGCCACACGCAACATCGCTTGTGTGGAGCGTGTCTGGTGCACGGTGGCCCAGGCGGTCGGGGGGGAGATGGTGGCCAGTACGGCCTTGATTCAAACGCCCGGCATCGACCCCCATGATTTCCGTGCAAGCCCCATGCAGGCACGTGAGATAGCCCAGGCTGACACTGTCCTCCTCAATGGCGCGGGCATGGATGATTGGGCCTTGCCCATGACGCATCACGGCCAGGGGGTATTTGTCGCAGCCACGCTGGGGGGGTGGCGCCGTGGCCAGGATCCCCATCTGTTCTTCGACCCTGAAACGGTAGCCAGGGTGGCCAAGGCCTTTGCTGGTTGGCTGGAGGCGCAGCTGCCAGCACGCCGCCAACAGATTGCAGGCCAGCTGGATGATTTCCTTCACCAGGTTGATGAAGCCAAGGAAGGCGTAGAGAAACTGCGCAAGCGTTTCCGTGGCGCGCCTGTGGCTGAAATCGAACCTGTCGCCCAGCGCCTTCTTGATGGCGCAGGCCTGGTGACTGTTGACCGGCCATGGGCCATGGGCATCATGACAGGTAGCGGGGTGACGCCACGTGAAACAGCAGCCTTGATGAACGCCATCAACCACCGCCGCATCAGGTTGCTGGTCAACAACCCCGCAGATAGTTCCGCCCAGACTGTCGCTGTGGCAGCACGGGCCCGCGCCATGGCCATCCCTTTGGTGGTCATTGGGGAAAACCCGCCTGCTGGCGTGGGTTGGGGGGAATGGCTTGAGGTGACGACGGCTTCGCTGGACCAGGCTTTGCGTGATTCAGCTGAGCTCCGGAGCCTTGACCTGCAGATTCCAGACACAGACACAGGGATGGGCCACCATTGAAAAGGTGCCTTAAACCATGGTGGTGAAGCCCTCTCCAGGGGTGGTTCTGGCTGACCAAAGCGCCTGCCCACCTGCTTTTCAACTGCAGGATGTGACGTTGCGCGTGGGGCGCAAAACTGTTCTGGACAATGTCAGCTACAGCCTGAGCGCCCATGGGGCCCTTTTGTTGCGTGGGCCTAATGGGGCTGGGAAATCAACCTTGATGAAGGCCTTGGTGGGGCTTCTGCAGCCGGCGCAGGGCAGTGTCAGGGTTTTGGGGCGTACGCCTGACCAGGCACGGGGCCATGTTGGTTACATGGTACAGAAAGCGGAGGCGGGAGCGCCCATGCTGCCAGCGCTTTCACATGTGGCAGCCACCATTGGGGGGCAATTCTGGGGCTTGGCGTGGCCGGGGCGGCGCAAACGTGCAGCCTTAGCGTTGCTTGGCCTCACAGGGGCGCAAAGCATGGCAGGGGTGGCCACAGGTTATTTATCAGGAGGGGAGATGCAGCGCGTGGCTTTGGCATCAGCTTTGAGTGGCGCCCCCCGCCTGCTGCTGCTGGACGAGCCCCTGGCGGCCCTTGACCCCCAGGCGCGCCATGAAATCCTGAGCCTTCTCAAGCGCCTGCGTGAAAAGCTGGGCTTCGCTTTGGTGATGACCGCCCATGAATCCCTGCAGGCCAGCTCCCTTGGCCCTGACACGCGCGAGGCATGGCTGTGCGGAGGGCGCTTGAGCTCAGAACCGCTTGGTGAGGGGGGATAAGCCATGGGCATGTTTGATTACGACTTCATGCGTTTGGCTTTTGCAGGCACAACCCTGGTGGCGTTGATGGCAGGTCCTGTTGGATGGTTTCTGTTGCTCAGGCGGCAGGCCTTTGCCGCCCATGCTCTGCCCCATGCAGGGTTCGCTGGGGCAGGGGCCGCCGTCTGGTTGGGGTGCGCCCCTTTGCTGGGCATGGTCAGCGCCACTGTGCTGGCCGGTTTGGCCATGGCTTGTGAAAGCCCTGAACCGCACAACCCTTTTGCTCCCATCAGGCGTGACGCCATGACGGGGCTAGTGCTGACGGCGTCACTGGGCATTGGCCTTTGGTGCCTGCACAGGGCCAATGGCATGGCCTCCCAAGCCACCAACTTGCTTTTTGGCGATGTTCTTGGGCTGACTCTGGGCAGTTTGGAACTTCTAGCAGGGGTGCTGGTAGCCAGCTTCGCCTTGATGGGCTTCCTGTGGCGCCCGCTGCTGTTCGCCTCCATCAGCCCTGTTCAGGCAGCTGCCCGTGGGGTGCCGATGCGGTTGGTGGGTTTGCTGTTCATGCTTGCAGCCAGTTTGACGGCCGCTGCCTCCTCCGTGGTGGCAGGGGCTTTGCTTTCATTCAGTCTCATGATAGGGCCCGCTGCAGCAGCGCTACGCTTGCAGTTGGCCCCTGTGCCTGGCGTGCTGTTTGCCACTATGAGCGCGTTGCTGCTTTCCTGGGGTGGCTTGGCCTTGTCTTGGCAAGATGATGCGCCAGTGGCTTTTTGGATTGCGCTGGGGGCTGTGGGGCTTTACGCCGGGTCGTGCCTCTTCATGCGGTTGACCAGCCATAAGCGCGGTGTGGCGGTGCGCGGTGAAGCGCCATGAATGTTGTTTGCCCCTGCTGGCGCTCGAAGGCGCCCTTGAAATGGGTGGCTGGAATTGGCGCTGGCAGGAGGCATGGTTTATGTCAGAACCCGCCTGGGGCCAGGGCCGCGCGCCACCTGGGCACTTCTCCGACTGTGAAGGCCATGGCCGCATGATTCAAACCCCCAGCCCAGTTGAACACGACCCCCAGGCCAGTTTTCTGGATGGGCCTGGCTTGCCTTCAGGTGTCACGCGTTTTTGGCTTGTGCGTCATGGTGTGGTGACGGCGCAAGCGCGCCAAACCATGTATGGCAGTTTGGATGTGCCGTTGTGCCAGGACAGCTTGCGTGACCATGAACCCGCGTTCAGGGATTTGGCGCAACGCGTGCCAGAAGGCGCCCTCTGGTTTTCTTCCCCCCTTCAACGGGCCCATTTGACGGCCAGGGCCATCATGAAACACCGTCCTGGCGCGGAGGCGGACAAGGAACCTGCTCTCGTGCCAGGCGTGATTGAGCAATCCATCGGGGCGTGGAACGGTCTGCCCCATGAAGACTTCGCTGAGGCCATCAAGGGCCGCAGCACCCACCCTTTTTGGGGTTTGGGACCTCTGGAACGTCCACCAGGTGGCGAAAGTATGGCAGACGTGGAACAGAGGGTGGGGCTGGCGTTGTCAGAACTGGCTGATGCCCACCCAGGGCGTGACATGGTGGTTGTCAGCCATGGCGGGGCCATTCGCATGGCGCTGGCCTTTGCGCTTGGAATTGGCACTGAGCCAGCGTTGCGCTTCACCATCCAAAACCTCTCCATCTCCATTGTGGAACGCATTGGGGGGCAATGGCGTGTGGTGGGGGTGAACATCATGCCCGCTTTTGAAGTCCCCCAATGGGCCAACCTGGCCATGCAGGCTGAAACCGTGGCAGCCCAGGGGCCAGCTGCTGAATGAAGGGACTTTTGTCAGACAGCCTATTCAAGGTCATTTTTCGCAACACGGCTTTCCTGGCTTCAGGGAAGCTTATAGCGGGCGTGGCTGGCTGGGGCATGCTGCTGTGCGAAACCCACGGCCTGTCTTCAGGGGCATTTGGCGTTTTAATCCTGATAACCTCTTACATTGAGGTGTTCAGGGCCCTGGGACGTTTCCAGGGCTGGCAGATTATCCTGCACTACGCTGCCATACCTTGGAAGAACGGCGACCGCCGCAGCGTTGTGGACACCATACGCTTCGCCATTGGCCTTGACCTGGTCTCAGGCCTGGCCACCATGGTGGTGGCCATGGCAGTGGTCATGCTGTTTGGCAATCTTCTGGGGGTGCGGCCTGAACACCGCTCCCTTGTCATGCTGTGCTGCACATTGCTGCCAGGATTGTGCGGGTCAAGCAATGTGGGCATTCTGCGCCTGTTTGACCGTGTGGGCATCATGGCGCGCCAAAACGCTATTTGCGCCCTTCTGCGCCTGGCCACTGCTTTTATCGCCTGGTGCCTGGATGGCAACATCGTCACCTTTGTGCTGGCTTGGTACGCAGGGCGCCTTCTGGGGCAGCTTTACTGCGCTTGGCAAGGGTGGCGTGTACTCAAAAGCTTCAACATGCAGGAGGCTTTCAGCTTTACCTGGCCTTGGAAATACGCCCATATGCCAGCCAACATCTGGAGCTTCGCTTGGATGGCCAGCCTCAATGTGCTTCTGTTCTCCTCCTGGAAGCCATTGAGCAACCTTTTGGTTGGCAGCATGTTTGGCAATGTTCTGGCTGGCGACTACGCTTTGGCCTTGAAGGTGACGGACGCCGTGGCCAGCCCAGCCAAGCTGCTGGAGAAGAATTATTACCCAGAGATCGTCAAGCTGGACCCGCGCACCTTGCGGCCTTGGAAGTTCACTATGCGCTTCTGCCTGCTTTCAGGTTTGCTGGCGCTGGTTGGCATGGGAGTGGTGTATGGTTTTGGGCCATGGCTGATTAGGCTTTTTGGTCACCATTACGGTTTGAGCGCCCAATTGCTGGTGTGGATGGCGCCTGCCATTTTCTTCTGTTCCCTGCCAGGGCCGCTGGACGGGATCCTCTACACCTCTGGCCGCGAGAAGGCCTTGATGATGATTGAGGCAAGCGGCGTGGTGAGCTATCTGGCGCTGCTTTATGGCCTTAGTCAGTTTTGGGGGACCTTTGGCATTGGCCTCGCTTACACCTTGGGCCGTGCCTTGACGGCCTTGTTGATGGTGGCGCTGGCGCTGATGGTATTCTGGAACCGGCGTAACATCATCCTGCCCCATGAACGGCGCAAAAGCTGAAATCCCTCTGGTTGCTTAGGGGGAGGGTGGGTTGATAAGTGGCTTCAGCCCTGGGCGCAAGCGCCAGATGATGAGGTCGTAAAGGTCTGTGGCGCTGAGGTGCGCATGAGAGCGTGAGCGAGGATGGGCGTAAACGCGCACATAGTCGCGCTTGACTGTGTCCAGGAACAGCTTGTCGGCAGCGCCCATGGTGGGGCGTGCGTCCGCATTGCCCACTTTGCTTTTGTCCACCAGATATTGGGGGCGCAGGGCCAGGATACGGGCGAGCTCCTGGAGGGTGTCACGGGGGAGAGCGCCTTGCTCCTCCTCGTCAGCAAGGTGGTTGGGGAAAGGCAGGTTGGTGACATGGCAGCGCGCGGCCTGTGGTGTTGCCTCCAGTACAAGGCCTTGGCTGAGATACTGGAACACGCAGCCAGCTGGGTTGGAGAGGGCCGTCTGCATGGCCTGCCAATCCCCCATTGTGCGGTCGCGCGCCAAAGTGCCCACAGTGTACTCCCCCCAGAGAGTGGTCACGGCCAGCCCAACCAGCAGAAGCGCTTTGCCAGCCTTGGCGCGCCAAAGCGGCGCCCACAGAACAGCGAAAGGCGCCATCAACGGCAAAGCGTAATAGCTTTGTATGCCAGGCACGATGATGACGGCGAGCAGGGCTATCAGCGCCCAACCACTGATGAACAGCCAGGGACCCCTCTCAGCACCCCTGAAGCGCAGACCCAGCAACCAACCCAAAGGCCACGCCAAAGCCAAGACTCCTCCTGCACAAGTCAGTTTGAGCTGTTGGCGGAGCTCCGGTTGGCCATGGCGCAAGAAGAGGGAGTCGACATTAGCGAACCACCAGTCATGGCCATGGCCGCTTGCGGCATAAGCCAGCGCCACAGCCAAAGTGGGCAGGAACGCCAGCCCAGCCCACAGAAGGCCGCAGCCACACCATGGCAGCAGCTTGAGCAGCAGCCTGCGCCAAAGCGGCGCAGTGGCTGGAAGGACCCTGGCGCGCCAAGCTAATGCCAGGAGGATTAATCCCAGGTAACAGCCCTCAAACACGGTTGTTGGCTTGAACTGCATAGCCAGCCCCACCAAGGCCATGGCGCACGCTCCATGCCCCAGCAACGTGGAAGGCTTGAGATCCCCCTTGCCTCTCCCCAGCACTAGGGCAGCGACCATCCAAACGGCCCAGACCATCAGGAGGTTGTAGAAAACCGGCGTCTCAATCCCGTAGCCGCGGCGCAGGTTGAGGCAAGCTACGTAAAGGAACGCGGCAACCCACGCGCCTGTTGCAGGTGCTATGGTCCTGGCCAGGCGGACAATCCCAAGGCCCGTGCCCCACACAGCCAGAACGGCGGCACAATGTGCAGCCCAAAAGCGCCAAGGGCCAAATTGGTCAAACAAGCCGTAGAAGGCGAACATCCCCCAAGGCTTCCTGTCCCAGACATCAGCGTAGATGACGTCCCCAGCCCAAAGGCGCCCGCCTGCGTAGAGGTAGAAATTGTCGTCATTGTCGACCAAGGGGTTGCCCAGCAGCGCCCAGCGCAGAGCAACCACCCACAAAAGCAGAACCACACCCCACAACCAGGGGGGCAGCCCTCGTTGAAAACGGCTTGGGACGCTTTGGGGCAAGGGAGCTTTCATGGGGAACCTATGGGGCCAACTGGAAGGGGAGGCCTGGTTCATAACATGGCTTTTGGTAACTAAGGCAGGTGGAGGCAGACAGTCCTGCCCTTCAAGGGCATGGTTTGAAGCCTTCATGGTTCAGGCGGGTTGATGAGTGGTTTCAGCCCTGGGCGCAAGCGCCAGATGATGAGGTCGTAAAGGTCTGTGGCGCTGAGGTGCGCATGAGAGCGTGAGCGAGGATGGGCGTAAACGCGCACATAGTCGCGCTTGACTGTATCCAGGAACAGCTTGTCGGCAGCGCCCATGGTGGGCCGTTCATGGCTGTCCCCCAGTTCGCTGGAAGCCACCAGATATTGGGGGCGCAGGGCCAGGATACGGGCGAGCTCCTGGAGGGTGTCACGGGGGAGAGCGCCTTGCTCCTCCTCGTCAGCAAGGTGGTTGGGGAAAGGCAGGTTGGTGACATGGCAGCGCGCGGCCTGTGGTGTTGCCTCCAGCACAAGACCTTGGCTGAGATACTGGAACACGCAGCCAGCTGGGTTGGAGAGGGCCGTCTGCATGGCCTGCCAATCCCCCATTGTGCGGTTGCGCGCTATGTGGAGGACGTCCTTCTCACCCCCCAGGACAGCCAGAACCAGAAAAGCCATGAAGCAGAGACGCCCCAAGGATTTTCGCCAAAGCGGCGCCCACAGAACAGCGAAAGGCGCCATCAACGGCAAAGCGTAATAGTTCAAGGCACCAGGCACGATGATGACGGCGAGCAGGGCTATCAGCGCCCAACCACTGATGAACAGCCAGGGACCCCTCTCAGCACCCCTGAAGCGCAGACCCAGCAACCAACCCAAAGGCCACGCCAAAGCCAGAAGGGCTGCTATGACCGCCAATTTCACATCATGGTGGCTATCAAGGACCTTGTGGCGCAAGAAGAGGGAGTCGACATTAGCGAACCACCAGTCATGGCCATGGCCGCTTGCGGCATAAGCCAGCGCCACAGCCAAAGTGGGCAGGAACGCCAGCCCAGCCCACAGAAGGCCGCAGCCACACCATGGCAGCAGCTTGAGCAGCAGCCTGCGCCAAAGCGGCGCAGTGGCTGGAAGGACCCTGGCGCGCCAAGCCAATGCCAGGAGAATTAATCCCAGGTAACAGCCCTCAAACACGGTTGTTGGCTTGAACTGCATAGCCAGCCCCACCAAGGCCATGGCGCACGCTCCATGCCCCAGCAACGTGGAAGGCTTGAGATCCCCCTTGCCTCTCCCCAGCACTAGGGCAGCGACCATCCAAACGGCCCAGACCATCAGGAGGTTGTAGAAAACCGGCGTCTCAATCCCGTAGCCGCGGCGCAGGTTGAGGCAAGCTACGTAAAGGAACGCGGCAACCCACGCGCCTGTTGCAGGCGCTATGGTCCTGGCCAGGCGAACAATCCCAAGGCCTGTGCCCCACACAGCCAGAACGGCGGCACAATGTGCAGCCCAAAAGCGCCAAGGGCCAAATTGGTCAAACAAGCCGTAAAAGGCGAACATCCCCCAAGGCTTCCTATCCCAGACATCAGCGTAGATGACGTCCCCAGCCCAAAGGCGCCCGCCTGCATAAAGGTAGAAGTTGTCGTCATTGTCGACCAAGGGGTTGCCCAGCAGCGCCCAGCGCAGAGCAACCACCCACAAAAGCAGAACCACACCCCACAACCAGGGGGGGCAACGCGCATTTGTAAGGAGAAATGCCAAGCGTTTTGCCAGGGTGGATCTTTGTTTTGAATGCATTGTGAAAGTCATCAGGTTTTTTGTTCTGCACTGCAAGGGCAGAAAGCCGCTTTTGCCCTCCGACATCGTTTTCATGTAAAAAGTTTTATGGGTTAACTTGCGGCAGTCAGAAAGAACGTCATGTAATCAAATTTTATAGATAAATTAATTTAGACATTTTATGTAAGAGTGAACATTAAAAGTAGGTTTGGTTCATGGTTGACTTGGACTTGTTGAATAGGAAAAACAAACACGTTCACAGTCAATTGTCTGAGGCAACCTACCCAACCTGCGCCATGGTGGTAGGGCTGCTGTTAGCGGCTTTGCTGGCCCAGGTTGGTGCTTATGGCAACCCTTTCCCTTTTATTGACCAGCAATTCTACCTTTACGGTGGGGGGCAAATCCTCCAAGGAAGCGTGCCTTATGTAGATTTCTGGGACCGCAAGCCTGTTGGGTTGTTCCTGTTTTATGGTTTGATTCGCCTGACAGGCAGTTGGCGCTTTTGGGTGCTGCCTTTAGTGGCAGCGCTTTCCTTGTGGGTGGGTGCCTGGGGCCTTACTCTAACAGCTTATCGCCTCCGCCCCTCACCTAGCGCCATGGTGGCAGGGTTGCTGTTCATTGAGGCCTCAGCCAGCAGCATCATGAAAATTGGTGGCCAGGCGGAGAATTTTTATCTTCCCTTGGTTATTTGGGCCATGGCGCTGCCTTTGAGCAGCTGGCAGCGTATAGCGATCAACTTGAAGAGCCTTTTCCTGGTTGGCTGTGCCAGCATGGCGCTTTTCGGTTTTGCCTTGCAAATCAAGCCTTCCTGCGTTCTGGAAGGGATTCTGCTGGGACTGGCGTTGCTCATTATGCTGACCAAGCAAGCCCTCCCCACAATGTCCAAAGTGAAGGCGCTGTTTTTCTGTGGGGCTGTTTGGGTGGCCTTGGCGGCTGCCCCCACCATGGCTGTGGCGTTTTGGTATTGGCTGCATGGTTTTGGACCAGAATGGCTTTACGCGAACCTGGGCAATTTGCAGTACAGGGACCCTTCTGCCCAGTACCACCATGTTCTGCATTTTCTGGAGAATATCGCCACCGCAACGATGTTCTACATGCCCGTGCTTGTATACACGCTTTGGCAGTGGCCCAGACTGAAACGCCAAAAAGCGCAAATCCTGTTCATTCTCCTGTGGGGGTTGGTGGCGTTTGGAATGGGGGTGAAACTGCGCAGTGGCTATGGTTCAACCCATTATTTGCTGCCTGCTGTTCCAGCCCTGGCGCTGCTGGCGGTTTACTGGGCTGGGGAGGGTGGATGGCGCAAAGCCATCCCTTGGCTGCTTGGGGCTGGCTTCCTGCCTGGCCTGTTGTGGGCCAATTTCTTCGTGTCGCCGTTTTCGCTCCATGGCCAGCGCGACAGGGTGTTCTATCATTACAGCCAACTAATTCTGCGCCAGCAGCCTGGGTGCCTGCTGGGCCTTGGGGGGGAATGGATGATGCAGGACTTGTCAGCTGCCACGGCCAGTTGCCATGTCACTAAGTTCACGTTTCCAGATCATTTGCTGGATCCACAGGAATGGCGCGCTTTAGGGGTAGGGCAGCAACAGGAAGTCATGCGTTCCTTGGCGTTGCGCCCGCTTTATGTGGTGTACCAACTGCACCCCACAGCAGAATCCTGCCAAACAAACCCTTCCTGCCGTTACACCAGGGGGCGGCAGGTTTTTTGGCGCCACACCCCTTACCGGGACTTGGAAACCCAGATCCAAAAGGTGCTTGCGCAGGATTATGTGCCTGTCATCATCAATCCAGAGATTTACGATGACCCCCCTTTCACCTTGTACAAGCTCAAACCAGGGCTTTTGCCGCACATCGTTCCCAAGGGCTTTTCGCCAAGCCCCTCAAACACGGTGGCTGTTCCTTGGTTGAGAATCCCTAGTCCCTCAACGCCATGAAGTGAATCACAGCTGGCTTGGTGTTCTTAGGGATGGAAATGCCAAGCAACTTGGCTACAGCAAGATTTGGTGCCCATTCAAGGCGTTTAAATGCTTTTTCAGGGATGATCCGTGAGGTTCTCATAATCATCGGCCTGCTCCATGCGCCATATGCGGTCATGTTCCCTGTCACGCTCGATAGCTTTGGGGTCAACTTCATAACCCATTATTTTGGATAGAAGGTATTTGTTCATATTGGTGGAATAGAAACCATTTTGTTGACGCAGTTTTTCAGCTTCTTGGCACCACTGGCGTGATTGTGGGCCGTAAATGACAACAGGGGCCCAATATTGTTGATGGCCATACAGCATGGCATGGGCATGAAGCTTGAGGTCCTCGCCATGGTCAGAACTGTAAAATAGGACATAGTCATCTCCCCACGCCTTGTGGGCAGCCTGGTTGATCCTCTCCAGCAAGGCATCTGTGTGGTGGAGTGAGCGTTCGTAGTCTGTAGCATGAGGCAACGCCACACGGTCTGCGGCTTGGTAACGGTGGGCATAGGGGAAGTGGGAACCTTCCAAGTGGAACACGTAAAGCTGTGCATGCCCAGACCATTGCCCCTGTAGGTGCAGGTAGGGGGCTAACAAGGTGTCATCATCAAAGGTGGATGTGTCCACCTTGCCGAAATCCTGCCTGGTTGCTGGGTGCTGCACATTGGCCAGAACATGGTCGGGATCGTGGTAAAGGTTGTCACCCAAGTCAAAAAGCACATCAGCATGGTTGGCCACGTAACCAATCATGCCGCTATAGACCCCTGTTTCCTGCTGAACGGTCAAAAAGGCTGTTTTCATCCCCTGATTGTGGGCGAGTTCCACCAAATTGCGTTTTTCCATGACATTTGCCTGCATGTCAGGGCGCCAGAAGGACAGTGAAGGTAAAACAGCCCAACGCGTGGCTGGCGCGACAGCATGGGTGTTGCTGACAAGGCATGCCTGGCCGTGGCTGATGTCAGCGCTCAGCGCTGGTGTGGTTGGTACAGTCCAGCCATACGCCCCCATGCGGTCACGCATGGCACTTTCACCAATGACGATGATGAGGTGATGAACAGGCAGGACGCTATGGCCAGTGATTTCCTCTGGTATGGCGTGGTGGCCGAGTGGCGCGGAATTACGCCCTGGATCCAAAGTCATGAGGGCAACGCCCAGACCATCCCCCAAGGGGTTTGCTAGGAGGTCGTGCACAGCGCGACCGAATTTCCAATAGGTGTCTGGTTCGTTCAGGCTGTGGCATGGTGGCTGGGGGATGCCGTTCAAAGCCACGCATACATGCCCAGAACTCCAGGAGCGTCTTAAGCGTGGCAGCCAGTCATTGTCCGTGCTGGTGCCTTGGACTAGGAGACTGACGCCCAAAGCGCTTAGTAACAATCCAACCACCACCAGCGACCAAGAGCGCGCCAGCCTGCGCCTGCCAAGCCACGCCAAGGCACCCATAATGGTGAAGGCCCCAACCAGCCACCACCTGTAATGGTGGGCTTCGCCGCTGCCAGCGATGGCCTCCAAAACTGGGTAGTCAATGACGCCTGTCAAATGAATGATGTAGAGGTCCACCAAGGCCAGTGAAAACCATAACTCAAGCCCTAGAAGACCAAACAACCCCCCCACCCCCGCCAGGATCGCCGTTGGCGCGGCAACCAGTAGCCAGCTTGCCAAGAGGGGGCAGGCCCCTTGGGGTGGGAACTGTTCATGCAGCATGACCCACAGCCATAAGCCACCCATGGCGATTTCCAGCCAAAGCAGGATGCGCCACGGTGGGGGAACTTGCTTGGAGTGCGCCCCGTGATTGGATGGTTCTGAAGGTTTTTGCAAAGACATGGTGTAGATGTGGCCGTGCTACCCAACAATATGTGGCCTTGTTGGCGCTTAGGGATGGGTGTGCGGTTGCAGGCCAGATTTCAAACGCCAGATGATGACGTTATAGCGGTCTTTAAGCCTGTGGCCATAAGCGAATTCATAATCGCGATTGATGACATCAAGAAGGTGCCTGTCTTGGGGCATGATGGGTTGATTGTCTGCACCCATTTCCGTGAAATCGTCCGTTACGATGTAGCGTGGGTGTTGGGAAAGCACCCTCACAACCTCCCTGTATTCATTGGGCGTAACGCCTAAGGCGCCTTGTTCGCGGGGCAATCCCAAATGCGCTGGAAAGGGCCAGCGCGTTAGCTGGCAATTGGCAGCGGTCGGGGTGGCATCCAGCAGGATGGGATTGGCGTCATATTCGAACACGCATCCTTCAGGCTGCGAAAGGACTTTCACCATGGCGTCATAATCATGGCGGTTGGCAAAGCGGTCCTGGCGGATCACCTTGGCTTCCCCAGCCACGGTCATGTAAATGCCCAGCACGGCGACACTCAGGGTGGTGATGCGATTGTCAAAAAGCACTGGCAGCAAAACACAGAAAGGCAGCAAAAGGGGCAGGTTGTAGTGGTTGTAGAACCCTCCCACCACCACCACAGCCACCACAGCCGCCAAAGCCCAGCCAGAGATGAGCGCAAACCGGGATTTTTGAATAGCGGTGAAACGGATGTGGAATGCCCATGCCAAAGGCCAGACCGCCGCCATGATCAATACCAGGCGCAGGAAGCGCTTCAGGTTGTGGGGCTCGAGTTCAGCGTGGCGTTGAAAAATGGATTCCACATTAGCAAACCACCATTCATGCCCATGCCCTGAAAGAGCGTAGCCCCCGATGATAAGCAAAGTGGGCATCAAGGCGCAGAGTACCCAAATGACGCTGTCTGACAAAAGGGTGCGCCATTTCAAATGGTTGTGCAGTCCCAGAAGGATGAAACCAAGCCCCAGATAAACCCCTTCAAAGACCACAGTTGGCTTCAGTGTCAGGGCCAACCCCACCAAGCCCATGCTGGCCATGCCCATTTGGCGCAGCTTTCCCTTGGTGGCGGGGGCGTCTGGCCATTGCCTCACTAAAAGCCAGAATGCCAACGCCATGAGGAAATTGTAGTAAACAGGCGCCTGGCCCCCGTAACCCACATACATGTTGAGGGCCGCCACATAGAGGAAGCCGCCAAAAGCCGCCCCCCAAACATGTTTTGTCAACGACTGGGCCATGTTCTTGATGAGGAGCGCCGTTCCCCAAACTGCCATGACAGCGCCAAGCTGATAGGCCCAGAAACGCCAGCTGCCAAACAAATGGAAAAAGGCGTAGAGAGCGAAAAGCCCAAAGGGTTTTCTGTCCCAGACGCTCACATAAGGCAGGTGCCCTTTAAGCAGCTGCCCGCCGATATACAGGTAGAAATCCTCATCATTGTAAATGAGGGGGTTGCCCAATAGCCGCCAACGCAACGCCACTGTCCAGAGCAGAAGCAAGGCCGGTATAAGCCAGTGAGCTTGCTTGAAACCGTTTTGGGGAAAATGTCCAACTTTCCCTGAAATGCTTTGCCACTGCTGGGAAAGCTGGTTTTTAAGCGGCGCATTTTCCATGTCGGGCTATTGTTTTTTCTGTTGCAGGCGTTTGAAAAGCAAAAGGCTGAGCTGAACTAGGGCTTCTAGGAACACGCGCGGCCCAAGCTTGCTTTCCCCATGAAGGCGGTTGCGGAAAACCAGCGGCACTTCCACCAGCTGCGTGCTGCGTGGTACGCGCGCCAGGATGTCCACCAAAACCTTGAACCCACGCCCGCGCAGCGCTGTTGCCGCTTGTTCAGCCAAGGGGCGCCTGATGGCGAAGAAGCCGCTCATGGGGTCGGATGTCTTCACGTTCAGGACGATGACGGTCATTTTCGTGCCCAGCGCTGAAAGCGCCTGGCGCAAGCCATTGGAAAGCCCTGCTGCTGAGCCACCCTTCACGTAGCGGCTGGCCACCACGGCGTCAGCGCCGTTCTCCAGCCTCTCCAGCATGGTGGGCAACAAAGCCTCGTCATGCTGCCCATCGCCGTCCATCACAGCCACGTAGGGTGCAGAGGAGGAAAGGAAGCCCTCCATCACAGCAGAGGAGAGGCCGCGCCTGCCTATGCGCTTGATGACCCGCAGCTGCCGGTTGGTGGCTGCTATGGCACGCGCCACTTCAGCTGTGCCATCAGGGGAGTTGTCATCAACGATGATCATCTCCCACGCTTGTCCTTGCCCAGCCTTGTTGAAGGCGGCCTCCACACCCTGAACCAACGCTGGCACATTGGCGGCCTCGTTGTACACAGGCACAACCAGGCTCAGGCGTGGCATGGGTGCAGTCATCAAGGCAAACCAATCAGCTTGGGGTTCAGGCGTGAGGGCTGGCATCTACCCTCTTTGCCCCATTCTAGCCTAAAAGATGACTGTGTAACAATCTGAAGGGCCACCTGATGGCGTTGCCACCAGCTTGATAGCGCGTCAGCCTTGGCGTGTGGCCTTCAAGAAGGTGCAGATGGTGCTGGCGCCGCGTTCAGAAGCACCCAGCAGGGGCCATGGCCCGAATGTCTCCTGAAGCATCTCTTCCTGCTGTGCTTTGTAAAGGTGGTGGCGCGCAGGCGCTGCGTTGATGGCGTCCATGATGGCGTCTGGGTCCTCAACCACGTCCCCCAGCGTCCAGTTGCGGAAATAAGGGTTGTCGCGCCAGGGAAGGCGGTTGAGGTTGAGGAAAACGCAGGGCTTTGGCGTGTGTAGGAACTCATAAAACTGGCTGCTGACATCCCCCACATATATGTCAGCCTGGGCGGCGTTGGTCATGTCCAGGGCGGCCACGCTGCCCGTGTCCACATGGACATGATCGGAGGCTAGCTTTTGGAAGCGGCGTTTCAATAACCCCCAGCTTTCATCAAACATTTTGACGTGGGGTGCGATCAGCAGTTCTTGCCCATCCCGCCGTGTGGCCATGAAGGCGCTGTGAAGTGCTTTGAGGGCCCTTGGCCAAGCGCTGAGCTTCTTTTTGTAATGGGGGTTGTAGAGGATGTTCTGGGGAGCCCTCGCGCGTGCTGGCGTTTTGAGCTGGGCATTTTGAAGGTGGGGGCCGGCCAGGTCGAATTTGGGCAGCCCAATGTCCTTGATTTGCCCAGCTTTGCAGATTCCTTCACGCAAGAAATAGTTCACTGTTTTGGGCCCACTGACTAAGGCCAGGTCAAAGTGCTTCAACAAATGCTCATCGCCCACCCGGCGTTCGCCACTGCCATGGGTCAAGTAGATGAGCTTGGGATGGCGAAGACCAGCCTGGCGCAACAGGGCTGCAGGATATTCCGTCGTCACAATGGCGTCATAAGGCTCCAGGGTGCTGACATTGGCCCGCAGGATGGCTTCACGCTGCTTGTCTAGCAGGCGTGTGGCCTCCAGCAGGCGTGCGGCCATGGGGCGGCGCAGGGGGGCGCGGGGCAGTTCAGGCTGGCGCAGCTTCGCCCTAATACGCTGGATATGAGGCAAGCAGGCATCGAAATTGACAAATTCCGTCACCGTGCAATCCGCCCGGGCTGCCAGCGCGCTGGCCAATGGGGCGAGGTGGTAGCAATGGTAGGGTTCAGCAATGTAGAGCACCGCGATGCGCCAAGGCTTGGCGGGGCGGCTGAATGACTGGGTAGTGTCACTTTTCATGGGGCCAGTTTCTCCTTCAAGCGCGCAACCTGTTCTGCAAAGCTTGAAGCACGTTTTGGGCGTGTTTTTGGAAAGCTTCAGGTCCGAACTGGCTGAGGGTGTTTTTCTGGGCAATCAGGGCCATGTCGCGCAGCGCGCTTTGGTTGGCCATGGCATGAGCCAGAATGGCGGCGATGGACTGTGCAGGGTTGGCAGGGTCAATCACGAAGCCACAGCGCCCTCCATCAAGGCTTTCCCTCATTTGGCCGAAAGGCGTTGCAGCGCAGGGCACGCCAGCTGCCATAGCTTCATGAAGCGCCAGGCACATGCCCTCATAGCGTGAAGGCTGCAGGTAAAGGTGCAGGCTTTCCAGGAAAGAGGGCACGTCATCGCTGAAGCCAGGCAGAGTAACGTTGCTTTCCAAACCATGCTGGCGCACGAGGGCCTCAAGTTTGGCGCGTTCAGGACCTTCCCCCAGGATGGTCAGGTGCACTTGCTGGGCTGCCTGGGGGTTCTGGCGCTTGAACAAGGCCAGGCCTTCAATCAGGGCTGGGTAGTTCTTGACCTCGTGAAGGCGTCCTGAACTGCCAATGTGAAAACGCCCAACACCATCCCACTGCAAAGGGGGGGTAGATGGGGGCTGGGCCTGGTAAAGGGGCCATTGGGCAACGCGGTCAGCGTCCAGGGGCCCTTCATCGCGCATGAAGCGCGCAACATCTGGGGAGTCAGCCACCCACAGGGTGGAGAAGTTCCTCATTCGCCGTGTGTGGGGGCGCAGACTGGCGCTGTGCTTCCAACTGACCACGGGAATGTTCAACAATTTGCCCACCAATTGCCCTGCCGCCGTGGCGCGGCTCAGCGATGTCCAGATGACGTCTGGCCGCTTATGCAACATCAGCCGGGCAAAGGCCCAGACGCTGGCATGGAAAGGGGGGCGGGCGTCATGCAGCAATTGCCAGCGAATGCCCGCCTTGTCCAAACGTGGGATGGTTGCGCCATTGCTGCGATTGCAGGCCACCAGCTGCACGTCATGACCCTCGGCTTCAAGCGCCTTGACGATGGCGGGCAGGGCGAATTCGGCGCCACCATCTTCAAAGGTGGAAATAAGGTAGCTGATTTTCATGATGGAGAAACCTTCTGCCAGCAGGCGCTTGGGAAACCCCGCTGTTTCTCCAGGCTTTCCGTGCAAGGGATGTTAAAACACTGTGAATGGATGCAACCAGCCCTGTTGTTCTGGTATGGCTGGGCCTGACGCGATGGTGCGCTGCCTGCCATTGTGCCCTTGGTTGGTTGCAGCACCCCTATCTTAAAGATGAGTTTCCATGCCCGTTGCCCCCCCATCCGTCAAACTTGATTGGCCGCGTTTCAAAAAAGCCATTTTGGACAAGCTTAATGGCTACATTTTGATTGACGATGAACCCCACCCCGATGCTGTCTTGCCAGACAATGTCATGCCACGCTGCACGGCGGCGGAGATCCAGGCTGGCTATGCGTTGTGCTGGCAACTGCTTGACCGTGGCGCGGACATGAAGGCCTTCAGGCGGCTGGTGTGGCGTATAGCGCGCCAAGGGAGCGCCACACCAGAAGATCAGCTTGCCTTCAAGGATGTACGCGGCCGCTGCAAACATTTGCGTTTTGGCTTCGTCAATTTCGACAGGCGCCACATATACCCTGTGTTGCTGCAAAGCGCCATTGTGCTCATGGGGAACATGCAGGATGCCTTCAAGAATGGGCGCCGTTACACCACCCTTTATTACGGTTTGTGGCTGTTGCTGACTACATCGCCGCTTTTTTGGTGGTTGGCCAAGCTTGAACTGCGCCACTTCAGGCCAGACACCCCAGAGGGGGTTTTGGCATGGCAGCGCAAGGAAAATGACAATCTGGCCCAAGCCACCCAATCAGCCTTGAAAGGCAACGGCATGAGTGCGCATGCGTTCCACTGCATGCGCAAGGTCATCAGCCGCCGCACGTCATTCAACGACACGTTGCGCGTCATCAGGCCCAGTACATGGTTGGATGACCTGGCCAAATCCCTGGCCACTATGAACGGCATGATGGGTGAATTGCATGATGTGCTTATAGAGCGTGCCATGGATGGACAGCAGGATTACCGGCACGACCAATTCATGCCCCCCAAGGCAATTTTGGAAAGCCTGGGCGATTTTGTGAACCAAGCCCGTGGGAGCGGAAACGTCCCACCTGATAAACACGTACCACCCCTGGCCATGCCAGAAGGGGAGCGGCGTTAAGGTTTGGGCTTGATGGCTTTCTGAATCATGGCCAGCACGTTTTGGGCGCGTTTTTGGAAAGCTTCAGGTCCGAACTGGCTGAGGGTGTTTTTCTGGGCAATCAGGGCCATGTCGCGCAGCGCGCTTTGGTTGGCCATGGCATGAGCCAGAATGGCGGCGATGGACTGTGCAGGGTTGGCAGGGTCAATCACGAAGCCACAGCGCCCTCCATCAAGGCTTTCCCTCATTTGGCCGAAAGGCGTTGCAGCGCAGGGCACGCCAGCTGCCATAGCTTCATGAAGCGCCAGGCACATGCCCTCATAGCGTGAAGGCTGCAGGTAAAGGTGCAGGCTTTCCAGGAAAGAGGGCACGTCATCGCTGAAGCCAGGCAGAGTAACGTTGCTTTCCAAACCATGCTGGCGCACGAGGGCCTCAAGTTTGGCGCGTTCAGGACCTTCCCCCAGGATGGTCAGGTGCACTTGCTGGGCTGCCTGGGGGTTCTGGCGCTTGAACAAGGCCAGGCCTTCAATCAGGGCTGGGTAGTTCTTGACCTCGTGAAGGCGTCCTGAACTGCCAATGTGAAAACGCCCAACACCATCCCACTGCAAAGGGGGCACTGCTGAAGTTTGCGCTTTGTAGATGGGCCATTCAACAACCCGTTTTGCAGGCACTTTGCCTTCATCACGCATGTAATGCGCCACGACAGAGGAATCAGCGACCCACAATTTGGAAAGGCCGGTCATGATGCGCGTGTAGCTGCGCAAGCTGGTGCTGTTCTGCCAGCTGACCACAGGGATTTTCAGAAGCCAGCCAGCTATCTGGGCTATGGCTGTGGCGCGGCTCAATGATGTCCAGATGACGTCTGGCCTGTCTTGTGAAAGCAACTTGAGGCAGTTCCAAAGCGTTGTGAAAAAATAGAAGGGCACTGGAACGTTGTCTTGATTGAGCAGGCGCCAAACTATGCCAGCCCGTTTGAGGTTAGGCATAGCTCGCCCGTCACTGGGCTGGCATGCCACCAGCCGCACCTCGTTCCCCTCTGCTTCAAGGGCTTTGATGATGGCGGGGACCGGGCTTTGGGCCCCGCCGCCCTTCAAGGTGGAGATGATGTAGGTGATCTTCATGGAGTGCGTGCCTCAATTGCGTTTGTGGCACGCTACATCCAAAGGCAAAGGGCTTGAAACGGAAAAATTCAAAGCTTTTTGATGAGGCCGCGCGCCATCAATGCCTCCAGAGCGGCTTTGCGCACTTCAGAGAGGGGCTTGCGGGCATCCAGAACCACCCGTGCCGCCCCCCTGAACCGCAGCTGCGGCATGATAGCTGCCTTGGTGCGTAAGGCTTCAAGGTCATGGTCTGGCTTGCGGGCCACGGCGCGTTCAGCGTCCACATCCAGGAAAATGACCAGATCAGGCTTGAAGGACGTCATGTAGCCGTACCAAGCGCGCTCCAAGGCTGCCAATCCCCGGACAAAAGGGTTGCGGCTATAGCCAGCTGAAAGCCCTGGCCCATCGCAATGGCCTGGAACTTCCTGCTGGGGGTAACGGTCTGTGATGACGAAATCGCCTTTCTCAACCTGCTGCCGTACTTTCAGAAAGCGCTTGAAGCGCAACAGTGAAAAGGCGAACACTACCAAGGCAGTGGGAAAACCAGGGATTTTGGCGCCTTTTGTGCGTGCTTTCTTAGCTCGTGTGGCGATGCGTTTTTCAAGGAACCCACCCACGCCAGGCAAAGCCGCTATTTTCCGCCCCAGGTCGCCAGAACCTTGGCCAAGGTAGCCATAGCGTACAGGATGTCTGACTGGCACCAACCCCCCACCTTCCTGGGAGGGGTGGTTAAGGATCTGAATGAGCTGACGACTGAGGGTGGATTTGCCTGAGCCATCACACCCCACCAAGGCCACCAAGACCCCGCGCCGCCCTGTGGTGCTGGAAGCCGTCAGGGGTGCAGCGACCATGGTTTGTTCAGCTTCAGCAGCATGGGGTTGGAGGGCATGTGGTGAAGGGGCGGTTTGGGAGGGGCTAAAGGTCAAGGGTGACGGTTCCTGCAAGGCGCTGCCGGGGAAAGGCCATAGCTGGCAAGGGCTGCATCAAGCACTTTAAGTGCGCTTGCCTGTACTGATTCTAAAGGAAGGGTTCCATCTATAGCCACAATGGGGACGCTACCACCCCCCAGGGCCGCAGGGCGTTGCAATTTGATGTGCGGCAAGTCTGCAATTTTACACGCCAGACGTTCGCCGTCATGGTCTGGTTTGCGGGCCAAGGCTGTTTCCAAGTCAATATCTAGCCTGATGATGATGTCAGGCGGCGTGTTGAGCATGAATTTGTAAAGGTGTTCCTCAAACCGTTTCAGGCTACGCAACGCTAAGTTGTCGCCTGTGAATTTGGGGAAGGTCGGCCCATCCATGGGGCCAGGGCGGTTTAGTTGCGGGAAGCGGTCCGTGATGATGCATTCCCCCTTTGCAAGGTGCGTTTTCATTTTGGAAAAACGCGCGAAACGCCTCAGCAGCAATCCCAAAGTCACGAGAAGAACAGATGCAGAGGCCGTAGCACCCTTTTTGCGCTTAGCACGTTCAGTATGGGATTTCTTTTTAATCAAAGGCCCCAGAATAGGCCACGCCATGACTTGCCGCCCAAGATTGCCCCCTTGCTTACCCAAATGGCACAGGGCGGTGGGGTAGCGTTGCGCAGCCTGTTCATAAAGCCACTCAGTCAAGGTGGATTTACCAGAACCGTCACAACCGATCACGGCAATGATGGGGGCTTTGCGGCCTGGCAAAGGGCGTAGGGAAAAAACCTGCCCCTTGTCAGCCCCTGTTGTGGGGGGCTTTGTCTGATGGGGGGAATCTAGGGTGGGATTAGGAGCAGTCATAGGAACACTATTGTGAATAACCAGCTGGATTAAGGCTGAGAATACTACCTGCCGGACAGGCAAACTGCAAAACCTCCCACCCAGATGCTTTTTAAGGGGCGATGTTTCTGTAAGCTGCGCACTGCTGAGTACAGATGATTTTTGTTTGTCTTCATAAGGAGCGCAAAAAAATAGCCTTCACACAACCGATGAAAGCACCAGGTTGAGCGAAGGCCAAAATAAGGAACCGGCATGAAATGGTGGGCACACAAGGGCTCGAACCTTGGACCCGCTGATTAAGAGTCAGCTGCTCTACCAACTGAGCTATGTGCCCACTTCCGTTGCCGGTGAGCATGTTCATAGCAGCCCTTCCAACGACCTGCAAGCCCCCAGCCCTGTTTTTGCAGTCTGTTTCAAGTTGTGGGGGAATGTGGATTGGCCAGCAGCGTTTCAAGCTTTTCAAGCATGGTGGCGAGGTTTTGTGGGGTATCGGCTTGCAGCGCTAGTGAAGCCGTTGTGCCGTTGGCGCTGCAACGCAATTGTGCTTGGCCGCCTAAGTGTCGGGAGAAACGTTTGCTTGTTTCCTGAAGGCGCTGTTGAGGCCATGGCGTGCTCCTGGATGATTTGCCAGCCATATCCCCTTTAAGGCTGCCCATTTGGCTGGCGCGGGCCAAGGCTTCAGTTTGGCGGACATTCAGCCCGTGGCTGACAACGCGTTCTAAGCCCTTAAGCGGATCAGCATGGCCCAGCAGGGCACGACCGTGGCCTGCGGTAATCGCTCCACACCGCAAAGCTTCCAGCACGGGGGCGGGCAGGTTGAGGAGCCTTGTCATATTCACCACATGCGAACGCGACTTACCGATGGCCTCTGCCAAGCGTTCGGGCCCCACAGTGCAGCTTGCCATCAGGCGTTGGAGGGCCTCGGCCTCCTCCAGTGGGTTGAGGTCAGCGCGCTGTAGGTTTTCCACCAAAGCCGCTGCCAAGGCCTCTTGCTCACTCAAGGTGACAATGTGGACTGGCACGCTTTCAAGCTTGGCGCGGCACGCCGCACGCCAACGCCGCTCACCAGCAACAATGTGGTAATGCCCTGGTTTTTTTGGATTGGTCCTGACCAAAAGGGGCTGCAGGACGCCTTGGCGCGCCACGCTGGCCGTCAGTTCTGCCAGGTCGTCTTCAGCCATGGTTTGTCGTGGTTGGTAGGGCCCAGGCTCCAGGCGTGCGCAGGGCACTGTCGGTGTCGCAGGGAGGGGGGGGGATTCCAGCGCAGCTGAACCTGCTGGCGCCATAGTCGCTGGAGGGGTGCTTTGCGGGGGCTGCTGCACCCTTTCCCCCAAAAGGGCGGCCAATCCCCGCCCCAGCCCACGGCCTTTGCGTGCTGTGCCTGTGGTCATGCGAGGGCGCTTTCAGGCTGGGCGTGGTGTGGTTCAGTTCCTGGCGCCCCTTGATTCAACCGTTCCAGTAGTTCTGCCGCAAGGGCCTGGTAAGCCAACGCGCCCGCGGAGCGTGAATCATAATCCATGACGGAACGACCGTGGCTCTGCGCTTCTGGTATGCGGACGTTGCGCGGCACCTGCGTGGTGTAGACCAGGCTGCCGAAATGCGCGCGCGCATCCTCCGCCACTTGGGTGGAAAGGTTGTTGCGGCGGTCGAACATCGTCAGCACGATGCCCTCAATCTGCAGGGCGGGATTGAAGTTCTGCTGCACGCGCGCCACTGTCTCCGCCAGCTGGGCCACCCCTTCAAGGGCAAAGAATTCGCACTGCAGCGGCACCAGGACCTTGTTGGCCGCCACCAGGGCATTGAGGGGCAGCAGCCCCAGCCCTGGGGGGCAGTCAATCAAGATGATGTCATAAGCGCCACTAACGCGCCCAAGCGCCCCTTTGAGGCGGCTGGTGCGTTCGGGGTCGGCCATCATTTCAAGCTCGGCGCCAGCCAGATCGGGGCTGGCTGGCATAACGTCAAGCCCAGCGATGGCCGATGGCAGGATCCGGGCGCGTTCCCCTGCGGCCTGGTCGCCCGTCAACGCCATATAGGTGCCATCGCCACGCTGGTCGTAACCAATGCCAAGCCCTGTGGAGGCATTGCCCTGGGGGTCCAGGTCAACCAGCAGCACCTTGCAGGCCGCCTCCCGCCCCGCAGGGCGCGCCAAACCGGCAGCTAGGTTAAGGCTGGTGGTGGTTTTGCCCACCCCACCTTTTTGGTTCACCACGGCGATGATGGCTGTTGGCAGCGGTTTGGGGCGGTTCATGCTGTTGGTGCTGCTGGGCGTGGCCATGGATGTTCCCTGCGCTTTCCGTCTCGGACAAGGGTGATTGGGGCGCCCCAGAGCCTGTTTTTGACCAAGAGTGGCGTTCAGAGCGGATGGGGAGCGCTGATTTCAACAATGTAGCCGTCACTGGCGCTGTCGTCACGCGCCCTTTCAGCCGTGGTGGCGGCAGGTAGTAGTGGCTGAAGAAGGTTGGCATCCATCGCCCAGATTTTGCGGGCCTCTGCCAGTTCATCTGGCGCGCGCCGCCCCTTGATGAACAAGCAGCGCCCACCTGGCGCCAGAAGAGGGGCTGCCAATTCAAGCAGGCGTGGCAAAGGGGCCAGAGCGCGTGCCGTCACCACAGGGGCAGGTGCCACGATGCCATGGGCGGCTTTTTCAATGCGTTCATTGACGACCTGAACATGGGGTAGTTCACAAACACGTGCCGCCTCGCGCAGGAAAGCCGCTTTGCGTTGGTCAGCTTCCACAAGCGTGACGTCGCCACCTGTCATGACGGCTGTCATGATGCCTGGGAAACCACCGCCGGAACCAAGGTCAACCACACGTTCGCCAGCGGGGATCAAGTGGGCAAGGCGCAATGAATCACCGATATGCCTTGTCCACAGCTGGGGCAGGTCACGCGGGCTGATGAGGTTGATGCGGCTGTTCCATTTGGTCAGCAACGCTGCGAACGCTTCCAGTTGGGCATTCTGCCTGCTGGTCAGTGAAGGTAGGAGGGCTGGGTCTGTCATGACTGTTGTCCAGATGGTGTGGGGGAAGGGGGCGTTTGCTTGCGCACATGGGCCAGAAGCGCCGTGAGGGCCGCAGGTGTCACGCCTTGGATGCGTGAGGCAGCACCCAGGGTGGTGGGGCGCACCCGTTCCAGGCGTTCGCGCATTTCCATGCTCAGCCCACCCACGGTGCCGTAATCAAGGTTGGCTGGCAGTTTCAAAGAATTGTCCGCCGCCAGGGCCCTGATGTCGCGTTCCTGCCGCTGCAGGTAGCCATCGTAGCGTGCTTCGCAGGCAATGTGAGCCTGCACGCGCGCTGGCAAAGCCAGGAACCAGGGCGCCAGTGCCGCAATCGCTCCCTTGTCTGCCCCCATGGCGATGGCGCGCACCAAGCTGCGCCGCTTGCCATCGCGCGAGGCCTCAAGCCCCTGTGCGGCCAGTTGCCCAGCCGTGAAGGTCTCTTCCTGGGCACGTTTCATGGCACCTTCCAGGCAAGCTTTATAGTCTAGAAAAGCTGCCTGCCGTTCAGGCCCAACACATCCTGCCGCCATGGCCAGTGGGGTCAAGCGCAGGTCAGCGTTGTCAGCGCGCAGGAGCAACCTGTGCTCCGCCCGTGACGTGAACATGCGGTAAGGTTCCTCCACACCCTGCAATGTCAGGTCATCAACCATTACGCCCAAATAGGCCTGGTGGCGCCCAAGTGTGACGGGTTCCCGCCCTAGGGCTGCGAGGGCCGCGTTCAGCCCAGCCAGCAGCCCCTGCGCTGCCGCCTCCTCATAACCTGTGGTGCCGTTGATTTGGCCTGCCAGGTAAAGGCCGGACACAGCCTTGGTGGCTAAGGTGGGGCCAAGGGCGCGTGGGTCGATGAAATCATATTCAACCGCGTAGCCTGGCTGGAGGATGCGTGCCCCCTCCAGCCCTGGCAAGCTGCGGATCATGGCCAGCTGCACATCAGCTGGCAGCGATGTGCTGATGCCGTTGGGGTAGACGACGTTGCCGCCAGCTGTGCCAGGCAACCCCTCCGGCTCAAGGAAGACTTGGTGGCTGTCACGGTCAGGGAAGCGCACCACTTTATCTTCAATGGAAGGGCAGTAGCGTGGCCCACGTCCACTGATGGCACCACCATAAAGCGCTGAACGCTCCAAATTGGCACGGATGATGGCGTGGGTGGCAGCTGTGGTGTGGGTGATGCGGCAAACCACCTGCGGCTGCTGGGGCGGTGGGCTGAGGGGGCTGAAGGTGATTGGTTCATCATCGCCAGGGTCGGGCTGCAAGCTTTCCCACTGAATGCTGTCCAGCGCCAGGCGCGCTGGCGTTCCTGTTTTGAGGCGCCCAAGCGTGAAGCCCAACCCCTCAAGCGCCGCTGAAAGGCTTTGGGCGGCTGGCGCACCAAGCCGCCCTCCCTGCCAGCTTTCATGGCCTGTGTGCAACGTGCCGCGCAGGAACGTTCCCGTTGTGATCACAACCTGTTCTGCCCGGAAGGGCAGCAAATCCTCGGCCCCCTTGCCAGGCCTGACGGTGACGCCCCGCACCTTGGGGTGTTTGCCAGCTTCCCTATCAACTAAAAGACCTTCGACTGAGCCTTCAAGCAAATCCAGGCCAGGTTGGCTTTTCAACATGGCCTGAATGGCCTGTTTGTAGAGTTGCCTGTCCATTTGGGCCCGCGGCCCATGAACAGCCGGCCCTTTGGAACGATTGAGAAGCTTGAAGTGGATCCCAGCCTGGTCGGCGGCACGGCCCATCAATCCATCGAAGGCGTCCACCTCCCGCACGAGGTGGCCTTTGCCAATGCCGCCGATAGCTGGGTTGCAGGACATCTCCCCCAGGGCCGCAAGGCTGTGGGTGACAAGCAGCGTGCGCGCGCCCGCACGTGCCGCCACTGCCGCCGCCTCCACCCCTGCATGGCCACCCCCCACCACGATCACGTCATGGGTTGGCGGCAACGCTGGCTCTGCGCCAATGCCCCCCTGGGAAGAGGCCCCTGCTGTGCCCTGCATCATGGCTATTTTGGTGCGCTCAGTGTTCATGACAGGGGAATAGCGTCATGGCCCATCACTTGCCAATGCAGAAACTGCTGAAGACGCTGTCCAGCACATCCTCAACACCCACGCGCCCTGTCACACGCCCGATGGCCTCCATACCCATACGCAATTCCTCAGCGCGCAGTTCAGGCAAAGGGGCGCTAGCCGCCTGGAGAAGGTGGGTTTTGGCAGCTTGGATGCCAGCTTGGTGGCGGGCGCGCGTTAGCAACGCGGAAGCCTGGTGCTGCGCCCCTAAGGCACGCACGCGCTGGGCCAAGCATTGTTTAAGGCCCTCCAGGCCGCCAGGTGTTACAGTGCTGATGGACAGGGCGTGTGGAGGGGGTGGGGGAGCAGCAGGCCTTAAATCGCTTTTACTCATCACCATGATAGTGCGCTCTGGTGGGAAGTGATTGTCTCCATCCTCCGCGGCCTCTACCTGGCTGCCCTTGTGCTGGGCAGCTTGGGGCGGCACCAAGCGCAGGACAAGGTCTGCCCCTTCCAAGGCGTGTTTGGCGCGTTTCACCCCCTCAGCCTCCACCATGTCAGTGGTGGTGCGCAGGCCTGCGGTGTCAGTCAAGCGCACCTTCATGCCCTCAATGACGATGTCAGCATGGAGGAGGTCGCGCGTGGTACCAGGCACGGCCGTCACTATGGCTGTGTCATCGCCTGTGAGGGCATTGAGGAGGCTGGATTTGCCCGCGTTGGGGGGGCCTGCCAACACAACATGTAACCCTTCCCTGGTCAGGCGCCCCAAGGGATTGCTGAGATGGGCATCCATTTCGCTCGCCAGGGCGTGCAGGGCCTGTTGGAGGCGTTGCTCCGTTTCAGGGGGCAGTTCCTCATCAGCGAAGTCAATCAAGGCCTCCTGGCTGGCCAGAAGGCTTTTGATCTGTTCAGTCCAACGTTCGTAGAGCTGCCCCAGCACGCCCTCTTTTTGGCGCAGGGCCTGCTGGCGCTGACTTTCGGTCTCTGCTGCTACCAAGTCAGCGATGGCTTCAGCCTGCAATATGTCCATGCGCCCCGCCATGACGGCACGGCGTGTGAACTCCCCTGCCTCTGCTTGGCGTGCGCCCAAACCTTCCAGTGCCTCCGCCACACGGGCCATGATGGCGGGACTGGCATGGAGGTGCAGTTCGAAGCTGTCTTCACCTGTGTAGGAGCGTGGGCTGGGAAACCACAGCACCAAGGCCTCATCAAGTAGTTCCCCCCGCCAACGCACCGAACGCAGGCTGGCCATGCGCGCTGGGGGAAGTGCGCCGCATAAATGGCGCAGCATGTCGCCGCACCCTTGGCCACTGACCCGCAGCACCGCAATGGCGCCTGCCACAGGCCCTGTCGCTAAGGCGTAGATCACGCCATCACCTTCAGTTGTGGTAGCGGCGGCAGGTTGCTGCGTGGTGGGTAGGGGCATGGTGTTTTAAACAGCCTGTTAGGGGACCTGGCCAGGCTGGGACATTGTCCAGCAGCTGGGATGATGTGAAATTGGTTGCCAAGGTTGAATGCCCTTAACATGACATTGGAAGTTAAAACCATGCCCCAGCTTTCCTGCCACACCCCTGTGGGTGACCTGACCTTGAGCGAGGAGGAGGGTGCCCTGGTGGCCGTTGATGAAGGCTGGGGGCGTGACCAAACGCCAACCCCCCTGCTTTTAAAGGCCTGTCAGGCCCTTGAGGATTATTTTGACGGCAAGGCGGTCGATCTATCTGCCTTCCCCATCAAGCCACCTTACGGAACAGCTTACCAAAAAAAGGTGTGGGACGTTGTTCGTTCCATCCCCCATGGGCAGACCCGTACCTACGGGCAGGTTGCTGCCCGTGCCGGCGGCAGCGCGCAAAGCGTGGGGCAAGCCATGGGTGCTAACCCGTTGCTGATGTTCGTGCCCTGCCACCGCGTTGTGGGCGCGCGCGGCGTTGGGGGTTACCGCGCTTTTGAGGGTGAGCGCACCAAGGCTTGGTTGATAGCGCTGGAGGGGGATTGAGCGCCGCAGCCAAGATTTGGACTGGGGTTATCATCACAGTTTAAACACAATTCACTATTGCGGTGCGGGGCGCTGGGCGGCATTCTGACAGGGCATAACCTTAACACATGCTGCCCCCGGCTGCCCCGTAGCGCCCATGGCATGGCCTTGCCAGACTTGAAATTCCCGTCCCAGACAGCCTTGCGGCCATCATGGTGACGTATCAAGCCCGAGGGGCGCACAGCCGGGCAGCGACAGCCGGAGTGTCCCCGTGCCATCTGCTTTCTGGCGCATCAAACCGCCCCAGCCAGCCGCCACGCAAAGTGGCATCAACCGTGTCCTTGGCCCATGGCAGCTCATTGCCCTTGGCATCGGCGTATCCTTGGGGTTTGGTCTTTTTGCCGTCACTGGCATTGCGGCTGGGCAGTATGCGGGGCCTGCTGTGGGGCTCAGTTTTCTGTTTGCAGCCATCGTGGCTGCCTTCGTTGCCCTGTCTTACGCTGAACTGGCAAGCATGTTCCCCAATGCCGCTGGCAGCGCTTATTCCTATGCCTATGCTGGCCTGGGTGAAGGCATCGCCTGGGGCATTGGGTGGTGCCTGTTCCTGGCCTATTTGGTGACGCTGGGCGCCATCGCGGGCAGTTGGGCAAGTTACTTGGCCAGTTTCCTAGCTGAATGGCACGTTTACCTGGACCCGCGCCTGGTGGCTTCCACAGGCACGCCAGTCCACATGGCTGATGGCACCACGGCCAAGGCCTTCATGAGTGTTCCAGCTGTTGTGGCCATTTTCGCCATGGTGGGCCTCTTGATGGGGGGTGTGCAGGAATCAAGCCGCATCAACAGCATCATCGTGCTTCTGAAAGTGGCTGTGGTGACCATTTTCATTTTGGCCTGCCTGCCCCACGGCCAGCTGGCCAACTACCACCCCTTCTTGCCAGCCAACACGGGTGCGTGGGGGCATTATGGCTGGTCTGGCGTCATCAGCGGCGCTTCGCTGGTTTTCGCAGCTTATCTGGGGTTTGACCTAGTCTCATCAGCAGCGCGTGACACGCGCAACCCCAAGAAAAACCTTCCTTTGGGCATTTTAGGCACCCTTGGCATCTGCACCCTGCTTTACGTCCTGTTCTCATTCGTTCTGGTGGGGGTGGTGAACTTCCACAACCTGGCCCATGACGCAAGCCCGGCTGCCACCGCTATGGACGCCATCCACATGCCCATCGTGGCGCAGGTGGTCAAAGGGGGCATTCTCATTGGCTTTTTCGCTGGCATTTACGGCATCCTTTTTGGGATGAGCCGCTCCATCATGACCATGGCTGAAGATGGCCTCCTGCCCCCCATTTTCGCCCGCACTAACGCCAAGGGAGTGCCTGTCGCGGCTGTGCTGACCCTGGCCAGTTTGGCTTCCATTCTGGCCGCCTTCTTTTCAGTCGGAGCTTTGGGCAACATGGTGTCGCTTGGCACGCTTCTGGCCTTTATGGTGGTGAGCGTGGCCGTGATCGTACTGCGTTACCGTAGGCCAACAGTCGAGCGCCCCTTCAAGGTGGCAGGCGGTGCGTGGCTCATCCCCATGCTGGCGCTGATTTCATGTAGCGTTGTTCTGGTGGGTATGGATGGCGCCACCTGGTTGCGTTTCGGCATTGGATTGGCCATCGGCGGGGCGATCTACGTCTTCTATGGCCAGCATCACAGCAAGTTGGTCAAGGAGAACAAGCCCATCCCCACCATGCCTCTTTGAAGGGCTGTGGGTTGAATGAGGGCGCGCCAGTGGGGCTTCACAAGTCTGTCCGGCCCTTTCTTTTCCATGATTGTTTGATTTGTGGGGCGCTCCATGACGAACTCAAATGAAAAGTCTCTTAGTGCCAAAGCTGATCATGCTGCCCCCCCTGGGGGGCTGAAGGGGCTTGCAGCCGTCAAGGCGCAGTGTGATGCCTTGGAGGAAGCTGCGCCAGCCATGGCAGGCGGATTTCACGCCATGGTTTTGGCCACCCATGCGGACAAGGCGCTTGATGGGCGCACGCGTTCACTCATCGCCTTGGCTGTGGCGGCAAGTTTGGGGCAAGAGGATGTCATGGCCATTCATGCTGAAGAAGCCCGCAAAGCTGGCGTGAGCGTTGATGAAGTGGCAGCGGCCGTGAGCTTGTCTGTTAGCGTGAAGGCGGGAGTTGCTTTCACCCAAGCGGCGCAGGTCTTGGCAGCTTATAGCAAGGGTGGTTGAAGCGGGCCGCGTTGCAGGCGGGCATAAGGCGTGGCTGGGGGTTTTGGTGTTCAGGCGCCAGCGCTAGGTGGCCAGAAAGCGCCACAAAGATAGCCCAGCGCCAAGGCTGTGATGAACAAACCGCACAGCAAGTCCAACATGATGAAAAAAGATGTCGCCCCTAGCCCAAGCAATAATCCCAGCAGGCAGACAGCCAGCAGGGCCACGCTGCACAGCGCCAAGCCGTTGCGCGTGCGCAGGATGAGGATGTCCATGGTGGCGTTCTGGGCCTTGACCAACCCCATTGGTCCTGGTTTGCGCCGCACAGGCCAGGTCAGCCCCCATGCCACCAGGCCTGTCGCGCACAAAACTAGCGCGGCCGCCGTCATCCACACCACAAATGTTATGGTGACGCCACCGATGTTGAGGTTCTGCATGGAATAGAAGCTGGGCAGATCTGCCCAGAATTCCCCCAGAAGTGTGTGTTCAGCCATGAAATTCCCATCCCTGTTACGGCAAGGTGGCGCAGGGCTTGGCGGCCCGCACCCTGCAAGGCCTGGAAAGAGCGCCCTCCTGGTAACATGGCGCCCAACCATGAAATGCATGACGTGGTGGCGCCCAGCCCCTTAAGGTGGAAAAAGGCACTTCATGCCAAACCCCAGCAAAAAGCAAGGACACCCACACTATGCCACACCCGTTTGCTTTCATTGCCGTCAAGCCTGGACTTTACGTCAACCCCATATCCATCGTCAGCATGGGCACATTCGCCCTTCCCGCAGGCACCACCCCTGATGTCCAGCAAGAGATGGTCGCAGGTGTGGAGGTTATCACTCCAGAAGGGCATTTCCGCATTTCAGGTGTTCCAACAGCCCAAAAAGCGCTTGATGCTGTTCTGGAAGGGCTGAAGAAAGCCGGCCTTAAATTGTTGCAGTTCAAAGACATCAATGGTTTTTCACAGCTTTACGTGAACCCAGCCCACCTGGTGGCCATCACGGCCTACCCAGGACAGAATGGGCTTGATGGGCAAACAGAAGCCTATTTGATGGGCCAGCGCCTGGGACCAGATCTGGATACCAACGTGATGGCCCAGGTGCAGGCGCAGCTCAAAGCTGGGGGCGATTTCGTGCAGTTGCCCTTGGCTGACCACGGCCACAGGCAGAATGGCACTGTCTTGGTGCGGCGCACAGCTGTTCTCTCCTTGGAGGCAGCCCACCACCCAGGCGAAACTATCCTGGGGTTGGCGCGTTGCGTGCCATTGTGGCATGGGCTGCATGTCAGCCAGCCCTTGGCTGAGGTCGTAAAGGCCTTCAGCAACCAGGCCTGACACAGCAACTGAACCGCCAGCCAAGGAGGAAGGACGTGCAACCTTCCCCGCCAAACCCATGGCGGGGTGGCCCTCCTTCCGCTTCCGTGCAGCTTTCAACCACCAACCCTGGTGGTAGAAAGCTGGGATGGGTGAAGGTGCTTGAACCCAGGTTCCTCAGGTGTTCATGGCGTCAAAGAAATCCTGGTTGGACTTGCTGTAGCGCAGCTTGTCGATAAGGAAGTCCATGGCGTCATTAGTGCCCATGGGCGCCAGGATGCGGCGCAGAACCCACATCTTGGAAAGCTCGTTGCGGTCAACCAGCATTTCCTCTTTGCGGGTGCCTGACTTGGCGATGTCAATGGCTGGGAAGGTGCGCTTGTCAGCCAGTTTGCGGTCCAGGATGAGCTCAGAATTGCCTGTGCCCTTGAACTCCTCGAAAATGACCTCGTCCATGCGTGAGCCTGTGTCGATCAAGGCTGTGGCGATGATGGTCAGGGAGCCGCCTTCCTCCACATTGCGCGCAGCACCAAAGAAACGCTTGGGCCGCTGGAGGGCATTGGCGTCCACGCCGCCTGTCAGCACTTTGCCTGAAGACGGCACAACCGTGTTGTAGGCACGCGCCAGGCGGGTGATGGAATCCAGTAGGATGACGACATCCTTGCCGTGCTCCACCAAGCGCTTGGCCTTTTCAAGCACCATTTCCGTGACCTGCACATGGCGTGTGGCTGGCTCATCAAAGGTGGAGGAAACCACCTCCCCCCGCACTGTGCGCGCCATGTCCGTCACTTCCTCAGGACGTTCGTCAATCAGAAGCACAATCAGGTAGACGTCAGGATTGTTGGCCGTGATGGAGGAGGCGATGCTTTGCAGCATCACGGTTTTGCCAGTGCGCGGCGGCGCCACGATGAGGGCGCGCTGCCCCATGCCTATGGGGGAGACCAGGTCGATCACGCGTGGGGTGAAGTCGCGGGTGTCTTTCTTGCTTTTGCCTTTAGCGCGCACGTTGGGGGCAGGGGGTGCCTCCTCAGTGGCGTTTTCCACTTCCATTTTCAGGCGGCGTTCTGGGTAGAGGGGGGTCAGGTTGTCGAAATTAACGCGTGAACGTGCTGCCTCAGGGGGCTGGAAATTAATAGCATTGGCCTTGAGGAGCGAGAAATAGCGTTCCCCCTCACCTGGTGCCTGGATCTCCCCCTCAACGGTGTCCCCAGGGCGCAGGCCAAGTTTGCGAACCTGCTGGGGGGACACGTAGATGTCATCAGGGCCTGGAAGGTAGTTGGCTTCCGGGCTGCGCAGGAACCCAAAACCATCTGGAAGGATTTCCAGCGTCCCCACGCCATAAACGGGCTGGCCACGCTCAGCCAGCGTTTTGAGAACCGCAAACATGATGTCTTGCTTGCGCAGAGCGGAGGCGTTCTCAATGCCGAGTTCCTCAGCACAGGAAAGCAAGTCCGCTGGGGATTTCTTCTTCAGTTCAGCTAGATGCATGGAAGTTACGCGCCTTGGTAAGCCCCGGACGGGGCATGGCAATGGAAATCAACGTGCACGGCCTGCGGGGAGATGGCCTGGTGAAGGCTTGCTAGGCAGGCCTGGCCGCGGGTGCCTCCAAAAGGTGCCCAGTCTGGCGGATTTCATGACCATAGTGTGGGGCTGGAACACAGCTGGAACACAAATACATGCGAAGCCAGAAATTGTTTCCCACACTCACATTTCAGCGCCCGTGTTGGCAAAACCGACATGGCGTGAAAATGTCCTTGCCACCCTAATGGGCAGGCTGGCCAGGTTAGGAAATGAAAAGGTGACCAAGAAACGAAGGGCGCACCCAGGATGGAGGCGGCCAAAGGCCCTGCCTACAGCCGCAAAACAGCTGTGCTGGGCGTCCTTAGGGATTACGGAACAGCAGAAGGCGTGTCAAGCAAGCCCATCAAAGCCGTGATCGTGGCTAAGGGGCACCAGCCTTGTGGGCGCCTACACCAGTAGGAGCGCGCTGGCAGTTGGGTTATGGTGGATTAACGCATGGCAATGGCGCCCAACCAGCCACATTGGCTGACTTTTGGAAGGGGTTAGGCATTGTTCCCCGCAGCTGAGGATGAACGGAAAAGCGATGAGTGTGGAAATCAAGGTTCCGGTTTTGGGAGAAAGCCTGAATGTGGCCACAGTGGCGCAGTGGTTGCGCAAGCCGGGGGACTGGGTGGAGCGTGGCGAGACCGTGTTGGAGATTGAAACCGACAAGGTCAGCATGGATGTGAGCGCCCCTGCTAGCGGCCGTTTGGGGCCTGAACACGTGCCAGCTGGAACGGAAGTACCCGAAGGGGCAGTGCTGGGCTCTGTGGTCACGGTTGATGATGGCGCTGAACCCCCCCCTGCCCAAGCCGGTGCTGATGAAGGGGCTGCGCGCGAGCAAGCCCCCCCTGTGGCGGCAGAGGGGGCTGAGGCCGAAAGCCCTGCTTCCACCTCTCAATCCCCCTCTGACCAGGACAACCCGTTGGCTGCTGTGGACATGTTGGTCCATAGCGCGCGTGCTGCCGTGCGTGAGGTTCAGGAAGCTTATGGCCAGAAGGAGGCTGGAAGCGACCAAGGGGAGGAAAGTCCAGCTGGCGTGCGCATGGTCTTTCAGGATCAGCCTGTGGCAAACCAGGCTTCGCAGCCCATGCAGTCTACACAGCCCACGCAACCTTCTGGCCGGGCGCCTGGGGCGCCGACCTCAGCCTCCGCCCCCCCAATCACGCCGCTGGCTGGAGGCGAGCGCCGCCGCCCTATGAGCCGCCTACGGCAAACCATTGCCAGTAATTTGAAGCAGGCCCAAAACACAGCCGCCATTTTGACCACCTTCAATGAGGTTGACATGGGCGCTGTGAAGGAACTGCGAACGAAATACAAGGAGAAGTTTGAGAAGAGGCATGATGTCCGCTTGGGCTTCATGTCCTTCTTCGCCCGTGCGGTCACCGTGGCTTTGGAGGAGTTCCCTGCCCTCAATGCGCGCATTGATGAAAAAGGAACCAATGGCCAAGGGCCAGAAATCGTTGAAAACGCGCACGTTAACCTGGGCATTGCTGTTGGCACGCCCCGTGGCCTGGTCGTGCCTGTCATCCGCCAAGCGGAAAAAATGGATTTTGCCCAATTGGAAAAAGCCGTGGGGCTTTACGGCCGCAAAGCCAAGGACAACGCCTTGGCTTTGTCAGACCTGACAGGCGGCACGTTCACCATCACCAATGGTGGTGTGTTTGGTTCGCTGCTTTCCACCCCTATCCTCAATGCCCCGCAATCAGGCGTTCTGGGCATGCACAGCATTCAGGAACGCCCTGTGGCACGTAATGGCCAGGTCGTGATCAGGCCCATGATGTATGTGGCGCTTTCCTATGACCACCGCTTGGTTGATGGCCGGGAGGCCGTCAGTTTCCTGGTGCGCGTTAAGGAGATGATTGAGGATCCCGCGCGCCTCCTCCTGGGTTTGTGAGGGTGGTCGTCAGGGGAAAGTTGTATGCTCCCCTGACGCTAGGATGGGTGTGAGGGATGGCGTGATAGCACCCCATTGAAAACGCCGCTTCCTGCACGGTGGCGGGAAGCGGCGTTTTCAGAAAGGGCCGATCGTCAAGCTTGCCTGCCCAAACAAGGCAGGCAAGTTGCCATAGGCTCTTACTTGCCTTCTGGCCAGTTGGCGGGTAGGTGGCCACCATTCTGGGCCAGGGCAGCATAAACCTGCTTGATGAGCCAGGTGTTCATGGCTGCGGTGTCTTCAGTGCTGCCAGTGTAGCCCAGCTCTTTAGCCAGCTCACGGCGCGCCTCAAGAGAGCTGTCCATGCCCAGCAGGGTCAGCAGATCCACGATGGAGGTGGCGTAGTTGAGCTTCTCGCCCTTTTCCGCAGCCATTTTGGCCAGCACGGCAGCCACGTCAACGCTCTGGGGCGCTGTGGCGGCACCAGCAGCCGGCGCCTTGGTGGCATCCTGGCCAGCAGGGCCCTTGGCGGGTGTGGCAGCTTCAGCATGACCGAAGATTTTGCCCATGATGTTGGAAAGAATACCCATGTCACATCCTCCTTGAGGGTTGGTGCTTCCATGACGTTAGCACAGTTAAGGCAGCCACAAAGTATTTTATGGTGTGCTGGCGTACATTTCCTGTTTTTCATTTTTACTGCAGCTACTGTGGCCTGCGCCGCAACACTGCAAGAAACGTTGAAGAATGGGTAAGGGAAAAGGAAAGGGGCTGGGCCATCGCCCAACCCCTTGCTCCTGATTTGAACGCTGCACAAAGGATGACCTGGCCCGCTTAGCAAGGGTGCCAAGGTTGCCTAAGGCTTCGTTGTGCTGCCACTACCAGGCCCGGCCTAGGAATGACCTGCGCCTTTGTGAAGGCACCAGAAACCCCAGGCCAGTTTGCAGGCCAACTTGCTAACAAGCGTCCCTTAGTAACGGTATTCCTCATGTTTGAAGGGGCCGTTAACGGGAACGCCGATATAATCAGCCTGTTTTTGGCTCAATTTGGAAAGTTTGGCGCCCACCTTGTCAAGGTGAAGGGCGGCCACCTTCTCATCCAGCTTCTTGGGCAAGGTGTAGACTTTGTTCTCATACTGCCCAGGCTGGGCGTTCCAAAGCTCGATCTGCGCCAGGGTCTGGTTGGTGAAGGAAGCTGACATCACGAAGGAGGGATGGCCCGTGGCGTTGCCAAGGTTAACCAGGCGCCCTTCTGACAGCAGGATGATGCGGCGCCCTGGTGCCAGCTCGACCTCATCCACCTGAGGCTTGATGTTCGTCCAAGGGAAATCCTTCAGGCGCGCCACTTGGATTTCACTGTCGAAGTGGCCGATGTTGCACACGATGGCGCGGTCGCGCATGGCCTTCACGTGCTCAAGGGTGATGATGTCTTCATTGCCAGTGCATGTCACGAAGATGTCACCACGTGGGGCGGCCTCCTCCATGGTAACGACCTCGTAACCTTCCATGGCTGCCTGCAAGGCGCAGATGGGGTCGATTTCCGTCACTAGAACGCGGCAGCCGGCGTTGCGCAGGCTGGCGGCGGATCCTTTGCCCACATCGCCATAGCCAGCCACCACGGCAACCTTGCCAGCCATCATGACGTCCGTGCCACGGCGGATGGCATCCACCAAGCTTTCACGGCAGCCATAGAGGTTGTCAAATTTGGATTTGGTTACGCTGTCATTGACATTGATGGCTGGGACTTTGAGCTCGCCTTTGCGCGCCATTTCCCAAAGGCGGTGCACGCCTGTTGTGGTCTCTTCTGAAAGACCGCGTACATTTTTGAGCAGCTCTGGGTATTTTTCGTGCATCAGCAGCGTGAGGTCGCCGCCATCATCCAGGATCATGTTGGGCACCCAGCCATCAGGGCCATGAATGGATTTTTCAATGCAATCCCAGAACTCTTCCTCATTGAGGCCCTTCCAGGCGAACACGGGGATGCCAGCTGCCGCGATGGCTGCCGCCGCCTGGTCCTGGGTGGAGAAAATGTTGCAGGACGCCCAACGCACCTCTGCCCCCAAAGCCACCAGCGTCTCAATCAAGACAGCGGTTTGAATGGTCATGTGGAGGCAGCCAGCAATGCGCGCCCCTTTGAGGGGCTGCTTGTCGGCATATTCACGGCGCAGGGCCATCAGGCCAGGCATTTCGCCTTCAGCGATGTCAATTTCTTTGCGACCCCAGTCTGCCAGGCCGATGTCGCGGACCTTGTAGTCGTGCTGCGTGTTGTCGTGGTGATCGTGTTTGTGACTCATGGGATTTCCTGCAAAATTTCCTGGGGTTCAAGGACAACCAACCTGTGAAGCGCCGCCCCCACCCAGCCAGGAAAACGGCCCAGGTGGTTGGTGGGGAACTGGTTATGGTTGGGATAGCTTATGGCCTGCTGCCCCCGCAAGTTTCGGGCCCGCACGCCTCTCCATCCCATAAGGAACGTTTCTGCAATGACATGCCGTTGCAGTGTGGTAGCTGGACTGTTAGATTTCCGTTTGAAAAACTGGGGACTTACAGCTTGCTCCGGCTTAGGCGCCGTCCCCCATGCTGGATTAGCGACTGTGTAAGCACGCTTGACGCCTGCAATTCGGTGCAGCGCTGAGGGTGCAAGGCATGGTGCAAGCTTGGCACCATGTGGAACGCCTTGCTGGCCCCTAGCTGGCTTGTGCCTGCAAACCAACAATCCCATTCTATGCCACCTGCAAGGCCGGAGGCCAACTCCCGTGAGCGCATCTGCCGACCCTGCCACAGCGCGTTCAGTGCCAAAAACCCCCCTTAAAACCTCACGCGGCGCTGCCATGGCCCCTGGCCAGGCCACAGCGGCTGGGCTGAAGGCGCTCCATCCAGCCGTGGCAGCCAGTGCTGATGCTGTCCAGGGGTTGCTGTGGGCTATCAGGGCCACGCATGAAGGGGACATCGTCCCCCTCACCCCTGACGAGGTGCGGATGGTTCTGGCCCACCCTTCAGAGCCCAAGGTGATTGAGGGCATCCTCAACAAGGCTTCTTGGATGTGGCTGCACTTCAATGCGGTCAATCCCATGGCGCGCTCTGTGCTGGCGGACCTGCCAGGCTTCCCTGAGGAAGCCGGCGAAGCCTTGACGGAAACGGAATACAATGTCGACCTCGATACAGCCGATGAAGTGGTTTGGGGGTCGCTGCCTGCTTTCGGTGAAGGCATGGTTGAGGATGACCAGGAGATCTGCGCCTGGCATTTTGCCATGCGTGAGCGCCTCCTTCTGACGTCACGCCGTTTGCCAGTGCCCCTTCTGGGCATTGTCTACAGGGCCCTGAACCGCAACAACATTCCCCGGGACGCCGCAGGTGTGGTGGACCTGGCTTTGCGTGACTTCACAGTTGCCGTGCGCAAGCAGTTGGCCAGCCTGGATGACCAGCTGGACGCCGCTGAGGATGGCCTGCTGGTGACAACCCGCAGCCCTGACCTGGGGCACCTTGGCTCCATCGTTGGCAAGGTGCGCCGCCGCGCCACGGAACTGCGGCGTGTGGTCGTCCCCATTGACCGCGCCCTGCATGAGGAAGACTTGGACATGCCTGAATGGGCTGATGACGAGCTTCTGGACCCAGGCAGGCAACAGGTGCACGCGGTGCTTGATGATTTGTTCGCGCTGCAGGACCGGGCGCGTTCGCTGCAGGATGAGCTCAGCGCTAACCAGGGGGAGGAAACCAACCGCCGCCTTTATATCGTTTCCGTTGCCACCACCCTTATGCTGCCGGCCACGTTCGTGACCGGTTTCTTCGGCATGAACACAGGTGGCATGTTCTTGTCTCAAGGGGCCTGGGGCACGGTGGATGCTGGGCTCATCTGCTGCATTATTATGGCCATTACCTTCCTGTTCATGAAATATGCCCGCCTGCTTTGAGACCGGCGCGTGCAGGGTTTGGGCTTGGCTTTGACGTGTTTTCAGAGCTCCTGCGTGGGGCTGGGAGCGTCAGCGTGAATGCCGCCCAAGCCAGCTGGCCCTTGGACGCTTGCTGATTGGGGGCGCTTGACCAGCAGCTCCCGGCAGAAGACCAGTGCGCTCAGCCCCAGGATGACCGCTGAGGCGATGATGACGCCTTGGCAGCCAAAATGATCCAGCATGTCACCACCGATGAAAGCACCACTCAGGATGGCGCCTTGAATGCAGGCGTTCATCAACCCTCCTGCCGCTTCTGGCGCATCAGCGATGTCATCAGCCACCCATAGGCTGGCTGTGATGGGAATGATGCTTTGCACCAGGCCCCAAAACAGCATGAGGATAGTGGCACTCCCCACATGGCGCCCGGCTGCCAGAAATAGAAGTGTGATCAATGCTAAGACGGCTGGCAGGATGGTGCGTGTGGCGTAAAGCGACCAGGCGCGCACCATTCTGTTGGCCAGCGCCGCCCCGAAGAACGCTGAAACCCCCAGCGCGAAGAAAGCGATGGAGATGTCGTCAGGCGTGGCTTTGGCCATGGTGCTCAAAAGGGGGCGCCAATAGGTAAAAATCTCGAATATGCCGCAAAATGCCAGCACAAATCCGCCAATGCCCCACAGCACCACGGGGCGCCGCAGAATGGCCGTGATGGAAGTGGCGGCTGAACGCTTCACAGGCGGCAGCGCTGGCACAGCCATGCCCAGCCACACGGTTGCAGCGACTAAGGGCAGCGCAAAAAGGGCGAACACGGCCCGCCATCCAATAATACCCCCTAGGAAGGACGCCATGGCGGGCAGCAGGGAAACAGCAAAAGCATTGCCTGTGTAAATGAAGGAAAGAGCCCGCCCCACCTCATCGCGCGGGAACATCCGCATGACCAGTGAGGTAGCCAAGCTCCAGAAAGCCCCCACAGAAAGCCCCAAAAGTGCGCGTGACCCCATGATGAGGTAAAGGTCGTTGGCCACAGCCCCCACACCCAAGGAGAGCACCAGCAACAGCGCCAATGTCACTAAAAGCCGGCGCATGTTCATCATGCCGGCGAACAGAGGTGCCCCCAGCGATGCCAGGATGGCGAATATGGATGAAACGCTGACAGATTGCCCACATGTTCCAGGGCTAATGTGCAGCGAAGCCGCCATGGGTGTTAGCAAGGGAATGGGCAGAAATTCAGCCCCCACCATCAAGCCTGCGGTCAAGGACAAGGCCAGAATGGCTGAGAGGTTCTTCATGGCGGGGCCTCGTCATGGCTGGACGTTAAAGGCGACTGCCCAGCGAGGGTGATAAGGGTGGACTTGGAACGTGGGCACGGCATGGCGGCTGCCTGTCTGGCTTCGTCAGTCATGCACCGTGTTGGGCATTGTGTCCAAAGGAGCCAGCCTTGTCACCAACTTGGTGGTCAAAGGGTGCAAAGGCGTAAGGGATCTGGTCAAGGTTGGGGGGGCGCTGCTGGCGCCCCAGCCTGGTTGGCGGGCGCCAAGGTGATGAGGGAAAGCTGAAGCCAACGTCCTTTGGAGTAGTTGAGCCCCCGCACATGCCCCATGATGTGGGGCTTCCAGGTGCCCTCGGACGTGCTGGTTGTTAAAGCGTGTAGGAAAGCAAGCATGTCCTTTTCCCCTACAAGCGCAACCCGGCATTCTGGCCTGGCGGCCAATTCATAGGCAGCATGGGTGGGGGTAGTCAGCACGGTGTCGGGGCCAGTCAGGAACACCAGGCTGGGCTCATGGTCTGTGGCGGATATCAATTGGATGTGCTGACAGCGCGCTGAAGCGCCCTGGGCGGAAATTGAAGTTGTTCTCTCATGCTGTGCCAATATAGCTGCCACATGACCTGAGATGTTGAGGTTGGAAAGCAACGGTACAACAGCCATGAAGAACCCTGCTTCCATGATCAAGGCGCAGCCCACAACGCATTCAAGGGCTTGCGTAGCTCTATGACGGGTGAGGAAAAGGACCCCAAGCCCCAGGAGGGGCACAGCGCCGGCATAAGCCAGAGTCTCCCGCACGGAGATCACATGTTCGAAATAGGCTAGCGCCACCCCGCCCAGGCAGCAGAAAGCAATCCCCAGTCCTATCCAAAGAACGGTGTAGGATTTAAACAGGAAGTGAACCACAGCTGTGACCACAGGGTGCTTTGTGATGGGCAGTCGCTGCCAACCTTGCAGGGCGCAGCCTGCCGTCAGCAAGGCAAGGGCTGGGTAAAGCGGCAAAGCGTAATGGGGCAGCTTGGTGACGAGAAGCTCAAAGCACAGCCAGTAAGGCACTACCCAGCACAACAGGTAGCGCACCCAACCCACCCTGCGCTCGCGCCAGAGGAAAGGCACCCCACGTACCAAAAACCAAGCGCCAGGCCAAAAGCACAGTGAAAACAGCAACACATAGTAACCAGGCGGAAAGCCATGGCTTTCCTGGCTGTGGGTGATTTTTCCCAAAAGATTGTGGCCGATAGCATTGGTGAAGAATCCACCATGGTGCTGGCACAGCATGGCAACGCACCATGGCGCGCAGGGGGTCAGCATAACAACCCACCCCCAGCTGGGGCGCAGCGCCCGCCATAAAGTGAAACTGCGTGTGCTGGCGCACCAGGCCAGAACAGGCACAAGGGTGGCGAGCCACACCAACGGCCCCTTGACCATCATCCCGCACCCAAGGGCAAACCAAAACCCACACGCTTCCCACCGGGTCGCTGATTGGATGGGGCGTGCTCCCCCAGCCCGTTCCCCTGCTGGGTGACTTTCCCCCAAAACACCAGAGCGCGCCAAAATCCCCACCACGATGGCCTGGGCGCAGAGAATAGCCATGAGCAAAACGCTGTCTGGCGTGGCCATGCGCCATTCAAGGGCGAAAAGTGGGGCAGCCATAAGAGTGAACGCAGCCAGCACGCCACCAAAGCGCCCAAAAAACAGTGCTCCCATCCAGCCTGTCAAAGCAATGGAAAAGCAGCCTGCCAACAAGGAAGGTAAACGGTAAGGCCACGGTTGGCGCACAACGTCATCACCGCCGAGGGCCCTGCTTAAGCGTGTACTGGCTGCTTCAAGCCAGTACAGTCCAGCAGGTTGTTGGTGACGTTCCGTGTTGAGGTAATGGATGTCCACGAAGTCTTCAGTAAGCAGCATTTGCTCTGAAGCTTCCATGTAGCGCGCTTCGTCACGGTCCAACGGTGGCAAAACGGCCCTTCCAGGCAAGCCAGCCAGAAAGGCGGCAAGGAACAGCAGCAAGAACCACCGCACGCCGAGATGTTGAGGGGAATGGCTCTGCTGCATCGTCAATTTCAAGACTGCTTGCCAAGGGGAGGAGGGCGTTTTGTGCCTGGAGGCTGCTGGTTCTTGTGTAATTGCAGGAGTTGGCGCAGCAACGAAGGGGCAAAAGCGCCCGGCACACGCAAACGCCGCTGCAGCCACCATACCCCAGCTAAATCTGCCACCCCCACTTTGGCCCGGCCCAGGTTGGTGTATTTGGAAAACCCATGCAGGCGTGGCCTGTGACGCCCTTCAATACAACCCACATGCGCACCATGGCTTTTGGCGAGGGCGGGTAGGAAACGGTGCTGCCCCTCGAATTGAGGAAACATCAGGAACAATTGACGCGGGAAAAGCTTCAAAGGCGCTGCGGTGTCAGGGCAGTCGTCCTGAAGTAATGACTGGCGCAGCTTGTTGGCCAAACGGCTGGCCAGCAGGCGCCATAACCCATCGCGGCGTTTGGTACGCACCGCCACCACCAGAGGAAGCTGCCCTTGGGCCATCATGGCTGTTGCTTTGGCCCAAAGGGCAGGAATGGCAGATGGGTCATCCTGGCCATCACCATCAAGGGTGATGATCCAAGGGGTGCGAGCCGTTTTGATAGCCGTGTGCAGCGCTGCTGATTTACCCAGGCATTTTTCATGACGCAGAACCGTCATGAGGGCGCCAGTGGCTTGGGTGAAGTGGGCAGCGGCATCGTGAAGGCGCGCCAAGGTGTCGTCAGTGCTGCCGTCATCTACCGCCACAATGTTGAAGGCCAGCGGGTTTGCGGCAGTGTAGCGTTTGGCCAATTCAGCGCAGACAGGACCCACATTGGCGCTTTCATCATGACAAGGCATGACGATGGTCAGCAAAGGTGACTGTGGTGGCGTGCGCTTAGTCATGGCCTAAGGTGGTGTGATTGTTGCAGGGAAAAATGCCCAAAGATTGAAAAGGCCGGCGGAATGCGCCGGCCCCTTGCCTGTACTGTAGACTGAATGCAAAGGATGTTTAACCCCCATCAGTCCTACCCACCATACCGTGGTGGGCAGCGGTGTTTTGTCAGGCTGCGTGCTGATCAGCTGCCGTGGTGCCATTGGCGGCGTCACGGTTGGCTTGGTTGTTGTCCTGAAGGGCGCTTTTCAAGTTCCCCAGGCTGTGCTCAATGAGCTGGTCACGCAAGGCTGGCTGGCTGGAAAGCTGTTCCGCCACAAGGCCGCGCGTTGCCTCAAAAGCGATCTTCATGGCCTGATCACGAATTTCCTTGAGGGCTGCTTGCTCAGCAGCCTGAATGCGGTCCTGGGCCATTTGCTCATGAAGCTTGGTGGCTTGGGCTGCTTCCTTGGCCGCACTGGCACGCAGGGCTTCAGCGTCAGCTTTAGAGGCCTCAATCAAGTGGGCGGCGTCATCCTTAGCTTTTTCGCGCTCGCGGGTGGCGTCTTCAAGCATTTGCTCTGCTTCGCGCCGCAAACGTGTGGCTTCATCAAGGTTGGCCCTGATGCCATCAGCGCGCGCATCCAGCGCCTTAGCCACGGCAGCCCAGATCTTGGGGCCAAGCAGAATGCAGAAGATAACGAACGCCAGCGCCACCCAGGCGTGCGGATCATGAATGAGTTCTGAAAACATAGTCGGTCCTTCCCAACATCCCTTCAGCCTTGATGCTGAATCAAACCTGCCTGGCCAGGGCGCCAGACAAGAACAAATTCAGCTAGGCCCCACCCCACAACCCAGTAATGGGAAGTGTGGGGTGGCGTTGTGCTGATTTCAGTGCTGGGCCTGGGCCACAGCTTTCTGAATGTCCTCAGGGTTGGCTGAACCAATGAGGCGCTTCGTCATGGCTGCTGCCGCTTCAGAAGCGATCTGCCCAACATGGCTGAGCGCCGCCTGGCGGCTGGCATCAATGTTCTTCTCAGCATCCTTGATGTGCCCTTCAAGGCGGGCGTTGGTCTCAGCGGCCTGGCGGCGCGAGTCTTCCAAGGCCTGCTCACGGATTTGCTGAATGTGAGAACGCGCTTTGAGGGCTGCCTCTTCCTGGGCGGCCTTCAAATCGTCATGGGCCGCGTCAGCGTCATCCTTGGCCTTGTGGGCAAGCTTGAGATCGCTCTCAATGCGCTCGTCACGGCTTTTGAGGATGTGCGCCATGCGCGGCAGGATGAGGTAAGCCGCGATGAGGTAGAAAATGAAGAATACAATGGCACCCCAGAAGACCTGGCCCCAGATGAGGGGGTTACCAAGTTCGAACTGCGGCATGCCTTCCGCCACCGCCTGACCCGGCAAGGCCAAGGCTGTCGCAGCGGACAGAACAAAACGGGGCGAAAGGCGCATGGTTCTGATCCTCAGCCGAAGAGGATGAGGAAGGCCATCAGCAGGGCGAAGAGGCCCGTGGCTTCTGACAGGGCGAAGCCCAGCATGCCAATGCCGAAGACGTGTGAGCGTGAGGCAGGGTTGCGGGCGATGGAGGAAACCAGGGCGGCGAACACGCTGCCGATGCCAACACCAGCGCCGGCTACGCCGATGGCTGCAAGACCGGCACCAATTTCACGAGCTGACTGAAGATCCATGGTCATGTTCTTTCTCTTTGTAAGCCAGGTCTGGCCTTGTCAGGCCAACTGGCATTCGGGAGGGATTGAAAGCACGCGTCAGTACAAGCATGCAGCGGGAGCACGCTTAATCAATGGGTGGCGCAGGCTTCCTGGATGTACATGCAGGTGAGGATCGCAAACACATAAGCCTGCAAAGCGCCCACGAGCAATTCAAGGCCGAACAGCAGGACGTTGACCACGATGGGGAAAACACCCAGCACGACGCCAATCGCGCCCAAGCCAGCCAGCATGAGGGTGAAGCTTGCAAACACCGTCATGAGGACGTGCCCCGCCACCATGTTGGCAAACAAACGGATGGAGAGGCTGATGGGGCGTGAGAGGTAAGAGAGGATTTCGATGGGGATCAGGAGCGGGGCCAGCGCTTTGGGGGCGCCTTCAGGCATGAAGTGCTTGAAATACCCGATGCCCTGATAATACAGCGCCGTCAGCAAGGCGATGAAGAACACCGCCAGCGCCATGGCAACCGTAATCACGATGTGGCTGGTGAATGTGTAGGAGAAAGGCAGCAGGCCTAGGTAATTGCCCACGAGAATGAAGAAGAACAGCGCGAACACAAAGGGGAAGAAGGCAGTGCCTTTTGGCCCAATTGTGCTGATGGCCAGTTCCCGCACGAACTCGTAGCCCATTTCTGCCGCTGCCTGCAGCCTTCCTGGCACCACAGAACCTGAACGCATCCCCATGAAGAAGAAAGCGCAAATGATGATGACCGAAACCACCATGTAAAGGACGGATTGCGGCATGCGCAGAACCTCGCCCACATGGCCGAGGACCGGGTGAAGTTCAAATTGCCCTAGGGCATCAATCTTTCCGCTGGCCACGCTTGCCACTCCCGTTTCTGTCATCTGCGCCCTCCTCCCTTGGAGGGGCACTCACGATCCGCCAGACATTCATCATGCCGGCACCAAAACCCAACAGGGTGAAGGCTATCAGGAACGCAGGCTTGGTGCCTGCAAACCAGTCCAGCCCATACCCAATGCCGGCGCCTGTCAGGATCCCACCAAGGAGATCACTGGCCACGCGCATCGCCATTCCAAAACCATTGCTGGAATGGTGGTTCTTTTCGGCACGTGCAGGTTCAGGAGGTTTGTGCCGCCGCTCCGCAGCGGCAAGCCTGGCTTCGAATGAGAGACTGTTTGGGTCTTTCCCGCTCTCGGCCATCTGTGCCTCCGGACCCCGCGTTCGGAACGTGACAAGCAATGCACCAGTCGCGTTCCCGACGTTGCTAGTTAGGGCCGCTCGTTTGGCTGTGTCAACGAAACCGCCCCCTGCGCCGCGCATGGCTGCGCCGCGTCCACCGGCAAGGACGTTGCGGCATGCAGGTGGGCGGTTTTTGCACTGAACCGCTGGCGTGGTAGATGTGGTTTGTGCTGGCCTGTGCTGATAGGGCGCCAACAGCTGGCGTTTGAAGCAGCCGGTTCAGTGACACCCCACACCCCAACTTGCACAAGACAGCCACACCGGCAGTCGTCAGGTGGGCCAGCGAGGAGACGGAAGCGGGATGGGCAGTGCAGCCACGACAGAAGCGGGCAAAAGGGACAGTCGCCACCAACTTGAAGCCGAAGCCAACGCAGCTATAGCGGCCAGCCCCTATTACAGCACCATGCAGCGTGAAACGCGCCTGGAACTGCTGGCTGGCCTGGTCGTGGCGGGGTTGCTGGTGGTGATGATGGTGCTTGCTGTTGCAGGGCGCCAGCATAAACATAGTGATGGCTACCCGCTTAACGCCACCTTCAGCAGTGTTGATGGATTGGACATTGGCTCAGATGTCGACTTGGCGGGCATTGTGGTGGGGCACGTCACGAAGATGAGCATCGACCCACGCACCTACCAGGCCCAGGTCACGTTCACTGTGGCTCCGGATGTGAAGCTCCCTGTGGACAGTGCTGCCCTCATTACCTCCACCTCCCTTCTAGGCAGCAAATACATTGCCCTCTCCCCTGGTGGTGCCGATGCCATGCTAAAGCCTGGTGCCATGATCGCCCAAACCCAAGGCGCCATCAGCCTTGAGCAACTGCTGAGCAAGTTCATTTTCTCCCTCACAAGTTCCCTTTCTTCAGAGGAGGCGGCTTTGAAGAAAGCTCTGGCGCCCTCCTGCGGCAAGCAGGCACAGCCCCAGGATGGCCAACACCCAGCCCAGGCACAGGTTCCATGAAGGGCCCTTGGCTTGACAAGGAGGGCAACGCGCTGAGCTGTGCTGAAAAAGTGCGCGTTCTGACTGAAAATGAAGCTGAACTTGCCGGCATGTTGCGTGAATACTGGGAAGATGCCTTGACGCTGGATGTTGGGGAAGATTTCATGCGCCGCCGCTTGCAAGCTTTAGTGGCGGAATGCACAGGTGACCCCAACCGGCAGGCTGGGGAGAACTCAACATGAGCACCCTCAGCTTTGGTCCCATGCTGCCCCACATTAAAGGGAGACTGACAATGCCTTTTCACAAGGGCATGGCCCTGCCAACTGGCCCTTTTCCTCCCAAAGCTTTGTGTCTGGGGCTGGCACTCTCAGGGCTGGCCTTTTCCTTACTGGCCGTAGGGCCTGTTTGGGCTGAGGACGGGGCATTGCCACCACCCACGCCTCTTCTGGGTGAGGGGGCGCCAGAGGGGAACGCAGCAACTGCGCCTGAGCGAACCGGCCCCGCCCCCTCAGCGCGGCCCCATGGGCGCGTCTATGGTGTCGCCCCCCCCTCAACCTACCCCGCTGACACGTGGCAAGGCCGAACGGTTGCCTTGGTCCGTGTTCTCGACAGGCTTGATTCAAGCACTCATGTTCTGCAAATTCCGGTCGGCAGCGATGCGCAGTTCCGCACATTGACCCTACATGTGGCTGCCTGCCTGGAACGTCCACCGACACTGCCAGCTGACAACGCTGTGCGCCTCCACCTTGAGGAGACTGCCCTTGATGCCGCTACGGCCCAGAAAAGCCCCCCCGTTGGTGGCAAGGAGGCCAGCGAGACCCCTGCGCGCATCACCCCACCTTATGATGGCTGGATGTTCAGCGCTGAACCCGCTGTGGGCCTTTATGGCAGCCCCCTTTACGCTGTGCGCCTGATTACCTGCCAGGGTGGCGCTGTGGCGCCACGCCTTGCACCTTTGGCCCCCGCTGAGGCCCCGCGCCTGAGTGCCATGGGCCGTGGCGGTTATTCAGGTGGTGCTGGAGGTGAGGGAGGCGCACGTGGTGCCCAGGATGACGATGGCGCCACATCGCTCCTGCCTGAAAATACTCCGCCAGATGCAGCGGCAACACCTATGGCTCCACCCGTGCCGGTTTCTCCAGCCATCACCCAGCCTGATACCTCAGCGCCCCTTTCCTTGACGCCTTGATAGGCTAACAGCAGCCCTGTGAGCGCTGCTGTTAACAAGCTTTAACGCCTAACTGCCCGGGGAGCTGGTAGGGTTTTAGCCCTCAACCATTCGAGCCTGGCGACAGCTTGCAGTCTGCTAAGGCACCCCAACGTCAAGGAAATGTGACGCGTGACCAAGGACCATCCCCTTCTCTCATCACTTCAAAACTTGGGCAGCTGGCGCCTGTGCGGTTTCCTGGCTTTGATGGCAGCCATATTCGCATTGGGTTTTGCCTGGTACGCTGAACATATTCTGAATTTGGTACCTTGTGAGCTGTGCTTGCTAGCACGCTGGCCCTGGCGCGCGGTTCTGGTTTTGGGTGGGCTGGCGTGGCTGGGTCCAGCTTTCACAGCGCGTTTAATGTGGTTTCTCATGTTGCTGTGCTTGACAGTGGGGCTGGGCATAGGGGTGACGCATTTCGGTGTTGAGCATGGCTGGTGGGAGAGCCCCTTCGCCGCCTGCCATGGTGGCCTTTTAAGCCAGGGCGCTGACTTTACCCAATGGTTCAACAGCCCCTTGCAAGCCGTCAAACCCTGCGACCGGCCTGATTATGTCTGGGGGCTGCCGCTGTCACTTACAACGCTTTCATTGCTTTATAATGCTGGCGTTCTGATGGTGTTGCTGCTTTTGCCTTGCTGGCTGCAGCGTGAGGAAATCCTTTGATTCCCTCAATTAAGTACGTTGGTTACGTATAGCTTTGACCAGTCGCGGGCGCTCCAGATAAGCTGATTAGGTGCCAGACGCCCTGAAAGGGCGTGTGGGCATTGACCTGCTTCTTTGCCTGAACTGGCCCGCACCAGCCCTCCAACGCAGGATAGCCTTGATGACAGACCAGGCCCTCCAAGCTACGCGCCCTTTGCCTTCTACGCACGATGGGGCAGGTACGCCTGCAAACGTGGATCCCGCCTTCAGGTGCCTTTACAGCCAAGGTTTTGCCAGGGTGGTGGCCAGTAGTCCCCCTGTGGTGCTTAGCGATCCTGAGGCCAACGCCGCAACGGCTCTTAAGGTCATGAAGCAAGCCCATGCAGATGGTGCTGCTGCTGTGATTTTCCCTGAATTGGGGCTGACTGGCTACAGCTTGGATGATCTTCATCTGCAGGCTGACCTGGGTGGGCGCGTGGAGAAGGCGCTTGCGCACTTGCTTGAAGGCAGCCAAAACTTGATGAGCGTTGGTATTGTTGGTCTTCCTGTGCGTTGGCGGCAAGGGCTTTACAATGCCGCAGCTGTTTTCCACCGTGGCAAATTGCTAGGGGTGGTGCCGAAAACGCACTTGCCACGCTATGGTGAGTTCTACGAGACCAGGCATTTTCTGTCAGGCGCTGGAACGGCTGGTACTATTAAGCTGGCTGGTCAGGAGGCGCCTTTTGGCACTGACCTGATTTTCCGTGCTTCTGACGTGCCTAATCTGGTACTCGGTGTGGAGCTTTGCGAGGATCTGTGGGCGCTCCAGCCCCCTTCAACTGAGCTGGCGTTGGCTGGGGCGACCGTTATAGGCAACCTCTCGGCCTCCCCTGTGACGGTGGGGCGCAGCGCCACACGGGCTGCCCTCTGCGCTTCGCAGTCGCACCGCATTCAGGCTGCTTATGTCTACGCTTCAGCTGGGGCGGGGGAATCCACCACCGATTTGGCTTGGGACGGACAGACGTCCATTCATGAACGCGGTGCCCTCCTTGCCATGGGGCCGCGCTTTAATCCCCAAGGGGGCTTGGCTGTGGCGGATGTGGACCTGGCTGCCATCGCCCAGGAGCGGCTGCGACAAGGCTACCACACCCCCAGCCACCAGGTGCGCGCTGATGGGCAGCCCCGTTGGCGCGAGGTGACGTTTGCGCTTGCGCCAGGCACCAAGGACCGTGGCTTGCTGCGCGATGTGCCACGCTTCCCCTGGTATGAGGACATGACGGGGCGTGGCGGTGATGAGATCGCCATGGTGCAACGTGCAGATGGCACCGACGCTGGCCGTGCGGAGGCCACAGCCGCTTTTGGTATTATTGACCGTGCTTGCCGGGAAATATTTGACATTCAAAGCCAAGCCCTGGCCCATAGGCTGCGTTCAGCACAGGCCAAAAGCATGGTGCTGGGCGTTTCAGGCGGTTTGGACAGCGCCTTGGCGTTAGCGGTCGCTTGTGAAGCGGCCGATCTGTTGGGGTGGGAGCGCAGCCAGGTCATCGCGCGTTCCATGCCAGGGTTTGGCACGGGTGCAGAAAGCCGCAGCTGGGCTGATGCCTTGATGGCAGGCTGGGGTGTGCAGGGCGACGTGCTGGATATTAGGCCAGCTGCAAAGGCCATGCTGGAAACCCTGGGCCACCCTTACGGACGTGGCGAGGCTGTTCATGACGTGACGTTTGAAAATGTGCAGGCAGGTTTGCGAACGGATTTCCTGTTTCGCCTGGCCAACCAGGAAAAGGGCCTGGTGGTAGGCACTGGCGACATGTCAGAGTTGGCGCTTGGTTGGTGCACTTATGGCGTTGGTGACCAAATGGCCCATTACAATGTGAATGCCGGCCTACCCAAAACAGTGGTGCAGCGCATGGTGGCCTGGCTGGGGCGGCCTTCGGCGCATCATCAAGCAAGCGTTGAGGTGCAGGCTGCCATGGCCGCCATCAGCGAGGCGGAGATCTCCCCAGAGCTGATCCCAGGCACAGATGCTGGCAGCCAAAGCACGGAAGCGGCCATAGGGCCTTACATGCTGCAGGATTTTACACTTCACCAGGTGCTGGCCCATGGCTTTGGCCCCAGGCGCATCGCTTTCATGGCGGAAAAGGCCTGGAGCGCAGGCCCCCATGGCCAGGCGAGCAGCTGGCCAGTGGATTGGCCCCAGGCCCGGCAGGGTTTTTATGAACTGCCGGCGCTGCTGGCATGGCTGCGTGTTTTTGGGCAGCGTTTCATGGCGTCATCACAGTTCAAACGTTCTGCCATGCCGAATGGCCCCAAGGTGATGGGTGCTGGCGCCTTGTCGCCGCGTGGCAATTGGCGCGCCCCTAGTGATGGCAACGCCGCCCTGTGGCAGCGCGAATTGGATAGCATCACCTCTGGCCAAGCGGGCTGCTGAGGCTAGCCTAGCCTCCTTCACCAAAGGGCGCGCGCAGCCTGTAGGTCCCCAGCCAGCTTGGCTGCACGGCGTTTGCTGCGCCGCTCCCTGAACTCCTCCTGCAAGGCTGGCGTGACGCGCACGACGTGAAGGTCATATTGCGTGCGCGAACAGCCAACATACATCAGGCGGCGGCGGTCACGGCCCAAATCGGCTATGTTGTAGCTGTCCACAAAAACATGAGGGATGGAACGGCCCTGGGCGCTGTGAATAGTTTGAGAGAACGGCGATTTGAGGTTGGCCAACTGTTTGAGACGGTTAACCTCGTCACGCAGTTCCTCATAAGCTTCCATGCGCTTTTCACTGAACAGGCGGCTGCATTCCTGGTACATTTCCTCAAGCAAGTCCAGAAAGCGCTCCTGCTCCTCAGGCGCCACGCATTTAATGACGCCAGACACTTTCATGTCGATGTTGTAAACCTCAAGCTTCCAAATCTCAGTGGTGAAATTGCGCGTGATTGCCCGCTGTTCATGGCCGATGATCTGGCGAACCTGCAGGATGTTGCCGCGGTGGCCCAAATGGGGATTGCCGTTCTGGCCTGGGATGTGCCGCCCCAGACGCAAAAACTCCCCAACGCAATAGACGGCATCGCCGTAAAGGGCATGGTGGGCCAACCGCTTGACGCGTTCCACAGCGAGGTTGGTGAAGGCAAGGTAGGTGCTTTCCCAGGGGGTGGGTGAATTTTTAAGGTGGATGAGGAAGGATTCAATCATCTCATCGCGCGATTCATGAACAATGATTTGCGAAACGTCACCAAACTCATTGACGGCGCGCACGGTTTTCTGAGGGTAGACCAGCTTGCGGCGCAGTTCCTCACACAGCTTCAGCACAGGGCCTGAATTGCGCATTTGCTCAGTTAGGGTGATGGTTTCCATACCATGGAAAAAATGTGCTGAAGCACGTTTCATGACAGGCAGAAGCTGGTTGGCGTCCCCTAAATAGACAACGGGGATATCTTTGGAGGCTTTGGAGATCTCCCCAAGTTCATATTCGCCAATCATGGAGACTTCATCAACGAACACAATGCCCACACCCTCCACCGTGCGGAAGGCGCCCTTGGGAAAGTGGTCGCGCCCCGTCACCTTGTCGGCTTGGGGCCCTGACCCCAGGAAGGCAGAGACGGTGCGCAGCTCAACAGGGGGGTTCTGCCCTTCTAGCCACGCTGTGGGCAAACGCAAGGTGAACTGCAACTTGGCGATATGGGTGGGGCACAGGATGAGGATGCGTCCCTTACGGCGCTTTTTGCGCATCAGCATGGCAATGGCTGTGCAGGCTGTGAAACTTTTGCCTGTGCCTGCTGGGCCGTTGAGGTAAAACTGGCCCTTTTTCATGTGCAGAATGTGCTCAACAGCCTCTTTTTGAAGGGTGTTGAGACTTTTATAGGCATCCGCTGAAATAGGGTTGGGCTTGCCACGCAGATGAATGGGGGGTGGTAAGGGGCCATCGCCCTCATTCAGCATGGCTTCTGAGGGGTCATCCCCAACGTTGGGCCTATCTTCCAGCAGAGCATTAGATGTCGGCGCCCCTTCACGTTCTAGAAGGTCCGTCTGGTCATGGTGGTGGCGTTCATGGTCTGCTGTCATGGCGCTGTCCTCTCAAAGCTGGTGAGTGAGGGCGCCTTGTTAGGGGGCCATTTGCCAAACCCACCTGGGAGGGCTGATTGCCGCTCCATCAGGCCGCCTTACCAGAAACGCTTTGTGGTTGACGCGTTTCTGGGCCAAGAACCACCCTAGCACGATAAGACTTGCCAATCAGCCCTGCAGCGCAGGGCTGGTCAAGGACCATTGCAGGCTGCTTGGCAGCACTGCCAAGGCCCGCAAAAAGCAATTGATTTTAGAAAATGAAATGGCTGGGGCGGGAGGATTCGAACCTCCGCATGGCGGAATCAAAATCCGCTGCCTTACCGCTTGGCTACGCCCCAAAGCGCTTCTGCTTTCTAGCCTGCAGACAGCGCAAGGTAAAGTACTTTATTTGTAAGACGTGAAAACCCTGGCGTGCCTTCGACCCCATGAAGGCACCCTAGCAAAAGCGCCTTCAAAGGTCTGGGGGCAGCTCATCTGGCCAGCTATCGTCACCATCCTGGCCTTTAGGGCTGCTGGCTGCGCCACCAGTGATGATGAGGTGGTCAGGAACGCCTGGCTCAGCAGGCTCGGCAATTGGCTGTGCGGCCTTCAGGAATCCCCTGCGCTCTAGGCGCTCTAGGCCCTCGTCCAGCGTTTTCATGGTTTGGGCCATGTCAGGCCCCTTATCACGTTCCCACGTGCGCAACGTCATCATCCAAGCCATACCAAGGGCCTGCAGGCGCACCAAGCCAAGGAGGCCACGCCTGTCTAATCCAGCGCGGTCAGCCAACCAACGCAGGCTGCCCAGGCCGGAAACCAGGCCTGTTATCGCCAGGGCCGGGTCCAGAGGGGTTACCCGCAGCGCCGCCACAACACCTGGGCGGTAATCCTGGAAAACGTCCAGGCGTGCCATGAGCTGCTCAAACAGTTTCTCACGTACAGTGCCTGAAGCGGGGTTGGAAAGGGCGCGGCTGTCTGCCATGGCTTCAAGCCAGCCCATCAGCACTGGTTTGAAGGGGCACAACACCCGTGCCTGCGCTAAGGGAATGGCTGCCTGTTCAGCGGCCTGCACTAAGGTGAAGCCATGCCAACCCCGCTCCCCAGCCAAGGCCATAGCTGACTGCAGCAAGCGTTTTTCCTGGGGGGTGGGTGTCGTGGCATTTGCTTGTGAAGCCATGGTGATGTCCTGGGGTGGCGAATGTTAAGGGGGTGCAGTTCACAAAGGAGCTTGGAGGGGGTTGCAGCTCACTGGCTGAGCTCATCAGCGCGGTGCGCGGCAGCCTCCGTGGCGCGCTCGACTGTGGCTGGCCAGGCATCTGGCGCCATAAATACTTTGAGCGCAGCTTCAGTAGTGCCGCCTGGGCTGGTGACATTGCGGCGCAGCTGTTCAGCGCTCAAAGGGTCCTCATGCAGCATCTCGCCAGCGCCATAAACCGTGTTGCGCGCCAGCAGCTTGGCTGTTTCCGCATTCAGCCCCAAATGTTGGCCAGCTTTCTCAAGCAGTTCCGCCAACAGGAACACATAAGCTGGACCAGAGCCAGAGATGGCCGTGACGGCAGCCAGGTCGTTTTCATGCGGCACCTCCACCACGGCGCCAACGGCCTTCATAAGCTGGGCAGCCAAGGCGGCACGCGCAGGCGGCACGTCAGGGGCGCTGTAAAGGCCTGTAGTGCCAGCGCCGATGGCAGCTGGGGTGTTGGGCATGGCGCGTACCACCGCCATCCCACCTGAAGCCTTGGCCAAATTGGCGCAGCTGCGCCCTGCGGCAACGGAAAGGAGGGTAGCGTGGCTGAGGCCACGGCCTAACCGTTCATGGAGTGCTTCCAGGAAAGCGTCAGCACCTTTGGGTTTGACGGCCAGAACAACCATGTCTGGCCTGAAATCCTCTGGGATGTCCGCAAGGGTGCGCCACACTGTCACAGGGGCGCCTGCCGGGGGCTGGTAATGCCTGTCTAGAACATAAAGGCGCAGGGGCAGTTTTGACTTGAGCCAGCCATGAAGCAGCGCTGAACCCATATGGCCACAGCCAGCCAGCAGAATGGTGTTGGGGGAAGATGTCATGATGGCAGCGCGACCTTTCAGGGGCAGGCAAGTCGTGGTGGCAAGCTACGGGAAACAGGGCCAGGGTTGGCGCTCCGTTTTCAGAGCCCGGCTGTTTCAGTCGCGGAAAGGGCGCTCACCTGGTCGGAGAGGCTCTGCACCTGTTTTTCCAACTGGGCCACGCGGGCGGTCAGCTCCTCTTCTGAACGGCGGCAGCGAGCGGCCATCTCAGCTAAAGCGTCAAACTCATCGCGGCGCACCAAATCAAGTCGGTTGACGATTTCCTCAAGGCGACCTTTGCCCAGTGATTCCAATTCCTCCTTGGCACCTTGGAAGGCGGAAAGGGCTGTGCCGGCCAAGCCGGTGATGTCATCAAAAAGGCGTGGACGTTCTGCCATGGTGGATCTCCTTAACATAAAGTTGGGATAGTGGGTTTGGTCTGGCCGGCGTTCAGGGGTGGCGCTTTGGTAGGACGTTATTGTTGCCAAGCTGACGTGACCGCAAGGTGACATGAAGATGTAGCTGTAGTGAATAACAGATTTTGCCCCTGTCATGTTTACAGAGTTAGGCAATCCGTTTCACATGCCAGCCAGGAACTGTGGGGAGCGCGAAAATAAGCGATGCAAGGGCCATGATACTGATTACTGGTGGTGCTGGATTCATCGGCTCCTGCCTGCAGGAGAGGTTGTTTGCGCAAAACCGCCAAACCATTGTTGCTGACTGGCTTGGTGGCGGGGCATCCAGCGCTTTGAGCACAGGACAGGCGCAGCCTGGGCGCTGGCGCAACCTCGCTGCCCACCCCCCCCTGGAGGTGGTGGCGCCTGAAGCTCTCTCAACATGGCTGGAGCGCGCCCCGGCTTTGCGTGCTGTTGTGCACTTGGGCGCCATCAGCGAGACCACGGCCAAGGATGGCGACCTGGTGTGGCGCACCAATGTGGCGCTGCCCCAGCAGCTTTGGCGGTGGTGCGCGCGAGCACGCGTGCCGTTCATCTACGCTTCCTCCGCAGCCACCTATGGCAGTGCTGTTAATGACTTTAGGGATGGTTTGGAGGGTTTGGAACGGCTGCGCCCCACGAGCCTTTATGGATGGAGCAAGCAGGCGTTTGACCTGTGGGTGTGCCAAGCCCTGGAAAGGGGCCATCCCTCCCCCCCTCAGTGGGCTGGCCTGAAGTTTTTCAATGTCTATGGCCCCAATGAATACCACAAGGGCGCCATGATGTCGGTCATCAAGGTCAAGTATGATGAGCTTGCAGCGGGCCGCCCCCTGACACTTTTCAAGTCTGACGACCCCAGCGTGGCCGATGGCCAGCAGAAGCGTGACTTCATTTGGGTGGGAGACTGCGTTGACGTGGTGCTGTGGCTGCTACGGAATCCCCACGTCTGCGGGCTTTTCAACTGCGGCACTGGCCAGGCGCGCAGTTACAGTGATCTGGCACGCGCCGTTTGCCAGGCAGCAGATAGGCCAGAGGCCATCACCTACGTTCCCATGCCACAGCGGCTGCAGGGGCAGTACCAATACTACACCCAGGCTAACATGGATGCGTTGCGGGAAGCTGGTTATCAGGCCCCCTTCACCCCACTTGAGGAGGGGGTGCGGCGTTATGTGCAATCCTACCTTATGCAGGCAGGGCCTGCTGGGCCGCGCACACTTTGAGCCCTAGTTTAAGCCCTGCCGCGTTGGGGCGCCTTGGGCCGCATGTTTTGAAATCTGCCCAGACTGCAGGCAAACAGGTGGTTCACGCCACCACAGCAAGGAACTGGGCATGAGCGCACCGTTGGTTTTCCCACACTTTAATCCCGTGGCCTTCACGCTCGGCCCGCTCAGCGTGCGCTGGTACGCACTGGCTTATATCACCGCTTTCTTAATAGCGCTGCCTTTGGCCAAGTGGCTTTGCAGCTTGAAGCCGCGCGTAGCCACTTCGGCGGAAGTGGATGATTTCATGCTTTACGCCGTGCTGGGCGTACTGCTGGGGGGGCGCTTGGGCTATGTGCTGTTTTACAGGCCTGATTTTTACTTCACCCACCCCCTGGCCATTCTGGAGACCTGGAAAGGCGGCATGTCCTTCCATGGCGGGGCATTGGGTGTGGTGCTGGCGCTGGCGCTATTTTGTTGGCGGCGCAAATTGTCTTTCCTGGCTTTCTCTGACCGCATTGTCGTGGTGGTGCCCATTGGATTGTTCCTGGGGCGGTGCGCCAATTTCATTAATGGTGAGCTTTGGGGGCGGGTGGCGGCGCCAGGTTGGCCTGGCGCGATGATTTTCCCTCAGGCAGGCCCTCTGCCCCGTTATCCTTCAGAACTTTACGAAGCCTGTGCTGAAGGCCTTCTGCTGTTTGCCCTGCTGTTCAGTGCCGTGCTGCGCCCAGCCTTACGCGCCAGGCCAGGGCTGATTTCAGGTCTGTTTCTGCTGGGTTACGCTGTGGCGCGTGCTGGGTGCGAGTTCTTCAGGCAGCCTGATGCCAACATTGGCTTCCTGGCAGGACACGCCACGATGGGCCAATTGTTGTGCATCCCCATGGCGCTTGCTGGGTTAGGGCTGATTGTGCATGCCCTCCGCAGGCCGCCAGTCCTGGCTGAGGCCGTGGGAGCTGGCGCCACGCCACGTTTGCTTGATTCCCCAGCAGAGCAAAGCCTAGAACCTCAAGGGAAGGTTGATTGATCATGGACACCACCCCTCACCTTGATCCCCTGCAAGATGACACCTGGAAAGCGCAGGGGCTGTGGCATGGTTTCTTCAATCGCTTTGGGGGCGTGTCGCACAGTCCTTATGAAAGCCTCAACACAGGCCTTCTGACTGATGACGCAGCCAGCAATGTCGCAACCAACAGGGGGCGGGTAGCCAGTTGGCTGGGTGTCACGCCTGAGCACCTCCTAGGGGCGGAGCAAGTTCATGGGGCGCGTGTGCTCACAGTGCGGGGCGCCTTAGCCACGGAAAGTTGGAGGGAAACGGTGGCCAAGGAAAAAGCGGATGCCTTGGTGAGCGATGACCCAGCCTTTGTGTTGTCAGTGGTGACGGCTGATTGCGTTCCTGTCCTCCTGGCCACAGAGGGTGGTGCTGTGGTGGGCGCTGCCCATGCTGGTTGGCGGGGCGCTGTGGGAGGTGTTCTGGAGAATACAGTGGCCGCCATGGTGGATCTTGGCGCTGTGCCAGCCACTGTGCAGGCTGTTGTAGGGCCTGCCATCGGCCCTGCCAGCTATGAAACGGGCGCTGACATGCGCAGCGCTGTGCTGGATGGCACCCCAGGGGTGGCTCAGCAGGCGGCGGCTCACCTTTTCACCCCTGCCGTACGGTCAGGGCACTTCATGTTCAATTTGCCAGCCTATGTTGCGTTACGGCTGCGCCTGGCTGGCGTGGACGCTGTGCGGGTCATGGCGGTGGACACGGTGCGTGATGGGCGCTTTTTCAGTTACCGCCGCACCCACCTAACAGGTGGCGGCCCAACGGGGCGTCAACTTTCAGCTATTCGTGCGCGACCAGCCTAAAGGGGGCTGGATTGTAATTGGGCTTAAAATCAGCTAGGGCAGGCAACCAGCCAGGCACCCCTGGAGGCTTGGCTGGCCCAGATTATTGAGAGCGCTCACTAATCATTCAGGCTATTCGATTATTTAAGGAGCCCCATTGTGGCAAAAATGACATCCCTTGAAGTCTCTGGACGCGCAGATGCAGGTAAGGGGGCAGCGCGCGCCACGAGGCGCGCCGGCCAAGTGCCGGGCGTGGTTTACGGTGGCAAGCAGGCCCCTACGCTGGTGCAGCTTGACCCACGCCAGATCATGAAGGAACTGCACCGTGGCGGCTGGCAGTCACGCGTCTATAACTTTGATGTGGACGGCACCCCAGTACATGCCTTGATCCGCGCTATTCAGTTCCACCCGGTTTCAGATGCGCCCATCTCCATTGATTTCCTGCGCTTGGTGCCTGGCCATAAAATCACTGTGCCGGTCAGCGTGGTCTTCAAGGGTGAGGAGGAGAGCCCTGGTATCAAGCGTGGTGGCGTCCTGAACATCGCCCGCCACAATGTTGACGTCCAAACGGACGTTGAGCATCTGCCAGAGCACTTCGTTGCTGATTTGAGCAAGCTCGACATCAACGACAATATCCGTTGGGAAGACCTGGAGGGCACGGCCAACGTGGTGCCGCTGGTCCACGAGGAGAACTTCGTGGTGGCTTCCATCTCCGCACCGCAGGTGGAGGCTGAACCTGAAGAGGAGAGCGCTGCCTCTGAGGTGGAGACCGCCAACCCCGCTCCTGAGCCTGAGAAGAAATAACTCAGCAGGGGGAAACCAACCTGGGGTGCCGCACAGGGTGCGCTGTGGCGTGCTGGTAGGCTTGAACGGTGCCCTGCCGCTGCCATGCGTGCCACCACGCTAGGTGCGGCGCCCCACCAAGGCGCAGCTTGAAGGGGGCATGGTGGCATGGGCATGAAATTGTGGGTGGGACTGGGCAACCCTGGTTCTGCTATGCGTGGCAACCGCCACAATATCGGTTTCATGGCTGTGGATGCTATTCAGGCGTTGGAGCCTTCCTTCACACCCTGGCGTGCGCGCTTCAGGGGGCTGGCCAGTGAAGGCCGTTTTGGGGGGGTGCGCATTCTCCTTCTCAAACCTGCAACTTACATGAACCTTTCAGGTGAAAGTGTTCAGCAAGGGGCTGCCTTTTACAAAATCCCCGTGGAGGACATCACGGTCTTCCATGATGAGCTTGACCTTGATTTTGGCCGCATGAAGGTCAAAACAGGCGGTGGCGCCGCAGGCCATAATGGCTTGCGTTCCATGGATAAAATGCTAGGCGTGCAGAATTATCAACGTGTCCGCATGGGCATTGGCCACCCTGGTGCGCGTGAACGCGTGACTGGCCATGTGCTGGGGGATTTTAACAGCGCTGAGCGTCCCCCATTGGAAGCATGGCTGGACGCTGTTGCGCGTGCCGCACCACTTTTGGCCGCAGGCGATGGCAGTGCTTTCATGAGCAAGGTGAGCTTGCTGCGCAGCTGATGGGCCTGCCAAGGGCATGGTCCTTGTTGTTGACACATCTATTATATTTGAGATCAGGACAGGAGCAGGCAGGCAATGGGATTCAACAATGGCATCGTTGGTCTGCCCAATGTGGGCAAGTCCACCCTGTTCAACGCCTTGACGCAGACTGCAGCTGCGCAGGCGGCCAATTACCCCTTCTGCACCATCGAGCCCAACACAGGCCGTGTGGCTGTGCCCGACCAGCGTTTGGATGTTTTGGCCAAAGCGGGCAAATCGCAGAAAATCGTTCCCACTAGCCTGGAGTTTGTCGACATCGCAGGCCTGGTGCGCGGCGCTTCCAAGGGGGAAGGGTTAGGCAACCAATTCCTGGCCAACATCCGTGAGGTGGATGCCATCATCCACGTTCTGCGTTGCTTTGAGGACGATGACGTCACCCATGTGGAGGGCGGCGTTGATCCTGTGCGTGATGCTGACATTATCGAGACGGAGCTCATGCTGTCTGACTTGGAGAGCCTGGAGCGGCGCATGGCTGGCTGGGAGAAACGCGCCCGTGGTGGTGACCGCGACTCAAAGGCGAGCCTTGAGCTCGCTGCCCCCTTAGTGGAGGCGCTGCGCGCTGGCAAGCCTGCCCGCACTGCTGTCCAGCCTGGGCAGGAGGAGGCCGTGGCCCGGCTGCAGCTCCTGACCACTAAGCCAGTGCTTTATGTGTGCAATGTTGACGAGGAATCAGCAGCCACTGGCAATGCCCATTCAGAGGCTGTGCGCAAGAAGGCCGCTGCCGAGGGCGCCGGCGTGGTTGTGGTCTCCGCTGCCATTGAGGCGGAGGTGAGCCAACTTCCCGAAGGGGAAAGGGCCGAGTTCCTGGAGGGGCTGGGCCTGGCTGACAGTGGCCTGGACCGTGTCATCAAGGCTGGCTACGACCTGCTGGGGCTGCGCACCTACTTTACAGTGGGCCCCAAGGAGACCCGCGCCTGGACCATCACGGCTGGCACCAAGGCTCCCCAGGCGGCCGCTGTGATTCACAATGATTTCGAGCGTGGCTTCATTGCTTGCGAGACGGTTGCTTACGATGATTACGTCACCCACGGGGGGGAGGCAGGAGCGCGTGAGCAAGGGCGTTTGCGCATTGAGGGCAAGGAATATGTGGTTCAGGATGGCGATGTCCTTCTGTTCCGTTTCAATGTGTGAAGGTCATAAGCTGATAAAGTGAGGGAGTAGGGAATGGCTGCGATGACGCATGAGGAAGCCACCCGCATTGTGCAGGCCATGGGTGAGAAGGCGCGCCATGGCGCAGATGCCTTGGCTGGCAGCACTGACGGTGCACGCGCTGGTGCCATCCGTGCCATGGCTGGTGCCATCCGCCGCCATGGTCCGGCGCTGTTGGCAGCCAATGACCGTGACTTGACAAACCTCCCTGCGGATTACAGCCCTGCTTTCCGCGATCGCCTGACCATGACCCCTGAACGCCTGGAGGGTGTCGCTGCGGGGCTGGAGCGCATCGCAGACCTTCCAGACCCTGTGGGGCGTGTGCTGGAGGCTTGGAAACAGCCCAATGGGTTGTCGTTCAAGCGTGTTTCAGCCCCCATAGGCGTTGTGGGCATGATTTATGAAAGCCGCCCCAATGTGGGGCCTGAAGCAGCAGCCCTTTGCCTGCGTGCTGGCAATGCCGTTCTGCTGCGTGGTGGCAGCGACAGCCACCATACGGCACGCGCCTTCCACGAAGCCATGGTAGAGGGGCTGAAGGAAGCGGGGCTGAGCGCTGACATGGTTCAGGTCATGCCCACAACAGACCGCGCTTTGGTGGGGGCGTTACTGCAAGCTTCCGGATTGGTGGATTTAATCATCCCGCGGGGCGGCAAAAAGCTGGTGGAACGTGTCCTGCAGGAGGCACGCGTGCCTGTTCTCGCCCACGCCGAAGGGTTGTGCCACACTTATGTGCACAAGGACGCTGACCATGACATGGCGCGTTCAGTGCTTCTCAATGCCAAAATGCGCAGGCCTGGGATTTGCGGTGCCACTGAAACGCTCTTGATTGATGAAGCCATCGCGCCTGCGCTGCTGCCGCTGCTGGTGGCTGACCTTGAAAAAGCCGGCTGCACCTTCAAGGCTGATGAAAAGGCGCGCGACTTAGTGCCCACCCTGCCAGCTGCTAGGGAGGGTGACTTTGCAACTGAATGGCTTGGCCCTGTGCTGTCAGTGCGTGTGGTTGGCGGCCTTGATGAAGCCCTGGACCACATTCACCGTTATGGCAGTGGCCACACGGAAGCCATCATCACGGAAAATGAGCGGGCGGCAGAAAAATTCATCAATGGCACCAACAGTGCTGTTGTGATGGTTAATGCCTCCACCCAGTTCTGCGATGGGGGGGAATTTGGATTTGGGGCTGAGATTGGCATTGCCACAGGCAAGATCCACGCCCGCGGCCCTGTGGGCGCTGAACAGTTGACCTGCTACCGTTACGAGGTGCGCGGCAGCGGCCAGGTGCGTGGCTGAAACCTACCCTGGCAAGGCAGCCCTGGCCATGCCGGCCTTGGCGTTAGGTGGCAGTGGGCGCGCTCAGCGCATAGGCTTGTTGGGGGGGTCCTTCAACCCTGCCCATGGGGGCCATGTTCAACTGGCCCATGAGGCCTTGAAGGCTTTGCGCCTTGATGAAGTATGGCTGATGGTTTCCCCAGGGAACCCCCTCAAGGTGGGCCATGGTGACATGGCCCCTTTCAAGCAGCGTCTGGCTTGGGCGCAGGAAGTGGCTTCACCCCCGCGCATCCGCGCTACAGACATAGAATGGAAGCTTGGCGTACGCCACACCATCCGCACGTTGAAGCGTCTGAAGAAACTTTACCCCCGAACGCAGTTCATCTGGTTGATGGGCGCAGATGGGCTGGCCAATTTCCATAAATGGAAGAGTTGGCGCCAAATTGCTGACACTGTTCCTATTGCTGTGTTCAACCGCCCTGGCGCTGATCGGCGTGCGCTGCAAGGGCGTGCAGCTACAGCGCTGCGGCACCGCCGTTGCCAGCCAGCTTCCTTAGCCATGCAGCCAAGGCAAGAAAAGCCAGGCTGGACATTTATTTCCATGCAGCCCAACCCTATATCAGCCACAGCATTGCGCAGGCGGCAACAGCCAGAGTAAGGCCCTTGGTCTGCGCCTTCATTGGAGAATTGACCATTTCGACATCAAGCATGACAGCCCTGAACACTTTTCCCACCCCCCATCCTGAAGACACCTGGCAGGGTTCAAACAAAGCAGAGCAAGCTGTTGAACGGCGCCTTGACGTCATCCTGTCCACCCTTGATGGTGCCAAAGCTGACAACATCGCCATTATTGATTTGCGTGGCCGCGCAAGCTTCGCTGAAACCATGGTGATCGCCACGGCCCTTTCAGGGCGCCATATGGGGGCTTTGGCACGCCATCTGGAACGGGCCCTGAAGGAGGAATGCGCCCTGAGCGCTTCAGCTGAAGGAAGCGACAGCAGTGATTGGACATTGCTGGACACTGGCGACATCGTCATTCACCTTTTCAGTCCTGAAGGGCGGACCACCTATGGGCTGGAGCGCATGTGGAACAGCGCGCTTGACGTGGCGGATGCTGAGGAAGTGGTCATTCCTAAAGCTGGGCGCTGACCATGCGTTTGCTTGCTGTGGGCAAAATGCGCCGTGGTCCTGAACAGGAACTGTTTGAGCGCTACAGAACGCGGCTCTCCCCCAAGTTGACTGTGACTGAACTTCCCCAGGGCAGGGGCAGTGCTGGTGAAATCAAGCGCCGCGAAGGTGAAGCCCTGCTGGCAGCCTGCCCTGATGACGCCTTGCTGGTGGCGTTGGACATGGGTGGCCCTGTGCGCAGCAGCGAAAAGCTGGCCGTGGATTTGGAGCGCTGGCGCGCTTCTGGGCGGCCTTTATGTTTTGCTATTGGCGGGGCGGAGGGCTTTGACCAGCCAGTTTTAAGCCGTGCTGATGCGGTCTTGACCTTGGGGCCTTTGACATGGCCACACATGTTGGTGCGTATTTTATTGGCAGAACAGATCTACAGGGCGCAGGCTATTGCCACAGGCCACCCTTACCACCGCAGTGGGCGGCCTGGTTAAAGGCACTCTCCCTGGCCTGGATTCCAAACCTTAGGGGTCTAGGGTGTTGCTGTCGTCAACCAGGCTGTTGTCTGTTTGGGCTGCGTTACTGTGCCAGGCTGTGTTGGCAGTCGGGTGGTAGCGGACAGGCGTGCGGTCATGGCCGTGCTTGCCGCTGCGCAGTGTGTCCAAGTACGCTGCCCTGGCGCGCCAATAGGCAGCGATATTCTGCCGCCGTGCCTTGTAAGGGTTGACCAGGGCTGTGTTTGTTGTGGAGATGGGCATGGCCGTCTGGTGCGCAGCTGGGGTGTAAGGGGCTGCTGTGGAGCCAGTGGCGAAGCGTTCGTAAATGAAGCCGTGTGTGGGGTAGACACTGCCCAGTCTGGCGCTGTTGCCGTTAAGCGCCACACGGACAGCCGTCCAGTCATTGTTGGGGGAGACGTCAACCACACGCACATTGTGCGCAATGCCAGGGGAGGCCCAATGGGCCTGGTCAATCAGAATGGTGCGGTCGTCAAGTTGGCTGCGTACAACAGCCACATGGCCAAGGGGGATGCGCGCTGTTGGGCGGAAGGCCAGAACGGCACCAGGTTCTGGGGTTTGCCCACGCTCATAACGGCCAGCGGCCCGTGGCCACCAGTCACGCGCGTTGCCATGAATTTGGAAAGAAGTGGCCTGGTGAACATAGGCCACACATTGAATGACATGGTGCCAACGGTGTGGGCGCCCCCAGTGAACAAGGCTGTTGCTGCTGTGCCAGCGCCAAACATGGTGGTGGGCATGGGCTGTGCCACGGTGGTGACGCCCATGGGAGGAGGCCTGGGCCGCTGGCGCGTTGAGAAGCCCCAAAAGCCCAAGCCCCCCTAAGGCGCTTGCCAGGGCGGTTTTCCTCATTTTTTGCCTGCGGGTTTTTTTGATTGTGATTTTCACCCTGGATCTTCTTTTTTGATTTTTCACGACAACTCCCTGCAGGCAGCTGATGCTTGTGCTTGGCAAGCATGGGGCATTTTGCGGCTTTTGGTAAGGGCGCGTCAATGTTTTCCGTCAAAAAGCTGCCCAAAGGGCCATTGCGGCATTAATGGCCGGTGGGGTGGAGCATGTCACCCCAAAGCCTTCTCCCACAACGTGCCCCATCTGCCCCGCCACAACGCCCCTTGCGGCTTTATCCTTGCCCAGAAGGGAAAATGCCCCTTAGCCTGCCTTCCAGATAAACCGGGCAGGCCCCACTTGACGCTTTGTTGGAGACGACCATGACAGGCCAAACCACGACCCCTCCCCCCCTGGACATGCGCATCATGCCAGTGACGCCTTTGCGCCAGAACTGTACCATCATCAGCGATCATACGGGTGATGCTGTTATTGTTGATCCTGGTGGTGATGTCCCAGCCCTTTTAAAGGCTTTGGAGGGGCTGCGGGTGAAGGCCATCCTCCTTACCCACGGCCATATGGACCATGCTGGCGGTGCACGCGCGTTGGCTGCGGCGTTGGCTAAGCGTCAGGGTGGTCCCGTCCCCATTCTTGGCCCCCTGAAGGCTGAAGCTCCCCTGCTGGCCAGCGTGGAACAGCAGGCGGCAAGTTGTGGCCTTGAGGACATGGAGAATGTTGCCCCAGACCGTTACCTGACAGATGGTGAAACCCTGAATCTGCTAGCTCACCCGCTGCATGTGCACCATGTGCCAGGCCACACCCCAGGCCATGTCGTGCTGCATGATGCCCATGGGCGGAAAGTCATCACAGGTGACACCCTCTTCAAAGGCACAGTGGGGCGGAGTGACTTTGCTTATGGTGATGGTAGGCAATTGTTGCAGGCCATCCGCGACAAACTCTTCACGCTGCCTGATGAGACAATGGTGCTACCAGGCCATGGCATGCCCAGCACCATTGGCTATGAAAAGCGTCACAATCCGTTTTTCAGCCGCCCACAGGGCCACTGATGGCCACCACAGTTCCCAAATTTTGGCTTTATGTAAGGTGGGATTACCCAGCAGGAGGGATGAAATGAGCGTTATGCGAACAGCTATGGCCTTAGGGGTAGGCTTGATAGCCATGGGACTGTTGGGGCAGGGGCCAGCGCTGGCGGCAGGCGCTGCTGCCAGCGCTGGCCATATGGTTTCCAGCGGTGTGCCTGATGGGCAGGATGATTCAGCTGTGCCGTCCACTGTGCCTTCCATGACTGACACAGGCCCTGCCGATGACACCATCACGGCAGCTCAGCCCGTCCTGCCCATGGCACCGCTTACCATCACAAGTTCAGCCCCTGCCAACCGCCACGGCAGGACGGCGGCTCAGATGCACCATTTCAAGGTGGAGCTGGCCTTGACAGAGCGCCAGCAGGAAGTGGGGGAAATGTGGCGCCGCTCCATCCCCCCTCAGGGTGGTATGCTGTTTATTTGGAAAAAACCCCAGCACACCGCCATGTGGATGCGCAACACCCTTGTGCCGTTGGACATCCTGTTCATCGGCCGCGACCGCCGCATCAAGGGCATTGAGGAAAAAGCCGTCCCGATGAGCCAGGCCATCATCTCTAACCCAGGCGAATCCATGGCTGTGCTGGAACTGCCAGCGGGGACGGCAGCGCGCGCCAACCTGCGCGTGGGGGACCTGGTTGATTGCAACGCTTTGCCGCCAGCCCAAAACCCCGTGCCAGCTGGCATGGAGCTTTCAGGGCAATAATCAGTCCTCCCGTGGGCTGGCTGGGCCCAGTCTGCAAAATTCAGCTTGTGAAAAGGACTTCATGAAGGCGGCTGGCTTCCTGCGCCACCACTTTGGGTGTGATGGCTTCATAGGCAGGAATGTCCATAAGGACGCGGCACGAACCAAACTGCTCAATCAAAGTGCGGTTCTCCTGGCGCTCACGCTCTTCCCCAGGGCCATTCATGATGACGCCAGCTACCTCAAGGCCTTTTTGGCGCAACGCCGTGAGGCTGAGAAGCGTGTGGTTGAGTGTGCCAAGGCTGGCCCGCGCCACAAGCAGAACCGGCAAGCGCAGCCGTCCCATCCAGTCCAGCATGGTGATGCCTGAACACAGCGGTACCATCAGGCCGCCTGCGCCCTCCACCACCACAGGGGCAAGGCGATGCAACTGACGCACCTCTTGATTGACCATCATCAGGGCTTCCTGGGTGATGGGTGGCTGCGCGTCAGACGCGCCAGAGGGCGTGCGTTGCTCCGCCGCCATGGGGCACAAGGGGGCCTGGTGGCGCCAGCGCGGCACAACGACTTGTTGGCTGTCCAGGCTGGCCAAGCTTTGCACGGTTGGGGTGTCGCCCTCCTCCAAGGCCAGGCCTGTTTGAAAAACCTTCCAATAGCGTACCTGGCTATAGTGGCGCAGCCAACAACGCGCCAACAAAGCGCTGATGAATGTTTTGCCCACCCCTGTGTCCGTGCCTGTGACAAACCAGGCTGGAAAAGGGGTTGAGGTTTCAAGTGGGGTCATTGTGATGGGGTCCTTACATGGCTTGGGGTGTGGCGTGGCTAGGGCGCTTTCCTGAACACGCCTAGGGCCAACTGATGGGTGATGGTGCAGGTAGTGCGGTCAAACATGGCCAAGGCACGTTTAAGGCTGGCTGGGCTGGCTGGGCTGTGATGTCCTGCCGGAACATGGGCCCCTAAGGCACGCAGGCTTTTGAGGAAGTCCAGGCCGCTGGTGAACTGCTCCTTGAAGGTCATGGGGCACCAGACCCCTTCACCACCTAGGGGCCAACTGCCCTGCAAGGCTGCAAGCGTGGGGTAAGGGGCAACGCCACAGGGCGTGCCTGACAGACGGCAGGCTTGGCGCCATTCATCGAACGTCCCTTCAACCAACATGCTGAAAGCCATGACGCCGCCCGGGGCCAGAAGCCCTGCCAGGACTTCAAGGCTTCCTGGCCAATCTTCGAACCACTGCCCACATAAATTGGCGGCTATCAGGTTCCATTGCGTGGCCTCAACAGGCAGGGGAGGTGAAGCGCGGTGGGCTAGGGCTTTGGGGGTTTGGGGGTTTTCCCCATCCATGACGGCATACACCATGTCCAAGTCAACGGGCGCTTGGTGGGCAAAGCGCTGGCGCGTGCGTGCCAGCATGGCTGGCGCTAGGTCAGTGCAGGCCATAAGAGGGTGCCCCGCCCTGGGCAAGCGCAGGAGGTGTTCCGTGAACAGGCCCGTGCCGCAGCCCAGCTCTAGCACCGCTCCTTCAAGCTTGGCGCCCATGGCTGCCAGTTGTTGGGCCAGTTCATGGCCTGCGAAACGCTGGGCGCGCGCGTGCTTGTCATAGCTGGCCGCTTGGCTGAAAGCGTGGCTGATATGGCTCTTGCGTTGCGACTGGGCAGTTGAATGAAGGGAAGCGCTGTTCATGACGCCTGGTCGCGCCAATTCATGATGGCCTGCACAATGAAGCGCGCGCAAAGTTGGGGATGGGTCAGTGGCAGCAAATGGCCACCGTCCTCAAAGCGTTCCTCTGGCGTGCCAAGGCCAGCCAAGCTGTGGGCGGGGGGCAAAGGGTCTTGGGCACCTGTCAGCACAGCCAGGCGCCGCGCCTGAACCCATGGCGCCAATGCGGGGCGCCTGTCCTCTTCAAGGAGCATGGTCAGACCATGCGCCAGCTCAGATTGGGAAGGGTGGGGGACTGCTGGAGAGGTAGGATCCTGCACGCTGGCGCGGAAATCACGCACAGTAATTGCTGGGTCGCGTTGCAGTGCCTTGGCCATGCGCTGCAGCACGCGCTGCTTGAAGCCTTGGGGGAAGTCCCCTCCCTCCACAAAACGCGCGAAGCTGTTGATGGCCACCAAACCGAGGCAGGATTGGCTAAAAACTGGTGAAGGCTTGCTGAGAAGGTCCATGAGACCAGCAGAATGGCCAATGGCCACGCAAGGATTCCTGGCTGCACGCTTTTGCGCCAGCGCTGCAACATATGGAATCAGCAGCAGCTTGCGGCCATCAGGCAAAGCTGGTGGCAGGCATTGGAAAGTCCGTTGCCAAAAAAGGGGGGTGTAACTCCAGCCCTGGTGGAAAAACAGGGTGAGGGTGGTTTGCTGGTCAGCCATGGCGGCCTTGCCTCCCTGTTGGGCGACAGTGCATTCTTAAAACCGTACAGAGCTTTTCCAGGTCTTTATCCTCCAATGCTGCATTGAGGGAAAGGCGCAGGCGAGCCTGCCCTTGGGGCACAGTTGGTGGGCGGATGGCCACTGTGAAAAAGCCGTGGTCGCGCAGAAGCACTGCCATCTCCAACGCTTGTTCAGCACTGCCAGCCATAACAGGCACGATGTGCGTGCTGGAGGCGCCTGTTTCAAAGCCAGCACTGTGCAGTTGCTGGCGCAGCAGTTCCGCATTGCGGCCCAAGGCGGCCCGTGCCTGGGCCAGTTTTGCAGTCGGCAGCAGGTCAAGGGCGCCCTCAAGCGCGCCCAGCGCCGCTGGTGGGGGGGCTGTACTGTAAACATAGCCTGAAGCGCTGTTGACCAGCCATTCACGTAAGGCCTTGCTGCCAGTGATGAAGGCCCCAGCCCCGCCAAGGGCTTTGCTGGCCGTGCTTAAGGTAATGTCGACCTTGACGGGCGCGTTTGTGGTTTTCACCCCCCCCTCAAGCGCGCTGGCGCAGGTCAGCCCAGTGCCATTTGGCCCCAAAACACCTGTCGCGTGGGCTTCATCCACCAGTAGCAACGCTCCCCAACGGTCAGCCAAGGCACGCAGGGCGTGCAGTGGGGCACGGTCACCATCCATGGAGAACACGCTTTCGGTCGCGATGATTTTCAATCCCCCCCGTTCCCCAGCTGGCAGGCTGGCTTGGTGGTGTTCCAGAAGGGTTGCCAAATGGGCCACATCATTATGGCGGAAGCGCTTTTGCCGCACCCCTGCTGCAGCGCACCCATGGTGAAGACTGGCATGGTTGAGGCGGTCGTTGAACACCGCCAAGCCTTGGCCCGTTTGCAGCCGCGAAAGTTGGTCTAACGCTGGCAACAGGCAAGCATTGGCTTGCCAGCCACTGTTGAATAGCAGCGCTCCCTCTGCCTGCTTGAGATGGGCCAGGCGTTGCTCAAGGCGTGCCGCACCCTCATGCCAGCCACATACAAGGGGGGAAGCTCCAGCCCCAGCCCCCCAGCGTTCCAGCCACTGTTGGGCTGTTTGGCGGACATGGGGGTGGAAGGACAAAGCAAGGTAATCGTTAGAGGCAAGGTCGACCAGCCATGGGCCGTTTTGGTCAGAGGCTGGCCTGCACCGGCCTGGGCGGCGCTGCCAGGCCATGGTTTGGCGTTGGAGGTTGGCCGCTTTTCGTCTTGCCAAAGCGTCTGCCACCATGGCGTCAAGGGTGGCCCCCTTCACGGCGCCCCACCAGAGAGCACGTTCCAGACGGCATTGGTGAGCGTTCGCAACTCCTCATCGCCAATTGTGAAAGCGGGGGTAAGGGCAATGACGTTGCGGAAGGGGCGCAGCCACACGCCCTCAGCAATGAAAGCCTGACGCAGCTTGTCCGTGCTGGTCCGGGCCAGCCATGTTTCATTCAGCTCCACCACGCCAATGGCGCCCAATGTGCGCACGTCACGCACGTTTTCAAGGCTGCGGCAGCGTTCAAGCTGCTGGGCCATGGCGGCGCCCACAGCACGCGCCTGCTCTAGGCGCGGCTGGTCCTCAAACAGGTCCAGGGAGGCGTTGGCAGCGGCGCAGGCCAGCGGATTGCCCATGAAGGTTGGACCGTGCATCAAGGCTTTTTCAGGGTCATCGCCCAAAAAGCCCTCAAACACGCTATCGCGCGCCAAAGCGGCCCCAAGCCCAATGGCGCCGCCCGTCAGGGCTTTGGAAAGGGCCATGATGTCGGGCACGATGGCGGCCTGTTCGCAAGCGAAGAAGGTGCCTGTGCGCCCAAAGCCTGTGAATACCTCATCAGCGATCAGAAGGACGCCATGGCTGTCGCAAAGGCGGCGCAGGTGCCGCAGCACTTCGGGGTGGTGGAACACCATGCCGCCTGCGCCTTGCACTAAGGGCTCCACCACCATAGCGGCGATGTCGTGGCCTTGGTTATCAAGAATGGCTTCAAGGCGCTCCAGCGAAGCCTGGTCAACAGGCAGGGGCGCCATGACCTGCTGCTGCAGCATGTTGGAGAACAGGTGGTGCATGCCTTCCGTGGGGTCGCACAGGGCCATCATGCCCATGGTGTCGCCATGGTAGGCGCCTTCAAAGAACAGAACTTTGTGGCGGCGCTTCTGGGTGTCACCATCAGAACGGTTGATGTGGTACTGCAAAGCCATTTTTACGGCTGCTTCCATGGCGACTGAACCTGAATCACACAGGAAAACCCTATTGAGGTCCCCTGGTGCCAAGGCAGCTAGGCGCGCGGCCAGGCGCTGAGCCTGAGTGTGGACAAGGCCACCCATCATGATGTGAGGCATCGCCAAGGCCTGCTCAGCAAGGGCTTTGGTGATGTGGGGATGGCTGCTGCCGTGGCTGGCTGTCCACCAGCTGGCCACACCGTCCACCAGTTGGCGCCCATCTTGAAGTGTGATGAGCGAACCTTGGGCAGAGGCCACGGCCATGGGAGCTGGCGCGGTGTGCATTTGGCTGTAGGGCAGCCAGAGATGTCGCTCTGCTTGGGCTGCATTGAACGGGGTGGAGGCTTGAAAAGGCATGGAACGTTTTTCAACCATTTTCCCCGCCAGCCGCAAGCCTGGGCTTGAAAGGCGCAGCTTTGCGCCTGTGGCCTTGATGCACCTTTTGAGTATGGAATGGTCCTGGACTTAAAAGCTGTAGGGCGGCAGGCTTGTTAAAGGCCCCCAGCGCACGCTAAGGCTCACTGAACGGCCCGATGCCCACCTGGAAACACGGGATGCTGCCTTATGGCCACTGCCACTCCATCCACCCCGCCACCCAAACGTTCCGCCTTAACGTCAGGCCCTGGTCTGGCTGGCTGGATTGAAAATGGCTTCAGGGGGGGCGTTACAAGCTGTGCTTTGCTGGTGGCGGCGCTTCTGGGCGCGCTGGCCCTCATGCTGGCCATGGGGGGTTGGAACGCCTTCAGAACATTCGGCCCCGCCTTTTTGGTTGATGGCGCCTGGGATCCTGTCGCAGGCCATTATGGTGCCTTGGCGCCCCTTCTTGGCACTGTGCTTAGCAGTGTTCTGGCCTTGCTCATTGCTGTTCCGTTGGCTTTCGGCACAGCCTTTTGGCTGACCACTATAGCCCCCCGGCGCCTCAGTAAACCCATCGCCATGGCTGTGCAGCTTTTGGCGGCGGTGCCGTCTATTATTTTCGGCATGTGGGGCTTTTTCATGATTGTGCCCTTCATGGCGCGCCATGTGCAGCCATGGTTGGACATCCACTTAGCCCATGTGCCGCTGTTAGGGGCGTTGACGGGTGGTGCAGCCTTTGGCCTGGGGCTGATGACAACAGCCCTTGTCCTGGCCTTGATGGTGGCACCCTTCGTCACGGCCGTGATGTGCGATGTGTTCAACGCCGTCCCCCCCATGATGGTTGAAAGCGCCTATGGCCTTGGCGCCACGCGTTGGGAAGTCATCCGGTTTATTATCCTGCCTTGGTGCCGCAACGGGTTGATTGGCGCCTTGGTGTTGGGCATGGGGCGTGCCTTGGGTGAAACCATTGCGGTGACCTTCGTCATTGGCAATGTCACGGCTGTGGGTTGGTCGCTTTTTGCGCCGCGCAGCACGGCGGCGTCCCTCATTGCATTGCAATTCCCTGAAAGCCCAGCAGGTTCGCTGGGCCTTTCAGCGCTTTTGGCGCTGGGCTTCATCCTCATGGCGCTGTCCTGTGGCAGCCTGGTGATGGCGCGGCTGCTGACTAAGGAGGCAAAGTGATGACCGCCAGCGCGCCCCAATCTGCCCCACCCCCTGCTGGAACTGAAGCAGCCCTTGTGCGCCAGGAATTGCTGACCCCTTCAGACCGCTGGCAGCCTGGCGGCCGGGCAGCGTGGCGGCGCTTCAAAAACAGGTTAGCCACCTTTTTAGCGACCATGGCGGCGGTGGTTCTGGTGCTGGTTTTGGCCTCCATTCTATGGACTTTGTTCATCAAAGGCTTGCCTGGCCTCAGTGTGGCGGTTTTCCTGCGCCCCATGGCGCCCCCAGGCGTAGTGGGGGGGCTTGGCAACGCTATTTTGGGAAGCGTCATCCAAACGGCCCTCGCTATGGCCATTGCCACGCCCATAGGCTTGGGGTGTGGCGTCTACCTGGCTGAATACGCCCTGCCCCACAGGCCTTTCACCAAGGTGGCGCGCTTTGCCGCTGACTTGCTGATGAGTGTGCCATCGATTTTGGCTGGGTTGTTTGTATACCAACTTTGCGTGGTGCCTTTTGGCCATTTTTCAGGGTGGGCCGGGGCGCTGGCGTTGGCGGTGTTGGCTATCCCCCTGGTGGTACGCACCACAGAGGACATGCTGGGCCTTGTGCCCAAAGCCATGATGGAGGCAGGCGCCGCCTTAGGCGCGCCACGGTGGATCGTCATCACGCGTTTGTGCATGCGCGCAGCGCGGGAAGGGATTGCCACAGGGCTTCTGCTGGCTTTGGCGCGCACAGGGGGGGAGACGGCGCCCCTTTTGTTCACAGCGTTGGGCAACCAGGATTGGTCGCTTGACCCTTCGCGCCCCATGGCCAGCTTGCCCTTGGCGATCTACCAATATGCCGGCGCCGCCTACGCTGATTGGGTGGGGCTGGCCTGGACAGGCGCTTTGTTGGTGACGTTGGCTGTGCTGGGCATCAACATTGCCACGCGCGCCTTCATGCGCAAAAGCTGAAAAGCGGGCACGCCACCAGCCCCATGCAGGAGCAGCCAGAGATCATGAAGCAGGACAACACCATGGCCCCCCACCAGGCAAAGCCCGCTGCGTTGAGCGCGCGCCAGCTTAATTTCTATTACGGTGATTTCCATGCCTTGCATGACATTACGATTGATTATCCTGACCGCACGGTGACGGCCATGATCGGCCCTTCAGGCTGCGGCAAATCAACGCTGCTGCGCGTCTTCAACCGCATTTATGAGCTTTACCCCAACCAGCGCGCCACGGGGGAGGTGTTCTTTGACGGTCTGAACATTCTGGAAAGCGACATCAACCTGGATGTGCTGCGGGCACGCATCGGCATGGTGTTTCAGAAACCCACCCCCTTCCCCATGTCGATCTACGACAACATCGCCTTTGGCGTGCGCCTGCATGAAAAAGTCAGCAAAGCTGACATGGACGAACGCGTTGAAAACGTTCTGACCAAGGTTGCCTTGTGGAATGAGGTACGCGACCGCCTCAAGGCGCCTGCCACGGGCCTTTCAGGAGGGCAGCAGCAGCGCTTGTGCATTGCCCGCTCCATCGCCACCCAGCCTGAGGTGTTGCTGCTGGATGAGCCGACCTCAGCGCTTGACCCTATCTCCACAGCCCGCATTGAAGAGCTTCTCGATGAGCTCAAGCATGATTACACGATCGCCATCGTGACCCATTCCATGCAACAGGCCGCCCGCTGTGCGGACAGGGTGGCGTTTTTTTACATGGGGCGCCTTGTGGAAGTGGATACAGCAGACAAGATCTTCACCAACCCTAAGCAACGCCAAACCCAGGATTACATCACTGGCCGCTTTGGTTGAGGCGCGCCCCCAGGGCGCCAGCAACCACCAAGCCTTCCCAACAGGAGAGCCATCCCATGGCTGACAACACCCACACCGTGACCAGTTTTGAGACTGAGTTGCACAAACTGCGTGCCATGATGGCTGAGATGGGCGAGATTACCCAGCAGCAGGTGACCCTAGCCCTTGATGCCATCACGGAGCATGAGCCAGAGGCAGCCCAGAAAGCCATCACCCTTGATCCGCGCGTTGATGCACTGGAGCGTGACGTGGAGGCCCTGGCCATCAGGATGCTGGCTTTGCGTAGCCCCATGGGCGCTGACCTGCGTGAAATCGTGGCGGCCTTGAAAATCACGGGCGACCTTGAGCGTATAGGTGATTACGCCGCCTCCATCGCCAAGCGCGCCGCCATTGTTTCAGAGGAGAGCGGCAACATTCCCCTTGGGGGGTTGCGCAACATGGGGCGCCTGGTGATTGAGAACATCGCCTTGATGGTCAAAGCGCTGGTGGGCCAGAACCCCACCCTGGCGCTTGAGGTCTGGCATGCCGACCGTGCGATTGACGAACAGTACACAACGCTTTTCCGTGAGCTTGTGACTTACATGATGGAGGATGCCCGCAATATCCGCCCCTGCACGGAGCTGCTTTTCGTGGCGCGCAACCTTGAACGCATCGGCGACCATGCCACTAACATCGCAGAGCGTGTTTTCTATGCTGTGACGGGGGAAAACATGCCAGCTTCACGCCCTAAAGGCCGGAAGGTGACCACGGCTTCCATCACGGGGGAAGTCCTGGCAGCCCACCAGGACGGGCAGAGCGCGAAGGCCGATGACGCGGAAGGAGAACAGCCACCTGCCCCTCGTCCTTCCGCACCCTAAAGGGCCCGCTCAGCTAGGTGCCTGCCCTTGTTTAGGGGCAGGGCTGGTGGTCGCGCTGCCAGGCATTTTAGGCTTGTGAATATGGTGGTGGGGTGATTTTACGGCTTTGGGGGGCAGTGTGGTGAAGGTGCCTTCATCATCGTCATCCTCCTCCTCTTCAGTCTCATCATCGTCATCATCACTAAAATGATTGAGGATTTTCCAACCAACCCAGAAAATCACGGCCAGCAGCGGAATGGCGCAGATGGTGAAGGTTCCGGCGGGGAAATCAAACGCCATCATGCCAAGCACCAGGACCAGGAAAGCCAATGTTAAGTAACCTGAATAAGGCGCCCAGGGCATGGCGAAGCCCGTGGGGGGAATGTGGCCTTTCTTGATTTCATGGTGCAAGCGCAGCTGGCACAGGATGATGCAGGCCCATGTGCCCAAAATGCCCAGTGAGGATAGGCTGAGGACAATTTCAAACACTTGGGAGGGGATGAAATAATTTAACACCACGCCAATCACGTAAATGGCTAGCGTGGCCAAAATGGCCACATAAGGCACCGCGTTGCGGTTCAGCCGCGCGAAAGCGTGGGGGGCGGAACCCCCAATGGCCAGGGCCCGCAAAACGCGCCCTGTTGAATAAAGACCTGAATTCAGGCTGGAGAGGGCGGCCGTCAGCACAACGAAGTTCATGACGCTGTCAGCGTAAGGCACCCCCAACTTGCCAAAGAACGTGACAAATGGGCTGGTGCCAGCCTGGTAAGCAGACCATGGCAGCACCAGCACCAGCAGGATGATCGACCCGACATAGAAGAACAGGATGCGCCACACGACGGAGTTGACCGCACGCGGCACCACTTCTTGCGGGTTTTCACATTCACCTGCAGCGATGCCGATAAGCTCAGTGGCGGCGTAAGCGAACACTACGCCTTGCAGCAGCCACAGGGCTGGCCCCACGCCATGGGGGAAAAAACCCCCGTAATCAGCGATCATGTGCAGGCCTGGCGCGTGCCCGTCAATGTGGTGGCCTGATCCGAAAATCCAGCTCGCCACCCCCAAGAAAGTGACAATGGCCAGTACCTTGATAAGTGCCAGCCAAAACTCGATTTCGCCAAAATAGCGCACGCCAGCCATATTGATGGCACCCACCAGCACCATGGCCCCCAGTGCCAAGGCCCATTGGGGAATATCGATGAAGGCAGGCCAAAAATGGATGTAGAGCGCCACAGCCGTGATGTCGACAATGCCCGTCATGGCCCAGTTAAGGAAGAACAGCCACCCCACGGTGTAAGCTGCCCCCTCCCCTAGGAATTCACGCGCATAGGTCACAAAGCTGCCGCTGCTGGGGCGGTACATGACAAGCTGCCCCATGGCGCGCAGGATCATAAACGCTGCCAACCCGCACAGGGCGTAGATGATAGCCAGCGAAGGCCCCGCTTGCTGCAAGCGTGACGCACTGGCCAGGAAAAGTCCTGTGCCAATGGCACCGCCAATCGCAATCATTTGGACATGGCGCGGCGAAAGGCCTTTGTGGTAGCCCTCAGCAGTTTTGCGATGTTTGCCCTTAGTTGGGGGCGGGCTTTCAGCGTCCAGCGCTTCAACCAAGGGGCCCTCGTAAAGGGGGACGGAGGATTGAACTGGCGGTGCGCCTGCCTGAGGGGGGGAGCTGGCCACGCCAGCATTGTCCGTTTCAGCAGGCATTTTGCCAGTCATATTGGCGCCACTCCTTGGTTTGAAGCATCATAAGCGCCACACGCCTCATTGGATATGGGTGTGACAAGCATTGTTTAACTAAATCGCATTTCATGTCAATGTTAGGTTAATTCTACAATAAAACATAACATGAAAAGCCCTGATTGCAAATGCAAATGATTTTTCTAATATTGAATTAATTTTCATAAGTTATTTTTAGGTAAAAATCAAAACTCCTCCAATCATGAATAACCTCATGGAGAAGAACATTCATGGATTAAGTATCATTTAAGAAGCCATCATTATACATGGTGGTATGATGGCGGTATGAAAGACCATTTGCAGATGAAGCCCTCATGAAATTGTTTCAACCTCCTCTCAAGGCCATGTGCCTGTGAAGTGGTTGACGGGTGTGTGAAAAAACGCTTTGGTGCCAAATCATGCTGACCGGGTGGTCACCTTCCTGCCAGAACATCTCCAGGTCTTACCTAAGGCCTACAAGCAAGCGTGAGAGGCAAGGTGGTTGCCGTCCGGCGAAAGTTCTGTTAGGTGAGTTTTGACTCATTCAATCCTGCTGAACTTTCCCAGTGGTTTTTTGAGGTTCCCCGGCCACAGGCCCCTGATTGTGGATTGTCAGGCCCTCCTACGCGCCAGTCTGCATCTTCCCCCATTACGTTGAAGTGAGCGCCCCTGAATGAGTTTCAGGCTATCCCGCCAACCTGTCCGCCCCTTTTTTCACCCTGACGTGGCGTTCAAGCTGGGCAATAGTCACGTCCCCTGGGGGCGCTGTGTGGTAGCGCTGCTGCTTTTGGCAGGGGTGGGGGGCTGCAAGCGCCATGGCGGGGCGGCTATCCCGCCGCAACCAGTTATGGTCAGTGTTGTCCAGCAGCAAGCTGTTCCTGTGGACATCGCTTTGCCTGGCCGCACAGATGCCTATGAACAGGCCATGATCCGCCCCCAGGTCAGCGGTGTGGTAACGGCCATGACGTTCCAACAGGGTGGGGATGTTCACAAGGGCCAGCAACTTTACCAGATTTACCCAGTTCCCTATCAAGCTGCCCTTAAAGAGGCGCAGGGCCAGCTGATCAAGGCACAGGCCGCCGCCCGCCAGGCGGATTTACTTTTGGCACGCTACGGGCGGCTTTTGGGGCCGCACGCCGTCAGCACGCAAGAATATGACAATGCCCTGGCCAGCGCGCGTGAAGCCCACGGTGCCTTGGAGGCAGCGCAGGGCCAGGTGACGTCAGCGCAGGTGAACCTTAATTACAGCCACGTCAGCTCCCCCATTGATGGGCGCATTGGCCGCACCATCTACACGGTTGGCACCTTGGTGACGGCAGGTCAGCAGGATGCCATCGCGGTGGTGACGCGTCTTGACCCCATCTATGTTGATGTGAACCTGCCCGCTGACGAGATGCTACGCCTGCGCGCTGATTGGGCGTCAGGCAAGTTGGAACGCAAGAATGGCGGCGCTGCCGTGCGCCTGCAGTTTGGCAATGGCCTGCCTTATGACCAGGTTGGCACGGTGGCGCTTTCTGAAGTGACCGTCAGCCCTGGCACGGGCACCCAAGTGGTGCGTGCCGTCATGCCTAACCCGCAGAAGCTCCTGCTGCCTGGCATGTATGTGGTGGCGCACATGCGTGAAGGTGTGAATGCCCACGCCCTCCTAGTGCCGCAGGTGGCGGTGGAGCGGACACCGAAGGGCGATGCTTACGTCATGGTGGCCACGCCAGACACCACCAAGGAAGGCCAGCTCCACCACAGGGGCAAAGTGGCCATGCAGATGGTAAAGCTGGGCAACGCCATAGGTGACAGCTGGGTGGTGGAAGCCGGGCTGCAGCCAGGTGACCTTGTGGTGACGGAAGGACTGCAGAAAATCCAGCCTGGTAAAGCTGTGACCATTATGCCCCACCCTGTGGCCAAGCCAGCCGTGCCGCCAGCGGCGCCAGTGCCAGCCAACCAGTCTGTGCAGGCGCCCAACCCCACCCCTGACCTGGGCGCCCACCACGCCCACACGCACGCTAAGGCGCCAGCACGCAAACACATTCAGAAAAGCGCTGGTAGAAAGCCGTGAACATTTCGCGTTTTTTCATCGACAGGCCCGTCCTGGCCTGGGTCATTGGCATTATCATCATGCTTGTTGGGCTGGTGGCTGTGTTCCGGCTGCCCATTGCGCAGTACCCAGCCATTGCGCCGCCCATGATCTCCATTACGGTGACGGATCCTGGCGCTTCTGCCGAGACTGTGGACAACACCGTGGTGCGGCCCATCCTGCAGCAGATGTTCGGGCTTGACCACTTGGAGTACCTGTCGGCCTCCTCCTACGGCGCCGGCAATATGGAAATCGACCTGACGTTCGAACAGGGCACCAATCCCGACATCGCCCAGATGCAGGTGCAAAACAAGCTGCAGCTTGCCCAGCCCTTCCTGCCGCCTGAAGTGACGGCGCAAGGGGTGAGCGTGACCAAGGCCGTCAAGAACTTCATGATGGTTATCGCCTTCATCTCCACTGATGGGAGTATGAGCGGCGCTGACGTAGGCGATTATGTGGCCTCCGAGGTGGTGGACCCGGTCGCGCGCGTCACCGGTGTGGGCGACCATCAGCTGTTTGGTTCTGAATACGCTATGCGGGTATGGATGAACCCAGGCAAGCTGTTCAGCTATGGCCTGACGGTGGCTGATGTTCAGCAGGCTATTCAGAACCAGAACATCCAAGTGGCCTCTGGCGAGCTTGGAGGCCTGCCGGCACGCAAGAACATCGCCTTTGACGCCAATATCATAGGCCCAACCCGCCTGACGGATGTGGAGGAGTTCAAGAACATCCTCCTTAAGGTGCAGCCTGACGGCAGCCAGGTGCGGATGCGCGACATTGGCGAAGTTGGCCTGGGCGCTCAGAACTACAACCTGACGTCAACCTACAACAACCAGCCTGCCGCCGAGATCGCGCTCAAGCTCGCCCCAGGCGCCAACCAGCTCAAAACGGAGGCAGCGGTGCGCGCCCAGTTGGCGCAACTCAAACCCTTCTTCCCGCCTGGCCTGGCCATCCGCTACCCCCTCGACACTGAGCCCTTCATCACCCACTCCATTGAAGAGGTGGTGGAGACCCTCATCATCGCCATCCTGCTGGTGTTCCTGGTGATGCTGGTGTTCCTGCAGAACTTGCGCGCCACCCTCATCCCCGCCATTGCAGTGCCGGTGGTGCTGCTGGGCACGTTCGGCATCCTGGCTGCGCTTGGTTACTCCATCAATACGCTGACCATGCTGGCCATGGTCCTGGCCGTTGGCCTGCTGGTGGATGACGCCATCGTGGTGGTGGAGAACGTCGAGCGCGTCATGGTGGAGGACGGCCTGCCGCCCCTAGAGGCCACACGGCGCTCCATGGATGAGATCACGGGCGCTTTGGTGGGCATCGTGCTGGTGCTGACGGCCGTGTTCCTGCCCATGGCGGCTTTCCAAGGCTCAACGGGCGTTATCTACAGGCAGTTCTCCATCACCATTGTCGCTGCCATGTGGCTTTCAGTGCTGGTGGCCCTGGTGTTGACGCCAGCACTTTGCGGCACGCTCCTCAAGCCAGGCGCGCAGGAATCGAAACTGTGGGTCGCGCGCAAGTTCGATGAGGGTTTCGAACGCCTCACCCAAGGCTACGTGAATGGCGTCAAGCTGCTGATTAACCACCGCCGCATCAGCATGGTAATCTACGCCGTGCTGACGTCCCTGACCGTGTGGCTGTTCTTCCAATTGCCAGGCGGCTTCCTGCCTGATGAGGACCAGGGCCTCATCTTTGGCCAGGTCTCCTTGCGGCCAGGCGCCACAGAGGCGCAGACCGCTGCCGTCAACCGCAGGGTGACGGCTTACATCCTCAAGCATTATGGCAAGTGGGTTGAATCGGTCTGCTCCATGAATGGCTTCAGCTTCGCTGGCCAGGGGCAGAGCCAAGGCGCCTTCTTCATTCGTTTGACGCCATGGGACAAGCGCCCTGGGCAGAAACACACCTCCATGGCCATCGCTAATGAGTTGATGGCGCATTTTTGGCAGGATCCGGAAGCGCAGATCTACGCCATCAATCCGCCAGCGGTGCTTGAGCTGGGCAATGCCACTGGCTTTGACCTGGAGCTGGAGAACCGCTCCAACATGAGCCACGAGGACTTCCTGAAGGCGCGCAACATGTTGATCTATGCGGCAGCCCAGGTGCCGGCGCTGCAGGCTGTCCGCCCACTAGGCATGGAGGACGCGCCCCAGTACAAGCTCCTCATCAACAGGGCGCAGGCCAATGCGCAGGGCGTTGATAACGCCCAGATCAACAGCACCATCAATGGTGCGTTCGGTTCCATTTACGTCAACCAGTTCCTACGCGCTGGCCGCGTGAAGCAAGTCTACATCCAAGGTGGCGAGGCTTCGCGTATGCTGCCTCAGGATTTGGGGCAGTGGTACCTGCGCAACCTCAGCGGGGACATGGTGCCTTTCAACACCTTCGCGCGTGGCAACTGGATTGTGGGCCCACAGAAGGTGGAGAACTACAATGGCTACGCCTCCTTCGAAATTCAGGGCCAGCCTGCGCCAGGCGTGAGCTCAGGCACGGCTATGGCCATCATGAAGCGCCTCCTGGCCCAGATGCCGCACGGCATTGGCTACCAGTGGACGGGCCTCTCCTATGAGGAGGTGGCCTCCAGCGGGTCCATTGGGCCACTTTACATGCTCTCAGCCATCGTCATTTTGCTGTGTCTTGCTGGCCTTTACGAAAACTGGGCCATTCCTTTCGCGGTCATTCTGGTGCTGCCGCTTGGCGTTGTCGGCGCCATTTTGGCGACCTTACTGCGCGGCTACGCCAACGATGTCTATTTCCAGGTCGGGCTGCTGACCACGGTGGGGCTGTCCGTCAAGAACGCCATTCTCATTGTGGAGTTCGCCCAGGCTTTCTATGAACAAGGCGACACGTTGGAGGTAGCCGTTCTGAAAGCCGCCCACCAGCGCCTGCGCCCCATTTTGATGACGTCCATCGCTTTTGTTCTGGGTGTGTTGCCGTTGGCTGTGGCCACGGGTGCTGGCTCCGCCGCCCGCCGTGCCATTGGCACATGCGTGACGGGCGGCATGTTGTCGGCCACCTCACTGGCCATTTACTTCATCCCTGTCTTCTATGTGGTCGTGCTGCGCTTGTTTAAAGTCAAACGCCTTGCAGACGTGCGCGCTGCCCAGCAGGCGGAGCTTGATAAGGCCTTGGCCGCTGACAAGGCATCCAAGGCAAACCCCAACCCCGGGAGCGCAGCATGAACCGTTTTCGCACCATCAGGGGAAGGCGTTTGCCACGCCCAGGCGCCACTCACCAAGGCTTTTCGGGAAAAGGCCAGAGGCTCGCCCTGTTGCTGGCTGCTTTCACGGTGGCGCCATGGGGGCTTGCTGGATGTGACATGGCGCCTGATTACAAGCGTCCCGCGCCAGCTGTGCCCATGGTCTGGCCTGAGGACAGCGGCGTGAAGGGGGACGCCAAAACAGCCGCTCAGCAGGCGGCCCATCCTCACCCTATTGCCGCCAACCTGGGGTGGGAGGATTTCTTCAAGGACCCGCGCCTGCAAAAGCTCATTGAGCTGACGCTCCACAACAACCGCAGCTTGGCCGCCCAGATGCAGGCCGTGACGAGCGCGCGCGGACAGTACCGGGTGCAGAACGCCGCCCTGTTGCCACTTATCAGCGTAGGGGCCAACGCTGAATACATGGACCCTTCCAACACGGCTGGTTTCTCCTTTGCGCCTGGCAGCGACAAGGCCCAGAATGGCCGCCAGGCCATCCCCCTCCTGCATTATTACCAGGAATCCATTGGCTTCTCGAGCTATGAGGTGGACGTCTGGGGGCGCATCCGCAACCTCTCCGCCTATCAGCGTGAACAGGCCCTGAGCCAGCTGGAGAACCTCCGCACGCTGTGGCTCACCACTGTTTCGGAGTTGGCCAGCGATTACATCCGCTGGTTGATGGACCGGGAACAACTCAAGCTTTCCAGAGCCACAGCCGCCAGCACACTTGAAACCCTTAAGCTGACCAAAGCACGCTTTGACCAGGGGCAGGAGAACAATCTGGCCCTTTCAGAGGCCGCCAGCTCCTATGAGGAGGCAGCCGCTAGCGTGCCAAGTTTGGAAAGCGCCGTTGCGCAGGATGAGCACGCCATCCAGCTCATCGTAGGCATGCCGTTGCCCAAGGATTTGCCGCCACCGCTGCCTTATGGCCAGCAAATCACAGACAGCGATCTGCCAGCTGGCTTCCCATCAGACCTTCTGGTGCAGCGCCCAGACATCAGGGCTGCTGAGCATACCTTGATGGGCGCCAACGCCATGGTGGGGGCGGCGCGCGCCGCCTTTTTCCCCAAATTCACCCTGACGGCCAATGAGGGCACCTCATCGTTGAAATTCCACCAGCTGTTCACCAACATGGCAGAGACCTGGGGCATTTCCCCTGGCGTGAACATCCCGTTGCTGACATGGGGCGTGAATGAGGGCAATCTTGAAAGCGCCAAGGCTGAAAAGCGCCAAGCCATCGCCAATTACCAGAAAGCGGTTCAGACGGCTTTCAGGGAGGTTTCAGACAGCTTAACCTCCCGTGGGGCTTACAAGCGTGAGGAAGCGCGGGTAGAAGCCATGGCCGGTCACACTGATGACGCTTACAAGCTTTCCGTTATGCGTTACAAAGCGGGCATTGACAGTTTCCTGCCCACTTTGGTCAATCAGCGCAGCGCCTTCCAGTCCAGGGAATATGTGATCTACATCAAGGGGGCGCGACTGCAGAACAGCATCACGCTTTACCGCGCCCTTGGAGGCGGCTGGACGAAGAAGTCCCTGCCTTGGGAACCGCAGCCGCCTGCTGATAGTGCCCCCAAGCAGAGCAGGGTGGAGCAAAACCAGCCTTCTGCCGCCCTGCCTGATAAAGTATCAGGTAGTGAGATGCCTGGCAGCCTGCACCAGGCAGCACGCCAATCACGCCACCTGCCATCCCCAACACCCTGAAGCGGCGTGGCAGGCTGCTACCTTGGCCTGCCTTGGCTGCTATCACCATTCCCACCCGAAGCAGACATGAGGATGTGCTTTCATGACCACCCGGATGAAACTGTTTTCCGCCCTTGCGGCTGTCATGGCCATGACAGCGCTTGCCCCTGCGGCCCAGGCTGATTCACTGTTTGCGGATCCTTCCAAAGGCCCAACCCTGAACCAGCTGTACAAGCATTCCAAGCTGCCGCACCATTATGTGGATTTCAGCATGTTCCACTATGTGCCGCGTGGGGACCGCATCACTGTTCAGCCAGAGCGCGACCGCCTGGTGTTCAATAAGAAAACGGGCGAGCCTGATGGTTATGCTGAACGCCGCGGCGATGCCGTGATTTATTACAACCCTGCTGGCAAGGCCATTCGCGTCCAACGCTTGACGCCAGAGGAAATGGACCGCCTGACCTCTGGTCAGTGAAAGGGACCAGCTCTTTTAACGCAGCGCTGACACTGGGCCCATGGTGGGTGATGTCCCTTCAAGGGGCAGTGTCCCTGGGCGCTTCATGCCACAGCGCCCAGCCATAGGCGGCCATGGCCACATAGGCCAAATGCAGGGCAGCCGTGACGTAAAGCCCGCGCAGCACGAAAAGGCCAGCGTCAAAACAGTCGATCACAGCCCAAAGGATCCAACTGGCACGGTAACGCCGCGCTGTCCAAAGTTGTGCCAAAAGGGCAGCGGCTGAAAGGCTGCCATCCATCCAGGGGTTGGGGTCGTTGGTCCAATTCTGCAGTGACCAAGCCCACAGCAACCCCACAGCTAGGGCGACCAGTGCCATGGGCATGGCCCCGCGCCATGAAAAACGTGCTGGCGCGCACAGCCTCATCCAGCCAGCTTCGCCGTAGCTGGCTTCAGCGCCGCTTTCAACCAAGGGGGCGTTGGCGCCCAATCCTTGCTCCACACGTGCCCCAACGCCAGTTACGGGTGTTGTTTTCATGGCTTGCCGCACACGCCTGGCCTCCAGGGCCCAGGCCCACCAGCCATAAAGCGTGGCCACCACGTAAACCACGTGGCGCAGAGCATCACCGTAAAGCCGCGCTTTGAGGAAAACGCAGCCGTAAAGAACAGTGGCCAATAGCGAAACCGGCCATGCCCATGAGGAACGCCAGGCCAGCCCCATCACGCTTGCCGCAGCCAGGACAGCGGCTGTGTCCTCCAGGGGGTTGAGGGTCCACACATGGTGCAGCAGCGTGAAGCTAATGGGGTGAAGGAATGAAAACATACTGCTCAACGCTTTTGTGAGGGGGTTAGGGGGCAGTGCCGGGCTGCGGCTGCGTGGCGTTCGGCGCTTTGCTGGAGTGTGCTGAGGAAACGCTGCCCTTCTTCTGCCAGGAACCATTGCATGTGCCCCACAAGGTAACCTTCAAGGGCGATGTCAGCGCTGGCGCCATCCTGCAGCAGGCGCCTGTAATAGTCATCTTCAGAAAGGGCGAAGGGCACATGGCACAAGGGAAGCCAGCTGGCGCACCGCTTGAGGGCAGCGCTGAAACCCGTGCTGGCATAACCTGCCAGGAAAGCGTCAAGCAGGGCTTGGCTGAAGGGGGCAGGGCCGCCAGGATTCAGCCACGCAATGGCGCTGCGCTCCAAAGCGACCGCCAGATCAAACGCTGCTGAGGTGGCGTCACTCATGCCAAAATCGAACACCTCCTCAATCTTGTCTGCATCATCTTGGCGCCAGGTCAGGTTGACCCCGTGCCAATCACCATGGCCCCAGAGAAAAACCTCTTGGCTGGGCGCTTGGCGCAGGCGTTGGTGAAAATGGTGCAGCAGCCCTGGCAGATCCCCAGCCAGAAGGGCCCTTTGTTCAGGCAAGCCGCGCTGTGCCATGGCAGCCAAGAAGCGGTTTGCGCCGTCAGCACCCTCCAGCGGGGCCATGCCAGACAACAACAGCGCTTCCTGGGACCGCGGTTGGGGGGGCGTACGCCATGTGGCGCTGGCACGGTGAAGCCTGCCAAGGAGGGCACCAGCCGCGTACGCTTGGGCCTGGTTGTGCCATGATTGGCCCCAGGTGACGTCATGGCGATAAGTGTCGCGCCCTTTCAGGCCAGGGAAAAGCTCATAAATCTGTGGGGCGCCCTGCTGGCTGGGCAAGCTGATGAAGCTCTGCCCCTGGGGCGTTTTCAAGGGTTGGATAACTGGCAACCCCTGACTGTGAAGGTGGTGGATGAAATCATGTTCTTTTTGCTGGGCGCCAGCAGTGCGCAGGCGCCCGTCATGGCGCTTAATGAACAGCTCCTCCCCATGGGGCAGGGTCACTAAAGCTGCGGCTGAATAAGGCCTGATGCTGGTCTCAAGAATGCGTGGTTGTCGGTGGTGGGCGTGCCCATGGCTTGCTAGAACCGCCTTGATTTCCGCTTGCGTCAGGGCAGGCCAATCTGAATGCTGAATAGTTTCATCCACCCCCATGGGTATAGCGGGGCATGGCTTATCCTGGCTTGGTGGGGGGCTGGTTGCCATAACGCGCTCTCAGGAAAGGGATTTCAACGTGGGTGGCGGTTCAGAAGGCGGTCTGCACCGTGCCCATGGCAGTGAAGCCGCCGTCAACATAGTATTTGGGCGCGTGCCCTTTCACCAAAACGCCATTGGTGGCACGCGCGCTGTGCGCGTTGAGCTGAGGGCTGCCCACCCCTGAGAGGTAGTTCTGGTTGGACAGGTTGATGATGTTGAGCATGATGGTGGGGCGCTTCAGCCCACTGTCACGGAACAGCTTCACGTCATCGAAGCGGTAACCCAGGCTGAGGTCGGCTGTGGCGTAACCTGGCATGTGCTGGTCGTTCAGGAAGGTGGAATATTGCCGCCCAACGTAACGCGCCGTGATCATGCCAAACAGGTGTCCGTCATCATAGCGCAGCCCCAACGCGCCGATGAAGTGGGGGCTACGGATGGCGGACTTGCCCTTTGTCGGCAGCCATGCGGTGCATTTGCCGCCCGCATAGGCAGCGCACATGTTGTTGTCTGTGGTGGCGTTCAGATACTCAGCTGAGGCAAAGGGGCTCAAATGGTGCCAAGGCTTGGTGCCGATCTCGAAGTCAAGCCCGCGTGAGGTCTGCCCGCCAGCATTCATGCTGGTGGCGATGGTGGAGGCTGCGTTCTCATAGGTGGTGATTTGGCGGTTGGTGAAGTTGTAGTTGAAGAACGTCAGCGAGCCCGCCAGCCATTCGCCATCATGGCGGTAACCGATGGCTTCAGAAATAGAGTACTCAGGCTTCATGCCATGGCTGCTGTCAGCATTGTAGTAAGCGGTGACGGCAGGAAGGCGGAAATTCGTGGTGGCGTTGAGGAAGATCTGGTCGTGCTTGGTGATTTTCCACCGCATCCCAAAACGCGGCAAAGGTTCGCTGACGCTTTGGCCAACATGATAGGGGTAGCCAGCCCCCGCTTGGGAGGGGCTGCCGTCCGTCCCTTGGCGCGTCATCATCACTTCCTTGAAGCCAGCATCAATCAGCAGCCTGTTGCCCAGCAGCGAGAGATGGTCGCCAATGAAAATGGCGTTGGTCTGGGTGATGGTGTGGTAGTTCGCCCCTAAAATGACCTGGCCCATGTCGTCACGCATGTGGTGGTGGTTGTTCAGGCTCCAGGGATTAGGAGTGCGGCCTTGGCTGTCCACAGCAGTGTAGGGCATTTTCTCGCTGTCATCGACGTAGTCGTACCAGTAACCGATGAAGGCGTCGTTGTGGCCGCCTTGGAAACGGTTTTGGTAATGGGCGCTGGTGGTGACGCCAGAACGCCATGTTTTCTGCGTCCAGTCCTCCCGCACGACAGGGCTTTGATGGGGGCCTGATGGCAGGCCGGCGTCTTCAAGGGTGTCAGCACTGGGCCAGTTGCCCATGGCGCCCTGGGCATAAGGTTTTATGTCAAGCGAAAAGCCACTGCCCAACTCAACATGAGCTGGCGCCCCCAAATAGAGCGTTTGCTCGGGGTCACGCCACAGCTTCCAGTACTGGGCGCCTTTCTCTGGGTTGGCAGCATCGTAATGGCGTGCCAGCTCGCCTGAATGGATGCCATCCTCCCGCCAGCCGGCAAGGGTGGTTTTGGGCAGGTAGGCTGTATCAGTCTTGTTCCACGACCCTAGGAAGGAGACCCGCGACTGCCCCCATTCCTTCAGGAATTTGAAATCAACATGCTGGCGGCTGTTGGTGCCGGGGCCGCGCCAATTGTCTGAATGCGTGTTGGAGTAGGAAACGAACCCCCTAATGCCTGTTGAGCCAATCTCGCCAGTTTCCAGGCGGATGAAGCCACGGCTGCCGTTCCAGGACCCATAGGAGAAGGAGGCCATCCCCCCCCGTTTAAAGGAAGGGTCAAGGTAGGTCATGCTCATCAGCCCGCCAGCTGAATCCACAACAGGGCTGTCCAGGTCGCTGGCGCCTTGCTGAATAGCCACCTGGGCGTAGTTCTCAGCGTCAGCGAACTGGTCTGGGGTGCCACCGTAGTTGGCAGCATCCCCCATAGGTATGCCTTCAAGGACATAGCCGATCTCATCACCACCAAGGCCATGGATAGATATCGTGGTCTGGGGCGACATGCCGTAAGGGTCTGAACTGGCCACATTGGCCCCTGGCAGGTTCTGCACCAGTTGGAAGGCGTTGGCAGTGGGCGCCTGGATGGAAATGTAAGGCTGGCCGACAGCTGATTTTTCCTGAACGCCATTCTGTGGGGCTAGCAAGCCACCGCCAATGATGTTCCGCAGTAGGTGGGAACGGGTGACGATCGTCTCAGCCCCGCCCTGTTGCTGCACAGCATGGGATTTGGCTGCAGGGGCAGCTTTCGCAGCGCGGATGGTGGCTAAGGTGACGCCTGCCATGATAGCCAAGGGAACCACAAGCACCAACGATGGGCGTGGCCTTGAAGATGGGGAACGCTGGAGTGGCGGCAAGAATCTTCTCTCCCTGGGCGAGTGAAAAGATCCGGTTGCAAAGCGAAAAATTCAGGTGCCTGGCGTCATGGCGGCAAAGGCTGGGCCATGGGCGATCATTCCTGTCCCTTCGCCGGTATGAGCCGGATCAGGTTCAAAGGGTTTCGGCGCCATGCCGTCTCAGCCCCGTTTTTGGGACGCCCCTGGGAACGGCTTTTTATAATGTTTGCCTCCTGGGGGCGGCAAGCGGCACGGGGGCAAAATAAAGCCCAGAACATCCATCAATCTTGCCTTGTTGCCTAAAAACCCTGCTACAAAGGAATCATGACACAGCCCACCACACAGAAAGCGCACCGCAGTCCCTTCCCAGCCTGGGCTAAGGCGCCAGCAACCGCACCGGTCATTGTCGCCCCCAGCCTTTTAGCTGCGGATTTCGCCAATTTGCAATCTGAGCTGGCCAGCATTGAAACAGCCCCTTGGGTGCATTTGGACGTCATGGATGGCCGGTTTGTGCCGAACATCTCCTTCGGGATGCCTGTCATCAAAGCGCTGCGCCCTCACAGCAAGGCCTTTTTCGATGCCCATCTGATGGTGGAGGATGCTGATCCCCACCTCAAGGCTGTGGCTGATGCCGGCGCTGATCAAATCACGGTTCATGTTGAAGGCAATTGGCACCTCAACCGCACGCTTCAGGTCATTAAGGAATTGGGCTGCCGTGCTGGTGTGGCCTTGTGCCCAGCCACCCCTGTGGAAGCGTTGAGCGAAATCATGGGCATGGTGGACAGCATTCTGGTCATGACCGTGAACCCAGGCTTTGGTGGGCAGAAGTTCATGCCGGCCCAACTGCCTAAGATTCGCCGCATCGCCCGCATGGCGGCCCAGCAAAAGGCGGCTGATGGCCATGAGGTAATCGTGGGGGTTGATGGTGGCGTCAATCCAGCAACCACAGCCTTGGTGACGGACGCTGGCGCACGCATGTTGGTGGCGGGTTCAGCCGTTTTTGGCCACCCTGACCGCGCAGCGGCCATCAACGCCCTTGAGGGGGCGGCGATGCCGCCTGTGCTGGACTGAAGGACAACCCCGCCCTGTGCCTATAATCAAAGGATGGCGTTGGTTGAAGCTGGCTGTGGCCCGCATGCCGCGTGGCTGGAAAGGGGGTGCGCCCCATTACATTTACCAGGACATCATCACAGGTGATGCTGAGCGTGGCGCGCGCTTGGTGATGGGCAAAGCCGCCACAAGCCTTGGCCTGTACAAGCTGCCCAGGTTGGATGGCCTCCAACCTTGGCGCGAACAAGCCCCAGAGGCCATCAAGCCCTGGTTGTACAGTTTCGAGTGGTTGCGGGACTTGCGCGCCCTGGGCAACAATGATGCCCGCCTGTTGGCGCGCCGCTTGATGGAATGCTGGCTGAAGGAACCGCCAGCGGACCCCTTGGCCAGTGAACCCACCATCATGGGGCAGCGTTTGGCCAATTGGCATGGCCATTATGAGTTCTGCTTGGGTAGTGGCGCGCGTGGTCTGCAAGTGCAGGCTGGTGAAGCCATGGTGCGTGATGGGCGCATGTTGGCTGCCATGGTTCCTTTGCCGCCCCGTGGTTGGGAAGGCCTAGCCGTGCTGCGCGGCTTGCTGGCCGCCTTTATGGTACGTCCAGACCACCAGGGCTTCCTGGCACGTTTTGAACGTTACCTGCCTGCTGAGATGAAACGGGTTTTCTTGCCGGATGGCACAGTGGCTGAACGCAGCCCGGAAGCCCAATTCAGCGCCTTGGTTGAGTTAGCATCCATACTGGCCATGTATGGCGCCATGGGAACGTACCCGCCCCCGGGCGTGCGGGAGAATTTAGCGCGTGCCACGCCTGTGCTGCGTTCGCTATGCCATGGCGATGGCGGGTTAGCGTGTTTCAATGGCAGTAGTGAAGGCAACAGGAACAGCCTTGCCACGCTGTTCGAACGCATCGAACGCACCAGGCTGCTGGCCCCCAACCTGCCTGATGGGCGTTTTGTGCGTGTGGTGGCTGGGGGGGCGCTGCTGTTGGTAGATGCGGGCGTGCCCCCTAAACACGGCTTTGACCGCCGCGCCCATGCAGGTACGCTCTCTTTCGAATTTTCCTGGCAATCACAGCGTTTGCTTGTGAATTGCGGCAGTTTTGCTGATCCGGCTTGGCGAGAAGCATTGCGTGCCAGCGCAGCACACAACATGATTCTGGTCGGTGGCGAGTCATCCTGTGATTTCGCCAAGAATGGCACGATTGCACGCCGTCCCCACCATGTGCGCCTGGAAAAGTTCATGTCTGGGGGGGAACACCATTTGGAAATGGAACAGGATGGCTACCGCGCATCCCATGGCGCTTTATGGAAGCGCGCCCTGACCTTGGATGAGGCCGGCCACAATTTGCGCGGCTTTGAAATCATTGAAGGTGAACGCCCCCAGAATGTGGAAGTGCGTTTTCACGTCCACCCTGACGTCAGGGTCATCCAAGAGGAGGAGGAGGTCATCCTCAAGGCATCAGGCAGCATATGGCGTTTCAGCCAGCAAGGTGGCCGCTTGAAGGTGGAGGGGGATGTTTATTGCGGCCGCATGCAGCCAGAGCGTTCAAGGCAAATTGTGCTTGTGCTGCCCAAGGAACGCGGCAGCGCCAGTGGCAATGGTTGCATCCAAACAGTGAGTTGGCACCTGGAATGGTTGCCAGGCTGACCTGGCACTTTTGACCTTAGCCCGCTATCAAGCTTTTGAAAGCACCTCACGCACCTCACTGTGCCAATTGAACGCTGATGTGCTTCTTCTTGCCAATGGATAGGCGCAGTTCTGGCTTGCCGCCATGGGGTGGTGGGGCGAAGTCCGCTTGGCTGATGGGTTGATTCTCATCCTTGATAGGCGCGCCATTGATGCGCGCGCCACCCCCCCTGATGAGTCTGCGGGCCTCCCCCCCCGTTTTGGCTTGCCCAGTTTCAACCAACAACTTGAAGGCAGGCACCCCTTCACCAGCGATTGCGGCATTTTTCAGCACCACAGTTGGCAAGGGCGCTTCCTGGCCAGCGCCTGCAAACACACCCTCAGCGGCACGTTGGGCCTCCTCCGCAGCGGCCCTGCCATGGCAGATAGCCGTGGCTTCCGTGGCTAAGATGGCTTTGGCCTCATTGATGGCTACGCCTTCCAAGGCGCCAAGGCGTTCGCATTCCTCAACAGGCAGGTCAGTGAACATTTTGAGGAAGCGTCCCACATCAGCGTCTTCCGTGTTGCGCCAGAACTGCCAGTAATCGAACACAGGCAACTTTTCAGCCCGCACCCAACGCGCCCCTTGAGCTGATTTGCCCATTTTGGCGCCAGAGGCCGTGGTGACCAGTGGGGTCGTCAAACCAAACAGCTTGGCCCCATCAGTGCGGCGGGCCAGTTCAATGCCCGAAACGATGTTGCCCCATTGGTCAGAGCCACCCATTTGCAGCACGGCGCCATGGCGGCGGTGCAGTTCACGGAAATCATAGGCCTGCAAAATGGAGTAGTTGAATTCCAGGAACGTCAATCCCTGCTCACGTTCCAGGCGCTGCTTGACGCTTTCAAATGACAACATGCGACTGATGGAAAAATGCGCGCCCACATCCTGCAGAAGGTCAAGCCAGGAGAGTTTCCCAAGCCAGTCAGCGTTATTGGCTAAAAGGGGGGCGTTCTTGCCTTCCTCAACCTCAAAGTTCAGGAACTGGCGCAGTGACGCTTGAATGCCCGCCAGGTTGCGGGCGATGGTTTCCTCCTTCATGAGGCTGCGTGCCTCATCACGGAAGGAAGGGTCGCCAATGCGTGCCGTTCCTCCCCCCGCCAAAGCTATGGGACGGTGTCCATGACGTTGCAGCAGGCGCAGCATCATGATGGAAAGGGCATTGCCCACATGAAGGGAATCCGCTGTGGGGTCAAACCCCACATAGGCTGTCACAGGCCCTTCCATCATGCGTTGATCGAGCGCCGCCAGATCCGTGCATTGGAACATCATGCCGCGTGCCTGCGCTTCACGCAGGAAGGGGCTTTGGGGCCTGTAGTCAGTCATGGGCTAAGTCACCGAAAGGGATTGGAGGGGAAGGTGGCTTGAAGCCAAGCCTTGCTGGAACAGTTGTCAATCATGCTCCAGGGGGAGGAAATCAGCCTGCTTGGTGTTTACATGGTCTGTGATGGCGTCTGAGATGGCACGCACCTGACGACTGAAAATATGGTCTGCCGCGTCAAAAACACGGTAATCCACCGTGACGTTGCGCTGCGTGTTCAGTTTCTCCACCAGGCGGCGGATGCTGGGCTCTGGCGCAAGCTGGTCACGGCCGCCTGCGATCATTAGCCCGCCGCATGGGCACGGGGCCAGGAAACCGAAATCGTAATCATCAGCTGGGGGCGCAACGCTGATCCAGCCCTTCACCTCAGGGCGGCGCATCAAAAGCTGCATGCCGACAAAAGCGCCGAAGGAATAGCCCGCAATCCAGATCTCGCTGGAATGGGGGTTGATCTCCTGAAGCCAATCGAGGGCATAAGCGGCATCCGATATTTCTCCAATGCCGCCGTCATAGCGCCCTTCTGAACGACCCACCCCCCGTGAATTGTAACGAAGAACTGAAAAGCCCATGTCCTGGAATGTGCGCGCCATGGTAAAGGTGACACGGTTTTTTAGGCTGCCGCCATGAAGGGGGTGGGGGTGCAGGACAAGGGCCAGGGGCGCATTGCGTTTGGTGGATTGGTGGTAAACCCCTTCCAGTTGCCCTACAGGCCCGATGAACATTTCCTCATGACGGCCCGGTCTCATATCTGCCATAGATGACTCATTCCATTTAGCGTTGGGCTGGCGGCGCCGGCAGCAGGCATGGACGGTGGCATGCTGTGCTGAAAGCCGGCGTCAGGCAGGCCGTAAGGCATGGCTGTTGGGCAACCAGGCACCATCGGTTTCAAGCCTAAGCCTGACAGGCCGCATTTCCTGCTCTGTGAGCGTGGAAATTAAATATCGCACTTGTCCTATATCGGTTCTGCCTTGGGAATAGCTACTAAAATCGGCTTTCACAATGCAGATTATCCCAGCATCCAGTCAGAACCAGGGCCCTGGCCAGTAGCAGGGGGCGGGATGGTTCAACCTTCCGCCCCCCTCCTGTCAGAACGTGTAGAAAACAGCTGCCTGGGGGCTGATGTTGGCTGACATGTTGTGCCCCATCACAGGCAAGTCAACGCCCATGATGGCGCCCCAGGCTGGCGTCCAGTTGTATTCAATGGCGGGCGCCACACGGAACTGCGTGCCCCAGGGTGTGTGGCGTGAATGGATGTGCTGACCGTGGTAATTGGCAAAGCCCGCTGCAATCCCCGCCGCGCGGCTGGTGTAATGGCCTGTGTAGCGGGTGCCAGCACTCCAAACATGGTAAAGGTCAAGCGCCAACAGCCATTCACGGGTCAACCCACCTTCCCAAGAGACACCTTCATTGCCGAAAGCCGCGGCATGGCCTGTCCCTTCAAAGCCATTCTGGGTTCCATAGACCGACATGCCCTTGACGGAGGTGCTAGTGAAGGGTTCACGCGCCATGGCCCAGCCACGGATGCGCTGCATGTGGTTGAAGAAGGGGAACACCAGCTGCGTTTCAACGCCGAAGCGCGCAATCCAGGCGCCAGTGCCCACCCCTTCCTGGGAATTGTGGAGCTTTTGGTACTTGCCCACAGGGGCGTTCGCACCGATGGAGATCGTCAATGAGGGCGAGTAATGCTCCCCAATGCGGTACTTGAACTCCATCGGCAAGTCATTGATGCGCAGCCCAGAGGAATGATGGGTGCCGTTGCCCCAGCTGTAGCTGTAGGTGGGCAGCATGTAGAAGGTCAGGTGATTGGTGATGGAGTATTCAGACAGCGTGAACTGTGAGAACCCATTGGGGCCGCCTTTGCCTTTTTTGGTCACGCGCTTGCCGGTATCGGCAAACTGCCCCAAAGGCACCGTGCCTGAGAAGTAAGGCTCAAACCCCCACAACCCTGGCGCAGGCAACGCTGGGGAAGGGGACGCCAAGGAGCCTGTGTACCATTGTTCAGGTTCAGCAGGCGGTGGCGCAGCTGGCGTTTGGCGGGCCGGCACCAGCGTGGCACCCTTTTCCGGGGCAGCCGTGCCATGGTGGCCTAAGCGGATAACAGGGCCTGTGTTGGCCGTTCGGCCAGCGCCCGCAACCACATGGCTTGTGGTAGCTTGGGGCAGCACCGTGGCTGTGGTGCCGGCAGCTGCAGGAAGAATGCCGCTTGCATTGGCAGGGGTTGGAATGCCATAGAGGCCCCCCAACCCTGTGCCCGTCAAACAGGCCAGGAGGGTAGGTAAGCGGTTCCTGACCTTGCGGGCTTTGAGGGCGCTCAAGGTGGAAAGTGTTGCGCTTGCGGAACGGAGTGGGCGGAAAGTCGTTGAGGGCGTCTTCATGATGTGGGCTGCAACTCAAACTGGGCTGTGGAAGCGGAAACGGGGCGCATGAAGGCACCTGGCATGAGCTTGCACATCATGAGGCGCTGACAGGCTTGTGAAGCGGCCTGAAATAGTTGAAAGCGCCTGCCAGCTTGAAGTTGCAGGTACGCAAAATGCCATGCCACCACAATCAGTGCGTACAGAACAGTTACAATGCGAATGGCGAGGGCAATTCGGTGAGACTGAGCTGTGCGGGTCATGGCGGTCATGGTCGGTCATCCTGCATGGCTGCTGTGAGCAACCAGGCCATGCCGCGTGCGCAGCCTAGTTGCTTACAAATAGTTACTAATGAAAACCTTACAGAGCTGCCTTGCATCGGGCCACCCTGATTCAGCTGTGCAAAGGGCACTTCTGGGTATGGCTGATACTTGAGCCATGTTTGTGTTGCATGGCTGCATCATCCACTACTCTGTACGCTGAGGACAGCGTCAGTCCAATCGGGCTTGTGATTGGCCAAGCGGTGGTCTGTGGTGCATTTTGTGGAATGCACAGGAAACAGCCCCCCTGACCAGTGGACTGTGCCCAGCTTTTCCTCCATCACGGGGTCGCAATGATGAGCATGTCTGAAGCTTGCGCAGGCGATGAACTTTATTTTGACGCCAATGCCAGTGAACCCCTGCGCCCTGAAGCGCACCAAGCAGCCTTGGAAGGTTTGGCGCTGACCGGCAACCCTTCATCTGTCCATAGCCAAGGGCGGCAGGCCAGGCAGGCGCTTGATAAAGCGCGCCGCCAAGTAGCTGAGCTTTTCCAGCGCCCTGAGGATGCTTGCATTTTCACGTCTGGCGCTACGGAAGCCAATGCCGCCGCTATTTATGGCTTCAGGGAATTGGCACGCCTTGAGGGGCGCAGTGACCACGTGCTTGTGGGCGCCACTGAGCATCAGGCCGTGCGCCAGGCCGCGCCTGATGCTGATTTGGTGCCGGTTGGGCCTGATGGCCGCCATGACCTGGCGGCGCTGGAGAATCTGTTGGTTGGGGAAAACGGCAGCCCTCCAGCTTTGCTGTGCGTCATGGCAGCCAATAATGAGACTGGCGTGGTGTCTGACCTTCCAGCCATCGCTGCCCTGTGCGTGCGCTGCCAAGTGCCCCTCCACGTTGATGCCGCCCAAGCTGCTGGGCGCATGAAACTGCCCCTTGCCGCTTTGGAGAACGCCAGCCTGGCCCTTTCAGGCCACAAGGCTGGTGGCTTGGCTGGTGCTGGGGCGCTGCTTCTGCCAGCGGCCATGGCCTCCTCCCCCTTCCCCCCCTTCATGAAAGGGGGCGGGCAGGAACAGGGGCGGCGTGGTGGCACTCCTCCCTTGGTGGCAATCATGGCCATGGCCGCCGCCCTTGAAGCTGCCTCCCAACAGGATTGGCAGAAGGTGCGCACGCTGCGCCAAACCATGGCCAAGGCCATGCGCCGGGTTGGGGCCATCATCCAGGGCCCTGCGCAGGGTGGTGAGGGCACCATGCTGCCTAACACCCTTTCCGTCACGGTGCCGGGGCTTTCAGCGCAGGCCCAGCTCATGGCGCTTGACCTGGCTGGCATTTGCGTTTCCTCAGGGTCAGCTTGTTCTAGTGGGAAAGTTGGCAGTTCCCCAGTGTTGGCTGCTATGGGCCTTGGTCCTGCCGCACGCCAGACCCTGCGCATTTCATTGCCTTGGAATGTGCAGCCCAAGCAGGTGGAACGCTTCATGGAAGTCTGGCACGCCATGGTGGCGCGCCATCAAAGCCAGCAGGCCCCAAGGTGCCAGCCATGACTGCACCCCACGAACCATCCCTCCCTGCTGTGGCTGAGCCTGAACAGCCCTCTGGGGGCATTTACCTGGATTACATGGCCACAACCCCTTGTGACCCTGCTGTGGTAGAAGCCATGCTGCCGTGGTTTGGGGCTGGTTTTGGCAATGCTTCAAGCCAGCATGAATGGGGGCGCCAAGCGCGTGACGCTGTTGAAGGCGCCCGTGCTGAGGTGGCGGCCCTGATTGGCGCTGAACCACGTGAAATCATTTTCACCTCTGGCGCCACAGAGGCTAACAACCTGGCCATCAAAGGGGGGGCGCGCTACCGCCTCCATAAGGAGGGCGGTGCCCACCCCTTGGCGGTGGTGACGCAAGCCACCGAGCATAAATGCGTTTTGGAATCAGTACGTTCCCTGGGGGCGGAAGGTTTCACCACGTGCCAAGTTGGGGTGGACCTTAAAGGTTTGGTGCTGGAGGGTGAATTCGCCAAAGCCCTTGCTGGGGAAGCGCGCCCAGCGGTGGTTTCCATCATGGCAGCCAACAATGAAACTGGCGTGCTGCAAAACATCAAGGCGCTGTCAGCGCAAGCGCGCGACCAGGGGGCCTTGTTCCACAGTGATTTGGCTCAGGCTGCTGGCAAAGTGGACATCCCCCTTGAAAGCCTCGACCTCGCCTCCCTCTCCGCCCACAAGCTCTATGGTCCCAAAGGTATTGGGGCCCTTTATGTGCGCCGCAGGCCGCGTGCACGCCTGGAAGGGCTATTCTCAGGCGGGGGGCAGGAGCGGGGCCTGCGTTCTGGAACGCTGCCTGTGCCGCTCATTGTCGGTTTTGGCGTTGCGGCGCGCCTCATGCTGGAACGCAAGCGCGCTGAAAGCCAGCGCCTGGCCTGCTTGCGCCAGCAGTTGTGGGATGGGCTCTCAGCCTTGTGGCCCGGTCTGCGCTGGACAGGCCATGGCGCGCCCATGCTGCCCCAGGTGTTGAATGCTTGCTTGCCTGCCCAGGTGTTGGGGGGGCACAGCACTGAAGCGCTGCTGGCCACCGTGCCCTTGGTTGGCGCTTCCACTGGTTCAGCTTGCCAGGCAGGCTCTGGGGCGCCATCTTACGTGCTTTGCGCCATGGGCCTCACGCCTGGTGACGCCCAGCGGAGCTTGCGCCTGTCGGTGGGACGCTTTACGCGGGAGGCAGAGATTGACCAGGCTGTCGGCTTGCTGGCACAGGGTGCGGCACAGCTCAGGGCCGCCTCATCGCCCCCGACAGCACAACAGGAGTAATGTTATGCCCCGGATGACTTTCGTTGAGCCAGATGGCACCCGTCATGAAGTGGATGCCAAAAAGGGCCTTTCCGTTCTGGAAATCGCCCAGGAACATGACATTGACCTGGAAGGTGCCTGTGAAGGCTCGCTTGCCTGTGCCACGTGCCATGTGATCGTTGATCCTGAATGGGCAGACCGCATTCCAGGCGCGACTGAGGACGAGGAAGACATGCTTGACCTGGCCTTTGACCTTCAGCCCACCTCCCGGCTGGGATGTCAAATCATCATGAACGATGATTTGGACGGCCTTGTGGTGCAGATTCCCAAGCAGGCCTAAGGCTGGACCACCAATCATAGGGGAAACTGAGAGAGTGCGTATTTTGGCCGCCATGTCAGGTGGGGTGGACAGTTCCGTTGCCGCTGTCATGCTCAAGCGCCAAGGCCATGAGGTCATTGGCGCCACCTTGCAGCTTTATGACCACCGCGGCCCCGCCAAGGCTGGGTCATGTTGTGCTGGACGCGACATCAGGGATGCGCGCCAAGTGGCTGAGAGCGCCGGTTTCCCCCACTACGTGATTGACGCTGAAGACCGCTTCAAGCAAAGCGTCATGGAAAGCTTTGCTGACGCCTACGCGCGCGGCGAAACCCCTGTGCCGTGCGTGGCTTGTAACCAAGGAGTCAAGTTCACTGACCTTTTGGGCCTGGCGCGTGAATTGGGCTGTGACGCCATGGCGACTGGCCATTATGTGCGCCGCCTTGAAGGGCCTTCAGGGCCGGAACTGCACAGGCCGCGCGACCAGGGACGTGACCAGTCGTGGTTTCTGTTCGCCACAACGCGTGACCAGCTGGATTACCTGCGTTTCCCTTTGGGCGACATGACATCCAAGGATGAGGTACGCGCCCTGGCAGCAGCTTATGGCCTGGAAATCGCCGCTAAGCCAGACAGCCAAGACATCTGCTTTGTAACGGATGGTTCCTATGCTGGGCTGGTAGAGGCCATGCGGCCTGAGATCGCTGGCCCAGGCGATATTGTGGACGGTGCGGGCCATGTTCTTGGGCGCCATGAAGGCATAGCCCGCTACACGGTGGGTCAAAGCAAGCGCCTGGGCAACTTGCACACTCAAACGGGGCAGCGCCAAGTAGTGACGCGCATTGACGGCGCCACGCGCCGCATTATCGTGGCCCCGCGTGACGAGGCCCGTTCAGGCAGTGCCCACGTGCGCCTGCGCGGCATGAACTGGCTTTTGGACGTGCCAAGCGAAGGGTTGCGCTGCACGGTGCAGCTGCGGGCGCGTGAGGAACCGCGTACGGCCTTGGTCAAACCATCTTGGCGTGGCCCAGATGAAGCAGACGTGCTGCTGGATGCACCGGCTTTCGCAGCACCTGGCCAGGCCTGCGTGTTTTATGAAGGCAGCCGAATCCTTGGTGGCGGCTTCATCATGGCCTAAAACCGCTCAGCCTTGGCTGGGCTGGCTAGGGGTGGGGGTTCATATCACTTATCGTCCACACTGTTTCTCCCTATGGTTCTAATAGGTAAAACCATTTAAAGATCGGTTCGTCCGCGCCAGCGCCAGGGCATGGTTTTCATCCCTGTTGGTCCAGTGCCAGGCAGCCATCAGGCACGTGGGCACGCAGCCGTTTAGCCAGTTCAAGGAACAACTTGTGGCGTGGGTCTGTTGGGCGCCAGGCCAAACAGATGAGGCGGTGGGCTTCGCTTTCATCAAGGCGGCGCACCCGTACAAGGTCAGCGAAGTCGGTTCTGTTGCGCAAAGCCAAGGCTGGGATAAGTGAGAACCCCTCCCCCACGCCGATCATGTGCCATAGCATTTCCAGGCTGGGGGCAAGGCGTTGGGGGTGGCGGCGCACCCCTGGGCACAGGGAAAGGGCCTGGTCACGCAGGCAATGGCCCTTTTCCAGCAATAAAAGGTCGGCACGATTAAAATCGGCCAGCTTGATTTCCGCTTTGGTGGCCAGTTCATGGTTGGCTGGGAAAACACCCCAAAAAGGCTCTGTAAACAGGGGCTCTGTGTGCAGGCCGTTCAGCCCTGGAACTTTGACCAGCACACCCATGTCCAGCTCACCCTGGCGCAGGGCGGCAGCTAGGGTGGGGGTGATGCATTCTTCCAAACGAAGTTTCAGCCCTGGCCAGCGCCCACGCAAAAGCGGCAGCAGGTCTGGTAGGTAGTAAGGCCCCAAAGTAGGGATGAGGCCCAGATGGAGCGTGCCGGTCAGTTCAGCGCGGTCATGGTGGGCTGCCTCCAGAAAAGCGCGCGCCGTTGCCAATAATTCACGGGCGTGGCGCAGGATGTGTTCGCTTTCAGGGGTGGGGGTGACGGTGCGCCTGGATCGTTCGAACAGCTTGACGCCAAGCACGTTTTCCAACTTGCGCACCTGTTCGGAAAGGCCAGCTTGGCTCACACCGCACCGTTCAGCAGCGCGGGAGAAATTGCGCAAATCGTCAACAGCGACAGCATATTCAACATCGCGCAACGAAAGGCCTGAAAGAGGAACATAGGACATGCTGGAACGATAATCCCTCAAGAGATGCCCTGCAAAACCTGCCCATCCCCTCATGACCATGGCGTGCAGCCTGGAAAGGGCGGCAATGCTGCCTAAAAGGATATCTTTGTTTCAAAGTCGAAACAAACTGGCTTTGTGGCGCTTTTTGCAGGCCTCCAAGCGTTGCCTACCCCCGCCAAGCCGTGATTGTGCTTGACGCTGGCACGGCCCTGGGTCTCTGATGGTGTCAGAAGTTCAGCGCACCCGGCCGCAATGCGGCGCATGCGACTGAACAATGGTTCAACCGTCACTTCAAACGCGAAAGGACATTTCCCATGCCGAAAATCGGTTCAACAATCAAACCGTTCCTAGCCCATGCCTACGACCCCAAAAAGGACGCCTTCATTGAGGTCTCTGAAAAGGATCTGATTGGCCCCAAGAAATGGTCTGTGATTTTCTTCTACCCTGCCGACTTCACCTTCGTGTGCCCGACAGAGCTTGAAGACCTGGCTGAGAACTACGCCGCTTTTGAGAAACTGGGCGTGCAGATCTACTCCGTCTCCACTGACAAGGAGTTCAGCCACAAGGCCTGGCACGACACGTCAGACGCCATCCGCAAGGTGCAGTTCCCCATGCTGGGCGACCCTGCCGGCGTTCTGGCCACCAATTTCGATGTCCTGATGGACAGCCCCAAGGGCGACACCTTCTGGGCTGACCGCGGCACCTTCCTGATCGATCCTGAAGGCCGCATTCAGTATGTCGAAATCACCTCCCCAGGTGTGGGCCGCAGCGCCAAGGAGCTGCTGGGTAAAATCGAGGCCGCGCAGTATGTCGCCAGCCACCCTGGCGAAGTCTGCCCCGCCCATTGGAAGGAAGGCGGCAAGGTGCTGACCCCCGGCATCAACCTGGTTGGCAAAATCTGAGGCCACGGTTCTTCCTGAACCAGGTTGAAAGCCACCCCAACCACACCGCTCTTGGTTCAAGGGCGCTGTGTGGCGGGCTGGTTGAGGGCGCAGCGCGAACATGTCGCGTTGCGCCTTTTTCATGCGCGCTCCGTGGCCTGCAGGCGCGCTTGCGTGAACACGGCAACATAATCTCATCATAGCTTTTGGAGGACAGGACATGGACGTTAACCAGTCCCTCACACCAGAGCTGCGCGAGCAGCTCAAAGCCCTCATCAACCAGTATGTCAAAGATCAGGTGGTGCTTGTCGCCACCCTTGACGACAGCGACAACGCCAAGGCGATGAAGGACTTCCTGACTGATGTCGGCAGCCTTTCTCCCAAGGTCACTTTTGACGCCAGCGCCCAGGGCGATAGCGCTTTCAAGCCTTCTTTCAGCATTGTGCGCCCCGGCACGGACATCAAGCTTACCTTCGCTGGCATTCCCTTGGGCCATGAGTTCGATTCATTTGTTCTGGCGCTGCTGTGGGTTGGTGGTCATCCCCCCAAGGTCGACCCGGCCTTGGTGGCGCAGATCGAGGGCCTTGCAGGGCCTTACAAATTTGAAGTCGTCTACTCCCTGACCTGCAACAACTGTCCTGAGGTGGTGCAGGCCATCAACGCCATGGCGGTCATCAACCCCAAGGCCGTCAGCTCCATCAATATTGATGGCGCCTTCTTCCCAGCACTGGTCAAGAAGTACGATATTCGCTCCGTGCCGCAAGTGTTGCTTGATGGCAAGCTGTTCAGCGTGGGCCGGCAGGAGATGAGCGACATCCTCGCCAAGCTGGACTCAGCAGGCAGCGCCAAAGCAGCCAAGGCAGAGGCTGCGCGCATCGATGCTGAAGCCCCCTTTGACGTGTTGATTGTCGGCATGGGGCCCGCTGGCTGTTCGGCTGCTGTCTACGCTGCCCGCAAGGGCCTGCGCACAGCGCTGGTGGGGGAGCTTTTTGGCGGGCAGGTGCTGGACACTGGCGAGATCGACAACCTCATCCCCATCCCCAAAATTCAGGGCAGTGGCCTGGCTGCTCAACTGAAGCAGGATGTGGAGCTCTACCCTGTCCATGTCATGGCTAACCAGCGCGCGGCGCAGCTGGTGCCTGGTGGAAAGCCAGGCGCCCTCCACGCCGTGAAGCTGGAAAGCGGCGCAACGGTCAAGGCGCGCACTGTTATCGCCGCCACGGGCGCACGCTGGCGCAAGCTGGGCTGCAAGGGGGAGGAAACCTACCTGACCCATGGCGTGGCCTATTGCCCCCATTGTGATGGCCCCTTCTTTAAAGGGCGCCCTGTGGCGGTGGCTGGTGGCGGTAACAGCGGTGTGGAGGCGGCCATCGACCTGGCTAACATCTGTTCCCACGTCACGCTGCTGCAGCGCGGTCCTGAACTGAAGGCAGACCAGGTTCTCCAGGATGCGCTGTATAAACTGCCCAACGTCAAAGTCCTGACCAACGCCACCCCTGAGGAAGTCAAGGGCGATGGCACCAACATGACAGGCCTTGACTGGACTGACCGCACAGATGGCAGCGTTAAGCACCTCGATGTGGATGCGCTGTTCGTTCAGATTGGCCTTCTGCCCAACAGCGCTTGGGTCAAGGATGCGGTTGAGCTGAACAAAATGGGTGAGATCGTCATCAATGAATGTGGCGCTACATCCATTCCTGGGGTGTTTGGCGCAGGCGATGTGGCCAGCACGCCTTACAAGCAGATCATCATCTCCATGGGCAGTGGCGCCACAGCGGCGCTGGCCGCCTTTGACTACATGATCCGCACCCCAACGCCCTGAAGGGGCAAGCGCCCGTTGCACAGGCGCGTGCCGTGCCATGGGGTGTGGTCAGCCCCATGGCCGCAGGGCAGGCAGCTGCGCATGGTGCAGAAGCAGTACCCCCGTGCCCGCCGCCAACTCGCGGGCGCTGCGCGTGTAACGGGCGTTGCTGGCCACAACGGCCATTTGAGCTTGATGGAATTGGCGCGCCGCCACCACTTCCTGAACGGCCTTGTTGCCCACAGGCTTGCTGTAAAGCTTGCATTGCACCACCAGCTTCACCCCGTTGCAGCTGGCAATGACATCTGCCCCCTGGTCCCCCGAAAGGGGGGTCATTTCCACCTGCCAACCTTCATGGGCCAGCAGGGCGGCGCAGTAATCCTCATAGGCCAAAGGATCCATGTCTGGGCTGTAGGTAAGCAGGGGCTGTTGGGGGGAAGGGTTGGCAAGGGCGCCTTTCTGGAAGGCACGGCTGGCCCTTTTCAAGGTTTGTGCGCTCCAGGCCCATGCGCGCGGCTGCCATTCAGCCAGGCCAGCCGAACATAGGGCCTCCCTGATTTGGTAGCTGAGGTCAGCCAGCGCGTCCTGGCTCAGGAAGTCATGGTGTTGGCGTGCCTGCCCAGCACGCGCTGCCACCCAGCGCTGCCCACAGGCGCGTGCCGTGCGCCGCGCCTGCCAAAACCGCCGCGCACGTTGGCCATAGCGCCACCCCAGCCAGCCTGGCGGAACCAGTAAGGGCAGGTCTGGAGGCAACGCAGCCAAATGAGGCCATGTGCCGTGCAGCAAAAAAGACGGCAATAAAAACATGGGGGAATAGGGGCACCCAAAGCTGGCAACGCCAAGCCCACAGCACATCGGCTGCATGAAGCCATGAGGGTTGGCAGATTTTGGGGAATGGCCAAGGGAAGACGCTGGTGCCGGCGCTCGGAATTGAACCGAGGGCCTACTGATTACGAATCAGTTGCTCTACCCCTGAGCTACGCCGGCAATCACGCTGCACAGCCATATAGCCCAGCCACCGCCACAGGGCAACTGTTTGGGCGCCCCTCTTTTGAAAAGTGTTGGGCAGGGGGCAAGGGCGCGGCTTAGGCTGTGTGGGGGCATGGTGGCAGTGCTGCGCAGCTGGGCAGACGCAAGCAGCTGTTGACCCCCCGCCTGACTGCGGGCATGAACAGACCATGCTGCGTTGGTTGGCCTCTTTTCTTGCGAAAATACCTTTTTTTCGCAGCCATCACTTTCACACGGGACTGTGGAGCCTGGGCCATCACCGCTGTGTGGACAACCCGCACCATAGCAGTGAACTGCGCATCGTTACAGGTATTATGGAATGCAGGACATGTGGGCTTTTCCAGCGCCTGCCTGCTGTGCTCCCAGGAGAGGTTGCCGAATGCTGCCGCTGCGGTAGCCAGCTGGAACGCCGCCGCCGCACCGCCACCTTGGGGGGGCCTTGGGCTTTCTGCATTGCAGCGCTGGCTTTTTATGGGGCCCTGCTGGTCAGCAGCGTCATGATGCTAAATGTGTACGGCCATGTGAACGTCATTGTGATGATGAGCGGCCCCCATCAGCTGGTCAGCCAGGGCATGGGCATCATCGCTGTTCTGGTGGCGCTGACCAGCGTCATCCTGCCAGGCGTTGTCCTGTTGATGATGTGTGCCATCCTTTACGGGGCGGGCAAGGACGACCTGCCAACATGGTGCCGTCCTCTTTTGGCTTGGTATGAACGACTGCGGCCTTGGTCCATGGTGGAGGTCTACGTCATTGGCCTGTTGGTGGCCTACACCAAGCTGATTGACCTTGCGTTGGTCATCCTGCTGCCAGGCACCTTCCTGTTAGGCGCACTGATGCTTTCCATGGCAGCGCTTGATTCCACCTTCGATGCCGAAATGATCTGGGAACACCGTTCGGTCCGCGCTGAGAAGGGCCACCCCCCTTATGATGGCGCCACCAACCCTATGCCTCCGCCACGCCACATGCTCTCCTGCGGCACATGTGAGCTGGTGCTCCTAGCCCCCCATGCTATTCCCAACACAGCGGACATGGGCGACTGTCCACGCTGCGGGCAAATTCTGCACAGGCGCAAACCCAATGCGGTCCAAGGGGCCATCTGCTTCCTCATTGCGGCCTTCGTGTTCTACATCCCTGCCAACTGTCTGCCCGTCATGACCTATGCACGGTTGGGGAAGGGTTACCCCAATACCATCATAGGGGGCGTCCATGAACTGTGGCAGGCAGACCTCTGGGTGCTGGCGCTCATTGTCCTTTTCGCTTCCATCACCCTGCCTGTGCTCAAGATTGTTTCACTGGCCTTGATGCTCTATTGTGAGCTCACCCGCCGCGCTTGGCATCTCATTGGGCTGTCTAAACTTTATCACATCGTCATGCTGATTGGCCGTTGGTCAATGATTGACGTATTCATGATTTCAATACTTGTGGCGGTGGTCCGGTTCTCGTTTTTTGCCCATGTCACCGCGGATCCGGGCATTGTTTTCTTCGCGATGGTGGTTGTGCTGACAATTTTTGCTGCTGATATGTACGATCCGCGCGGCGTATGGGACGCTGCCGGCCGCAACGAGCGCCATCCAGGTTTCCTGCCCCATCAGCACAGGCACCCTTTGAAGCGCCGCCACAGGGGCCATGGTTGCCCGAAAGGTCCACCTGTTGTCACAACCACCCCTGAACCCCTCGCTAGTTTAGGGGCGGAGGGTCAGCCGTGAAGGGGGTGGAACAGTTCGACATGCAGCCAGAGCCGCCCTCACAGGCCACGCCAGCCAACACCGCCCAGGGGGAGGCCGTGGCTTACGTGCGCCCAACGCGCTTTTCCATCCTCTGGATCATCCCCGTGGTTGCCATCCTGATTTCAGGTTGGCTGGCATGGCGGCATTTCACCACGCAGGGGCCGCTTGTCACCATTGATTTCGACACAGCCGATGGCATCGTCCCTGGTCAGACGCAGGTCAAGAATAAGGCCGTGACGCTGGGTATCGTCAAGGATGTGACGCTCAGCCCTGATATGAGCCACGTGATCGTAGCAGTGCAGATGAACGAGGCTAGCGCGCCTTACATGACCAACCACGCTCGTTTCTGGGTGGTGCGCGCCACCATCAACGGTGCTTCCATCACTGGCCTCAGCACGTTGCTCAGCGGTGCTTACATCGCGTTTGACCCTGGCGTACCTGATGGCGTTTATACTACCCATTTCAAAGGGCTGGAAAACCCGCCTGGCATTCGTTCAGACCAGCCAGGCGCCACCTATTGGCTGGTGACGCCCAACCTGGATTCACTGGGGCCAGGGGCGCCTGTGTTTTACCGCGACCTGCCCGTGGGCGAAGTTCTGGGCTACACCCTGCCCCCAGGTGGGGTGGGGCCAGTCCTGCTGCAGATTTTCGTCAAAGCCCCGTACGACCGTTACCTGCGGACAGACAGCAAGTTCTGGAATGTCTCTGGGCTAAGCGTCAATTTCAGCCCCACAGGGTTGCGCGTGCGCCTGCAGTCGCTCCAAGCCCTGTTCTCAGGTGGCGTGGCTTTTGGCCAGCCGCCCCAATTGGTGGGGGACCACATGCCCCCAGCCCTGCCTGACACGGTGTTCAGGCTCTATGGCAATGAGGTGGAGGCCGACAACACCTATTACCATGAGCGTCTCCATGTGGCGACATACCTCAACAGCTCTGTGGCTGGGCTGGGGCGTGGTAGCAAAGTGGTGATGTTTGGGGTGCAGGTGGGCATCGTGACGGGCGTTCGCCTTGAACTGGCCAACCCACACCATCCGCCCCGCGTGCGTGTGGACATGGTGCTGGAACCGGGGCGCATTGCTGGCACGGCGCCCAACCAAACCCAGCGCCAAGGCTACCAGGCCCTTTCTGGTTTCGTGTCTGACGGCATGCGGGCCTCTGTTGGCAGTTCCAGCTTCCTGATGGGTGCAGCGGAAATCGACTTGCTCTACACCCCCAACACCAAGCCAGCCGCCCTGACATGGGAAGGCAACATCGCCATCCTCCCCAGCGAAGCTGGTGGCCTTAGCGGCGCCATGCAATCGCTGAGCGTCATCGCCAATAAAATAGCCGCCATGCCCCTGACTCAGGTTGGCGACCACCTGAACGACCTGCTTGTCCACAGTGACCAGCGGGTGCGCAGCCCGCAGCTCACCCAGGCCATGGTGGCGCTGCGTGAATCGCTGCAGTCGCTCAACAGCCTGCTGACGCACACTGACCAGAACCTGCCTGCCTTGATGAACAACCTGAAAGGCACTTTGTACAATGCCCGCCTGCTTCTGGCTTCCTATGGCGGCAACACTGATTTCCACCGTGACCTCCAGGCTCTTGTCGTGCAGCTGACCCAGCTGGCGCGGTCAGCCCACTTTGCCACTCAGTACCTGGACTACCACCCGTCAGCGCTGCTCACAGGGCGTCAGCATTAAAGGTGTCCTTGGGCTAACCTTTGGCTTCAACGCCCACCGCAACAGGGAGAATCACCATGAAACCCATCCAACAAAACGTGAACGGCCTTTTGGCAGCCGGTGCGCTGGGTTTTCTGGGGCTGGTGGGGGGGTGTTCAAGCGCCAGCCCCACTTTTTACCAGCTCACCCCCCTCAACCCGCCCACCGTGCCTGCAGTGGCACCTGAACAGGCGGTGGAAGTTCACAACACCATCCTTGCCCCTTCGCTGGAGCGGGACGTCATGGTGATGTCACTTGCTTTCCCCCAGGTGCACGTGGATGAAAGCGCCGCTTGGAGCGCGCCCCCTGGCATTTTGGTGACAGACACTATGGCTGCCGACCTTCAGCGCACGTTCCCGCGCGCTGTGGTCTTCACCCAGAACGCCGCTGTGGCGGTTCCACCCCAAGCTTTTGTTGATCTCACCCTCACGCGTTTTGACCGTAACGCAGCTGGCCAGGCCATTATAGAAGGGGTGCTTTCCGTCAAGCGTGCTGGTTGGGGGGCTGAGCCCACATGCGCCAGCACCATTGACTGGCTTTCCCCAGCAGCCATCCCCAACACGCCAGGAGATTTGGCCGCCGCTTTGAGTGTGGGCGTGGAAGCTGTCAGCCAACGTGCCGCTTTGATGCTGGAAACTCTTGACCAATGCCCCACGCCAGCCGACCCCTTGGCCATGCCAGTAACCACCCCCCCTAAGGTCAACGCTTATTAAACCGCTTTTGCCTTCCCAGGCCCCAGGGGATAGCGCTTCTTTTCCTCCTTGGGGGGAAGTGGTGCCTTGCCTGCGCTTCTCAAGCCATGATGGTGTCTTGTTGCCCATGGCTGAAGAAAAAGAGCGGGCGATTGCTGGTGAAGTGCCCATCAGCATTGTTTACAATGGTGTTCACCCTTATGCGGTCATGATGGCCACACCCGCTGACTTGGCTGATTATGCCGTTGGCTTCACCTGTGCTGAGGGCATAGCCCAGGACGAGCATGACATTGTGGGGTGTTCATGGCAGGTGGAAAGCCCACCCACCCAAAGGGAAGCGCAAGGGGTGCGGTTGGATGTGCAACTTGCGCCAGAAGCATTCAGCAGGCTGCTTCAGCGCCAGCAGGGCAGGGCCTTGGTGGGTGGATCTGCTTGTGGGGTTTGCGGTCAGGAAGACAGCAGCTTCATGACGTGTCCAGTTGAAAGGTCTGTTCTCCCGCCCACTCAGCGCCCTTCGCCAAACGCCTTGCTGAAAGCGGTTGAAGGGCTGCGTGAGCATCAACCCTTCAACAAGCGGCTGCGTATGCTTCATGCTGCTGCCTGGGCTGACCCGGCTGGCAATATCCTGTTGGCGCGTGAGGACATAGGCCGTCACAATGCCCTGGACAAATTGGTTGGGGCGCTTAGGCGCTCAGGATACGATCGTGGCCAAGGGTTCGTGGTGTTGAGCAGCCGTTGTTCGTTTGAAATGGCGCAAAAAGCGGTTTTGGCTGGCATGAGGGTGTTGGTGGCTGTCTCAGCACCCAGCAGGCAGGCAGTCGCCCTTGCACGGCAAGGGGGGTTGGCGCTTGCCAGCTGCCAACGGGGGGTGTTGGATGTATTCACCCATCCAGGTTACTTGGCACTACCCAACGAAAGGGCCCAAGTTCCGGGCTTGAGGTGAGATTGAAGGATGCCTTCATGACAGGACAAGTTTTTGAATTTGAACATGGCTATGCCCATGATTTGCGCGGCATGCCCATGGCAGTGCGGGAAAAGCTGGACCGAACAGGGATTCGCGCCAGCCGCAAGCAATGGCAGGCGCTCCCTTTGCCAGAACGCCAAGCTCTCTTGGAAATGCCTTGCGCCACCCATGCTGAAAGCCAGCTGTGGCGTGGTAAACTTGTTGAGTTGCTGAAGGCGTTTTCTGATGTTCCGGTGGAGGAGACGACACCTGTGGATCCAACCTTATGGGTGATGCCACATCATTGCCCATCTGAAATCGCTGCTCAATGCGCCCTTAAAAAGGTGCCTGTCCCAAGCCAAGCCCAATGGGGCACTCTGACCCCCTTGCAGCGTTTTAGTCTTCTTAAGCTTTCACGCTCAGAACGTCAAAACAGGGATTTTCTACCCGCCATGAAGGAATTCGGTCTGGCTTGAACGCAAGATTTCAAGATTTGTTATGGAAAAGCCGCCTTCCCCTTGGGTAAAGGCGGCTTCTCCAATTGCGTCAGCATCCCTCACAAGGGTCCAAGCTTGGGAAACCAAACCTTGCTTCAGGAAAGTTTCTCAACCTGGGTGTATTCAAGTTCTACGGGGGTGGCACGGCCAAAAATGGAAACGCTTACTTTCAAGCGCTGATGTTCAGCATCCACATCCTCAACACTGCCATTGAAGGAAGTGAAGGGCCCATCAGAAACGCGCACTTGCTCCCCAATGACGAAAGTGAGACTGGAGCGGGGCGTTTCCAGGCCTTCCTGGGCCTGCTTGAGAATGCGCTGGGCTTCAGCGCTGGTAATGGGGACAGGGCGGTTCTTGGCGCCCAGGAAACCCGTGACCTTGGGGGTGTCCATGACCAAGTGCCATGCCTGGTCCGTCATTTCCATTTTCGCCAGCACATAGCCTGGGAAGAATTTCTGCTCTGTGCTGACGGGGCGCCCACCACGGCGTGGCTCCATCACTTCCTGCACAGGGACCAGGATTTCCTCAAACGCATCGCTGAGGCCCTTCTTCTCCGCCTGGGTGCGGATGTGCTCAGCGATTTTCTTTTCAAAACCGGAATAGACGTGAATGACGTACCAGCGTTTGGCCATGAGATGGATCAGCCTCCGATGCCGAAGAGGGCGCGGATGCCAAGTCCGATGACTTCATCCACGCCTAAGAAGAACAAACAGGTGAGCGTCACCATGGCCAACACAGCAAGTGTGGTGCGAAACGTCATCTGGGGAGTGGGCCAGGTGATGCGCTTCAGTTCCTCCATCACACCAACAAGATAGCCGCGCAGGCTGAATCGGTGGCTTGGTGTTGTAGCGCCGTTGCTGGTGGTTTCCTGTGCCGTGGCCATAACAGCTTCCCCATCCTGGGTTGGCCCTGGTGGCCTGCCCGCTTCTGTCAAAGATTGGTTGTATGGTCCCATGAACGAAAACCGGCGCTACGTCCATGCGCAGCGCCGGTCTGAGTCATGGCAGGGGCGGAGGGTCTCGAACCCGCAACCTCCGGTTTTGGAGACCGGCGCTCTAGCCAATTGAGCTACGCCCCTAGTGACAGCCTCCATGGCCTGCTCCCTATGCTAGTAAAGGCAAAGACAGGTGCCCATAGGCGGACTGTTGGGGAAAGATAAAGTCTTTTTGACACCATAAGTCAAGCCTGTTTGTGGGCTAAGCCAGGGTTTTACAAGTTTGGCGTTACGTGTTGCCCTGGTCCAGGGCGCCCAAGGCACGGTTGGGCCATGGTCAGAAGAAATTTGGAGCAGGGGACGGCATTGAAACGACTTGTTGGACTTGTCACTGCGACCGGCAACAGTTACAAACCAGTCTTGTACTGAGGCGGGCGTAGCATAGTGGTAATGCAGTAGCCTTCCAAGCTTCTGAGGAGGGTTCGATTCCCTTCGCCCGCTCCAGCGCTTGTCACACAATTTAGCTTTGGCTCAGCTTTGGCCTCCGGTCACCTCACAGCCGTTGGGTGGCGCATGTGCTTTGGGTGGCGTCTTCGGATGCCTTCAAAAAGCACCGTGCCACACATGTTGGTGTTTTGGCAGCAGGAGATCGCGCACTTGGTGCCACTTAGGAGTACTGCCCAGGGCTTGCTTCCTGCCCTCTCCTGCCTGTTGCTGTCTATCTATGAAACCCTTGGAAACTCAAACTACGCTGTCCTCCCAGGGCTGGCCCATCAGGCTGGCGCATGTTGCCTGTAGGCAATGAGTAATTAAGCAATTGCGCCTGTGCTGACCAGGGCTGCCCTAAGGCACGTTTAACGCCAGCAACCGCAGTGTTACCGTAATGCGTAGTGTTCGTGCAGTACGTACCACTTCTTCCCCCACTCTAACTTCATAAAGCTGTGGTGCGAGGGTTCATCCTTGCAAACACTTCATGGCAGACCGTTACGCTGGCAGTCCATCCACACATGGCAGCCCGGCGCTGGATTTATTGCCGCTTTTCCGGCGCCCATGGTAGGGGTTGGAACCGAGCGCTGGCAGGGCCGGGCGTCTTTCCGATACTGAACTGCTGATTCAGCGGTGGCTTGTTCCTTTTCCAAACATGGACTGGGCACAGGCCGCGCACTGAATTGGGGCTAGCTTGGAAAGCTGAGCCGGTCCGGGTGCGGAGAGGCTGGCCTGGCTGGCTTCTGGCCTCGAAACCATGAGACGGAACATGCCCGTGACCTTAGCACAGGAACAGCAAATCAGGGCGCCGGGGGAACTGGCGCAGCGTTATGCCCGGGCCTTTTGCGACTATCTGCCGGCAAAGGGCGACAACAGTGAAACCATGCAGCAGGTCCGGGCCCTGCGTGACGCCATCCAGGGTGACCCTGCCTTCCAGGCATGGCTCAATGATCCGCGCCTCAATGACGACAGCGCACGGCGCATTGCTGAAGAGCTTGCCAACGCTCTTCACCTTGACGACGCCTTGCTGCGGCTCATTGGGGTTGTGGGGGAAAATGGCCGTCTGCCCGAATTAGGGGAGATCCTGGAGGCTGTGCTACTGCTTGACGCCAAGCGCCGTGGCATCGTGCCTGTCGAGGTGGCCACAGCCACCCCGTTGACTGACCACCAGCGCCAGCAGATCCAAAACACGCTTACAGACGCCGGGTACCAGCACATTGTCATGACGGAACGCCAGGATTCATCCCTTATCGGCGGGATGACGGTGCGTGTGGGTTCCGTTTTGTTTGATTCATCAATTGCCGGGCGTCTGACACGCCTGCAGAACGCCATGAAGGGAGCCGCGTGATGGTGGACATCCGTCCCGCCGAGATTTCGGACATTCTCAAGAAGCAGATCGCGAGCTTCGATCAGCCGGAAACCGTTTCTGAAACGGGCACCGTGCTGTCCATTGGCGATGGCATCGCCCGCGTTTACGGCCTCGATAACGTGATGGCTGGTGAGCTGGTTGAGTTCGAACGCACAGGTGAGCGCGGCATGGCGTTGAACCTGGAGCCTGACAGTGTGGGCGTTGTGGTGTTCGGCACTGGCAACGACATCAGCGAAGGCGACACCGTCACCCGCACGCGCAAAATCGTGCAGGTGCCAGTTGGCAAGGAACTACTTGGCCGTGTTGTGGACGCGCTGGGCAACCCCATTGACGGCCGTGGCCCCATTAACGCCACTGAGCACCGCGATGCGGAAGTCATGGCGCCAGGCATCATGGCGCGCCAGTCTGTTTCCCAGCCCATGCAGACGGGCATCAAGGCCATTGACGCCCTGGTGCCAATCGGGCGTGGCCAGCGTGAGCTGCTGATTGGTGACCGCCAGACCGGCAAGACCACCATCCTGGTGGATTCCATGCTGGCCCAGAAGGAAGCCAACGCCAAAGCCGGCGATGACAAGGACAAGATGTTCTGCATCTATGTGGCTGTGGGGCAGAAACGCTCCACTGTGGCCAACCTTGTGCGCACGCTGACTGAAAACGGCGCCATGGACTATTCCATCGTTGTGGCCGCTACTGCGTCTGACTCCGCCTCCATGCAGTACCTGGCGCCTTACTCCGCCAGCTCCATGGGCGAGTATTTCCGCGACAACGGCATGAACGCCCTCATCTGCTACGATGACCTCTCCAAGCAGGCGGTGGCTTACCGCCAGATGTCCCTGCTGCTGCGCCGCCCACCAGGGCGTGAAGCTTACCCAGGGGATGTGTTCTACCTCCACTCCCGCCTGCTGGAACGCGCTGCGCGCCTTTCCAAGGAACTGGGTGGCGGCACCATGACGGCCCTGCCCGTTATTGAGACCCAGGCTGGCGACATCTCGGCCTACATCCCCACCAACGTGATCTCCATCACGGACGGTCAGATCTTCCTGGAAACGGACCTGTTCTACAAAGGCGTGCGCCCTGCTGTGAACGTGGGCTTTTCCGTTTCCCGCGTGGGCTCTGCCGCTCAGACCAAAATGATGAAGCAGGTCGCTGGTAAAATGAAGCTTGACTTGGCGCAGTACCGCGAAATGGCGGCTTTTGCGCAGTTCGCTTCTGACCTGGACCCGGCCACCAAGCGCTTGCTTGACCGTGGTGCGCGCATGGTGGAGCTGTTGAAGCAGCCTGCGCACACCCCGCTTTCCGTTGAAGAGCAGGTGGTCATCCTTTATGCCGGCACGCGTGGTTTCGTGGACAATGTCCCCGTCAACCAGGTGGTCTCCTATGAGAATGCCTTGATTGCCTCACTGCGCCATGGTGACGCGAAGGACATCATGGATTCCCTGAAAACAGAGCAGAAGCTCACGCCTGAAACCGAAGAGAAGCTCAAGGCTTTTCTTGACGGGTTCGGTCGGCGCTTCCAGGGCTGAGGACTGAACCATGGCTTCATTGAAGGAACTGCGCGGTCGCATTACTAGTGTTAAATCCACTGGCAAGATCACGAACGCGATGAAAATGGTGGCGGCCTCCAAGCTGCGCCATGCCCAGACCAAAACCGAAGCCGCCCAGCCTTACGCCCAGACCATGCGCACCATGATGGGCGAGCTGGCCAACGGCATGGCGGGGGCAGACCCTGCCACCCTGCCACGCTTGCTGGTGGGCACTGGCAATGACAATGTGCACCTGCTTATTGTCATCACCTCAGACCGTGGTCTGGTGGGCGGGTTCAATGCCAACCTCATGCGTATGGTGCATGCCCATGTGAATGCGCTGACCGCTGCTGGCAAAACCGTTAAGTTCGTGCCGGTTGGCCGCAAGGGCGCTGCTGTGTTCGAGCGTGAATTCCCAGGTGCTGTCGTCAAAACCTACGATAGCAGCGGCGGCAAGGAAGGCATCACGTTCGACCTGGCCAAGCGCATTGCGCACCATGTTACGGACATGCTGAACAAAGGCGAGATTGACGCGGCCACGCTCTTCTCAAGCCAGTTCGTCAACGCCATGACGCAGACGCCCACTGAAACCCCCCTAGTCCCCTTGCCGCGCGCTGAGAACGACAACCGCAACAGCGCGGCATCAGGCAATGAGGGCGAAGGCGAAAGCTTTTACGACTTCGAGCCGGGCGAACAGGAGCTGCTGTCGGAACTGCTGCCGCGCAACCTGGAGGTGCAGATTTACTCTGCCCTTCTCGACAGCGCTGCCGGCGAGCAGGGCGCGCGCATGACCGCCATGGACAACGCCAGCCGCAACGCCAACAAGTTCATTGACGACCTGTCGCTGACTTACAACCGCACCCGTCAGGCCAACATCACCAGGGAGCTGATCGAAATCATTTCGGGCGCCCAGGTCGTGGGTAGCTGAGCATCAGGACTGGAGAGAATAACGATGTCACAGACAACAGAAGCACCCGCCGCCGACAAGACGGCCAATATCGGTCACGTCACCCAGGTGCGCGGCCCTGTTGTGGACGTGCAGTTTGAAGGCAAGCTGCCCCACATCAACAACGCCCTTAAGGTCAAGAATGGCGACCAGGAACTGACCCTGGAGGTTGCCCAGGAAATCGGTGAACGCCAGGTGCGCTGCATCGCCATGGAAACCACTGACGGCCTGGTGCGCGGTGGCGAGGTCATCGACACGGGCCGTGAAATCATGGCCCCTGTCGGCCCTGGCACGCTTGGGCGCATCCTCAACGTCATTGGACAGCCTGTCGACCAGATGGGCCCGGTCAAGACGGACACCTACATGCCCATCCACCGTGAGGCCCCCTCCTTTGAGGAGCAGGCAGCCGCCACGGAGATCCTGGTGACGGGCATTAAGGTTATCGACCTTCTCTGCCCGTACCTCAAAGGTGGTAAGACGGGCCTGTTCGGTGGCGCTGGCGTGGGCAAGACCGTCATCATTCAGGAGCTCATCAACAACATCGCCAAGGCTCATGGCGGCGTTTCCGTGTTCGCAGGCGTTGGCGAGCGCACCCGTGAAGGCAACGACCTTTACCACGAAATGCAGGAAGCTGGCGTCATCAAGATCAACGGCGACAGCACGGAAGGTTCCAAAGTCGCGCTGGTCTATGGCCAGATGAACGAGCCGCCAGGTGCGCGCTTCCGCGTGGCGCTCACCGGGTTGACGGTGGCGGAATATTTCCGTGACGCTGAAGGCCAGGACGTGCTGTTCTTCGTGGATAACATCTTCCGCTTCTCCCAGGCTGGTTCCGAAGTGTCCGCCCTGCTGGGCCGTATTCCCTCCGCTGTGGGTTACCAGCCCACCCTGGCTAGTGAGATGGGCGCCCTTCAGGAGCGCATCACCTCTACCAAAAAGGGCTCCATCACATCAGTGCAGGCCGTTTATGTCCCTGCTGATGACCTTACCGACCCGGCGCCTGCCGCGACCTTCGCCCACTTGGATGCCACGACCGTGCTGAACCGCTCTATTGCAGAATTGGGCATCTACCCGGCCGTGGATCCGCTGGACTCCACCTCACGCTCGCTGACGCCAGCTATCGTGGGTGAGGAGCACTACCAGGTGGCACGCCAGGTGCAGAGCATCCTGCAGAACTACAAGGATTTGCAGGACATCATCGCTATTCTCGGCATGGATGAGCTGTCAGACGAAGACAAGCAAATCGTTGCCCGCGCCCGCCGCATTCAGCGCTTCCTCTCCCAGCCCTTCGCTGTGGCTGAGGTGTTCACCGGTATGCCTGGCAAGCTGGTCCCTGTGAAGGACACGGTGCGTTCCTTCAAGGCTCTGCTTTCAGGCGAATATGACGATCTGCCTGAGAATGCCTTCTACATGGTTGGCGACATTGACGAAGCCATCGCCAAAGCCAAGAAAATGAAAGAGGAGGGCTGAGCTCATGGCCCTGCGCGCTGAGATTGTCAGCCCGGAGAAACGCTGTGTCAGCCGTGAGGCGGACATGGTGGTTGTCCCGGGCAGTGAAGGGGACATCGCCGCGATGCCCGGCATGGCGCCAGTCATGCTTTATCTGCGCGGGGGTGTAATTGACATCTATGAAGGCGACAAGATCGTTGACCGCTTTTTTGTGAGCGGCGGTTTTGTGGACATGGCGCCTGACCATTGCATCATCTTGGCTGATTCAGTGCGCAAGCTTGAAGAGCTTGACGCTGATGACGCCCAGAAGCGCCTTGATAATCTTGAACTGGCCTGGAGCCAGCTAGGCCCTGACGCCGCCCCTGTGGAGCGCAACGACCTGACCCACCAGATCCAAGTTGCCCAGGCGGAGATTGACACGGCCCGCACGCTTAACGCGCACTGAAGTCCTTTGGTCTTTCCCAACCGGTTTTGGGCGGGGAAGGCCAGTTTGAGGGCTTTGGGTTGTGGTGATGTGTTTGAGAATGACAAAAGGCCTTGCCCCTGGGGGCAAGGCCTTTTGTCATTCTGCAATGATCTTGCAATGGTCGTGTTGCAAGAAATGTATGGTACCTGATCCCTGCAGGCCTAGCCGCTGAACGGCGCCTTTGCCAGGCCAAGCTGGGTTGGTTGGTGAAAGGTCAGGCTGCCTCATCAAACAGTTTGGTGGAAAGGTAACGCTCTGCGAAAGAGGGGATGATGGCCACCAAGGTCTTGCCAGCCCATTCAGGCTTACGGGCTACCTCCATGGCGGCGTAAAGGGCTGCACCCCCTGAAATACCTATGGGAATGCCTTCAGTGCGGGCGCTCATCCTGGCGGTTGCAAGAGCCTCCTGTTCGGAGACCGTCATCACCTCGTCAACGTAATCAAGGTCCAGCGTGTCTGGCTTGAAACCCGCACCCAGGCCCTGGATGCCGTGTGGGCCTGGGGCATCCCCATGCAGGACAGCGCTTTCGCGTGGCTCAATGCCAATGATTTTGATGTTGGGGTTGTGTTTCTTCAATCCACGGCCAATGCCCGTTAAGGTGCCACCTGTGCCAATGCCCCCAATGACGCCATCAACCGTGCCGTGGGTGTCCACCCAGATTTCCTGGGCTGTGGTGGCTTCATGAATGGCAGGGTTGGCTTGATTGACGAATTGTCCAGCGCTCCAGGCGCCTGGGGTTTGGCTGACGATTTCATCAGCTTTGGCAATAGCGCCAGCCATGCCTTTAGCAGCTGGGGTCAGCACCAGCTTGGCCCCCATAAGGGCCATCATTTTGCGCCGTTCAATGGAGGCGCTTTCAGGCATGACCACAATAACAGGGTAACCCATGGCCACACCAGCGAATGTCAAGCCAATGCCCGTGTTGCCTGACGTTGGCTCCACAATGGTGGTTTTGCCTGGGGTGATAAGGCCCTTGGCTTCAGCATCCTTGAGCATGGCCACGCCAATACGGTCCTTGACAGACGCCAACGGGTTGAAAAATTCCAGTTTCAGCAGCAAGCGCGCTTTCAGGCCCTCTTTCTTGGAAAGGTGTGGCACGGCCACCAATGGTGTGCCGCCAACCGTTTCCAGAATGGAATCGTAAACCCGCCCGCGTGGTTTGGCGAAGGTGGCACTGGCAGGTTGGGGGGAGGCCGTGTTGGTGGATGGGGATGAAGGGGTCATGGCAGCTCTCCTGGCTGGATGAAGCGGGATTGAAAAACGGTGGCTTGAGAAACAGGGGTTCATCTCATAATACGTGAATCAATCGTGGGATGTGGCCATCCCCCGCTGTCGCGTGCATAATAGGAACGCCAACTTGGCGTTCACGTCAACATTCATTGCTCGTTATTGATGGGATCTGGCAGCTATGCTCATAAAAAATGAACGCGTGCTCACGGCGCTGGCCATCATGCTTGACATCGCTTTCCATGGTGGGCGTGAGGGGGTAGTCAGTGGTTCCGACATTGCTGCGCGTGGGGGACTGCAACGGCGCGGCATAGAACCCATTCTGCAAAGCCTGGCCCGCTGTGGCTTGCTTTCAAGTGTGCGTGGTCCCAGGGGTGGTTACCGCCTAGCGCGTTCAGCCAGGCTCATCACCCTTGAGAACATCGCTGACTGCGTCAGCACCCAAACGCCGTTGAGCAGGCCACGCCAAGACAGCTTGTTCCAGGTGGTTATGGTGCCTGTGTGGGAGGGACTGAATGACAGCGTGAAGAAGCTCCTAGCCACCACCACATTGGATGACATGGTGATCAAGGCGCGCAAAGCTGGCCTCAAGCCAGCCACGGAGGAACCCATAGCCTTTGTGATCTGACCGTTGGCCGTGAAGGGGTTAACCTCAGTTTTTGGGCAGTTCCGCTGATGTGGGCGAAGGGGGGGCTGAACGTGCCAGCCTGCGCACCTTGGCTTCACTGACGGTATGGCCATGGTTGCCCCAGCTTTTTCTGATGTAGGTCAACACAGCGGCGATCTCCTCATAGCTCAGCCGTTCACCATAAGCGGGCATGGCAAAGCCTGAGGGGCTCTCTGGCAGTTGTTGGGTGGCAGCGCCTGACTGCACGATGTGGACAAGGGAAATGGGGTTGCGTGAGAGCACCACGGGGTTACCGGCTAAAGGCGGGAACACGCTCATGCCGTCTGTTGTGAAGCCGCGCCCATCCGTGCCATGGCAAGCGGCGCAGCGGTCCTGGTAAATCTGGGCGCCTTTGCTGGTCAGGCGCCCTTGCTGGACCGCTATCAGCGCCTGGGGGTCATAGTGCCATGGCTTGTGGTGGTGGGCGGCAGGCAGTGTTTTCAGGAAAACCGCCATGGCCTTCAGATCTTCAGGGTGGATGGCATGGGTGCTGTGGGTGATGACGGGCGTCATGCTGCCAAAAGCGGCCCCTGGCGCGGCGCGTCCAGTGCGCAGGAACGTCACGATGTCATCAACGCTCCAGCGCCCCAGACCAGTGCGGTTGCCGCCGCGCAAGGAGGGGGCCAGCCAGCCATCAATGACCTGTCCCCCTGAGAGGTAACTGTCCCCCCCCTGGGGGGTCAGCGCCTTTTCCGCCAGAAACAAGCTGCGTGGCGTGTGGCAGGCGCCACAATGGCCAGGGCCTTCCACAAGATAGGCGCCGCGTTTGAGCTGGGGCGTTCCCATGCCGGCTGCCGTGGCGCGTGCTGCCTGGCGGGGGGTCGGCGCGAACAGCCAGCGCCATATGGTCAAGGGCCAGCGCATGGAAAGCGGCCATGGCAGCGTGTTGGCAGGCGTGGCCTGCGCCACAGGCTTCACGCCGTCATGGAAATAAACATAAAGCGCATGGATGTCGTGGTCTGTCATCCGCGCGTAGGAGGGGTAGGGCATGGCGGGGTAGAGCGTGACCCCATTGGGCAGGATGCCCTCACGCACGGCACGGGCGAAGTCACGCTCGTTGTAAGTGCCGATTCCGTAGCGTGGGTCAGGCGTTATGTTGGGGGCATAGATGGTGCCTATGGGCAGGGGGAATCCTACCCCGCCGCTGTAAGGGGCATGGCCTGCCAAGGTGTGACACGCTGAGCAGTCGCTGGCGGTGGCAACATAGGCCCCTTCCGCCACCAGGGCTTCATGGTTTGGCTGGACTTGGCGTGTGGTTGGGGGTGGTGGCGGAGTTTTGCGGTTTTGCGCCTGCGCAGGCCCCGCAAGCGCTGCTACCAGGGCTGGCAACATCCACAATGACTGCCCCAATTTAATGGTGCGGAGCTTTTCCATGCGCGCCTTCATGAGGAAACGCCCCTACCGCACAGGGGGCGTGGATTTTTGAGGTAGTCCGTCACGATGTGGTGGGCGCTCCAGTAAGCCAGCGCCGCGACAAGGCCAGTGGGGTTGTAGCCCATGCCTTGCGGAAAGGCGTTTGAACCCACCACGAAAACATTGGGCACATCCCAACACTGCAGGTAACGGTTGAGGGCGCTTGTGCGTGGGTCTGTTCCCATGACGGCGCCACCCGCCAAATGGGTGGTCTTGTACTGGGTGACGTCAAATGGTTCCCCTGGTTTGAGGGAGCCCACCTCAACACGCACTGCGCCCATGGCTTCGGCGATGCGTGGGATGTGGCTGGTGACGAAGCGGTTCATGCGGATGTCGTTGTCATGCCATGTGAAGGTCATGCGCATCAAAGGCTGGCCCCAGTCGTTTTTCCAGGTGGGGTCAAGGTCCAGCCAAACATCGCGGTAAGCCATGTTGCTGCCATGGGCATCCATGCCAATGGAGTGGCGGTAGGTCTCAAGCGCTTGGTGTTTGAAGTCACTTCCCCAACGGGGCTGCCCATGGCCGCCAGCGCCCGTCATGGCCTCTATGGGTTTGAGGCCTGATTGATTGACCCAAATGGGGCTGCCACCGATGAAGCCAAGCGGGCCATGGTCGAAATTGGTGCAATTGAAGTCGTCAATCGCAACACCGCCGCCGCCTGCGCCGATGAACTGGTTGGTGTGCTGGTCTGGCCGCAGCCACACGCGTGAGGACGTAATGGTTTGGTAAACGAAGTTGCGCCCAACAACACCTGTGTTGCGCACAGGGTCATAAGGTTGGCCAATGCCTGAAAGCAGCATGAGGTGGACGTTGCTCAGCTGGAACCCGGCCAAGATGACCATGCCTGCCTCTGTGCGCTGATGGGTGCCTGTCTCCCCGTCATACCATTCAACGGCCTTGGCTTCCTTCAAGCCTTGGCCAGCTGGAGAGCGAGCCAAATCCACCTTCAGGACATGGGCGTCCGTGCGCAGGGTGAAGTTCTTTTTTCCCCAAAGGGCAGGCCAAATGCAGATGTTGGGGGAGGCCTTGGAGTAGAGGAAGCAATCATAGCCACTGCAATAGCCACAGAAGTTGCATGGCCCCAGCTGGCAGCCATAGCTGTTGGTGTACGGTCTGGAGGCATTGGCCGCTGGGATAACATAAGGGTGGTAGCCACAGGCGGCTGCACCTTTGCGGAACAGGGCGGCTGAATAGACTTCCCGCAGGGGGGGAAGGGGGAAAGGCTTGGAACGGTCTGGCGCGAAAGGGTCGCCATTGCCTGCACGCTTGCCGCGCACTGTCCAGGCTTCACCTGAAGCGCCGAACACATATTCAGCTTGGTTGAAAAAGGGCTCCAGCTCATCATAGGTGACGCCGTAATCCTGCAGGTTCATGTCCTTAGGGATGAATTTGCGGCCATAGCGCTCAATGATGGCGCTGCGCAGGCGCAGGTCATCTGGCATGGCACGGAACATGCAACCAGCCCAGTGCAACCCGCCCCCGCCAAGGCCTGTTCCAGGCAGGAACGCTCCCAATTGCCTGTAAGGCAACGCCTGCTGGTGGGGGGTGTTACGGATGGTGACGGTCTGGGGGGCCAGGTTTTCAAAAAGGCGCTTGCGCACATTGGCGCGCAGTTCATCAATTGAATAGGGGTAGGCCCCGTCAATGGCTGTTTTACGCATGGGGCCCCGTTCAAGCACCACAACGGACAGGCCAGCCCTGTGCAACTGATGCGCCATGATGGAACCTGCCCATCCACTGCCTACAATGACCACGTCCGCTTTGCGCGGCATGGCGGCAAGGGGCTGGTTATCTTCAGGAAGGGGCAGGCTCATGGGGTGTTCCCCGGGTTGTCAGCGTCATATTCCTCAAGGTCTGATGTGAGGACGGGCATGTCGATCACCATGGTTCCCTCATGTAGGCCGTGAACATGCTGGTAAGGCGGAATAGCGACAGGACCGAAGGGGTAGGGGGCGCCATTTTGGTTGACCCAAAGCATGAAATCAGCTCGCGCTCCTGGGAAGCCGCACATTTTCCACCCTGCCATGTGGCGGTTACCGCCATAGAGGGGGTCAGCGAAAGCGCCTTCAAGGGTATTGCCGCGCACAAGTTCGAAAAAGACCTTGCCAGGTACGCCATCCAACATGAGTGCCCCTGCTTCAAGGAGAGTGATGACGGCGTCCTGACGTTCTGGGGGCAGGCGCGCAAAAACCACCCCTTCTTGGGCAAGGCAATGCCTGTCAAGCGCACCGCAGGCCAGCCGGTAAAGCTGGCGTGGCGTCCAGGGAAGCTGGTAGCCCAGCTGGGGCGGACCTGAAACGAAGGGACCTTTCATGTACCAGCGCGCCGCAAACCCCCAGGGGGAGAAGAGCTGGCCATCGATGAAGGGCCCAACGCCAAGTTGCTTGGCGCCGGGTCCATCAGCGTTTTCAGGAAAAATACGTTCGGCCATGGCTTCAACCAAAGCCAGTTCTGCTGGAATGAAGTAGCGCGGCACGTAGGGCGCTGCTTTCACAGGGGCCAAGCTGTTGGGCATGGATTGGCCATCGGCTGCCATGCGTTCATCGGCCCAATGTGCAAGGCGCCAGGTCACCTCGCCGCCAGCCAGGGCCGCCGCCAGGCCAACGCCTGTTGTCACAGCTGCCCCAAGCAGGCTGAAGCTGCGCCTGTTAAGCGCGCTTTCCTGTTCAGCAGGCGCGCCACTATCACCACGCCCAGCTTCTTCAAGAGAATCCCCAAGCGCGTCTACCCTCTGAGCTGCCTGGGATGGGGCTCCATCAGACACTGCATTGGGATCGTGGGGTGGTGTTGGGGATGGGCGCTGTGATGAAGCCATGACCATCTACCCTAACCTCAGCTGGCCCCTGCACGCCAGCTTGCGCTGCCATGCAAGGCACTGGGGGTTGTCAGTGCGTTTTTTTGTCAACAGGGTTGGGGGCGTCTTGGCTAGCTTTGTTGGCTGTGCCTGTCACGGTGTTGCGGTCGAAACGGTATTTGGTGTTGCAGAAGCCGCAATCCATGGTGATGACCCCATTGTCGGCCATTTCGTCAAGTTCCTGGGCTTCAAAGCGTTCCAGCATCAATTTCAGGCGTTCACGCGAGCAACGGCAGGCGAAGGAGAGAGGCCGTGGCTGACCGTCCGCCACCCCCAATGTGCCAAACAGCCTGTGGAGGATTTGACTGCTGCTTAAGGCATCATCAAACATCTCCCCCTGCTTGAGAGAGCGTGCGAAAGTGACGGCCGTTTCCCAGCCATCTTGGGCGCGCGCTTGCAGCTCATCTGATGAGAGGGCGTCAGTTGGCGTTGTGGTGCCTGGCGCCGCTTGGTGCGCTTCAAGGGGGGTGCGCTCCATGAAAAGGCCAGCCCCCTGCCAGCCGTGGCCTTCGTCATGGCATTGGTAAAGCTGGATGCAGCAGGGATGCTGTTCGCTGCTGGAAAAGTAGCCTTCAGCCATGGCAGCCAGGCTTTCGCCTTTCAGTTCCACAATGCCTTGGTGGCGTTCCGTGTCGGGGCCCTGGTCGATGGTGAAGGCCAGGTAGCCTTTGCCCAGCAATTCATTGGCTTTATCGGAGAGGGGGGTTGGGTTGGCCTGCCACGCTTCATCCATGCGCGCTGTGAAGCGCATGCCCCCTTCAGAGGTGCAGTCAGCCACCAACAGTGACACAGGCCCATCCCCCTTGACTTGTAGGGAAAAGGAACCAGCGAATTTCAGCGTACTGGCCATGCCGGCCACCAGCGCCAGGGCCTCCGCCCCCAAGCCCAGGACAGGTGCAGGCAGATTGTGGCGCCCCAGAATAGCCTGGGCTAATGGCCCCAGCCGCACGACGCGCCCCCGGGCAGGCGCTGCTGCCAAATGGAATGGCAGCACACCGTCCGCAACGGTCAAGTCGATGGTTTCATCAGCGTGGGCACCGTGATGATGGGTGCTGCAGGCAGGGTCGTGATGGGCCATGGCTGTGTTTTCCTTGAAAAGTTTATCAGGCGTTGTCTGAAGCTGGGCTGAAGGCAGGAAATGCCCTGGCAGCCCGCAGGCTGGGTGCGTTTGACCTCAGGGCTGCTGCTCAAGGCACCAGAGCAAAAGTCCCTTTTGACTGTGGAGGCGGTTTTCAGCCTCGTCAAACACAACACTGGCGGGGCTGTCGAAGACCTCTTGCGTGACTTCTTCACCAGCATGGGCAGGCAAGCAGTGCATGAACAGCGCACCTGGGGCCGCCAGCGCCATGAGGTCACTGTTGACCTGGTAGGGGGAGAGGGCCTTGATGCGTTCATCGCGATTTTCATCACCCATACTGACCCATGTGTCGGTGATGACGGCATCAGCGCCTTTCACCGCTTCGCGCGGGTCGTGGGTGGTGGTCACATCGCCCCCATGGGCGCGCGCCCAGGCCAGGGCTGCTGGTGAGGGTTCATGGCTAGCTGGCGTGGCCAAGCGCAGCTTGAAGCCCAGCAGGGCTGCCATTTCAATGAGGGACGTGGCGACATTGTTGCCATCCCCCACCCAAGCGAGGGTTTTGCCTTCGATGGGACCGCGGTGCTCCTCAAACGTCATGACGTCAGCCAGAATCTGGATGGGGTGTGAAACGGGTGTCAGGCCATTGATGACGGGCACTTCGCTCCAGCGGGCCAGTTCGCGCAAGTCTTCATCCTTGACGGTGCGCAGGACCAGAACATCCAGGAAACGTGACAGGACGCGCGCTGTGTCAGCGATGCTCTCCCCGCGCCCTAATTGCATGTCGCCGGGCGCCAGAACGGAGACGGCACCCCCAAGCTGCTTCATCCCAACTTCGAAGGAGACGCGCGTGCGTGTGGAAGGCTGGGCCATCATCAGGCCCAGCGTGCGCCCAGCCAGCGGTGTGTTGGGGTGGAGTGGCTTCCTGCGGCCTTCTTGGAGCTTCTTGACGTGGGCTGCACGAGCCAGGATGTCGCGCACGTCAGCTTTGGTCAGGTCCTTGAGGTCCAGGAAATGGCGCGGAGGGGTCTTGGCGCCAGCGGTGGCCGCTTTCTGGGAGGGGGCGGAAGCAGCATGGACGGGACGGGAAACGGGGGCGGTTTTGGTCATGCAGGAATGCTCCTGTTGAATCAGGCGTTCTGGGGTTGGGTGGCTGTGGCCATGTGCCTCTCAAGCACGTTTGCGGCCTGGGCCAAGCGTCTGGTGGCTTCGCGGCAGTCCTCCTCCGTCACGATGAGGGGGGGGACAAGGCGCAGGACGTTGTTGCCGGCACCCACCGCCAAAAGCCCTTCATCCATGACGGCCTTCAGCACCTCGGCAACGGGCGGGATGCATTTCAAGCCACGCATCAAGCCTTGGCCGCGCACCTCTGTGAAGACCTGGGGATGGCTTGCCACCAGTTTCTCCAGCATGGCGCCAAAAGCCGTGCCCACCTTAGTAATGCGTTCAAGCTCGCCAGGGGCCAGAATGGTTTCCAGCACGGCACTGCCAGCGCGGCAGGCCATGGGGTTGCCGCCAAAGGTGTTGCCATGGGTGCCGGGGGTCAGGTGGCGCGCCAATGCCTGGCGCGCCAGAACAGCCCCCACAGGGAACCCTCCACCCAGCCCTTTGGCGCAGCTGAGGATGTCTGGCTTGATGCCGGCATGTTCATGGGCGAACAGCTTGCCAGTGCGCCCAATGCCAGTCTGCACTTCGTCTATGCCCAGGTAAATCCCGTTTTCATCACAAAGTTGGCGTAACCCTTGCAGGAAAGCCGTGGTGGCTGGGGTGATGCCGCTTTCCCCCTGGATGGGTTCCAACAGGATGCCTGCCGTCTGGGGGGTGATGGCGCCCTTGACGGCCTCCAGGTCATTGAACGGCACATGGATGAAGCCTGCAACGGGTTCGCCGAAGCCTTCCTGGTAATGGGGGTTGCCTGTGGCCGTGATCATGCCAAGGGTGCGGCCATGGAAAGCCCCTTTGAAGCAGATGATGTCAGTGCGTTCTGGGTGGCCTTCACAATATTGGGCGCGGCGCATGACTTTCACCAGCCCTTCATTAGCCTCAGCGCCTGAATTGCAGAACAGGACGGCATCGGCAAAGGAATTATCTGTGAGGGTTTTGGCCAGCGCTTCCCCTTCCGGAATGCGGTAGAGGTTGGAGACATGCATGACACGCTCCATCTGGTCCTGAAGTGCTTTTTTCAAGGCTGGGTGGCCATGGCCAAGGCTGGCAACAGCCACGCCTGCTCCGAAATCAAGGTATCGTCGCCCTTCTTCAGTGATGAGCCAAGCTCGCTCGCCCCGCGCGAATGCGAGGTCAAAACGGTTGTAATTGGGCATCAGCTTTGAAGACATGTCCTGGAAAGACCTTGTAGTCCCGCATGAGCTGGCGTTGGCGGTTGTGGTTGGCAACGCACTAGCGGGGGGAATGAAAAAGTGGCGCCCCATGGCCCGCTTAGGGCAGGGCCTTTAAGGGAACCACCAGGGGAGGTTCTGACGCGCTCTTCACCAAGGGACCTGTCCATTGCAGGGGGCTTGGCTGGGCAAATCAGGAGGTGAGTTTGCGTTAAGGCGCACTTTGCCGTCAAATATTCATTTGTAAGTCAGCGTTGAGCGTTCAAGCCGTGCCTCGTCTGGGCTGCCAAGGTAAGGTGGTGCCAAAGTTAGGTGCGGACAGTGGCAGGTTTCAAACCATGACGGCACCTTTAAGGCCAGAAAACTCTCCCCTCCCTCCAGTTGGTGGGAAAACGCCAACCAACGGCTCTGAGGGAATCCGTGGGAAATCCCAACTGGAGCGCGGCGAGAGACCCCAGCCAAGACGGACCAAAATTCCCCGCGTACCTGATGAGAATCGCCTGCGTGAGCAGGCTTTGCGCCATGTGGAACGTTTCGCCGCCACCCGCGCCAGCTTGGAGGGGATGCTGGAGCGTTACCTGGCACGCTGGGCAGTGCGTGCTACCCGTGCTGGCATGGAAGCGGACCTGGCCCAAGCCCATGCAGCCCGTCTAGCGCCCTTGGCCGCCACTGTGGCTGAAAGCCTGGAAAAAGCCGGTGTGGTGGATGACGCAGCCTTTTCACGCTCCAGGGCGCGCAGCCTGACGCGCTCTGGCCGTTCGCGCTTGGCGGTGAAAGCGCACCTCAAAGGGCGGGGCGTCAGCACGGAAACTATGGAAAACGCCTTGGAGGAAAGCCTGGGTGAAGTCGCAGGGCCAGGCCAGCAAAGCGAACTGGCCGCGGCATTGGTTTTGGCGCGCAAGCGCAAACTGGGCCCTTTCGCGCTGCGTGCACCCCCCGAGATGGAGGGAGAGGGGGCTGAGGACCCTGAGGAGGGCCTGGTGGATGACGGCCAGCCAGCGCATTTGAAAGCCTTGAAAGAGCAGCGGCGCGTCACGGGGGTGTTTGCGCGTGCAGGCTTTGCCATGGATGTCGCCCAACGAGTACTGGACATGGATTTGGAAGAGGCAGAAGAGCGTATCCTGCAATTTCGTTCTGGAACTTTCTCATGACAGTGCAATCATGGCGTTTCTGCGCTGGGGCTTTGGGCAAAGGTGCCATGGCCTTGAAGACCCAACTGGCGCGGTTCGTTGGTGTGGGTTGCGCCAGCGCCCTACTGGCCTTGGGTGGTTGTGCAGGCAGCACAGGTGGCTATGCTAACAATATGCAGTGCGCGCCTTATGTGCGCGCCCGCACAGGGGTTGACCTGCACGGCGCTGCTGCCAGCTGGTGGTGGCAGGCCCGGGGGCGCTACCAGCGCACAAACCGCCCTGTGCCCGGTTCCATCCTGGTGCTGCGCTCAAGCCCTTCCATGCCTTATGGTCATGTAGCCCTGGTGCGGTCGGTGGAAGGGCGCACCCTGTATATTGACCACGCCCACTGGGAACCTGGCCGCATTGACATCAATGTGCCGGTGGCTGACGTTTCCCCCCACCATGACTGGTCGCGCGTCAGGGTCTGGTGGGCCCCTTCAGGGCGCATGGGGCGGCGTAGCAACCCTGTCGCTGGTTTTATTGTGCCTTGAACGGCCCAGATGTAAATCAAGGGTGACTTGTGAAAACTGGCTGTTCTGCTTTTGCAGGGGTTGCATGGAACGCCTGAGCTTGTCACATGGTCAAATGCGTTTGAACGGAGGCCCCATGCCATGGGAAGTTTGAGTCCCAGCCATTTGATCATTCTGGCTGTCATTGTTCTGGTGCTTTTCGGCACAGGCAAAATCAGTGGTTTCATGGGTGAGTTTGCCAAGGGCATCAAGTCATTTAAGAAAACCATGGCTGAGGTGGAGGAACCCACCACCCAGGCTGGCCAGGGAAACCAAGTGCCACCTGTCGGGCCAGTTAGTACCCAGGTCCCGCCTGCCCAACTTCACCCTGGTCAAACAGCGGAAAACCGCCCCCAGGAAGTTGACGCCCGCATGAGCGACCCCACACACCCACCCGCGGCCTAAACGGCTTTAAGGTTGCCTACCCCATGAGACAACCATCCAGGCCGTTTTTTGCCACAGGCAGGGGGTGAGCGCGTGTCTCCTGATAAAACATGTGACTCTGCCCCGGCCATCATGGCGGCAGTGCCCGCTCCTGCTGTGCAGGTGCATGACCTGGTTGTGGACCAGCACGGCAACCTGGTGCGGCCTGTGCCCGAGGCCGCGCAAGGGTGCGCAGTGGCGCTGGGCAACTTTGATGGTGTCCACAAAGGTCATGCGCATTTGCTCCACGCGCTGGCCCATGCGGCGCCACGCCGGAAATTAGGCGTGGTGACCTTTGATCCCCACCCCCGTTCGCACTTCAGGCCACAGGACGCGCCTTTCAGGCTGAGCGGGCCTGCTGTTCAAAACAGGTTGCTGGGGGCGTTGGGAGTTCACCATGTGTTTCGGTTCCGCTTTGACACTGCCTTGGCGCGCTGCAGCCCTGATTGGTTTGTGAATAGGTTGCTGCTGCAGGGGTTGGCGGTTGGCCATGTGGCGTGCGGGGCAGATTTCGCTTTTGGCCACCGCAGGGCTGGCACTGTGGGGGAACTTACAGACCTCCTCAGCGCTTCAGGCGTGGGGCTGTGTGTGCCGCCTGCCCTGATGGAAGGGGGGGCGCCTGTGTCTTCAAGCCGTATCAGGCGCCTTTTGCAGGAAGGCTACCCAGACCGTGCAGCGGTCATGCTGGGCAGGCCCTGGCTGATTGAAGGCATGGTTGTCCACGGTGACCAGCGTGGGCGCACGTTGGGTTTCCCAACAGCTAATGTGCCTTTGGGGCTGCATGTGGAGCCAGCACGTGGTGTTTACGTAGCAAGAGTCCGGTTGATGGACGGCCGCACCCTGGGGGGGGTGGCCAATGTGGGCAGCCGTCCCACCGTTGCGCGTGATGGCGAAAGCCGCCTTGAGGTTCATTTGTTCGACTTTGATGAGGACATTTACGGCCAAGCCTTGGAGGTGGAGCTGCTCGCCTTGCTGCGCTCTGAGCGGCGCTTTGCCTCCCTGGAGGCTTTGAAAGCCCAAATCACCCAGGACGCTGGGGCAGCGCGCGCCTGGCTGGCCTCCCATCCCGCACCAACCGCGTTGCCCTTGGGGCAGGCTTGACCAGATGGCCCCAACCTTCCCATATGAAGGGTGATTCTATGTTAAGGAAAGGCGGTCGCCGCCCATGACCTCATCCAAGTCCACTGCCAGCAGCCCCGACAAGGACCGTTACCGCGAAACGGTTTTCCTGCCGCGCACCTCTTTTCCCATGCGGGGCAATCTGCCCAAGCGCGAGCCGGAAATTTTGGCTTCCTGGGAGGCCATGGCACTGGATGAGAAGATTGCCCAGCAAGGGCGGAGCCGCAAAAGCCGCTTTACCCTCCATGATGGCCCCCCCTACGCCAATGGCCACATCCATATCGGTCATGCCTTGAACAAGGTCTTAAAGGACGTCATCAACCGGGCCCAACGCATGAGTGGCCATGAGGTACGCTACCAGCCAGGATGGGACTGCCATGGCCTGCCTATCGAATGGAAGGTTGAAGAAGAGTACCGCAAAAAGGGCAAGGACAAGGATGCTGTCCCTGTCCTGCAGTTCCGTGACGAATGCCGCCAATATGCTTGGCACTGGCTTGAAGTGCAGAAAGAAGGCTTCAAGCGCCTTGGTGTACAGGCTGAATGGCAGAACCGTTACGCCACGGCCGATTTCTCCAGCGAGGCGGCCATTGTTGAGGAAATCGGCAAGTTCCTGATGAATGGGCGGCTTTACCGCGGCCTGCGCCCTGTTATGTGGAGCCCGGTTGAGAAAACCGCCTTGGCGGAGGCGGAGATTGAGTATCACGACGTTACCTCAACCACCATTCATGTCGCTTTCCCTAATGTGAAGGATAGCACCAACGGTAAGTTGGAGGGCGTGTCGGCGGTCATTTGGACCACCACCCCTTGGACCATGCCAGCCAACCGCGCCATCGCAGCGGGGCCTGATATTGACTACGTGGTGGTTGAAGCCACTGCCACCACAGAGGGTGCGCAGGTGAAGCCAGGCATGCGTTTGCTCGTTGCTGCTGCGCGCCTAGACGATTTCCTCAAGGCTACGGGCATTTCAGCCCACAAGGAGCTGAGCCGCCTGAAAGGCGCTGAGCTGGAGGGGAGCGTTTTCGCCCACCCCTGGCGCGGACGCGGCTACGATCATGATGTACCTGTGCTGTTGGGAGACTGGGTCACAACGGACGCAGGCACAGGATTGGTGCATATGGCGCCAGCCCATGGCCAGGATGACTTCACCCTTTGCACAGCCCACGGCATTAAGGTTGATGAACTGGTTGAGGATGGCGGCACGTACGCCTCTTGGGTCCCAGAACTGGCTGGGGTGCATATTTTCAAGGCTACAGCCCCTGTCCGCGCCATGCTTGAGGAGGCCCGGGAGGACGCTTGGAACCAGCCTGCCAAGGCGCGCCGCGCTGCAGGCCTTTTGGCGGCCAGCGACATCACGCATTCCTACCCGCATTCTTGGCGCTCCCGCAAACCGGTAATTTTCAGGGCAACGCCCCAATGGTTCATTTCATTGGACGCCCCTGCTGAAGGCCCTGATGGCGATGGCACCCAGTTGCGTGAACGTGCTTTGGAAGGCTTGGCGAAGGTGGATTTCGTGCCAGCTGCTGGCCGCACGCGCTTGACCACCATGGTGGCGCAGCGCCCTGACTGGTGCGTATCGCGCCAGCGCGTGTGGGGTGTGCCCATTGCTGTGTTCGTTGAAAAGCGCACTGGCGAGGTCTTGCGTGACAGCGCAGTGATGGAGCGCATCGTGAAGGCTTTCCGCGAAAAGGGCGCTGATGCCTGGTACCAGGCCGATCCAGCCGTTTTTCTGGGACCTGGGCGCGACCCAGCTGATTATGAGCAAGTCTTTGATGTAGTGGACGTCTGGTTTGAGAGCGGCTGTACCCACCGCTTCGTCCTGCACCAGCCTGGCATGAACTTTCCGGCCGACCTTTACGCTGAAGGCTCAGACCAACATCGCGGCTGGTTCCAGTCTTCTTTGCTGGAAAGCGTGGGGGCAGGGGAAGGGGTGCCTTATAAGGCCATCATCACCCATGGCTTTGTGTTGGATGGGGAAGGGCGGAAAATGTCCAAGTCCCTGGGCAACGTCATCGCCCCCTCTGAGGTGGCCGACAGCTTGGGCGCTGACGTGTTGCGCCTTTGGGTGATGAATTCCGATGTCAATGATGATTTGCGCATCAGCAAGGACATTCTGCGCCAGCAGGGGGAGCTCTACCGCCGTTTGCGCAACACCCTGCGCTGGACCCTCGGTGCCCTTGATGGCTTCACAGCTGGGGAAAGGGTGGTCTATGACGCCCTTCCCCCGTTGGAGAAGTACATCCTCCACCGTTTGGCGGAGCTGCACCAGGTTGTGGCAGAAGCGATCAAAACCCACCGCTGGAGCGGCGTCTATCCCTTGGTTCACGCCTTCTGCAACAATGACCTCTCAGCGTTCTACTTCGACGTCCGCAAAGACGCCATCTACTGTGACGCCTCCAACAATCACAAGCGGCGCAGCGCGCGCACGGTGCTGGACATCCTCCACCGCGCTTTGTGCACATGGCTTGCACCTGTTTTGGTCTTCACTGCTGAGGAAGCCTGGCAAGCACGCTTTGGCCATGAGGAAAGCGTGCACATGCAACGTCTTTTCCAGCCAGAGGCAGCTTGGCTGCAGCCAGAGATTGGCAAGCGTTGGGACAAGCTGCGTGCCGCGCGCCGCCGCGTGACCACCGCCCTTGAAGGTGCGCGCCGCGAAGGGTTGGTGCGTTCCTCCCTGGAAGCCTCCGTGACGGTTCCCCTGACGGAGGAGGAACGCCAAGCTGGCCAGGATATTGACTGGGCTGATTTCTGCATTGCCTCTGCCGTGTTGCCCTTGGCAGGCGGCGAAGCCCCAGCAGAACCGGTGGTCAGCGTGGCGGAAGGCAGCAAATGTGAACGCTGCTGGCGCAATTTGCCTGATGTTGGCCAGCACAGCGCTCATCCTGGGTTGTGCCTGCGCTGTGTGGACGTGATGACCAGCCAGGAGAGCACCCCTGCCTGACGCCGCAACCTCCACACCCAATGCACCTACGCCCGTAACGCCTGGTTGGGCTGAGCGTTATGGCCATGGCGCTGCCCTGATTTTGGCAGTGCTGGTTTTCATTCTGGACCAAGCATCCAAATGGTGGGTACTGAATGGCCTGGAACTAGCCCACAAACCCCGTGGCAGCGTGGCTGTGATGCCCACCGTGAATTTCACGCTGGTGTGGAATCATGCCGTGACGTTCGGCATGTTTGGTGGCCATGCGCCTGAGTTGTTCATGGTGGTGTCGCTTTTGGCATGTCTTGTTTTATTGGTGCTGCTGTGGCGCAGCCGCAGCGTGCTGGTGTCGCTGGCCTGTGGGGCCATCATGGGGGGTGCCTTGGGCAATGTGGTGGACCGTTGGCGCTATGGGGCGGTGGAGGATTTCATTCATTTTCACGTTGGCCACTGGTCATGGTATGTGTTCAATGTGGCTGACGCCTTCATCGTTGGTGGTGTGGGTGTTTGGATTCTGGCTTCGCTCCTGGCGGAGAGGCAACATCGTGCCTGAATGTGAACAACACTTGGAACAAGGTGAGCAACAGGTGGCCGACAGCATGACACCAACAGGCGCTCCGACCCGCCCTGCCTCCAAAGGTTTGACACGTCCTTTGGCCGGTGCCTTGGCGCTTTTTATGGGTGCGTGGAGCCTCGCAGGCTGTTCAGGTGAGGATGCGATGCGTGCTTTCGGCATCAAGCGCACTTTGCCTGACGAATACACAGTATTAACGCGCGCCCCCCTCGCCATGCCCCCATCCGAAAAGCTGGTGCTGCCTGGCGCCGCCAACGCCAACCGCCCCGATGAAAGTCCACGTGTGCAAGCGCTGCAGACGCTGGCACCGGAAACGGCCCTCCACACCGAGACAGGCGAGGGCAGCAAAGGCCAAAGTGAACTGGTCCTGCAAGCCCAGCATAACGCCAAAGCGCCCCACAACGCTGAATTGGGCGATGCCGACAAGGGCTTTGTGGACAGCCTGATGTTTTGGCAAGGCGGTGGTGCCGGCGATGTGGTGGACAGCAAGGCTGAGAATGCACGCATCAAGCGCGACTCAGCCTTGGGGCGCTCCTTCAGTGAAGGTGCCACCCCCACAACGCGCAAACACTGAAAGCCCCTTGTGAGCAGCCGCAGCCTGCCTGCCATTCGTCCTGTTTTGAAGCGCCTTTCTGGGCAAATCATTAACCGCATTGCCGCTGGGGAGGTGGTGGAACGGCCTGCGGCTGCTCTTAAGGAGTTGGTGGAAAACGCCCTTGATGCTGGGGCCCTGCGCATTGAGGCCAACCTGGTCGGCGGCGGTTGCGACATGGTGGAGGTCACTGATGACGGCGTGGGTATGACCGCGCGTGACCTCACCTTGGCAGTGGAGCGCCATTGCACCTCCAAATTGCCTTTCTCTGAACAGGGGCAGGCTGGCCTGGATGGTATGAAGCCAGTGTTGGCTACACGTCAGCACCATGAAGCTTCCCTCACCCATATCACGACATTGGGCTTTAGAGGGGAGGCATTGCCATCCATAGGTGCTGTGGCCCGCTTGACAATCACTTCCCGTGTGGGGGGGGAGGGGGAAATGGCATGGCGCCTCCTGGTGGAGGGGGGGGCGGTTCAGGCCCCCCAGCCTGCTTCAGGTCCCCAAGGCACACGTGTTGTTGTGCGTGACCTGTTCTATGCCACCCCAGCGCGCCGCAAGTTTCTGAAAAGCGCCCGTGTTGAGGCACGCCAAAGTGAAGCCGTGTTCAGGCGGCTGGCTGTCAGTGCTCCTGATTGCGCTTTCACATTACGCCTGGAAGGGCGAACCGTGCTGGAGGTGCCCGCGCAGAACGCTGCCCAGCGCGCTGCAGCTGTTCTGGGCCTGAATGCAGAGAAACTGCTACACTGCAAACGCGCCCAGGGCGCTATGCAGCTTGAAGGCTGGCTTGCCCCACCTGAGTTGGCACGGACGTCAAGCGCAGGGCAGTTCTTCCTCGTCAACAACAGGCCTGTCATGGATCCTGTGTTGAAAACCGCTGTGCGGCTGGCGTACCGCCCATACCTTGAAAAAGGCCAATTCCCGTCCCTGGTGCTTCATTTACAGCTGCCTTTGGAACAGGTGGACGTTAATGTTCACCCCGCCAAGACGGAGCTGCGCTTTGCTGATGAGGCAGCTGTGCGCAGCTTCGTCATTAATGCTTTGGAAGGGCTCTTGGGCCGTTATGCCACGGCCGCATCAGAGGAAGGCCAATTAGGTGGCCAGCGCGCTGACCAGAGGCAAAAGCCCCGTCAGCGTGCCCGTACGCCCGCTGCACATGCATCTTCTCAAGCAGTCTCTCCCCTGCGGGGTTCAGTTTCGTTCAGGCAACTTCAGGAGAGCTTGCAGGCTTTTCAAAATCCGCGCGCTGCGCCAGCTGGGGAGGAGCCACGCCCTGAAGGGATGCACCAGCAGGTGCCTGGACCAGCAGATGCTTTGCCGGACCTGTTGATGGACCCCCCTGCTTTTCCAGAAGGCGTGGAAGCCCCCCAAGCCCCCTTTGGCCCTATTGGAAGCCAAGAACCCCTTATAGTGGGTGTGCAGGCCAAGCACGTTGTCCCCGGTGCGCTGGGGATTCCCGTCATGCAGCTTCATGAAGCTTACATCCTGAGCATGGCACCCTCTGGTGATTTGATACTGACTGACCAGATGGCTGCCTGTGAACGCTTGGCCCATGAAGGCCTCCTGCCGGTGGATTGTCTGGTTCCGGAAGGCTTGCAAGGCCGTCAAGCCCTCACTACAGCTCAAATGGAGGCCTTGCTGCGTGCTGTGGAGGAAGTGCCCAATACGCGTTTGGGACAAGGTGATTCCCCACTTTGGGTGCTGTTGGATACCAGTGCTTTGGAACGTTTTTTCACAAGCGCACCCTCAGTGGCGCACCTTTGAGGGATGGTCAGGCCAATCAGGATATGCTTCCCATGCGCGGCAGATCCGCTACGCCACAGGCCCTGTTTGATTGCGTGACAAGTTTGTAAAAGGCAGTTTAAGCGCCGTTCATGAAGGACGGAGCCCATGACCAGCGAAACCACACAGACCATCCAAGCAGCCCAGCCTCTTTCCCCTCAAAATCTAATCAGCAAACTGAGATCTATAGTGGGGCATGGCCATGTCCTCACCGATCCGGAAGCCACATGGCGTTACAGGCGTGGTTACCGCTATGGTGAGGGCGCCGCCAACGCTGTGGTGCGGCCGACCAGCCTTGTGCAGCTATGGCGTGTTGCTAAGGCCTGTGCGGAAGCTGGCTGCGCGGTAATCATGCAGGCTTCCAATACGGGCCTGACGGGTGGTTCCACGCCAGATGGCGATGATTACGGCCGCCCGCTGGTCATCATCAGCACACGTGAACTTAAAGGCATTCACCTGATAGGTGATGGGCGCCAAGCAGTCTGCTTGCCAGGTGCTGACTTGTATGAGCTGGAAAAGCAGCTGCGTGCCATCGGGCGCGAACCTCATTCAGTGATTGGCTCTTCCTGCATTGGGGCCTCCGTTTTGGGGGGGATCAGTAACAATTCTGGTGGTGCCTTGGTGCACCGTGGACCAGCCTACACTGAAATGGCCCTTTTTGGCCGCGTGAACGCGCAAGGCCAGCTGGAGCTGGTTAACCATTTGGGCATCAGCCTGCCTGGGGAGCCTGAAGCCATCCTGCGCGCTGTGGAAAAGGGCCAGTTTGACCCCCAATCCATTGATTGGAACGCTGGTGCCGGTCATGACACGCGCTACATTGAACGTGTGCGCGATGTTGATGCCGAAACCCCAGCGCGCTTCAATGCCCTGTCCAGCGAATGGCATGAGGCAGCAGGGTGCGCTGGCAAGCTTGTGGTGTTTGCTGTGCGGGTTGACACCTTCCCCGCTGAGAAGGGCAGCCAGGTTTTTTATGTGGGGTGCAACTCTGTTGAAGCCCTTGAGGAAGCCCGGCGTGGCCTCCTCACCCAGTTCTCAGATATCCCCATTGCAGGGGAGTATATGAGCCAGGACATTTTCCGCCTCACAGACCGCTATGGCCGTGACACTATGGCCATTATCAAGTACCTGGGCACAGGCTTCCTGCCGAGCATGTTCGCCCTTAAGGCGCGCGTTGACGCCTTCGCGCGGGATAGTTCATGGCTGCCCACCAACCTTACCGATAGGATCATGCAGGTTGTGGCAACATTGTTGCCGTCGCAGCTGCCCAAGCGGCTTAGGGCGTTCGCTGCCCCTTACAAACATCATCTGGTTCTCAGGTTGCCAGGCGCCATGGCGGCGGAGGCAGGGCCGTGGCTGAAACGTTTCTTCGCCGACCCAGCCCATGAAGGCGCTGTTCTGGCCTGCAGTGAGGAGGAAGGCAAGCAGGCGTTCCTGTTTCGCTTTGCTGCTGCTGGCACTGCGTCACGCTATGCTGCGCTTTATCCCAATAAGGTTGGGGGCCTTCTGACGCTTGACGTGGCCTTACGCCGCAATGAGCGCAACTGGGAAGACCGTGTCCCGCCGGAAGCAGCGGACAAAATGTTTCATAAACTCTATTTCGGCCATTTCATGTGCCACGTCATGCATCAGGTCTATGTGCTGAAGAAAGGCGTTGATGACCATGCCCTGCAGGAGGTGTTGCTGAAAGGCATGGATGAACGTGGCGCTCGCTACCCGGCCGAACACAATTTTGGGCACCACTACCATGCCCCTGATGATTTGGTGGCGCATTACAAGGACTTGGACCCCTGCAACCAGATGAACCCTGGCATTGGGCAGGCGACCAAAAAGCCCCATTGGCGCGGTTGAGTCGCGGCTTTTAGCCTGGGATGGTTAGGGAATCAGCATTTGCTGGTTCCCTTTTCAGCTTAGGGCATTTTCACCAAACTGGCGCAATGGACACGGTGCCGCCTTTGCTCTGGGCTGCTTGGCTTTGGGTGACACTGTCGATGAACAGCCAGATCTGCCGCATAACAGGGGCTGGTGCGCTGATGAGGATGGTGTGGGTTTCCCATGATGCTGCCACGCGGCCTGGCTTACGGTCAGGACCACTATTGAGCTTGATGATGTCGACAACTCCTGAGACCAGCTTGTCCCAGGTTTTTTTGGAATCACTTTCGCTACTGCCAGGGTAGAAACGGAACACAATGTCGTCGTTGGTGCTCAAAGCGGCTACTTCACGCCAGTAATCATGGGGATTGACCAGGATGGGGTGCATATGGCGGGTCCCATCAGGTGGCGGCGGCGCAGGCTGGGCTTCGATTGGGTAGGGAACCATCAAAAAGGCTGACAGGGTCAGCCCTGACAGGGCACGTGGAAACAAGGCTGAAAACGTCATTGGAGGCCTTCGTTTTGGTGACGGCAAAAAGGAATGGTGGAGAGTGTGCTCAATGGCTCGCTCCCATTAGGAAGCATAGATTATTTCAAAAGCGCTGGTGGGGAAACTTGGCGTACAGTCTATGGAACCATGGAGAAATCTATGGTTTCCAACGGCATTGTGCCTTAATGGTTCCAAAGGATGGTGCCCAGTTCTGGTTCCATCAACATGAAACCATTTTTGAAAGAGTCCCCATGGCCATTTTGACCGAAGCTGAACGTATGGCACTGCCAAACAGCGCCTTTGCCCTTGAAGCGCGCCGCGCCTTTCCCATCATGGACAAAGACCACGCTGAAGCCGCTTTGATGGATGCCCCCCTCTCGCTGCGCGCAGGTCACATCACCCCAGCCCAGAAAGAGTATATTGACGCCTGTGCCCATGAAGTGCTTCGCACAGGCAAGCCTCTGGCGGAACTGCGTGCAGAGGGATGGAAACCCACCCAGGACTCCGCTGCCTGAGGCACCCAAGCAGTTTCTCATTTGAGGTGACGATCTGCGTGGTGCCCTTAAGGGTTGAGAAACTACCCCACCCCTTTCACACAGCACGCCGCACGCCAGCGTCACCTCGTCAGGACCTTTTTAGCGTACAGCGTACAGCCCAGCCATGCTTGCCTCACCGAGCAAGGTACCGATCAACTGGTTGATCTGGTAGTAGCGATCAGTCGCGGCATTGGCGAAGAGCAGGATGTCATGGTCTTTCATGGGGATTTGACGGGCCAGGAAGTACTGTTCTGGGTCAAGCAAGTTCAATTCGTAGACAACCGGCCAACCTTTGCCATAACGGCTTGGTTCAAGACCCAGTTTATGGGCAACGATCGAATCTTCATAACGCAGGAGGTAAACGGCCTCTGGGTCAGCCATTTGTGCCGAAGGGCCGCCAACGCGCGCAAGGGCCCCGGCCAAAGTCAGGTTGGCTGTGCCAAACTTGATTTCATTGCGCGCCTGGCTTTGACCAACAGCGCCAAAGGCGGTGTAGGTGCGGGGCTGGTAGATGACACGCAAGCGGTCACCTGGATCGGCCCGGATGTCCTCTTCCGGCCTGTTTTCAAGGGTACTGAGATCCGTCATGCCCACATGGCCGTGACGGACCAGTTCAATTTCTGTGTCACTGGGCGGGTAGGAGGCGCCGCCGGCGATGGCGACCAGGTCTGACAGGCGTTCATCTGCCAAGCTTAACACCACACGGCCTGGCTTCTTGACTTCGCCTGAGACGATCACGGTGTTGCCAATGTCATTGGCAATGCGCACCATGACTTGCGGGTCCTGTGATTTGCCCCACAAATGGTTTTGGATGAGGTGAGCAACCTGAATAGGTGTCATGCCAGCCACATGCAACGTGCCCACATAGGGCACCATGATAGTCCCATTGCCTTCAACCTGCGTGGGGGGCAGCTTTTGTGTTGAAATACGCGGTGGTGCGGTGGCCACTGGAGTGCTGGAAGCGCCACTACCCCCACCTCCCACACCACGGTCGCTACTGGAAAACAAGCCATTGCCAAGTTCAAATATGGTGATGTCCAAGACGTCACCAGGGCCGATGTGGTCATTTTGGCCATAGCGCCTGGTGGTCTTGTCTAGGCTCGACAGCGTGGGTGGCACCTCCGCGCTGAGGATGTCAGCGATGTCGGGCGTCATGGCAAGGAGCTTGTAGTTTATCCCCTCGCGGTTCTGCTTGGAGCGTGCTCCGTGGCGGACCATGTATTGTGTTGGGGCAGCTTGTGGAACCCAGTTGCAGGCGCCACTGCCCAGGAAAGCGCAGCCTAGCATGAATGTGCCCAGTCTGCGCCAGAATGGACGGCCCTTCATCGCCGCTTCGTGCATTGGGGGCAATGAAGCCTTTCCATGGCAAGGCCTGCTGAGAAGCACAGAAGGACGTTCAGACATCTGCAATGGACCATATGCTCCATGAAGGGGGTGACTGCCGCTGTCCAGTGGAAAGGCCAGGCAAGGCACTGGCAGGGACATACCGTTATGACATGGTGTGCACTTCGGTCAAGGTCATGCCGCATTCAGACATTAACCAGGGCAGTTGGGATGTTTGTTGCCAAAAGCTGGAACTGTGTAATACATCCCTGAAAATGTGTCAGAATGGTTGTGGCGTGCCAGGTTTCCTGGCGTAGCTTCTGATGCCAGGACATGGCAACGGTCCAACTTGCTAATCTGGGTGGGACATTTGGAAGGACGAGCGCAGATGTCATTGTTTGGTCCCAAGTTGAGTCGTCACGCCCCACCAGTTCAGATTTTCCAGGCCCGTTGGCTTGAACGGCTGACTTACATGTCCTTCCGGGTGTGGATCGTGTTTTGGGGGCTGATGATGGTTGGCACCTGGACGTTCTGCTTAGTGACAGTGCCTTTCCTGCCTCTGTTGGGATGGGCTTTGGTGGGCATGGGGGCGTGGCTCGTCACTGAATATGTGTGCCATCGTTGGCCGTTTCATTTTAAGACGGAAATCCCTGCCTTGAAACGAATGGTTTACATCATCCATGGCAACCATCATGTCCAGCCGCGTCATCCCTTGCGCACCTTGATGCCTTTGGTGGTTAGCATTCCCTTTGGTCTGGGTGTGGCGGGTGTGTGTGCCTGGATTGGCGGCGAAGCGGGCAAAGGGATGTTCGCTGGTTTTCTCTCTGGTTATTTCATGTATGACGCGGTGCATTATGGCACGCACAATTGGCCCATGGAAAAAGGCTGGGCTGCCTTCCTGCGACGTCACCATGCCGTGCACCACTATGCCGAGCAGAACACGAACTTCCACATATCCTTTCCCGTGATGGATTACCTGCTTGGCAGTGATTTCACCCGTTGGCGCAAGCGCCAGCACAAGCTGGAGAAAAGCGCTGCCCAAACGCCAAACCGTTTGGCGCAGTCAGGTTCTGGACTACCAAGCCCCTGAAGAAAATGACTTCCGCACCACATTCCACCAAACCATTACCAATGCAGTGGCGTGTGGGTATGGACTGCCGCAATCATCATCCCCTTGTCCAAAAGGACGGCACAGGGATTGCCACCTACACAAGGTTGCTTGCGGCAGATAATGAGCGTTTGGGCCTGGGGACGTGTTGGCTGGCTGAAAGGCCCCCGCTGTCCTGGGGCATGAATTGGACTCAGCACTGTAAAGCCAGCCTGACCGCAAAGGCGCTCATGGATGGGCAAGGCTGCGTGCCACATCGCTTTTACAGCCATGCCATAAGGCAATTCCGGCGCACGGGACGCTTGACGGAGGTTTCCTCTGGCCAAGCGAACCCTTTTGACTTCATGCACTGGACATGCCCTGTCCCTGTTTTCTGGGCAGGTGGGCCCAACATCATGACAGTTCATGATTTGATCCCCTTGTTGCAGCCGGAGCTTGTTGGCCATAAGCCAAATGAGCTTCAGCGCATCCTGGAAGCCCACCTAAAAGCCGGCACGTGCTTTGTCACGGTCAGTGAGGCAGTCAAGAAGGACATGCTTGCGGCTTTTCCCAGTTTGCAGGAAGGGGACCTGAAGGTTTGGCAGCCTCCCTTCCCTCTTTCAGCAGCGGATGAAGAGGCCCGCAAGAAAGCCCCCTCACCTTTTCCAGGGGGGGGATTTGTGTTCTGTGGCAGCATGACGCCACGCAAAAACCTGTCCAGACTCATTGAAGCTCATGGCCGCTCTGGAACAGAGCGCATCCTGCATCTGGTGGGTCCAGATGGTTGGAAGGCCGCTGAGGCGCTCAAGGCATGGGCCAATCATCCCCACCCGGAACGTGTGAAGCGCCATTCTTGGCTGTCGCGTGGGCAGTTGCTGCGTGCAGTTGAAGAAGCTTGCGCCTTGGTTTTTCCCAGCTTGGCTGAGGGGTACGGCTACCCCATAGTGGAGGCCATGGCTTTGGGAACACCTGTTGTGACAAGCAGCCATCATGCCTGCTCGGAAACCGCTGGTGATGGGGCGCTTTTGGTGAGGGCGCACTCTGTTCCAGACTTGACCCAAGCCTTGGTGGCGTTGGAAGCCCAGCCGTTATTGCGCGCTGAGCTGACAGAGCGGGGGCGAAGGCGGGCCCTGAAGCTTCAGGACGTTTCAAGGTGGCAGGAAAAAGCTTACTTGGAATGGTTGCACGGCTTGAGAGCCAGCCACGCTTCATGAAGATAATCTTGAAAACAGTTCATGTGGAACCATGGAAGTGACGACACCACCTTGAAAGGCCCTGAAGACATGCAGAATAATTGTTTGAAAGGTGTGCGCGTAGGCGTGGACGGCTTTAACATGGCCCTTCCTCATGGCACTGGTGTGGCGCGTTATGGGCGCACCTTGGCAAGGCGCTTGAATGAGCTTGGAGCGCAGGTCGATCTGCTGTTTGGGCTTGGGATTGGCTGGAAAGACCCAGAAGATCTGCGTGAGACATTGTTCCTGAATGCCATGGCAGAGGAGATCCCCCTGCAAAAGGCGCGGTTTCCACAGCCTGCGTGGTTTAGTGAGACGGGAAGGCATTTAAGGGGACATGTTCCCTGCCCCATAGCGCTGGGCGAACGTACCGATATCCGGGCGCTTGAACATCGCCTGCCGCCTTTTGACCGCATCTGGAATGTACCGAATCTCTATAGGGCCGCCAGCGGCTTTTTCAGGACCACGGGACGTTTTCTGAAAGTCAAGAACCCCTTGGGGGTGGATGTCATGCATTGGACATACCCTGTTCCAATGCGTTTGGACGGCGCACGGAACATTTACACACTTCATGACACTGTGCCGTTGACATTGCCTCACACCACCCAGGACAACAAACGTTATTACCGGAAACTGCTGGCTATGGTTTGCAAGAAGGCAGATGCCTTGTTGACGGTTTCAGAATCCTCCCGAAAAGCGGTCCTAGACTTTGAACCTGCCTCAGCCCCTAAACTGCACAACCTGGGGCAGAGCGTTGAGCGAGAGGAGGCCAATTATGGTGATGGTGCCTTTCACGAACCAGTTTTCCAGGGAAGCGTTTTCCCCTCTTTGGAAAGAAAGGGGTATTTTCTCTATTATGGAGCTTTGGAACCCAAAAAGAACATAGGGCGCATGGTGGAGGCCTACCTGAAGGCAGATGGGGCCATGCCCCTAGTCTTGGTGTGTGGCCGCGCTTGGAAAGAACAGGGGGAGACCGCACTTCTCCAACAAGGGGTGGAGACAGGACGCATCAAAATAATGGATTACCTTTCTGAACGACACTTGGCTGCACTCCTCGAAGGAGCGCGGGCATTCCTTTTCCCTTCCTTGGCGGAAGGCTTTGGATTGCCTGTTCTTGAAGCCATGCAGGCAGGTGTGCCTGTCATGACGTCATGTGAAGGGGCCTTGGCGGAAATAGGGGGTAAAGCCGTTTTGGGCGTGAATCCCTATCATGTCGATGAAATGGCGGCGGCGATTGGCAAACTTGAGCGGAGCGGGGAGCTTTGCGCAGAATTGACTAAGAAAGGCCTTGTGCAGGCAAAGTCTTTCTCCCCACAGCATTACCGTGGAAAATTAGTTGATTTCTACAAGGCACTTGGAGTGGTGGGGTGAATGGCTCAAGCAACATCAAGCATGGCAAGGGCCTGCCAATTGTATAATATGTTGTGGCAACGGGACAGGCAGGAGCAACATTGCCCATGAGCATGCATTCAGATCAGCCGGAAGACCATCAGCACTCTTCTCAGCAGGCTGAACAGAATCTGCCGTCGGAGCAGCATGAGCCTGCACAGGCCGAACACCATCATGAGGTTGCCCAAGAGGCGTCCCCTGAACAGCATGAGCCTGAGCAGGCTGAACACCATCATGAGGTTGCCCAAGAGGCGCCCCCTGAACAGCATGAGCCTGCACAGGCCGAACACCATCATGAGGTTGCCCAAGAGGCCCCCCCTGAACAGCATGAGCCTGAGCAGGCTGAACACCACCATGAGGTTGCCCAAGAGGCCCCCCCTGAACAGCATGAGCCTGAGCAGGCTGAACACCATCATGAGGCTGCCCAAGAGGCGCCCCCTGAACAGCATGAGCCTGAGCAGGCTGAACACCATCATGAGGCTGCCCAAGAGGCGCCCCCTGAACAGCATGAGCCTGCACAGGCCGAACACCATCATGAGGTTGCCCAAGAGGCGCCCCCTGAACAGCATGAGCCTGCACAGGCCGAACACCATCATGAGGTTGCCCAAGAGGCCCCCCCTGAACAGCATGAGCCTGAGCAGGCTGAACACCACCATGAGGTTGCCCAAGAGGCCCCCCCTGAACAGCATGAGCCTGAGCAGGCTGAACACCACCATGAGGTTGCCCAAGAGGCGCCCCCTGAACAGCATGAGCCTGCACAGGCCGAACACCATCATGAGGTTGCCCAAGAGGCGCCCCCTGAACAGCATGAGCCTGCACAGGCCGAACACCATCATGAGGTTGCCCAAGAGGCGCCCCCTGAACAGCATGAGCCTGAGCAGGCTGAACACCATCATGAGGCTGCCCAAGAGGCGCCCCCTGAACAGCATGAGCCTGAGCAGGCTGAACACCATCATGAGGCTGCCCAAGAGGCGCCCCCTGAACAGCATGAGCCTGCACAGGCCGAACACCATCATGAGGTTGCCCAAGAGGCGCCCCCTGAACAGCATGAGCCTCCACAAGCTGCAACCTTGTATGAAAATTATTTGGCGTCAGAGCAAAATATTAGTCACACAGAAGCTCCTTCATTGGGGTCTCATGAGGGTTTGATGAATCAAGTGGCTTATGGTGAAGCCAATAAGGGCTTCTTCTCCAGGTTGATGGAGAAAATTTGGAAATACATTGAAAACATGACTGTTAAACAGTGGATGTTTTTTCTGATAGTGATTTTCCCAACCACGGTTGTAGCTATTTATTTATGGTGTTTCGCCTCACCTCAATATATTTCAGAGACCCATTTCTTGGTGCGCGGCAAATCGACTTCATCAATGCCCGCAGGGTTGGGGTCTCTTATAGAGGGCAGTAGTGGTGCCTCTGAAGACACCTATGCTGTGGAAGACTTCATGATGTCGCGTGATGCAGCACAGATGTTGTTGAAGACACCTGAATTGCACAACATGTTCAGCCATTCCTACATTGATGAATTTGCGCGCTTTCCATCCATATTCACGCGAAAGGATTTTGAGAGCTTTTACAAATACTACAAAAGGCATGTGAAAGCTGAGATTGACGAGGAAGACAGCATTTCTCATCTGACAGTGAGGGCATTCTCCCCTCATGATGCCCAGGAGATCTCAAAATGGCTGGTTAAGGGGGCGGAAAAGCTTGTCAATGACATGAACGAGCGACAAAGACAGAATCTCATTGCAGCCAGTCAACGTGAGATCAATGAAACGCGCAAGGAACTTCACGATGTGGAGTTAAACTTGGCACGTTACCGGCATAGCAATGAAATCATTGATCCATTGAAGCAATCCACCCCGATGGTTTCTACAGCCTACTCATTTGAAGTGACATTGAGCATGCTGCGGGCCGATTTGGTTCAATTAATGCGCACTTCACCTCACAGTCCCCTCATTCAGGTCTATAAGCAACGTATTGCCTCTTTGCAGGCGCAGGTTAACCAGGCTGAGGCGCATGTTGTGGGGCGGGATCCCAAATCAATGATTCCGAAAATCACAGCCTATGATGAATTGCTGGTTGATCAGAAGATTGTTCAGAAGAAACTATCCACAGAGACTGCAGCTTTAGAGATGGCCAAACAACAGGCTGACAAAGAAAGGCTGTACATCACCATAATCACTCAGCCCAGCCTGCCAGACTATCCCGTCTATCCCAAGGACACCATTATCTTGATTATTACCTTGGTCACCACATTAGGTGTGTATGTGACGGGTAGCCTCTTGGTTGCTGGAGCACGTGAACATGCCCTCCAGTAAAGTGACGCCTGAAACATATCATATGCTTCATAGGCGCAGTGCGGCCCGACATGTTAACCCCACGCTTTTACGCGCTTTCAACACTCAGTTAAGGGTCATTCATGCGCTTCTCATGCGTGAGATTCATACGCGCTATGGCCGTGAGAACATTGGTTTTCTATGGGTTATTGGGGAGCCCATTCTATTTTGTGCTGGGGTAGCCATTGTTTGGACGGCCATAAGACCCTCTCATGAACATGGCTTGAAAATGACTGCCATGGTAGTGACAGGTTATGTGCCATTGACTATGTGGCGTCACAGTTCAGGGCGTGCGGTGAAAGCATTTGAAGTAAATTCGACACTACTATATCATCAATTGGTGACACCCTTAGACATTATTGTGGCACGTGCTGTTCTGGAAATAATAGGCACCATACTGGCAGGCGTACTGGTAGTGACTGGAGCAGTGATGCTGGGTTACATGGAATGGCCTGTTGATTGGGGTTTGGTCCTAGCTGGATTAGGATTCACTTGTTATTTCTGTTTTGCCTTTGCAATACTGTTAGCGCCCTTAACAGAGCGTTCAGAATTCCTTGAAAAGGCCATGTCAATCACAATGTATTTGTCGCTTCCTTTGACCGGGGCATTTATCATGACAGACTGGTTGCCATCACGTTATCAATGGATTCTTGAGGCATCCCCCTTGGCCGACTCTATAGAAATGATACGGCAGGGGGTGTTTGGATTAAAGGTGGTGCCACATTATTCAGTGCCCTACATGCTGGCGTCCTGTACTATTATGTTGATGGTTGGAATGTATTTAAGTATGCATTCACGTAAATATATTGAAATGTGAACACAGTCATGAATGAAGATCAAGGCATCATTAAGGTAGAAGAACTTAGTAAATATTATCATGTCGGTAAAGAGAAACGTCTTATCTTGGATAAAGTGAACCTTGCTATCGCACCCGGTGACAAGGTGGGTTTGCTGGGGCGTAACGGTGCCGGCAAATCAACATTTGTCAAATTGTTGGGAGGGGCTGAGCTACCTACAGGAGGCACCATCAAGCGTGGCATGACCGTTTCTTGGCCATTAGGTTTCGGGGGCGCTTTTCAAGGCAGTCTCTCAGGTCATGATAATTTGCGTTTTATTTGCCGTGTTTATGATATTGATTACCATGAAACCTTGGATTATGTGCAGGATTTTGCTCAGTTGGGGCGCCAGTTCTACGATCCAGTCAAAACCTATTCTTCAGGCATGCAGGCTCGGTTAGGGTTTGCCCTTTCCTTAGCGATTGAATTTGACTGTTACCTTACTGATGAGGTTTTCATGGTGGGTGATGCGCGTTTTGGGGAGCGTTGCCGTGAGGAACTCTTTGGTAAACGTGCCAATCGCACTTTGGTGATTGTTTCACACGATATGGATTTTATGCGCAAATACTGCACCAGAGGTGTCATCGTCCATGACCGCAAACTACATGAATACCCTACAGTCGATGCTGCCATTGATCGCTACTATCAACTGTAGGGTTCAACATTCATTGGCTTAAGGCCTTTAACACATTGGCCAATAGCTGCTCAGCTTTTTGGGCGGAATCTGATTCAATGTAAATGCGCAGTTCCGGTGCATTGCCAGAGGGGCGAAGATGAACTACGTCCCCAGAACTGAAGGTCATTCTGTGACCATCCAGTTCATTTGTGTCGACAAGGGCTCCGCATTGAGCGGTCAAGCCCATTTTCTCCAAATGACCAGCAGGTTCAGCGCGCAGGGCTTGTATCAGGCCCAAGCTTTCCTCGCGAGGTTTGTTTTGAATGCGGTCGCTGACCGTGACCCGCTGACACGCTTTTTTGAAGTAGGCGCTTAGTGGCAGCTTGTTTTCATGGGCCGCCATCAAACCACACAGCAACGGTAGCACGGCATCACGCGTGGGAAGCGGCGCGAGGCTCCCATCCCTGGTGGGGTGGGGGAGGGCCTCAGCCGTCAGGAAACCACCATTGGCTTCATATCCCACCACGGGCCCTTGCCCCGCTTTGGTAAGCTCTGTCATGGCTTCAATGACAAAGGGGGAGCCAATGCGCGTGCGCCGTGTCTGTAGCCCTTGCTGGCGTGCCATTTCCTCCAGGCCTGTGTTGCTACTGATGGGCGTCACTACCGCACCAGCCCCCAGCCACCCTGCGCTCACCAGACCCAGGACATCACCACGGATCCAGTTACCTTGTTCATCAGCCAGTAAAGGGCGGTCTGAATCACCATCTGTGGTCACAATGGCATCAAGGCCATGTTCAGTTGCCCATTGGCGCGCTAAAGTCACATCCTCTGGACGCACAGCTTCCGTGTCCACAGGGATGAAACGCTCTGAACGGCCTAGGGGCATGACCTGCGCCCCCAGACGTTCCAAAACAACCTTCAACACGTCTCGCCCCACAGCGCTGTGCTGATAAACTCCAATGTGAAGGCCTTTTAGAGCGCTTGACCCAAAGAAATCTTCATAACGTTGGACATACTGCCTCAGCAATTCAGGTTGCAGCTGTGAGCAAGCCTGATCTGGCAAAGGTATGGCGTGGTCTTGAGCAAGCATGCCTTGACCGTCAAAGAGGCCGTCAGGGAGGGTGACGTCCTCTTCACGCATGGCGATTTCATCAGGTTTCAGGAATTCCCCTTGCGCACGGTTGAACTTCAAGCCATTGCGGTCATCAGGAATGTGACTGCCAGTCACCATGATGGAAGCCATGGCACGACTGTAACTATGGTGGCAAAGGGCAGGAGTGGGCACGAAACCGGCGCACACAGGTTTACCACCCATATATTCAACGGCTGCCATGCAGGCGCGCATCATGCGTGGACTGCTGGGACGCAGATCACCTGCAATGGTTATGGGTTGACCAGGCTTGAACTCACCCTGGCGTTCCAAATGCTGCAGGAAGCCCACCGTGTAGGCAAAACACACTTCATCCGTCATTGCCGCGACCAGGCCGCGTGCACCGCTGGTGCCAAATTTGACCCCAGAACGATTCATCCATTCAGAGATTTTCATGTGCTGCCCAGCCTTTTTGCCAAAGAAAGTGACATGCCCTGCCAGATTGGCCTGGCAAGGCGCCGATGCGAAAGAGAATCACTTGTGGCGCGCGTAGTCATCCTCAAAGCGCACAATGTCGTCTTCGCCCAGATAGGAGCCAGACTGCACCTCCACAAGAACGAGGGGGATGACGCCTGGGTTTTCCAGGCGATGAACCTCACCCAGTGGCAAATAGACACTTTCGTTCTCAGTTAGCTGCAGGCGCTCGTCACCACGGGTGACGATGGCTGTGCCACTGACCACCACCCAGTGCTCCGCCCGGTGGTGATGTTTTTGCAAAGAAAGTTTCTTGCCAGGGTCGACCTTGATGGACTTGACCTGGTAGCGGTCACCTAGGGCGATGGTCTCATAACTGCCCCAAGGGCGGGCAACATGCTTGTGGTTGATGACCTCAGGGCGTTGCAGGCCTTGAAGCTTGCTGACCAGGGGCTTGATGTCCTGCGCGCGTTTGCGGGACGTAACCAGTACTGCATCACGGGTGGTCACCACCACGACGTCCTCAAGGCCCACGACCGTGGTCAGCATGCCTTCTGAACGCACATAACAGTCGTGGGCGTCATGTAGGACAACATCACCGCGCACAGCGTTGCCATTTTCATCCTGTGGGGTGGCTTCGTGCACAGCTGACCAGCTGCCCACATCTGACCATGTGAAGCTGGCCGGCACCACAACCGCCTTGCTGGTGCGTTCAGCAACAGCATAGTCAATGGATATTTTGGGGGCTTTGGCGAAATCCTTGGGGTCAAGGCGAATGAAGTCCAGATCGGCCTGGGAATCCTTGAGGGCCTCACGGGCGGCCTTGAGCACTTTAGGCTCATGGGCCTGGAATTCATCAATCCATGTTTTGGCCTGGGCAATGAAAATGCCGGCGTTCCAGTCATAGCGGCCGGATTTCAGGAAGGCCTCAGCCTGGGTCTGGTCGGGTTTCTCCGTGAAGCGGCTCACTTGGAAGGCGCCTTTGATCACATCCCCCTGGGCGTTTTCAAAAGGCTTGCCACGTTCGATGTAGCCATAACCGGTTTCCGCCTTGGTGGGCTTCATGCCGAATGTGGCAATGGCGCCAGCCTGTGCGGCCTCACAGGCAGCTTGGAAGGCCCTGTCCCATTCAGGACCGGTTTCCATCAGTGCGTCTGCAGGGCTCACCCAAAGCAAGGCGTCAGGTGCCTTCTTGCTGGCCCACACAGCCGCTGCGGCGATGGCTGGCGCTGAATCGCGCCCCTCAGGCTCAAGCATGATGGCTGAGGGCTTGATCCCAATGGCGCGCAGCTGTTCAGCCACGATGAAACGCTGCTCAGCGTTGCAGATGACCAAGGGTGCCAACACTTTGGGCCCGGTAACGCGCAGCACAGTTTCCTGGAACATGGAGTTCTTAGAAAGCAGGGGCGCGAATTGCTTGGGCGCGTTCTTGCGCGACAGCGGCCAAAGCCTTGTCCCGCTTCCCCCACACAGAATGACGGGCAAAATGGATGCTGAGGAGGATGCTGCTGTCATGGGAACATTTCTTGTGGAGCTGGGCCATGGGAAGCAAAGCAGCCAGTGCTTTGCGCTGGAGCCTGGACTATGCCCCAAATGGATCAAACCGTAAAGTTCACTGCGCAGCTTCGCTTGCTCGCGCTGTGGTGGTGCGCAGCAAAGCCTCCAAAATGACCTTATGCAAAGCGGCTGGGGTGAGGGTCACGTTTTGTTTGGATACAGTTTGGTCTGGGTGAGCATCATTGGATGGTGGATAGCGCTTGATGAGCCATGGCGTGGTGCGCGTGGCTGGGGAGCGCCCAGGCGCGCACTCTTTGAATGCGGGACGGTGGTCGCCAAAAAACACTAACATGCCACTGTGGCCCCGCAGAGCTTGAGCTTCCAAGGCTTGGTCCAGTTCCCCCAGAAGGTCGTCACTGTGGCGGACGTGCATCAGCCAGGCGTCCAGGGCGGTGGCTGCGCCTGCACGGCCTGCTTGCCAGGGGCCGTGATTCTCCATGGTGACGGCATGAATGTAGAGGCGTCCCGCCGCTGGGTTGTAACCTTCAAGGCGCCGCATGATGTCTAGGCCCAACGCTTTGTCACTGACGTAAGGCCCACAGGACTTGGCCCCCTGGAAGGCCTTTGGCCCCACCAAGCCGTTGAAGCCGGCTTTGGGCATGAGATGGTCACGGTTGTAGAAACGCAGGTCATGGGGATGGATGAACAGCCGTTGACGATAGTAGCGCGCCAGACGGTTGGGCAGGGCACAGGCGATGTCTTCAGCAGCCGTCATGTAAGGGTCAAAGGCGCGGTGCGCCAACTGGCTGTCTGCCAGGCCAAACAGCACCCCATGTTCAGTGCGCATGGTGTAAGCCCCGAAACCGCTGGGCACCAGATCGCCCCACCATGTACTGGGTTCTGAACGGATCCTGTTGAGGGCAGGCAGTGGAACGGGGGTTTGGGGAAGCCCGGTGAAGATTTGGTCCGGCTCAGCCCACGATTCACCTTGAACGATCAGCAGGAGGTCAGGCAGCGCTTCCTGCCCCAGGGACAGGTTGAGTGGGTCTGGGGTGCTGGCAGGCCTTGGCTCCATCCAACGCAGGCTGTGGCCCAGAAGGGTGGCCAGCATGCCATGGCGCTGGACATGGGCCGTCACCACTTGAGGTGGGGTGTGCCGCGTGAAGTCATTGCGCCCCATGATGGTGGTGTGGCGCAGACAACCCCAGAGGATCCCAAATCCCACCACCATTTCACAGGCGCCCACGAAGCGTGGTGTCAGCGCCGTTGTTGATTGCCAGATGATGAAGCCCACCAATCCAATGATGACGAGGAACGCGGCGCCGAACAGGGGCCTTGGGACAGCGTCCAGGTAAAAGGCCGGATGTTTGATGATGTTGGTGATGAGAATGAAGTCCGTGAATTCAAGTGGTTCACGCAGGACCCCTTCCTTCACGCGTGAGGCGATGGCCAGGGCGCCCATCAGCACCACAACGCACACTGTTGAAAACAGCCATGTGCCCGTCACAAGCTCAAAAAGCCCCAACAGGCCCAGCCAGGCTAGTTCCCCCAGCCACCAGCCCTTGCTGTCTAAAGGGTGAGTCAGGCCGCGTTTCATGGCGCCTGAAAGGGCGAGGTAATCCACTGCCCGGCATGAAAGTAGCGTGAGGAGGGTTGCGAAGCCGGCCTTGGCAAACATGCTCCCCAGGCCGGGGTTCACCGGCAGGTCAGGAATGTTCACGGCTGGATGGCCTGAAGCTTGCTGAGGGCCTCCATAATGCTTTCCCGCCAACTGCGTGGTTGCCAGTCCGTGGTGGAAAGGCGCTTCCTCTGTGCCTGCCAAAGCGGGCCACAACGGCAATAGTCCTCAACCAACATGCGCCAGCGCATCCCGTCCAAGCTGTCCACGTAATCTGGCAGGGCCCCTGCGATCTCATGAAACACGGGCAGGTCTGAGCAGATGACAGGCACCTTTAAGGCAAGGGCCTCCACTAAAGGCAGTCCGAAACCTTCGTCAAAGGATGGGAAAAGCAAGCCTCGCGCCTTGCTCAACAGCATCAGCAAGGCTTCATCCACCATGTTGTTATGCTCCACCACCAAGCCTTGCAGATCACGACAACGTTCGAGCAGGTCCAGGATGTTTTCGTTCTCCCACCCCCGCTTTCCAACCACATGCAGAATGGGCAGGCGTGCGCGCGCCGCGGGATCTGTGACGCAGTCCTGGGCCATGGCACGCCAGAAATGCAGCAGAAGCAAATGGTTCTTGCGGGGTTCAATGGTACCGATGACCACGAATTCCGCCCGTTCGGACAGAGGGGGGGTAGAAGAAGGTTGTGGCAGGGTGGTGGGAATGTCGACGCCATGCAGAACAGGAATGATGGGCGGTGTTGCTTGATGGGCGGGGTGGCGTTGATAGTGGATCTTTAAGCGGTCCGCCACATGTTGCGCTGGCGTCAGGATGGCGTGTGAAAGCGCCTGCACTGTGTTCAGGCGTTGCCTGTGCCGCTTTTCCTGAACTGGCCGTGCGTATTCAGGGTAATCCAGCGGGATGAGGTCGTGCACCATGGGCACGAAACGGGCTTGGAAATGATTCATGATGCGCCTGATGGCGCGCGGCCTGTGCAAATGGTGGTGGGAAAGCAGCAGGTACAGTGGCCTTTGCCCAGTTTGCTGCGCCTGATGGCGCATACGTGTTCCAAGGCGCCACCAGGCCAAGTTGGGTTTAAGGAGGCCAAGCGTCATGGAACTTGCCAGGTGGCGCGCTTTCCTGGTGTGTGCCCTCCCCTGAAGCCACGTGTCGCAAAGGGCCCCGACCAACGCAGCCACAGCGGGACGTTGAAGGACATTGACTGTGCCCATGGGGTGCATGGCCACGAAAACGCTGTCAGGCCGTGTCAGGCACAGGCGCGCGTAGGCCAGTTCGACACGGTCTATGCCTGTGGGAACGGAAGCGCCAGCGCGGTTCAACAAACGTGAAATGTCCAGGATAAGGGGGGCTGCACCGAAGCTTGGAGCTGCTTGAGGCATGAGTGAGGAGAAAGCCATCAGTCAGTCGCGTCAGTGGGCTGGGGCAGAAGCAGTTCCGGCTCATCCATCTGTTCAGGGGCCGTCATGCGCGCTATGGCACTGCGGCAAAGCTTCTGGAGGCCTTCATCTGAGAAGAACCCCCCTGAGATCAAGGCGCGTTGAATCAGCACCCGCTTGAAAGCCGCCCAGGTCTGGGGATCTGGCTTGGGTGGGTTGCGCCAGAACCCGTCCAACGCCCCTTGGTGGGTGATATCCTTGATGGCGTAGACTGCACGTCCCATGGCATGGACGGGGATCCCCCTATGCAATGCCAATGTGCCCACGGTGCTGTTGACCGTCACGACGCCTTCAGCGCCTGTGACCAAGCGTTCGATGTCGCCAATGCCCATGAAATGGACGCGCCCTTCAACATGATGCTGGCGCGCCACGTCTTGAATGATGTTTTCCCAGTTGCGCAAGCCGTTATCAAGAGGGTGCTCCTTGATGACCAAATGCATGTGGGTGGGAGCGTAGGAGGCAAAGGAACGAATGACCTGTTCAATGGCGGGTGTCATGCCCGTGAAGCCTGAATGGAGCCTAATTTGGGCATCGGCATCCAATTGCAGGGGGAAGAGCATGTAAGGCATGCCAGCACTCAGGTGGTCGAAAACCTTTTCGCTTTGCTGTTGCACTTTCTTGCGCCGTGAGAGACGCCTGAGCCATCCCACACCCTCCTGTAGGGGATGCCAGGGCCTGTAATCCTTCCAGCCTGGATAAAGGGGGCGTGTGACAAGGTCGGCCGTGTTGTAGGCGACCCCTTCCAAGGCGCGGCGCAGGAAGGAGGATGGAACCCTGTGATGGGCACGCCGCGGTGGCAGTTTGGCTGCTTCCTGGAGATACCACGCCGGGTCGCGGGGCAAGGAGGAATTGGCATTGACGCCGTGGTTCTCGAGTGTCACCCAATCTGGACGGATGTAACCTTCCTCAAACACATGGACACGCACCCCCATCTGCTTGCACAGCTTGACCGCAATGCGATGCAGGGGGCGGCAATCGCCAAAAAGCACCACGTCTGTGATATGATGGCGCTTAATGATTTGACGGCAATGGAAGCGCCAGCGTTTTTCATTACCGCGATATTCTATGTTGCCCCCCAGGCGCCAGAACAGCCAGTCCCCCCCATTGAAATTAACCTTCCAAACACAATGTCCCGCTTTGCGGAGGGCGCTGCCCAAGCTTTGGAAGAACGGCCCCTGCAACCCCTGCAACAACAAGAAACGCCGTGGCGGGGCTTGGTGTGCATTGAATGTCAAAGGTTCCTGGGGCATGGATCACTCGCAGTAATGTAAGGGCCACTTGTGCCGTCAGGCCCTGTTCTAGCAGGCTGGTGGGCCAAGGGTGAAAAAACTGCTTTCATGAACGCCACGTCAGGGGCAAATGGCTGGGGAAGGCAGGATGGGGTGCGGTGAAATTGTGAAATCAATTCACGCCTGACTTACATTGACGTCCCCTTGAGCAGTTTGCGCAGGAACATGGTGGCTTTGCCTTGCCAATGGCGCACATGCTCCACCCATCCAGGTTTCCCTAACCCTTCCTTGAAACGGTCAAGCAATGTTTCAGGGGGACAAGGCAAATTTGTGGCTGGGTCAATGTAGCGTGGGTACAGGATAAGTGTGGCTGCCACGAGGCCATCCAAGGTAAGGCGCCTGTTGCGGCGGCTGATGGGCGGGGCCAGGTCGTCCGTCAAACCCCAGCCGCTGTAGAAGGGCTGTCCATACGTCACGACCTTCTTGTGGCGCAAAAGGGCTTCAAAACCTGCCAATGACGTCAGCACGTGAACTTCGTCAGCATGGTTGATGGCTTCCAGGATGGATGAATGTGAGGAGATTTCGTCAACGCACCGTGCTAGTACAGCGGCAGGCACATGACCTTGCCTGTGGCCTGCCGTTACATCGGGGTGAGGGCGGTAGATGATGCGGCTGTTGGGATTGGCAGCTCTGACCGCTTCCAGCAAAGCTGCGTTGCTTTTGATTTTGCCCCCACCCTTGAGGACTGAAAGGTCGTCACCAACCTGGCCTGGCACCAAGATGATGGGTTTTGGGGGATTGTTGGCAGGCTTTGCGCCTAGCCGCGCCAGCCCATTCTGAGCGATTGTCCGACCGTATTTGGAAATGCCTTCAGCAACGAGGCGCTGGCGCAACAAGGCTGCCCGCTTAAGAAGTTGTGGCGGGAGGGGGGCGTTCTCAAGCATTTCTTCTAAATCGCTGGGGCCTGAAGGGTCGAAGTAAATGCCTTGACGGTCCACAATGATGGAACAAGGTGGCGCAAAGCCGCTTCCCAGTCCTTGTGAGCGGATGAAGCCATCCTCAACACGGGCTGGGGTTGGACAGTTTTCAGGGCATTGAATGTTGATGCGGCTTGCCCAACCAGCCCACCAAGCTTTAGGGGGCGTGGAAGGCGTGCGGGAACGCTCCAACAGGCGCAGCGCCTTGCGCCAATTTGTTTTCCCAGGCCCCAAAACCGGCACAGGGAGCAGGGAGACACCAGGTTGAAAAGCAGCTTTGGCCTTTTTGCCAATCATGGGGGCCTGGGGGAAGAAGGCCTTGATGCGTTGGCGTTTCCACCAAGCGATGCCAGCCACGACAGACAAATCTTGATTGCCCCGCAACAAGCTGGCCCATTCAGCCAATTGCTGAAGGTGATCATCCAGTGAGCATGGCTGGCCATTCCAAGGGGAGCGATAAAGGTGGCCATGGTGCAACCAATCGACCACATTGGCCGCTTTCAAAGGCTTGAATTGCTCTGAAGTGCCATCAAGCCACCATACAGGCACCCCCGCCACGAGAGCCGCCACGGCTTGGTCACGCTGATTGGGTGAATCCAAGTTCTGCACAGCCAACGCGGCAGGTAGGCAGGCGCCTTCAAAAAGCCTGGGCGTGGCCGCGACAGCCCGCCATTTGTAACCAAGGCCACCGTCATTGGGGGAGGGACCATCTGGTTCTGTGGATAGCAGCTCCGCTTTGCAGGAAAGCAGGGTCTCACGGGGACAAGCAGGGTCAAGTAGAAACCATGCCGTTTTCGCATTCGTTTGAGGGAAGGGGGGTGAAGACTGGCTTTCCAGGAACATGGGCTTGCGTGGCGCAAGCCAGAATGCCCCGCCCACAGCGGTTTCCCGTAAGCACGCCAGGACATGTGTGGTCAATGCTTGGTCCGCTTGCCCTTGCCAATGGCTTAAAGGCTGCAGGGGGGTCACCATAGTTCTTAGAATGGGTGCAGGTTGAGAGGCAGTTTGCCTGAACCAGCCTTTTGGCTGGGAGGCCCTAAAAGGTGGTGGGCAAAGGTAAGGCCTGTCGGATGTCCAGAATGACGCCTGGTCTGGCTTGTTTGCCAAGGGGGGCTGCTGTGACGTCATGCCAAAGCCCTCTGTATGCTCTCCTGGGGTGTGCATGGGGTGTTTCATGTCATGATCATGCCCTGCAAGCCGGAATGGCTGGTAAAAATTATGTCTTAAGGAATAATTAACCGTTTATTCTATGCTGTTCGTTTACTTTATGCTTTAACGGAAAAAGCCATTATGGTGCAGTGCTGTTTCATGAGGGCTAGAGGCGTTCGAACACGCACCTTTGGGATCAAACAAGCACGGGGCAGCCTTTGTCCAAGCTGCCAGCAGCTGCAAGTGGACTAATTCTGTACAGGAAGGAGCCAAGCATGGCCAAGAACAACACTGCTATCCTGGCGCTGGGCGCTGTTGGATTGTTTGCGGCGCTGGCAACAGTGCACGCCCAGGCTGCAGACAGCGCACCCGTTGCGGGGCCTGCCAGCTATTCGGCCACCATCACTGACCAGACCAAGAATGCCGTTCCCATGTTCTTGCCAACAGAAGTGGCCGTCATTCCAGATGCCACTGGGGCTGGTTTCATCCGTGCCAACCGCCAGAAGCTTTATGTCAAGGAAGCTGCCCTGCGCCCAACCCCAAAAGGTGAGGAGGTCAGCCTGACCCCAGGTCAGCTCAACGTTACTGAATCGGCCTTGTTTCACATCGGCACGGGCAAGAACGGCGATTGCCCTGCAGGCAATGTGACCGCGGTCATCAATGGCGACCTTCTGAGCCTGGCTGATGTCGGTACGGGCAAGACCGTTCATCAGGTCCCCACCATGACCAGCGGTTCGCAGGTTCAAACATGCTTGGTGCCGGATGCTAAAGGTCATGCCTCAGCTACGGTGGTCACAGGTCCCGCTGGAACCCAGCACACTCTCCTGATCCAGGTTGATCGCGTGGTGCCGCGTTTTCACGATGGCCGCGCTGACCTTTCTGCTGCGATGGTCAACAATGTCACTTATGGTGGTCTGCCTGGCTTTGTGCTGCAAATGCAGGCTGCCCAGGCCCAGGCGCGTGCCCAGGCTGCCCAGCAAGCTGCTGGCAAGGCTGCTTCCAAGGCGCCGGGCAAGGGGGCTTCTGCCCATCACGGCAAAGGCAAGCACTGAATTTCAGCGTTGCCGCAATTGCGTTGACGCAGCTTCCCCAGGGCCCAAGGGTACTAAAAGCCAGTTGGCCCTGGGGTACTGACCACTGACAGGATCAAAGAACATGGATTACCGTTATATTGTGGCATTGTCCCTTCAAGAACTTGAAAGCCAGGTCACGCCACTTCTGAATGTTGGTTATGAGCTTGATGGTGGTGCCCAGCTCGAACCATTGGGGGCTGTCAACGAGCGCGGTGAGCTGCCTGTTCGCTTCACTCAAGCCCTTGTGAAAAAGTCAGCGTGACCTGCAGGTGATGTGCTGACCAGGCGCTGCATCATGCAGAACAATGCGGAAACCGCCCTGGCTTTGTGTTGGGGCGGTTTTTTTAAGCGCGTGCCACATCTTCAATGAAAAAGGCAACGCTTTTGCGTTCTTGCCAATCGTCCCGCTGGAGGGTGCCAGCGACATGCAGCAAGGGGCGCGAACTGTCTTCCAGCAAGGGGGTGAAGGCCTTGTCACCTGCCCTGAACGCCAAGGCTTTCAGTGTTGCCGTGCCGCTTTCATCCTCAAAGGTCAGCATCAACGTGTTGCTGTCTTTGCCAATGCGCTTCACATAGCGGCAGCGCACATTCTCCAGTACCAGAACGGGTTGAGGGTTGCCGGGACCAAAAGGGGCCAGGGCTTCCAGTTCCAGGGCCAGGTTTCTGTTGGCGCCATGCAGGCTGAGGCATCCATCCACATAAAGGGGTGGGCGGGCGGGAAGTTGGCAGGCGGCGGCCAGCTCCTCATCAAGCAATTTGTGGAAGCCTTCCACCTGTGCGGGGCCCAAGGCAAAGCCCGCGGCCATGGCATGGCCGCCACCGCCAAGAATGGCCCCAGCGGCGCTGGCCTTGAGGATGGCAGCGCCAATGTCGAGCCCATCGATAGAACGCGCTGACCCTTTGATGATCTCTTCCCCACCTTCCCCTACGACAAGGCCACCCACCAGGGTGGGGCGGTTGAAACGTTCCTTCAAGCGTCCTGCCACGATGCCAACCACACCGGGGTGCCAATCACGGCCATGAACGAACAGAGCGGCATGGCCTGCCGCCATCTGCTCTTCCCCTTGCCGCATGGCCTCTTCCAAGATGGCTTGCTCCACCTGGCGGCGTTTGACGTTCACACTGTTGAGTTCGGCGGCAATGGCGCTTGCCTCCCCCTCATCATCAGAAAGCAGTAGCTTCAAACCCAGTCCAGCATTGCCTATGCGGCCGCCAGCGTTGATGCGCGGCCCCAATGCAAAGCCGCAAGCCATGGCGCTGGTGCTTTCACGCACGCCAGCCACTGTGCTGAGGGCGCGCAGCCCCACCCGTTCACCACGCCCCAGCACCGCAATGCCCTGCTTGACCAGGGCGCGGTTGAAACCGCGCAAGGGCATCACATCGCAGATCGTGGCCAGCGCTACGACATCCAACAAGTTAATGAGATTGGGTTCAGCACGTTCGCCAAGCTTGAACCAACCGCGCTGGCGCAACGTCCGCACAAGCGCCACCATGGCCAGGAAAGCGACCGTGGTGGCGCACACATGGCCAAGCCCAGAAGGGCAGTCCTGCCGGTTGGGGTTGACGGTGATGGCTAGAGGAAGCTTTTGAACGCCTTTTTCATCCAGGGCGGGTTTGTGGTGATCAAGAACGATGATGTCAGGGGCGTGCTCATCACCGCTGATGGGGTCAAGGACATCCATGGCTGCAATGCCGCAGTCCACGCACAGCACAAGCCCAGCGCCTTGGGCGCCAAGGGCGCGGATGGCAGGTTCATTGGGGCCGTAACCTTCCTTCATGCGGTCTGGAATATGGCTGTGGACCTTAACCCCCAAAGCACGCAACGTGCTGACCAGAAGGGCGCTACCACAGGCGCCGTCCACATCGTAATCACCAAAAACCCCAATGACCTCCCCAGCCATAACGGCGTCAGCCAGACGTTCAGCCGCCCTGTTCATGTCAGCCAACAGGGAAGGGTCGGGCATGGAGTCCTTCAGGCGGGGTGCAAGGTGCGCCTTGATGGTTTGGCTGTTGAGCCCACGTTCAGCCAAAAGCCGCGCCGTGATGAGGGACAGGTCATGCTGTTCGGCCATGGTGGTGACAGACAGAGCCTCAGGGTGCCCAAGGCCCAGAGCGGGGCCAGCCAGAAGGGGGCTGCGCCAGCGCCACTGTCGTTCCGTGCTGCTGCAGTTGATGCCCAGCACTGGTGTTTGGTCAACCGTCATGATGGTTCCACCTTCATGACCATGGGCGTTTCATGGATGCAGGGCAGCATGGCCATGCGTTGGGCAGCCTGCGCCACGGCTTCGGCATTGGCTGGGTGGGTGACCAGCGCCATGTGAACATGGTTGGGCAACGCCGCCTCATGCTGGATGACCTGATGAACGGACACCCCATGGTCACGCAGAATGCTGGCGACATCCGCCATCACGCCTGGGCGGTCGTCCACCTCGCACCGCATGTAGAAACGGCTGGTGACGTTTTCAGCGCCTGCCGCCTTCCCCTCCCCAAGCACGTCTCGCCCACTGGCTGGCTGGCTGTGAACACCCCAAAGGGGGAAGGCATGGGTACGGCTAGGCCAGTTGCGGGCTAGCGCTGCAATGTCGGAGGCAACAGCGGAAGCCGTGGGCCCAGCGCCGGCGCCCTGCCCAGTGATGACCAGGGGGCCAGCGAAATGTGCTTCAGCGGTAACTGCATTGTACACGCCATTCACAGTTGCCAAGGCCGAATCCTCTGGCACTAGGCAAGGCTGAACCCATGCTTCAGGGGGCGTGGAGGCCCCAAGACCACGCCGGGCCATACCCAGCAAGCGCACACGGTATCCCAATGTGGCCGCAAAGCGCAGGTCCTCAGTGGTGACATGGCGGATCCCTGTGACAGGGATGGAGGTGAAATCAAGGGGTTGGAAAGCCAAACCGGCCAGGATGGCCAGCTTGTGGGCCGTGTCCACGCCGTCAATGTCTGTGGAGGGGTCAGCCTCCGCATAGCCCTTGGCCTGGGCTTCATCAAGGACATCAGCAAAGCTGCGGCCGGTGTTGGCCATTTCTGTCAAGATGTAATTGCAGGTGCCGTTGAGGATGCCCCCAACGCACAGGACTTCATCAGCTGAACAGGTGTCGCGCACCAGGCGCACAGCAGGCAGGGCACCCCCCACGGCTGCTTCATAAAGCACAGGCGCTTGGTATTGCTGTGAAAGGGCGGCCAGTTCATGGCCATGGCGCGCGATCAGGGCTTTGTTGGCGGTTACAACCGGCTTGCCAAGGCGTAGGGCGTTTTCAACAACGGCGCGCGCTGGCCCATCGCTGCCACCGATGAGTTCAACAACGATGTCCACTTCAGGGTCGCGTGCCAGTGCCACCGGGTCATCATGCCACGTCACGCCTTCAAGGGAGACGCCACGGTCGCGCCCACGCGAGCGGGCGCTGACGGCCTGGACGACAACATCGCGCCCACAGTGGCGTGACAGATTGCCTTCACAGCGCTCCAACAAGGCCAGGAGGCCCGCGCCCACAGTGCCTAATCCAGCCACCCCCAGGCGCAGGGGGGGGAGGGCGCTGGAAGGGGAATGGTCTGGCGTGGTTTCTTCAACAGGTGCGGTGTGATCGGCTTGGGTCATGGACTAACTGTAGAACGTCACCCTACAGCCAAGGTCAAGCCCAGAATGCCTAACCGCACTTTAAGGCTGGGCTTGAGGGCTGGCGCGCTCAGGCAATTGTTTCATGCCAGGCACTTCTGGGCGCGCTTTGAGGGCTGGACTGGGCATTTCCGCCCCCATGGCGGGGTTGCACCACACGCGTGCGCCATCACCAATGGCTTGGGCTGCCAACAGCACTTCACTGGCCGGCACGCCCATGTCGACCAATTTGTTGCCGATCAGGCGTGCGCGCAGAAGGCCAAGGGTCATCTCACGCTCTTGCTGTTCAGGGCGCAGGCTGGTGTCAGCTTCCATGGTGGCGCCATAGCCCGTCACGACCAGGCGGCACCCCCGTTGGCGTTCGCCGCGCTGGCCTGCTGGGGTGCGTGGGTCCGCCATGGGGTTATCCGCCTGCCAAGTACCCACCAAGGCGCTGAAAGTTTTGGCTTGCTCTCCGTTGAGCTGGTCCGTTTCAGATATGAAACGCACCAGAAGGCCATGGGGATTGGCTGTGTCAAAATCAGGCCGCACAGGTGTCACGATGGCGGGGACAGTGAATTCAGGCAGGCTTTGGGGCAGGGGCGGCGGGGCGCCGATCTGCGGTATTTCCCGTGGCAGCGCTGTAGCTAGGGTCAAGGGTTGGTAACGCACCACAGGCGGCACTGGTTGGGCCAAGGGCGGCATGGCTTTGCCATTGACCCGTTCAGGCGCACTGAAGGCAGCCGCTGTGGCGGCGTTGGTCATGGTGGGTTCGCTGTCCACCGTTTCCTCATGGGCGTTCTGGTCAGCAGGGGGGGCGTTGTCCTGCTTTTTGGGCTGCGTGGGCAATGGCCCTGATGCAGCCACCAGTTCATGGGCGTAATTGCGTTCAGCAATCAGTTTTTGGGTCAGTGCTACGCGTGCTTCAGGCGATGGGAAGCGGGGCACGTAAGTGGGTGTGCGCGCAATATCTGGGAAGGGTTTGCCCAATCCTGGCGGTGGCGGACGCAATGTCGCTAAGGGGCCGCCGTCAATTTGATGGATGGTGTCCACCATGGTTTCGACAGGGCCACGGTTTTGGCACCCTGCCAGCCCTGCGGCCAGGACGCAGGCCCAGGCGGCAGTGGGCAGGCAGGCTAAACGCCAGAGGGGGCGTGACATGGTGGGTTGTCTCCATCTCTGGCGAAAGGGGGTGCGAAGCCTGGCTAACGCCTGCTCGCTGCGGGGCCCCTGCAAAAGCGCATGGGAAGAGCCATCTTAACGATGGTGGGGTGTGGATGGCAATTTGCCAGGACCATTTCCCTTTGGGGAGATGCGCCGGTGGCGCCCTTCGTGATATGAACCGTTCATTACATATTTGTGTTTTTTCTGTGCCTTGCCCCCAGGCACCTTTCAAGAGCAGGATGGCAGCCATGACGATCACCCGCAATCACCGACTGGAAGATGACCCCAAGGGTGAAGACGAGGCCCCATCAGCCCTGCCTTCACCAGAAACGGAAAAACGTCTTTTTGAGCAGCGCAAAGTGCTGGTCTTCGGTGGCGTGAATGATCGTATGGCACGTGAAGTGACAGGGCGCCTCCTGGCGTTGTCAAGCGTTTCAGATAAGCCCATTGAAGTGTACGTCAATTCACCTGGCGGTCATGTGGAGAGTGGCGACACCATTCATGACATGATCCGCTTTGTGGATGCCCGCAGCCCTGTGACGGTTATTGGCACGGGTTGGGTGGCGTCTGCAGGGGCGTTGATTTTCGCTGCCGGCCATCCAGACCGCCGTGTTTGCCTGCCCAACACGCGCTTCCTCCTGCACCAGCCTATGGGTGGTGTGCGTGGCCCTGCGACTGACATCGACATTGAAGCGCGTGAGATCATCAAGATGCGCGAACGTCTCAACCGGATTTTCGCGCGTGAAACGGGTCAGCCTTATGAAAAGGTGGCCCGTGACACAGACCGTAACTACTGGATGTCCGCTGATGAGGCGAAGGCCTACGGCCTGGTGAGCCGCATCATTGAGCGGGCTTCAGACCTGGGCTGACCTGGCGTTGGCCATGGGGCTGCCTGCCGCCATGGCTAGGGCAAGGGCGCGTGCCCCCTTGTTTGAGTTCCACAGACTGAAGACGAGAAGGAGCGCCTGAATGAGCGCGGCGAAGCTGAAGACCAGTGACGGCAGCACCGTCCCCCCCCAGCCCGGTTATGACCATCGTGATGAGGCCGCCAGCAAGGCGCGCCTGGAACGGCTCTATTCACACCTGCCTGACGCGCCGTCATCACGCACGCTTGAAGAAGTGGACTTCCAGGCGCGCCATTGGACGAGCCCCCACCAAGGCCATTTGGAGATCGGTTCCCCCGAGCATAAAAAAGCTGTGGCTGACATGTTCAGGGAGACCTTCAACCCTTACAAGCCATCGGTCATTGACTGGCCAACGCTTGATGAAGCGGCCCGCAAGCGTCTGACCTCGCTGCCCATCTGGGACATTGCCGTTCATACAGAAGGGCGCGCGCGCCTGCGCATGGCTGCCTACGCTGAAATGCTCGCTGATGAGGAATTGCGTGACGCCATTGCCCGCAATGCGTGGGAGGAGAACCGCCACAAGGAGGTCCTATCACGCTTGGTGGACCATTATGGCATCAAGCTGGGGATTGAGCCCCCCTACGAAATGCCCAAAGACCCTGAATGGACCTACCTCGTCACGGGCTTCTCTGAGTGCTGGGACAGCTTCTTTGGCTTTGGCCTGTTTAAAATGGCTGCTGATTCAGGGCTTTTCCCAGAAGTTTTGGTGGAAACGTTCGAGCCTGTCATGCAGGAAGAGGCACGCCACATCATCCTGTTCGCTAACTGGATTGCATACCACCGCAAGCACCTGCCCTTGCTGGAGCGCGTCAAGTTTGAGGCCCGTTGCATCGCTGTCCTGGGTTACCTGTTCTATGAACGCCTGACCTTGATGAAGACCTTTGATGAAGACGGCAATGAGCACACAGAGGACTTTAATTTCGCGGTCAAGGGCGCTGAATCCGTCACTAACAAGCCCATTGACTTCGTTTACCTGATGGAACTTTGCTTGATGGAGAATGAGCGCCGCTTCGCTGGCTATGACCGCCGTTTGCTGCGGCCCCAGCTTGCGCCGTTCTGCGCCAAGGTCGCTGTGGGCGCGGTGAAAATGTGGCGCAAGCTGCGTGGCCCGGCCAAAAGGGAAGTGGCCGATGAACAGCGCGACCACCGCTTGGCCCAGCATTGATGGGCCGCCCCTGAAGGGGCTGCCTTTTGAGGTCCCGTTGAGCAATTGAACAAAGGCCTGGTCCCTTTCACAGGGGCCAGGCCTTTTATTCAGAGAACCTTGCGCGCTTACAGGCTGTCAGGGCTGCGCACTTAGCGCGCCTTGTCAGTCTTCAGGTTCCTCATTGGTTTCAGCAGTGGCGTCATCATCGCGTTCACCAACCATCAGCGCATCAGCCAAGCCAGCGTCAGCACGGATCTTGGCTTCAATGACATTGGTGATTTCAGGATGTTCTGCCAAGAAGTTCTTGGCGTTTTCACGGCCCTGACCAATCCGGGTGGAGTCATAGGAGAACCACGAACCTGATTTTTCCACAACGCCTGCTTTGACACCAAGGTCAAGGATCTCACCCATCTTGCTGATGCCCTTGCCGTACATCAGGTCAAATTCAACCTGACGGAAGGGAGGGGCCATCTTGTTCTTGACCACCTTGATGCGGGTTTGGTTGCCCACAACCTCATCCTTGTCCTTGATGGCCCCAATGCGGCGTATGTCCAAACGCACAGAGGCGTAGAACTTCAAGGCGTTGCCGCCTGTAGTCGTTTCAGGGTTGCCGAACATCACGCCAATTTTCATGCGGATCTGGTTAAGGAAGATCACCATGGTATTGGAACGTGAAACAGTGCCGGTCAGCTTGCGCAGCGCTTGGCTCATCAAGCGTGCGTGCAGGCCTACGTGGCTGTCGCCCATGTCGCCTTCCAGCTCAGCACGCGGCACCAGGGCAGCCACTGAATCAACCACCAGCACATCCACAGCGCCAGACCGTACGAGGGTGTCGGCGATTTCAAGCGCTTGCTCACCGCCATCTGGCTGGCTGATGAGGAGGCTGTCCACATCCACCCCAAGCTTGCGGGCATAGATGGGGTCAAGGGCGTGTTCGGCATCAATGAAAGCGACCGTGCCACCCTTTTTCTGCGCTTCAGCGAGCACATGCAGGGCAAGGGTGGTTTTGCCGGAACTTTCAGGGCCGTAGATTTCAACAATGCGTCCGCGTGGCAGGCCGCCAATGCCCAAGGCAATGTCCAGCCCCAGCGACCCAGTGGAGATAACGTCAGTAGTTTCCTTGGGACGTTCACCCAGGCGCATCACGCTGCCTTTACCAAAAGCGCGGTCGATTTGGCTTAAGGCAGCTTCAAGGGCACGGGATTTGTCAGTGTTTTTGTCAATGGCCAAATGTTGGATCCTTTGTGCATGGCCCCTGGGGTAGTCATGGCCACCTGGCGGGGCAGGTTGGAGGGGGCGCGCCTTCCCAAAAAAGGGGCGCTCAGCCTTGTTCAAGATGTTGTGGATGTTTCAGGGCCACTTCCCAGGAAGGTGCCAATGAAAGCAGAGGAGAAGTCGTGGCGGGCCCTTCAGGGCGCCTTGGCCACACCATGTTGCCTGGGGGGAAGGGGCATTTTGCAGGCCTTCCCGGACATGCTGGCAATGCTGTGTGGAAGGCTTAGAAAAGGCCAATTCCAGTAGCTGTAAAATAGCACACCACCACCGCTAAAGCTACAAAACTGTAGTAGTTCAGGGCTATGCCAGGGTGTTTTTTCAGGTGGTTCCTGAAGGCAAGAACAGCAGCATAACGTTCCTCTGCTGTGGCGCCACGGTGGAGGCGGAACATCTGTTGCGTTTTCTCAAAACCAGCCAGCAATTGCGCGCACAGCAACCCATAGCCCACAGCCAGCAACAAGTGGGCAGCATGGGGCTGGATGCCGGGTTCCACGTGGTGGGGGTACAGGTCCCACACGGCCCTGAAAGCTGCAAAACAGCTGAAGGCCGCAAGGCCGGCAAACACGAAGGCGCCTTGGCGTGCACGTGCAGGTCCCCCTTCGATCAAGCTGCTGGGGCGGATGCCCGATTCACGGCACCAAGTTAGGAGAACGCGTCCAAGCCGCAGCGCCAAGGTTGCATAGACAAAAACCAGGCAAGCCCAAATCAAAGACATGTTAATCACGGCCTCCACAGCGTTTGGGGAATTTCTGCGCATCAGTATCAACGCAAACGGCGCTTGGGGGAAGCGGGCCCCATCCCACGTCAACGGGCTTGCCCGGTAGCTTGGGGCGCCTAGAATTTCATGGTTTTGGCAGATTACTGCGCAACGGTTTCCGTCACAGGGTGCGCCAGGAGCTGGTCCTCTGAACCCAGGCCAGGATGGCGCCTGTCCAGGTGGGCATGGGCGCCTGCTGTGCTGGCCAGGCCATGGCCACGGGGGTCAGCCAGGCCTGTGCAGAGATTTTGGGGGTTCTGAGAGCAAGTGATGGCATTAAGGCGCGCCGCCCCACCTTTTTGGAACACCATGTCTGGCATCTGCCCAGCAGCCATGCGGCTGGCTGCGTCAGCCACAGCTTGGGCTGCGTCATTCTGCCCAGAGGCCGCCAAGGCACCCATGAGGCGTCCTTGGCGGTCATGGATAATGGCGCTTGCAAGCAGCGGCATGGGGTAAAGGCGTGGGCTGGCGCCCAGGACCACGCCAGTGCTGCCAGCCATGCGGCCTGTGCCAAACAGGTTGTTTTCACTTAAGGCACAGGAAACAGCCATGCCTTTGCGGTCCGTGACCACAAAGGAGGTGGAGGCCGGCAGCGCTGGCAAGGATGTGGGCGACACGCTGCCATCTGTCAGGAAGGCCTGGGCGGCTGGCAGGCCATGCTGGCGGGATTGGGCCCAAGCGGCAGCTGCGCTTTGGGCCGGCACATGGCGCATAAAGCTCATCGCTGCAGCAAGGCCGCCATAGTTGGGCGTGCCGCTGAAGGACACATGGGCATTGCCCACCCCCGCTTCCAAGGCGCCTTCGGTATGGGCTAAGGCGTGGCGCATATCGTCACGCGTCAGGCCTGCGCCAGCGTTGTTGGCCTGGTTGACGTAAACTTCAGACAAGGCGCCGTTGTAGAGGTCTCCCACCCCTGTCAGCGCTAAGCGTGAAAGGAACGCCCCCAACCGTGGCTGCAACAGTTCGTCACCCACCGTCAGCACTACATTGCCATGTTTGGTGAAGACGGAACGCGCCTGCTCATCAGCCAGGAAAGAGAGCGCTACCCGCTGCAGGTCATCAGACAAAGCCTGGCTCATGGTGGTTCCATGGGTGGCAAGCTGAATGGCCGGGGCCAGCAAGTCGTTGAAATCAACCGTGCCAAAGTTGTTCTGCAGCAGGTAAAGCCCCCTTATGGTCATCGGGGTCATGGCGGGGCGTTCCCCATGGCCTTGAAAAGGTGCTGCCATAGGGTTTTCCAACCCCGTGAACGTCACCGTCTGTCCCAGCTGCCCAGGTCGCGCGACCAGGCACACGCCACCGCCACCATAGGAAGCCCGTGAGGGAAGGGTGACGCCAAGGGCAAGCCCTGTGGCGGCGGCGGCGTCAGCGGCATTGCCGCCACGCGCCAGCACATCGCGCCCAACAAGGGCCGCCTGGGGTTCATCAGCCACCACGCTGCCACCACCAGCGCCAGCCACAGTGCCGCTGTTGGGCCCTGTTGGGCCAAACAAATGGTAGCGGGCCGATTGGATGGCCGAACACCCAGCCACAGCAGCCAAGGCAGCGCCTATGAGCGCGCCCCGCCCTGCAAACTGAGCTGCGCGCGCCTGAAGGCGCCCCATGACTGCTTTGGTGAATACCATGATGCGTGTTTCCGGCCTGGCTGTTCTGTTTCGTCCTGTCTAGCCTGCTTTGGGCGCTGGCTGAAGCCCGCAGCCCAAGTCGCCCTTCATGAAGGCCATGTCCCCATGACCAGTGGGGGCTCTGCTTGGGGCCATGCAGGAAGCCTAGCAGGAAATAGAGGCTGGCCCCTTCTGGCGCACTGACTTAATCTCCCCCCATGACCAAGCACTTCAATCCTTTGTATCTCCTGGGACAGGCCTCTGCCCACGCGCCCAGAAAAAGCTGGAAATTCCTGGCGGGCGCCATGCTGCCGCTACTGTGGTTCAGCCTGTGGTCCCCCGCCCCAGCAGCCTTGGCTGCTGGCGATGATGGCGCCGCTGCCCTTCAAGCCGCTGACAAGGTCTTCACCCCAGCGCAGCGCAGCGCCATTGTGGCTATTGTGCGCCAGGCGCTTAAACAGGACCCTTCCATCCTGACGGATGCTTTCTCCTCCATGCGGGCAGCCGTGGCGCAGGACGAAGCCCAGCGCGTGCGCAAAGCGTTGAAGGCCAATTGGCATAAAATCGCCCAGGCGCCTGAATGGGCCAGCCAAGGCCCCCATGCGGGGCGCCCAGTCATTGTGGCGTTCATTGACCCGCGTTGCGGGTTCTGCCGCCGCGAAACCCCCGTGGTGCAAAGCTGGCTGAAAAGCCATCCCCATGTGCGTTACATGGAACGCATCATCCCCATTCTGGGTGCAGGCAGCCTGCAAGGCGCGCGCGCCATTTACGCCGCTGGCCTGCAAGGGCGGTACGCGCCCATGCGCGATCGCGTGGTCATGAGCTCCACCACCCCAAACCAGGCGCAGCTGGACGCCATGGCCCAAAGCCTAGGGTTGGACATGGGCCGTTTCCACACGGACATGCAGGGCCATGAGGTGACGAAGCTCATCACAAGCAATTTGGAGGCCGCCCAGCTTCTGGGCATTGATGGCACCCCCACATTCGTCATTGGGCGCAGCCAACTGGTGCCTGGCGCGGTTGATGCTGACCGGCTGAGTGCCTTGGCCAGCCAGGCCGCCCATGAGGATGACGATTGAGCGTGGGCAAGCCACAAACGCCCTGGGTTGGCGCGGGGGATGCTAGGTTGCCTGCTTTGATGGGCATACTCAACCTCACCCCTGATTCATTTTCAGATGGTGGGCGTTTCCAGCAATGTGACGATGCCGTGGCCCATGCGCGCTCCATGATGGCGCAGGGGGCGGCGCTGGTCGATGTTGGCGCTGAATCGACACGCCCAGGCCACAAACCCATCCCCGCAGGGGAGGAATGGTCCAGGATGGCTGATGTGCTTTCCCTGCTGGCAAGGGAAGGGATCCCTTTTTCGGTGGACACCACTAAGGCGGCGGTGGCCCGTCAGGCCCTTGTGGCTGGGGCGTGCATGGTGAATGACGTTAGCGGCCTGCAGGATGTGCGCTTGGCCAGTTTGGCTGCTGAGCACGGTGCATGGCTTGTTTTGACGCACACAGGCCCTGGTGCCCTTGGCGGAACGTCCTTTTGGGAAGATGGCCTTCTTGATAGCGCGCTGGAGAAGGCCCTGCAGGCCGGCATGAAGATGGGGCGCATCATGGTTGACCCTGGCATAGGCTTTGGCAAAGACCAGTCCCAGAACATTAAGGCGCTGGCCAGCTTGGACGGTTTGGTAGCGCGCCTGGGGCTGCCTTTGCTGCTTGGCGTGTCGCGTAAAAGCGTTTTGGGCCACATTACAGGTCAGGGGGTGGAAGGGCGCGTGGCTGCCTCTATCAGCGCTGCTTTGGCGGCCGTGAGCCGTTGTGGCGCTGGCTGTGCCATGGTGCGTGTTCACGATGTGGCACCCCACCGCGACGCCTTGGCGGTGTGGGGTGCGCTCAGCAATGCCCAGGGGGGAAGGTCGCCATGATTGTGCAGCCACCAGCCACCATCCATGTGGACAATTTGCAGCTTTACGGGCGCCATGGCGTCATGGAAGCGGAGAACCGCCTTGGGCAGCGCTTCGTGGTTTCCCTGCAGGCGGAGGTGGACGTGACGGCCGCCGTTACGGGGGATGATTACAACTACGCGGTTTGCTATGGCCAGTTGTGTGACATCGCCCGTGAGGTCACTGAAGGCCCCCACCTGGCCTTGGTGGAGACACTGGCCGCGCGCATCGGGGAGCGGGTTTTGGCGCGCTGCCCCCTGGTGCGGCGCATTGTTGTGCGCGTTGATAAGCCAGGCGCCCCTGTGGCCATGGCGTTTGAAAATGTGGGCGTGACACTGGCCCGCAGCCGTGAGGTGCCTGTGGGCTTTGGGCTTGGGGCCAATCTGGCCAACCCTGCTGACACCCTGCGCGTGGCTTTGGAACGGTTGGGGCTGGAAGATGGCGTTGTGGTTGACAAGGCCTCCAGCCTGTACCAGTCAGCGCCATGGGGGGTGGTGGACCAGCCGCCCTTTGTGAATGCTGTGGCGTTGGGGCGCACTACATTGCCCCCCCATGACCTTCTGCGCCTGTGCAAGGCTTTGGAACGTGAGGGGGGGCGTGTGCCTGGGCGCCGCTGGGGGGAGCGGGTGCTGGATGTGGACCTGCTGTTCTATGGCCAGACAACACATCGTGATGCAGTGCTGACCCTGCCTCACCCGCGCTTCCATGAGCGGGCGTTTGTGTTGGTGCCCTTAGCTGAAGTGGCGCCAGAGCTGGAAATCGCTGGCAAGACGGTAGCCCAGCATGTGCAAGCGCTGCCACGCACCCCTGGTGACGTGACCCTTTTGGAGCCCGTGACAACGTGAAGGAAGCGGAACGCATGACCATTGCGAATGCGAACACTGGGAAGGAGGGGTTCTTGAACCTGCCAGACAACGCTGAGGAACGCATAGCAGGCCATGTGCGCGGCATTTTGGAGGCCTTGGGCGAGGACCCTGGGCGTGAAGGGCTTCTGGAAACGCCCCAGCGCGCGGCCCGCATGTTCCTGGATGTGTTCAGTGGCCTGTATGAGGACCCCGCGCGCCATTTGGAGAAGCAGTTCTCCTCAGATGGTCACAGCGGGTTGGTGATTGTACGCGACATCCCTTTCCGCTCCACGTGCGAACATCATTTGCTGCCTGTGGTGGGGAAGGCTGATGTGGCCTACCTGCCAGATGGTGGCCGCTTGACGGGCCTTTCAAAGCTAGCGCGTGTGGTGGAGGGTTACGCGCGCCGCCCCCAACTGCAGGAACGCTTGACAGACCAGGTGGCGGAAGCCATTTGGCGTGTTTTGCATCCCAAGGCCGTTTTGGTGGTCATGCGGGCGGAACATATGTGCATGACGGTGCGTGGTGTGAAGGCGCCTGGCGCTGAAACCGTGACGTCCCGCGCCATGGGGCAATGGGCAGATGACGCTGCCGCCCGGGCTGAGGTCATGGCCTTGATGCGCGCAGGCTGAAACGCGCCCCACCAGCCCTGTTCACAGGCGCAGGGCAACGCCCCAAAGTCCCAAGGCCACCAAAGTGAAGGGGGGCAGCCCCCATGCCAAGGCCAGCAAGACACGACCCCATGCTGTGGCTGTTGCCTTGCTGCGGCTGGCATGGAGCATCAGCCCGCTCAACACAGCACCATAAACGCCCAGCCCAGCCAGTGTGGCCAAGGCACGCAGCCAAGGCCCCGCCCAGCGCAATTCATGGATGGCCCGCACCAGGAGGCTGGGTTGGCTGCAGCTGTGGCCTGCATGCAGGCGCAGGTGGTCATCAATATAAGCACGGTCAGGACAAAAAGCGGCTTGGTCTGCATGGTAAAGGCGTAGTTCGCCACCAGGCGCGCCTTCCATCGGGACAAGCATGGCGAAGCCAGCACCGTGCTTGCCCCACAAAGCCTTGCTTTGCACTACTATAGCGCTAAGGGGCTGGGCCTCCCCCACTTGGCGTGCCACCACGTGGGTGGCAGGGGGGGGTGGTTGCCTTGGGAACAGTGGCGCAAGCGCCAAAACGGCCAGCCATGTCCCCCCAAAAGCCAGGATGAACACGGTTGCGGCCTGGAAAGCCCCCCCACCTGTGTGAAGGTCGAACCAGCCACCCCTGGTCAAGGGCCAGGGACGTTGGGTTGCGATGGCGCGCAGGCGTTTGAAAAAACGCTTCACTTCCTTGCCTAGGCGCGATCGTTCCATCCACAGGCCTGTGAGAAGGCAGGTCAACAAACTGATACCTGCCAAGCAAACCACAACCTTGCCAGCCCAGCCCAACAAGAGGGTTTCATGAAATGTGCTGAATAAGCTGCCATTGAGCGCTGGAAGATCTGCTGTGCTTGATGGCGGCAGGGGGCTACCCGTAGCACCATCAAGTGCAGGCCCTTGGAACTGCCAACCATCAAAATGCCAAAGGCGGAATGTGGGGTCAGGTCCCACGGGGAAGCGCAGGAACCAAATGGCGCCGTTTTCTGTCGCGCCTTGCCTGGCCTGGGTTGTAAGCAACGCCCCCATGCTATTGAGGCCAGCTGTTGTTGCGGAATGTGCTGCGCTTGCCTGGGGGGTGAGCCACCAGGTTATCTCTGGGGCCAACAGGGCCAAGACGCCGCTCCACACAACCAGGAGCATGAACAGGGCTGACCCGTAACCCAGCCAACGGTGGAGGCGGCGCATCATGAAACATCCAGGGAAGTTAAGGTGGGCAAGGTTCGGTGGCAAAGCGCGACAGGGCGCAGAAACGATAGGGGCGCCACAGGGCCAGCTGTTAAAGAGCCAGAACCATTTTAGGTGTGCCACACCAATGTGAACCGTGCCCCAATGCTTGGGAAGCTAGGCAGGCGCAGCCCAGGTCCTGTGGCCTTGTGGCCGCACTGTGACTAACGAATGGTTGAAAACATAAAACTGATATTGCGAATTACTCGCATTATCAATATGCAGAGTGTCAAGGCCAGCCCAACAATCATGCCAGGGCACAGGGCCTGTCATCATGACCGCCGTTCACAGAGTGCCCCATGACTTCATCTGGCCGTACAATGCCCCCTTCCATCCTTAAACCCATTAAGCGCATGTTGCTTCTGGGCTGTTGCTGGACCGCTGTGCTGGCGGGGTCGGTTCAGGCTGCCCCCAGCCAGGGTGTTGAGGTAAAAAAAGTTCACGCCCCCGTGCCAGCTCCTAACGCAGCTGCGGCCAAGCCTGAAACCATCCAGATCAGGGCCAGCCGGCGCGAGCGTGTGGAAGTCAGCATGGGGGGGCAGGTTGGTGTGTTGGGGCGCAAGAAGGGGCTGGACGTTCCCTTCAGCCTGCACAGCTACAATGCGAGCCTCATCACCAACCAGCAGTCCCAGACCTTGGCGCAAGTGCTGGAGAACGACCCATCCGTGCGCACCACCCAGGGCGGGGGCAATTTCGCGGACATGTTCATGATCCGTGGTCTGCCTGTGGTCAATGATGACGTCGCCATTGGCGGTCTTTACGGCATTGCCCCGCGCGAGCTGGTCTCACCGCAGATTTTCGACAGCGTCCAAGTGTTGAATGGCCCCACGGCCTTCCTCAACGGCATGGCGCCTGCTGGCTCAGTGGGGGGCACCATCGATTTGGAATACAAGCACGCTGGCAACAAGCCGTTCCTGCGGTTGACGGGCGATTACACCAGTGGGGCCATGGGGGGTGGCAACATCGACATGGGGCGCCGCTTTGGTGACGACAAACAGCTTGGCATGCGCCTGAACGTGGCTGGCATGGATGGTCAGACCGCCATCGACCATGAGCGCAGGCGCAACACGGTGCTGGGCTTTGACACGGATTGGCGCAGCAGTGACGGCGCAACGCGTGCCTCCCTCAATATGGACTATGAAAACCAGGAAATCGACTGGGGGCGCCCTCAGGCGATCATCTCCCTCGATGGCAAGGGCAGGGCTGCAACCTCCGTCCCCCATCCGGTGAAGCCAGCTCACAATTATGGCCAGCGTTGGTCCTATATGAACATGGCCTACATGTTCGGCATGGCCTCTCTGGAGCATGACTTCAACGACCATGTCACCGTCTACGGCAAGTTTGGCGGCATGAACGGTGATGAATCAGGCCAGTACGGCACGTTCTCCGTCCTCAATGGCGCTACGGGAGCTGGCACGGTTAATTCCATGTACGTGCCGTTCACATCCAACAACCAAAGCACCGTTGTGGGCACGCGGGTGCGTTTTGATACACCCTTCATCCACCATGAGGTCAACGCTGGCGGCCAGGGATTGTGGGAAACCCAGTACACCGCCTATTCCATGGCGCTGGGCAACAACCCCCGCAACAACCTCTATCACACGGCCCAGACAGCGCGCCCTGCAGCCAACTTCACAGGCGGCAACACCAACAACCCCGGCCTGAACAACACAGAGCGTCTGTTCAGCCTGTTCTTCTCCGACACCATGAAGTTCTGGCACAACCGCTTTGAGCTGACGGGCGGCTTCCGCTACCAGAACGTCCAGCAGCGCAACTACAATTATGGCACCAGCGCCGACAAGGCGGTGAGCGGCGAGCGCATCACCCCCATTGTGACGCTGGTCTACCACGCCACCAAGCAGGCGTCGTTCTACTTCAACCGCGTTCAGGGCCTCTCGCCTGGGTTGGTGGCGCCTGTGACCTACAACAACATGCAGGTGACCAACCACGGCAAGGTCTTCAACCCTTACGAAACCACACAATATGAGATTGGTGGCAAATACCAGTGGCGTGGCCTGAGCGCCTCCTTGGCGTTCTTTCAGCTTTCCCAGGCCAATTCACTGGTGCGCGCCGCCGCTTACGACCATGCTGGCGTCCCCGCCGCCTACACCTACACCATGGACGGCATGCAGCGTAACCGTGGCATTGAGTTCGCGTTGAACGGCACCATCGTCAAAGGGCTGCGCTTCAATGGTGGCACCACCATCCTGCAGGCCAAGCAGGTGCACAGCCAGTACAACACAGGGCGGCTGGCATTCGGCATCCCTGGCTACATGATTAATGGCCACCTGGAATGGGACATCCCCTGGGTGAAGGGGCTGACCGTCATGGGGCAGGTCAACCGCACAGGCCATGAATGGGCCGACAACGCCAACACGGCCAAGGTCCATGGCTGGACAACAGCCGATATTGGCGCGCGTTACACATTCGTGGCGGCGAAAAGGCCGTTCACGGCACGCTTTGGCATCGATAACATCAACAATGCGGGCTATTGGTCAGTGAACCCGAAATTCGCCGGCTACCTGACTGAAGGCGCGCCCCGCACGTTCAAATTCTCCATTTCATGCGATTTGTGAAATTGTGGATGGGAGGGAGGCGTTCCGTCAAAGGCCCGTTCAACTTACTTGAACCCCACCAGCTGCCTGAAAAGGAAATCCATCATGCTTGTCCACTGCGTCCTGTTCCAAATCAAGGAAAGCGCCAGCCCTGAGGCCATCAAGACCTTGGGAGAGGCTTTCCTGGGCATGAAGGCCCACATCCCGGCCATTCGTTCCGTAGCTTGGTATGCCAACACAGGTCCTGCAGCACGTAGCCAGGGCTTTAACCACATGCTGCGCGTCACTTTTGATGGCCAGGAAGAGCTTGCGCTCTACGCGACCCACCCCCACCATGTTAGCACCTGCCAGGAGTACCTTTTCCCACTCCTGGCCAAGAACCCGCAGGAGTCAGTGGTAATTTTTGATCATTCCGGCGACTGAGCAACCCTTTGGAGCGCCCCTGCCCACCATAACTTGGGCCTGGACAAAGGATGGCCAGGGCTTGGCCAGGCCCATGGGTCAGAAGATCTCCACCATGGTCTTGCAGCCCAGCAAAGCTGCGTTGCGCAAATTGCCCTGGCCATTGGGCCTGATGAAATACTCAAACAAGGGCTGAATAATGAAGCCCCGCGCGGCATGAACAGCGTAGTTGACCTCCAGCACGCTGGCGTGGCGCTGCATGCCGGTCGCGTGGTTGGGCAGGAAGCCATAGGGGGCCCTGTGGCGCCCTTGCAGCATCAGCGCCTCCGTCCGTTGGACGCCGCGGGCCATGCGCTCATAGGTGAACGCAATGCCGAAAGTGTCAAAGGGACGCCCAGCAAACATCCCACGGTCAATGAGGGCAGCGTAGGTTTCCCAGTTGCGCAGCGCCACGTCACCCTCATTGTAGAGGAACCCTGACATCAGGATGAGACCGCGTTTCTGGCTGTGGTCATGGCTGACCAACTGTTGGTCCATCATGAACCAGGCGCTGTAGGTGTTTTTGCGCATAAGGGGCCTGGCACCCGTCAGGGCGTAGGGCCTGCCCGTAGCGCTGAGGCAGTTATCTGGCGTTGGAGCGTGCATCCAAACCGCGCCAACTTTGTAATGGCCTGGCAGCTCATCGTTGAAGATGGGCTCCCAGCCAGCCTCAAAAGGGACGCGCGCCCCATGGATGGTGGCGCCATTGTACTTGAAGCCCGTTCGGTGCTGGGCATCGCCGTAAATGCCTTCCTCAGCGGCATAGGCACCTGTTTGAAGGTAGATAAAGCGCTGGGGGCGCCCGCGGATGCGCCCGCCCCACACAGCCCCTGGGTAACCGCTGACATAGGGGTTGTCTGTGGCGGCTTTGGGCCTGCCGCACATGCTGCCATTCTGGAAGTTGCAGAAAAGCGGGCTGCTTTCAAAGTTGGCCATTTCGCCAAGCCGCCCCACCGCCACGCTTAGGCGCCCGCCAAACAGCGTCTCCTCACCATAGGCGGTGACAAGGTGCACAACCACATTGCCACCACCACCATAGTCTTCTGAAGCGTGGTTTAGCCAATCCCCAAACATGCGGTTGGCGGTGGTGCCATAACGCCCCACCGTGATGACATGAGTTGCGAAACCCTGCGCCCCCGCTATTTGTTCCCAGTTGACATCAAGCGACATGGCAGTTTGCCCAGCGTTACTGGAACCTTGCTTGTACTCGGCAAAGCCTTTGGTGGGCTTGGTGATGGCCCCTGCGAATTCATTGGTGTTGGAAAGCAGGTAGTTCACCCCGCGTTTGCGCAGCCATGACAAAACTCCAAACCCATCTGGGAACACAGCCTGGGGGGTGATGAAGGGGGGCACCGTGATGGTGTCGTCATGTTTGGGGGGCAGTGGGGTGGCAACGCGGATTTCAGGCTGCGCTTCCAGGTAGTTGTCCATGACCTGGGCCTGCGCTGTGCTAAGGGACAGGCCCAGGCTGGCCATGGCCATTGTAGTGGTGGCCAGGGCGGCCCTGATTGTGCAGCGCCAGCCACCAGGGTGCAGGCTGGCCCAGCCCAGGCGCGCTTTTCCAGCACACAGGGCAGCTGTGTTCTTGGTCATGATGGGACCCCAGACAGAATGCAGTCTTGTTAATAACGATTAATTATCGTTTTAAGGGTCGCAATGACTTTCCTTAGTGGGGTCCATTTAAAGTATGACATTACCAAAACGCAACAAGTTGCCCCAGGGCGTGGATAATCCACGCCGCGGGAGCGTTGTTGCCATTAGGGCTTTTAAAAGTGCAGGCCGTCCTGCCTTCAGTGGCCTTAACCCCGCCCCGCCATGCGGCGCAGGACGAAGGGCAGAATGCCATCTTGGGCCAGGTAGGCTGCCTCGGCGTTAGTTTCCACACACACAGAGAGGGGTGTTTTGACCACTTTCCCCTGGGGGCTGGTGAAAATGGCCTCCGCCACGCAGCCTGGCGCCAAGATTTCTGGGAAGGTGAGTGTCACGCTTTCATCCCCCTTCAGGCCCAGTGTTTGGCGCGTCACTTCTTCTGGGAAGGTCAGGGGGATGACGGCCATCCCCACCAGGTTGGCACGGTGAATGCGCTCGAAATCCTCAGCGATCACGGCGCGCACCCCCAACATGCGCGTTCCCTTGGCCGCCCAGTCACGTGATGAGCCCATGCCGTATTGGCGCCCAGCCACGATGACGGTGGGCGTGCCTTCACGCTGGTAACGTTCGGCGACATCAAAAATGCTGCCTTGCTCACCGCTGGGCCAGTGGCGCGTCTGGCCGCCTTCAACGCCTAGCACAAGCTCGTTGCGCAGCCGGATGTTGGCGAAGGTGCCGCGCGCCATCACCTGGTCATTGCCGCGCCGCGCGCCATAGGAATTGAAGTCGCCAGGCGCCACGCCGTGGCGTTCCAGCCAGCGTGCGGCAGGGGAGTGGGCAGCAATCGCCCCAGCTGGCGAGATATGGTCTGTGGTGATGTTGTCGCCGAACATCGCCAGGATGCGCCCTTCCAGCTTGTGTGGCGTGCCAGGTGGTGTGGCTGCGTTGGCCAGCCATGGCGGGTTGTGAATGTAGGTGGAGCCTTGGGGCCAGTCATAAGTAGCGCTTGGTGCAGCTGGTTTGAGCGCCTGCCACTGCGCGGGGCCTTCCTCCACATGGGCGTAGCCTTCAGCGAAGGCTTCAGGGGTGACGGTGGCTGCCACGACCGCCTGCACCTCTTCCATAGTGGGCCAGATATCGCGGAGGAACACCCCTTCCCCATCGCTGCTTTTGCCCAATGGCTGGGTGGTGAGGTCAAGACCCATATGGCCAGCTAACGCATAGGCCACTACCAAGGGGGGGCTCATGATGTAGTTGGCCTTGGTCCAGGGGGAAACGCGGCCTTCGAAATTGCGGTTGCCTGAAAGGACGCCAGCCACCACCAGGTTGGCGTTTTCAATGTGCGCAGCGATGGCTGGCGCCAAGGGGCCGGAATTGCCAATGCAGCTTGTGCAGCCATAGCCCACCGTTTCAAAACCCAGCGCGTCCAGGTCGGTGTCCAGCCCTGCGCGTTTTAGGTAATTGGTGACGGCGCGGCTGCCAGGGGCAAGGGAGGTCTTGACCCAGGGTTTGGGTTTCAACCCTTTTGCCCGTGCGTTGCGCGCTAACAGGCCAGCAGCGACCATCACCGATGGGTTAGAGGTATTGGTGCAGGACGTGATGGCGGCCAGAACGATGTCCCCCTGCCCTGGCAGCACCTTGGCCGGGTTTGCTTGTGTGGCCTGGCGTGCCTTGATGAGGTCGGCTGCAGCCACTCCAAATCCAGCCAGGCAGCTTTCCAGGCTGGCTGGCACGGCAGCAAGGTCATGGCGGTCAGAGGGGTTCTTGGGCCCTGCAGCTGTGGGGCGCACCTGGCCCAGATCCAGCTTCACCACTTGGGTGAACACAGGTTCCTGGTTGGGGTCGCGCCACATTCCCTGTGCGCGCAGGTAATTTTCCGTACGCTTGATGTGGTCTTCAGGGCGTCCTGTTTGGCGCAGATAGGCCACTGTGTGGCTATCTGGCGGGAAATAGCCGCATGTGGCGCCATATTCAGGCGCCATGTTGGCGATGGTGGCGCGGTCTGCCAATGGCAGCTGGTCAAGGGCTGGGCCGAAGAACTCCACAAAGCGCCCAACCACCCCCACTTTGCGCAGCATCTGGGTCAGGTGCAGCACCAGGTCAGTGGCTGTGGTGCCAGCAGGCAGTGCCCCTTCCAGGCGCACGCCCACAACATCTGGCACGCGCATGGCAATGGCTTCGCCCAAAGCGGCGGCTTCGGCCTCAATACCGCCAACGCCCCACCCCAGAACGCCAAGGCCGTTGATCATGGTGGTGTGGCTGTCCGTGCCAAATACCGTGTCGGGGAACAGCTGGCCGTCACGCTCAACCACCAGCGGTGCAAGATGTTCCAGGTTGACCTGGTGGCAAATGCCATTGCCAGGCGGCACCACTTTGAAGTTCCCGAACGCCTCCGCCCCCCAGCGCAGGAAGCCGTAACGTTCAGCGTTGCGGGCGAATTCGCGGGTCACGTTCTGGGCCAAGGCATCAGGCCGGCCTGCTACGTCAACCGCCACGGAATGGTCAATCACCAAGTCAATGGGCACCAGCGGATTAACCTGGTCTGGATCGCCCCCCAGTGCCTTCATGCCATCGCGCATGGCGGCCAAATCCACAATCGCTGGCACACCGGTGAAGTCCTGCATCAGAATGCGGGCGGGGCGGAAGGGCACTTCCGCGGTGGAATGACGTTCCAGCGCCCAATCTATGACAGCGCGCGCCGCCTGCCAGTCGCCTTGGCGCAGGACGTTCTCCAGAACGATTTTCAGGCTGATGGGCAGGCGTTCAGCCAATTTGCCAGTCGTGCCAGCCGCCTTGAAGGCCATGGGCAGTGAAGCCACGCGCCACTGCCCCATGGTGGCCACAGCCAGCGGGGAGGGAGCTTTGTTTGGTGTTGCCTGGCAAGAAGATGGGGTGTGGGCGTTTGTCATGACTGGACTCCTGTTCTGGGGGCGCTGGGGGGCACATCGCGCCGCGCTGGGCCTGTATAGATTTGGCGTGGCCTGGCGATGCCGGCGCCGCTCTCCACCATCTCCTTCCACTGCGCCACCCAGCCTGCGGTGCGCGCAACGGCGAAGAACACCGTGAACATGGAGGAGGGGATGCCCATGGCGCGCAGAATGATGCCTGAATAGAAATCAACATTGGGGTAGAGCTTGCGATTGACGAAATAGTCGTCCTCCAGCGCGATGCGCTCCAGCTCCATGGCCAGCGCTAGGTGGGGGTCGTTCCTGGCGCCAAGCTCGTCTAGGACTTCATGGCAAATGGCGCGCATCAAGGCTGCGCGTGGGTCCTTACTACGGTAGATGCGGTGCCCGAAGCCCATCAGGCGCGTTGGGTCCGCCCGGTCGCGCACACGCGCCATGTAGGCTGGTATCCTCTCAACGGTGCCGATCTCATCCAGCATGTCCAAAACGGCTTCATTGGCGCCGCCATGGGCTGGGCCCCACAGTGCCGCCACCCCAGCCGCCACGCAGGCGAAGGGGTTGACGCCGCTTGAGCCAGCCATGCGCACAGTGGATGTGGAGACGTTCTGCCCATGGTCGATGTGAAGCGTCATGATGCGGTCGAACGCTCGCACCAGGACCGGGTTGGGCTTCCACTCCCGTCCTGGCATGGAGAACAGCATGTGCAGCATGTTGCCGGCATAGGGCAGCTCAGCGCTGGGGTAGATCAAGGGCAGTCCACGCCCGTAACGGTAGGCCCAGGCGGCCAGGGTAGGCATTTTAGCGATGAGCTGCAGCGCGCGCAGGTCGCGTTCCTCAGCGGTCACGCGGTGGCGCTGGTCAGCCGTCTGGTCACCATGGAAACTGGAAAGGGCGGCCAATGTACCGCACAGCATGGCCATGGGGTGTGAATCACGCCTGAAGCCATTGAAGAAATTCCGCACCTGCTCATGCAGGAAGGCCTCGCGGGACAGGTCACTGTTGAAGCGGTCCAGTGTGGCGGCGTCAGGCAATTCGCCATGAAGCAGCAGCCATGCCACCTCAGGGTAGGTTTTATGCTGGCACAGCTGCTCAACCGGGTAGCCCCTGTGCAGCAATTCGCCACGTTCACCATCGATGTAGGTCAGGGCGCTTTCGCAGGAGGCTGTGCTGCCAAAGCCGGGGTCAAAGGAGACCAAGCCGCTCTGCCGGTGGAGGGTGCGCATGTCGATGCCTTGAGGGGGCAGCGTGCCGCTGCGCCCTGGAAGGCGCACAGCCATTCCACCTGGGGTGGAGCGCAGCTGCCACTCCAGTGTTTTTTGGGGGAAGTCAGCCATGGCGCTCTCCGTCAGATTGATGACGGGCCTTGAGGAGAACGTAAAACACCCTCGCGGTCAAGCAGTGTTGACGGCAACAGTCTCCACCATGCCAGCCGCTTGAAAACGCCCCTTGACGGCCTCTCCCCACCAGGCTTGAAATGGTGGCCCTGGAAGAGCGCGCCAGGCGGCGCGTTCGGGTTCAGCCCACCAGGAGAAGCGCCATGACGCCCACTGCCGCCCCGCATAATTCGAACGTCACCGGGAAAATTCCCGCCACCCTCATCCCTGGTGACGGCATCGGCCCTGAAATCACCGCTGCCACCACACATGTGCTGGACAAGCTGGGCGCCCCCTTCGCCTGGGATGTTCAGCAGGCCGGCATGGCAGGCTTGAAAGCTGAGGGCGCACCTGTCCCTGACAGCACGATGGCCAGCATCAAGCGCACGGGCCTTGCCCTCAAAGGCCCCCTGACAACACCAAGCGGCGGGGGCTTTCGTTCAGTCAACGTCACGCTACGCCAGGCCTTCGACCTTTACGCCAATGTGCGCCCAGCCCGCACCCTAGTGCCGGGGCGTTATGAGGAGGTGGACATTGTCCTCATTCGCGAGAATGTGGAGGGGTTTTACGCAGCCCGTGAATATTTCCTGCCACAGGGCGGCGGTGATGGCGCCCATGGCGCGGCGGAGGCCGAAGGCATGGCCGTGACGGCCGGCTACGTCACGCGCGCTGAATGCCGCCGTATTGTGCGCCACGCTTTTGAATACGCCCTGGCCCATGGTCGCAAAAAGGTAACGCTGGTTCACAAGGCCAACATCCTCAAACTCATGGGGAAGGTGTTCTTGGAGGAAGGCCACAAAGTGGCTGCTGATTACGCCGGGCGCGTGGCCTGTGATGAACGCATTGTGGATGCCTGCGCCATGCAGCTTTGCCTCGATCCCAGTCAGTTTGACGTTATCGTGACCACTAACCTGTTTGGCGACATCCTCTCAGATCAGATTTCTGGCCTCATTGGTGGTCTGGGCATGGCACCAGGAGCCAATATCGGTGAAAAACAGGCCATTTTTGAAGCAGTTCACGGCTCCGCGCCAGACCTGGCCGGGCGCGGCGTGGCCAACCCCGTGGCGCTGATGCTGGCTGCCGGGCTGATGCTTGACCATGTTGGCGAGCACGCACGCGCCAACAGCCTGCGCCAGGCCCTGGACAGCACTTTGAAAGCGGGCGTGAAAACGCCAGACCTTGGCGGCACCGCCACCACGGAGGCCTTCGCCAAGGCCGTTGCAGAACGCCTCTGAAAATGGCCTCCTCCTGAAGTTGGCGTGGGTGGGGGCATGGTGGGGCACACCTGCCATCCCTCATGGCTTCTTGCTAGGAGCGTTCCCATGGCTGACCATGGCCCACCAACCTGTGAAGCGTAAGGGGAGCAAGCCATGACACCTGATTCCAACCAGCTGGAAAGTCGCCAGGCAGCTGCCGCGCGTAAGCTGGCCGCCATGCCCCTTGATGGCGTCCTCAGCGTGGCCTTGGCAGCCCTTGACCCAGCCATAGGCACCTGGATGGTCAATGGCGCCGCCATGACGGAAGCTGCCGCATGGCAGGGCAAACTGGCCCAACTGCTGCAACCCCATGCCATCACCGCCACTCCAAGCGCCATGCACTTGGTGCAGGGCACGTTGTCCGCCTTGCCGCCAGACAGCGTGTTCGCCGTTCTGGTTGAAGCCATCAACCATGCCGCAATGAACCAAGGCCCCATAGCCCAGGAAGGGCAGGAAAAGCGGGAATTGGCAGAGAAAGCCACCGCAATCCTGCGCTCCTGCCAAGGCGCCATGGATGTGGTGAATGCCTCCTGCGCCTGTGATGATGAATACTTGCCTGACGATAAATCATGATGGTCAGCCCCTTAAGGCTTTTGCTTTTTTGAATGAATCCATCCCCGCATGTGCGGGGGAGACCCGGCTCTCCTGGTCATTGATGAGGCCTGGACGGGTTCATCCCCGCGTGTGCGGGGGAGACAGGGTGGCAAGGTTCTTTTTGATTACCTTGCACTGGTTCATCCCCGCGTGTGCGGGGGAGACACGGCGCCCGATGCGGCGCTTGTTGAGTGAGGAGGTTCATCCCCGCGTGTGCGGGGGAGACGCGTCATAGTAGGGCGTCTGGATGTCGTTGCCGGGTTCATCCCCGCGTGTGCGGGGGAGACGAGACGTGCCCTAGCCCGGTGCCACGCTGTGATGAGGTTTCCAGAAACCTCACTCATGGTGGGCAGGCACAAAAGTGGGCAGTGGCTTATTGGCCTGCAGTCGCTTAGCTAACGCCATACCCAAGCAATGCCGTTCCGTGTCCAAGCCAGGCCAGCCAGCTTGCTGGGCTTGTTCCTCAGTCAAAGAAACTGGGATGGTGTCCATCTCCGCCAACAGCTCAGCCTGTTGCTGGGTTTTCTCAATGAGCTGGTTTAGCTCAGTCAGAACGCCATGGGGTGGTTTCACCCCTTTCCACAACCATTGTGCCAACGTTTTGGGAGAGACCTCCAGATAAATGCTGGCCGTTTCACGGGATAGCCCAGCGGCTTTCAACAGGCATCCAAACGCGTTGGGAACCTTCTCACTCATAATGAAGTTCCAAACCTGTAGCCAATGACCAGGCCGAACACGCCCGCCATGACTGCCAAAACCCAAAATAGCCACCAATAAAGCGGATTGTTAAGAATTCTTGAGACGATCGTTTCCATTTCACTGTCTTCCAAAGCAAGAACCTGGGGGCTGGCTTTTCAACCAACACCCACCTGCTTAACGATCAAACCAGCTTAACAGAATGACGAGATTTGTCCCCGCGTGTGCGGGGGAGACCACAGCCATGGCTTTCACGCGGGCTTCACCCAGGGTTCATCCCCGCGTGTGCGGGGGAGACGTAGTAACACCAAAATGGGAGTAAAGAATCTCCGGTTCATCCCCGCGTGTGCGGGGGAGACTCATTAATGGCCTGATCCTCACTAAGAACGTGCGGTTCATCCCCGCGTGTGCGGGGGAGACCGAACGCTATCTCTTATGAGACGTATAAGCTCAGGTTCATCCCCGCGTGTGCGGGGGAGACGGGTGGCGCATCGTCACGCCGGGGACGGTGGCAGGTTCATCCCCGCGTGTGCGGGGGAGACTTGCGATTTCCTGCGCGCTGGCGTGGGAAATGAGGTTCATCCCCGCGTGTGCGGGGAAGACACCGCCAGGGTGAAGGCTTCTGGACGCAGATGCGGTTCATCCCCGCGTGTGCGGGGGAGACGCTAGGAAGGGCTCTACCAGCCGATCGCCTATGGGTTCATCCCCGCGTGTGCGGGGGAGACCCGGCGCAGGTTAAAGAGTGCCGGCGTTCAAAGGGTTCATCCCCGCGTGTGCGGGGGAGACATATCGAAGCCGGCAACATACGTCACGCTCTCAGGTTCATCCCCGCGTGTGCGGGGGAGACGGAATCATGCCGATGAGGCGCCGCACAGAGGGAGGTTCATCCCCGCGTGTGCGGGGGAGACATGCCTTTCATGCGGCATTGCCATTCATCCTGAGGTTCATCCCCGCGTGTGCGGGGGAGACCAAGGGCTTGATGATTACTCCCTGCCAGTCGAGGGTTCATCCCCGCGTGTGCGGGGGAGACTCCGCTGCCCAGGCGTCACGCGCCTTTTTTGTCGGTTCATCCCCGCGTGTGCGGGGGAGACGATGCTGTGAAATGTGTAGCTTCCCCAGCTTCAGGTTCATCCCCGCGTGTGCGGGGGAGACGCTTGATCGCGCAGGTTAACCAGGGCGGCCGCAGGTTCATCCCCGCGTGTGCGGGGGAGACATCGCCACCTTTTCCCTGAGGCCTCTACGATGAGGTTCATCCCCGCGTGTGCGGGGGAGACCTTACCCTTAGGCCCCATCAGCAGCAGCGTGACGGTTCATCCCCGCGTGTGCGGGGGAGACAACTCCTGGGCTTCATCGTCACTTTTAAAGTCAGGTTCATCCCCGCGTGTGCGGGGGAGACGCAGAAATCAGGCTTAGCCATTCAACAGCTGATGGTTCATCCCCGCGTGTGCGGGGGAGACTTATTTAAGCAAAAATGCTCAAAATGTGTTGCAGGTTCATCCCCGCGTGTGCGGGGGAGACCGATTCAGGAACGTTTTCTCGAACAGTGGTTCAGGTTCATCCCCGCGTGTGCGGGGGAGACACCGTAAAGGTTGATGACGTTGTTGGGTTTGAGGGTTCATCCCCGCGTGTGCGGGGGAGACCGTAGGGCATTCTTTTGAAGCTCAGTGACGTAAGGTTCATCCCCGCGTGTGCGGGGGAGACTGCGGACCCCACCCGACAATCCAGATGGAGGCGGGTTCATCCCCGCGTGTGCGGGGGAGACTTTTAGGCTTGCGCAGGTCAGGGATTTCAGTGAGGTTCATCCCCGCGTGTGCGGGGGAGACTAGACCCTTCACTAAAAAAAAGGCAGCGCCGCGGGTTCATCCCCGCGTGTGCGGGGGAGACCGCGGGACAAAACTGGTGATCCAGGCGTTCAAGGGTTCATCCCCGCGTGTGCGGGGGAGACGCCAAAGCCCGGCGGCACCGTCATAGTGGCGGAGGTTCATCCCCGCGTGTGCGGGGGAGACGAGCTGGCTCAAAACGTTCAGGTAACTTTGAAGGGTTCATCCCCGCGTGTGCGGGGGAGACGTGCACAAGCGAGCCGCCAAGATAGCGCGCGAGGGTTCATCCCCGCGTGTGCGGGGGAGACGAAAAATCTTTTCAAGACAGTCAATGAAGCTAAGGTTCATCCCCGCGTGTGCGGGGGAGACTCTTGCATTTATAGGATCTGTTCTTCATTATCAAGGGTTTGTTGAACAGCCTCTTCCTGAGAGGGAGAAGGTGGCCCACCAGCTATCGGAGTGGCGGTTTCCTGCATTATGCGGCGCACCAGGAGAACGCCATCAGCGTCAATGATGTCTTTTGGCGCTTCCCCCAAAAGGGCCATGCCCACCCCACCTGACAAATTTTTATCAGGCCACACCATGGTCAGGCTGCCATTGCCCAAGGCCCACCACCATTCAGTCAGAACCTTCCAAGTGCGTTCACGCACAGCCACAGACATGCGTGGGGACACGTAAACGCCAGCGGCGACCTCCAACATAATGGAGGTGAGAAACCCACGGTAACGGCTCTCCACATTGCTGGTCACGACAATGGTCATGGGCATGGCGGTTTGCCTATTTGCTGCATGTCAGAGGCTGTTTCCTTGTCGAACAGCGCTTTGATGCGCTTGATCATGTCTGGGATGACCTTGTGCGCGCTCAAGGCGCGCCCTGTTTCCCGCCGTGCCAGTCGTTCCACGGTGCCCTGGCCTTTCATGGCCTCTTTGGCAGCGCGGAAAGCGCAGGGGACGGTGATTTCCGCACGGAAAAGGTCAGCTATGTCCAAAGCGAAGGAATGCCCGGAATCCTCATGGATGAAGCCTAGCTGTGGAATGGTGGCTGTGGCGTAGACGGCTATGAGGGCGGCTGCCTCCACAGCGCTGGCGGCATGGTTAATGGCCTGGTTGGGCATGTCAGCGCCTTCTGGGTTGGCGCGGTCGTAACGGCGCCCTTTCCATTTGATGCCAATGCGGTCCGCAATGATTTTGTAGCTTTCGCGCACATGGGCGCCTTCAATGCCGCGCAGGGCCGCAATATCCCGGTAAGGCAGTTTTTTGCCCATGCGCCACGCATACATTTGGCGTGCCACCGCGTTGCGCTGTTTAAGGTCTGCCCAGGCGGTGGTTTGGGCGCGGGCAAGAGCGGATTGGTCGCTCATCAAAGGGGGGGCGGTGTAGCAGCGCACGCCGTCCATGCCAACAGCGGCCAAGGCCGTGTTGGCACGGGCCAGAAGGCGCAGCGCATCGTGCGTTACTGAACTGCCAGGGCCCAGCAATATGATGGAGATGCCTTGTATGGGAACGTCATACTCACCAGGTGGCATGGGCCCTTCCAAGCCCTGGCCTTGCAGAAAGGCCAAGGTGCCGTCACGGGCGCTTAAGGTGCCGCGTTCCAGGTAAAGCAGGCCTGCGCGTTCATTGTGGGGAACGCGGGATGTGGCAAGCCCCAAGCGACCTTTGAGCATGGCATGTCCTTGATTAACAGGTGCTGGCGTTTTTCAGGGTGTGCCGCGGTCTGCCGGGCGCAACAAGACCATGCCATAGCCATAGGCCTTATGTCGTCCCAACCCATGGCGCAGGAGATTGGCGAAAGCGTCGGCATCCTGCACGGTCAATGTTCCCTGGAAGGTGGCTTCAGGCCCTGTGATGGTCTTGTGATTGCGGTTGGCCCTGCTGGTGGCGAAGTGGGCCAGGCGGAAACTGTCCAGCGTGGCGATGGGCTTGCCTGAGGAGGAGAGGCGCTCACGCAGCCAGTCCTCATAAATTTGGGCCCGTTCTGGGGGGGACGCTTCTGGCTGTGCTGCTGCTGTGTGGCAGGCCATGACGAAGGCGTCCTGCTCCTTAGTTTTGCCGTCACTGGTCAGGCGGCGCGTGGGGCGGGTCAGGATGTCATAACCCAAACGCGTGCCGGCCTTGATGGCGGGCATGGTTTTGGAACGCATCTTATTGAGGGGCAGGGCGTGGTCCATGTCAGGCGTCATATGCAGGGCAGCTGAGGCGCGTAGGGCATCAGCGTTTTCAGCGCTGTAACCATAAAGCCCCCATTGGCCGACCTTGGGGGTGAAGAGCCTGAATGGCTGGATGGCGCCTTTGCCGAAACTGGCCGAGAGAAGCTTGTGAAGCATCATGCCATAATCGAGGTCAGAAGACTCCCCCCTTGCTGTCTGTCGCAAGCCCCACATAATCAAGTCCTGGGCGTTGATGGGGATATGAATGAGGTGAAGGGGGCTAGTCATGGTCACGGGCTTTCCAAAGGGGGCAACTGAACGTTGGCTTCAACCACCACTTGCCGTTCACCGCCATGGAAGCCACCAATCCAGTTGCGTTCATCTGTGATGGACTTGGTTCGCAATGCTTCGTCTGATTCATTGGCGGGACGCTGCAGAGTGATGGTGGAAGGTGGGGGGTCCATGGTTCTGGCGCGGCGTGTGGCCAGGGTGAGGAGGGCTTCACGCATTGAAGTCCCCTCCACGTAGCGGTTCTGCGGCGTGACTGCCAAAAGGGGGGCTGAAGGCAGGCAAGGCTTGCGGCCCAGTGAGAGGGGGCGGGCCGGCTTGAGCAAAGCCTGTTCGAAATCACCCAGCGTGGGCGCGCCGTGGCCTGTTGGTTGGGAAGCCACAAGCACGTTCATGTCCACGTCAGCCAGGTAGTGACGGTAGCGGATATGGGTAGCTGGCTTTTTTTCGCCATCGCGCCCCTCAGGTGCGCCAAAGCTTGTCCAGCCTTGGTTAAGCCAGTGTTCGCCAGGCTCATTAAGGCGAAGGGTTTGGAAGTCTGGCAAGCGTTCGGGTGCTGGGCCCCAGTGGAAGGAACCAAGGAGAAGGCTTTTTTGAAGGGCGTCCAGACGTGTTTTCTCCGTGCGGTCATAACCCAATGCATTGGCCAGCAGCCCCGTGACCATGGACAGGGCAGGGAAAAGCGCTGTGTTGCCATAGTTGTCCACCATGACATCACCAAAGCTGGCCAAGGGCGCTTGGAAATGCAGGGCGAGAAAGCGCATCAGCCGTGACCCACCACCAAGGATTTGGCCCAGTCCGCCACAGCTGGCATGGAAGCGCGTTCAGCGTTGTTGAACTGTGTTTCCTTGTTCAGGTTCATGAAGCGGCGTTTTTCGCCAGTGGCGTAGTTTTCATCGAACTTCTGAAGTTCAGCAGCCAAAGCCTTTTCGGCGGCCTTGAAATCTGGCTGGGTGGCGCGGCGGAAGGCGCCAGCCAGGCTGCGGGGCTGGCGGTCGCCTGCTTCCACCATAACAGTGCTGGCATAGCCAAATGGCGCTGTGGAGCCGAGTTTGGCGCCTGGGCTGACCTCAGCGATGCTGTGAATGAGGCGGCGCACGACCTCCCCGGCCAATTCGCGGTCTTCAGGCGCCAGCTCAGCCTGCTCTGTAGGTTTTTTGCCCGTCAGGTTGGCGATGAGGCCCCGGACGTCCACCACCACATAGCCATAGAAAAGCCCACTGGTGAGCTCTGTTTCATTAATGTGACCTGCGCCAGTGTCATCATCCGCCATTAAGTCATCGACCACTGTGAAATAATCGCATTCATCCTGGGCAGCGTGGGTGGTGAAGGCATGGGCCACGTAAATGGGGGCATCGATGTTGGCTGCAGGATCTGACGTGACCATGCGGCCAAAAAGCGCACCAGCCAGACCAGCTGGGGCAGTGGTGTTTTCACGCAGGGTGGCAAGGTTTTTCTTGATATCCTTGCACCAGGCTTCAGCGCGTTTGCTGGCGCCCTTGGCGTCTTCCCCTTCCGCCAAGGCGGCGCGGGCGATTTTGGCGAAGTTGTCGGTCAAATATTCCACCTCAGGCACGCCTAGAAGAAGGGGTTGGCGGCTGGTTTTGGTGGTGCCTTTTTCACCATAAATGGCCTTTTGGAAAGCGTCCTCCACAGCATTGAGGATCGCCTGCTCACGCTCCCCTTTAAACTCATTATTCAGAGGGGCACGCATTCGCTGCTTCACAAATTCTCGGGAACGCAGGGAATGGGGCAGGGCGTCAATGGAACGCAGGCTCAGCAGGCCTTCATGCATGCGCCAGTGGCGCTTGAGGCACTGTGATGAGATGCGTGTGCGGACGGCGTCACCATAAGGCAAGCGTTTGGCCCAGCCGCTGTCATCACGGTTAAGCAAGGCCCCTGTATAATTGTGAAGGGTGTGAATCTGCAGGAAGCGAGGAATAGCGTTCATAATGGAATCCTTTGGGTAGAGGCATTGAAGGAAATGAAGTGGGTGTTCACGGTTAAGATGAGGCTTTTTCTATCTGTTCTAAGGTGTAGTAGTAGGATTCAGCTAGCTTTTCACTAGCCTTTTGATCAGGATTGAGGATGAACAACCCCAATTCAACAAGATTGAATTTTTGGTCTTGGCTGATAAGAGGCAGGAGGCGCAACATCATTTCAGCGCGTTTGCCATAAGGCGCGCTGAGCAAGCGGCTCATGCGTAAGTTACTGACTTTTCCCAAAGCCATGGCCTTGCCCAAGGGAATTTCGGATGGGTGTTGGGTGAATTTCGCTGGCGCTGCCCCTGGCTGGCCTTTGGGACGGAGGGATGCCAAAGCCTGCAGTGCCAAAGCCCAGGCATGTTTGCGGAAGGCCGCAGAGCCTTCTGGGTAGCGCGCCTCTTCATCCTTGTTGAGGCGCACAAGGCCTAAATCATACTTGACCCAAAGCTTCCAGAATTCAGGCACATGCCGCCCAGCGTTGCCACCCCGGCGGAGCTGGGCAAGGGGGCCTGGCATCATGCGGGGCAAATCATGAGTGATCAGTTCCTTCAAGCGCTTTTCCTTCAAGCACTCTTTCATGTTCATGGTCGGGGGCTGGGCGGCAGGGGAAGGCGTGTTTTCAGTCATGACTGCTGGTCCAGTGTTGCAGGGGCTGGTTGTTCAGATGGTGTGGCCTTGTTCCACCCCCAATGTTGGCGCAGCTCTTTAGAAGCACTGAACTGGCCATCCTCGCTGTAAATCAAATATTTTCGATAAGCATTTATGGCCGCGACTCGCCCTTTGGGACGCTGGAGATAGGGGCATGGAATGGTTTTCATGGCCTTTTCCAACAACTTATCTCCGTAATCGACCATTTTGACCAGCCATTCATGATAAAGTGTTTCAGCATCTTTTTTGTTTTCCACATCTAATTTTTCCATATAATCATTCAGCATGTTGAAGAATAATTCATCAACGTGGTGATCAAGTTCTTTACGGTAAGGGGTATAATTCTTCTTTTGATGGCCTTTATTTGTATCTTTTTTATCATCGTTTTTATTTTTACCGTCAGATTCTCTATTATTGGAGGTTTTTCCACCTTTTGCCCACAAAGCGCAGGCACGGGCCAAGGCTTTGTCGATTTGGCTGATATCCTCAAGTTGTTTTTGAGCTTGTGTGGCTAAATATTTTCTCTGAACTTCAGCTCCTTGAAGACGCCTGGTGAAATGGGGGCCAAATGGCACAACAATTTCATGGTAGCCTTTTGTTTTGCCTTCGCTGCGGGCCAGCACAGCTGCCCTCATGAGAAGGACTTGGTTAGTTTCACCAGCAGCTCTCAAGGATGGTGGCAACTTCCATGACGAACCAGACTTCGTTTTAATGCCAAATAGGATTTCACACAGTTTACCCCGAGTGAATCCTTGGCTGGTGGCACTGAAAGCTTTTGGACCTTCTGTGGTGATTTCCAAAGGGGCCCAGAAATCACCTGTGTTGCCCTTAAGGTCCTTGGCATTGGCAATGCGTGGTTTGTCAGCCGTTGCTTCCAGGGCTTCCCAAGCGCCCGTGGCTGTGGTGACCAGGCGCACCCGACGGCACACCTCCAGAAACCACAGGTCAAGCGCAGACAGCGAAAGCCCGCTTTGGGCACCGCCATCCCATGGCAGCAACCACAGGAGGGCCTTGCCTTTTTCTGGCTCTGGATAATGCATGGCGTATTGTTGCTGCAGTTCCGGACGGCGGCGCAGCATGGCTTTCATGTCCCGTCTGATGTGGCCCCCCACATGGGCGCCCAAGGGGTGCAGGCTGAAAAAGGGGCGTGAGGAGAACCCGCCATTCATGCGGGCGATGCCTTGGTGGCCACGGCCTGTGTAGCCATTCATGGTTTGGAAGTTGATGAGGGCGAACAGCCAGTCATCAGGTTGGGCCTGCCGCACGACATTGCGTTTGAGGTCCACATTCTTGGCTGTGACCAACAGGTCCATTTCATCAGGGGTAGGGAAAACAGACATCCCTTTGCCGTCTGGGGACAACTTCCCAGGAGAAGGGGGTTGCAGGAAAGCCGGTTTGGTGTGGTCCCCAACAACCAGGCACCAAGGTGCGTCCCCCCATTCAGCTGCCTGTTCAGGGCCTCTTTCACTGGCCACGAGTTGACGCAGAAGCGTAACCCAGCCCTCTGGCTGTTCTGGAGGGGCCTTTTGGCCAGAGCGCAGCAAAGCCAACGCGCCCAACTGGGCCAGGAACATGTGCCATGCTGGCGCCTGATGGCGGCGCAAAGCTGGGAATGAGGCGACCTCATCACGCATGAGGGCAGCCAGGACCCCTGGCAATGACAAGGACTGGAGCGAGCCATCCAGCTTGTGGGTGCGGATCAAGGGATCCGTGAGGAGGTTACCAAGCGCAAGGTCTGGTGGTGTTTCCGTGGTCATGAGATCAAGCCTCCTGGTGGCTGGTCATGTGCACCCCAGTGCGGTCATAAATGATGTGCCAACCGTGCAAGTTAAAGTGCAGTTGCTTCTCCTGTCCAGTGCCTGTTGAGACCTCCTCAGCATCCACGTTCTGGTCTGGCCAAGCGCCTTCATCATCTTCTTGGTTGGAGAAAATCTTCCTGGCCATGTGCTGGGGGATGGTCAGGCTGTGGACGGCATTGCCCAAAGGTCCCGGCACTGGTCGGGAAAAGGTGACAGTCAGGCTGTTCAATCCCAGGCGGGTGCGGAAATGGCCATCCATGAGGGGGCCGGCAGTCTGGCCATAAGGCTTGGCACGCTCCACGCAGGCAGACTGTCCTGCCAGGCCTTCAGCCATTTGCTTGCCTTCAAGCAAATGGGAGCGGTCATTCCAGTCTGGGCCTTGTGCCTGGGCCAAGGCTTTTTGAAGGGCCTGCAAAGTTTCCGGGTCTGTACCGCGTTCCACCAGCATCCTGTTGTCCTGGGGGATGGTCCAGAGGGGTTTTTCCTGAATCAGCCTCCTGGTGGCCTCAAGCATGCGCAGATCACGGTAGACGCCACCTGACTCCGTCAGGCCCAGGCCATAGGCAAGCATGGTGGTGTCTTTAGGGATAATTTCTCCTGGTGAAAGTACAAGGCAGCGTGCCTGTTGGGCCGCTTCGGGGCGCCTGCGCTGGTGGCGGTGCAGGCGCCCCAGGCGCTGCAGAAGGACATCCACAGGGCATAGGTCGGTTATGAGCAGGTCTGCGTCAATATCCAGACTCTGCTCCAGCGTTTGGGTGCCCATGACGATGCAGCCTTGGCTGAGCTGTGGCACGTGCTTGCCCAAAAGGCCCTCCACCGCGCCATCAAGGCTTTTGCGGTCCTCTGGGCTGAAGCGGCTGTGATGGAGGGTGTGGACGCCGTTCACCTCCAGTGTAGGCACAGTATTTTTAGGGTCTTGTGCCTCCAAAGCCTCAAAAGTGGCTTGGGCCGCTGAGACCGTGTTGCGGATGATGAGGACCCGCAACCCTTGGCGCGCGCCCTCCAGCGCCATGGCGGCCACAGCGTCAGGTTGCTTGATGATGTCGCTGAGCTGGAGCGTGACCTGCTTGGGTGGTTGGCGTTCTGAAGCCTTGAAAGCCACGTGGCGCTCGTGGCCTTGGCTGTCCAGGGTGGTCAGGCAAGGGTAGGGCACGCCTTCACGCTCCTGCGCCGTGGTGGCTGGGCTGGTGCCCAGCCATTCAGCACGGGCGGCAGCGCCAAGCGTGGCGGACATCAGCAGGGCATGGCCGCCGCGCTTGACATGGGCCTGCACTAAGCGCCGCCCAATTTCAGTCATGTAGACGTCTGAGGCATGGACTTCATCCACCACCAGCAAGGAACGCGCCAAGGCGCTGGCACGCATATGCGACCATTTCACGTGCATGGCGCCCATCATGGCCTGGTCGATGGTACCGACAGCCAAAGGATAGGCCAGGAAATGGCGTGCGTTTTCCGCCGCCCAGCGCTCTTCATGGTTGGGTGGGTCATCATCCCACCGTACCTCGAACCCTGGCAGGTGTTCGCTGACCTCATGCTGCCCAAAGCGCACATAGCCAGGGACGGCCAGGATGGTGTCCTTGCGAAAAAGTCTCTTGCAAGCTTCCTGCACCCTTCTGTGCAGGCTGGAGGCAGCGGCGCGCGTGGGGATGGCGAAATAAAGGCCATCCACTTTCCCCTCCGCAAAAAGCCTCATGAAAAGCATCAGGGCCGCTTCGGTTTTGCCTGAACCGGTCTCTGATTCAAGCACGGCCACGCGCTCAGTCACCTGGGCGGTCAGCTGCTGCATGTCGGAAGCCGCGGCATGGCCGGGCCAGCCAAAAAGCGCGGCCTCTTCCATAGGAGCGGAAGGGGGAAGGCGCCAGGGGCTAACATCCAGCCCCAACTTCACCAAAGCCTGGCGGGCGCGCTTGCGGCTGTCCGCCAGGGCAGCCACTGGTTCAAGGTTTGTCCTTTTGACGGGGAAGTCAGCTTCGCGTGAACCAACCTGGTCTGCCAAGCTGGTGAGGCCATTCAGATGGTGCTGCAGTTCCGTGCTGTAAGGCAGGGGAGGGCAGGTTGGCTCAAACGCTTCCGGGAAAGCCTGATGAAGCTGGTCAAAGAGCTGGTTAAAGGCTTCGCCTGGGCTGTAGCTGCTGTAGGGATGGTGGTCTTGGTGGTTAGAGCGCACGCTGCCACGTTCACCTACATTGCAGTAACCATGGTGGTTAATGACGGCTAGCAGAAGACTGTCTATAGAATCAGGACCTTCATCTTCAAAGGTTGTTTTGTCACACCAATCATACAGAATCTTGGTTAGACAGGGATGTTCTAGATAAAACCCAGTTTCTGGGGCGCCTGAGAGCATTTCCCAACCTTGTCGTACATGGCCTGTAGGGGCTGGCATAGCTGGGGCAGGAGGGAAAATCTTGAACTGGAAGCCACTGTTGACTTTGCCGATGTCATGGAGGGCCACCAGGAAAGCCAGACGGCTTATCTGGCCGTCAGTCAAGGGGGTTCCGGCCGCCCCCTCCAGCAGGCAGCGTTGCGTCGGCAACTGCATGAGTTCCAGGAAAACCGCAGCCACATCAAGCATGTGGCGGTGAAGGGGCAGGAATACGTCTCTGCCATCCCCCATCCATTGCCGTTCCTTGCCAGCAGTGTTGCCCTCACCAACCAGGCGGCCAAACTTGCCCCAAGGTAGATATAGGCTAGGGTCAAAAGGATGTGGCGGTATAGTAGTCATGAGTGGGCAGACCTTTGGTAAATTTCAAGCATATAGTGAACATATAAATATGAATTCTTGAAAATGTTCCTATAATTGGACCATATACCTGATACTTATTTCACTCTTCCCTCAACCCTTATAAGATTTCAACAGGCGGGGACATTGACGGCCAGGCCGCCTTGGGCGGTCTCTTTGTAGCGGTCGTTCATGTCGCGCCCCGTTTCGGCCATGGTTTTGGTGACGTGGTCCAGGGAGACATGGTGCGCCCCATTGCCTAGCATGGCCAGCGAGGCCGCATTAACGGCCTTTACAGCGCCAAAGGCGTTGCGTTCCACGCAGGGGATCTGCACCAGGCCCGCCACAGGGTCGCAGGTCAAGCCCAGATGGTGCTCCATGGCGATCTCAGCAGCGTTTTCCACCTGTTCAGGCGTGGCGCCCAGCACTGCCGCTAACCCGGCCGCCGCCATGGAGGAGGCCACACCAACTTCCCCCTGGCAGCCCACCTCAGCGCCGGAGATGGAGGCATTGAGCTTGAACAGCCCGCCAATGGCCGCTGCCGTCAGCAGGAATTTGCGCTGCCCCTTTTCGCTCCATTCAGGGCAAAACTGGCGGTAGTAGCGCAGAACAGCTGGGATGACGCCAGCCGCCCCGTTGGTGGGAGCGGTGACGATGCGCCCACCGCTGGCGTTTTCCTCGCTCACGGCCATGGCGTAGAGGTTGAGCCAGTCCATCACCCCATGGGAGGGGGCGCCTTCAAGGTGCGGGCCAGAGCGCGCCTTGAGCTTCTCGTGAAGGGCAGGGGCGCGGCGCTGCAGCTTGAGCGCGCCAGGAAGTGTGCCTGTAGTGGTCAGGCCACGTTCAATGGCGGCCAGCATGGTTTGGGCGATGAGGTCCAGCTGCGCGATGACGTCTTGCGCAGGGCGCAGGCTGGCCTCATTGGCGAACACAACCCCTGCGATGTCTAGCCCCGTTTGGCGGCACCGCGCCAGGAGAGTGCTGCCTGAGGTGAAGTCATAAGGCATCGCTGGCAAATCGTAGCTGGCGTTTTCTGCGCTGGTTTCAGGGGTGATGAACCCGCCCCCCACAGAGCAGTAGCGTTCCTTGAGCAACATCTGCCCTGCACTGTCATAAGCGCAGAATTGCAACGTGTTGGGGTGCACTGGCGGCACCGTGTCACGGTCGAGGATAATGTCTTGGGCTGGGTCAAAGGCCAGCATCGCGCCAGCGCCTGATGCCCTGTTGAGGGGCAGGCGGTGGTGGATGAAGGCTTCCTCCTCATGGAATTTCACTTCCTCTGGGGTAACGGTGTCTGGTTCCAGGCCGGCCAGACCAAGCACTACGGCGCGGGTGGTGCCATGGCCCACAGCCGTCCAAGCCAGGGAGCCGTAGAGGGTAACCTCAATACGTGCAGGCAAGCAGGGCAGTTCAGCTACGCTGTTGCGGAAGCGCTGCGCGGCTCGCATGGGCCCCACTGTGTGGGATGATGAAGGCCCAATGCCGATTTTCAGGAGGTCGAACAGGCTAATCATGGTGGGTTCCCCGCCTCAAAGTCCTGTGCACCGCTTTTCTTGGGGAGCACAACCACCCATAGCACAGTTTGCCGCCCTGGCCAGGGCGAAGGTTCAAAGGCAGTTGAGGACGATGTCAGCATAGGTGGCGCTGGCAGCCGTGCAGTAGGTAGGGCTGTAACCGGTGGACCGCCCAACGCCCCAGTCCTCCAAGCGTTGAGCGCGGTTGACCTGGGCTGTTTTCCACAGCGCGGCAAAGCGTTTGTCCTCTTGGTGGGCCGTCAGCTTACCGTCATCTTCCAACTGGCCTGCCTTGCTGTTCCAAGTGAAAAGGGGCTGCAGGTCGCTGTAGGCATAACCGTTGAGGACAGCGCGTTCCCCAAAGGCCTTGTTGTGGCAGGCATTGCGCAAAACAGCGCTGTGGTTCTGCATATAAGCATCGTCACAGATTTTGATGGCGCTTGCGAAACGGGCATTGGCAGCCTGCTTTTCTTGGCCTTTCAGCTGGCCTGTGGAGGAGGTCTGCGTGACGGAGCTGGGGTCGATCGGCACAGCGCACCCTGCGGTGATCCCACACAGCACCAGGGTGAGGGCAAAGGAGGTGCGCTGCGTCATCAACCAAGTCATCATGGTGTTTCCCTCGTAAGGCACGCCCAGCTGTGGGCTGTGCTCAGAAAGCCTGTGGGCGCGGCCCTTCAGGCGGTGCTGTCATCAGCGCGGTGCCACCATGGCAGGGGGCCTTCCCCCTCAACCGCTGGACATACTGGCAAGTAAGCTGAAGGGTCACCTCCCACCAGGCGGACTGCATTGGTGGGTGTTTCGCGGATTTCAAGCGCTGTCAGGCGCAGGACGTCGCCTTGCGCGTGGAGGAAAGCGTTCATCTTAGCCATGAGGAGGGCGGCCAGAAGTTCCGTTGTAGGGTCACCTGGCGTCACGACAAGGCGCCCCAGCCTGGAAGGCTCATGGGTGCGGAACCAATCCAGAAGGGGGTCATCGCGCCCAATCTGGAAGGAATGGTCCATGCGCTCATCAATGAAGCGGTGCCAACGCCCCTTGGCCTCCGCAAAAGGCAGAAGCATGTTGGCGTGCCCATCCAACCGCCCACTGCCCCCAGCCCCATCCCAGCTGGGGTGGCCTAGCCCAGCTGCCAAGCTGACGGTGACGTGCTCATTATGGCCATGGGGGATGGCGCACCGGTCTGAGGTGCCGGCGATGAGCCTGTGCCCCATGGAAAAGCGCCTGGTGAACAGTAACTCAGCCTGGGGGGCAGCGGGTGCGCTACGGCCTTGGTTCAGGGCAGTGGTGCCAAAAGAAGGGGCGCCTGGTGCGGCGTTCATGACTTGCTGGCCTGGTAACGGTGCCAGCCTTCAGCGCGCAGTTCACAGGCAGGACAATGCCCACAGCCATAACCCCAGTCATGCTCGCTGCCTTCGCCCCGGTCGCCGTGGTAGCAGGAGTGGCTGTCACGGCGGATGGTCTCCACCAAGGCAGGGCCGCCGATGAGTTCAGCCAGCTTCCAGGTGCGCGCCTTATCCAGCCACATCAGAGGAGCTTGCAGCACAAAGCGCTGGTCCATGCCGATGTTCAGCGCAACCTGCATGGCCTTGATGGCGTCATCCCGGCAATCGGGATAGCCAGAATAATCCGTCTCGCATACGCCTGTGATGATGGTGCGCGCATTGCGCCTGAAGGCCAAAGCAGCTGCGAATGTCAGGAAAATGAGGTTGCGCCCTGGCACAAACGTATTGGGCAGGCCGTTTTTGCCAAGCTTGATTTCAGCATCGCGTGTCAGGGCAGTTTCAGAGAGTTTGCCTAGCGCTGGCAGGTCGATCACGTGGTCATCACCAAGGCGTTCTGCCCCGCGGGGCACCAGGTCGGCGATTTGGCGGCGCAGCGTGGCGCGGCAGTCCATTTCAACGGCGTGGCGTTGGCCATAGGAAAAACCCACCGTTTCCACATGCTGGAACGCTGATAGGGCCCAGGCCAAGCATGTGGCTGAGTCCTGTCCACCAGAGAACAGCACCAGCGCCGCCCCGCCAGGCAGGGAAAAGGACCCGCTGAGGGGAGCAAGCTGACGGGAAGTGTGGGGGACCGGGAAATCCTGGTGGTTTGTCATGGTATGCCTATCAGCTTGTGGGTTTGCAGACTGAGACGCCACTGAGGGTGGGTCTGGCAGTAGCGTACTGCCGCCTGCACATTTTCAGCACTCCGCAGGGGGGGCTGTCCAGCTTCGGCTGAAGGCGCGGGGATGTCGAGGGGCTGCAGCCAAAAATGCTTGAAAGGCAGCGTGGTGAAAAGTTCAGGGCTAGCGTCTGTCTGGGGGTAGATGAACTTCAGTTCGTCACCGCTGGCCTGCACCAGGGGGGCGCGCCCTTTGGGGCTGATGCACAGCCAATCTATCCCCAAAGGCGCTTTGAGGGTGCCATTGCTTTCCACCCCTACTTCAAAATCCAGCTGCTTCAAGGCTTGGATCAGAGGCTGGTCAAGCTGCAGCAAGGGCTCGCCCCCCGTGAACACGACATAAGGGCGCACCAAGGGGCTGCAGGAGGCATGGCCTTGGTCGCCCGTTCCTGCCTGCCATGCCTGGAGGATGGACTGGGCCAGGTCAGCTGCCTTGTGGAAACGCCCACCGCCAGGACCATCCGTGCCAATGAAGTCAGTGTCGCAGAAGCGGCACAGCGCATGGGCACGGTCCCCTTCGCGGCCGTTCCAAAGGTTGCAACCCGCAAAACGGCAAAACACCGCAGCGCGGCCTGTGTGGAAGCCTTCGCCCTGCAGTGTTGGAAATATTTCTTTGACTGAATAAACCACCGCGTGTTCCATAAGGCTTATGAGGCCACTATAGCCATGAAACGCCGTTAAGGCTGCTTTCATGAAAGTAAAGTGGCGGGAGTGACGGGGCTCGAACCCGCGACCTCCGGCGTGACAGGCCGGCGCTCTAACCAACTGAGCTACACCCCCAAGCCCTGGTGACTATCCATCCAGCACTGTCAGTGCCGCAAGGCGTCTTTCCCGGTGGGGTGGCGATTATCTAGCAGGGCTTTTCAGGGAACGCAACAGGGAAAATGCACCTGGGCGCTGAAAAGCTGTTCCTGCTTGAGTGAAGGTAGGGCGCCTTCAGCGCTGGAAGGTTGCGCGTAGCCCCCAGTGCCAAGGTGTGCTGTTGCCAAGGGGCACTGTCTGCACGTCACCCAAACCAGCTGCCTGCAGCCATGCCATGGCTTGGCGCGCTGTTGGCCTGATGGCCATGGTAGGGCCACGCGGGGTGGTGATGTCGCTGCGCCAATGCATGACGGAGACCGTCCCTTGCGGGCGCAGCAGGCGCCGCGCTTCCGCCAGGAGGCGCTCAGGGTGTTCCACATGAAGGAGGTTGTATATCATGACATGCGCCATGCTGCCCCTGGCGCATGGGCTGGGTGCTTCAAGCAAGTCTGCCTGCAGGCATGTCAGGTGCTCCCCAAGGCCGTGTGCGTTGGCTTGGACACGCAGTCCTTCCACCAGGTGTTCCTCATAGTCCATTGCGACTAAATGCCCCCCCTTAGCCCGCAGAAGCCGCGCCAGGGGCAGGCTGAAGGTGCCGTAGCCACAACCGAATTCAGCAATGCCGCTTGAGAGGGCTTCAGCTGGCACCATTTTACACACGACCTCTGGCGCTTGGAAAAACCGTTCCCATTGCGCTGCTGGCGGCATGGCGCTGTCACGTCCCTTCATGGCTTCATCCTTGATTCTGATTTTAATGCTAGACGCAGGCTTCCATGGTCTTAAATTCCCAAGAAGGGGCGTTCAAATACTGTTTGGCACTTCATCTCATGTTACCATGGCCAAAACGCCATGATGGAGGGATGCCTGGATGATTGCCATGATTGAAGGTGCCTTGGCAGCGGACGCCCTCAACACAGCAGCTTTGAGCGGCACCGCGCCTGAAGCGTGGGAAGGCACAGCTGAGCGCCCCTCCCCCTTGATGCGCATCCTGGTGGGGTTGGCCGCGTTTGTCGTGGTTGCGGGAACGGCTTTTCTGCTGGTTCAGCTTTAACATTCAGCTGGGACGTTCAGCCAGGCTCTATGTGGGCGCCAGCGCGCTGCAGGGCAGCCAGGGCTGCGGTGGCGCCTGCCTTGTCCAGGCCAGCGCAGAAATTGGGCAGCACGCGCACCACAAACCCGGCTTTGAGGGCGTCCAGGACAGTGGCTTTGACGCAGACCTCAAGCGCCACCCCAGTCACGTCCAAGGCCTTGATGCCCGCTGAGCGCAGCTTGGCTGCCAAACCTGAAGGCTGGCGGCCGTTATCGCTAAAGGCGGAAGGGCTGTCGCAATCCTGCATCGTTCCTTTGCGCTGGATGATGACAGGCACCCCCCCTGCCCCTGGCAGCGCCAAGGCTTGCAAAGGGGAGGCCAGCTTGGCGCCAGCCGTCCCTGCTACGCAATGGGCTGGCCATGGCCCCCCTTGGTCCTGGAAGGAGGCATGGTTGGCTGGGTGCCAATCCTGGGTGAAGACCAGGGCATCGTAATGCTGGTTAAAAGCAGGCTGCCTGATGTGCTCAGCCAGGCGTTCCGCCAGGGTTGCTGTGTGTTGGGTTGGGAGGGCCAATGTCCCGCCAGGCAGGAAGTCGCGCTGCATGTCCACAACCAGGAAGGCTTTTCCTGTGGGCTTGCGGCAGGTGGACTGTGAGGAAGGGCTGGCCATGGATTGCTGGCGCTTTTCAAAGGTTGGGTACTGGTACCAAGGGAGGGCCTTTAAGTCCCTAGCCCGCTTTGGGGGGCGTTGAAAGGTTATGCTTGTCAGAACCACAAGTATATTTTGTTGGCACAGCGTGATGATTTGGCGCTAACCTTCCTTCATGGCTGGTGGCGTGAATGGTTCTGCCTGTCATCTGTGACAGCGCCGCACCCAACATGAAGGTTGAGGCACCAGCATGTGACATGGGCAGTTACCTGGCCCGACCGAAGGCGCGGCACGTGTGTTGCAGCGCCGCTATGGAAGGAAACGTTTCATGAGCCGTCTTGAGAAGGCCAAGGGCCTTGCCCTTTCCTTGATGATGTCGTCAGCGCTGGCGCTGCCAGCCTTCACAGCCCCTGTGCAGGCGGCTGGCGCCCCGGACGTTGTGGTCAACCCTGACAACCGCCAGCCCCCGGAGCTGACCCAGGACACTGGCCGCGGCGTGGCTGACAACCAGAACACCAAGACCGCTGGCCAGAATGGCCCCGACCTGCTTGAGGACTACCACTTCCTTGAGAAGTTCGGTCATTTTGACCGTGAGCGCATCCCCCAGCGCGTTGTCCACGCGCGCGGCGTTGGCGTTCAGGGCGAATTTGAGGCCACGACTGATTTCAGCCAGTACTCCATGGCTTCCCTTTTCAAGCCCGGCAAGAAGACACCCATCGTGATGCGCTTCTCAACCGTGCTGAACCGCGATGGCTCCCCTGAGTGGATCCGCGACCCGCGCGGCTGGGCCATTAAGTTCAAGACCGACACCGGCAACTGGGACATCGTTGGCATTGACTTCCCGGTGTTCTTCATCCGTGACGCCATGAAGTTCCCCGACCTGATCCATTCCCAGTCGGTTGACCCAGTCAGCGGCATCCAGGACCTGGTGGGGCGTTGGGACTTCTTCTCCAACATGCCTGAGAACGCCCACGCGCTGACGTGGCTCTACTCCATGCGTTTTGGCGTGCCGAAGTCACTGCGCCAGATCGATGGCTACGGCGTGCACGCCTACCGCACCATGACGAAGGACGGTAAGCAGTACTTCGTGAAGTTCCAGTTCAAGTCCCGCCAAGGTGTTGAGGGCCTCTCCCGCGACCAAATCGCCAAAACGGATTGGAACTACGCCACCAAGGACCTCTACGGCGCCATCTACAAGGGCGATTACCCCAAATGGGACCTCTACGCCTACGTCATGACGCCTGAGGAAGCCAAAGCCCTTCCCTATGATGCCTTCGATGACACTAAGGACTGGATCGATGACAAGGGGCACAAGCTGGGCCATGAGGTGAAGCTTGGCACATTGACCTTGAACAAGGTCCCCGACAACTTCTTCGAATGGACTGAGGAAGCCGCTTACGGCCCCGGCACCATGATCCCGGGCATCTACCCTTCCCCAGACAAGATGCTGCAGGGGCGCCTGTTCTCCTACCCGGACACGCAGCGCTACCGCCTGGGCGCCAACTACCAGGAACTGCCTGTCAACCGCCCACTTGTGGCTGTTCATAATGACCAGCAAGACGGCATGATGCAGTTCATGCCCCAGAAAGGCCATGCCAATTACCAGCCCACCAGCTACTGGAGCGACCCTTGGGCCGTGAAAGATGAGGTGAAGCCCGGCAATGGCGTGATTGAGCCTTCCGCCCCGGCAGGCTCCAAGCTGGCGGCGGCCACTTACCCCGTTGGCGGCATGGCGCGCGCTGAGCGCATCTCCCCCGCTGACGACTTCTCCCAGGCAGGCATTTTGTGGCGCTCCTTCAGCCCTACGGAGAAAAGCCAGGAGATCGCCAACCTTGTGGCCGACATGCAGGGTAACAACATCCACAAGCCAGCGCGCGTTACGCTGGTGCGCTGCGCAGCTTACTTCTACAAAGCTGACCCGGAGTTCGGCACGCGCTTGGCCAAAGGGCTGAATATTCCCATGGCTGACGTCATGGCTGTGGTCAACAGCCTTCCCAAAGGACTGTGAGCACCAGAGCCGTTCACAGCTGAACGGCCCAATCGGCACAGGGGCTGGGCGTTGAATGCGCCCTAGCCCCCAGCATATTCCAAGCGGGCTGCAGGCAGGGAACAGACCCCAACCTTGCAGCCCGTTTTTCATGCCAAACAGTCTTCAATGCAAGGGCCTGGAGACCCCACCTGAACCAGGCCATGCAACCTGGGAAAAACAGAACCATGGATCTAGTGGGGAAAAGGCGGGTTTTTCATGGCAGATGCGGCAAACACCCCTCAGGCGGCACAGCACGGCCGCCTAAGCACAACCTGGAACAGGTGGACGGCTGCTTTCACATTGGCTGTGGTGTTGGTGGCAGGCATTGCAGCCTGCGTTTATGGTTTGGCTTGGCAGCATCACCAGGGCGCTAACCACCCCCACAAGCTGAGCGCGGCTGAAGTTCAGCGCAAGCTGGACATGATGTTTTCGCGCGCTGACAAAGGGCCGCCCCCCAAGGTCCCAGCCCTAGCCCGGCTGGGCGTCAGCGAGGAACGCCTGGAAACCATTTGGCTGGACGCAGCACGCGCTGGCGACCAGGACATCATCACAGGGCTCCTTAAACGTGGCATGGCGCCCAATGTAGCCAATGGGCGCGGCCACACGGCCCTCATCCTGGCTACCTACTATGACCACCTCGCCACGGTGAAGGCGCTGGTCAGCCATGGCGCCAGTCCCTGCCAAGAGGATAGGAAGGGCAACACGGCCTTGATGGGTGCTGCCTTCAGGGGCAATGAGGCCATCCTGCGCTACCTGGCCGCGCAGGGTTGTGATGTGAACCACCGCAACCACGCAGGTCAGACGGCCCTGATGATGGCGGCACTTTTTGGCCGCGCCAAAGCGGCCAAGGCGCTCCTTGCTTTGGGTGCTGAACGTTCTTTGAAGGACCAGGCCAGCCAGGACGCCCTTTCACTGGCGCGGCTGCAGGGCAACGGTGCCATGGTGGAGTTGCTCAGCGTCCCCTGAGGTTGCCTTGGCGCAGGGCAGCACCCCATGGTTGGGAATAAATGGGTCAAGGATGAATGGGCATGTGGGCCACAGGCACGCCCCCAGGGCCAGCTACCAACACGTAAACCTCATTGCCACGCGCTGGAATCCACACCACATGGTTTTTGAGCCACGCTGTGCCCAGAAGCATGTCTGGCTCATCCAAAGCCAAGGGGGCCACCGTCAACACTGGGGTGGGGGTGTCCTGCCCAGCGATGTCCAGGTTGTGGAAACGGTGCCAATGCCAATCATTGGCCTTGGTGCCCAGCCCTTTACTGCGCCCACCTGGGTCACGCGCCAGGGTGGCGTCATTGACGCCAAGGCGGTGGGCGAAGCGTGTTGACAGCACTAGCGAGCGCGCCCCTGAATCAATTAGCGCCAGCCCTGATTGCCCATCAAGGGTAAACGGCACCATGATGCGGTCGCCGCTGCGCCGTGCTGGCAAATGGCGCCATATCCCCTGCCATGGTGGTGGCACGGGGCAGAGCAAGGATTGGCTGCGCACATCCCAGATCGTCAGGCTGTGGCCGGGCAGGTCCATTTCAATGTCATGGCGCCCCAGGACGTCCATGCCCAGCAGCCCCATGACGGGGGGTTGCGCCGGTGGCAAGCTGGAAAGCACGCCAATAGGCATAGTGACGTTGTCCAACGCCCATTCATCCCTTCCCTGCGCCAAGCGCAGGCTGCCAATGTGCGCTAAGGGGGCCAGGTGACTGCGCCCGTCACTTCCCTGGATAATCACCCCATCATCATGGCCGTCTGAAACCAAATGCAGGGGCACAAGGGCCTGGGGGGTGAGAAGGCTCCCCTCAGAACCTGTATCAACAACCATGCCCATGGGTACGTCATTGAGTTGGGCATTCACCACGGGAATGCCTTCATGCAGTTCCAAGGGAACACGCACCAGGTTGTGCAGGCGGCAAGCCTGTGCCGCGTGGGCGTTGGGTGGCATGGCAGGGAAGCTGGGGGCTGCTTTGGCTGGGAGGGGTGTGAAGGTGCCAGCCAGGACGAGTGCTGCAGCAAGGATAGGGGCGCGCATGTGAAACCTGTTGCCGATGTGCATGGTGACCTTTCCCAGCTTAGCTGAAATGGCGTTGGGAAACTGCCCTTGATTGAAAGTTCCGCCCGTAAAGGCCCAGGCGGTGGTACAAAGGGCCCACAGCCCCTTTGTGAAAAGGAGACCTCCATCATGACTGCCCCTTCCGCCAGCCGTGCGGCTGTCCTGGTGCCACGCCCCTTCCCAGGCCCTTTGGATTACAGTGTGCAGGGCCAGGCGCCAGCACCAGGCACATTGGTACATGTGCCGCTTGGGCGCGGCAAAGGGCGGGAAGTGGTGGGATGTGTTTGGGACACCCCCCAAGAACGCTCCTCAACCCTGGCGGCCACTGCCATGGGGGGAGCGGTGGCAGCAGCGCGGTTGAAGCCCCTGGGCAGCCCCTTGCCTGGTGTGCCGCCCTTGCCAGCCACACTGCGCCGTTTTGTGGATTGGGTGGCTGATTACACCATGAGCCCCCCAGGCATGGTGCTGGCCATGGCAGTTCGCGCCCCTGTGCAGACACCGCCGCGCCAGCCAGTGCCAGGTTGGCGCCCAGTTGCCCCTGAAAAGCCCCCAGGGCTTACAGGGGCGGCGGCCACCCCAACGCGTTTGCGCGTATGGGCTGCGGCTGGCCAAGGCACAGCGAAAACCGTTCCAGAACTGGCAAGCGCTGCCCAGTGCGGCGTAGCCGTTGTGCGCGGCATGATCAACAAAGGTTGGCTGGTTCAGGCAGAACACTCTGGGGCGGTGAACCCTACCCCCCAGCCAGACTACGAGCGCCCCACGCTTTCAGATGACCAACGCAAAGCGGCTTCCCTTTTGGTTAGTCAGGTGGACAAGGCGGTTTTTTCCACCACCCTTTTGGAAGGCGTGACGGGGTCAGGCAAAACGGAGGTGTACTTTGAAGCCGTTGAGCAGGCGTTGCGCATGGGGCGCCAAGTGCTGGTCCTGTTGCCGGAGATCGCGTTGACAGCCCAGTGGGGAAGCCGTTTTGAAAAACGCTTTGGATGTGCGCCCCTGATTTGGCATTCGGCTTTGGGGGGGCGGGCGCGCACCGATGTGTGGATGGCCTGCGCCACAGGACAGGCCCGTGTGGTTGTGGGGGCGCGTTCAGCCCTTTTCCTGCCTTTTGCTGATTTGGGCCTTGTTGTGGTGGATGAGGAGCACGAAGCCACCTACAAGCAGGAGGAAGGGGTGCTTTACCATGGGCGAGACATGGCGGTGGTGCGGGCCAGGTTGGCGGGCGCGCCCTGCATTCTGGCTTCAGCCACGCCCTCCTTGGAAACGCGCGCCAATGTGGAGAAGGGCCGCTATGGCCATGTCCTGCTGCCAAGGCGCCATGGTGGCGCCCTCATGCCAGCGGTCAAGCTCATCAACCTGACCAAGAATTTGCCTGCGCCTGGTCAATGGCTCTCACAACCCTTGCGCGATGCCGTCAGCCAGACTTTGGACAGGGGGGAGCAGGCCCTGCTGTTCCTGAATCGCCGCGGTTATGCGCCCCTAACGCTGTGCCGCCACTGTGGTTACCAGTTTGAATGCCCCCATTGCTCCGCCTGGATGGTGGAGCACAAAAGCCACCAGCGCCTGACATGCCACCATTGTGAACACAGCGAACCTGCACCAGCGTTCTGCCCGCAATGCGGTGAAAGCGACATGTTGGCGGCCATTGGGCCAGGGGTGGAGCGCATTCATGAGGAGGCACGCAGGCTCTGGCCCCATGCTGAACTCCTGTGCCTGGCCTCAGACGAGATGAAAAGCCCTGAAAGCCTGCGCCAAGCCATTGAACGCGTGGCTTCAGGCCAGACTAACCTCATCATTGGAACGCAGTTGGTGGCCAAGGGGTGGCATTTCCCCCACCTTACCACGGTGGGGGTTGTGGATGCCGATTTGGGGCTGAATGGAGCTGACTTGCGTGCTGGTGAGCGCACCATGCAGCTTTTGCAGCAGGTGGCTGGGCGCGCTGGGCGCGCTGAACGCCCTGGCACGGTTTGGCTGCAAAGTTGGGATGTGCGCCACCCCCTCATGCAGGCCATGGCGCATGATGATATGGCAGGCTTCCTGGAAGCTGAGAAAGCAGCCCGTGCGCCAGGTTTCTGGCCACCTTTTGGGCGTTTGGCAGCCTTGGTCGTCAGCGCCCCCATAGCAGAGCAAGCTGAGGAAATGGCCCAACTTGTGGCTTCAGTCGGGCCCCATGGGGTGCCAGGCGTACAAATCCTGGGCCCAGCCCCTGCCCCCATGGCGTTCCTGCGTGGCCGCCACCGCCAGCGATTGCTGCTGAAAACGCAGCGCTCTGTGGCCTTACAGCCCTTGCTGCGTCAATGGCTGGCGAAAGTGGCCGAAGTGGAAAAGGAGCACAGCGCAGGGCGCCAGGCCAAGTCACTTTCCTGGCAGGGGGATGTTCGCCTGACAGTAGACATCGACCCCGTCTCCTTCATGTGAACCGTGACCAAAGGCCGCAATGGGGAATGTTCAGGAGGCGCATTCAGGCAAGCCGTGGCTAGGCTGCACGGCTATTAATCAGCGTGGCGGCCCACAACGGTGCGAGCAAGGCCCACCAAACCCACCAGCCCAACTACAGCCAGCAAACCATCGCGGGCAGCGGGGCGGGTGCGTTTGGGGCCGATGACGCTCAACAAGGCCAAGGCGACAAAGCTGCCGTCAGCCACGCGCCGCAAGGTGCGGAATTTCCGGCGGGACGAACGGACCATCTCCTGCAAGGGCGGCTTCAGCAAACTGGCTTCAAGGCGCGGTGAGGCAGAGGGTTTTGAGGTGCGGGAAAACAGCTTGCACATGCAGACATCAACCTTCTTCAACAATCAGCGCCCTTCAGGTGTCAGGGCTGCGTCCATCAACAGCGCACAGCATAACAGGCCTTAGAACGCCGCGGAATTCCGGCATGGCTGCCGGTAGAAAGAAATTACAATTTGATTGGGGCCTGAACGTGGCGCCCCCGCCGCAACCTGGCGCCACCATTAGGCCCTGCGGGCTGTAGGGCCCCTCATGCGCTGCCACAGCAGGGTGCGAAACCACCCCCAGGCCTTGGCGGGTGCACCAATCATCTGGTCGCGCTGGTTTCTGGGCTAACTTTCTAGGCCAACTTCAAAGAGGCTGGCCGATGTTCTCAGCTTTGAATTTTTTAAGCACGTCCTTGTCCAGCTCCATGGCGGGCGCGCGGCGCTGCATTTCCTGAAGCGCTCCCATGGCAGCAGTCCCTTCATGCAATTGGGTTTCCAGCTGGCTTAACAGCAGCCAGGACAGAACGTCATCAGGGTCTTTGGCCAGCGCTTGGCGCAAATCCTCGCGCGCGCCCATTGGGTCATTGAGGGCCATGCGCAGTTGGGCACGTTCACGCCGCAACACGGTGCAATCCTGCAATGCCAAGGCTTGGGCCAAAATGGCCTCAGCCATTTGCATGCTGCCCTTGGCGGCCAGCTGGCTGGCCTGGTCAAGCATCAGGGCGCTTTCAGGGGTGAGGGCGCCCATGCGCTGTGCCTCAGCGCGCTGGAAAGCCTCAGCAGCCGCTTGGTGAGTGGTGGCGTTTTTCAAGGCTTGTTCAGCAGCGGCCAGGGCAGGCAGGGGGCGTTTGTGTTCTGGCGCTTTAAGCGCTGCACCGCCTGCAGAGTGATGGCGTGTAGGCACAGCAGGGTTTTTGGAAGGGGACTGGGCCCAGGCAGTGCTTGCCACAAACACGCAAAGCCCTGCCAGCAAGGCTGGCAAGGCGCGCAGCGCAACCAAGCAGGCGGCGTTCAAAACCACCCGGTTTGGTTGTGTGATCAGCCCTGGCGGGCTTTCATGCGGGGGTTTTTCTTGTTGATGACGTAAACGCGGCCACGGCGCTTCACAACGCGGCAGTTCTTGTCACGGATTTTGGCGGTCTTGAGACTATTGCGGATTTTCATGGCGTCATGGGCTCCAAGGTGCGAGGCCCGGCGGATGAAAAGCGGACCCTTCTCGCATGTGAATGCACCACCAGACATGGCACAGCCACAGGACCAGCCCAAGCTGGCACTGTGCAGGCTGGCAATGCTTGGTTAGGCACATTGCGTGCTGTCATTGCCTTGGCCATTACCCTCTCCGGCCTGGGCACGTCAAGGGGTTAGGTGGTGTGAAGCTGTTTGTGATTGCATTTACACGGGCCTGCACGTTACTGAATGGGCAGCTTTTCCAGCCAGCCAGGCATTGCCAGAATTCCCTGGCACAGCCAGGGAGGAACACCATGGCGCCATTAGAGAGCAGCACCTTCAGCCGCCTGTTTCGCAGGGCCACGGCTGGCTTGATCATCAGTGGGTTGCTGGGCGTGGCCATAGGGATGGTCGTGCCTGCCCAAGCTGATCCGACAGAAGAGTACGCCATTAAGCAGGATGCTTTTGACGCGCACAGGAAAGCCAGGGTGTTCACCAGCGTCAACCAGGTATTGGCGGTGCTGCGCGCCCAGCCTGCTTCTGCCAGCCAACGCTGCCTTGAGAGCATCAAACAAATGCATGAGGCCCGCCACCAGGCTGCTGAGATAGCGGAAGATCCTCATTCAGGCCACACCGAACTGGCGCAGGACGTAGCTGATTCAGCCACAGAGGACGCCCTGGCCATTTGCGGCGCTGATGCCCACGCTGCCTGCCCAGGCAGCGCTGGCAATCCTGCTTTGGTCGCTGCTTGCGCTTCTTTGCCGCCCACACCGCCGCCCCCTGCAGAGGATGGCATGGAGTATTGAGGCGTTAAGGTTTGCAGCGCTGGTTGAAGAGGCAAAGCTGGCAAGTGGTGCTATGCCATGGCTTTCCCTTATGTTTTTCAGGCCCTCCTTCTTGGACTTTAGTTGAATTGAAGTAACATTTTTGTGACTTGGGGCTGGTTTTGTGCGTTCTTGCGCGCTTTTGGCCAGCTGCCTAGCTTTTCTCCAGCGCCCTGAACCCAGCAGGCGTAGGAGGAGAACAAGCCAATGCCAAGTGAACATGCAAAAATGACCATTCCTCCCTTCATGGAGGTTGTCGCCGCCCGTCCAAACGATTTCGCCTGGCAACGCCAAGCCGTCCCCAAACCCCAAGGCAGGGAGCTTCTGGTGGCGGTCAAGGCTGTTTCGGTCAACCCAGTTGACGTCAAAATCCGCAGCACCTTGCAGCCTGGCGAAGAACGCGTCCTAGGTTGGGACGCTTCTGGCGTGGTGGTAGCTACCGGGCCAGAGGTGAAGGATTTTGCGCCAGGCGATGAGGTGTATTACGCAGGTGCCCTGCAGAACCCCGGCACTGACGCCCCCTACCAGTTGGTTGATGAACGCCTGGTGGCGCTCAAGCCAACCACACTTGACTGGGCGCAGGCAGCAGCGCTTCCCCTGACGTCACTGACTGCCTGGGAAATGCTGTTCAAGCGTTTTCAAATTCCCCAGAAAGCAGATGACACCCAAAGCCAGCTAGGAAAAGGGGCAGATGGCCCTGTCTTGCTGGTCATTGGCGGCGCTGGCGGCGTGGGGTCCATGGCCATTCAGTTAGCCAAGGCCTTGACCAATGCGCGCGTGGTGGCCACGGCCTCCCGGCCTGCAAGCCGCGCCTGGGCAGAGGCCATGGGGGCTGACCATGTCATCGACCACACCCATCCCCTCAAGCCGCAGTTGGATGGTCTGTCACTGCCAGCGCCCACTTATGTGTTCTCCACCTCTCACACAGCTGAATACCTGCCGCAGATTGTTGGTCTCATCCAACCGGAGGGACAGATAGGGCTTATTGACGATCCCAAGGCGCTTGACGTGGTCTCCCTCAAACGCAAGAGCCTGGCACTTCATTGGGAATGGATGTTCACCCCTGCCTATTACCACCTGCCCAGCATGGCGCGCCAAGGCAAGATCTTGGCGCAAGTGGCCCAGCTGGTGGACCAGGGGAAGGTGCGCACCACTTTGAATGACCTTCTGGGACCGTTGGACCCAGGAAGCCTTGCCCAGGCCCACACCATGCTGGAGAGCGGGCGCACAGTGGGCAAGATCGTTCTGGAGGGTTTTGCAAATCCCTGACCAACACGGTGCCACTGGCAGATGGGGGCCAATTTTCTGGCCGCTTATTGGGTTTGGAGCTGAACCAAACCTTGCCTGCCCACAGCCCAGATGGCAAAGGCCTGCACAAGGGCGCTTTCCTCCAGGCGCTTGTAACGCCCTGAGGAACCGCCATGGCCTGCCTCCATGTTGATGCGGCACAGGAAGGGTCCCCCTTGGCCCGTGTCGCGCAGGCGCGCGATCCACTTAGCTGGTTCCCAGTAAGTGACGCGCGGGTCCGAAAGCCCACCCATGGCCAGGATGGGTGGGTAAGGCTGGGAGGTGATGTTATCGTAAGGCGAATAGCTGGCGATGAGGTCGTAATCCTCAGCATTGGTCAGCGGATTGCCCCATTCAGGCCATTCAGGCGGCGTCAGTGGCAGGCTGGCGTCAGACATGGTGTTGAGCACGTCCACAAAGGGCACTTGGGCGGCGATGCCGGCAAAAAGACCTGGCGCCATGTTGGCGACCGCCCCCATGAGCATGCCCCCTGCCGAACCACCCTGCGCCACGATGCGCTTTGGCGCCGTGTAGTCTTCAGCGACAAGGTGGTTGGCAGCGGCAATGAAGTCCCGGAAGGTGTTGGGCTTGTTTTTGCCGCGCCCTTCCAGAAACCAGTTCCAACCTTTTTCAGAGCCACCCCGCACATGGGCCACAGCATAAATCCACCCCCTGTCCACCAGGCTTAAGGCTGTGGTGGAGAAGCTGGCCTCCATGGGGATGCCATAAGAGCCATAACCATAAAGCAGCAAAGGTGCTGTGGCGTCCAGCGCCTGGCCACGCTTCATCAACACGGTAATAGGTACCAGCGCGCCATCGTCAGAACGCGCATGCAAGCGCTTGGTCACGTAATCTTCGGGGTTGTGGCCTGAAGGCACAGCGCGCACCTTGCGCAGGGCGTCCTCACCTGTGGTGGGGTTGTGGTCATACCAATGGGGTGGGGTCGTTGGGCTTTGGTAGATGTAGCGCAGCTCAGGCTCCCCTTCGGCAGGCTGCCATTCCAAGAAGCCCAGAAGCGATAGCGAGGAGGCCTCCTCGCGCGGCTTGATGGCGCGCGCAGCCATGCGCATGGTTGCAGGCGTGGTTTGGAGTGCCTTGGTGCGGCTGATGACCTGGATCGTCTCCAGCCCATCGTGACGTTCGCTCCAAGCCAGCCAGTTCTGGCAGGCGCTGGCGCCCAGTATGTAACGACCAGCCTGGTGTGGCAGGAATGGTTCCCAGGCTGCCCGCCCTTGGCGCAGCGTTTCTGGATTGTCCTCCACCTGCATGAGCTGGAAATCAACCGCCCGTTCACCTTCAGCGCCTTGGGCCAGGTGATTGGTGGTGATGATGAACCGGTCCCCCCAATGGGTGAGGCTGTAGCGCTCACCAGCCTTGACGGGGGCAAAGGGGATGGGCGCTGCCGTGGGCTGGCTGGCCGGGATGAGTAACGTTTCGTTGGTGTCATGGTCGCCGCGCGTGACCATGATCCAGTCGCGTGACAGGCTGACCCCCAGTTCCAGGAAATAGCCAGGATTGGTTTCCTTGAAAACCAGCACCGGCTTGGCGCTGCCATCCTGAAGGGGCCTGCGCCAAATCGCACTGGGCCTGCCATGGTCGTCACGGTGCACCCAGAACAGCCATTGGCTGTCTGGGGAGATGACGAAACTGCCTGTGGTGTTTTCAGCAACGCCAGCCATGAGGGCGCCTGTGGTGAGGTCACGCACGTGGATGCGGTAAACTTCTGACCCTTGCGTGTCTTCTGAAAAGGCCAGGAAGGCATGGTCAGGGCTGTGCGCCACCCCGCCCAGGCTATAGAAGGGCTGGTTGGCCGCACGTGACGGCACGTCCAGAAGCACCTCTAGCCCGACAGCCCCTTTAAGGGTGGTCTCTGTGCCGGCTGGCTGGCCGCGTTTGGCGCGGGTGAACTGCGGGTATTGTTCACCCTCCTGGTAGCGGCGCCCATAAAGCCACGGCCCATCAGGCACGGGCACTGAGCTGTCCGTTGCTGGTAAGCGCGCCTTCATTTCCTCAAAAAGGGTTTTCTGCAGTTCTTCAGTGGCTTGGAGGGTGGCTGCAGCATAGGCGTTTTCACATTCCAGGTGCTGCCTGATGTCAGGGCGCAGCAAGGTTGGGTCGCGCAGGATTTCCTGCCAGCGCTCATCCTTCATCCAGCCATAGGGGTCGGTGCGTGTTCGGCCCAGCTGTTCATGGGTGACTGGCCTCTGGGGCGCGTGGGGGGCCTTTGGCACAGGTGCTTGGGGCGGTTGGGTCGTGTTAGATGTCGTCATGGACAATCATGTGGTGCCACGCCAAGGGGCCGTCAACATTTGTGACACTTCAGAGGGTGGTGTGGTTGGTCAGCACGTAAAGTCACGCCTTTAGCTGTGGCGTTGCAGGACCAGCAAGGCGCCAACACCGACAACGGCAACGCCCACGGCCATGGCGGCTATGGCATTGAAGAAGGCAAGCGCCACCCCACCCCCAAAAAGCAAAGCCAGTGTGGGCAACGTCCTGGCTATGTTCTGGATAGTTGTAGGGCCTGCTGAGAAGTTAGCTGGTGGCGCGTTTTCAAGGTGAGCCGACAAGCCCCCAGCTCCACCAAAGGGAGCGCTTCTCGGGGCTGGCTGCTGGTAAGCGGTTTGGGGCTGCCAGCCGCTTGGGGTGTGCTCCTGCTGGGTAGGGGCGTAAGGGCGGTTGGTGGGGTTTGGCGTCATGGCTTGGTGCCAAGGGGGGGCCGTGTTGGTTTGTGGTTTTGGCTGCATGGCTGCCCCTGTTGTGAATTGATTGCGTTTTTGCGGGCCTGGCGGGGCATTGGATGTTTGGCGAGCGTTGCGCCAAGGGCTTGTTGGGGTGCCAGGGGCGGGTATTGTCATGGCAGACGGCGTTGTTGGGGCCTGTTGTCCTCCCCCTGCCTTGAGAAGGGGTTTCTGGAGGGCGGCCATTACTTCATGGCGTACTGCGGTGGGGTCGTCCTGCCAGTGTTGGGGGATGGCCAGCAGCACGCACCCCAATGCCCGGGTGACAGCGCTTTGTCGGGCCTGTGCATCCTCAAATGCTGTCGTTCGAGATGTTGTGGGTGCCTGTACTCCCCCTTCAAGCTCCAAGGCGAGGCGCGGTTTGCGGTCTGGCCCCAGTAAAGCGAAATCCACGCGCCTGCTGCGCCCCTCCTGGTCACGGAAGCCATATTGGGGCTGCACATCCTCAGGGTTGAGGCCAGGAATGCCAGCCAGGATGGTGGCGGCAAAGCGTTCCAGCCCCCCTTCTGGGCGTGCCATCAAAGGGCGGTTGGTTTCAAGCCAGTTGCGCCAGTGGGGTGGCAAGGCCTGGATGAGGCCCTCAAGGTCTTGGTGCGTTTCAGGTGGAACGGCCTGGTTCATGGTCTGGCACTATTGCTTGTCAAAACGGGGTTGGCAATCCAGCAGCCCCGTTGGGAAGTGACTTGGGGCGGTCATACAGAAAATGCCGCAGTTTTTCAGTGATGGTACCTGGAAGGGGCAAATCATGGGTGCGCCCTTGCCCATCGCGCCAAGCACGCACAGGGGTGATGCCAAGCGCATTGACCAGCCACAGGCCACGCGCCTGGGCCAACGTGGCTTCGGTGCAGCTTCCCTCAACCACGAGTCCCCTTTGCAGAAGCCTGGCCCGGCTGGTGCCTGGCAACGCCCCATCATGCAGCGGTGGTGTGGTCAGGCGTTCACCCATCAATGCCACCAAATTGGCTGCGGTGGCTTCAGCTAGCTGGCCATGGTGATTAGCCATCAAAGCATCGTCACAGCCTGCCTGGTGGGCTTCCAGGCGTGCCACCACCGCTGGCAACGCAGAAAGGCTTTTGACCTGTGCCAGAATGGAATCCGCATCGCGGCGCTGCCTGGCCACCATGATGGTTGCGGGGGCGCGCAGTCCAGGCTTGGCAGACGGTGCGCCCACGCTATGGCTTGCTGTGATAAGGAGGGTTGGCTGGCACCGTTCAGGGGATGGCGGAACCAGGCCACGGGCAGCTGGTCCACGTGTCCATGTCAGCCTGAGGGAGCCTTCTAGCACTTGGTTGGCTGCCCTTGTGGCGTTGAGGGCGGCCATAAAGCGCCCTGCAGGCAAAGCTGGCATGTTCAGCAGCCCACAGCCTTGGCGCATGCGTTCTTCATGAAGCGCTGCCCAATCCATATGCCCTTGGTGGACGCGTACGGTTTCAAACAGCCCATCGCCTAAAAGCAGCCCCCTGTCAGCAGGGTTGAGGGCAAGCGTGTTAAGGGGGCGCAGACCATCACCAAACCACGCCATGGCAGGAACAGAAGCAGAGGCAGGCTTGAGGGAGGTCATGATGGCGCGTTGCTTGCACTCGTGAAGGGGGCAGCTTTGAGCAGCGCCTCCTGCCATTCATGCTCAGCTTGGGAAGGCCAGGTGATGCCGCCGCCTGCACCAAAGCTCAGCTGCCCCTTACCCTCCCCCCGGCCTGTGAAGGCAACGCTGCGGATGATCACCATACTGTCCATGGCGCCTGTTGCGCTGTCCATCCAAAACAGGGTGCCGCAATAGGCGCCACGGCTTTCAGGCTCCAATGCGTCAATGATTTCCAAGGCCCTGCGCTTAGGGGCACCTGTCACTGAGCCTGGTGGGGTGGTCATTTGCAGGATATCGAACCCATCCAATCCCGCTTTCAAGCGCGCCCTCACAGCAGAGACCAGGTGGTGGACCCTCTCAAAGCTTTCAACCTGCAGAAGCTCTGGTACGCTGACGCTCCCTGCTTCAGCCACAATGCCCAGGTCGTGGCGCATTAGGTCAGTGATCATCAGGTTTTCAGCGCGTTCCTTTGGGTCTTGGGCCAGAGCTGCTTTCAGCTGGGCGTCAGTGGTCACTTGGGCGCTGCGGGGAGCGGTGCCTTTAATAGGGCGCGTCTCCAGCCAGCCATGGCGGTCAAGGGCAATGAAGCGTTCCACGCTGGAAGCGAGCAGGGCGAATTCCGCCCCACGCCCCTTGGCGCCGTTAAGGCTATTGGCGGTTGGGGGGCTGGAGGGCAAATGGTAGAAGGCCCCAAAGGGCGCTTGCACGCGTGTTCGCTGTGATTGGTAAAGCGCCGCCAGGTTTCTGGCTTCAAAAGGGGCATGCCATTGCATGGTGTAATTGGCTTGGAAAACATCGCCGGCAGCGATGTGAGCGCGCAGGCGTTCCACACGCGCGCACCATTGGGGGGCGTCCAGGGCTGAGCGCCAGTATGGCTGTGGTGCCGGGCTTAGGGGTGGCTGCCTGCAAGCTTCCAGTGGCGGTGGAGCGCCCACTTGCCAGGCACGCCTGGCGTGGCGGTCGAAAAGGTAGAAGTCATGCACCAATAACGCTGAAAGGGGTGGGGCTGGCGTCAAACGATGGCGGCTGTTGACCCCTTGAAGGGCCAAAGCACCTTCATAGCTCAGCATACCCACCAAGCCACCACCAAACCCCCATCCGCACTGCGCGACCTCCGCCGGCACTGCTGCAGACCGTGCCCCTTTAAAGGTCCGCAAAGCTTCAAGCCCTTCAGCCATCCAGCGCCGCCTAGCGTCTGCTGGGGCAGTGCGCAGGTAACGTGGCCCTGGCCATTCCCAACGGAAGGAGGACGAAGGGCGCGGGCAGTAAAGTGACCAGCGCGCGCGTTCGGTGAGGGGGCCTGCACTGTCCAGCCACAGCTGACCTGCCTTGAGGGGCACAGTGACCTCTGAACCTTCAAAAGGCCAAGGGACTTCACGCCACTTCCCCTGTGGGGCGGTGATAGGACGGCCACAAGGCGCTGGTGGTGGGGAAGGGGGCAATTTTCGCGGCTTTTCTGGCAAGAACAAGGGGTTTGGGTTATGATGGCCGACATTAATTCAGAGTACCTGCAGCATTGGCAACAGCGAGGCATCCGTGAGCGGCGGCGAGCATGACGACAATAACCATGATGATGGCCAGAACAGCGCGGCAAGCGCCACCGGTTCCCTTCCCCAGGCGGCAGGCCACACGGCTGGCGCTAGCGCCATCGCTGTGATGGACGCACCACCCCCCGCCCCGCCTGCAAGCGGCCCAGGCGCTGGTTGGAGCGACATTGAGCCCATTAACATCTCCGCAGAGATGCGCTCCTCCTACCTGGCCTATGCGATGTCTGTTATCGTATCGCGTGCCTTGCCTGATGTGCGCGATGGCCTCAAGCCTGTTCACCGGCGCATCCTCTACGCCATGCGCGAAAGTGGCTTTACAGCCGACAAGCCTTACCGAAAAGCGGCGCGCGCTGTGGGTGACGTGATGGGTAAATACCATCCCCACGGCGACAGCTCCATTTACGATGCCCTTGTCCGCATGGCGCAAAACTGGTCCATGCGCGTCATGCTGGTGGATGGTCAGGGCAATTTCGGTTCCATCGATGGCGACAGCCCAGCCGCCATGCGCTACACGGAAGCCCGCCTGGCCAAGGCTTCCTCCTGGCTGCTTGACGACATCGACCGCGAGACAGTCCCTTTCCAACCCAACTATGATGAAAGCGAGATGGAGCCTGAAGTGCTCCCAGCCGCTTTCCCCAACCTGCTGGTCAATGGCTCAGCAGGCATCGCTGTGGGCATGGCGACCAACATCCCTCCCCACAACCCCGCTGAGGTGATTGATGCCACGCTGGCCTTGTTGGAGGACCCCGACATCACCCTTGAAGGGCTGATGGAATATTTGCCAGCCCCTGACTTCCCCACAGGGGGTCTTATCATGGGGCGTTCTGGGGTTAAGCAGGCTTATGAAACGGGGCGTGGCTCCATCCCCGTTCGCGCGCGTGCCCATATTGAGGAGATCCGCAAGGACCGCCAGGCCATTATCATCACCGAAGTCCCCTACCAGGTGAACAAGGCCAGCTTGCTGGAGAAGATCGCTGACCTGGTGCGTGCCAAGGACATTGAGGGCATCGCCGACATCCGTGATGAAAGCGACCGCACAGGCATGCGCGCCGTCATTGAGCTTAAGCGTGACGCCACCCCTGATGTGGTTCTGAACCAGCTTTACCGCTTCACGCAGATGCAGACGACCTTCCCTGTTAACATGGTGGCGTTGGAGGAGGGGCGCCCCCGCGTCATGGGACTGCGTGACGTTCTGGAGGCCTTCTTGCGCTTCCGCGAGGAAGTCATCCTCAACCGTTCGCGCTACGAGCTGCGGCGCGCGCGTGAACGCGCCCACCTTTTGGTAGGCTTTGTCCTGGCAGTCGCGAACATTGACGCCGTCATCGCCCTCATCAGGGCAGAGCCTGACAGCGCCTCAGCGCGCGCCGCCCTCATGGCGCGCGACTTCCCGGCAGCTGACGTGGAGCCCCTGCTGGCCCTCATCCACCATGAAGGCAACAAGGTGGAGGGGGGGCGCGTCCGCCTGACGGAGGCGCAGGCACGTGGTATCCTGGAGCTGCGCCTACAGCGCCTCACTGGCATGGAGCGTGAGCGCATCCAAAGCGAGTTGGCAGAGGTGGCTGAGCGCATCAAGGCCTTGCTTGAGGTGATCTCCTCGCGTCCCAGGCGCCTTGAGGTCTTGCGTGACGAACTCCATGCCGTGCGCGCCGCCATGGCCACCCCCCGCCTGACGGAGATCTCAGCCAGCCTGGGCAATGAGACCGATGAAAGCCTGATTGAACCTGATCAGATGGTAGTGACCATCACCCGCGATGGCTTTATTAAGCGCACGTCCCTAGCCACCTTCAGGGCACAGAACAGGGGCGGGCGCGGGCGCACGGCGGCTGGCCGGCGTGGTGATGATGTCGTGGTGCGCAGCTTCAACGCCCATACCCACCAATGGGTGCTGTTCTTCACCTCTGGCGGCAAGGCCTACCGCATGAAGGTCTGGCACTTGCCAGAAGCGGCGCCCACCTCCAAGGGACGTGCCCTGGTCAACATGCTGCCTGATGTGGGTGATGATACCATCACGGCGGTGCTGCCCCTGCCACAGGATGAAGGTGAATGGGACGACCTCCACTTGGTGTTCGCCACGGCCAGCGGCCATGTGCGGCGCAACCGCCTGGCAGATTTCTCCAACATTCGCGCCAATGGTCTCATCGCCATGAAGCTGGAGGACGGTGACCACCTGATCGGCGTTGAAACATGCCGCGTGGGGCAGGACGTGTTCTTGGCCACCCGCAATGCCCGCGCCATTCGCTTCCAAATTACGGACCAGGCGGTGCGTGTGTTCGCTGGGCGCAATGGCAAAGGGGTGCGTGGTATTAAGCTCTTGGACGATGATAAGGTGGTGTCGCTGTGCGTACTTGAGCATGTGGAAGCCACCCCTGAGGAGCGTGCTTCCTATCTGCGCTTGGCTAACCAGCTTGGCATCAACGGGCGTAGCACAGCTGACAACGCCCTGGCTGAGGAGAGCGACGACGCAGGCCTTGATGAAGGCAGCGCCGCTGAAGCTGATGGCGATGACGTTCTGGCTGCTGGCTTGGAGGGTTCCCCCCTTGACGAGGAGCGTTTCGAGGCCCTGCGCGCTGCCGAGCAAACCCTGCTGACCGTGACGGACGCAGGCTTCGGGCGCCGTGCCTCAGGCTATGCCTATGGTTTGAAGAACCGCGCTGGCAAGGGGCTGATTAACATGAAGTTCAATTCCAGGCGCGGCCGTGAGGTCGTGGGCACGCTGAAGGTGGAAAGTGGGGCTGACGTCATGATGGTGACGGACACAGGGCGCCTCATCAGGTTGCCTGTGGACCAGGTGCGGGTGATGTCACGCACTGCTGGTGGTGTGACTTTGTTCCGGGTGGAGCCTGACGAACACATCATTAGCGTGTTCCTGGTGGCTAATGATGATGACGCTGAAGCGGCGCTTGAGGAAGTGGATGCCGAAATCATCGAGACCGTTGACGCGACTGCCTTCACTGATAACGAAAATGGGCAGGGGGAAGCGGAGCCATCTTGAAAACACCTTCAGCACGTGTTGGGCCGGGTCCTGCCCGCAACCCGCGCACTGCGTTCTACCCTGGCACGTTTGATCCCTTGACGTTCGGTCATTTGGACATCATCGCGCGTGCCGCCGCCTTGTTTGAGAGGCTGGTGGTGGGGGTTGCGGTCAACAACGCTAAGCAGCCACTGCTCACTTTGGCGGAACGCTTGGCCATGATGGAGGAGGAAACAAGGGGCTTGCCTCATGCCGACCGCATAGAGGTGGTGGGGTTCAGTGGTCTTTTGGTGGATGCAGTGCACCAGCATGGCGCTGGAACGGTTGTGCGTGGGCTGCGCTCTTCAGGGGATTTTGATTATGAATCCCAGCTGTCAGGTGCTTTGAAGCGTCTGGACCCCCACATGGAAACCGTTTTCCTGCTGGCAAGTGAAACACACCGCAGCACAGCCAGCCGCATTGTAAAGGAAATTGCACGTTTGGGGGGGGACATAGCCCCCTTCGTGCCAGCAGGTGTGCAGGCGCGTGTCTTGTTGAAACTGCGCCAAGCCCCAATATCTCCATAAAGCCACGTGGCTCATCGGCGCGATTGCGCTGCAAACCAAACCACACAGCGCCAACACACTGTGCTGAAGAAAGGAACATTCCATGACTGCTCATGAAAACCTCGTTCTCGAACTCAAAGACGGCAAGAAGGTCGTCATCGCTCTGCGCCCTGATTTGGCCCCTAAGGCTGTGGAACGCCTGACCACGTTGGCCAAGGAGGGGTTTTATGATGGTGTGCCTTTCCACCGCGTGATTGATGGTTTCATGGCCCAGGGTGGCGATCCCACTGGCACGGGCATGGGCGGCAGCAAGCTGCCTGACCTGCCTGCTGAATTCTCTAAAACCGAGAAGTTCGAGCGTGGCACCCTGGGTATGGCGCGCGCCCAGAACCCCAACAGCGCCAACAGTCAGTTCTTCATCATGTTCGACAAATGCCCTTCCCTGGATGGCCAGTACACCATTGCTGGCAAAGTGGTTGAGGGCATGGATGCCGTGGATGGCATTAAACGCGGCAAAGGCATGTCTGGCATGGTTGAAGGGCCTGACAAGATCGTCAAGGCCTATGTGGAGCCAGCCGCGGCCTGAAACGCCTGCTCTGGCACCAGCTCTGGCAAATGACCTTGCAGCGTAAAGGATACAGCCCTGATGCTGGTTTTACAGGGTTGGCACGTTTGCGCGGCAGCTTTTGAGGTCCGATTGTCCGATTGAACTCTAAGGCTGCAGCGCCGCCCCTATGGCGTCCCTACAGGGGTGCTGTTAAAAAATGGCGCCGCACCCTTGACCAGTCGCTATGGGACTTGATAGGAACACAGCCACGCATGGCGCTGACAAGCGTGCCATCATGAACCGGTAGCTCAGCTGGTAGAGCATTCGACTTTTAATCGAATGGCCGTGGGTTCGAATCCCACCCGGTTCACCACTCATTTTAAGAAATGGCAGTCAACTGCCAAATAAGCCCAGGGTGTTTTACTCCCCTGGGTTTTTTCATGCTGGTTCTAGGACGTGCAGTGTGGATTGTGCCGTACGTCCACGCTCAGTGCCATGGTTTCTGCCTCAGACAGCGACACGCCAGATCTTCTGGTACCCTGAATAGAGGACCTCAGCATTGATGGCATTGAGGAACTCATTGACAATCAGGCCTTTGCCCCCTGGACCAAGGGGGGGAACATTGAAGTCGTCAATGCACAGCAAGGTCCCAGGCCCAATGAGGCGCCGTGCAGCCATGACTTCCATGGCGTGGTGCATGGCGCTGGGCATGGGGTTGGAAGCGACGAGGTCGAATGAATCCAGATAAAGGAGTGCGGCCGGCTTCTGCGCGTTGGCACTCAAGGCGTTGAGGGCGGCTACAGAATCATTCAGGATTGTGCTGGTTGTGCTGCTGCAGGCGCGGCGCGCGCTGTTGATGGAAAGCTCATTGATGTCAATGGTCATGACATGGCCACGCTTTTCGCGGGCATACCAATCAAATTGGAACGTGCTCTGCCCATCGCCTTCCCAATTTCCTGGAACGCGCAAACAGCCAGTTTCAATGATTAACGGGTTGTCCTGCTGGTCAAGCATTTTGTACATGGCGGCGAAACCATCTGCCCGTTTGCCCAGTAGAGGGCGCAGGTAAGTGTTGTAGCCTGTATGGAAATCACATTTTTCCGCTTCAGGTGGCAAGCCAACATATTTGTAATCAGCTTCGGTCACACCTTGTATGGGCCGAGTGTCAGTGAGGATGGTTTTCGCCAGAACCTCGACAGGCGTGTTGGTGGCGATGTCGCGGGCAACTGCTTCCACAGCGCCAGGGTCTGTTGCCAACCGTTCAAGGCTGGCCTGACCTTCACCATCGGTGAGGCGGTCCAACAGGGACAGAAGGAGTTTAACTTTCTGATGGGGGGTGGTTTTTTTGGGGGTGGCCGCTGCAGGGGGGGTGGTCATGGTGGGCCTCCAGGATTTAAGTCAAATTTCCACGTAATTCCAATGGACCCCACCTGTTATGTCAAGTTGAAGGTGATTTAATTTTGAAGGTGATTTTAATTATTAGTGCCAAGGACCGCGCCATGGCACTAACGGTTGGGCGCTTTCTACAGCGTTCAGGGCTTGAGCAGGACCTTGCCATTGCGCCCGGCCTTAGCATTAGCTTCCAAAGCCTGGGTGATATGGCTGAAACTGTATACGCCTGCCACAGGCATTTTCAGCTGGCCTGACTGCAGCAACCCAACGATCTCCCCCACTAGGCGCGCTTTGTCAGCAGCTGGCAGTGAGCGGGCCTCTTTATTGGCCCAGAAACCGCGCACCGTGATAGCGCGGAAAATCAGGTCTGCAGGCGAGACTACTACAGCCTGCCCCCCTTGCGACCCAAAAGAGACGAGCTCGCCCCCCTCACGCAGCAGGGACGTCATCTCCACATCAAGCGGCCCCCCAATGCCATCCACAGCAGCAGCGGCATGGTTGCCGCCCATCAGCTTGGCTGCCTGCTGCGTCCAATCTGTCTGAGCTGTGGAGATATTCCCTGCTGTGATGCCTGCAGCCACCATTTCATCAAGAGCTTTGGGGCTGCGCACCAGGTTGATGGTGTGGATGCCGCGCCCTTTGGCCATGATAGCCAATGCTTTGCCTACAGCGCCATTGGCGGCGTTGTGGATGAGCCAGTCACCGGCTTTGAGGTGGAGCGAATCAAGCAGCATTAGTGCGCTCATGGGCATGATGAGCATCTGAGAAGCTGTTTCATCATCAATCCCCTCAGGCACGGGCACCACCAGGTCTGCAGGGGCTGCGAAATACTGCGCCCATGTGCCCAGGGCCCGTGCACAGGCCACGCGCTGCCCCACCGCCAAGCCTTTTACGTTAGCGCCAACGGCTGCAATGGTGCCGACTGCTTCATCGCCATCCACTGCTGGTAGGGGTGGCCGGATACCATAAAGGCCGCGGGCGATCCACAGATGGTGATTGTGGATCGGGGCCATGATGGTCTTCACCAGAACCTGGTCAGGGCCGATGGTGGGCGTTGGCATAGTGCCGGGGTGGAGGACATCCTCAGGTTCGCCAAACTTATCCAGCACGACGGCATTCATGGTGGTGGGGATGGCGGAAGCTGTTTGAGTCATGGTGCTGCAACCTTTGCGTTGTGGTTCAAGGAGGGTGGCCGGGGTGCTTCTTCAGGCCTGAGCCGCTTCCAGGATCAGCTCAGCGATGGCGTCAGGGTGGGTGGCCATCGGTGCATGGCTTGTGGGCAATTCCAAAATGCGCCGTGCTTTAACGCGCTCGGCGAATTCACGTTGCTGCGCTGGCAAAATCATGCGGTCCTGGGTGGAGAGCTGGTACCAGCTGGGTTTGTTCTCCCAAGCCGCTGCTGTGGTGCGGTCTTGAAGCAAGCCGGCAAGGGGGGCTTTCTGCGTTACCGCCATGATGTGCGCCTTCTCCTCTGGCACGTCTTGGCAGAAGAACGCATGAAACTTGCTTGGCTCAATCCACAGATAGCCGAACTTGTCCTTGCTGACGGCAGCCAAGCCAGGCGCTGGGGCAGCTTTGCACAGATCATCAGCGCACTGGCCTTTCGCAGGTGCCCAGGCGGAGATGTAGACAAGCGCCTTGACATTCGGCAGGTCGCCCATTTCCGTGATGACCTCACCGCCATAGGAATGGCCGACCAAAACCACAGGCTCTTCGATGGTCTCCACCAGCTTGCGGGTGCGCTCGGCGTCGTCTGGTAGGGACGTCAAGGGGTTTTCCACAGCGCGGACCTTATGGTGGCCTCGTTTGCCCAAGGCCGCGATGACTTCTCCCCAATGGGCAGCATCCCCCCAAAGCCCATGGATGAGGACGATGGTTGGCCTGTCTGCGGGGGATGTTTGGGGCGTGTGCGTTGTCATGGTGCAATCCTTTGGTACGGGGTTGGTGGAAGGTTGCCTGTCTGCGCCGCCCTTTGTTCAGGCAAGCCGCGCCGAGCCATGGCAGGCACAGCTAGTGAGCAGTCTATGGATGGTAGGTATGGCGTGCGCAGACCTCGATCCACGTGATGGAGGGGAATTCAACCGCCACGCCTCCACCTATTTCCCAGTTTAGGAAGCGCGCCATTGCTGCCCTGAAGCAAGCTTATGGGTTTTGGACCAAACGTTCCAGAATTATTTTCACGGCGCCAGAATGGCCAGTGATACCACCACCGCTTCCCGCAGTACGGGCAGGGCCATGCCTGTGCGCCGCATAACTTGAACACCCTGGTAAAGCACCAGCAACGCTTGGGCGAGGGAGCGCGCAGGCGCAGCTTGGTTGATGGTGTGGTTTGCCTGGCCACGCTCCAAAGCTGCTGTCAGCTTGTCCTCCAAGCCTTTGCGGTCGCGCTCCAGCATGGAACGCATAACGTCATCATGGGGGGCCAGTGCGGCAGACTCTGTGCAACTTAGGCACTGGGCGGACGTGGCCTGGGGTGGTTCCAGTAATGCTTGGAAAAAATCCTTTACCCCTTGGCGGACGTCAGGGGTGCCATCCAGGAAATGGGCAAGCCTGGACAGGCGGGCTTGGCGGTTGGCTTCAAAAGCGCGCATGAAAAGCTGCCGCTTGCTGCCAAAGCAGCTGTAGAAGCTGCTGCGGCTCAACTGCGTGGCCGTCAGCAGTTCAGCCAGGGAGGTCGCCTTGAACCCTTTGGCTTTGAACACGTCCAACGCCTTGAGCAGGACGTCATTTTCATCGAAGGTGCGTGGTCTGGCCAAGGAACATGCCTGTGCAAAGTGAACAGAAACAGACCTTGTCCCTATCATGGATCGCCCAAGCTCAGCCAAGGGCGTCCAATGGTTGGGCCTTCCCCTGCGTTTACGCCTGCTTGCCTGGAAGGGATACAGCATGGAAAACCCGTTCTACACCCCCCCCTCCCTATGGTGGTACCTATCCTCCTGGACATGGCATGGTTTGGGCTATGGTTTTCAAAGTCTTTTTCAGCCGCACCCTTACCTCATGGCGTTTGGGGGCATCGTAGGGTCGCTGATGCTGGCCTTGGGTCTGGGCTGCATGGCGTGGCTTTACTTCCTGCCTTTTTGCGTTGGGCATTGGCGCTGCAGCACACGCCAAAGGTGGTTGTTTGGCCTCAACCTAGCACTGGGGTGGACAGGTGCTGGGTGGGTTTGCCTGCTGGTATGGGCCAGCCTCCTGCCCCGCAAACCAGCCCCCCTCACGCCGCCACCCCTTGCCGGGGGTGGCGAGTCGTTCAGCACTTCAACAAAGGCTGGAATGCCGCATTGAGGTGGCTACGGTAACGGGTGAAGTCATTTTCAATGTGGGGGTCCTTCATCACGTCATTGGCCATGAAGGTGGGCAATGGCGCCAGCCCCAGGAACTGGTTGGCCTTGTGGAAGGGGAAATAGACGCCGTCCACCCCTTTGCCTTCAAAAAAATCAGCTGGATCGGTGAAAGCCTGGACAGGAGCATTCCAAGTGACGGAAAGCATGTAATGCTTACCCTGCAAAAGGCCCCCTGAACCGTAGTGCTTGCTGGGGTCGCTGCGGGTGCGGCCATCATTGGCGTAGACCTTGCCGTGGCCTGCGGTGAACACCTCATCCATGTATTTCTTCACTGTCCAAGGCACGCCCATCCACCAGGCTGGCGCCTGCCAAATTAACGCCGCGGCCTGCAGGATACGCTCCACTTCCCGCTCCAGGTCGTAATCTGTACCAATGCGGGTAATGACAGGCTGGAATCCCATGTCCTGCAGCGTTTCGGCCGCCAGATCGGCCAGGGCATGATTGAGCCTGCCTTTGGAATGGGCGAAATCGCGCCCGCCATCCAGGATGAGAACGGATTGGGTCATGAATTTTTCCTTAAAATGCGCTAGCTCAAAGCGAGCCCTGCCCAAGCCCTGCGGAGGGGGCGGGCGCCTGACGTATGAACAGGCTTGAACTTAGAACATGAACTTAAAACAGGGCTAGGAAAACGCATAATGAAAGAGCTTGACGTGAATCAGGCGTGGGATGTCCTCCATGCCAACCCAGATTCCATCTTGGTAGATGTGCGCACGCCAGGGGAATGGGCCACTACAGGCGTGGCTGACCTGGCAGGCCTTGGGGGCGCACCCCAACGCCTGGTGTGCTTGCCGTGGCCTATGGGCGCTGCCACTGAACGTGACCTGCAAAGCTTCATCAACGCTTTGGAAAAGGCCGTGCCCAAAGAGGTGCCTGTGCCTGTGCTGTTCCTGTGTCGCAGCGGTGTGCGCAGCGCTGCAGCAGCACAGCTGGCGCGCCAGGCGGGCTATGGGGAAGCCATCAATGTCAGGGGTGGGTTTGTTAATCCCCATGCGCCCCAGCAAGGGTGGGCTGCACAGGGCCTGCCCACCCAGCCTGCTAGGGGCTGAGCGCCCAACCAGCGTTCAGACGGGCAGAAGCTCGTTGAAGTAAGGCTCCGCAATGCGTTGAAGGTGTGCATCAAGGCTCTTGGCGAAGTGATGGTAGGCCTCGGCATTGCTGGTGCCGGGGATGCGCCATGGCTTCACAGGGCCAGGCCAATGGTAGATGCCCACCTGTTTGCGTTCCTCTTCGCGTTCCTTGCGCCAATCTTCGGGAAGCTCGCGGAAATAGCCTTCCCAACGTGAACCAGTGACAAAGTTCCAGCGTTCCCCCAGCAAATGGGTGCTGTCTTTGAAAACGGCGTTGAGGATGTCCTGGTCAGGGCAGTAGCGCGGTGCGTCAACCAGCTTGAAGCAGGCTTCAATCTCCTCAGGGGTGATTTTGCTGGGGCGCAGGAACAACGTGCCTGAATTGAAGTAACGGTCAGGGTCGTCCAACCCAATAACCTGGCGCTTGTAGTCTTCAAGGCTGAGGGCAAGCAGGTCGTCAGGGCCAGCATCCATGAGCTCACGCATGTGGGCGCCATGCAGCCGGTCGATTTTGGAGATGCCGTCACGCACCGCAGCCAGTTTTTTGTCAGCAGGCACTTCCTCGACCATGTCAAACACATCGCGCATGGCGACCATATCTGAATCCAGATACAACACGCCATCGTGGTCGCTGAACAGCTCTGGGATCATCAAACGGTAGAACATGGCCCGCGACAGGTGGCGGGTGGTGAACATCTCCATGGTGGCCATGCGTTCACGCACATCGATGAACTCTATGGTAGAACGCCCTTGGTTGAACAGCAGGCGCCCCACCCGCATGACTTCCTCAGGCAAGCCTTCATGGAGGACCTTGAAGGACACGAAGCGCTGCGGCGCCACCGTGTCCATCACAGACTGCATGACAATGTAGGCAGGGCGCGCGTAGCGCCTGTCAAACCCCATGACAATGGGACAATCCTGTATAGCCAACGGTTGGGCCCTTCTTCACTGCAAGATCGCGGTAGTCACAAAGCCTTGGCGGCGTGGCTGCAACGCGCGGTTTTCCCATGGGGCCACGCGGCACCACGTTCATAGGGGCGTTGACTAAAGCAAGGCTGGGGCAAAAATGGGGCCATGGCCTGGGAAAAGGCTGGTGCTTTTCACAGCCCAGCCCCGCACCCAAGCCATGGCTGGGCATGGTGCTTCACTGTTGGTCTTAAGCGCCTTTTCAGTGGTCGTGGTGGCCATGAGGGCCGCATTCGCAGCCTGAATGGCGCCCCTGGGCAGCTTTGGCAGAGGAGCCAACGCCTGAGACTTTGGGGGAATTGTCCATGTCAGCCAGAACGGTCTTGGCGAACTGGGCCACCGCTGCTGGGCTTGCGCCTGCTGCAGCCTGCGCCAGCCCAAAGCCGGCCACCATGAAGCGCAGCGCGTTCATGCGGTCTTCTTCAGTGAAAAGGGGGTCATTGTCGCCATCCTTCTCAAAACCAATCTCACGGCGCTTTTTCAACAATCCTTCCAATTGGTGGATCATGTCATGGGGGGTGAGGATGAGGGCGGCATCAGCAGGTTGGTCGTGATCGTGACTCTCCTCGGCCGTGACTGGCTGGTCAGCTTGGTTATCCTGGACATCCTGGCTATCAGGAGCCTGGTCGTGGCTGTGGCCATGGCGGCGAATGCTGCTGCAGGCGCAACCTGTACTCGGCATGGTTGCAGCTTCACGTTCATGGCAGGCACAGCTGCAGCCACATTCACAGCGCCCTTCCTTGGTGGTGGCGTGCCAATCGCCCTTGCAGTCGCACACGGGGCAGTTGGCCCGGAAAACAGGTTCTGTGGTGGCATGGTTGGTGTGCATGGTCTCTCCTGGCATGGGACGGAATGAAAATGAACCGGAGCGTGGCAAAACCTGGGCGCTCGCCTGGCTGGGATGAACATGGTGCTGCCATGTTCATGCTGAAAGATGGTGCGGGCCATAAAGATCAGGGCCTGCATGAGTTCACCGCATCACTCCCTTGCCGCCAAACCGCCTTGCGGCGTCAGCCGGAGGGGGGGATGGTGTGGGCTTGCCCAAGCCTCCAGGCAGGCGTGGGGAACCTGACGGCCATGCCTCACTTCAATTGCTTCAAGGACCAGCCATGACTGAAACCAATCCCACAGCAACGGCGCCAACCAAGCCCGCTTCAGCGAAGCCGGCCATCCTGCCCAGCGTTGATGAAGTGATGAGCAACTTCGCAGCTCCCTTCGCGGACATGCTGGTCAACCGCAAGGCGCTTTGCCATTCAAGCCACATCAATTTCCCCAAGCTGCTTTCTTTCCCTGCCCGGATGCGCGTTCTCATCTACGATTACCTGGAAGCCAGCCGCACGGGGTTCGAATCCCAGGAAGCAGCCACATTCAGGGCGTTGAAAATGCTGGGTGACGCCTATGCCTGCGAGGCCAGCCATCCTGACATTCGCGAACATGCTGACGAAATCTACCTCATGGCGCGCGCCGCCCTGCTGGTACAGCGCCAAATGGTGAACATGGTGCGTAGCGACAGCGTTTGTTTTGGCGCTGCGCTGTGCCTGGCCATGATGACCATGCTGCCTGGGGAGGCCGCCTGGCTGGCCAAAAGTGACTTTGCCTCTGCCGCCCGCGCGGCTTTGGGCGAATCTACCATCCTTTGAGGGTGATGGCTTTTTGTAGGCTCCAGACCTTGTGCGTGTTGGGTCATAGCCTGTCCTTAGGTTAAGGCGTTAAGATGCATGCTTCCCAGTTCAAGGGCGCTTCGGAGCGCTTGCGGAAGGATGAAGTATGGCAAGGCAGAAAGCGTTCAGTAACGTCAAGTGGGGTGGGGCACTTCCTCAGCAAGGGGGCACAGTGCAGACTTCCCCAGGCCGGAGCCTGCTTCATGGCTGCGCCAACCGCTTGCGTGATGAATTCACGCTGCACCTGCGCGACCGGGTGCGTGGCGCCATCAAGATCTGTGCTGGCACAGCCACAACACTGACTTTCTCGCTGGGCGCGCCCCAGGTGAAGGCTGGTGGAAACCATAGTGGCAAGGAATGGCCGGCTGCGGCCAGCCTGGGCAAACGTTTGGCGGGCAAACGCCCCGCGCACCGCAAGGGCGCCCGCCAACCAGGGCAGGCTGGTGAAGGTGGTGGCCGCACGCATGCTGCCACCCATCCACACAAGCATTCCCATGGGGTGTATGGCGGCACTGAAAGCTTGAAAATCGGTGCATCCAGGCGCGTCAGCGGTGATGCCGTGGTTGTGGGTCACCGGTTGCTTGAAGCCCAGGTGCCTGGCACCAACCCCTTGAAGGCCCTGGGCCTGTTGCCAGGGGTGGAGTTCCAGTCAGACGATCCGCTGGGGCTGGATGTCTATTCCAACCAGCTTTACATGCATGGTTTCACCCAAAGCGAAATCGGCATGACACTGGATGGCCTGCCTTTGGGTGAGCCTGGGTTCCGCACTTACAATGGCCTTGCTCCCAGTGAGGCCATCTCAGCTGAAAACGTGGACCGCCTTGATGTCACTCGGGGCGCTGGCGATGAGAAGGCCGCCAGCACAAGCAATCTGGGAGGCACCATCAATTATGTTGGCTCTGCCCCCCAAAACCGCAGGGGCGACCGGCTGGAGCAGGTGTTCGGCAGCAATGCGCTTTTCCACACCTTCACGCGTTTTGATTCAGGAAAACTGAATGAAAGCGGCACCAAGTTCTATGTCTCCTACATGCGCAACGACACTGACAAATGGAAAGGCGGTGGTGGCCAGTTCATGCAGCAGGTCAATGCGCGTCTTGTTCAGCCCTTGACGTCAGAAAGCAGGTTCACGGCCTTTTTCGACTGGGATGAAATGGCTTTCACCAACTACCAGGATTACACTCCCACCTGGATGGGGCGTTTTGGGCGCAGGCTGGACAACTATTTTCACACCGGCCATGGCTGGCGCAAAGCTTATGAAAGCGCCATGGGGCATTTCCCTGCCAACATGGCCGGCCTACCTGACGCCAAGGATGCCGCCTATTACGACAGTACTGCCAGCAACCAGAACCTGTTCGGGGGTGGGCAGTTTGACATCAAGGTGGCAGACCGCACGTTCTGGAAAAGCAGTTTCTACGGTCACAGCCAAAACGGGCGTGGCACTTATTCAAACCCTTATGCCTGTGGCGCCGGCACCGCTGCCGGCGCAGCCACATGTGCGCCAGGCACAAGCACCCTCATCCAGCAAGATGGTTCAGGTGGCCTGAACAACGGGCGTATTTTCGAGCAGGTGCGCCACCCCTCCACAGAACGTTTTGGCGGCCTCACCTCTGTTGATGGCTATCTGGGCCACCATCACCTTGAAGGAGGAGTGTGGTACGAGTACAGCGTCTATGATTCCTACGCTTACGCTTACCAGCAACCCAACAGCCCTGAAGGGCGGCCCCTCAACCCATTTGGCACCCTTCACGGCACACCACGTGAAACCTTGTGGGGGGAGAACTACACCACCAACACCGTCACCGCCCATGTATCTGATACCTGGCGCCCGCAATGGGTGAGGGGGTTGGCACTGCACGGTGGTTTTAAGTCAATGTGGGTGAACAGCCGCATAGGGGATGCCACCAATGGCACAAGGCGCTTTCCTGCCACTTTGGCCAACCATGTCAGTTTGACGTCGGCCTACGCTTTCCTGCCGCATTTTTCAGGTGACTATCATTTTCTGCGAAACCATGAAGTCTGGTTTGACGCTTCTGAAAACGCCCATGCCTACAGCTTGTGCGGCTTCAATTCATGCGCTTCCCCCCTGGCGGTCACCCAACAGGCCTTCAACAATGTGCGTGGCAGTTTGAAACCTGAAACGGACTGGACCTACAGCCTGGGCTACCGCTACAGCCACCCTGCTGCCCAGCTGGACCTTTATCTGTACCGCACCAATTTCCGCAACCGCCTGCAGCAAATCACCACAGGAACGGGCGGTGGCAACATGCTGAACCAGGCAGGCGCTGTGGTGAGGAACATGGGGGGCGTCACCATGAATGGCGTTGACGCGGCCCTGACCCTCAAGCCCTTTGCCTTGTGGGCCCCTGATTCACCCTTGGCAACGCTGGCTCTCTTCAATTCCGTCAGCGGCAACCATGCCACCTATGACCGGGACATGTCCTCTGGCGGCGTGGTTTACCACACCCGCGGCAAGCAGGTGGTGGCTTATCCAGAGTTCATGTACAAAGCGCGCTTGTCCTGGAGCAACGGTGGTTTTTCCGCCTGGGTGGATGGCCAATATTATAGTCGGCGCAGCTATGATTATGTGGGTGACTATAAAATCCCCGCTTACTGGATAAGTGACCTTGGTATTTCCTACACCATGGATGACGTGTTCATCAGCCCATCGGTGCCTTTTGGGGCACGGAAGCTGATTTTCTCCTTCAATGTCTACAACCTCAACAATGCTCGCTATGCCTCCACCATGGGGCAGAATGGCTTCACCATGGATAATCGTGGCGGGGCGGCAGCCATGAACCAGTCCATTCTATTGGGTGCGCCACGGCAGTTCTTTGGTTCAGTCCGTGCGCAATTCTGACCTGGCCAGTAGGGCGGCGCCTTTGACGTGACCAGCCTTCCCAAGGGCGCTTCACAACGCGCCCATGATTTCGCCAAAGTGGTGCAGTCTGGTCTGGGCTGCGCCAGCCCCACTGTGGTGCGCCTGGAAGGCACTATGCCTTGCTGGATTAACAGCTTTTGGACCGCTACCCAGCGCCAGGGACACGCCTTGCATGAAGTGCCCTATCGGGCGTGTTTCAAGCCAGAACTTCCTGCTTTTCTCATCAAGCATCTGACCAAGCCAGGGGAAGTTGTTTTTGACCCGTTCATGGGACGTGGCACGGTGCCGTTGGAAGCGTTGCTGCAGAAGCGCCAAGCAGCTGGCAATGACATCAATCCCCTTTCCATTGCATTGCTGCAGCCACGTTTGGCGCCCCCCGCTTTAGGGCAAATCCAGGAAGCGCTGACTAGCATTCCCTGGGAAGGGCCGCTTGGGCGTGGGCGCCTTCAAGGGCATGTCGCTGAAAAGGACCTTCTGGCTTTCTACCACCCAGGCACATTGCGGCAGCTCAAAATCCTGCGCCGCTGGTTGAATGATCCTGTGGAAGGTCAGCCACGCCATGGGGTGGACAACACAGCTAGGTGGATCAGGATGGTGGCGCTGGCGCGGCTTTCTGGCCATTCCAGCGGCTATTTCTCTGCCCCCTCCATGCCGCCCAATCAGGCTGTGTCAGCAGCGCGCCAGCGTGCCTTAAACGAACGCAGGGGGGCGGGTCCACCTGAACGTCCTGTGGCAGCCATCATCACCAAAAAAAGCCGCTCCCTTTTGCGTGATGGGCCACCACCTTTGGTGGGGGATGGCGTTGTGCCGCTGTTCACCAGACCTGCGTGGTCTGTGCCAGCCATGGCCACAGGCAGTGTTGACCTGGTTGTGACCTCTCCCCCCTTCCTGGATGTGGTCCATTACGGTCAGGCCAACTGGCTGCGTTGCTGGTTTGCAGGCTTCAACAGTAAAGCAGTGCAGGTTTCAGTCTGGCCAAACCCCATGAAGTGGCAGGCCATGGCTCATGACGTCTTGGTGGAGATGGCGCGTTTGCTCAGGCCAGGGGGTTTCCTGGCCTTTGAGGTGGGCAAGGTGCGCAAGGGAACTGTGGATTTAGCGCAGTTGGTTTGGGAAACCGCTCAGAACCTGCCTTACAGGCGCCTTGGTTGCCTTGTTCATGAACAGGGCTTCACCAAGACGGCCCATTGCTGGGGTGTGGACAACAACCAAGGTGGCACAAATGGCAACCGCATTGTGCTTTTCGAACGTTTGTGAAAAGGCGTCCTGAAGCCGTTGTCAGTGGCGCAGTTTCTTGACGGCCCAGTTGCCGCCCCACTGGATGAGGCATACCATCACCACCAACACAGCCACCACCCACAGCATGACCACGGTGTTGAAGCGCTGATAGCCGTAACGGATGGCCAAGTCCCCCAGCCCGCCAGCCCCAATGGCGCCAGCCATGGCACTGGCCCCCACCATGGTGATGAGGGTGACCGTCAACCCACTGATGAGGCCCGGCATGGCCTCAGGGATCAGAACCTGCCTGATAATGGTCATGCGGGTGCCACCAATCGCCCGCACTGCGTCCACCAAGCCTGGATCGACTTCAGCCAGGGCCAACTCAGCGATGCGCGCATAGTAAGGCACGGCAGCGATGGTCAAAGGCACGATGGCCGCAGCTGTGCCCAGTGACGTCCCCGCGATGAAACGTGTGATGGGGATGAGCAGCACCAGCAGGATGATGAACGGCACAGCGCGCACGGCATCAATCACAAGGCCAAGCGCACGGGGGATGACGGCTGGAACATGCCAAAGCTTTGCAGGGCCAAGCGTTCCAACCAAAAAAAGCGCCATCGGTCCGCCCAGCAGTACCGCCAGTGCTGTGGAGGCGAAAACCATTTCCAAGGTCTGGAGCGTGCCTGACCAGATGAGTTTGATAATCAGAGGGGACATAGCCAACCCACCACATCGCAGCATTGGGTCTGGCCTTCAAGCCAGACAGTGGCCTCAGCGGCGCGTTCGCCAGAGAGGGAAATGATCATGTCGCAGGCAGGTTCATCGCCAATGGCGCTGACACCACCTTGCAGCAGGCTTGCCGCCACGTTGAAGCGTTGCTCCAGCATGGCCATTACAGGTTGGGTGGCGGCGGGGCCAGCTTGGAACAGGCGCAGGACAGGCAGCCGCCCGGGGCCTGGGCCTTCAGCAAGGCGCCTGCGCAGCGCTTCAGGCAATTGGGGTTGGATCTCCGCCAATAAAGGAGTGAGGGCTGGGTTGTCGCTTCCCTTGCGGATGAACTGCGCCAGCGTTCCATCCACCACCAGCCGCCCCTTATCGAGCACCAGGATGCGTTCAGCAAAGCGTTTCACCACATCCATCTCATGGGTGATGAGCACAATGGTGAGGCCAAGCTCGCGGTTGATGTTGCCCAGAAGCTGCAGGATGGAGGCTGTCGCCTCCGGGTCGAGGGCGGAGGTGGCCTCATCAGAGAGAAGCAGGTCTGGCCCAGCAGCCAGGGCGCGCGCAATGCCAATGCGCTGCTTTTGGCCGCCAGAAAGCTGGGCTGGGTACTTACCGCCCAGGCCATCCATACCCACAAGTTCCAGCAGTTGGCCAACACGGTCCTTGATGCGTGTGCGTGACCAGCCAGCAATCTGCAAAGGCAAAGCGATGTTGGCAGCGGCAGTGCGCGCGCTCAACAGGTTGAAATGCTGGAACACCAGCCCAATGCGCCGGCGCACCCCAACAAGCTTGGATTCAGGCAGCGCCGTGATGTCCACGCTATTAAGGGTGATTTCTCCCGCAGCGGGTTTCTCCAGCGCGCAGAGGCAACGCAATAGGGTGGACTTGCCAGCACCTGAACGCCCAATCAGCCCAACGACTTCCCCACGCGCAATACTGAAGGTGATGTTGTCAAGCGCTGGCTGGTCGCCGAACCAATGCGAAACATGGCGCACGTCAAGCAAAGGGGCCCCAGGTGGGGGGAGTTCGCCAGCCTCAAAACGTTCCAAAGCGCTGGCGGCCTGGGTTCGGGCAGCCTTGGCGGTGGTGGATGCGCTCATGGCTGCCCCTTGTCCCCCCCAGCTTTGAAGGCAGGCACAGCCGCGCCATGGTAATCCTTGGTGATTTCAGCTGCTACATCTGGTTGGTGGAAAGAAGCCACAAGGGTTTTCACCCATGGCTTGCCAGCGTCATCAGCGTTGACAGCGATAAAGTCCACATAAGGGTTGTGGTCCAGGCCTTCCACGGCAATGCGCTGGTGCTGAACATCAACACCGCCTTTGATGGCCCAGTTGGTGTTGATGACGGCAGCATCAACATCCTTAACAGCACGCCCCGTCAAGCCAGCATCAAGTTCCCGCACGGATAGGTTTTTGGGGTTGTCGGTGATGTCAAGCGCCGTTGGGAACAGCCCAGCGCCTTTGGAGACTTTGATGAGGCCTTCATGCTCAAGCACCAGTAGGGCGCGGCCTTCATTGGAGGGATCGTTGGGGACGGCCACCGTAGCGCCCTCAGGCAGTCCCTGCAGTGATGCATGGCGTGTGGAGTAGATCCCCATGGGCTCGAAATGCGTGTCCCCAACGCGCACAATGTGGTAGCCGCGCGCTTTGATTTGGGCATCCAGGTAAGGTTGGTGCTGGAAGGCGTTGGCGTTGATGTCGTGCTCCGCCAAAGCCTGGTTAGGCACGGTGTAGTCAGAGAACGTCACAAGTTTGATGGTCAAGTTGTGAGGCTTAGCGTTGGCCTGGACCACGCGCCAGACGTCCTCATCCTCCCCCGCCATGATGCCAACCTTAATGGTGGTGGGCTGGGCCAGGGTGGGAATGGGCGTGGCTGCCACAGGGCTGGTGGCTTGGCCAGACGTCTGCTCAGCCCGGGCTGGCTGCGCTGGATTGTCAGCTGCTTGTGCATGACCTGCCATGAGGGCGCAACCCACCCAGAAAGCCGTGGCGGCGCAATACCATGAACCAGGTCGCTGAAAGCGGCGCATGAGGGTTACCCTTTTTGTGATTGTTGGTGACAAAGTGGGTGTGCCAGGCAGTTCCAACCGAAGTGTGGCTGCTGCCTGGTGGGGATGCTCAGCCATGGGTGAAGGCTGGCTGGGCTGCGCCGTGGTAAACCTTGGTGATTTCGGCCGCCACATCCGGCTGGTGGAAAGCAGCCACAAGGGTCTTCACCCATGGCTTACCAGCGTCATCAGCGTTGACGGCGATGAAGTTCACATAAGGGCTTCCCTGGGCGTTTTCGAGGGCGATGCGCTGGTGCTGAACGTCAACACCACCTTTGATGGCCCAGTTGCCGTTGATGACGGCAGCGTCAACGTCCTTCAAGGAGCGGCTGGTCAGGCTGGCATCCAGTTCCTGAACGGTGACATTCTTGGGGTTGTCGGTGATGTCGAGCGCCGTTGGGAACAGCCCAGCGCTTTTGGAGACTTTCAAAACCCCTTCATGCTCAAGCATCAACAGCGAGCGACCCTCGTTGGAAGGGTCGTTGGGCACAGCGATGTGGGCATTCTTGGGCAGATCCTTGAGGGCCTTGACCTTGATTGAATAAATGCCGATCGGCTCCAGCTGGGTATCCCCAACACGCACGATGTGGTAGCCGCGCGCCTTGATTTGGGCATCCAGGTAAGGCTGGTTCTGGAAGGCGTTGGCGTTGATGTCGTGCTCCTCCAAAGCCTGATTGGGGGTGGTGTAATCGGAGAACGTCACAAGCTCAATGTTGAGGTTGTGAGGCTTGGCGTTGGCTTGGACAACGCGCCAGACGTCCTCGTCCTCCCCCGCCATGACGCCAACCTTGATGGTGGTTGGCTGGGCCAGGGTCGGAATGGGTGTGGGGCTGGCGGGCGCTACAGTGGCAGGCCCCAAGGATTTTCCCATGCTTTGGGCGCCCCCTGGGGCGGCACAGGCAGGACGCATCATCATGGCGCATGCCGTCAGGCCAAGGGTGGCTGCGGAAAAGGCGCTCAAGAGGCGATGACGCGATAGGCGAAGCATGGGGTTACCTGTGATTTATGGAATGCAAAAGGGACGGCTAGCTTCTAGGCTGGCCTTCCCTTCACTCTAGGGGCGACATTGCATCAGCGCAACGGCGCCCCCACAGGAAGGCTGCACTGTGTAGCGTGTTTGCACCATGGCCCCTGGTACCCGGGCTGTGTGGCAGCAGTTTTATAGTCCTAGTTTTGGTCAGAGGTGATGAAACTGTCGTGCAGCCGTTCACCATGCTGGGTGGCGTCAAGCCCAGCTTGCTCCTCAGCCTCACTGACGCGGAGCGGTGTCACGCAGGACACGGCTTTGAGGACAAGCCACGTCATCACGGCTGACCATACCACAACAGCGCCACAGCCCACAGCTTGGCGCCCAACCTGCAGCAGGCTGCCTGTGATGCCTGGGCCATCTGCTGTGGCTGTCATGACGGGGGAAGCGAAGATGCCTGTCAGCAGTCCCCCCACCAAACCACCCATGCCATGGATGCCAAAGGCGTCAAGGGTGTCGTCATAGTTCAGGCGGTGCTTGAGTTCCATTACGCACCAGTGGCAGACCGCAGCGGAAACCGCGCCAATCACAAGCGCTGCCCAAGGCAGAACGAAGCCAGCCGCCGGCGTGATGCCCACTAGGCCCGACAGGGCGCCTGAAATAATGCCCGTGATGGAATGATGGCTGCTGCGCCGCCTTTCAAGCAGCAACCAGGTGAACGCCCCCATGGCAGCACTGATTTGGGTGGTGAGCATGGCCATGGCTGCATGGCCGTTGGAACCCAGGGCGGAGCCGCCATTGAAGCCAAACCACCCCACCCACAGCAACGCTGCCCCCATGACTGCGTAGGAAAGGTCCCAAACAGGCGCTTGGGCGGAAATCAGGGGTTGGTCATCCAAGTTGGCTTGGTTGGGCTTGGAGGGCAGCATGGGTTTCCAGCTTTGCCTTGGGCCGATGACCATGGCTGCGACAAGGCCAGCCACACCTGCGTTGATGTGCACCACGCTGCCGCCAGCGAAATCCAATGTGCCAAGCCGTGCCAGCCAGCCAGATGGCCACCAGGCCCAATGCGCTACGGGCGCATAGACCACAACGGACCACAGGGCGCCAAACAGGCACAGCGCTTTGAAACGGATGCGCCCAGCCAGCGCCCCACCCAATATGGCGGGCGCGATGATGGCGAAGCTCATTTGGAACATGGCGTAGACGCCTTCAGGAATGCGCAGGGGCACTGGCCAAGGCGTGCCGATGCCCAGCGTGAAGGCACTGTCCTCGCCATGGGCGAAGCCATCAGCAATGTGCTGAAGGCCGAAATTGTGCAACGTGCCAACCCATGGCCCCGTGCCTGAAAAGGCCAGGCTATAGCCAACCAGCATCCACATAAGTGACACCAGGCAGCAGATGGCGAAAGGTTGCACCAAGGTTGAGAGCACGTTTTTGCGTTGTACCAAGCCGCTGTAAAGCAGCCCGATGCCAGGGATGGTCATGAGAATGATAAGGGCGCTGCTGACCAGCATCCAGGCGGTGTCGCCTGTGTCCAAAGGGCGCCAGGTGGCGGGTAGTGCTGGGGGCATGCTGTATCCGTTCAGCGTCTGTTGGTAAGGATCGCTCACGGAAGGCCAGTGTGCATGATGGCCCAGCCCAGGGAAAGTCCCTGGTGTGAAGGATGGGCAAGCAGCGCAGCCCCTTGTCAGACCACAGATGGAATGCCCATGAATAACCCCTGCCCCCCCGCTCCCCCTTTGTCTGGTTCTGATCAAGCGCCGGAGGGCCAAAGCGTTCAGGACAAGCTGGCTTCTTTCCATGTTGCCATGATTTCACTGGGGGGGATCATTGGCGCTGGGCTGTTTGTGGGCACGTCAGCCACGATTTCCTCAGCTGGGCCTGCGGTGCTGCTTTCCTATGGGGGCGCTGGGCTGGCGATTGCGCTGGTGATGCGCCTGTTAGGCGACCTGGCTATCCATGCGCGTGGGCGCGGTTCCTTCATCAGCCACACGCGCCATTGGCTGGGGCCGCGGGCAGCCTTCACCGTAGGGTGGAGCTACGCTTTGCTGTGGGCTATTACGGCTGGCGCGCAGGCGGTGGCGGGCGGCTTGCTGCTGGAGGTTCTCTGTGGGCTGGCGCCCTTGTGGGGGGCCGTGGCCTTCATTGCTGTGGCTTGGGGGCTCAACCGCCTTTCCCTGCGCCATTATGGCCGTTCAGAGACGTTCCTTTCACTGCTTAAATTAGGCTTTTTAGGCTTCTTCATGGTTTTGGGGCTGGGGTGGTTGTTCAGCCGCCCCCATCCCCTGCAGCTGGCCTGGCACAATCTTGCTGGCCATGGGGGCATCATGCCGTTGGGCGGTTGGGCTGTTGTGGCCGTCATCCCCATGATTGTGCAAAGTTTCAGTGGGTGCGAAATCGCCATCATCGCTGCAGGTGACAGTGAAAAACCCATGCGCAGCATTGCCCGCACGGTGGAAGCGCTGCCTTGGCGGGTGTTGTTTTTCTATGCTGGATCTGTCGCGGTGATTGTCACGTTACTGCCCTGGCAGGCAGTGCGCCCTGGGACGTCTCCTTTCCTGACTGTTATGAACATGATCAATCTGCCAGGGGCATCCATGGCGGCTGTCGTGGTGACGTTGGTGGCTGTGATGTCCTGCCTCAACTCATCAGTTTATGTGGTGTCGCGCACATTGCGTGAATTGGCAGCCAGTTCCCTGGCGCCTGAACGGCTGTGCCGGGCAAGGCGCCCTGGTGATCTACCAACAGGCGCGCTGAACCTGACCACCCTTCTGGAAATGGCTGTTGTGGCCACGGGAGTGGAAAGCCCTGCCCATGTTTACCCCCTTTTGTTGGGTGCTTCAGGGGGAATCATCGTGTTTGTTTATTTCATGGTGGCGCTGGCGGCTTGGCGGCTTGCACGCAACCTGTTCAGCCGTGTGGCGTCTGGGTTGTGCGTTATGCTGTTTCCCATATTGGCGCTAATGCTAGGGCTGTTGCCCCAAAGCCGCCAGGACACAGCCCTTTCCCTGGGGGTCGTGTTGGTGGTGGGGTTTTGCGCATGGTGGTTTGCGCCCCAGCAAAAAAAGTGAAGGTAGCGCCCATGAAAAAACCCCCGCCCGCAAAGGGTGGGGGTTTTTAGGCCAAAACCAGCTTGCCTGGGAACCAGGCAGGCCAGTTTTAAAAAGGGTGCGTCAGCCGCGCAGTTCCTCAGGAAGTTCCTCAGGCGCTGGCGCTGCGACAGGCACAACGCGCGCCATGATGATGGCTGCCACCAAGTAGCAGCACAGGAAAAGCACAGGCACCCAGAAAATCACGCTTTCAAGATCGTAGAACATGATTTTCAGTCCTCCCGTGTGAAGGCTGGGTCAGAGGCCAGCATACCGCGGCGGCCGGCCTCCACCTGGGTGTCGAACAGGATGGCGCCAGCGCCAGCCACCAGGCAGCACAGCGGCGTGCCCAGAAGCCAGATGAGGTACCATTTACCTAGCGTGCCCGTGATCATGGAAACCAGCAGGGCCGTGACAACCATGAGGGCCAGTAGGCACAGCTTGATGAACTGGGCGATGGGATGGTGGTTTGTGGCCACGTTTTTGCTCCTTTGTCTCGCGTCCAGAAGGTTCAGTAACCGCCAGAGAGGCTGCCGTTGCCGGAACCGTCTTCACCCGTGACTGGCTGCACCTTGCCGCGCATAACCCAGAAGGACCAGCCCGTGTAGGCGAAGACCACTGGCAAAGTGATGGCGGCTGCGATCAGCATGCCAATGAGGCCATATTCGGAACCAGTGGCGTTCCACAGCGTCAGGCTCTGGTTGGGGTTGGTGAAGGAAGGCATCAGGAAGGGGAACATCGCTGTGCCCACAGTGCCGATCACGCCAAACCAGGTCAAAACGCCGCACCACCAGCCCAGGCCAGGCTTGTTAGCCATCATGAACAGTGACGTCAGCACCATGCCCAGAATGCCCACAGCGGGAATGGCCCACAGGATGGGGTTGGCATGGAAGTGCTCAAGGAGGGCACCCATGCGCATCACCGCTTCCTGGCCGTGCAGCAAGGGGTTGGCTGGCATGTCGGGGGTGACCTTGGTGGCCACGAAGCCCTTGATGTGACCAACCCAGAAACCACCCAGCACAAACAGGACGGCGGCGATCAGGCCAGCTGGCACGCCAAATTTGCGGGCGCGGGCGTAGATGGGGTCAACGGTGTCCACCATGAGGATGGCAGCACCCCCCTGGATGGCCAACGCAACGGAGATCAGCCCACACAGGATGGCGAAGGGGTTGAGCAGGTAGGACAGGAAGCATTCGTCCTGCACGTACTGCCCAGTCCAGGTGAAGTGGTAACCCACGCCTTCCATGACGTTGCCGAAGGCGGCGCCGAAGACGAACATGGGCAGGAAGCCAGAGATGAACAGCGTCCAATCCCAGATAGTGCGCCAGCGGGCGCTGTTGACCTGGTCGCGGTAGCCAAAGCCAAGCGGACGCAGGATCATGGAGAACAGCAGCAGGATCATCACAACGTAGAATACGGAGAATGACGTGCCGTAAAGGGTGGGGAAGGCTGCGAACACAGCGCCGCCACCCAGGATGAACCAGGTTTGGTTGCCTTCCCAGTGGGGGTCGATGGCGCGCAGGATCGTGCCGCGTTCATCGCCTGTGCGGCCAATGAAGTTGAGCAGAATGCCAACGCCCATGTCCATGCCGACCATCAGGCCGATCGAGGCCATGAGGACGCCAAGCAGCACCCACCAGATCAGCTTGAGGATAACGTAGGTGGTCATTGCTTAGCGGACTCCCTGTTTGGCGCTCAGCCCGAAGACGTCCAGCGGGCTGGCATTGTTGCCATGGCCTGCCAGGTTCTCAGCAACGGGGCCTGTGCGCGCAACGCGGAACATCAGGTACAGCTCGACGATGAAGAACGCTGTGTACATCAGCGCAAAACCCGTCAGAGAGAAGGCCATGTAGGCCACGGAGTGGTTGGAGGCCGCCAGGAAGGTGGGGAGGTTCTCCCACACGGACCAGGGCTGGCGCCCAGCCTCAGCCACGATCCAGCCAAACAGGATGGCGATGATCGGGGTTGGGATGGAGTAGACGCAGAGCTTCAGGAACAGCGGGTGCTTCATCAAGTCACGCTTGAGGCTGAACAGGGCCGCGAACGCGAAGAAGAGCAGGAAGTAGAAGCCCAGGCCAACCATGATGCGGAACGCCCAGAAAGTCACCCATACATTAGGCAGGATGTCTGGCTGGGTGGCTTTGACCACAGCATCGATGTTGGTGTCGTTGATGGCCTGCAGGTTCTGCTCAGGAGCGTTCTTGATGGCCAGGAAGCCATAGCCAAGGTCGTTGGCATGGTCCTTGAACAGGCGCAGGTCCTCAGGGGACTGGGTCTGGGTGTAGCGCTGCAGGGCGGCGACAGCGTTGATGCCGTTGCGGATGCGCGGAGCTGCGGCTTCCTCATACTCCTTCATGCCGGTGATGGGCGTGTTGAAGCTGTGCGTCACCAGGGGGGTCAGCACATAGGGAATGCCGATTTCAAGGTAGTTGCGCTGTTCGGCATCGTCAGGCCAAGCAAAAAGCAGCCATGGTTCCTGCGGCGGGTGGGTGGTCGTCCAGATGCCTTCCATGGCGTCAACCTTCACAGGCTGGCGGTGGAAGTCGATTTCGCCCAGGGCGTCACCCAGGGTGATGACGCACACGATGCTCAAGATGCCAAAAAGCGTGGCCATGCGGAAAGAGCGCAGGGCAAGCTCCAGGTGGCGGCGGCGCAGGATGTAGAAAGCGCTGATGCCAATGACCAGCATGGAAGCGGCCACGTAGCCTGCCACAGAGGTGTGGACGAACTTGGCCTGGGCGTCCTCGCTGAAGATCAGCGCCACGGCGTCCTGCAGCTGCAGGCGCATGGTGGCGACGTCAAAAGCGCCACCCTGGGGGTCCTGCATGGCGCCGTTGGCGATGAGGATCCATAGGGCAGAAAGGTTGGAGCCCAGGGCGACCAGCCACGTCACGGCAAGGTGGGCGCCCTTTGAAAGGCGGTCCCAGCCAAAGAACATGAGGCCAACGAAGGTCGCTTCCATGAAGAAGGCCAAAAGCCCCTCAATGGCGAGGGGCGTACCGAACATGTCGCCGAAGAAGTGGGAGTACAGCGACCAGTTGGTGCCGAACTCGAACTCCATGGTGATGCCTGTGGCCACACCAAGGGCAAAGTTAATGCCGAAGATGGTACCCCAGAACTGGGTGATTTCCTTGTAGATTCTGCGACCGGTGATGACGTAGACCGTCTCGATCGCAGCCAGGAAGAATGTTAGCCCCAACGTCAGTGGGACAAACATGAAGTGGTAGAGTGCCGTCAGCGCGAACTGGAAGCGCGACAGATCCACAACTTGCGGGTTGATGAGATCCACGAAATGAAAACTCCTGTCGGTTCAGGAAGGGCGCGGCTGCCGCGCCAGCAGTGTCAGATACGGCCTTGCAGGGGGCCGGGTGCCGGCAGGCCGACCCCGAAAGTGCGCGCCACCGTCCTGGGGCCAGACATTTGCTACTGAGGTGATGGGGATCCTCCAGGCCGTGCCTGCCAAAGCAGGGACGGGCAGGGGTGTTTCACCACACGACAAAGCAAACGCTGACATCCTGTTGAGACGGCAAACGCGGCACAGCGCCCAACACAGGCCAGCTTGCTGCTGGTGCTGTGCGATTGGAACGCCAGGGCCGTATTGCACCCTGAACATTACATCATCGTTACGCCACATTCATGCGTGGAGCTTCAAATTTGCTTGAAAGGCATTGTTTTACAGGCGCAACATGGCATCTAGGCCACAGTCACTGGAGCTGTGCGCCCTGTGTGCGGGCCTGGGGAGCAGCTAAACCAGCACAGAGCTATTCACAACAGCAACGTGTGTGGTCCCGTTCCATAAAACCCGAGCCTTATTTCCCCAGTTGGGCTGGCGAATGCAAGCGCCCTTTAGATGACTTTTTGTTCATCAAGCTAGTTTAGCCAATCAAATAAGGCGGGATTCTTACGTTTTCTGGGGGACCAAAGCACCATTTTTCAAGCGCAGAACGCGGTTCATGAAACGCAGTGGCTCAGCCCGGTGGGTGATGCACAGAACGCTGGCTTCAGGCAGGGCTGACAGCATGGCGCCAATCAGCTCCTCCCCAGCCTGGGGGGGCAGGCTTTCGGTTGGCTCGTCAAGGATCATCACCTTGGGTTTGCGCAGCAGAACCTGGGCAGCGGCAAAACGTCTAATCTGACCGCCTGAAAGGCTTTGGCCGTGGTCGCCGCAAGGGGTGTCGAGGCCTTCTGCCATGGCGCGCACCTCAGCAGCCAGCCCAACGGTTTCAAGGGCGCCCCACATGGCCTCCTCAGTGGCGCCTGGCGCTGCTAGGTGGAGGTTGCGGCGCAATGTTCCCTGGAAAAGGTGGGGGTGCTGAAGCATTACCCCAACACTTCCAGAGAGTTCCTCTGTCGTCAGGTCGCTAAGGGGGGTGCCGCCAAAGCTGATGCTGCCTGAATCAGGGTCCAGGAAGCGCACGGCCAACCTGATGAGCGTCGTTTTGCCAGCCCCTGAAGGCCCTGTGATGGCCATGCGCTCCCCCTCTGCCAAATGAAGGGTGGCGCCTTGCAGCACGTCATGGCCATTGAAACGCATGGTGACGTCCGCCATGGCAAGGTCATAGCGTTTCGGCAAGGGGGCTTTGGCCACTTCATCCACTGGCACAGGCAGGTTGTAGAGGGCCGCGGCGCGTTGGGCGGCCTGGTTGTAGCGGGCCTGTGCCACGCGGGCGTCAACCAGGGGCTGCACCACCTCAAAGCCCGTCAGCGCACCAAGGCCTAGCATGGGAATTTCAGGCCCGCTGAGAAGCCCGGCTAAGTGAGCCTTTGACGCAGCAGCCAGTACCAGCAGAACAGTGCCCATGACGATCGGGGTGAGAAGGTGGCGCAGCATCAGCGCACGCTTACCTTGCTGGGCGCTGACTTTGTTGAGGCTGCGTTGCGTTTGGGCCGCTTCAGCTAGTTTGCGCTCTGCTGCACCACAGAAAATGATGTCTGCCATGCCTTGGAGGTCTTCAAGGAGGTCAGCGCGTAGTTTTTCAGTGTGCCGCACCTCCTCAGCGATCAGGCGGCTGCAGGCACGCCCCGCCGCCACTGGCAGCATCAACCCGCCCAATGTCAGGCCCACAGCCATCCACCCGGCGGCATGGCCGCAGAACAGCGCAGCCACCCCCACCATGACTAACGAACACAGAACAGCCGTGGAGCACGGCAGCAAAACATCAAGAGGGTACTGGCCAATGGTTTCAGTGTCTTTGACGAAGCGGGAGAGCACATCGCCAGAGCGGGCACGCAGCATGAGCGGAACGGAGCGTGGCACCAGGCGTGCAAAGCTCCAGGTGCGCAGATCGCCTGTGTTCCGAAGCGCCGCGTCATGGGTGACGAGGCGTTCCAGGTAGCGTGTGACGATGCGTCCAAGCGCGAAAAAGCGCACACCGCAGGCGGGGGGGAAGATGTTAAAGGCGGCATGGGCGGCTGCGCCCCCCCAGCCGGCCACGGCCGCAGCCGCCAGGAACCAACCTGAGAGGAACAGCAGTCCAAAAGTGAACAATGAGGAGACAGAAGCCAGCACCAGCCCCCCCACCAGGATCCAGCGGATTCTGTAGAGGAAAGGCTTGCTGGAGAAAGACGCTTTGGCGGTGGGTGCGTTCATGACATTTCTCCCGCTGTGGCGACTTCAGAAACGGTGCCGTTTTCCAGGTGCACGATAGGGCCTGCAATGGCCATCACGTCAGAACGGTGTGAAATGGCAATAGTCACGCGCCCTGGAATGGCTTGCTGCATGGCCTTCACCACCTGTTGGGCTGAGGCCCGGTCAAGGTCGGCTGTTGGTTCGTCAAAAAGCAGCACAGCTGGGTTGCGCAGTAGCGCGCGCGCCAGGGCAAGGCGCCTGATTTGCCCAGCGGAAAGCGGCGCGCCGCGTTCACCAAGCACATAATCCAGTCCCCCTGGCAAAGCGTTGATGAAGGATGTGGCACCAGCCAGGCGCACTGCTTCCTCCAACTGGGGTGTTGTGGCGTCTGGGTTGGCCAAGCGCAGGTTCTCAGCCACGCTGGCAGCCAGCAGGAAAGGCTGTTGGGGCACCCAGCCGATGGATAGCTGCGCTGGGCTGAGGATGGCCCCTGTTACAGACGTTGCGCCGACAGTGCCCTCACGAGGGACCATCATACCCAAAAGAAGCCGTACGAGGGTGGTCTTGCCAGAGCCAGAAGGCCCTGTGATGACGCTCAGCTGGCCTGCTGGAAAAAGGGCGGATGCATCTGCCAGGACGTCAGGCTGGGTGCCGGGGGCGCCGTAGGCAACGCTGACGTGGCGCACAAAAACGTTCTTCAGGCTGCCTGGGCCCGCCAAGGGCTGGCCGTTGGGAGCGGTGGCGCTGTCATCAGCGCTGCTGGTCACGCGCAGTTCTGGCATGGCCATGATGCGCATGAGGGGTTCAAAGGCGCTTTCAGCGTTTTGGCGCGCATGGTAACTGGCCGAAAACGCCCTAAGGGGGGCGAAGAACTCTGGCGCCAGCAACAGCACAAAAAAGGCCGGTTCAAAGGTCATGTGCGCATTGAGCAGGCGCGTGCCGCAAAAAACCGCCACCATGGCGATGGCTAATGAGGAGAAGAACTCCAAGACAGCTGTTGTCAGAAAGGCGATGCGCATCACCCCCATGGTGCTTTGGCGGTGGGCTTCCGAAAGCTGCCCCATCAGCCGTACCCCTTGGGCGGCTTCCCCAAACAACCGCAAGGTGGTCAAACCTTGAAGCATGTCCAGGAAAGCCGAACCCAATAGCAGGAGTTCACGCCATTTGCGGCGCATCACAGCTTGGGCGCCGTAGCCAACCAGCGCCATGAACAAAGGCACCAAGGGCCCTGTGACCGCCAGGACGATGAAGCTGGTGGTGTCCACATGGAATACAACAGCCAAAATAAGCAACGGTAGCACCGTCATGGCTGCAGCACGGGGAATGTAGCGTGCGAAATAGGGCCCTAGCGCCTCCACCCCTTCAGAAAGGGCAGTGGCCAGAGCCCCACTGTCCTCACGCGCCAAAGCCACGGGGCCAGCGCGGAACAAGTGCCCCAGCAGTTCCAGGCGCAGGCTGCCCGTGATTTTGAGGGCGGCTTTGTCCGCCATGGCGTCTGCAGCGCATTGAACCAGTGCACGTGCGCAGGCAGCTACCATCAGAAGAAAAGCCAAGCGTGTCTCAAGGGCAAAGCCGTGGTGGCTGAACGCCAGATCATTAATGAGGCGCGCAAGCCACGCCATCTGCACCACTAGAATAACCGCCCCCACGCTGCCCAGGACCACTGCCATGGCAAGCTGGGTGCGCGCACGCTTGCTCAAGGCACTTAGGGCACGGCGCAGGCGGCGTGACGTGTTCTCCGTGGGGGAAGGCTGGGCTGCGGACGCTGTCTGGTCAGGGTTGGCAGGTGGCGCCGAAGCGTTCATGGATTCTCCCTCTGCAAGGGCACGTTTGAGTTATGGCCAGCGGGATATGGCCATGGGAACGCCCCCTGCTGGGGCATTTGTGAGACAGCCAAAGTGGCTGTTTTTTAATACAGTGTCCGTAGCCTTACCAACAAGGCAAGGCCATTCCAACTTTTATAAAGCTTGTGGTGGTGGGGTGGGTTCTGCTTATGCTGCCCCTACAAGCCCAAATCACTGGGCCCATTCAGGGAGTGAAAGATGCTGCGCATTCTTATTGCCGTGTTTATCCCGTGGTTGACGTTCTTCACCATTGGCCGTCCCATTGCTGGCATCATTTGCCTGATTTTGCAGTGCACCGTGATCGGCTGGCTGCCTGCAACCATCTGGGCGCTGTTCGCACTGCGCAACTATGATGCCCTCTAAGGCTGGGCAGCGCTTGGTGGGTGGTTTAAGGCCACTTGCGCGTTGAGCGGCTTTTCCAAGGGAAAACAACTAAGGCTCTGTCAATATGACAGAGCCTTATGTTTTGCTGGCTTGCGCTTTCTGCCAGGATGAAACCCCCAGAGTGGTGCCCCCAGACAGTATTTCCCGACAGTGTTAAAGGAACCGCCATGCCCACAGAAGAGCTCTACCCCAGTGCCCTAACAGGGGCTGTTCTGGTGCAGCAGGATGGTGGGCCGCTTTATGGCTGGGCCTACCACCGGGTGCGTTATCTGGAAAAATTGGCCAGCGAGGCCGCCGAACGCGTCCATTACACAGGCAAGGCACGCCGCGTGTTCCTGGTTTACTGGCTGCGCCATGCCGCCACGGAAGCTTTCCAGAAAGCCGTTTGCTACCAAATTGCGGCCGTCAGCGTGGTGGTTGTGGCTTTGGGCAGTGCGCTGCTGGCTGATGTCACGTTGATGGCTGCGCACAACAGGAACGGCACTTATTCATCAGCGTTTCATGCTGATGATGCTGAAGTCATCATGGCTGTGGCCCTGGCGCTGATGGCGGCAGGTAGCAGTTTCTGCCTTTATCGCCAGCGGTTGCTGCGCATTGTGGCGCACGTCCTAGGGGCGGAGGCAGCTTTGCTTGAAGCCCAGAATCACCTGACCCCTCCCAAAAACAGTGTGGGGACTTCCCCTGACCACCCCTTTGAAGCGACCCCCTCTGTCGAGTTGTAGTGCGGGAAGTGTGGTTGGCCACCAGCCATGGAAACCCAGTTGGAGAAAACACCAGCTATGACACACCCTTTAGTGATTTATGCCCTGGCAGCTTTGGGGGAGATGGTTGGTTGCTATGGTTTCTGGCTTTGTTGGCGCGAAGGGCAGCCAGCCTGGCTATTGCTGCCAGCTATGGCGAGCCTTGGCTTGTTCGCGTGGCTGCTGACCAAGGTACCTGTTGACGAAGCAGGGCGTGCCTTTGCTGCCTATGGTGGGATTTACATCCTCATGGCTCTGTTCTGGATGTGGCTTGTGGACGGCGTGCACCCAGACAAATGGGATTGCTGTGGTGCGTTGCTGTGCTTGGCAGGGGCTGCAACCATCATTCTAGCGCCCCACCAACCTTGAAGGCATAATGTGTTAAGGGCGCTTGCCCAGCCCCCTTTGTTTGAAGCCTCATAACAAAAAGGCGCCAAGCGGTTTACCGCCAGACGCCGCTTCGATTTGGGCAGCAGCCCTGGTCAGCCCCAGCTCAAGGGGAAGGGGCTGAAATCCAGAAGGCCAAAATCAGGTGTAATACACCACAGCCACAGGCTGACCGTCTTTCTGCTCAGAAAGGACGGTCACGACGTTGGCTTTGCCAGCGCCGGCAGCGGAGCCAGCCTTGGGGAAGTAGGTGATTTCCTCATCCGTGATGAGGGCGGGCTTGCCGTTGACGCTGGTGAGAACGGACTGACCGTTCACTTCTTCAACCGTCACCTGCTCGCCAACCTTGGGGAATGTGTTGACAGGGCCTTTAACCAGAACGCGTGCCATGAGGGACCTCCTAATGAGTTTCTGGGGCGTGTTTTACCAGATAAATTCCCATTTCAAAGGCGTGCCAGCAATGCGCCCAGCGTAGGGGAGTAATAAGGCGCGCTTAACCGCCGTTTTTGGTGGGCTGAGGTTCTTGTTGTGCAGCAGGGGGAGCTGACTGGGATGGTGTGGTCACCGCGGCTTTGGCGGCTGGGTGAGTTGGCTGGGTGTCTGCAGCGCCTGACAAGGCAATGACGGCAGTCAGCAGCACAATGAGCGCTGTCAGCGCCATGCTTAAAAAGCCTGTGATGAAATAAAACGCCACGCAAATGGTTTCAGGCCAGCTCATGGGCTGGTAAGGGGCCATGCGGTCGCGTGGGGGCAGCACCTCCAGCATCATCAAGGCCAAGGGGCCAAGCAGAACGCACAGAATTGCCCACCCCAGGGGATGGCGCCCTTTGCGGCGGGCGGCGTCATAACCTGCCCAGCCTGTGAAAAGCAGGCACGCCATGATGAAAACCACACCAAGCAGGCAGGTCGTGACCGAGACCCCTTGGAGTGCAGCCATAGGTGAAGTGGTGGTTGTCATGAGCGCTCTCCTGCAGCGGCACGCCAGATGAAAGGTCCTGGGGTGCAGTTGAATGGTTTTGGAACCGTTTCAAGTTTAACCCGTTCACATCGGGTTGGGCAGGGGCCACGCGCCAGTTGGTGGCACTGTTAGGCTCATACTGCAGGCATGAAAAAGGCTTGCCCAACATGCTGCTGCAAGCTGGGCAAGCCTTGGTGAAGGGTGGCGCCGGCGATGAAGTGGCGCCTGGTTGGTCAAGCTAGCTTGGGGCCGGCTGTGCCTGGATTCACAGGTTTGGAAGGGTCAGTGCCTGTGGTGGGGGCAGAAGGGTCGATCTGCTTGCGGGGGGCGCCCTTTTCGTAAGAATCCTCCATGACTTCAAAATACTTCTCCAGGCCCGGGACATCCAAGGTGCGCGTGGGGAAGGGGAAGTCGATGCCACGTTCAGCAAACACCTTGAGCATGCGCTTGTTGAACTGGCGCTGAACGGGCCAGCGCCCTGTGGGGATGGTGGGCAGCGTGCCGCGCACCGTCACAGAGGAATCGTTGAGTGAATCAACACCCCAAAGCTGGAAGTCGTCAATGATGAGCGGGCCGTACTCAGGATCGGCCCGCATGGAGGCCGTGATGTCAAACAAGGCCTTAATGACGTTGTCGATGTTGGAGTCATAAGCCACCTCAGCGATGATGATGGCCCGGCCGAACTGACGGTTGTAATTGATGGTCTGGTTAAGGGAGCTGAAGGGGAAGATGTTCATCGACCCGTCATTGCCACGCACATGAACAGTGCGGAGGGACAGCTTCTCCACAATGCCGTATGTGCCATTCAAGGTCACGGCGTCCCCCACGGTCAGGGCATTCTCAAGCAGCAGGAATATGCCGCTGATGAAATCCTGAACCAGCTTCTGAGTGCCAAAGCCAAGCGCCACGCCGAAGATGGAGGCGCCAGCCAGCAGGGGCCCTGTGTTGACCCCCAATTCAGATAGCACGGTCAAGCCAATGATGATGGAAAGACCAACCATCAGGATGATGCGCATCAAGGGCTGCAGCGTGCGCAGGCGGGCAATGCGCACTTTGTCCTGAGTGCTGTCATCGTTTTCCAGCTTTTTGATCTGGCGTTCCATCAGGATGTTGGCCACTTCCCAAATGGCCACGCCCACCAGGATGGCAATGCCAACGCTCAACGCGCTGGAGGCGAGCTCAGCGCCGAAGCTGTGGGCGCCAATCAGCGATTTCAACGGTACGCCCCATGCCACCGCCAGCACCAATATGGTGGCCACCACCAGCACGGCGTTCAGGACGCGTTGGATGTAAGGGGTGTAATAGGCCAGACGCTCACGGGCTTTGGCTGTCATGTGGACGGAGGTGGAAAGGCGCGTCAGCAGGCGTTCCATGCCTGTGAACAGCAGGATGCTGAGCACGCGCATGGCAATCAGTGCTACGCAGGTGCTGAAGAACATGTACAGCATGAGCTGGTAGCCGCCCTGGATGTCCATGGCCCACACCAGCCACAGCCCAAAGTCGAAGAACAGTGCAGCCACCCACCAGATGCGCGCCACGATATGCATGACGGTCGCCATATGGGGGGTGTGCCTGGCCACTTTCTCGCAAGCATGGCGCACCAGGCCACGGCTACCGAAAATCATGAAGGCCACCAGGATGTGCAAGCTCAACACGATAAGCTTCGTGAGGGATTGCTCCACCGTGGCGGGCACAGTGCAGGCTTCCAGCACCACCAATGTGCTGATGCCCCAACTGGCCACATTACCCAGGCGCTTCAGCCACCTGAAGAAGAAGTCCGCTGTGCTGTCACTGCAGGGGATGAGGCGCATCCAGGGTTTGCCAGGCGCCAGGCACAGGCGCAGCAGCGCCACCCAAACGCCAAATGTCACGCTGGCCATCCAGGTGATGGACCAAACGGCACGAATGGTGGCTTTGTCAGGCGTTGGGTCAAAGGTCAGCAGCAGGAAAGCCACCAACGGAAACGCCATGAGCGTGAGGAGGTCTAGCCCCAAACAGCCTAGCCCATAAGGCACGCGCTTGAGGATATTGACCATGCGCAGCAAGGCCGTTTCCCAATTCTGCGCCTCAGCGGCGGCAGAGGCCATGCTGGCCTTGATTTGGGCCTGGGCTGCTTGCTTCTCAGCGTTTTGGGCGACCGTTGTGGCTTCACCAGCCTGCTGCTGCGCCGTCTGGGCGCTGGCTGTGCTTTGTGAATCAGGCGAGGCCGTTTGGGCAGACTGCCCCTTGCCAGATGCAACGTCATGGCTAGTGGCTGAGACGGTCTGGTCAACGCTTTGGTTGATGCTCTGGGCTACATTGGGCGCTAGTGGTTCGTCTTCAGAGATGTTGTATTGGGAGACCGCAGCCCGCAGCAGTGGCTCCTGGGGGGCATGGGCCTGGGCACTTTCCGTGGCCTTGTCTTCTGTCGCGACTTCCTGGTGAGCCTGCGCTTGGGCGGCCTGTTGCGCCTGGGCTTGGGAAGCCTGTGGGGATTGGGGGGCCTCCTGGGTGATGTCACCAGGGCTGTCACCAGCTGTGGCCGCAGCGGTGGGGATGGCTTGGCTGTCATCCTTGGTAGCGGTGCTGCTGGCCTGTGAGGCCACAGCTGCCGTCACGGAGGCCGTCTGCTGCGCCTGGGCTGCTTCAGCCTGGGCGGCTTCGGCTTGGCGGGCGGCATCCTTGGCGGCTGCATGGGCGCGCCGCTCAGCGCTTTCCTGGCGTTGCTGCAGGTGGAGAGCCGCTTCCTCAATTTTAAGGCGCGGCTTGCGCAACAGCCAACTCAATCCCCAGGCAAGGCCCAAACCACCTACAATGACGATGAGAACGCGCAGAACAATGCGCAGGATTTCGTTTTGAAGGGCTGGTGTGTGCCACAAGTGACGGAACCAAGGCCCTAGGGCGGAGAAATTGGCCACGCCCTGCGTCAAAACCACGCTTTGGCGTTCCAGGACCGCCCCAAAACGGGAGGCATGACCTTGAAGTTGGTCCAGCAGGCCTGACTCATCCTTGGTTTGCTGGACCTTTTGGACAGCAGCCAGGTTTTTCAGTGTGGTGACCAGTTCCTGGCGCTTGCCAGGATTGTCCAGCACAGACAGCAATTGTTGGGCCTGCGCTGGCGCCAAGGCCGCTGAGGCTGCCTTGTTAGCATCAGGGGCATTGTCATTGGCGCTGGCGTCATGGGCGGCAATGGCTTTGGGAGCAGGTTGGGCCGTGTTGGCGCCATGGCGTTGGTGAACGGTGGTGCTGGGTGCTGCCTCACCAGCGTGTGCGGTGGTGGCCAGCGGGAACAGACCCAATGCCAAAGCCAGCAGGGTTGCTTGAACAACACGTGCCATGCGCCCTTCCAGGCGCACTGGTGGTGCGTCTGTGGGCAGCGGCAGTTTGAGAGAGGGGGGTGTGCCGTTCATGGAAAGTCCTGCTGGCTGTGGGCGGGTGGAAATCGTTGAAGCGGTTCTTGAGAATGAAAGCGGCTTTAAAAGGGCAGAGCGGAAGAAAGCCGTTACTAAGGCACCGTTTTGAGCACTGCCTTGGTTGCTAATACGGTGCCAGGGTGCCCCTTTGAAAGGAAGCACCCTTTAGATTTGAAACCAGCCTTTAATGGGCGGGAAGGGTATGCAAAGTTAGGCGCCACATCTGGGCCAGGTCATGCACCGCCCCAGGGCCTTTGACTTGACCAAGGGCCTGCTGAGCTTCATGGCTGCGCCCAATGTCAGCTAGGACAAGGCCATAAGCCAGTTGGTTTTCAGGGGTGGGCATTGCCGCCACCCGTGCCTTCATGGTGGCGAGGGCAGCCCCCTGTTGGGCTGGCGCCGCTGCCAGCACAGCTTCCCCAGCCGCCAGGACAGGGTTTTGGTCAGGCACCGCCTGCCCAAGCCTGCGTTTGAGGAAAGCGTTAAAACGCGCAGCATCTGGTAAAGGTTGGATGTGGCGGGCATTTGCCGCATTTTCCAGGCGCAGAGCTGCCGCTGGCAGGCCCAGTTGAATGGCTTGCTCCTCTAGGTCGCGCACCGCTGCTGGCTGGCTGACCAAGCCTGCAGCGAAACGCAGCTTTTGCAAAGCGTATTGCCCGTAAGGCGAAAGGTCGCTGTTATGCTCCAACCCAGCAAGCGCGGCCTGCCAATAAGCGGGGCGATGGTAAGCTTCAGCCAGCACGACCCAGCTGGCTTGCTGGCCAGCATGGTTGTTCATTTGCCCATAAGCGGCGGCGCGCATTTGAAGCAGGTTTTCAGGCAGCCCCCCTAAACCGCCTGGGGTAGTTTTGGCCAGTTGGTCTGTAGCCATGACGACCCCAGCCCAGTGGTGGGGAACGTAATAGCTCTGTACCAAAAGCGAAGAGATGGTTTTGCGCTGCCCAGCGCTACCAGCCTGCGCCAGGCCTGGTATGTTGAAATAGCGTTCGCCCAGCGCAGCGGCTGTGGGCCAATCATGGGCGCGGTAGGCCATCACCACGGCATCCTGCAAAGCGCGCGCCCGTTCAGTGGCAGGCAAGGCTGGGTCAGCCGCCAAGGCCTCCGCGGTGCGGGCGCTGGCATGGACATTGCCTGAGCGCATGGCGATGGCAGCCCCCATCCGCACGATGGTGGCGCGGTCATCCTTGGTTTGGTTGGGAGCGTGGCTGGCATGGGCCACAGCGTTCATGGCCTCCTGAAAGTGGCCTGCTTTGAGTTCCGCCTGCGCCGCCAGCAAATCCTTGCTGACATCAGGTGAAAGGGTAGCGCCAGAAGCCAGCCGCGCACCCTGCGCAGCGGCAGCCTCTGCACCCCATGCCGCACTATGGGGCGCCATGGCAGCCAGCCCTGCGCCCATGGCCAAGGCAACCGTCCAGTTGGTTGTGGAAAATTTCATGGTGCGTTCCCTGTCATTGGCCGTTTTTGGCGTTATCTGGCATGAATTGCTCCAGCCCAATAATGCCAATGCGGTTCACCCCCAGCCTCTGAGCGTCTGCTAGGACATGGGCCACAGTTTTGTAGCCAGCTAAGCGGTCTGGCTGCAGGTGGAGCTCCACCGGGTCTGCTGTGCCTTGGGTGGCCGCCGCTTCCCGCAGCCGCGCCACAAGCTGGGCTTCATCAGGGACTGCCTCCCCATTCCAGGTGATGGCGTCATCATAGCCAATGGCGACTGTGGCTACAGCAGGGGGGTGGATGGGTGGTGGCGGGTTGCCTTGGGGTAGATCCAGCCCCACGGATTCGGTTTTCAAAGGAATGGTGATGATCAGCATGATCAGCAATACCAGCATCACGTCAATCAGGGGCGTGGTGTTGATGTCTACAATGCCTTCATCATCATCCGTGCTCTGACTGCCCAGCGGCGCGGCCATGGCGTGTCTCCCAATTCAGGCTGATGGCAGACCCTTGCAAGAAAGGGCCTGGATGTTGCGTTCAGCAAGGTCAGCGGGGCTTCTCAGTGATGAAATCCACGTGGCTCAACCCTGCTTGCTGGCAGGCAGCCACAATGGCCCCAATGGAGGTGTACTTGGCGTCCTTGTCGCCCCTAATCTGAACCTGTGGCTGCGGCTTCTGCCTGGCCAGGTCCTCTAGGTGCTCCAGAAGGTCAGCCCTGTTCTCCACAGGTTGGGTGTTCCACCACATGCGCCCATCCGCCGTGACGGCCAGAACCAGCGTGCCCGGCTTGGTCTTGGTGGGCTGGTCGAGGTCGACAGGCAGCTTCACCTTCACAGAATGGGTGGCGACTGGAATAGTGATGAGGAAGATAATCAGCAGCACCAACATCACATCCACCAGGGGCGTAATGTTGATGGCCGATATCATGTCACTGTCGTTCTCGCCGCCGCCAGTTGTGATGGCCATGGTTCACACCCTGTCATTGGTGGTTGCGGTGGTTGGGTAGGCGGCGTCTTTCCTATTCTCGGCTTCAAGCTGCTCAGCGCCCTGATCGTCAGCGCGGCGGGCCTGGGCTACAACGCCATGGCGGATGCCGCCAATCAGGACGGATTGGATGTCAGCGGCGAAGTTGCGGACCAAGTCCATGCACCCCTTGTTGCGCCGCACCAGCAGGTTGTAGCCCAGCACCGCCGGCACGGCGGTGGCCAGCCCGATGGCCGTCATGATGAGTGATTCACCCACTGGGCCAGCCACTTTGTCGATGGAGGCCTGACCAGCAATGCCGATGGCCGTCAGGGCATGGTAAATACCCCACACCGTGCCAAACAGACCTATGAAAGGCGATGTGGAACCGACCGTCCCCAAAAAGGCCAACCCGCTGGAAAGCCGCCCTTGGATGGTATCGACAGCGCGCTGAATGGAAAGGCTCGTCCAGGTGGGCAGGTCAATGGTGTTGAGCATGGAGCCTTCATGGTGCTCCGCCGCCACGATGCCGGTTTCAGCGATGTAGCGGAATGGCGAATCAGCTGAGAGCGAGCGCGTGCCAGCCTGGATGGACGGCTGCTCCCAGAAGGAGCGCGTGACGACACGCGCAGCCTTGAAAAGGCGTGATTGCTCCAGGAACTTCAACGCGATGATGATCCAGGACCCTGCTGACATAATGGCCATGATAATCAGCACGGAACGAGCGATGATGTCGCCATTGTGCCAAAGGGCCGCCAGGCCATAAGGATTGGCTGTTGTGGTGGCGGCTGGAGCCTGGCCATGGGGCGCCAGTGGGGTGACGGGCACGCTTTGGGCAGGGGAAGCCGGCGCTGCAGCGCTGGTGGGCGCAGCTGGCGGTGGGGCTACGGGGGCAGCAGGGCTTGTGGGAACGGCCGCAGCACCTGGCGGTGGGGTGACGCCACTCATCACCATGCCAGGGATGTTCTGGGCTGCGGCTTGCGCATGGGCTGCTGGCGCCATCGGCAGGAGGGCCAGCGTGGAGAGGGCAGCCGCCATCACCAGCGCGCTGCTGCTGGCAAGGGTGCGTTTGAGCCAGCCGCCCGCGCGGGCTGGTGCGGCGAAGAATGAGGCTGGGCTGGCGTGGTGAGGTTCTGTCACGGCGCTGTTTCCTGGTTTGTGGTCAGGCCAATGGCCTGGAAATGTGAAGCGGTTCAAGCGTGGGTGGATGAAACGGGCACAGTTTTGATGGCCGTGGCTGAGGGCTGCTGGCTGCCCATCATGGCACCGCCCATCATGCCAGACTGCATCATGCCGTGTGGGCAGGTCAGGGTTTGCAGGTGGGATGAAAGGTCAGTGCGCATGGTTGGTACTTCCTTGGCTTGGATGGCCGCAGCCATCAGTTCAGTCATCGTTCATCAGTCATCAAGGGTGTAATCAAGGTGCAGCACGTGGTTGTGCTCCACCACAGGCTGCCCGTTGGATATGGCTGGCTGGTAGCGCACACCGGAATGCTCCAGGAATTCCATGGCGCTGTCAGCGAAGTCACGCCCCCCCTTCACGCTCAGGATGCGGCAGTGCATGGGCTTGCCCGTGGCACTGATGTCGCAGGAGGCGGTCACGGTGCCCTCGCGGTTCTCCTCCTGGGCCTCATCAGGGTAATCAGGGCGCACATTGTTGATGGGCACGGCACCAGCGGAGTGGTCGCCGGCAGCGCCGCCGGGCGTGCCGGATGCGCTGTTGCTGTGCTTGCCTGCGCTGTCTGAGGAGGATGAGGCCGAGGCCGCTTTGCTCACCGTTTTGGCCTTGGGTTTCAGCTTGGTCTGCGTTTTGACCTTGGGCGGCTTTTCATGGCTGACATGCTGAATGGCCCGCGGCGGTGGCGGTGGCGCAATCTTGGGCGGCGGCACGAAAGGTGCTGCTGGGGGTTCCACCATGGCTGGTGGCGGCGGCGGTGGCGCTGCCTGCTTCGTGGCAGGGGCCTGCTGGATGATGCGCGTTTCAATGGGGGGGTGGGCAGGTTCGATGGTTTCGACCTCCCGCTCCCCCAAACCAAGGATCACGATCACCAGCGCCAACGCCGCCACAGCCACGGCAATGACGTAGTCAACGGGCTTGCGCTGCTGTATGGCGAGATAGCTGCTGTGCATGTAAGGGCTCTCTCCCCGCTTCAACTGCTGCGCCCCGCTACCCTAAGGGGAAGGGGGCGCAACAGCCCAGTCGGCGTTGCGGACAAACCGGCCTGATGTCAGGCCGTGGGGTGGGAAGGGTTGCCAAACGCCCCACATGAACCCTTCAACCACCTTTAAAGAGATGGGTTGAACGGGCTTTGTACAGCGTTGGGAAAAGCTTCCTGCCCCTGAACAACAAGATTGCCCCAACCTTCCCCCATACTGTCAAGCCACTATCATTGTGATGGCTTGCATAACGCTTGTGCAATGAAATGGATTAACTGAATTAACTGATAGCTACTTCTGCACGTACAGCTTGGCCAAGGTTAGCTTAATCTAATATGGGCAAAAGCGTTGCCATCCTTGAAACCCCACGTTTCGAAGGGTCGAACCATGAGGGGGGCTTTGGTCGTCTCAAGGCTTTTACTGTGCTTGAGCGGAGGCTTCAGAGCGCGTGGCGGAGACGCGCTGCGCCAGGGAGGCGCCCATGAAGTCGTCCAGGTCGCCATCCAGAACGGCGCCAGGGTTGGTTTTCTCCACATTGGTGCGGAGGTCCTTGACCAGCTGGTAAGGCGCCAGCACGTAGGAACGGATCTGGTGGCCCCAGCCGATGTCCGTTTTGCTGGCTTCCAGGGCCGCTGATTCAGCTTCGCGCTTCTGGAGCTCAGCTTCGTAGAGGCGGGCGCGCAGCATTTCCATGGCCGTTGCGCGGTTGCGGTGCTGGGAGCGGTCAGTCTGGCAGGAAACCACAATGCCTGTCGGCTCATGGGTGATGCGGATGGCTGAATCAGTTTTGTTGATGTGCTGACCGCCAGCCCCAGAGGCGCGGTAAGTGTCAACGCGCAGGTCGGCTGGATTGATCTCGATCTCAATAGAATCGTCAATCACGGGGTAGACCCAGACGCTGGCAAAGGAAGTCTGGCGCCGCGCCGCCGCGTCAAAGGGGGAGATGCGCACAAGCCGGTGCACGCCTGCCTCCGTTTTCAGCCAGCCATAGGCGTTGGGGCCGGTGACCTGGATAGTGGCTGACTTCAGGCCCGCCTGCTCGCCAGCGCTGTTTTCCATCATCGCCACTTTGTAGCCATGCTGTTCAGCCCAGCGGGTGTACATGCGCAGGAGCATTTCCGCCCAGTCCTGGGCTTCCGTGCCACCAGCGCCCGCGTTGACCTCCAGGTAGCAGTCGTTGCTGTCCGCCTCCCCTGAAAGCAGGCTTTCCAGTTCACGCTTGGCGGCATCTGCCTGAAGTTCCTGCAGGGTGGCCATGCAGTCCGCCATGGTGTCGGCGTCCTGCTCCATCTCGGCCAGTTCCACCAGTTCAAGCGTGTCCTTCAGGGTGGTTTCAATGTGCTGGACGCCTTCAATCTTGTTGGCCAGCATGGAGCGTTCACGGGTGATTTTCTGGGCCCGCTCGCTGTCGTTCCACAAATCGGGATCTTCTGAAAGGGCTGTCAACTCCGCCAGGCGCGTTGTCGCCACATCCCAGTCCAAATGGCGCCTAAGCAGGGCAAGGGACTGGTCGATGCTTTGGGCGAGGGCTTCTGTCTCGGCGGACATGAACGGTCAACTCCCTGAAGGGGTGGAAGGCGTGGGCAAAGCCAGTCCATGGCGGCACTGGTGTGGCGGGCACCCCAGCGGATTGCCAGCTGGCGCTGGAAAGCTGTCCCTTGATACTGCCTTGGCCGCCCCCTGTCACCCATGGTGGGTGACAAAGGATGAAAACACAGGGCTAGTTGCCAGAGGCAGCGGCCCCAAGCGTGGCTGTGGGCTCCTTAGTAAAGGCCGCCCACACCAATGTTGGCGTCTTGCTCTTCCTCTGGCGCTGTGGTGGAGCGGCTTTCAGGGATGGAGGTTGGATAAGGGCTGTTGGCGCCAGCGTCATTGGGGGCCAGGCTTGGGAAGTTCGGCGCGCCCTCCGCGCTGGCTGAGGTGGAGGGGGCGTCATCCATGTCTTCCTCAGAGCCAGGGACAAGCTGCCCACCCTCGCCAGCTTCGATGGCCACCTTCTCATGCGGCACAGCCAGGGAGCCGCTGGCGCCTGGGTACTGGTCGTCCAGGAAGGCGTCCACAGCCGGGATGCGCCCTGTGTCGTAATGAAACAGGTGCACTCCTTCAGGTTGGGCGAAGTCAAGCGGGCGGCGTTCCGCCAAGGCGGCCTTCATGATGGTGTTCCAGATGGGCCCCGCCACGCGGCCGCCAGTCTCGCGCTTGCCAAGGGAGCGCGGCGTGTCATAGCCCACCCAGACAACCGTGACGATTTCAGGCGAGTAGCCGGCGAACCAAGCATCGCGGTAATCCTGGCTGGTGCCTGTTTTGCCGCCGATGGGCTGGTTGATGCCGGCGCCTGCGATGCGCCCCGTTCCATGGACGATAACGTCCTTCATCATAGTGGCGATTTGGTAGGCGGCCTGGGGGCTAGCCAGCTGGGGTGTGGTGTTTTCCAGCGTGGGCAGGCCTTCCATGTTGTCCTGCGTGGTGGGAGCTTGGCCAAGGACGATGGGGGTGGCGCGGGAGATGATGCTGCCGTCAGGCCCTTCGATGTAGTCAACAAGGCTGGGGGTGATGCGGTGGCCGCCATTGGCCATGGCGGCGTAGGCCGCGGCCTCTTTGAGGACGGTCGTTTCCACCGCGCCCAGGGCAGCTGGCAGATAAGGGGGCATGTTGTTGACCATGCCTGAACGCTCGGCGATGTCGATGACCTTCTTCATGCCAAGGTGCGCCGCCAGGCGGATGGTCACCAGGTTGCGGCTTTCGCGCAGGGCGTCATGCAGTGTGGTGGGGCCCCAGTTGTTGTGTTCGTAGTTCTGGGGGTGCCAATCGCCGAAGGAAATGGGGCCATCCTGGAACTTCTGGGAGGGGGAGATGCCCTCGTCCATGGCCTCTAGGTAGATCAGCGGCTTGAAGGAGGAGCCAGGCTGGCGCAGCGCCTGGGTAACGCGGTTGAACTGGCTTGCCCTGAAGGACCAGCCACCCGTCATGGCCAGGACGCGCCCCGTGCGTGCCTCCATCACAACGGCAGCGCCCTCCACCTGGGGAAGTTGCTGCAGGGCAGCTTCGCCATCCTTCTGGGGCTCAATCATCACCAGGTCGCCAGGGCGCAGGGGATGGAAGCGCGCCCAGTGGGCATCGCCAGGGCGCAGCAGCCCTGTGCGGGGGGCGCCATCCTCCAGCCAGCCCACGCGGGCGGGGCGGTGGGGGCCGGCAGGGCTGGTGATGACGGCGGCCAGGCGCCATTCATCAGGCATGGTGACAGGCGTGTGGGCGGCGGCGTAGCGCTTGTCGGCCAGCATTTCCGGCCAGGCCTCAGCGTTGTCTAGCTGCCCCAGACTGCCGCGCCAGGCATTGTTGCTGCGGTCATACTGCACAAGGCCTTGGCGCAGGGCGCGCGTGACAATGTGCTGCAGGGCCGGCTCCATGCTGGTGTGGACGTCCAGGCCCCCTTGCAGGGCGTTGGCTGCACCGAAATGCTCAATCAAGTCGCGGCGGACATCCTCGGAGAACCACTCTGAATCAGGCAGCGGGCCCCTGCGGGCGCCATGGCCGGTGGTGGGCAGTGGCTCCGCCTTGGCGGCTTCCGCCTGCGCTGGGGTAATAGCGCCCGTCTCCTCCATGCGGTCAATCACCCAGTCGCGGCGCTCCTTGGCGGCTTCAGGGTGGTAGAAGGGGTTGTAGTGCGCTGGCGATTTGGGCATGGCGGCCAGCATGGCGGCCTCAGCCACGTCCAGCTGGTCCAGGGGCTTGTTGAAGTAGCCCAGCGCCGCCGCCTGGACACCGTAGGTGCCGTTGCCCAAGTAGATGCCGTCCAGGTAGATCTCCAAGATGCGGTTCTTGGGCAGCGCCTGCTCAATGCGCAGCGCCAGCAGGGCCTCCTTGGCTTTGCGCGCCAAGCTTAGAGAGTTGTCGTTGAGCAGCATCCCCTTGGCCACTTGCTGCGTGATGGTGGAGGCGCCAAGCGGGCGCTTGCCGTGGCGGTTAGCGAGGTCCGTCAGGCCAGCGCGCATGATGGCCACGGGGTCGATGCCATGGTGGGTGTAGAAATGCTGATCCTCAGCCGCGATGAATGCGTTGCGCACCAGGGGCGGGATGGCCGCTATGGGCACGTAGATGCGCCGTTCCTTGGCCAGTTCCGCCATGAGCACGTCATTGTTGGCGTAAACCCGGCTGACGGTGGGGGGGTGGTAATGCTGCAGGGTGGTGACGTCAGGCAGTGTGGCCTCCAGACCCTCATAACCCACCCAGCCAGCCAAAGCGGCGGCGCCCGTCCCCAGCACGCCCAGGCTCAGCACGGTGGCCAGCGCTAGGCGCACGCGGCGGGCGCGCGGGCTGGTGCCGGGGGGGTGGTCTGGCCTGCGTGGTGCTGGTGCTGACATTCCTGGGCCCGTCTGACTGTGGAAACATTAGTGTGGGACACGCCCCTTGGCGCGGCCACGGCAACTCAGGGGCACAGCCACCAAGGCAGCCCCCACCTGCGCAAGGGCTGTAAGAATACCATTGCCCACCTGCCCGGCGCAATGCGGCTTGGCAAGGGCTAAAATAAGCGAAGCCTTAGGGGGAACAGGGTAAGGGCAGTGTAAAAGCTGAAACAAATGTTAGGGTGGGCTGTGCCATAGTGCCCATGTAGGGCGCGCCCAGGCGCTACCACGATGACTGAGGACGAACCATGATCCAGAACGCTTCCGCCCCTGCCTTCCAGCGCCCTTCAGGCCGTGCCGCCAACGCGCAGCGCCCTGTGGCCATCAAAACAGGCGTGGCGCACCATGCTGAAGGGTCAGCGCTCATCACAGTGGGGGGCACGCAGGTCCTGTGCGTGGCCTCGCTGGAGGAGAGCGTGCCAGGCTGGCTGCGCGGACAGGGCCAGGGCTGGGTGACGGCCGAGTACGGCATGTTGCCGCGTGCCACCCACACCCGTGGCCGGCGTGAGGCCGCACGGGGCAAGCAGTCTGGCCGCACACAGGAAATCCAGCGCTTGATTGGGCGTTCCCTGCGCGCAGTGGTTGATTTGAAGGCGCTTGGCGAATGCTCCGTCACGGTGGATTGTGACGTTCTAAACGCTGATGGCGGCACGCGTTGCGCCTCTATCACGGGGGCGTGGGTGGCCTTGGCGCTGGCGCTGGCCAAGGTGGGGCGCCAGGATGCGTTGCGCGGCCAGGTCGCGGCCATCTCCTGTGGGTTGCTGGGCGAGGGAGCGCAAGCCACGGCTATTCTGGACCTGGACTACCAGGAGGACAGCGCAGCTGAGGCGGACTGTAACTTCATCCTGACCGCCGATGGCGGCATTGTGGAGATCCAGGCCACGGCGGAGGGCGCGCCCTTTAGCGAGGAGCAGTTCAGCGATCTTAAGGCCTTAGCGCGTTCCGGCATGGCGAAACTTTTTGAGGCCCAGCGCCAGGCTGTGGCGGCAGGCAAGGATGGGCAGTGCACGGATATGGGGCACATTTTATGAGCACCGGGACCGTGAAGCACGCCAGCGCCAACCAGCCCGCAAGGCGCCTGCCCTTTGGCGCTGAAGTGGTGATGGCCACTCACAATAAGGGCAAGCTTGGGGAGTTCCAGGCTTTGTTGGCGCCTGCTGGCATTAAGCTGCGCTCCGCAGCTGCGCTGAACCTGCCAGAGCCTGAGGAGACCGGCGCCACCTTCGCCCAGAATGCGGCCATCAAGGCCCTGGCGGCCGCCAAGGCCTCTGGCCTGCCAGCGCTGGCTGACGATTCAGGGCTGTGCGTTGAGGCCCTTGATGGTGCGCCTGGCATTTATTCAGCCCGTTGGTGCGGCCCTGAACGTGACGCCACGCGAGCCATGGCGCGCGTTCATGATGAAATGGCCGCGAAAGTGGCTGCTGGCGCCAAGCCTGATGACCGCGCCACCTTCAAGGTCGCCCTGTGCCTGGCCTGGCCTGACGGCACGGTGCGCCATGTGGAGGGTGCTTGCCCTGGGCGCCTGTGCTGGCCGCCGCGCGGTGACGGTGGCCATGGTTATGATCCCATGTTTATCCCTTTGCATGAACCCGCCAGGGGGGCCAGCAATGCCGCGGGCCTGACCTTTGCCGAGATGCCCGCTGAGGGGAAGAACGCCTTCAGCCACCGTGCCCGCGCTGTGGCAGCGTTTTTGCGTGCGTGCGTGGCAACGGAAAGCGGAGAAGGGGGCTGAGGCCACCTCCGCAACGCTTCAGGCTGGGCCGGGTAGCACGGCCAGAAGCATGGTGAAGGCCTTATCGCGCCATGTGGTGTTGCCAGGGTTGGCGTGCTGGTGGCTTATCACGATGTCAGCCAGGGCCATGAAGGCAGCATCGAAAAAGGCGGCTTCATCAGCGCTGGGCTTCTGGCCTTCCCTGGTTGCGCCCAGGGTGATGAATTCCGGGAAAAGGTTGTCCACCGTTTGGCGTGTGCTGTCGGTCAAGCGATTGGAGGCGGCGATCTGCCGCATGGCGCTGGAGGCATGAAGGTTGCCCAACCCCCAGGCTATGTAGTCATCCCAGGCTTGGCGCAGGTTCTGGCGCGCCCCCTGGCCTGGGCGGCTGGTGATGTGGGCGCGTGCCTCCCCTGCTAAATGTACGTAGAGCGCGTTCAGCAAGTCGTCCTTGGTGGGGAAGTAACGAAACAGCGTGCCTTCAGCCACGCCTGCTTTGCGGGCGATGGTGCTGGTGGATGCGGTGACGCCCTGTTGGGCCACTACTTCCACGGCCTGGGTCAGGATGGTGGTGGCTTTCTGGGGGTCGCGTGGGCGCGCCATGGCTTGTTCCCTGCCTTTTTGCCTTCGCTTTGAACCAGAAAGCCTTATAGCCAATTGGCCACCAAGGCCCAAACCGCCAGCGTAGCGCGGGGTTTGGGCTTGTTGAAGGGTTCAGAACAACTTCTCCACTGTTTCCACCAAGGAGGCCCCCAGGGAAAGGTGCTGGTTGAAGAAGCTGGCCAGTTCCTTGACTGCGTCACTGATGCAAGGCTCCTTCCAGTACAGATCCACATGGGTGACCCCTGGCATGACCGTGATGGCGCGTTCTTTGCTGGCGGCCTTGTCAAGCAAGGTGAAGCCATCACGGTAAGAACCGATGAGGCCGGGCACGCCCCCAACGATGATGTGCAGGGGCTGGGTCAGCAAATGATCCGCCAGGTGGAAGGCGTCCCAGCCATAGGCGGAGCGCGTCGAGATCAGCAGGAGCTTGTTGGGGGAGCCAGCAGCCATGTGGGGTGGCTGGCGGTAATAGGCGCTGGCCTGAACCCAGTCGATGTCTCCCATGCCCTGCTCCTTGGCTGCCTCAACGGAGGGGGGGACGATGGGGACGATGTCTTGGGCGCGGGGTTGGCCGCCGTTCTGGGCTATGGCTGTGTTGTCGACAGCGATCTTGTCCAACATCGTCAGGGCCCAGCTTGGCGTCAAATTGCCTTCGCGCAGAACGCGGCCAAGGTTGGCGCCTGAAACCGTGCCCACGGCCTTGATGCGGCGTTCCGTTAAGGCAGCGTTGGCCACGTAGCCACCGCTGGCGCAAATGCCCAGTGCGCCCAGGCGGTCGGCGGCTACGTAAGGCAGCATTTCCAGGTAGTCGATGGCATAGGTGAAGTCAGCCACGCGGAAGAACGGGATTTCCTGGTGGCGGGGTTCACCTTGGCTTAGGCCTTGGAAAAGCGGGTCCCAAGTGAGGGTGACGTAGCCTGCCGCCAGCTTGGCAGCGTAAAGGCCCCCAGACTGTTCCTTGCAGGCGCCCATGGGGCCACCGATGACCAGGGCCGGGTAAGAGCCCATCTCCTCAAAGTTGGGCGGCAGGTAAAGGTTTGCTGCGGTCATCAAGCCGTTGAAATTGGGGTAGGTGACCGCTTTGCGCGTGACGCCAGCTGGCAGTGGATCAGTGTTGGTGGTTGGGGGAGGATTGAAGCTGGCTTGGGGAGTGGAAGAGGTCATGAAGGGAACTTTCATAAAGGGACATCACTTAAAGTGAGTTCTAACTCATTTAATTAATGTCTTCCTTTTTGCAAAGCTTTTTCAGCCAAACTTGTTCTGGCTTTGTCACCCTATGGCGCATGGCAAGCCATGAAAAAGGTTTTAACGTGAAAAAATGCTGACAGACCTGGGATGGGCTTGAGGGGGCGGGCGCTTTCGTCCATGCCTGGACAAAGAGGTGACCAATTGGTCTTGGGGCTGTTCAAAACGCCCCCAGCCTAAAGCGCCCACCACCGGTTTATGGGGTGGGGAAACCCGAATGAAACACTGTGATACATGGCTGGCAGCGGGGGGGCTCTGAAACTGGGCAAGCACAAGCAGTTGAACGGGGTCTCCTTGGCTGAATGCAAGGTTGGGGCGCTATGAAAAAGTGCGGGTGCGGCAAAGGGCTGAAGGCGGCTTTGCGGCCCTGCCTCTGCGTTCTGCCTTATGTGGGCGTGGCGTTGCTGGGCCTGGCCTGCGTCCCCCCAGCGCTGGCCCAGTCCGCAGCTGTTGGCAGCGTGCTTAGTGGTTACCCAGCTGCACCCCGTGTCAGCGCTGATAAAACGCCAGACGCCTCCCCCCTTTGGAGTGCGGTCAGGCATGACATCAAAACCCCCCATGCCGTTGGCAGCCATGTGGGCCCAGATGTGCTGCGCTTGAGTGGCCATGATGTTGATGGCCACAAGGGTCCTGTCCCCCTTTTAGGTGGCCCTGGTGGTGAAAAGCCTTTGCCGGATGCCCATTGGGGGGTGGGGGCTTTGCCTGAGAACATGCCCGCGACCGCAGCGCGCCCCCACAATGCCGAGCACGGCGTGGCGGAAGTTGAGGAAGAGGAGGAGCAAGAGGAGGCCGAAGCCGACATCGCCCGCGACCGCGCCATGGAAAAGCGCGAAATCGCTGAGGAGGAGGCAGCCGCCAAGGCGGAGCGCCTGAAAGCGCAGGCAGCGGCGGCCCAGCCTGCCAAGGACGAAACGGAGGTGATGTTCGTCCATCCCCACAAGCGCTCAGCCATGCCCCCCGTGATGCCGGAACTGCCCCCTTCGGAACGGCCAGCTGAGGTGGAGCTTTACCCGCTGACGGGCATGTCTGGGCAGCCCATGCAGGTGACGGAGGAACAGAACAGGCGTTCCCCCAACCGCCACCAAGGCAATTGGGGAGCGTTCAATTTCGGCGATGGGGAGTTCGCGGGTTTTGGCCCTGTGGGTACTTATGGCGTTTCCCCTTGGGCTGAGGACTGGTCGCGCCTGTGCAACCCCAAAAATCGCAAGGACCTTCTCGACCCTTTGAAATATGTTGACCTTGGCTTGGGGGGGCAATGCAACAGCTGGGTGACATTTTCAGGTGAGTCGCGCCTGAACAACTGGTACCAAAGCCAACCCTTACTGGGCCATGTGGGCCACCAGGGGGCAGGGCAGTTTTATGTGCGCAACCTGTTGGGGGCGGACTTCCATTTTGGGCCACATTTCAGGGTGTTTGGGCAGCTCTCCAACGCTGACGCCGGTGGTTGGAATTATTACGGCTACAGCGCGGCGTACCGCCAAACGCTGGATGTGCAGCAGCTGTTTGCTGAAATAAAATGGAACATGCTTGGCGCCAAAACAGGCCTGATGCTAGGGCGGCAGCAGTTTTTGGATGCGCCGTCCTGGCTGCTTTACGAAGGTGTCTATCCTGGCATTCCGCAATCATGGAATGGTGGGCGCTATTACATGATGTGGAACAGTTTTAGGCTGGATTTTTACGACTTCATCAAAACGAAGCTCAACCCCAACAGCCGCAACCATGTTTTTGGGGGCGCCTTTGACCCCAAGCTCGACCTTTACGGCATTACGGGTGGCTGGGCATTGCCGCGCATGTTGCCCAAGACCCAAAACATACGCTCTTTCCTGTATTTATACTGGTTGGGCTTCCATTATGACGGCACCTGGGCCAAGGCTCAGGGCAGCGGCGCCGGGGAGCAGATGCGCCAGAACCTGGCCCTGCGCTGGTACACCTCCGCCAAGGAGTGGGAACTGGACATGGGTGCTGTGATGCAGCGTGGCTCCTACAAGGGGGAGAACGGCCAGCGGCGCCCCGTCCATGCTTACGGCGCGCGCATCATGGCTGATTGGCGCCCAGCCTGGGCCCCTTGGCACAGCTTTGTCGGTGGTGCCGCTGAGCTCTATTCAGGTGGGCGCCAGCGCCGCAATGGCGCGGTGACTGATTTTGAGGCGCCCTTTTCTCCCTCTGGTACATTGATTGACGCAGGCGGCAATTTCGGCCGCTCCAACATGTATTACCTCGCCCCTTTGTTGAGCACGGTGCCAACCTCCTGGATATCGCTGCGCGCCCGCCTGCCCTTCATGTGGCGCCAGCACAAGAGCGGCGGCTTGGTGAGTGCGTTTGGGCCTTACGCCCTGCCAGCCGATCCCATTTTGCTACACAAGGCAGGGCGCTACATTGGCTTTGACCCCCAGCTGGAGGCTGACATCCAGCTGGGCCAGCATGTTAAGTTTCTGATATTTGGTGGTGACGTCCGCATGAGCAAAGGCATGCGGCGCGCCGGTTTTCATGATGACGCTTGGCTTTATTCAACGCTGGATTTCCGTTTTTGATAGACCATGCGCAACTGGCTGGGGCTTTGGCGGCAACAGCCCAGGCCATGCTTAAGCAAAGCCTGCTGGAGGGTGCGTGGCCAGGGGCGCCGGTTGTGCTGGCCGATTACAGCGCCTTGTCCCATTCCCTGGACCTGGAAGGATTGCAACCCTTGCTGGACGTTTTGCTGAAGGGGCTTGCTCCAGACAGGCCATTGGTTTTGCTCGGCAGGCGTGGTGGTGGGGCATGGTGTCAAGCTCTGCTTGAAACCGTGGCCATCCTTGCAAACCATGCCCAAGGGGCGCGTGGCCGTTTGATGGGGGGCCAGTTGGTGGGTTCCGCTGAAGAGGAGCTGTGGCAAAAGGACAGCGTGCATCTGGGTTGGGTAGCGCTGAGCGTGGCTGAGGCAGCGCGCGCGGAGTTTTTCCTCACCAAGCGCGCCGGGGAGCTGGCGCCAGGGGGGCGGTTGCTGATGACGTGGCCTGCGAAGGCGCCACCAATCGCCCCACCTGTCCCCCCTGCATTGCGGTTGGTGGAGTATTTCGGCACAGGGGGCTGCATAGTAGCACTTTACGTTAAGGAACCCTTTACTGGTTAGGTGTGCCAGCGGTAGGGGGCGTTCCAGGAGGCAGCAAAAAGTGCAGTGCCACCACCATGACATCGCCGCGTGTGGCTGACGTAACGGGATGGCTGAGGGCACGGGCACTGCGCCGCGTGTCTGGTGTGGCGATAAACCATTTGGTCTGGCCAGGTGCCACGCAAAGCGTGTTCTGGCTGGAGGGCTCATCAAGTGCAATGCCGCCTTGGGCCACATGCACTGAATGGGCACGGTCTGTGTGGGCAACGCTGTCCACGATGCGCATGGCTGTAGCGGCGTCTGAATCAATCAGGGAACGGTAATCGCCGCTGACAGTGAACAGGCGCCCTGGCGCTGGGCAGGCAGGCAGGGGGGCACTGCCATGGCGTGCTCCAGGGCGAACGATGAGGTCATAGGCCGTCATGCGTTGGTTCATGGGGGTGTTGGCGACATTCTGGTACGTGGCGTAGCTGCGTAGAGGGTCGCCAAGCGTCCCCCCCATGCCTTGCAGGAAAAGGATATTGGGTGGCCAGGGGGTGTGATGTTGGATGTTGGCCAAGGTGTCATTGGTAGCTGGCGCGGAGGCTTGCCCCCATTCCATCAAGTGAAAAGCCTTTTTCAGTTCTAGAAGCTGCACAGGCTGGCCGTCCTGGCGTGCCAGGACGTTGTGCAGGTGTGTCCGGGCCTGCGCGGTGGGCAGAATGGCCCGCCAAACCTCAGCGCGCATGGTGACTGGGGATTCAGCAGGTGTGACTGAGGGTCCCCCACCATCTACAGCCTGTGCTGCGCGGGGTAAAAACGCCAAGCCTAGCAGGGCTGCCATTCTCAGCCCTGTGGACAGGGCAAAACGTCTCCCAGAGAGAGGCAGTGCGGGTCTGGGCTGGGCAAGCATGGTGGTTCCTCCAGCAAAGGCGTTCCTTCAAGCCAGGAAAAGGCCAGGGCAACGCGGAAGCGTGACCATAAAACCAGGCCATACTGGCCCTGGGAAGCAAGGTCAGGAAAGAGTGGTGTTTTTTCAGGGATTTAGGGCCTTCGCAGCTGTTTGAAGGTGGTGTTGGCAGCGTATCTGTTCAATTTTGTAACGTTATATTATAACGTAACGAAACCTGTGGCCCGCTGGCATGAGAACAGACCATGAAACGCCCCCCATATCTCCATCACTTATCCAGCCATGTCTGTTCAACACGGTTTGGGGCCCATCATGACTTGGGGAAAAGCAGCTGCAGGCGCATCTCAGGCAAAGCGGCTTGCCAAGAGGGCATGGCCAGGGTGCGGCGCCTGGTGGTGGGCACGGCGACAGGGTGTTTGGTAGGTTGCCTTTGCCACACCCCAGCCCAAGCCAGCGCCCAAGGGGTGGTTCAGCGTGGGGAAAACCCCTTGCCCTCAGGCCAGAACCATTTCCATGATGCCAAAGCGAAATCTGCCCCCAAGGAAGCGGCACGGGCAGAGCACATCATCATCAAGACGGGGCGTTTGCAGGCCCGCCAACCAGTGCAGATGGACGGCGCCACCAAAACGTTTTTCTCCCCCACCGCGTTAGCAGCCATCCCTGGCGGGGCCAATGCCAGCGTCAGCACCGTGTTGCTTCAGGCGCCAGGTGTGGTGCAGGACAGTTTCGGGCAACTGCACATTCGTGGCGACCATGGCAATGTGCAGTACCGCATCAATGGTGTGGCGTTGCCAGATGGTGTCAGCATGTTCAGCCAGGCGTTGACGACCCGTTTCGCCCACAGCCTGAGCCTGACAGATGGCGCCCTGCCTGCCCAATATGGCTTCAGGCAAGCTGGCGTGATTGAAATTGACACCCGCACAGGTGCCAAGGACCCTGGCTATGGCGTCAGCCTTTATGGTGGTGCACGCGATTACCTGCAGCCTGCGGCCGTGATGGGGCAGAAAGCTGGCAAATGGGACCTGTTCCTGACGGCTGATGCCGTGCACAACAGGGTGGGCATCGAAAATCCTACCCCTAGCTTCAATGCTGTTCACGACCTCACCAACCAGTACCATGTGTTGGGGCGGCTGGCTTACCACTTGCGCCCTCAAACGGAATTCTCCTTCACAGGTGGCGTGGCCAACAGCTGGTTTCAGCTGCCCAATAACCCCTCACAGCAGCACCAATTTGAAACCCCCGCTTGGCAAGGCCATGCAGCCAGTGCCCCCGCCAGCATGGCCCTGCGCGAACACCAGGCTGAACTAGGTGATTTCGGCATGGTCAGCTGGAAGGAAAGCCGGGAGGACGTGCAGGCCACCACCTCAGCTGTGGTGCGCTATAGCAGCCTGAACTATTCGCCTGATTGGGTAGGTGACTTGATTTACAACGGCGTGGCGCAGCAAGCCAGGCGTGCCGTGTTCAGCGCTGGGATGCAGAATGACACCACATGGCACGCTGCTCCAGGCCACACGGTGCGGCTGGGTTTCCAGGCCTATGGGGAACGGGGAATGACGAAAACAAATTCCCAGGTTTTCCCTGAAATGGGGGGCGCCTTTGGTCGCACCCCTGTCACCATCAGGCAGGAGGCTGGCAAAACAGGTGCTTACGGTGGGTTTTACGGCCAGGATGAATGGCGCGCCAACCAACGCGTAACACTGACTTACGGCTTCCGCTTTGATGGTGTGGACGAATACGCCTACGCCACCCAGTTCAGCCCGCGCTTTGCCTTGGTGTGGCGCCCGTGGAAGGGGGGGCACATGCACTTGTCCTATGCGCGCTACTTCACCCCACCCGTGCTGGAGGAAGTGACACCAGGCAACCCGGCCGCCTTCAACCACACCTCAGGCGCCATGCCTGGCCAGGGCAATAGCCCTGTGAAGGCGGAACGCAGCCATTACGTGGATGGTGGTTGGACGCAGACCTTGACCAAGGGCTGGACCATGACGGTGGATGGCTACTTCAAGCGCGCCCACAACATGCTTGATGACGGCCAGTTTGGCGCTCCCATCATTCTGACGGCCTTCAACTACCGCAAGGGCTTCAGCTATGGTGCGGAACTTTCAACCAATTTCACCCCGCCAGCACTGCCAGGGCTGAACCTTTACGGCAACATGGGCTGGAACCACGCCATGGGTAAGGACATCGACTCCAGCCAATGGAGCTTCGCGCCCGATGACCTGGCCTACATCAAGCACCATTGGGTGCACCTGGACCATGAACAACGCTGGACGGCTTCTGCTGGGGGGTCTTACCGCTTCATGCGCCAAAGCACCCATCCGTTCCAGCTTTCAGCCACTATGGTTTATGGCTCTGGCCTGCGGCGGGACTGGGGCGCCATTCCCAATGGCGGCCACGTGCCCCAGTACGCCACTTTCAATCTGGGGTTGGTGCAGGATGTCCTATTCAGCAAAGCCGACATCGGCCAAGGGCTGGGGGAACGCAAAGTTCAGTTCAGGCTGGATGTGATCAACCTTTTTGACAAGACCTACAGGCTGCGTGACGGTTCAGGTATCGGTGTCGGCGCGCCGCAGTATGGCTTGCGCCGCACCATCCTGGGGGGGATCTCCGTGCGGTTGTGAAACCAACTTTCCCACCGTGGTCGCCTACTGGCGCTGTGGCCAGTGCTGACCATGGACGCTTGAACAGTCGCGCTGGCCTTAACAGGTCCTGCACCACGCTTTTGGGCAAGTAGGGGGTGAAATTGCTGAAATGCAGTCTTAGCATGGTCAGGTATGCCACCTCACGTTGGAAAGCCTTTGCCCGTGCCCACCACAGATGCCCAAGATGATTACAACCAGGCCATGGACCATGTGGAAGGGCGTTTTGGTGAACCTGACCTGGCTACGGCAGCAACCCTCATGGCCAAAGCGGCTGCCAAAGGCTATGCCCAGGCCCAGTACCAGCTTGGTGTGTGGCATGACCACGGCATTGGCGTGCCGCAAAACGACAGCCAGGCGCGCCATTGGTACGAGCAGGCGGCCCTGCAAGGGGATGCCGCAGCCCAGTGCAACCTGGGGGTGATCCATGCCCTTGGGCAAGGGGTGCCGCAAGATGATGCCAAGGCGGCTTTCTGGTACGAGAAGGCCGCCCTGCAAGGTGACCCCCAGGGTGAGTACAATTTAGGCTACATTTATCAATACAGCGACACGGTGCCGCAGGATTTGGCCAAGGCCCACCATTGGTACAGCAAAGCCGCAGCCCAGGAGGAGCCTGATGCCTTGTGGCGCCTGGGGGAGATGCACATGCAGGGTGAAGGTGCGCCCCGCGACCCCCAGAAAGCGGCAGATTATTTCCGCCGCGCTGCAGCCCTGGGCCAGCGTGACGGGCAGTTCTACCTGGGCCATGATTACCTGACAGGCCATTTGGTGGAGGCCGACAAGGCCAAGGCGCGCTTCTGGCTTGAAAAAGCCGCCCAGCAAGAGGAGGGACGCGCCCAATACCATCTGGGCCTTTTATTGCTGCCAGCCCAACCATTTAGGCCATGCGCTTTTGAACGCACAGTGGCTGGGGTGGCGCCCCTGCCAGAAACGGCCCCCACCGCCGCTTTGCTGGAGGCAATTCACTGGTTGAAAGCGGCAGCGGCGCAAGGTCACGTGCCTGCCCAAAACAAGCTCCGCCAGCTACGCAGCATGCGCCACAGCGCCAATGACAACTATCCTTCAGGAAAGGGGTTGGAGAGGGAAAGCGAATGAGAAGGCCCCAGCGCGCTTGAGCTTGAGCTGGGGCGCCCCCAACATCATTCGTCAGGGCCGTCATAATCGCTAAAGCGGGTGAACTCGCCCTCGAACTTGAGCTTGATGGTGCCTGTGGGGCCATGGCGCTGCTTTTCCAGGATGAGGTCGGCCTGGTTGTGGACAAGTTCCATTTTGCGCTGCCACTCCTGCAGAGCATCAATGTATTTGCCGTTGTCTTCGAAATTGTTCTCTTTGGGTTGGCGCTGCTGGAGGTAATATTCATCGCGGTAGACGAACATCACAGCGTCAGCGTCTTGCTCAATGGAACCTGACTCGCGCAGGTCGGAAAGCATGGGGCGTTTGTCTTCGCGTGATTCAACCTGGCGGGAAAGCTGGGAAAGGGCGATGACGGGCACTTCCATCTCCTTGGCCAGCGCTTTGAGGCCCTGGGTGATCATGGAGATTTCCAGAACGCGGTTGTCGCTGCGCCCGCTGCCAGCCTTCATGAGCTGCAGATAGTCCACAACCACCAATGCCAGGCCCTTGGTGCGCTTTAGGCGGCGGCAGCGCGTGCGCATGGCCGCCATGGTGATGGCCGGCGTGTCGTCAATGTAAAGAGGCAAGCGCTGCAGCTCCCGCGAGACCCTGATGAAACGGTCAAATTCACGCGTGCCAACATCACCACGCCTGATGCGCTCCCCAGAGACCTCTGACTGCTCGGAGAGGATGCGGGTGGCCAATTGGGAGGCGGACATTTCCAGCGAGAAGATCGCCACCATGCCCTTGGGGTTGATGCGCCTGCCTTGGCGTTCTGATTCCTCCTCCGCTTCCCGCATCAGCGATTGGGCTGCAGAAAAGGCGATTTTGGTGGCTAAGGCTGTTTTGCCCATGGCAGGGCGCCCCGCCAGGATGAGAAGGTCTGAAGGGTGAAGGCCGCCAGTTTTGAGGTCGAAATCGCGCAACCCTGAGGACAGGCCCACAATGTCGCTTGTGCGCTTGAAAGCCAGTTCAGCCACTTCCAGAGCATCGGCAAGGGCGTTCTCAAAGGAGGTGAAGCCGCTGGCTTGTTGGTTGCGGTCAGAGGCCAGGTCGAATAGCTTTTGCTCAGCGGTCTCAATCTGGTTGGACCCGTTGAAGTCGCTGTCGGAACTGTAAGCGTCATTGACGACTGTCTCGCCAATTTCAATCAGCTGCCGGCGAACCCAGCAATCATGGATGACGATGCCGTACTCGCGGGCGTTGATGATGCCTACCATGGATTTCATCAAAGTCTTGAGGTAATCCAGCCCACCGACATTCTCCAGCACGTTGCTGTGTTCCAACTCCCCTTTGAGGGTGATGGCGTTGGCCAGGCCGCTTTTGGCGATGCGCCCGCCAATGATTTGGAAAAGCTGCTGGTGGGTGATGTCAGCGAAATGGTGCGGCTCCAGGAAGTCAGCCACATGCTCATAAGCGCGGTTGTTGGTCAGGATAGCACCCAGAAGCGCTTTTTCCGCATCCAGGTTGGCTGGCGGGCTGCGCAGCAGGAGTGCCTGCCCTGGGGCTTCTTCAGCGTGGGCTGTGGCCTGGTCAGTGGTGGTGGGGATGGTTGGCTCAGACATGTAAGGGGCACTTCTGCAGGCAGGGTCGGAAGGAAGGCGCACATCAACGTAAATTAAATGGAGATCGTGGAGGAGGGTGCAAAGCGCCCTTGGTTAAAGGGGAATGTACCCAAACGCAAAGCCATGGTGGCGTGCCGCCTAGGCGCTGATTCCATTGCGGCGGCCCACAACACAGGCCCTTGCAAGTCCCAATCCTCTCGTCAGGATCAGGTCACTTGGTCAGGCAGGCTGGGCGTCCAAGCGCAGGGCGATGGCAGCCAGGTAAAGGCTTCCACACAACACCACTAGCCCAGGTTGGCCAGATTGGGCCTGCGCGCGGATGTTCTTCAGCGCTTGGCGTATAGTGGGCGCCTGGCTGATAGTGGGCGGCGCTGCCGTGCCCGCCATGCTGGCCCAGGCCTTTTGGGCGGCGTCCACAATGGCTTCTGGCGCTTGGGCTTGGTGCTGCCCAGGTTCTGCCACAGCCTGCAGGGTGTTGGCCAAAGGCAGCAAGGGCTTGAAATAACCGCTGGCATCCTTAGTGTTTTTCAGCCCGCACACCAAGTGCACAGCCATGCCAGGCTGCCCTTCCTGCCGCAGGAGGGCGGCTAAGGCTTGCGCACCACCTTCATTGTGAGCCCCATCAACCATCAAGCGCCAGCCTTCAGGCAGGATGTGCGCAAGGCTGCCCTTCAGGATTTGGCCACGCGCAGGCCATTGGGCTTTGCCAAGCCCCCTCCAGCCTTGGGGCGTCACCCTGACCCCTGCTGCGCGCAACGCTGCTACGGCCACAGTGGCGTTCTGCACTTGGTGCGTTCCCTGCAGCGCTGGCTGGGGCAGTGAAAGCTTGAACCATTCAGCTTGTCCAGCGGTGGGGATGACTGCTGGCAAAGCCAGGCGGTCTTGGTACAACATGTGCCCTGCCTGCAGGATGGCTTTGAAATCCACCCCTTCGCGCCAAAGGCTGGTCCCCGCCTGGCGCGCAGCCTGGGCGATGGCCTGTGCTGCAGCCGGGCTTTGGGCAGCGCTAACAACAGGCACGCCCTTCCTAATGATGCCGGCCTTCTCAGCAGCGATCTGCGCAACGCTGTTCCCCAGAAAGTCCTGGTGGTCCAGGCTGATAGGCGTGATGACGCTGGCACGAACATCCCTGAGGAGGTTGGTGGCGTCCAGCCGTCCCCCCAGCCCCACTTCTACCAGGCACAGATCAGCTGGGTGACGGGCGAAAAGCATAAAGCCCGCAGCCGTCAGCAATTCAAACGGGGTCACGGGGGAACCTTTGCTGGCCTCCATGATTTCTGTCAGCGTAGCGTCCAGCTCCTTCTCGCCCACTTCATGGTTGCCCACCACAAAACGCTCCGTCAGGCGCAGCAAATGGGGGCTGGTCATGACATGGCAACGCAGGCCAGAACCCTCCACCATGGCGCGCATGAACGCTGTGGTGCTGCCTTTGCCATTGGTGCCAGCAACATGGATGGCCGGCGGCATGGCACGTTCAGGGTGGCCCAGTCGTGCCAAAAGGCTTTTCAGCCTCTCCAAGCCCAGGTCGATCACCTGGTGGTGGGAACGCCCTGCGCGTTCAAGAAGCTGGGTTGCCAAGGGGGAGCACCCCGGTTCGGAGGCAGGCGGCTGGTGGGGCGCCTTCATGCGCGTTTTTTCCGCTCCACCCGTGTTTGCTTACCTTTAGGTGATTTTGTGGCGTTGTCGTTGATGTCATGGCGCTGCGCAGTTGGTGTTGCCTCAGACGCAGGGCTGAGCATCCCAATAAGCTTGGCCAGCAGTCCTGGCAGTTGGGCGCGGGAAGCGATGGTGTCCACCATGCCATGTTCAAGCAGGTATTCACTGCGCTGGAAGCCTTCTGGCAGTTCTTCGCGCACGGTGTCTTTGATGACGCGCGGCCCGGCAAAAGCAATCAGGGCATTGGGCTCGGCGATGTGGATATCGCCCAGCATGGCGAAAGAAGCCGAAACACCCCCTGTGGTGGGGTTGGTCAACACAACGATGTAAGGCACGCCCGCCTCACGCAGCATCTGCACCCCAATGGTGGTGCGGGGCATTTGCATCAAGCTCACCACCCCTTCCTGCATGCGCGCCCCACCAGAAGCGCTGAACAAGACCAAGGGCGCCTTTTTGGTGATGGCAAGGCGGCAGGCAGCCAGGAAGCCTTCCCCCAGCGCTGCCCCCATGGTGCCCGCCATGAACTCAAACGCCATCACCGCTACCACGGCCTCCTGGCCGCCGATGGTCCCTGTGGCCACCGTCAGGGCCTCTTCAAGGCCGCTTTTGGCGCGTGCGGCTTTGAGGCGGTCAGGGTATTTCTTTGAATCACGGAAGGTTAGCGGGTCATGGGGCATTTCTGGCAGCGCTGCCACATCAAACGGGCCATTGTCGAAGGTCCATTTCAGCCTTTCCATGGCAAGGGCGCGCCCATGGTGGCCACAATGGGGGCAAACCTTGAGGTTGCGCTCAAAATCACGGACCAGCATCATCTGTGAACAGGAATCACAGTTGGTCCACAGGTTTTCAGGCACCTCTCGCTGCAGCAGGCCGCGCAGCTTGGGACGAACATATTTGGTTAGCCAGCTCATGAGATAACTCCTGTTCTGCTGCGTGGCGGCATAAGGCCATGAAGGCATGGCATTATAGAGGTTAAGGTGGCGTGCACAGGGTGCCTTCCTGCTTGTTGGTTCAAAGCAGCGCCGGCCTGGAAACATGACTTGAAGGGAGACGGTTTTAGCGCCCTTGCCTGCCCATGGCCAGCTTCCAGACTACACTGGCCCAGCCTGGAGCAGACAACAGCAGCCCAGCATGGGCCTGAAGGACCACTGCTGGTGGGTTGTCGATAGGCACTAAAACTCTTTGCAGTTCTGAAACAAGTGACTATGGTTGAAGTCCCTTGGTGGGTTGACTGGTAGCCAAGCAGGCGCGCAAGCGCTGCGCAGGTTCATTACCAGGCACCTGCCAGGCATGGCCATTTCCCGGCCCCTTCACCCTTACGGCTGTAAGTGCCTGTGCGTGCCCGCACTGCCCCAGAGGGGCTGCAACAATTGGCCAGCGCACAGTGCATGGCCGCAGCGGAGCCATCATGACAGATACGACAGAGAACAAGAAACTACCCCCGCAGTTCCCTGCCCAGTTTGAATCCATTGTTGACATCTTTCCGCCGCAGTACATCAAGCCGAGCTGGTTCATTGCCTCTGGCGCGTTGATGGTGGTGCTGGGCATTCTGGCCTGGGTCACCTCTTTTTGGCTGACGATGGGCAGCGTCATGATTCTGGGCGCGTTCATGCTTGTGGGCGGTGCCGTCCAACTCGTCCAAGGCTTTGGCCATGGTGGGCGTGGCATGCCGCGTTGGCTTAATGTGCTCACAGGCGCGTTGATCGCCATTGCAGGCGGGCTGATGTGCTGGCACCCCGTCCTGGGCGCTGACGTGGTGACGGCCTTCATCGCAGCCTTGTTGATTTTCGGCGGTTTGATGCGCTTTTGGTACGCTTTCAGCGTGCGTGGCATCCCAGGTTGGTGGTGGGGGCTGGTCAGCGGCCTCATCACTTTGGCCTTGGGTGTAGTGCTGTGGGCGTGGATGCCAACAGCTAGCCTGATTTTCATCGGCACGTTGATTTCAGTTGAACTGCTGTTCAGCGGCATTTCGGCCATTTTCCTGGGCTTGAACCTGCGCACCACCATGGAACAGTTCCAGGCCTATGCGCAGACGCACAACACTTCTGCCGCCGCGCCTAAAGCCCCAACCCCCAACGCCGCGCCAGGCAAGCCCAACGCTTCCTGACGCAGCTTAACACTGGTTGGTGGGCTGTGCCCTGGCTGGCTTTAAGCCACGGCGCACTCCCATCAAGTGCTTAAGGCGTGTTTAAGCAAGGCCCCCTCTACCGCAAAGTAGAGTGGGGCCTTTTTATAGCTCCTTTTTTGTAACTTGCTTGTAACTTGCAACGGGTGCTTCAGGCTTTGTTTGTGGTCGCGCGCACAGCCTGCGCCATGGCACGCACTGGCGCCAAGGCTGCCTCCACCGTGGCGGCTGTGGCGTTGCCGCGCTCGTCAAGTGTTGCGGCCATGGCCTTAATAAGGGCTGAAGCCGTGACTGCGCCATCGCTGAGGGTAGCAGCCGTGGCTGCTTGTTCTGGGGTGGCGATGCCAAACCCCGTCACCACAGGCAAGGGCGCGTTTTGGCGGATGCGCCTCATGGCCTGCGCAAGGTCGTCAGCGCTGGCGGCTGTAGTGCCTGTCACACCCTTGATGCTGACATAGTACAAGAACCCTGATGCCCCTTGGAGGATGGTTTCAAGCCGTTCTGGTGTTGTGGTTGGCGTGGCCAGGCGAATTAAGTCAAGGCCATGGGCACGGGCATGGGGCAGCACGAAGGGCGCTTCCTCAGGGGGCAGGTCAACCAGCAGCAGGCCATCAACGCCAGCTTGGGCTGCTTCCTGGCAGAAACGCTCCACCCCATAGCGGTCAACGGGGTTGAGGTAACCCATCATGACCACGGGCGTCTCCTGGTCGTGCTGGCGGAAATCACGCACCATGGCCAGCACCCCTGCCAGTGTGGCGCCGGCTTTCAAGGCACGCTTGGCGGCAGCCTGGATGGTGGGGCCGTCAGCGGCGGGGTCTGAAAAGGGCACGCCGACCTCAATGATGTCAGCGCCAGCTTCAGGCATAGCCTTCATCAAGGCCAGCGAGGTGGCGCGGTCTGGATCAAAAGCTTCCACATAAGGGATGAGGGCCCCGCGCCCCTCAGCCCGCAATTGGGCGAAGCGCTTGGCAAGGCGGGTGGGGCGGTGTGCTGTGCTTGGGGAATGAGCGTTCATGATGGCAGCCTTCAAAGCTTCACGCCAAGGCGTGCGGCAACTGTGGGCACGTCCTTGTCGCCCCGGCCAGAGATGTTGACAATGATGGTGGCCCCTTCAGGCAAGGTGGCAGCCAGTTTGAGGGCGTAAGCCAAGCCATGGGCGCTTTCCAGAGCTGGGATGATGCCTTCAAGGCGGGTTAGTTTCTGAAAGGCGTCAAGGGCTTCATCATCAGTGGCGGCAACGTAGTTTACCCGCCCCTTGTCGCGCAGCCATGAATGTTCGGGACCAATGCCTGGGTAATCCAACCCAGCGCTAATGGAGTGCGTGTCAGTGATTTGCCCGTCATCATCCTGTAGAAGGTAAGTGCGGTTGCCGTGAAGCACCCCTGGCGCACCGCGTTCAAGCGAAGCGGCGGTTCGGCCGGAATCAAGCCCCAGCCCTGCTGCCTCCACACCGTAAATGGCCACTGTTTGGTCATCAAGGAAGGGGTGGAACAGCCCCATGGCATTGGACCCACCGCCAATGGCCGCCACAATGGCGTCAGGCAGGCGACCTGTTTGCTGCTGAATTTGGTGGCGCGCCTCATGCCCCAGCACTGATTGGAAGTCACGCACCATGGCTGGGTAAGGGTGGGGGCCCGCTACGGTGCCCACCAGGAAATAGGTGTCATCTACATGTTCCACCCAGTCGCGCATGGCCTCGTTCATAGCGTCCTTCAATTGGCCGCCGCCAGCGGTCACCGCCTCCACCTCAGCGCCCAGGAGATGCATTCTGAATACGTTGGGTTTTTGGCGCTCAACATCAGTTTTGCCCATGAAGATTTTGCATGCCATGCCAAAAAGCGCGCAAACCGTGGCGGTGGCCACGCCATGCTGGCCAGCACCTGTTTCAGCCACGATGCGTTTCTTGCCCATGCGGCGCGCCAACAGGATCTGCCCCATGACGTTGTTGAGCTTGTGTGAACCTGTGTGGTTGAGGTCCTCACGCTTGAGGTAAAGGCTGGCCCCTTTGCCAGTGGGCGCCTGGTGGCGGATGGTCTCCGTCAAGCGGTCCGCACGCCACAGGGGGCTTGGCCTGCCCACATAGTTACGCAGGTGGCGGCGCAGTTCCGCATGGAAGGCCGGGTCGCGCCGCGCCTCAAGCCAGGCTTGTTCCAGATCCAGCATCAGCGGCATCAAGGTTTCAGCCACAAAGCGGCCGCCATAAGGGCCAAAATGGCCTTGGGCGTCAGGGCCGGCCCGCAGGCTGCCTGGGGCAAGGACATCCCCCCAAAAAGACACATGCTCCCCTTCACCATTATGATTATGGGGGTGGTTTGTGGGCAACGGGCCAGAAGGGAAAGGGTCTTGCACTTCTGAAGGGGGCAAAGGTTTTGTGGCGTTCATCAGTGGTGGGCCTTTTCATCAGGCGTGAGAGGAATGGAGAAGTCGCGCGTCAAGGCGCGTTCAATCAAGGCCGCCTGTTCGCTGGCGTGACGGCTGGCTAGGCCTGTGGCGGGGGAGGCACTGGCGCGACGCCCCACTAAGCGTGGCCGCAGTTGCTGGCCAGCATTTTTGAGGGAATGCTCATAGCGCCGGTCTACATAACGCCACGCCCCGCCGTTGCGTGGCTCCTCCTGGCACCAAAGGGCCGTTTCAAGTTTGGGGAAGCGTACCAACTCCGCTACCAGGGCATGGTGGGGGAAGGGGTAGAACTGTTCCAACCGCACCAGGGCGACATCGTTCAGGCCCAGTTCAGCCCTGCGGGCAGCTAGGTCGTAATAGACTTTGCCAGCGCACAGAATTAGGCGGCGCACCTTGCCCCTGGCGTCCTGCTGGCCTACCCCCTGGAAAAGGGGATCGGGTAAAATGGGTTGAAAACGCGTCTGCGGCCCCATTTCAGCCAGCAGGGAGCGTGCCTCAGGCCGGCGCAGCAGTGATTTGGGCGTGAAGATAACAGCGGGTTTTTTGCAGCGCCGCGCGATTTGTCGCCGCAGCAGGTGAAAGTAGTTAGCCGGGGTTGAAGGCATGCAAACGCGCATGTTGTTGTCTGCGCACAAAGCCAGGAATCGCTCAGGCCTGGCTGAGGAGTGCTCAGGCCCAGCCCCTTCCAAGCCATGCGGCAGAAGCAAGGTCAGGCTGGATGTGCGCAGCCATTTGGTCTCCCCAGAGGCCACGAACTGGTCAATCATTACTTGGGCGCCATTGGCGAAATCGCCAAATTGGGCCTCCCACATCACAAGGGCTTCAGGGTTGCCCAGCGAATAGCCATATTCAAAACCCATGACGCCATATTCAGAAAGGGGGGAATTCCACACCTCCACCTTGCCTTGGCGGCGGCTCAGCAAGTCAAGTGGGGTAACTTTGTGGCCATCGCGCTGGTCTGTCAGCACAGCGTGGCGCTGGCTGAAGGTGCCGCGGCCTGAATCCTGCCCTGAAAGACGTACCCTGTGGCCATCCAGCGCGATCGTGCCCAGGGCCAGTGTTTCAGCTGTGGCCCAGTCCACAGTACCTTCAGGGGCTTCCAAAGCTTGGCGGCGCGCTTTGAATTGACGTTCAATGCGGGGGTGGAGGGCAAACCCAGCGGGCACTTCCGTGCTACCAAGGCCCACTTCACGCAGGCGCGCCAAGGGGACGCCCGTCATGGGCTGGACACGCTCAGGACTGTCTTGGAGGCGCGTGGGGTCAAGGGGGGAAGCGTCAAGCCAATCTGTGCCGTCTGGTTGGTAAGTGTCAGCCTGGGCAAAAGCTTCCTCAAGCGCCTGGTCATCAGCACGGCGCAAGGCTTCCGCCTGGCCTGGTTCAATCAGGCCGCGCTTTTCTAGGTCCTCAGCGAAGCGGGCGCGCACCCCTGGATAGGCATTGATGGCCTCCACCATGCGGGGCTGGGTGAAGGCTGGCTCGTCAGTCTCATTGTGGCCATGCAAACGGTAGCAGAACAGGTTGATGACAATGTCGCGCCCAAAAGCTTGGCGCCACTCGTGGGCTAGGCTGGCAGCGCGCGCCACCGCTTCGGGGGCGGCGCCGTTCACATGCAGCACGGGGGCCTGCACAGTGCGTGCCACATCCGTGTTCCAGACGCCTGAATGCTGGTCTGTGGGATCTGTGGTGAAGGAAACTTGGTTGTTGAGGACGATGTGAACCGTGCCCCCCGTGCCGTAGCCACGCAGCCGGGAAAGCTGCAAGGTCTCGTAAACCACCCCCTGGCCAGCAAAGGCGCCGTCCCCATGCACAAGGACGCCCAGATGTTTGTTGCGCGCTTCGTCATGGGTGCGGTCCTGGTCAGCGCGCACACGCCCCATCACGACAGGATCCACGGCCTCCAGGTGGGAAGGGTTGGGCAGCAGCGCCAGGCGCATCTCATGGCTGGCCGCTTTGCCGTCTGCGCCTGGGGTGCGCACAGTGGCGGCGCAGCCCAGGTGGTATTTCACATCCCCTGCCGTATCGATTTCATCAGGACCGAATGCCTTGCCGGCGAATTCGCTGAAAATGGCCTCTGCTGGCTTGTGCAGGATATTGACCATCACATTAAGACGCCCCCTGTGGGACATGCCAAAGGACATGCTGTCCACACCATCGCGGCCAGCCTCGTCAACCAAGGTCTGCAGTGCCACCACGAGGCTTTCGCCCCCTTCCAGCCCAAAGCGGCGGGCGCCGGTGTAGCGTTGCTGGCAGAAGGCCTCAAAGATTTCAGCCTTGGTCAGCAGGGCCAGGATACGCCTAGGGTCTAGCCCTGGAGCAGAGCCAGTGTGCCGGGGCTGGCCCTCAAAACGGTCCTGCCACCATTGGCGTTCACGTGCGTCTTGCAGGTGCATGTATTCGACTGCCAGGGTGCCCGCGTAAAGCTGTTCAAGGCGCTGGGCCTCAGCCTGGTGGTGGGCTGGGGCGTTGCTTGGGGGGAAAAGCCCGGGCACATCAGGCCGTTCGCGCAGGCCAAGCGGGTCGAGGGTGGCGCGCAAATGGCCCCGCTGGCGCCAAGCCTCACGCAGGACGCCAAGGGCTTCATCGCGCCCATCATCCCCATGGGCAAGCTGCTGGGAAGGGTTCAGAAGCGGTGTTGGGCCCGCGTTGAGGGTGCTGAACAAACTGGCCAGCTCTGGGGCCACGCTTTCCGGTTTTTCCAGCCATGCCGACCATTTTTCCTCCAGCCAGGCGCCATTGCTGGCGCCGAGGGCTTCTAGGGCTGGGAAAAGTAGGTGGTCAGTTCGGTCGGAAGTCATGGAGGCTCTGCTTCATGTCGAATGGTGGAGAGGATGCTAGGCCTGTTCAGGCCAACCCAACAGCACCAGCCCAACGGCCAAGGCGCTTCTGGGCTGGTATATCCTTGGGAATCATAGCATGCCCTGGGGGGTTGGGGCAGGCATGGCTGACCGTCTTTGCTGAAATGGCCAGTTGGACTTCGTTACTTTGGTCAGGGTTGGGGGCAATCCTTTGTTAAGGACGCCCCATTAGAGCTATGATAAGCAGTCCTGGGGGTGAAATTCCCTTCATAATTGATTTGGCCCCACTACCAGTTCTTGTGGGCCGTGGCGGCCTCAGGCAGCATGGGCGCCATTTGCAGGCCATTGCCATGTCCTGCCCGCGTGGGAGGACCGCCATGACGAGCTTTCAGCAAGCACTATCAACACCAGGCAGGGCTGGTGAAGCCGCCCTTACCCCCCATTTCGCAGCAGTGCGCCAGGCGCACATCATGGCCTTGCCCACTCCCCACCTGGTCGTGCCTGATTTCTTGAGCCCCGAGCAGGTATTGGTGATCAATCGGGAAATGCCAACTATACCGGCGGGCGGCTCCTACCCTCCAGGCGCCCTTAAGCTGACCCCAACGTTGGAGCGCTTCCTGCAGGTACTTGAAGGGCCTGAGCTCAAGGCCATCATCGGTGATAAATTTGGCCTGGACGTGCACCAGGCCCCCACCATGCTGACCTTGCGCGGCCACACACGCCCCCAGGATGGGCGCATTCACCGTGACAGCCCCTGCAAGCGGGTGACCATCCTGCTTTACCTTAACCCACCTGAGCGCGAGTTCATGGATTCCAAAGGGTGCCTGCGCTTCCTCAATGGGGAGGGGGACATGGACAATTACGCCCGCGAGATTCTGCCAACTGGCGGTACGCTGGTGGTTTTTCCCAATGGCCCAGACAGCTGGCATGGTCATTTGCCCCATGTCGGCCCACGCCTTTCCATTCAGCTCAACTATATGACAGGCGACATCAAGGCGCGTTACGAAATTTTTCGCCATCATCTCTCAGCTGTGTGGAAACGCTTTAAGCGCTGAAACCAGCCAGGGTTTTTGAAGGCACTCTTTTTGAAGGGTGAATGGCGGATTTAAAGAAATGTCCTTGGCGCCTTGCTTGGCTTGGGTTGGTGGGGCATGGTTCATAACCTGTTCACAAAGGCCGCATGTCTTGAGCCGCCAAGCCATTCGCGGCGTTTTTGCGCCACATTGCCCTGTGCTGCCTGGCAACTTCCAAAGTGTGGCAAGGGCAGGTAGACAGGGCGGCGGCCGCCACGCATCAGAGCAGTGTAGAAAACGGGGCTCGGTACCATGGGATACAAAGTAGCTGTTGTGGGCGCCACAGGTGCCGTTGGGCGTGAGATGTTGCGGATTCTAGCAGAGCGGGACTTCCCGGCATCTGAAGTTATCCCGCTGGCCAGCGCGCGCTCAGCAGGGCGTGAGGTCTCCTTTGGGGACAAGAAGGTCCTGAAGGTCCAGAATCTGGAGACTTTCGATTTCAAAGGCTGTGACCTGGGGCTGTTCTCCCCAGGGGCGAGCGTTTCAAAAATCTATGCCCCCAAGGCTGCCGCCGCACGCTGCGTGGTTGTGGACAACACGTCTTACTTCCGCATGGAGCCAGGCATTCCCCTGGTAGTGCCTGAAGTCAACGGCGCTGCGGTGGAAAAGGCCCATCGCGGCATCATCGCCAACCCCAACTGTTCCACAGCGCAACTCGTCCTTGCGCTCAAGCCTTTGCACGACCTTTACGGCATTAAGCGTGTAGTGGTTTCCACCTATCAGGCTGTTTCAGGCGCTGGCAAAGACGCCATGGACGAGCTGTTCAACCAGACCAAGGGCAGTTTCGTTCATGACGCCCCTTTGGTGGAACAGTTCACCAAGCAGATCGCCTTCAACGTCATTCCCCACATTGACCGCTTCATGGAGGACGGCTCCACCAAGGAGGAATGGAAAATGGCGGTTGAAACGCGCAAGATCCTCGATCCTGACATCAAGGTCCTGGCCACGTGCGTGCGCGTACCTGTGTTCATCGGCCATTCAGAGGCTGTCAGCGTGGAGTGCGCACGCCCCGTCAGCGTGGAGGCCGCGCGTGAAGCGCTGCGCAACGCGCCAGGCGTAGTGGTGCAGGACAAGCACGAGGACGGCGGCTACGTGACCCCCCTGGAATGCGTGGGGGAGGATCCAACCTATATTTCCCGCCTGCGCCGTGACCCAACGGTTGAGAACGGGCTGGCTTTCTGGTGCGTGTCAGACAATCTGCGCAAAGGTGCGGCCCTCAATGCCGTTCAAATCGCTGAGGAGTTGGTAGCGCGCCAATTGCTGGGGGCTGGCTCATCGCTTTGGAAGCCGCGTGAACGCGCCCTTGAGCCTGAATGACCATAGGAACCCCTCTTGCCCTGCCTGAGGGGTTGAAGGGCATGGGCGACCGAACGGGCGTCCTCCTTATGGCTTTGGGCACGCCAGAGGGCACCGATTACCGCTCTGTGCGCTCTTTCCTCAGCGAGTTCCTCTCAGACCAGCGAGTGGTGGAGCTGACGCCATGGCTCTGGAAGCCCCTTCTGGAAGGGGTAGTGCTGCTTAGCAGGCCTTTCCGCAGTGGCGCGCTTTACAAGCGCATATGGGATGAGGGGGAGAATGATTCCCCCTTGCGCGTGATTACGCGCCGCCAAGCAGCGGCCCTGGGCAAGCGCCTGGCCCGTGATGACGTGCCAGTGGCCTGGGCCATGCGTTATGGCCGGCCTTCCATTGCAGAGGCAGTGGAGAGGCTGGTGGCGCAAGGTTGCGGGCGTATCATTGCGCTGCCCTTGTTCCCACAATATTCAGCCACCACCAATGCCACAGCCAATGACGCCCTTTTTAGGGTGTTGATGAAGGAACGCCGCCAGCCAGCGGTGATGACGCTGCCTTCCTTCCCCACCAACCCCGCCTACATTCAAGCCTTGGCAGGGCGTGTGCGCGAAAGCCTGGCTACTTTGGCCTGGCAGCCCCAATTGCTGGTGGCCTCTTTTCACGGTTTGCCTCTTTCCTACGTGGAAAAGGGCGATCCATACCCGCTTGAATGCGCCGCCACGGTGAAGGCGCTGGCAGCAGCCTTGGGTTGGCCTGAAAACAAGGTTCCGCTGACTTATCAATCCCGTTTTGGCTTCAATGCCTGGTTGCAACCGTCAACGGTTGATGTCGTCACAGCTTTGCCAGGGCGTGGCATCAAACGCATTGCGGTGACGACGCCAGGCTTCATGGCTGATTGCATAGAAACCCTTGATGAGATCGGCCGTGACCTTAAGCAGCGCTTCTTGGCTGCGGGTGGGGAGGATTTTGTGGCGGTGCCATGCCTTAATGAATCTCCAGGGGGCATAGCCACTTTGGAAAGTGTGGTGCGGCAGGCTTTGCAAGGTTACCCTGCCCTACAACCTTAGAAGCGTGGCCTGTGGTGCCGCTGCAGCTATGGTCTTGCCGTATAAAAAAGCCCTGACTTATTCAGCCAGGGCTTGCAAATAATGGCATCGCTGGTCGGAGCGAGAGGATTCGAACCTCCGGCCCCTGCGTCCCGAACACAGTGCTCTACCAGGCTGAGCTACGCTCCGACGCGGTGCAGGCCCGTTGATACGCGCCAGCCCTTGGCAAAGCAAGGGGAAAAGTGCCGTTGCCTTGATTTTCCCCCGCTCAACCTGGCGGCCCTCAAACTGCTTTGATGGCCTTGACCAGTTCGGGAACGATTTCAAAAGCGTCCCCCACGATGCCGTAATCAGCGACTTGGAAAATGGGTGCGTCAGGGTCAGCGTTGATGGCAACGATGGTCTTGCTGTCCTTCATGCCAGCCAAATGCTGAACAGCGCCTGAAATCGCCACAGCCACGTAAAGCTCTGGCGCCACGATTTTGCCAGTTTGCCCCACCTGAATCTCATTAGGGGCGAAGTCAGCGTCAACAGCGGCACGGGAGGCGCCAATGGCCGCATTCAGTTCATCAGCCAAGGGGGCCAGAAGGGCCTTGAAACGCTCAGCGTCTTTCAAGCCCTTGCCGCCAGCCACCACCACGCGCGCCGCCTCCAGGTCTGGCCGCTCAGATGTGGTGATGTCCACACTTTCCAGGCGTGCCTGAGGGGTGTGGGGGGGCTGGTGCTGATGGGTAGTGGCGTTGCCACTGCCCGCTGCTTCTGAGGTTTCAAAGGAGCCTGGCCGAATAGTAAGATAGTGGACAGGGTTTTTGGAACGCACGGTCATGAGGGCGCTGCCAGCGTAAACAGGCCTGGTGAAGGTGTCCGCCCCCTCAATGGCTACCACTTCCGTTACAGGTTGGCTGTCTGCCAGGCCTGCAGCGCGTGGAATGACATTCTTGCCAACAGCATTGGCGGCAGCCACCACATGGCTTGCGCCATGCTGTTTGGCCACGTCTACCAGGATGGGGGCTGCGGCCTCAGCTGTGGGGTGGCCATCCACCACATGGAGGTTGCGCACGCCAGCAAGTTTGGCTGCTGCGGGAGCAGCTTTGGCGTGGCCTTTGTCTTGCTGCCCCTCAAATAGGACAGCATCCACTTCCCCAGGGGTGCCGGCCGCCACGGCCAGCTTCTGGGCGGCAGCCAAAGCTGAAAGGCTGGAAGGACGCACAGTGCCGTGGTCGTTTTCAAGCAGAACGAGAATGGACATCAGATGACTTTTGCCTCCTTAAGGGCCTGGACCAGTTCCTGGGGGGAGTGGTAGCGGCGCCCAGCCTGGCGTGCTGGGGGCTCACTGACCTTGATGGTTTCAAGGCGCCGGTCAGCCCCAATGCCCAGATCAGCCATGGGGATGGTCTGAATGGGTTTTTTGCGGGCTTTCATGATGTTGGGTAGTGTTGCAAAGCGTGGCTCGTTCAAGCGCAGGTCAGCTGTGATGACGGCTGGCAGGGAAAGTCCCATGGTTTCAGTGCCGCCATCGATTTCGCGCTTGACCCATATTTCGCCATCCTTAATGCCCAGGGCACTGGCGAACGTAGCTTGGGGCCAGCCCAGCTTGGCAGCCAGGAGGGGGCCTGTGGCGCCCATGTCGTCATCTGAAGCCTGCTTGCCCATGATGACCAGACCCATGCCATCACGCTTGACCAGGGCAGCCAGGCCTTTAGCTACGGTGAGGGGCTCTGGGGGGGGCGCGTCCTCCGGCATGGCAACCAGGATGGCGTCTGTCGCGCCCATGGCCAAAGCCGTGCGCAGGACGTCAACGGCTTTCGGCGGTCCCATGGTCACAGCGACCACTTCTGTGGCGCTGCCGCTTTCCTTCAGGCGCAGTGCCGCTTCCAGGGCCACTTCATCAAAAGGGTTCATGGCGTGTTTGAGGCCAGCTGTCTCCAGCTTGGTGCCATCGGCTGCCACACGCGGCTTGATGTTGTGGTCAACCACCCTTTTGACGGGCACAAGTATCTTGATGGGTTGGCTCATGAAATCACCACTGATGAAGCTTGGGTGGGGCGGCGCCAGCCATTGCGTGGCAAGCGTTCCGCAAGGCTGACAGGGCCTGGGGGAGGTTTATAGCACGCCCTGGCAGGTTGGTTCACATGCCTGGCGGATAGGACGGGCCAGAGCCGCCTTCTGGCACTGTCCAATGGATGTTGAGCGTGGGGTCCTTGATGGCGCAGCTTTTGCATTGCAGACAGTTGGAGGCGTTGATGCGCAGGAACGCCTTGCCGGTGGCGTCCTTGTCCTCCTCATAGACTGCTGCGGGGCAGTAGCGGGTTTCAGGCGCCTGGTATTGGTTGAGGTTGACTTCGCGCCACAAGGCTGGGTTGCGCATCACCAGGTGACTTGGTTGGCCTTCGTCATGGTTGATGTTGGCCAGCTGCAGGGAGGATAGCTTGTCGAATGTCAACAGGCCGTCTGGCGCGGGATAGGTGATGGGGCGTGCGTCAGCGGCATGGCGCAACCGGTCGCAGTCCGGCTGGTGGTGGTGCAGTGTCCAGGGGGTGTGGCCACGCAGAAGCGTGCCATCCAGCCCAGCGTAAAGGGCACCGCCCCACAGGCCCCATTTGTGGAAGGCAGGGCGGATGTTGCGGGCGCGGTGCAGTTCACCCCACAGCCAGGATTGCTCCAGCCTGGGCTGGTAGCTTGTGGCTTCAGGCGCGTTCTGGGTCAGGGCCTCCACCACGGCTTCAGCTGCGACCATGCCAGACTTCATGGCGGTGTGCGTGCCCTTGATTTTGGGCATATTGAGGAAACCAGCGCTGTCGCCAGCCAACACCCCTCCCGGGAAGGTAAGGCGGGGCAAGCACTGTAGCCCCCCTTCCGTGAGGGCGCGCGCACCATAGGCCAGGCGTTTGCCGCCTTTGAGGTGCTTGCTGAAGGCTGGGTGTTTCTTAGTGCGCTGCATCTCCTCAAAAGGGGAGAGGTAAGGGTTGCGGTAATCAAGCCCCGTCACGAAACCGTAAGCCACCAGGTTCCGACCAAAATGGTAGAGGAAGGCGCCCCCGTAGGTTTGGCTGTCAAGCGGCCAGCCAAAGCTGTGCTGCACAAAGCCTGGGCGGTGCTGGGCTGCAGGCACCTCCCACAGTTCCTTGATGCCAAGGCCGTAGGTTTGGGGGTCAATGCCTTTGCGCAGGAAAAAGCGACTCATGGCCTCCTCGGAAAGGGAGCCATGGGCGCCCTCGGCCAGGATGACCTGCTTGGCTTCAAGGGTGACCCCAGGCTGAAACTGGGGCCCAGGGCTGCCATCCGCCTGCCGCCCCATGTCCCCTGTGGTGACGCCCACCACGCGCGGGTGGGCGCTTTCATTGTGCTCAATCACCAAATGCGCCCCGCCAAAGCCAGGGAAAACATCCACCCCCAGCGCTTCAGCCTGCTCACCCAGCCAACGGCACACATCGCCAAGGGAGACGATGTAATTGCCACGGTTGTCCATGTCCGGCATGGCCCAATGCAGGGCAGGAATGGGAAAGGCCCGCTTGGCAGTCAGGAACAGAAGGGATTCTTCATTGACCTTCGTTTCAAGGGGGGCGCCCAGTTCGCGCCAAGCAGGCAGAAGCTCATCAAGGGCGCGGGTCTCAATAACAGCGCCAGAGACCACTTGCCCCCCAATCTCAGCAGCTTTTTCAATCAAGCACACGGAAAGGCCTGGTTGCAGTTGCTTCAGTCTGATGGCGGCGGCAAGGCCTGCAGGACCGCCCCCAGCCACGACCACGTCAAACTGCATACGTTCACGCTCTACACCTTCTGGCAAGGGGCGGAGGGCCGGAGCATGAACTTGCTGTGGTGAAGGCTGGGGGGTGGGGGCTATCATGGCAGCTCTCCTTCTAGGCCTGACTGGTAGGTAGTTTGCGCTTAACTTGCGCGCCCTCCCATGGCATGGGGATGAATTTTCCGGAAGGAATCAGACCTTGGCGCGCATGAAGGTCCAATAAAAGGGTTGCCGCCCAGCCGCGCGGGCCTTGGCCTCATAACGGGTGGGGGACCAGCCTTCAGGGCGCTCTGGGCCCTCGGAACGGCTGGTCAAGGTGAAGAGGGCCTGGCTTTCAAGGAGCGCCATCACCTCATCCACCCATTGCTGGTAGACGGGGTGGTCGCTGGCAATGCGGAACATGCTGCCTGGCTTGAGGAGCCTAGCTAGGCGTTTGAGGTTGTCTGGATGGATGAAGCGCCGCTTGGCATGGCGCGCCTTGGGCCATGGATCGGGGAACATAAGGTAAGCGCGGTCAAGGCACTGGGCAGGCAGTTCATCCAGCAGGGCGCGTGCGTCATCAGGCCACAGGCGCAGGTTGGGGGGTGGTGGGCTGGTTTCCTCTTGCCCTTCAGGCACAAGCGCTGAAAGCAAGGAGCAAATGCCATTCTCAAACACTTCACTGGCGATGTAGCCAGCGTCTGGATGGAGGGCCGCCTGGGCACGCGCATGTTCCCCACCCCCAAAACCGATTTCCAGGTAAAGCTCCCTTGGTGTTTGGCCAGCGCTGCCTTTCATGCCCGCCAATGGGTGGGCAGGGTCTGCCAAGCGCATGCGGGGGAGGGCGCGTTCCATCAGAACAGCTTGGCGTGCGCGTAAGGGGTGGCTGCGGTGGCGCCCGTAAAGGCGTTCCGGCTGGGCCTTGGTGCCTTGCGCCTGTTGGGCGATGGTGGATGACGTCTGCTCTGGAGCCTGATTGGTGGCGGCAAGGTCAGTCATGGCGTCTTCCAGAAGGGGGTGGTGGGGCAGTGTAAATCACGCCCCCTCCATAAGGGCCTTGCCCATCCCAGGCAAGACCCAGCCCCTTAGGTACCGGCTGGCGTAAGCAACCTTTACCTTAGGGAGCTTCAGCGCCCCATGGCTGAACGCAACACCGGTGCCAGGTCGGTGTTTTCCCATGTGAAGTCGTCACGGCCCTTATCAGGGGTGCGGCCAAAATGACCATAAGCGGCCGTGCGGGCATAGATGGGACGGTTCAGGCGCAGGTGCTTGCGGATGCCGCGCGGGGAAAGGTCCATGCTTTCATTGAGGATCTTAGCCAGGCGCTCCTCGTTCACGTCCTTGCCCGTACCGTCAAGGTCCACATAGATGGACAGCGGGCGGGAGACGCCAATGGCATAGGAAAGCTGAATAGTGCAGCGGTCTGCCAGGCCTGCGGCCACAACGTTCTTGGCTAGGTAGCGGGCGGCATAGGCAGCTGAGCGGTCAACCTTCGTGGGGTCTTTGCCAGAGAAGGCCCCACCACCATGGGGGGCTGCGCCGCCATAGGTGTCCACAATGATTTTCCGCCCCGTGAGGCCGGCATCACCATCTGGCCCACCGATAACGAAATTGCCCGTGGGGTTCACGTAGAAGCTTTCCTCAGGGCACATCCAGCCTTCAGGCAAGGTCTCGGTGACGGCTTTGCGTACCATGTCACGAATGGCGGACTGGCTCATGCCTTCATCATGCTGGGTGGAAACCACAACAGAGGTGGCGCCCACAGGCTTGCCGTCCACGTAGCGCAGCGTGACCTGGCTTTTGGCGTCAGGCTGAAGGCCACGGCCGCGTTCGTCACCATTGTGGCGCCAATCATGCAGGCGTTCCAGGATGCCATGGGAGTAATGGATGGGGGCTGGCATCATGCTGTCGGTTTCGCGTGTGGCGTAACCAAACATGATGCCCTGATCGCCAGCGCCCTCGTCTTTGTCGCCTGCGCTGTCAACGCCTTGGGCAATGTCGGCGCTTTGGGCATGGAGGTGGTTGGCGATGTCGGCCTTGCGCCAGGAGAACCCCTCCTGGTCGTAGCCAATGTCCTTGATAGCCTCGCGGGCGCGGTCAATCAGGGTTGCTGCAACATGGTCGGGGCCGCGTACTTCCCCTGCCAGGACCACCCGGTTGGTGGTGACAAGGGTTTCGCAGGCCACGCGGGCTTCAGGGTCAGCTTCAAGGTAGGCATCAAGAACCGTGTCGGAAATGCGGTCTGCCACCTTATCAGGGTGGCCTTCCGAAACGGATTCGGACGTGAAAAGGAAATCGCCGTGATTACGCACTCAGGGACCTCTCAGGGAATGAGTGATGGGGGGACCGCAACCCTTTGTCAGCCGCAACCTTGCTGCGGTGGGCAGCCTAGGCGGCGGAAACGGCAGGCGGACACACGCCAGTCCGGGGCAGGCTGGGCCGTCTGGATGTCAGGCAGCGAAGCAGGTTGGGCGACCAAGGCCGCCAGCTGAACGCTGGCTGGGCCGGGCAGCTGCGTGTAGAAGCTGCGCTGGAATGGTGCGGAGGGGTTAGCCCCCGCAGGCGCCATGGAAACCAAAATGCTCCGTGCGGTTGGTTTGAACCTTCCGCATGAAGGAATTACGCATCAAGGTCAAGGGTTAAGCCAAAGCACGATTTGGCGCCGTGATAGGTGAAACGCATTCAAGATTAGCCTTGCTCTCCAGAATGTTGGGCCACCCTTGTCCCTGAAAGGGCGCCAAAGTGCCTTCCAGGCGGACATGACCTGGAGGCGCGTTTAAGGAGGCCAGTTTCAAGGCACCTCATAGGCATGGCGCACATGACAAAGCTTTTACTTGGTGGGGAGGCTGATCACCACTTTAGCCCCAAAGCGTCTGCCATGCCGTAAAGTCCTGAAGCGCGGCCTGGCGCCCCTAGCCAGCGTGCTGCCAGAAGGGCGCCGCGAGCGAAGACGCGCCTGTCCAACGCACGGTGCGAGAGGGTGATTTCCTCATCATCGCCCAGGAAACGCAAATCATGCAGTCCCACCACCGCCCCGCCCCGCATGGAGGCGAAGCCAATGGCCCCTTTGTGATCTGTGCGCGGGCTGTTCTGGTCAATTCGCTTGGCCTGTTCGAAATCCACCCCGCGCCCCTCAGCCACGGCGTGGCCAATAGCCAAAGCTGTACCCGAAGGGGCGTCCTTTTTATGGCGGTGGTGAATTTCCATGATTTCAGCGTCATAGTCCTCAGCAGGCAAAGTAGCGCCAAGCTGCCTGGCCAAGGTGAGGAGCGCTGTCAGCGCTGGGGAGAAATTGGCTGCCACCAAAACAGGCAGCCCCTGGGCAGCTGATTGGAGGGCCGCCTGCTCCTGGCCGCCCAGGCCGGTGGTGCCCAGAACCCAACTGACCTTATGGCCAGCTTGGCGCACAGCCATCAAGGCCTCTGCCAGGGGGATGGTTTGGGCATGATGGCTGACATCAACCAGAACATCGCAAGACTGGGCCAGGTCATGAGGGTTGTTGGTCAGCAACGTGCCTTCAGGCACCAGGCCTTTGGCCTGTTCAGGGTGGCGCGTCAGCCCCCCAGCCAAGGTGAAGCCTGAATGGGGTTTGAGGGCTTCCTGCGCGATCAGGTGGCCAAGGCGCCCCGTAATGCCAGCGATGCCAAGGCGAAGGGGGGCGGGTTTGGTTGCTGTGGTGGTCATGACGTGTTCCTGCACTCACGTAAAGGGGTTGGCATGAAAGGGGCTGGCGGGAAGGGTGGCGTAATCAGTCCTCAGCTTCAGGGGTGCCAAACCAGCGCTGCAGCAAGCTGGGCTTTTCCTTAGCTGGGGCGTCAGCTCCACCGCTTTCAGTGGCGCTTTGGGAAGCGGCGCCCTCCTCAGCGGCAGCAGCTGGGTTTTCCAGTTCCCTGAACGCTTCTAAGAGTTCACGCTGCTTTGCTGTGAGGTCACGTGGGACGTCCACCTGAACATGAACAATCAGGTCACCGCGCGCGCCACCACTCAGGGCAGGCATGCCTTTGCCGCGCAGGCGCAGTAAGGCGCCATTGCCAGTACCTGCTGGCACCTGCAAGCGCCCTTTGGTGCCTTCAATCAACGTGACGTCCGTCTCCCCCCCCAGGGCAGCCAACGTCATGGCGATGCGCTCATGGCAGTGCAAGTCCTGCCCCTGGCGCTGGAAACGGGCGTCTTCCTCCACACCGACAATGATGTAAAGGTCACCAGCTGGGTGGCCATCCTGGCCCGCTTCCCCTTGGCCCGCCAAGCGCATGCGGGTGCCGTTCTCCACGCCAGGGGGGATGTCTACGGAAAGGGTTTTCTCAGCTTCGGCAACGCCCGTGCCATCGCAATGGGTGCAAGGGTGCTTCACCACATGGCCAGCCCCATGGCATTCAGGGCAAGCGCGCTGCATGATGAAAAAGCCCTGCTGGGCCCGAACGGCGCCGCGCCCACGGCATGTGGGGCAGGTTTCGCGGCGCTCCCCCTTAACGGAGGAACCGCTACCTTCACAAACACTGCATTCCTGGCGCAGGTAGAGGGGAACGTTCTTAGTGGTGCCGCTGAAGGCCTCTTCCAATGTGATGTTCACGTTAACTTGAACATCAGCGCCTTTGGTGGCGCGCTGGCGCGCTTTGGGCCCAGCGCCACCCATGCCGCCTGCAGCGCCGAACATCTGTTCAAACAAATCCCCCAATCCAGCGGCGCCACCCATACCGCCAAAGGGGTTGCCACCGCCAAAAGGATTACCCCCGCCGAACGGGTTGCCACCGGAACCGCCATTCTGGAAGGCCTCTGGGCCGTAATGGTCATAGGCAGCCCGTTTCTGATCGTCCTTGAGGACTTCATAAGCTTCATTGATTTCACGGAACTTGCGTTCAGCCTCGGGGTTGTCGGGGTTGCGGTCCGGATGCCAGCGCAGGGCCTGGCGCCGGAAGGCCTTCTTGATCTCGGCCCCGCTTGCCGTCCGGGAAACTTCAAGAATCTGGTAATAATCAATGCGGGTTGCCATGGCGTTCAGGCTCGTCCTTGTGCTGGTGAACGGAAGGGGGCTGGATGATCATGATCTGATCTGTGGGTTGTAGATGGGGTCATGGGGGATGATGTGCAACGCATGGATTTTGGAAAGCGCCTGGGGCCATTGGCCATTCAGCGCGCTTGATAAAACCGCGCGCATGAAAAAGGCGCTGTGCCAGCAACCACTCAGGGTGCTGGCGCAGCGCCTCCCTCACAGGGGCTAGTGCCCCCACCAAACAAGGGGGAGCACCAGCAAGCGAAGAACTTATTTCTTCTGCTCGTCGTCAGGGAGCTCCTCGAACTCCGCATCGACCACGTCCGCTTTTTCCTCAGCCTTGGCTTCGGCTTCAGCTTTGGGACCCTCAGCCTGGGCAACCTTGGTCATCGCGGCCTGCAGGAGGCCAGCGGCCTTCTTGATGGCTTCGATGTCCTCACCGCCCTTGGCGGCCTCGGCTTCCTCAATGGCTTTCTCGGCCTCAGCCTTCACATCAGCGGCAACTTTGTCGCCACCTTCCTCCAGGGCCTTGCGGGTCTGGTGGATGAGGGAATCGGCGATGTTGCGCTGCTCGATCAGCTCACGGCGCTTCTTGTCCTGCTCAGCGTTGGCTTCGGCGTCCTTGATCATCTTGTCGATGTCAACGTCCGTCAAGCCAGACTGCGCCTGGATGGTGATCTTCTGCTCCTTGCCGGTCTTCTTGTCTTTGGCAGAAACATTGACGATGCCGTTGGCGTCAACGTCAAAGGTCACTTCAATCTGCGGCGTGCCACGCGGCGCGGGCGGAATGTCGTTGAGGTTGAACTCGCCAAGCAGCTTGTTGTCGGCAGCCAGTTCACGCTCGCCCTGGTAGACCTTGATGGTCACGGCAGGCTGGTTGTCCTCAGCAGTGGAGAAGGTCTGGCTCTTCTGCGTTGGGATGGTGGTGTTGCGGTCAATGAGGCGCGTCATCACGCCACCCAGGGTCTCAATGCCCAGCGAAAGCGGCGTGACGTCCAGCAGCAGGACGTCCTTGACGTCACCTTTCAGGATGGCACCCTGAATGGCGGCACCAATGGCAACGACTTCATCAGGGTTAACGTTGCGCTCAGGGTTCTTGCCGAAGAACTCCTTCACCGTCTCAATGATGAGGGGCATACGAGTCTGGCCACCGACCAAAATCACGCCCTTGATGTCCTTGACCGTCAGGTCGGCGTCTTCAAGCGCTTTCTTGCAGGGGCCCAGGGTCTTCTTGGCAAGTGGCTCGCACAGGGCGTCCAGCTTAGCGCGGGTCAGGGTGATGACCAGGTGTTTAGGACCTGTGGCGTCAGCGGTGATGAAGGGCAGGTTGATCTCGGTCTCCATGGCGGAAGAGAGCTCGATCTTGGCCTTCTCGGCGGCTTCCATCAGGCGCTGCATGGCCATTTTGTCGCCGCTCAGGTCGATGCCCTCTTTCTCCTTGAAGGTCTCGATGAGCCACTTGACCACAGCCATGTCGAAGTCAACGCCACCCAGGAAGGTGTCACCGTTGGTGGACATCACCTCGATGGTGCCATCGGCCACATCCAGGATGGAGACGTCAAAGGTGCCGCCACCAAGGTCGTAGACCACGACGTGGCCAGCGTTCTGCTTCTCCAGGCCGTAGGCCAGGGCGGCGGAAGTCGGCTCGTTGATGATGCGCTTGACGTCAAGGCCGGCAATCTTGCCAGCGTCACGGGTGGCTTGGCGCTGGGCATCGTTGAAGTAGGCCGGGCAGGTGATGACGGCTTCCTTGACTTCATGGCCAAGGTAGGCTTCAGCATCCTCCTTGAGTTTTTTCAGCACATAGGCGGAAATCTGCGCTGGGGAGTACTCCTTGCCCTCAACCTCAACCCAGGCGTCACCGTTGGGGCCTGAGATGATTTTATAGGGCACCAGCTTCATGTCTTCCTGCACTTCAGGGTCGCTGAACTTGCGGCCAACAAGGCGCTTGACGAAGAAAATGGTGTTGAGGGGGTTAGTCACGGCCTGGCGCTTGGCGGCCTGGCCAACCAGGATGCCGTTTTTGGTGAAGCCCACAACGGAAGGGGTTGTGGCTTGACCTTCAGCGTTGGGAATGACTTTTGTTTTGTCGCCTTCCTGCACCGCAACGCAAGAGTTGGTAGTGCCGAGGTCGATGCCAATGATTTTGCTCATGTGCTTCGTCGATCCTTGAATTAAGGGTGGATGGACACGCCTGGTTGCCCGCCCTGCTTCAGGCAGAGCGCCCTGGCAGGGCGTGCCTTTGGCCGTCACCGGCCTTCCTGCACTGGATTTGGGGAGGGTCAAAAGGGTTTCAAGGCCTCAAGATACGATTTCACGCGCTTTTGAAAGGCTATTTTGAAACCTTTTCGTGAGAGGTTTGCTGGCAGGGGCAGTTGCCTTGCCAATGAACTTTATGAACTTTCTAAGGATGTTTTGGGTCTTGGAGGGAAATTCCCTATTCTGCACGCTGGCGTGCCTGCTGGGTGGCGCGGAGAGTTTATTGTTGGCAGGGCGTGAGGAGCGGTGCATTGGACAGTTGGCTAGGCAATGCACGGCGCAAATGGGGCTGGGAGCTTAAGTGCCGCCTTGCACCCAAATGGTTTGAGCCCTTGGAAAGGCTGTGGAAAGGTGCCAACGCCCTGGCAAGGCGCAGCCTGGCCATAGGGCTGGCGTTGGTTTTGGGCAACGGTGGCTGCCTGGGGCTGGGGCCAGGGCGGCTTGAAAGCGACCAGCTTGGTTACTCCAAGGCGCTTGGGCAATCGCTCAAACGTGAGATGCTGCTCAACATCGTGCGTCTGCGTTATGCAGACCCACCCACGTTTCTGGACACCACCCAGGTCATTTCAGGCTACAACCTATCGCGCAGCGTTTCAGGGGGTGCTTATGGCTACCCGCTGGGGGCGGCCGCCACCTATTTGTTCGGTCAGGGTAGCGCCACCCTTTCTGAAAGCCCGACCATTACCTACCAGCCCCTGACGGGCCAACAATATGCAGAGAACATCGTCCGCCCCATCAGCCCGGCCATGGTGCTTCCCCTGTCGCTGGGCAGTATGCCCATGGACATGCTTCTGCGCCTTACAGCGCAATCCATTGACGGCATGTCCAATGTACGCAGCCCCCTAGCGGGGCCGTTTGGGGGGGCTAATGTGCGCTTCTTCCTGCTTTTGCATGATTTGCGCCAACTCCAGATCGGTGGCGCCTTGACCATTCGCATCAGTTCGGAAACCACCAGCCCGCCTGCGGCTCCAACCGCTAAGCCAGCCAATCCAGCAGCTGGCAATGGCCATGGCCCATCACGGGCTTGGATGGTGCTGGTGCCCACCACCGACAGTGCCTTGAAGAAGACGCAAGCTGAGGTGCGTTCCCTCCTCCATCTTTCCCCTGACGCCCAGGTGGCGGAGGTGATCTACGGCCCTTACCCTGAAAAGCCAGGTCAGGTCGCCATCCTCACGCGGTCCATGCTAGCCATCCTCACTCAGCTTGCCTATGGCATTGAAGTACCTGCGGAAGCGGTGAAATCTGGTAAGACAATGCCCACGATCGCCCAGATAGAGCTGGGCAACCGGCCTGACGTCATCATTCATTCAGGCTCAAGCGCCCCAGCAGATGCCTATGCCGCAGTGGAATACAAGGGCTACTGGTACTGGATCAGCGATGATGATTTCAAAAGCAAGGAAGCGTTCACCATGGTGCAGGTTCTGACAGCGCTGGCCGCTACAACACGCGGCACAGGGGCCATTGTCACCATTCCGGTGGGCGGTTGAAGGACAGGGAGAAGTAACATGCAGCCCGTATCGCCGCGTTCAGGCGCCACGCCTCCACCCCCTTCAGCCATAGCCATGTTGAAGCCCTTGGCCGAGCCCTTGAATGTGCTGCAGCTCCTGCCTGACCTCAGCCATGGCGGCGCACAAGAAGGAGCGGTGGAGATGGCGTCAGCCCTCAGCACCGCTGGCGCCCACGCCCTTGTCGCCTCCAAAGGGGGGCCATTGTTGAATAGGCTGCGCCTTGGCGGGGGGGAGCATATTCCGTTGGATTTGGGCAAAAGCGCCTCCCCCTTGGCCTATTGGCGGGCGGTGCGGGCGGTGCGGCGCCTCATTAGGCGCAACAAAGTGAAGCTTGTGCATGCGCGCTCGCGCTGGCCAAGTTGGGTTGCGGCCGCGGCCTGCAAAGCGGAGAAGGTGCCCTTAGTCACCACCTGGCATGGGCTGCACCAGGTGCGTGCGACCAATGGCGGATTGTTCAAGCGGTTCTACAATTCTGGGCTGGTTCATGCAGACCGTATCATCACGGTTTCCAAACACATGCAGGCCATGATTGAGAAAGCCCACCCTGACGCCACCGAGCGCCTGCGCTTGATCCCGCGTGGGGCAGGATCGCGTTTTGACCCTGTCCTTGTGACGGGCAACCGGGTGCAGGCCTTGCTGGATGCCTGGTCACTGCCACCTGACGTGCCCGTCATCTTGGCACCAGGACGCCTGACCCCCTGGAAAGGCCAACATGTCCTCATGGCTGCCTTGGCTGACCTGGTGCGGCGCCACCCTGAGCCCTGGTACTGTGTTCTGGCTGGGCCTGAGACGGATCCAGCCTACGCTAAGCGCCTCTACGCCATGGCCGGCAAGCTGGACAAGGAGCTTTTCAGCAAAGGCACCCCCCAGCAGGGCAAGACCCTGACCTTGACCGACAGGCTGCGCTTTGTTGGAGCCTGTGATGACATGCCAGCAGCCTATGTCCTCTCCACCTTGGTGGTGGCGCCAAGCCTCAGCCCGGAGCCTTTCGGACGCGTGGCGGTGGAGGCCCAGTTCATGGAGCGTATGGTTGTGGCCAGCAACCATGGTGGCTTCATCGAAACCATCCTCAATGGCGAAACAGGACTCCTTGTGCCCCCTGGCGATGAGAAGGCCTTGGCTGACGCTATCAGCCTCATTTTGGAAGAGGTACAGGAGGAGGGCGGCTTGGTGGCGAGCCTTTCCCCACCCGCACCGGGGGAGCGCCCCAGCGCTTTGGTAGAAGCTGGGCAGTTGGCGCGCCACCATGCCCAGGAGCATTTCAGCACTGTACGCATGCAGATGCAGACCTTGACGGTGTATGACGAACTCTTGGGAACCCATCTGGCCCAACGTTTCGTCAAGGCGCTGGAAAATGACCTTGATGCTGGCGGCACATGGAAAATCACTTGAAAAACAGCTTGGGCAAGGCCATCAGATCAACCCCTTGCCATTGGATGACCGCCCATGACTGACACTACCTCCCAGGCAGCCCCACCTGCCCGCCCCCATCGCACCCCCAAGGCCCTGGAGCGGGAGGCAGAACGCACGCGCCGCCAGGCTGAAGCCCTGCGCGCCAATTTGCTACGCCGCAAAGCGCAGGCCCGCGCCCAGGCTGCCCTGGAAAAGCCCACCCCCATGCCAAGCGGCCAAACCGCTCCTTCTGGCCATCCTTCATGAAGGGGGATGGTAAAGGGGCTGCGAGCACCTCCCCAGCACCCAACGCTGAAGCTGTGGGGCCAACCACACGCTCCAAGGGGCTCTGGAACAGGCTAGCCCACCTTATCCCCACCCCCCAGGAAGGGGCATTAGCGGTGGTTACCATGTTCTGGGGTGGCACCTACTATGTGTTGCACCTGGCGATGGAATCCTGTGGACCCTGTTTTTTTGTGGCTGTACGTTTCCTGATCGCGGCTTTTTTCGTTTTCTTGATGACAGGTGTCAGCTGCATTCGCGGCATGCGTAAAAGTGAGGTCATTCACGGCAGCTTGATTGGGCTGGCTCTGGCGGCAGGGTATATGCTCCAAAGCACGGGGCTTGAGACGATACCCTCAAGCCGTTCCGCTTTTTTGACGGCGCTTTACGTACCCTTGGTGCCGTTATTGCAATGGCTTGTGCAGAAAAAGGCCCCCAGCCTGATGAGCTGGGTGGGCATCGCCTTTGCCTTCACGGGGTTGGTGCTGCTGGCTGGTCCGCAGAAAAGCGGCCTGCACTTTTCCACAGGTGATGTCTACACGCTGGTTGGCACCATTGCCTTCGCGTTTGAGATCCTGCTCATCAGTATGTTTGCCCTTGGTGCCAACCCGCGCCGGCTGACTATCGTTCAGCTGTTGTCTGGGGCCTTAGTGGCTGCGGTGGCCATGGTGTTCAGCGGGGAGAAACTCCCTTCCTTCCACGCGCCTTGGGTTTGGTGCGCCATCGCCATGGGACTTCTCAGCGCTGTGGTGCAGTTGGTGATGAGCTGGGCGCAGAAGTCAGTTTCCGCCACGCGCGCCACCATGATTTATTCCACCGAGCCCATCTGGGGTGGGCTGATTGGGCGCCTCATGGGGGAACCGCTGGGGCCCATGACTATAGTGGGGGCAGGGTGCATCGTGACAGGCGTGTTCTTTTCAGAACTGCGCCCGAACTGGCCCCATCTGCGCCGCACCCTGCGCGGCGCTGCCATGCGGCGCTGGCCTTACCGCAGCGCTGCCCAAGCTGCGGCAGCGCCTTTGCTTGCGCCTAATAGCAGCAAGGGAGAATCCCATTGAGTCAGCTGGGACTGAGCCAGGGCAGTGCGCTTTCAGGCGAACACCCCCAACCCATCAAGCTTGCGGATGAAGGAGCGATTTTAACGCTCAATAACCATCATGCCCGTGAATTGTCATGGCTGGATGGGGAGGGGCTCCGTGCTTTGTTGGGTCTAAGCTGGTGGGCGCGCCAAATCAGGGGTCAAGGTCCCGGCAGGCCCTTGCTGGCTTTTGCATGGGCCATGGACCAGGACGCTTTATACGACAATCCCAATTTCAGGTGGTTCAAGCGACGCTGGTGCTGGCGGCGTTTCATCTATCTTGATCGCATCTGCGTGGCTGATGCCGCACAGGGGCGGGGATTGGGCAGGGAGCTTTACCGCGATTTGTGGAAAGCCATGGCGACTGCAGTCCAAAACCGACTTGTGTGCGAGGTCAACCATCAGCCGCCCAACCCCGCCTCAGACGCTTTCCATGCCGCTTTAGGGTTCAGGCCTGTGGGACGTGGTACCCTTCATGGGGGTGCCAAAACAGTCACCTACCTCCTGAAGGATGGCGGGACTATGTGAGGGTTGCTGGGGATGCCTTACGGGGGGTGTCCTGTGATGTTGTCCTGAAAAAGAGGGGAGGCTGCAGGCTGCCCATCCAAGTGCCATTGGGCTATAAGTTCCACCCCACCCCTGAACCAACTGCCTCAGAACCGGCCAAGACAAGGACTGACCATGAGCATCATGCCTGACACCTGGATCCGTGAAATGGCGCTTACGGAGCGCATGATCGAACCTTTCACGGAAGCGCAGAAGCGCGAGGGCGTGATTTCCTACGGCTTGTCCTCCTATGGCTATGATGCGCGCGTTGCTGACGAGTTCCGCATTTTTACGGATGTGGACAGCGCCATCGTGGACCCGAAGCACTTCAGCCCACACAGCTTCGTGACGCGCCGCGGCGACATCACCATACCCCCTAACAGTTTCGCGCTGGCCCACACGGTGGAACGTTTCCGCATTCCCCGTGACGTCCTGGTGGTGTGTCTGGGCAAATCGACTTACGCCCGTTGCGGCATCATCGTTAACGTCACCCCTTTGGAGCCTGAATGGGAAGGGCAGGTGACGATAGAGATCAGCAACACCACCCCCTTGCCAGCACGCATCTACGCCAATGAGGGCATCTGCCAGTTCCTGTTTTTCAAGGGCGCCAGCCCTTGTGAGGTGAGCTATGCTGACCGCGCTGGCAAATACATGCACCAGAGCGGTGTGGTGACCCCACGACTTTAAAACATGGCTTTGAACAAACCACGCCAAAGGTGGAAAGGGCAGCTGGGTTGACGGGCAGGCCATGAAGCCGCCTTGATGCTGCCCTAGACAGCAATCAAGACATGGCCAGCCTGGGGCGCGCCCTGGTTGGCAACCACCACAGGCCTTCAACGCAGGCAAGGGAAAGCAGTCATGGATCAGTTCATCATCCAAGGTGGCTCTGTACTGGATGGCACCATCCGCATCAGCGGCGCCAAGAATTCCGGCCTCAAGCTCATGGTGGCTGGGCTGCTGGGTAAAGGCCCGCTGGAACTTTCCAATGTGCCAGAGATCGCTGACATCAAAACCATGGCAGAGCTTCTGCGCCACTTGGGCATGAACGTAGTGGAGGACGCGCCGGGCCAGCTGGCCATCTCAGGCACGCCCAGCTCCGTGGACGCTCCTTATGACATTGTGCGCAAAATGCGTGCCTCTATCCTGGTTTTGGGGCCGCTTTTGGCCCGCATGGGCAAGGCGCGCGTTTCACTGCCTGGCGGCTGCGCCATTGGCACGCGCCCTGTGGACCTGCACCTGAAGGGGTTTGAGGCCATGGGGGCCACCATCACGCTTGATGGCGGCTACATCCAGGCGGAGGCCCCCAAGGGTGGTTTGAAAGGGGCCGTCATCAACCTGCCCTTCGCCAGCGTAGGTGCTACCGAAAACCTCGTGATGGCCGCGACCCTGGCCCAAGGCACCACCAAGATCGTCAACGCTGCCCGCGAGCCAGAGATCATTGACCTCTGCAATTGCCTCAATGCTATGGGGGCCAAGGTTTCAGGTGGTGGCACAGGGACTATCACGGTTGAAGGGGTCAAGGCCCTTCATGGGGCCCGCTACGCTGTGATGGCCGACCGCATTGAATGCGGCACTTACGCCTGCGCGGCTGCCATCACAGGTGGTGATGTTTTCCTGGAAAAAGGCCAGGCAGCTGACATGGGGGCCGTTATTGACGCTTTGCGCGCAACGGGGGCGCGCGTAGATGTGGAGGAAAACGGCTTCCGTGTGCGCGGTCCGGCAGCAGGGCGCCTGCAGGGCACAGACCTGATGACAGAACCTTACCCTGGTTTCCCCACAGACATGCAGGCCCAGTTCATGGCCATGCTTGCTGTGGCTGAGGGGGCCTCCATGATGACAGAGACCATTTTCGAGAACCGCTTCATGCATGTGCCTGAACTCAACCGCATGGGCGCCAACATCAATGTCCAGGGCCGCTCAGCCATCATCAGGGGGGTGCCGAAGCTTTCAGGGGCCAGCGTCATGGCAACGGATCTGCGGGCCTCGTTCTCCCTCATCTTAGCTGGGTTGGTGGCGGAAGGTGAAACCATCCTGAGCCGCGTCTACCATCTTGACCGTGGTTACGAAGGGGTGGAGCGCAAACTGGCAGGCGCTGGCGCGGCCATCAAGCGGACCAAGGGCCACGGCTGACGGCCCCCTGGCAACAGGGATGGTGTGGCTGAGGAAAGGCCATTGTGGGCACTTTTAGTCACCCAACCCTCCGCCACCGCTATAGCTTGGGGGCGCTAGGCTTGCTTGCCCCCATGCGATTGCAGCGCCCAGGAAAAGGAATGCGCCCCCCAGCAGAAGGGGGCTTGAAGGCTGGTCAAGTTTGAGAATTACGCCACCCAACATGCCCCCTCCCATGATGGAGAATTGAATCAACGCCACCATGAGGGCCCCACCCGTCTCAGCGTCATCAAGTGCAGAACGCGCCAACCAGCCAGACCAGCAAACCGGCATGGCAGCGTTGAAGGCCCCCCAAGCACAAAGCAGCACCAGAACCGCTGGCACGGCTTGGCCCCAGAAAGCCAGTGCCATGGTCAGCATGGCAAGCCCTCCTGGCACCAGCCACAACAGCCCTTGCAGATGGCGTGCCCCCCAACGCCCCGCCAGGCTTGTGCCCACAAAGGCAGCACAGCCCAACGCCAGGAAAGCCAGTGACAAACCTTGCCCAGTCAAATGGGTGACGTTTTCCAGAAAGGGCCTGAAATAGGTGAAGGCACAGAAAGCACCTGTGAAATCCACCATGAGCGCTAGCAATCCCACCATAAAGCCAGGCTTCGCCAGCAACGCGCGCAAACTGTCCCAGCCTGGTTTGGCTTGGGGGGTTAAAGGTGGCAACGCCTTGGCCTGCCACAAAAGGGCATAGGCTGCCAAAGGTACCAAGGCCCAGAACACGCTGCGCCAGCCCAGCTTCATGCCCAGCCAGTTCCCCACCGCTGGCGCTAACGCCACGGCAACGGCATTGCCCATGTACAAGGTGGCCAAGGCGGCCGGGACTTGTGGTGGTGCTGCCAAGCGTATCACCACAGATGTCGACAAAGCCCAAAAGCCACCAATCACCATCCCCAGCAAAGCACGTGAAACCATCAGCATGGCGAAATGGTCAGCCATGGCCATCAACGCCAATGAAAGCGTCAAGCATAAGGTCAAGCCCAGAAGCATGGTGCGCCTGTCCAGGCGCGGCAAAACCATGGTGAGCGTCAGACTGGCGACAACGGCAAAAAGCCCTGAAATGGAGATGGCCTGCCCCACCATGGCATCTGTAGCGTGAAGGGAATGCGCCAAAGGTGTCAGCAAGCTGGCTGGCATGAATTCAGCCGTAATCAGCAGAAAAACGCAAAACGCCAAAGCCCTGATCGCCGAGGGCTTGTGCAGGGTGGTGGGTGTGGTTTGGGTCATGCCCAAGTGAGTAGCGAACAGTTCACCCAAAGCACCAGGACAGGCGCCCTCATGAGGTTTGTGAGCGCTTTTCATTAATGGCGCCCAGGGCATTTGGCACCTTGGCGTTTTGTGTTTTCCAAGCCTTTATAGGCTAGGGGCGCTGCCAGCGTTCCTATAGGTTCCCCCGTGCCAAAAATTGGTGTGAAGCCCCATGCGTGATGATTATCCCCTGCCCCTGGAAAGCCTGAGCGTGTTTCACGCTGTTGTGAAAGCAGGCGGGTTTGCAGGGGCGGCACGCCAGCTGGGCATCAGCCCATCCGCTGTCAGCCACCGCATGCGTAAGCTGGAACAACGCCTTGGGATGCGTTTGCTGAACCGTTCCACACGCAGTGTACGCCCCACTGCTGTGGGGGAAGGTTTGTGGGAAGCCCTTCAAACGGGTTTCCAGCACATTGAAGGCGCTTTGGCAGAGGCCCATGCGCTGCAGGAGCGAGTGGCAGGGACAGTGCGCCTCAACGTGGCGCCAGACGTGGCGCAGTTCTTGCTTTGGCCGCGGTTGCAACCCCTGTTGGCGCAGCATGAGGGGCTGATTGTGGAATTTGTGGCCAGTTCAGCCTTTGACGACATCGTAGCACAAAATTGCGATGCCGGTGTGCGCTTGGGGGAAGCTTTGGGGCCAGACATGGTGGCGGTGGCCATCAGTGGCCCCCAACGTATGCTACCTGTTGCCAGCCCTGCATGGGTAGCGCGCCATGGCTGCCCTCAAACCCCTGCCGCTCTGCACCCCCATCATTGCTTGGGGCAGCGTTTTAACAGCGGCCAGCTTTACGCATGGGAGTTTGAGCGCGCAGGCAAGCTGTTCCGGCTGCTGCCAGATGGCCCCGTGAAAGCCAATGACGCCTCCCTGTTGGTGCAGGCAGCTTTAGCGGGCGCTGGGGTGGCTTTTGTTTTTGAAGGCTTAGCACAGCCCTGGCTGCGCTCAGGCAAGTTGGTTGCTTTGCTGGAGGAATGGTGCGCGCCTTTTGAAGGGTTTTATCTTTGGTACCCCAGCAGGCGCCATCACAGGGCCGCTTTCAAGGCTGTTCTGGCGGCGTTGCGCGTCATGGCTTGAAGGGCGCGCCCCGTTCAAAACAGGCCAGTTCAAATAGGAATGTGATTTGAAATCCTTTGCTTGACTCACTGTTCAGCTGGAATTAACGTGAGCTTAATACAAGACCATTTTAGTTCTGTTTTGGAGGCACATCATGGCTACAGTTGGTTACGCCACCGTCAACCCCTACACGGGTGAGACCCTCAAAACCTTCCGCGATGCCAGCGGGCACGATGTTCAGGATATGCTGGCCGCTGGCCACCAGGCCTGGCTTGGCTGGCGCACCACCCCTGTGGAACAGCGTGCCGCCCTCATGGGGCGTGTGGCCCAGGTGCTGCGTGCCAACGCTGAGCGCTACGCAGCGCTTATCACGCTTGAAATGGGCAAGCTGATTGGGGAGGCTAAAGCGGAAATTGCTCTTTCAGCCGACATTTTCGATTACTACGCCCAGAACACTGCCAAGCTTCTGGCGCCAGAGCCACTGCCCACTAAGGACGCCAGCACAGGCAAGGCTGAACTGCACTTTGAGCCTCTGGGCATTGTGTTTGCTGTGGAACCTTGGAACTTCCCCTTCTACCAGGTGGCGCGCGTTGTGGCGCCGCAGCTGGCCGCTGGCAATGGTGTTCTCCTCAAACATGCCCAATATGTGCCCCAGTGCGCTGAGGCCTGGGTGGGTATCATGAAGGAAGCAGGCGTGCCTGACGCCTTGTTCCAGAACATTTTCCTGCGCCGCCACCATGTGGAGGAAGTCATTCACGACAGCCGGATTTGTGGCGTTGCCCTGACAGGGGGCGAGCGTGCCGGCGCCGCCATTGGCGCCATGGCCGGGGCCGCTTTGAAAAAATGCACCATGGAGCTTGGCGGTTCAGACCCCTTCATCGTGCTGGATGACGCTGATGTGGAGAAAGCAGCCCAATGGGCCGCTTACGGCCGTCACTGGAATGCTGGCCAGGTGTGTGTTTCCGCTAAGCGCATGATCGTGGTGGAAAGCGTTTATGACCGCTTCCTGGAGCTGTACAAGCAGAATGTCAGCAAGTTCGTGGCTGGCGACCCCATGAACCCGGCCACCACCCTGGCCCCTATGGTGAGCCAACGCGCTGCCGACCATCTGAAAGATCAGGTGGACGAGGCCAAGCTCCATGGCGCCAAGGTGGAATCACTGGGCGTGAATGTGCCTGAGAAGGGTGCCTTTTTCGCGCCTCTCCTCATGACGGGGCTTGAGGACAATGAGGTTCGCCATTGGGAGTTCTTCGGTCCGGTGACGCAGCTTTTCAAAGCCAAGGATGAAGCTGACGCCGTCCGCATCGCCAATGATTCCCCTTATGGTCTTGGGGGGTGCGTGTTCACCCAGGACGTGCAGCGTGGGCGCGCTGTGGCGGCCCAGGTGGCCACGGGCATGATGTTCATCAACCACCCCACCATGGTGCGGGCTGACCTGCCCTTTGGCGGCATCAAGAACTCTGGTTTTGGGCGTGAGCTCATCGGGTTGGGTTTAAAGGAGTTCGTCAACCACAAGCTGGTGGACGTGGTCGACATCAACGCGCCTTTCTGAGTTGAAGCGCTTTTCAGCGCAAGCCGCGCGCTTCCTGGTTTGTTGAGGGACGAACCATGAGAAAGCCCACCTAGGGTGAACCCCAGGTGGGCTTTTCTTGTTAGGCCTGGGGCCCCATGAAGGTTTCAAGCTTCCTTGATGGCTGCCATCAGGGCTGGAACGCTTTTCATGACGGTGAACAGTTTGGCTGTATCGTCAGCGAAGCCTTGTTCTGTCATGGCCTTGAAAGCGCTGAGGAGAGGGGTGGCCCAGCCTGCCGTGTCCAACAGCCAGATGGGTTTGGCGCATTGGTGCAGCTGCCGGTTGACGAGGACCTCAGCAAATTCGTCAAGTGTGCCCATGCCGCCTGGCAAAACAACATAAGCGTCAGGCAGGGTGAAAAGCTCCGCTTTGCGGCTTGGCATGTCCTCAGTCACCGTTAGGTCAGTTACGTCCTCATGCATGCCTTCAGTATGGGTGAGGAATTCTGGGATAACGCCTTTGACGTGGCCGCCCCCCTCCAGGACAGCGCTGGCCACAACGCCCATCAGACCCATTTTCCCGCCACCATAGATCAAGGTCAGGCCAGCTTGCCCCAGCGCTGTGCCAAGCTCTTGGGCGGCTTCGGCATAGGCTGGGTTGTTGCCCCGGCGCGAACCGCAGAAAACGGCGATGCTTTTGATATCCATGGGTTGTTCTCCTCTCATGGCCCTCCAGCCAGGGCAATGGCTGGTCAGACCCAAAATAACGAAAGCTGGCCCCTTGCGGGAAGCCAGCTTTGATGAAGGGTTTGCAGCGCCAGGGCCCCAGGGGCTAGACGCCGCCAACCAGCTTTAGATGACGGGGGCGCTTTCTTTGCCTGAAAGTTTCAGGAACACCTTCATCAGCACAATGCCTAGGAAGCAGATGAACGCGCCAAGGGCGAAGAGGCAGATCCAACCCAGTTCCTGGTTGCCCAGGAGACGGCCGAAAATGTCTTTGACGGAACCCAGGCTTGGTCCTGTGACGAAAATGGTGGCGTCTGTGAAGATGGAATAGGCAGCCAGCAGAATGCCGCTGTACTCAGGACCTGCGGTTTTCACAGCCATGGTGCCCAGTGATGGGAACAGCAGGGAGAAGCCAGCGCCCATCAAGGCGGCACCCAGGATGACCACGTAAGGCGCACCAGCGATGCCGTGAAGGTTCATGTAAGCGGAAACCAGGAAGGTCAAGGCCGCCAGCCCTTCCGTCAACAAGGAGAGCACAGCCACAGGCATCCCGCCGCGGCGATCGATCTCGTCAGACCAGATCATTCGCACAGCGATGAAGATGATGGCGAACGCTCCCATGCTCCAGCCATAGACGGAAGACCATTTGTTGGAATCCAGGTAAGGCGCCAGGAAGCCAATGATGGTGCCGAAACCCACTGAACCAGCCGCCAGACCTGTGCCGAAGGGGAAGACCTTGCGCAGCGCCTTGAAGAAGGACATGGGCGCGCCTTTGCGTGGCAAGGGCGGAATGGCCTTGTAGACAGGGATAGGAAGGATGAGAGCGGTAAGCCCACCCACAGCCAGAAGGGTGGAAAGCACGCCAACCGGGCACAGCCCAACCATGCCGTGGCCAAGGGCCATGTTGGCCAGCGCCTTGCCCAGCATGGCGCCTAGCGTCATGCCGCCGTAGGAGGTGACGCCGTTCCAGGAAATGGCCACGGAAGTGTGCTTGGGCCCAACGCGGCGCATGTTCCAAGTGGTGACGGAAGTAGCGGTCCAGCTTTCGGCCCAACCGATGAACAAGCGTGAGAGCCACGCGACACCCAGCGCGATTTGGCACCAGAAACCATGGGTGTGGTGGCCGTCAGGGGCGATGCCAAACAGCACGTGCTCGCGCGTGGTGGGGTCGATCACGCCATGGAACTGTGCGATGAGGGCCGCCAGGATCATGAGCAACCCTGCGATGGTGCAAGCGAACATGCCCCATTTCAGAATGGGCTTGGGGCCGTGTTTATCAACAAGCTGACCCGCCACAAGGCGGGTGCTGAGCGTGCCAAGGTACTGCAGCGTGATGGTGGTACCTACCATGGCCGTGTCATAGCCCAGCGTTTCCCCCACGAAGAGGGCGCCGATGACAGCGTTTGGCAGGCCGATCACGAAATAGACCAGCAGGTTGAACATCACGACCGGCAACACCGTCCTGGTCGGTGAGACTGGTTTGGTTTCTTCTGACACGTCCGTCCCCATTTAGTTTATGAAAAAAGTGGGCAAGCAAGTGGCCGCGCCTTAACGTGTCGTGGCGCGACAGTCGGTAAGCTGGGCGCCACAATAAGCCAGCGCCCCCCAGACGTCACGGGGGGAGGGGGTGCCAGGCGTGCAAGTGGCGTTATGGCTGCCATGCAAATGTGAGCTTTCTGCCATGTTCACACCCTTTTGGACTACGGCTCAGGCAGAGCGCAGCCAGATTGCTTTCAGGGCTGGTTACTGGAAAAATGCTGGGGATTGGCCCGCAACCCCTCACATCAGGCCACAGGCTGCGACATAGGCCCTGAGCAAAGGCTACAAGGACCACCATCTAAGGCAGGGGAACCATCATGACTGCGGAAAAAGGGCCGGCCACCAACGCTGAGGCTCCCTCTGACGCGCCCTCCAGCATGGCGCGTGAAGAAAACATCCAACGTCTGGATGCTATTAGGGACGCTGCGACCTGGGCTGCCACCTCAGCACCTGATGCCCTGGGTGCTGCACCGGACCCAGCAGACATCCTCCGTGACTTGGATGAGGCAGGCGCTCCCCTAGGCCCAGAGGAGGGCAGCCGTCCCTGGCCTGTGTGGTTCCCGCTGCTGTTGGGCACGCTAACGGCAGTCGGCCCCATTTCCACGGATATTTATCTGCCTGCCTTGCCAGAAATGGAAAGTGAGCTTGGTGCGGCTGCAGGCAGCGGCAGCTTGACCATGACGGCCTGGGTGGTGGGCATTGCGGCAGGTCAGTTAGTCGCGGGACCTCTTGCAGATCGCTTCGGGCGCCGGCTGCCGCTTGTGCTGGGCACGTTGGGCTATGCCGGGGCCTCCGCTGGGTGTGCGCTAGCCACCTCCATGCCGCTGTTGTGTAGTTGGCGCGCTGTGGCAGCCCTCATGGCGGCGGCCTCCCTGGTGGTGCCCAACGCTGTTGTGCGCGACATGTCATCAGGCAACGCAGCTGCACGTTTCATGTCGCGTTTGGTGATGGTGCAGGGGGTGGTGCCCATATTGGCTCCAGCCCTAGGTGGACTTGCCCTCAACTGGGTGAGCTGGCGCAGCATTTTCTGGGCCATGGCCGCCTATGGCGTTGTGGGCGCTTTGCTTGTGCTGGCATTCTTGCCAGAAACCTTAGCGCCAGAGAGCCGCGCGCAGAACGCTTTGCAAGAAGGTGGATTGCTGCGCCGCTACAGCGCCATTCTGCGGGATCCGACATTTCGTTGGGACGGCCTTGTGTGGATGATTGAAGGCTGGGTGACCTTTGCCTACCTCACCACGGCCCCATCCTTGTTCGAACGTGTGTTTCACCTCTCCCCCTTTGCTTATGGCAGCATGTTCGGTCTGTATGCCTGCTGCATCATTGGCAATTCCCAGCTTAACGGCTGGTTGGTGGGAAAGGTTGAAAGCCCGGTTCTGCTCAAATGGTCGCTCAGGGCCAGTTTACTGGGGGCGCTTGTTCTGCTGGGTGTGGCTGTGGCCTCCTGGTTGGATGCTGGGCCTAGTGGGCAGCTCAAGGGTTACTGGCTGTGGCCCCTCATTGTGGCGCTTCTGCTGACCATGATGCCCATGGGAGGCGTCATGCCCAATGCAGCAGCGGGGGCCTTGGGGGGGCAGGGCAAGCGCGCTGGGACGGCTTCGGCTTTGGCGGGCACAGGGCAGTATGTGATGGGCATGGTGGCCAGCGCCCTGTGCGCCCTCATGCCCATTGGCACGGCGCTGCCCATGGCGGCGCTGCTTTTGGCGCCCATGGTGGCCATGACGGTTTGCGCGGCCTGCAGTCCGCGCAGACGCGCAGCTTGAGGCGAGGCCTGGGGCTCATCCTGCTGGCAGGGTTTGCGGCCAGCCCAGCCAACGGCTAGGGATGGTGTGAGCAAACCAGGAGCACCCATGTTCAATCCTCCAGCCCCCATTGACCTTAAGCGCTACATTCGTGAAGTGCCGGATTTCCCCAAACCCGGCATTCTTTTCTATGACATCTCCTCGCTTTTGGGGGATGCCGATGGCTGGGCTGTGGCGCTGGAGCGCCTTTCCCGCGCGACCATGGCCTGCGCGCCAGAGCTGTTGGCAGGGGTGGAAAGCCGTGGATTCCTGCTTTCGGCGCCTTTGGCAGGGCGCTTGGGACTAGGGTTCACCATGTTGCGCAAACCAGGCAAGCTGCCGGGGGAGACCATTTCCCTCAGCTATGGCTTGGAATACGGCACAGATGCCCTCCACTTGCAAAAAGGCGCTGTCAAGCCTGGCCAACGCGTGGTGGTGCTCGATGACCTCTTGGCCACGGGCGGCACGCTTGAGGCCTCCATCAAGCTTCTGGGCCAAGCAGGGGCGAAGGTGGTGGGCGCTGTTGTGATGATAGAGCTTGAAGGCTTGGGTGGACGCGCCAGGATCGAGGGACTGGGCATCCCCCTCACCAGCCTCGTCACCTACCAGGAAGCCTGACCTGACTGCCGTCATGTCATCGCCCAAACGCCCTTCAGTACCTGTTGAGGATGTACTTCCCCCCCTGTTGAAGGCGCTTGAAGCGGGGCCATCAGCGGTTTTGGCAGCCCCACCTGGCGCAGGAAAAACCACACGCGTGCCCCTTGCCCTGCTTGAGGCAGCGCCAGCGTGGTTGGGCCGGGGGAAAATCATCCTGGTGGAACCGCGCCGCGTGGCCGTGCGTGGCGCGGCAGCCCATATGGCGCACTTGTTAGGCCAGCCTGTGGGGCAGCTGGTGGGTTACGCCACGCGCACCGACCGCAAGCTTTCAGCCGCCACCCGCATTGAAGTCCTAACGGATGGGCTGTTCCTGCGCCGCCTGCTAGCAGACCCTTTCCTGCCAGGGGTGGGATGCGTCCTGTTTGATGAGGTGCACGAGCGTGGCACAGATGCTGACAGCGCTCTTGCTTTCTGTTTGGAGGCCCGCAGCCTTCTGCGGCCGGAACTGCGCCTTGTCGCCATGTCCGCCACGCTGGACGCCAAGGCTTTCTGCCAGGCCCTCTCAACGCCGCAACAGTCTGCCCCTTTGATTGAGAGTGCTGGGCGCAGCCATCCCGTCACGGTTCAGCACGGTCCTGAAATGGCCCTTGTGGCAGGTGCACCCCCTTTGGGACGTGGCGCGCGCAGCCGTGCCAACGCCCCTGGGGCTGGGGGCCGCATGGAGGACGCCGCCGCTAGCGCTGTCAAAAGGCTGTGGGACAAGGTGGAAGGTTCCATCCTGGTGTTCCTGCCAGGCGTAGGCGAAATCAGGCGCACCATGGCTTTATTGCCCAACATGCCTGTTTACCCGCTTTACGGTGAACAGCGCCCAGAAGACCAGGCCCTTGCTTTGTTGGGGCCTGAAGGCAAAGCTGGCAAACGCGTTGTGCTGGCCACCACCATTGCGGAAAGTTCCGTGACGGTGGACGGCGTTGAGGCTGTGGTGGATTGCGGCTTCCGCCGCACCCCTGAGCGCGACCAGGCATCAGGGCTGCCTGTGTTGAAAACGCGCCGCATATCACGCGCCAGTGCCCAGCAGCGTGCAGGCCGCGCTGGGCGCCAACGCCCTGGCCTGGCTGTGCGCCTGTGGCCGGAAGCCCAGCAGCGCGCTCTTGTGCCTGACACCCCCCCTGACATCTTGGAAGCCGACCTGACGGCCCTCGCCCTCATGATGGCCTCTTGGGAGGAAACAATGGGCACGGCCAGCAGTGCATTGCCTTTCATCACCCCCCCACCAGAAGGGGCGCTTGCGGCTGCACGCAGCCTTTTGGTCCAGATTGGCGCGCTGGAGCTGGCTTCAGCACCTTTGGGTGATGGGGCGGACCCTGATGAAGGCGCGCCAACCCACCGCATTACGGCGCTGGGCAAGCGCATGGCGGATCTTGGCACCCATCCGCGTCTGGCCGCCATGATGTTGGCCGCTGATGATGAGGCGGGCCGTGTGTTGGCGTGCGCCTTAGCTGCCGTGATTGAGGAAGGCGACCCCCTGCGCCGCCGCCAGCGTGAGCGCACCCCCAATCCAGGCGCCTCATTGCTGGAACGCCTGGCGTTGCTGGGGCCAGCAGGGGGGGCTGTGGCAGCGCGCTACATGTTGCCGCGCCATGTGGTGCCGTTGCTGGAGAAGGCCTGGCTGCGCTTGCTGGGCCGTTTAGGGTTAGAGGGCGCCCCCAATGCCCGCGCCAAGCTTGCTCAAGCCATGAAGCGCCCAGGCTTGGCAGGTCAGTTGGTGGCGGCTGGTTTTCCAGAACGGCTGGCGCAGCGCACAGGTGGTGGGCAGGAGGGCCGCTACCGCTTGGCAGGTGGCGGGGCAGCCCATCTGGAAGGGCGCGATGGGCTAGCGCGCGATAACTTCCTAGCCGTGGCCACACTTCACGCTGGGCGCAGCGTCACCATCACCATGGCAGCGCCTTTGGCGCGTGCGGAGGGGCAGCCAAAGCCGGCAAAGCCCCCTTTCGGCCCCACGGTGCAAAACCTGGAAGATCTGGCCCAGCCAAAGCGCCTCCCCGCAAGCCTTACCAAAAACCCAGCCGACAAAACCGCTGGGGACGCCGCCCTGATCCTGCCTGAAAACCTGCGCCCTCATGTATTGACTGAACGCCAGCGCAGTTTCGATGGCGTCTCTGGCCGTGTGGTGGTGCGCGTGAAACAGCGCTTTGGCTCCCTTGTTCTGCATGAGGGGCTGGCTGACTGCACGGCAGAGGACACCATGGCAGCTTTGCTGGAAATGGTGGCCAAAGACCTGGGGCGTCTGGGCTGGAATGAGGCTGCACGGGCTTTTCAAGCCAGGATGGTTTACGCGGCTTCTCAGGAAGGGGGCACAAAGGGCACGCCTAAGCTAGATGCTACTTGGCCTGACGTCAGTGACGCAGCCTTGAAAAACCTTTTCGCCCTTGCTGCCAGCCATGTGACCCAGCCTGAAAACCTCCAGCCAGGCAGCCCTGCCCAGGCCGTGTTGATTTGGGTTGGGGGTGCCACCAGCCTGGCTGCGCTGGCGGAACGGGACGTGACTACCCTTCTGGCAGCTTTACTTGGGCGGGAAGGGAGGCAGATGCTGGACAAACACTATCCAGCGCGTCTGCCCCTCAACGGGCGCAGCGTGGCTGTAGATTACGCCGCCGTTCACCATGCTGGGCGCGTGCGGATTTCAGCGCGTGCCCAGGATTTCTATGGTGTGACCTCTTTGCCACGTATTGGTGGCCAAAATGTGCAGGCTGAACTGCTCTCCCCAGCGGGCCGTCCCATAGCACTAACAGATGATTTAGCCAGTTTCTGGCTGGCGGGATGGCATGATGCGCGCCGTGACATGCGCAGCCGTTACCCCAAGCACATGTGGCCTGAAAACCCTTCCAAATCCTTTTGAAGGGCGTTCCACCCCCCTGGTGGGGGCGTGCAGCGTTGGGGGCTGTGCTAAACTGCCTGCTTTGAATCAAGCGTTGCCAGTATTTTGCCGCAAAAATGCAGGCTGCTCGCAACCGCTAGGGACCGGGAGGGTATCAATGACTAACAACGTTGACAGAACCTTCCCAGGGGCTGCTGGGGAGGATAGGCCCCCTCAGCCAAAGCAACAGGCTGAAGGCCAAGGCCCGGTCCCTGGTGCCCCCCTGCCCCCCCACGCCATGCACGCAGGGCTAGAGGGGGTGTTCCGGGCTGGTGAACCATTGGGTGCCCAGCCAGCCTATGGCTTGGAGGAGGATGAGGACTACACGCCTACCTTCCTGGAGCAGCACAGTTTCATCGCCCATGGTGTGCTGCCCGCTTTCTGGGGGCTTGTGGGTGCTGGCCTCATCCTGGGGGCCTATTTGTGGTTGACACGCCCCATGATCGTGCCTGTGGGGCCTGATGGGCAGCCTGTGGCGGCAGCACATCACAGGCCACTTCTGGAACGCTTCAGGCGCCCCATCCCCGTTTCGCCAGCCCTGGTCCTGCCGCAGAATGCCCCAAGCTTGGCTGGGCGTTTGCTGGCTGCTGACGTCAAACATCCCATTCTGGTCGACCTCCCCTCATTTTCCCCCCTTGTCAGGTTGGTGATTCCGGCGGTGGTCAATATTTCAGTCGGTGATGGCGATGCTGTTACTGATGATGACGAGGCTGGTGATGAGAGCAATGACGATGATGCCAGCGCTGATGAGGAAGCTCCCCCCGCTCACACAGCCCCGCTGCGTAGCCACCACCGCGAAAAACACAAGCGTGCCACCCCCCCGCCCCCTCACCATGCGCGCAAGAGCACCAAGCCCCGCAGTGAAGCACATGCCAAGCCCAAGGCCCCCACCAAGCCTGCGCCCAAGGCAAACCACCCCCATGCCGCGCACCCCCATGAGCGTAGCCATGATCGCACCCCGCCAGCTAAGACCCCTGCCAAGAAAGTGGGCAAAAGGCCGACCCAACATGTGCCGCCCAAGGCCAAGCGGCGCGGTGCCCACGGCCTTCTGCAGCCAGCGGCCTTGGTGCCTGGGGAAAATGACGGCAGCAGCGCTGGGTCAGGCTTCATCATCGACCCGTCAGGCATTGTGGTGACCAATCTGCATGTGATTGGCCATTCACCCACTGTCACTGTGTCGTTGTCTGATGGGCGTATCCTCAAAGCGCATTCCATAGGGGATGACCCCATGACGGACATCGCCGTGCTGAAAGTGGACAGTTCAGAACCGCTGCCTTCCGTGCCATGGGGCGACAGCAACCATGTGGACATTGGTGATTGGATCCTGGTAGCCGGCAATCCTTTTGGCTTCGGCTCTTCAGTGACGGCGGGCATTATTTCTGCCATTGGGCGTGACCTGGGCATTGGCCCCTTGGACAACTTCATGCAGATTGATGCCCCCATCAACCCTGGCAATTCTGGTGGGCCGGCCTTCAACCTTCGTGGGGAAGTGGTGGCTATGAACGCCGCCATCGCTAGCCCTTCTGATGGTTCCGTGGGGATTGGTTTCGGCATCCCTTCAGCCATTGTGGCCGTGGTGGTGGATGAAATCGTCCGCACAGGCCATGTGCGCCATGGTTGGGCTGGCATCATCCTTGATGAGACCACAACGCCCATTTTGGTGGCGGATGTGGAGAAGAACGGCCCTGCCTGGAAAGCGGGCGTGCGGACCAACGACCGCCTATTGGCGGTTGGCGGGGTGAAGGTGACCAGTGCCCGGACTATTTTCCGCTCCATCGCCACTGCGCGTCCGGGCGACCGTATCACCTTCACCGTCAAGCGCGCTGATGGCACCCACACCTACCCAGTGGTGCTGGGGCCCCATCCCCCCATGCGCTACGGCATGGCTGACGGCGCCAATTAAGTTCCTTGTCGAGGTGGAGACAAAGGGACTGTTTTGGCCGCTTGGGGATATTAGGGTTATGAATTCATCATGACCGCCATAAAGTCTTCCTCCCATCAAGTGCCTTCCAAAGTTTTGAAAAACCGTTTCAAGGCGTATTGGCCTGAAATCACCCTGGTGCTTGTCACCATGATGTGGGGGGGCACCTATTCCATCATCCAGGCAGGCTTGGATGGTTTGCGCGGAACAATTGGCGGACCTTTATTCTTTGTGGGGGCGCGTTTCATCTTGGCGGCCCTGCTGACTTTGGCCCTATTCTGGAACAGGCTGCGCCGTCCAAACCGCCTGGAGCTTCTAGGGGGGGTGTTGGCTGGGTTGGCCGGCAGCCTGGGGCAGGATTTCCAGACTGTTGGCCTTGAGACTATCACGGCCAGTCAATCAGCTTTCTTGACAGCCCTTTATGTGCCCCTGGTGCCGGTGGTGGAATGGCTGTTGATGCGCAAGACGCCGCGTCCTGCTGTATGGGTAGGGCTGGGGCTGGCTTTTGCTGGGCTGGTCGTTTTGACAGGCCAGGGGGCAGCCTTGGTCGGTGGTGGCGCTGTCCACCTCAGCACGGGTGATGTCCTCACCCTGCTTTCAGCCGTGGCTGTGGCGTTTGAAATCGTCATTATCGGCATGGTGGCGGGGGGTGGTGTCAACACGTTCAATGTCACAGTGGTTCAGCTGTTCACCTGTGGGGTGGCAGCCTTGTGCGCCATGCCCCTTAATCATGAGCACTGGCCAGGGCTTTCCTATGAATGGCTGGCGCCAGCTATGGGGCTGGCCATAGCCAGCACCGCCATTCAGTTCGCCATGAACTGGGCGCAAAAATACGTGACCCCTTCCCGCGCGGCGGTGATTTACGCAGGTGAACCTGTGTGGGGTGGTGTGTTTGGACGTGTTTCTGGTGACCACACAGGTTGGCGCGCTGTGTGGGGCGCTCTGTTGATCGTGGCGGGGGTCATGGCCAGTGAATGGAATTTCAGTAGAACGCTTGAAAAAAGCTTGAACCTAAAAAACAAGCTGGTTCAACGTAAAAATCCCACTGCCAACAACATGGCGGATGGGGAGAAAAGTGTTTCTGACCAGGCCCCCTCCATTGCCCCGCACCGAGACGGGGCTGGCTCAGGCCCCTGAAGCTGTGCCTACAGCCCAGGGGCGCCTGGTTGATAGGTCAGTGCGCTGGGGCTGGCCCAGCTGTATCAGCACCAGGGTGCTCCATTGGTCCTGGCCCATGCGGACCATGGTGGTGTTCACCCATCAGGATGGCACGCACCCGCACCGTCACTTCAACCGTTTGCTCTGAAGGGCTGGTTTGGGGGGCAGGGGCTGCATTGGCGCGTGCGGCCATCATCATCATGGGGCGTGCGAAAACCGGTGGCATGGGGCCTGGACCAACACGTACGCTCTCCAGCTTGAACAGGTGCAGGCCAAGCATGCGCGCATCTGATTCAGCAGTGGGCCGCACTTTGGTCAGGGCCTGCTCACGCGCCTGGTCCTCAAGTTTCTCACGCGCGCTGTCTGTCAGTGACCAATTCATGTCGTCAATGCCCAACCCCTGCTTCTGCAGTTTTTCAGCCAGGCCCAGCAAAGCGTGTGAATCATTGCCGGTCAGGGACATGCTTTGGTTGGCCACCCAGCGGCTTGTCTGGGATTTGTCAGGGGTTTGGTCCGAAAGGGTGTAGTTTTCTGCCAGCGCTGTGATGCCCTTATGGCCGCCAGCAGTCTGCATGGCTGTTTCCATTTGCTTGTTCAGGGCTGTTTGGGCGTCAGCTGGTGTGGGGGCGCTTTGCTGCGCTGTGAGCCTGATGGTCAGGCGCGTTGGCATGGCCTTGGCGTGACCTGTGGTCGTGTAGCTCAGCGTAGTGCCGGGTGGCGGCATCATATGGTGCATCATCATGGGGCACGGCGGGGGGGATGGGGGCAAATGGTCAGCAGGTCCCCCTTCATGGGCGTGAGCGGTGGTGAAGCTGGCAGCCAGAACCATGCCAAGCCCCAGTGCGGTGCCAGCCCCCAGAACCTGACCAAGGAACCTGGAGGGTGACAGGGCGTTTTTGTGTGAAGAAGCCATGGGTTTTATTTTCCCGTGCGTGAATTTGTTCATGGTTCATGGATGCTGGCCTTTTGTGGCAAGACCATGATTATTTATGGCAACACCGTGATATTTTAAAATTGGTGATGATTTCCTTATGGGCCTGTCATCCCTCAATGATCCCCAGGTGCCTGCAAAGGCAGGACAAGGGTAGCGCGCAGTCCTGGCAGGGCAGGCAGCGTGGCTGGGCTAGGGTCAGTGCGGGTGTTCTCAAGGGGATGGTCCATGGTGCCATGCTGGCCACTGGCCAGCCTGATTTCACCATGGTGCAGCCCTGCAATGGCGTGCACCAGACTAAGCCCCAGGCCGGATCCAGGGGTGCTGCGCGCTGCTTCCGCCCTGAAAAAGCGCGCTGTGGCCCGTGCCATGTCTGCAGGAAGCATGCCTGGTCCAGCATCCGTCACGGTAATTTCAAGCGCTTGGCGCGGGCCATCAGCGCGCGCGTGAACCCCAGTTGGGCCAGGGGGCTGGCGCACCAGGCGTGCTGACAAGGTGATGGTGCCATGGGGGGGCGAAAATTTGATGGCATTATCGAGGAGGTTGGCCACAGCTTGGCTAACCATGTGTTGGTCGCACACGATGTCTGGTAGTTCAGGCACGTAAAGAAGCAATTTCAGGCCCGCATCCTCCGTGACGGCCTCATAAAGCTCTGCCAATGACCGCAGAAGCTGTGTGGGGTTGGCTGGCGCGAAAGCTTGGCGGCGCGCCCCAGCCTCAATTTGGGCAATGCGCAGCAGGGCATCGAAAATAGCTGTTATGTGGTCGCAGTCAGCCACAGCTTCCTCAATAGCGGCGTGCAATTCCTGCGTGGTTTTGGCATGAAGCGCCGCATCCTCCAAACGGGTGCGCGCCCTGGTAATGGGGGTGCGCAAATCATGGGCAATGGCGTTTGAGACTTGCCGCACGCCCCTCATCAGCTTGTCGATGCGCGTCAGCATCCGGTTGACGGTCACAGCCACCAAGTCCGTTTCACTGCCGTTCAGGGGGATGCGGCGTGACAAGTCCCCTTCAGCGATGGCAGCAGTGGTGCGCGCCACAGCAGTGACCATGTGCCGGAACAAAGTCTGCACGATCAGTGCCCCGCCCAGCGCCAGAAGAACGACCATGAGCAAGCACCATAGGAAGGCCTGCGTCATGACTTTGCGCATCATGGGCAGCGCTTTGACGTCACGCCCCACCAAAAGCCGCTGCCCGTCTGGCAAAGCCCATGAATGCACCATCACAGGCATTTCCCCGCCGCCATGGCGTAGGCTCAATTGATAGAAACGCTTGGTCCCTGCCACCTGCACAGGCCAGCGGTCTATGTTGCCACCTTCAGCCTGCCCTTGGGGTGAGATGAGCAGGTAAATGGCATCGCCGCCGATGTCCTGCTCGATGCGCAGGCGCAAGGCATGGCTTAACCCACCACTGCCAGCTGTGGCCCAGCGTGCCAGCAGGTCTGAGGCATCGTGGGTGATGGCATGTTCAATATGGTCGTTGAGGAGCCGTGCCGTGTTCCACCATGTGAAAGACAGGAACATAATGGCCGAGACCACGAACACACCACCATAAACCATGGCGAAGGTCAGCCCCACAGATCGGACCGGCCAGTGTTGGTGCAGGTGCCGGCTGAGGCGCTGCATCACAGGGCGCAGGCGCCCCTTGCTGCGGTGGGGCGCTTTGCCTGCCTGTGCAGGGGGCATGGGCCTTTCCTGGCTCAGGACCCTTCGTCCAGGTCAGAGCGTAGAATGTAGCCAGCGTTGCGCACCGTGTGGATGAGGGGGCGTTCAAAAGGCTTGTCCACTTTTTGGCGCAGTCGGGAAACATGAACGTCAATCACATTGGTCTGTGGGTCGAAATGGTAGTCCCAGACTTTTTCAAGCAGCATGGTGCGGGTAACGACCTGCCCAGCATGACGGGCCAGGAATTCCAGCAAACGGAATTCACGGGGCTGCACAAGAATACGTTTGCCATCACGCCGCACCTCACGGGCCAGCAGGTCCAGTGAAAGGGTGCCAACTTCTATGTTGGTGCGGGGGGCGTTCTCAGGGCTGCTGCGCCGCCCCAGTGCCTCCACCCGCGCCAGCAACTCCGAAAAGGCGAAAGGCTTGGTTACATAATCGTCTGAACCCGCCTTGAGGCCTGCCACACGTTCATCCACGTCCGCTAAAGCGGAAAGGACCAGAACGGGCGTGTGGTTATCCTGGGCACGCAAGGTCTCAAGGATGTTCAGCCCATCAATGCCACCAGGCAACATACGGTCCAGGATGATAACGTCATAGGCTTCTGATACCGCCAGGAACAGGCCATCTTTGCCGTTGGCGGCCTCATCGGCAACGTGGCCTGATTCACGCAGACCCTTCAAGATGAAGTTACGGACGGTGGGGTCATCTTCAACAATGAGCAGTCGCATGGGGATTCCTGGGTTGCGGGGCACTGCACGGTGCAGGCGCACCTGTGGCGCGCATCTGGCAGCGCGCCAACCATCATCAGGGGCGGGGCGGGCTGCAGGGTTCGTTTAGGCCTGTTTAGCATGTTATGACAGGGAGGGCATGGGGTAATGGCACGTGGCTGCCTTACCTTCAGCGCCGCTAGCGCCATGCCATGCCAGCTTGCCTGCCGCCCATGTTTGTGCCTTTTGTGGAGAAGCGCCCATGCCCCAGAACGCCCCCACCCCCCTGGCCAATGACCTTACAAAGGGGGGAAGCCCCAACCATCAGCTGCCCCAGCTGTCCTCCTTGACATTGGGGACCATGACCTTTGGGGAGCAAACCTCCCCTGAAGACGCCTTCAACCAAATGGATGCGGCCCTCAAGCATGGTGTGACCATGTTTGACACGGCGGAGCTGTACGCTATCCCCCCCAGGGCTGAAACCTATGGCCTGAGCGAGAAGATCATCGGCCAATGGTTGAAGGAGCGTGGGCGCAACACTGGAGCTGGCCGGGAGGAAATCCTGATCGCCAGCAAAGTCGTGGGGCGCAGCACCAATGATTGGTACAGACCCGCCTCTTTCCACCGCGCCAGCGGCACGGCGCGCCTGGACAAGGCCAACATCACTTACGCGCTTGAAAACAGTCTCAAGCGGTTGGGCACGGATTACATCGACCTCTACCAACTGCATTGGCCTGACAGGGCCGTGCAGATGTTCGGCGCAGGTGGCACAACATTCCAACCTCCTGCGGCCCAGCCTGATGAGGTCCCCTTGGCTGAAACCATCGCCGCCTTAGAAGAACTGGTGCAGGCGGGCAAAATCAAGGCCTGGGGGCTCTCCAATGAAACCCCTTGGGGCGTGATGTCGGCCGTGCAGGTGGCCAAGCACCAAGGCGCGCTGGCGCCAGCCACCATTCAGAACGCTTACAGCCTTCTCAACCGCACTTATGAAATGGGCCTGGCGGAAATCACCATGCGTGAGGGGGTGGGGCTGTTAGCCTACTCACCTTTGGCGCAAGGGTATTTGACGGGCAAGTATCTTGATGGTGCCCGGCCAGAGGGGGCGCGCACCACCCGTTTCAACAGGGGCCAGCGTTATGAGAAGCCAGGTACGGATGAGGCCATCAAGGCTTACGTGACCTTGGCTAAGGAAGCTGGGCTGGATGTAGTTCAAATGGCGCTGGCTTTTGTCATGCGCCAACCATTTGTGCGCTCCACCATCTTGGGGGCGCGCAACCTGGCCCAGCTGGAGGTGGAGCTGGGCGCTTTAAACGTGACGTTGAAGCCTGATGTGGTGAAGGCCATCAACGCTATTCACCAGCGCCACCAAAACCCAGCACCCTGAAGCGTTGCCGGGACCTTACAGTTAGCCCTTCCACCCTGGCCGTCCTACCAAGGGGCGGTCTTACCAAGGATGACGTGATGAAACTGCCTGCCTTGTTCAAACGCACCAAAAAAGAGGCGCCCCCCACCAAACCTCAAGTCCAGCTGCAATGCCGCATTTCAAAAGAGAAAGGGCAGTTTTACATTGTGGCCGAACCAACTGGCCCCCAGGCAGCCCAGCTACGGGCGCAGCTCCTTCAGGAAGGTTTGCCTGCCGATTCATGGCGCCTTAAGCAAGGGCCGTACAAAACTGCGCGTGACGCTCAGTCTGAAGAGGCGCGTAAAGCTTTGTCCAAAGCTCTTGAGGATAAAAGGATGGCCATGATCAAAGCCATTTTTAAATCCCGTTACCAGGCGCGTAAAAAAAAGGTCATGGATAAGCTGTGCTTTTGGCGCCGCTGGACAAAAGGTCCCAAAAGTGAGGAAGGCCAACCCAAATGACCTTAGGTCATTAAAAGGGGTATTCAGGTCTTGGCAGGTGGCTTCCGCCTTGGTAGGCACGCCAGCATTCCCCCAATAAGCGCTGCCATGAGGGCACACCACCCCAACCCCCACCAGGCCACGACATGCGCGGTGGTGCGGTGGGGGTTGGCACTCCAGCGCAGGAACGCTGTTACATCAGCAGCTTTTTGGTTGGCTTCAGCAGGGGACAGCCCTGCAAAGGGCGCCTTCATGTGGAAATGGCGGTGGTGGGTCATGGCGATGGGATTGTAAAAATTGCCTGGCACCATGGAAACGCCCCGCGGCGCTGGGCGGTAATCCGTCAGCATGGCTTGGATGTAGTACCAGCCACCCTTGATGGTGGCTGCAATGTTGGAAAGGTCTGGGGGGGCATCGCCCCAGTTGGCGGCGCGCGCCGCAGCCCCATCAGGGTAAGGGGATGTAATGGAGCCATCCATGTTTTGGTGGCGTGCTTTGGCCATGGCTTCCACCTGGGGTGCTAGGCTGGGTGCCAAGCGCGCCAAGTCACTGTAATGCAGCGCCTCCATGCCGTGGCAGGCGCTGCAAGTCTGCACGAACACACCAGCGCCTTTCTGGGTGGCGCCCACAAGCTGTGGCGGGGCAGCCAAGGTTGCTGTTGGAAAGGTTGACGCCAGCATGGCGGCCAGAATGAGCAGCAAGGGCTTGGAAGGCTGAAATAGGGCAGGATGCATGGCTGTGGTCTCTTTCAGCATAGCTTGGGGGTCTGCTGCCCCGCGTCACAACGTTTGTCCAACCAAGCGCACAAAGGCACCACCAGGCAGGGAACGGCAAACCACACCACCAGCGCTACGCGTGAAAGCGCCAGCCCCAAGGCGCTGGGAACCTGTTCACCTGCTACAGCCAACACCAGGAAGGCTACTGCGAAGGCCCCCCAGCCCAGGCGGCGCACCAAGCGTGTTGGCGTGGTTGGGCAGCTGCCATCGAGGAATGGCAGTGCAAACAACACCAGGATAGAGCCGGCAGCCACAGTGAGGCCGCCTAATTCAGAAGGGATGGCGCGCAACATGGCAAACCAAGGTGCAAGGTACCATTCTGGTGCAATGTGTTCAGGCGTTTTCAGTGCATTGGCAGGCAACAGGTTTTCTGATTTGTAAACCAACATTGGCAGCAGGCAGGCCAGCACCACCCCGCACGCCACGGTGACTGTACAGGCCAGAAGGTCGCGCAGGGCATAGCGGGGCCAGAAAGGCTCTTTACGGAGGTCAGGGTGCCGCCCTTCAAGGGTAGGGTTGCTTGAACCCACGCCATGCAACGCCACGACATGCACCATGGTGAGGCCACACAGCACAAACCCCATGACAACGTGGAGAAGGTAGAAGCGGCGCAGCGCCACTGCACCCAGGCCATTGGGGGCATTGTCATGGCCAAGCAGCCAGCCAGCCAGCACCTGCCCCACGCCAGGCAGGGAACGCACAGCGCTGGTGATGACCTCCGCCCCCCAATAGGACATCTGCCCCCATGGCAGGACGTAGCCAGCAAAGGCTGTCAGCATGAAGGCCAGCATCATCACCAGCCCTGACCACCAGACAAGCTCGCGCGGGGCGCGGTAGCTGCCATAAAACAGGCCGCGCAGCATATGCAGGTAAAGCAGTGCGAACAACAGACTGGCCCCTGCGGCGTGGCTGTTGCGCACAAGCCACCCCCAGGGGACGTGACGGTTGACGTCCTGAACGCTGCTAAAAGCACCCACTAGGGCTGGATTGTAGTTGGCCGCCAGGAAAAGGCCACTGACCACCATCAGGCCAACCAGCATCATCAGGCAAGCACCCAATGTCCACCACCAGTTGACGGCAGGCATGGGGTAATCACGCATATGGCGCCATGCCGTCCCCAAAAAAGGTAGGCGCTGGTTCAGCCATTGGGTAAAGGCGTGGCCCACTTGCCGTCCCAGGCGCCTGCAGAAATCCTCCTCCCCCTTCAGCTCGGCCTGGGCACGTTCCCAAACATCCAGTTGCTTTGTCTGGTCAGGTGGGTTGGAAGGCATGGGCGGCTTTTCCGTCATGAGGGTAAGAATAAGAGGCAGGCACGCCCTTCACATCCGTTCAATGCTGGCCATAGTGAAGGCAGGATCAGCGGCACTGCGGCCCAGGCGCAGCATCGTAGGCGCCAGAAGCGTTGCTGGTGGCACAGGCAGATTGTAGGCAGCAGGGACATTTTTGAGCACACGCCCCGCACCATCAAACCATGAGCCATGGCAGCCGCAGAAAAAACCCCCTGCTGGTGGATCATTCTCAAGATTACGAAAACGTGTGACGCAGCCAAGGTGAGTGCAGATGCCAACATACACCCCATAGTCAGGCACAAGGGAACGCCAAGGGTTGCGGCAATCGGCAGGCTGCTGCCTGCTGCGGGAGGTTGGGTCACGCAGTTGGGCAAGCAGAGTTGGTTGCGTCAGGGCCTTGATTTGCTCCTTGGTGCGGTGGGTCACCGCAACAGGCAAATTGCCCCATGTCAATTGGCGATGGCTGCCTGGAGCAAGGTTGGACAGGTCGATGTCCAAAGGTTCAAAAGTGGTTTGGCGTCCCTTAGCGCTGTGGGGGCCATTGAGCGAGTCAAGAAAGGGCCATGACGCGGCGCACAGTCCAGCGCACCCCACCACCCCTGCAGCTGTGCCCAGAACGCGCCGCCGGCCATAATGCCCGTCAGTAGGGTTGTCCTGATGGTATGGAGGGCTGTCGCTGTCCGTCATGGTGACGTGGCCCCTTTAGCCTTGGCTTTGATGGAGGAGAGGAGAGACGCCCCGATGATGAGGGCACTCATGGTGCCTGTGATGATGTCGGGCACCTCCAAACGGGTGCTGACCATCATGATGGCCGCCAGGACGGTAATGGCCCAGAAGGCCCCATGCTCCAGGTAGGGGAAGTTCTCCAGCACGCCGCGTTCCACAAGCATGAGAGTGAGAGCGCGGATGACCATGGCACCCATGCCAAGGCCAAGAGCAATAATGAGCAGATTGTTGGAAAGCGCGAAGGCGCCAATCACACCATCAAAACTGAAGGAGGCGTCCAGCACCTCCAGGTAGAGGAACAGCCCCAGCCCCTTGCGCCATCCACCACGTGCAGGGCTTTTGCCTTGGGCGCTTTCAGGTTCCGCAGCGCCAAGGAGGTGATTGACGCCTTCCACCATGCCCCACAGCACAATGCCCCAGCAGCCGGCGCTCAGGAAAACGCTGCTTCCAGAGGGTGGCAGCAGGCTTTTGACTATAAGCAGAAGCAGCAGGGTAGTGATGGCGCTGATGCACGGTACCCCTCCCGCCAAGCGTGCTGGCCGTTCAAGCCAGCCCAGCCAATGCAGGTGTTTCCCAGGATGGAAAAAGAAGTTCAGCCCCACCATCATGAGGAAAGCACCGCCAAACCCCATGATGCCATCATGCGCAGAAGCCAGGATGGTCCCGTAGCGGGCTGGGTCATGCAACGCCAGCATGAGGGCATGGCGCATGGAGACATGCCCTGCAACAGCCACGATGGCCAGCGGGAACACCAACCTCATGCCAAAGACGGCAACCAACATGCCAAGCGTCATGAACGCGTCCTGCCAAGGGCGCGTCATGCGGCGCAGCACTGTGGCGTTGGCCACCGCATTGTCAAAGGAAAGCGACACCTCCAGCACACCTAAAAGCGCGCAACTGGCCAACGCGGAAAGGGTTGCCTGAACATGGGCGGCGTGCCCGCCACTCGCTTCCTGCCAACCCACCCAACCAGCCGCAGCCAGCGCCAAGACGCACACTGCGATGCTGCTGCCGAAGATCTTCAGCCAAGAGGAAGGTTGGGGCTTGGTTGGGGCATCAGTCATGCGTTCGTTCAAGGCGCGGTCATCCAGCAGGTTGGGTGATGGGAGCAATGGTCAGGTCGAGAAGCCCTTTGAGGTCTTCAGGACTGACAGCCACCAAAAGACCTTGCGCGCCAGCATTGATCCAGATGCGTGGTTGTTTGAGGGCGCTTTCGTCAAGCACAACCGGAAATGGCTCCTGCGAGCCCAAGGGTGTTGTCCCCCCCTGGACATAGCCTGTGCGCTCATGCGCTTCCCCAGGCTGCATCATTTTGGCGTTCTTGCCTCCCATGGCAGCAGCGATGGCCTTGAAATCGGCCCTGTCATCAACAGGGATGAGGGCAAAAAAGGGCCTTTTGCGGTCAATCTTGCCAGCCAACGTCTTGAACACAGCTTCACGCGGTTCCCCAATGGCTGTGGCGGCCTGTTCGCCGATGTGGCCTTTTTCAGGAGCGTACGCATAAGAGCGCACCTCATGGGGAATGCCACTGGCTTCCAGGAAGCGTGTGGCAGCGGTGGGGGCCTGTGGTGCAGTTGGGGTGGCAGTCATGGCACTTTCTATCCTGTTGTGGGAAGCAATGGCAGGCAGCGCTGCTGGTTAACCGTCCATGGGATGGGGTGGGCCGTCAAGGATGATCTGGTAAAGCGCCAGGTCAAGCCACCGTCCGAACTTGAAACCGACCTGAGGCAGCGTTCCCACCAGGCGGAAACCCATTTTGTCATGAAGGGCACAACTGCCGACATTGCCTGCATCGATGGCGGCCATCATGACATGCACTTGGCGCTTGCGTGCGGCGGCCAGCAGGTTTTCCATTAAAATGCGCCCAAAGCCATGGCCCCGGTAACCATCACGCACATAGATGCTGTGTTCGACCGTGTATTTGTAAGCCCGTTCATGCCTGTAAGGGCCCCAACTGGCGAAACCCAGCAAAAGCCCGTCAGCGTCTTCCAGGCCAATGACGGGAACGCTGTTTTTGGCGCGCTGGGCAAACCACTCCTTTACCTCCGCAGGGGAAAGGGGGGCGTATTCATAGACAGAGGTGCTGTGCAGAATGGCGTGGTTGATGATATCCGCCACCGCCTGACCGTGCTTCTCAAAAGTGCACGCTACCAGGCGGGTGCCGAAAACGGGCCAGTCCGCATGGCCTGGGTCGCGGCGCAGGCGCTTGACCAATTCATCATTGGGTGCATGTTTGCGGAAGCTCAAATGAAGGATTTCAGGCAGGGTGCGCCGCTTGCGGTGACGAGGAACCTTGTCTGGCTCAAACACATTGCCGGAGACGGATTCAGAGATGTTCTCAGAAACCGTCTTCTGGGCCTCTTCAGGCTCTTCAGCTTCGGGCTCTTCCAGGGTCACCTCTTGGGCTGGTTCAGCCAGGGCTGAGGGCGCTGAGGGTGCTTTCTGGGGTGGGGTTGGGGGGGCAGCATGGTCCGCGGCGCGCAGCCGCTGAGCGAAAGCCAGCGCGCCAGTGGCAGGCGCCGCTTCTGCCAAGGTTGTTGCAGTGCCTGTTTTGGGGGACTTGGCAACAGTTGGTGAAACGGAGTTGGCGTCTGTCATGACCGCTCCTTCAAGGGGCAGTGCCACACGGCACAAACTACGGAACAGGACCTTGGCCAAACACTGGGACGCATTGGTTCAACAGGGCCTGGGAAAGTCTACTCCAGCTTTCCTGGTATAAAGCACTATGCTGCTGACGTCATGACCTCTCTGCAGTGTTGGGGCTGGCCTGGAAAGACTGGGGACATCCCCAGAGTTTGCCCCTTTGCCGTGTTCTCCCACTTTACAGTGGCTTTTTTAAACAGGCAGCGCATAGGGGTTAACGGTGGCGCGGGTGAATCCTTCACGTCCCACGGCGTCATCCAGCATGAGGGAAGCGAAGTCAGAGGCAACTGGTTCTAGGTCAGGGGCACGGTCCAACCTGAACACTTTTACGTATGTTTGGCATTGGCCACAGCTTTCCACCTCCATGGGGGCTTCGCGGTCATCCACAGACCAGTAATCCATGCTTTGCCCATCGCCACATTGGGTGCAGACAGAGCGCACGCGGTGCCAGCGGGTTTCGCACAAGGCGCAATGCTGGTAGCGCAGCCCTTCGCGCTTGCCCCCCATGAGAAGCGAACCCGTGGGCAGCCCGCCACAGGCGGGGCACGCCACGGAAGGGGTCTTGGTGCGGGCTTCGCGCGCGTTCTCATCCGCCAGCAGGCGCTGCGCCCCTTGCGCCCAGGCCAGGGAGAGGGCCGCCCAGAGAGGGGCGGAAACCGCGCCATCGACAGAGAGGAAGTCCCCAGCAAGCAGGCTGGCCGCCTGTTGGGAAAGCGCTGCCCTGTCAGCAGCCAGGTCATGCAGGCGCTGAGCGTGCTCTGGGGTCAGAAGGGGGGACACATCCATGACAAGGCGCTTGAAAAGCACCTGCCAGAAGGTGGCCGCTGCCAATTCCGCCGCATTAGGCATGCGTTCCATGTTCAGCCAAGCCTGCATGGTGGCCATGGCTCCAGCCGGCAAGGGTGCTGTTTGAAGCAGGTTGCGCTGCGCTGCCGTCAAAACAGCCAGGAAGCCCAGATAGGGCCCCCCGTTAGTTTCGCCAGCCTCCAACGCCAGTTTCTTGAATTGCGCCAGACGGCGTTCATAGAGGGTCCCCAATTGGGGTGAGAGGATGCCTTCGATAGGGGGCACGGCATCCATGGTGGCTGTGTCTGGTTGGTCATTGGGCAAGGTGGCTGGGGCACGGCGCTTGGCGGCGCCTACATGCTCCTTCTGGCCTTGCAGGCGCTTGATCTGCACCTCCTTGAGGGCCTGGCGGTTAGCGGTATCTTCCTGGGGCGCTGCGGCGCCGTTTGGCTGGGCACGGTTGGTCTGCTTGGGGTCGTTGGTGGGTTGGGATGTCATGGCAGCTCTAAACAGGATGTTGGAAACGGAGGACTGGTGCAGAAACCCCGCACGCCAGGGCAGGGTGCGGGGCTGGTTGGGCGCTGTGGGGGCAGGGGGCCTCAGTGCTTGTCGATGGTTTTCAGCGAGGCTTCAGGATGGGTGAGGGGATGGCTGCTTGGCGGTACGCCTTCAGGGCGCAGGACGTCTTTGTGCTTGATGCGCGCCGTTACTTCGTCAGCCTCGTCACGCATGACTTCCTCAAACCAGCGGTCATGGTGAACACGGGCCCAACGGCGCGTGACCCACCCCGTGACCATGCCAGTGATGGAGCCTTTGACCCAGAAACCGAAGTAGATGTGCCCCATGACCAGCAGAATGATGATGGTTGCCGCCATGGAATGGACGAGGACAGCAATCTGGACCACGCTTTGGGGGAACAGGTTGGCGAAGTATTTGCGCCAAATGACCAACCCACTGAGAAGCAGGACCCAGATAAGGGACATCAAGCACCAGAAGAGCAGTTTCTGGCCAGCATTGTACTTGCCGATGTGCAGATCGACATTATGCTTGTTTTCAAGAATGGGGATGATGTTCTTGAACCAAAGCACATCATATTTGTTGGGTATGTTGTGATGGACGAACTTCATGAACATGAACATGAGGCAGCAGAAAGCCGCGATGCCCATGAAGGGGTGAAGGGTCCGCGCCAGCTGGCCTGGGCCAAGCAAATGCCCCATCCAGTCCAGGCTGGGGAAGTAGAATGACAAACCGCTGAACACGGCCAGGCCGAAAACGCACACATTGAGCCAGTGAAGCGCACGCCCTGTCCAATCACAGCGCAGGATGACTTTCTTGTCGGTGTCAGGCATCGTCATGGTCATTTCCCCCCTTTGCCGTGGTCGTGGTCATCGTCTTGGGAATGGCGTTCAGCCTGCTGGGCTTTGGCAGCGTCCTCATTGGCGACATCCTGCCAATGGTCAAGGACGCGTTCCTCCCAGGCGTCGTCAGCTTCATCCACCACGCCTTCCTCACGCTTGAGCTTGTCTTCAGTTTCCGTGGCGATGGGCGCTGCGTGGGCGTCCGTGTTGGGGCCAACGGCCAGGTAATGGGCGCCAAAGGCTGCTATGGTGCCCAGGAAGCCCAGTGCGCCAAGCGGGCGCAGCCAGTCTTTCCAACCCAGCACAACAGGGCTGATGGTGGGGTTCTTGGGCAAGCCATGGTAAATTTCAGGCTGGTCCGCATGTTGGAGGACGTAAACCACATGCGTCCCCCCCACCCCTGGCGGATTGTAGACGCCAGCATTGGGGAAGCCACGTGCTTTGAGGCCCGCTACGCGTTCCTCAGCCAGATTCAGCATGTCTTGGCGCTGACCAAATGAAATGGCGCCTGTAGTGCAGGTTTTGGCGCAGGCAGGTTCCTGCCCAACCGCCACGCGGTCAGAACAGAGGGTGCATTTGTAGGAATGGTTGTCCTTCTCGCTCACATGCGGGATTTTGAACGGACAGCCAATCATGCAATAGCCGCAGCCAATGCAGTGTTCTGATTCAAAATCAACGATGCCGTTGGCGAACTGCACAATAGCGCCTGGGGAGGGGCAGGCCTTCAAGCAGCCTGGCTCCTCGCAGTGCATGCAGCCATCCTTGCGCATGAGCCACTCAAGCTTGCCGTTTTCATCGACATGCTCATCAAAGCGGATGACGGTCCACGTCTCAGCCGAAAGGTCAAACGGGTCATTGTAGGTGCCGTCATTGACGCCAACCTTGTCACGGAGGTTGTTCCATTCGTCACAGGCGCTCTGGCAGGCTTTGCAGCCCGTGCAGATGGAAACGTCAATGAGCTTGGTGACGCGCTCCTCAAAATGGCGCGCATCTGGACCTGGGGTCAGGGAATTGGTTGCCGAAATGCGGATAACGTCTTGGGATTGCAGCGTCATCTCACACGCCCTCCTTTTTGGCCAGGGCTGCGTTGCCAGGGCCTGATTTCTCAATGTTGACCAGGAACGCCTTGAATTCAGGCGTTTGGGTGTTAGCGTCACCCACCGCTGGCGTCAGGGTGTTGCTGAGGAAGCCAGGCTTAGTGGCGCCGATGAAGCCCCAGTTGGAAGGCACGCCAATTTGGTAAAGGGCCTTGCCCATGACGTTGAGCTTGCCCATGCGTTTGGTCACCACGGCGATGCCCTTGATGTACCCGCGGTGGGAAGTGACCTTCACTTGGTCGCCAGGCGCGATGCCCAGGCTCTTGGCGAGCTCCTCGCTCACCTCAATGAATTGCTGCGGCTGGAGGATGGCGTTGATGCGCGCATGTTTCGTCCAGGTGCGGAACAACTCAGTGATGGAGTAGGTGGTCGCCACATAGGGGAAGTCCTTCGGGCTGCCCATGCGGGCCTTGGCCTGCTCATAGAGACGAACGGCCGGGTCATGCATGGTCTTGGTGGGGTAGGGCAGCTTCTCCAATGGGGTTTCCATGGGCTCGTAATGCTCAGGGAAGGGGCCATCCACCAATGATTTGCACGTGAACAGCCTGCCCACGCCCTCAGCCAGGTCAATGAAGGGTCCAGGGGCGTTGGGGCCAGGGGGCTGGTTGACGGGGTAATCGGCCGCATCAGCGCCTGTCCATTTCTCGCCATCCCAGAAAATGTATTGCTTGCGGGGGTCCCAAGCCTTGCCCATGGGGTCGGCGCAGGCACGGTTGTAGAGGACGCGGCAATTGTCCGGCCACGCCCACGCCCAACCTGGGGTGCAGCCCCAGCCTGTGTCAGCGTTGTCGCGGCGCGCCATTTGGTTGCCGGCTTCCGTCCAGGAGCCAGCGAACACCCAGTTGAAGGAACTGGTGCTGCCGTCAGCGCGGAAATGCAGCGAATCCGGCAAAAGCTGCCCACGCTTGAGGAGGAGGTTGCCGTGGGCGTCTCTAATGTCCTCCAAAGCGTAGCCGTTGTTTTCCTTGGCCACTTCCTCAGGCGTGGGCTCCAGCGGGTCCTGGTAGTTCCACTGCATGTTGAGGACGGAAGCCGCCCCGGGCCCCCCTTCCTTGCGGTAGAGCGCGCGCAGTTCATGGAGAATGCGCGAGAGGATCTTCATGTCTCCCCAGGCCTCGCCAGGGGCGTCCGCGCCTTTCCAGTGCCACTGCAGCCAGCGGGCTGAATTCACGATGGAGCCATACTCCTCAGCGAAGCAGGTGGTGGGCAGGCGGAACACCTCTGTTTTGATGTCCGCTGTCGGCACGTCGTTGTATTCGCCCGTGTGCTTCCAGAAGTTCGCCGTCTCCGTGTTGAGCGGGTCGAGGGTGACGAGGAATTTGAGCTTGGAAAGCGCGCGCGTGGTCTCGTTTTTGTCGGGGGAGGAGCCAAGAGGGTTGAAGCCTTGGGCGATGTAGCCGTTCAGCTTGCCTTCGCCCATCATGTTCATCACGGCCAGCAGGTCGTAGGACTGGTCCCATTTCGGCAGCCAGTCATAGCCCCAGTTGTTAGATTTCTGGGCCTTGTCGCCCCACAGCGTTTTCATCAGGGAGACGAAGTAGGCTGGGAAGTTCTGCCACAGATCCACCTGGAAGGGCATTTCAGGCTCAAGCGTGTGCTCGGTCAGGTAGCTCTGCAGGTCCTGCTGGTGGTCTGGGGGCAGGTTCATGTAGCCAGGCAGGCGCAGCGAGAGCAGCCCCAAATCCGTGAAGCCCTGGATGTTGGAATGCCCGCGCAGAGCATTCACCCCGCCGCCAGGCATACCCATGTTGCCCAGCAGCAGCTGGATCATGGCGCAGCCGCGAATGATCTGCGTGCCGTTGGTGTGGTGGGTGAAGCCCAGCGCGTAAAGCCATGTCATGGTCTTGTCAGGGGCAGAGCAGCTGGCGATGGCCTCGCACACCGTCAGGAAGTCCTTCTTGGGTGTGCCGCAGATCTCGGAGACTACATCGGGGGTGAAGCGTTCCACATGCTTTTTCAGCAGGTTGATAACGCAGCGCGGATTCTGGAACGTCTCGTCACGCAGGGCGTAGCCGTGCTTGTCCAAAACATAGTTCCAGGAGGTTTTGTCGTAGGTGTCCTGCCAGTATTTGCCAGGCCCCTGCCAGCCGCTGAATAGCCCTTCAGAGAATTCGTAGTCTGGCCGCACAATGAAGGAGGCGTTGGTGTAGTCGCGCACATAATCATGCTGGATTTTGTCGTGGTCCAGCAAGTAGCGCATAATTCCCAGCAGGAAGGCGCCGTCAGAGCCTGCGCGGATGGGGGCGTAGAAGTCTGCCACAGCCGCTGTGCGGTTGAAGCGCGGATCCACCACAACGATGGGAGCCTTGTTGCGCAGGCGCGCCTGCACAGCCCATTTAAAGCCAACCGGGTGGGCTTCAGCGGCATTGCCGCCATACACCAGCACCATGTCGGCATTGCGGATGTCCACCCAGTTGTTGGACATGGAACCGCGCCCGAAGGTGGAACCAAGCGCTGCCACAGTGGGGCCGTGGCAGGTTCGCGCCTGGTTGTCGAAACACAGCATGGAGAGGGCGCGCGCGAACTTCCAGGTGATGGTGCCTGTTTCGCTGGAGGCAGCGGAGGAGCCCAACATGCCCGTGGTCAGCCAGCGGTTGACCAGCTGGCCCTTTTCGTTGCGCTCAACGAAGTTCTTGTCGCGGTCGTCCTTGAGCAGGCGTGCAATGCGCTTGCAGGCTTTGTCCCACGTGATGTCCTGCCATTCCGTAGCGCCAGGGGCGCGGTAAGCTGGCTTGGTGATGCGGGTTTTACTGTGGATGAAGTCAATCAGCCCAGCGCCTTTGGGGCAAAGGGAGCCACGGTTGACGGGGTGGTCAGGGTCGCCTTCGATATGGAAAATGGACGCCTTGGCGTTGATAGCACCATCGCCCATGCCATACATCAGCAGGCCGCAGCCAACTGAGCAGTAGCAGCAGTTATTGCGTGTCTGCTTGGCGCGCAGAAGCTTGTACTGGCGGGTTTCAAGGGCATGGGCGAAAGGCGGCGTGAACCCCATTGCCACTGCTCCAGCGCCTGCCACGCATGTTCCGGTGCCACGGAGAAATTGCCTGCGCCCAAGTTTCATGGATCTGTCCTGCATGATGGAGCCTCAAACGCCACGCCCACGCGGGGCTGGCCCTTGAAGCCCGGAACCTCAACGAATGGTGGTGCCTGCGCGCCACGACACTTTTCCGCACTGCAGCCCACCTTGCCTTATTTTGACATGGAAAACTTTAGAAACAGTTGCGAGAAAATAATGATGTTTTGATGTCTATACCCCTTTTCAGTTTTGGTGAAGGGGAAACCTTACCAATCTTCTCCTCTTTGGCAGGGATCTGCCTTCCTTTTCCCTGTGCGGGAAAAGGGTGCTGTGGACAGTTCAACGAGGGCTGAAGTCATTTTGGCATGATAACCAGAACCATTTTCCAAGATGTGGAAAAGCAGGGCCCACCTAGCTGAAATGAAGGAGATAGAGAGACCCCCGGTAGGAGGGGGTGCCTAGGGTGCTCGCATGTTTTAGTGTTTTCAGGGGCCGTGGGCCAAGCCTGGCTTGCCCCCGACCAAAGGGGTGAGCAATCATGGCTGCCACATTACAGCTTTGTCATTTATAGGGGGCGATAAGGGCGCCTTTAACAAGCTCGGTCTGCTTCCCCTGAACACCTCTGGCGCGTTACACAGGCCCTCTTCCCTCTAATAATGCTATAATGCTTCATTTCAGCTTTCAGGAACGTTTCCATGTCTGACCAAACCCGTTTTGACGATCTGTTTGACACCACCCTCCTGAACGGTCGTGGCGAACCGACCAAGGCGCAGGCGCGTTTCATCGCGCGTGACAAACAAAGTCCAGCCGTGACTTTCAGTGTTGGTGGCAAAGCCATTGTGGAAAACCTGCCCTTGGAGCAGCTTCAGCCTACCATCAGCTATGGCGATGGTATGAAAAGCCTGTCCCTTGGGCAGGGCGCTGAGGATTTCCCCTGGGCCATCACCTCTGATGAAGCGGCCCACATTGTGGACCGTGCGCGCAAAATCGAAAAACGCGCCCACTAATCACCTTTCCAAAAGCCAGCAAGCTAGAGGGCCATGGTTCAAAGAACGGTTTACCGTGCCGCCATGTTTGATGACGGTGAGCGTGACCTGGGGGTGGCAGGTTTTCTGGTCAGGCCAGTGGTGCTGTCTTTTGAATGGCAGGGCTGGCAAAGCCCTGAAGAGAAACGCGCCAATGTCGCTGCCCTTCACAAAGTTGCACGTGAGCAAGGCATAGAACGCATTCTGGAGATCTCCACCAAAAGCCCTGACCCCCTCGGTGCTGTTTTAAGCCCATTCAATCTGCGTTGCTGGGTGGAAAGCGCCATGGGCCTTTTGGAAACCAGCTTTGAAAGCCTCTGGAATGGTAGCAAGCTTTATGAAGGCAAGGGGCCTTTTGGCACTGGGCCCTTCCCTGAGCTTTACCAAATGGCGCCTTGGGAATCCTTGAAGGATCAGCGCAACAGCGCACGCGTGAACGGCTTGCCTTGTGGTGTGGAAGTGGAAGGCCGCCGCTACCCTGTAGTGGCAGGTTATGATTACCTTTACTGCCTAGTGGCAGCGCCAGCTTTGACAGGGCCACAATGGCGTGCGTTGGAAAGCTGCCAAGGATTCACGGAAATAACCTTGGCCCCTGAAGCTTCCCTGACCTGCCAAGCAGGCACAGTGGCGCTTATGCTGGCTTTGCACAGGCGTGGGTTGCTCAGCACAGCTTTGGAGAGCTTTGAGCGTTTCGTCACGGTTGTGACGGCCCATGAACCAACCCGTTATCTGCCCCAAACGCGCCTTTCAGGGGTGGCACACCATTTGGACAGCGTGGTGGGAAAGGCCAAAGGCGCTGAAAGTCAACCTGACCTGTTTAGCTTCAGCTGAAAGGGCGTTGGGGACAGTTGTTCAGGATCCTAAGGGCCATGGTGAGGTAGCCGCATCCATTGCAACACTACCACAACAACACTTAACAGGAGGGCGATGGAACTCAACACAGAGGTGGTTTGCGGGCTGATGAAAGTTTGTAGCGCCCTCTGGAACCAACTGTCTTGTTCTTGTTTCATAAGGTGCATTTTCCCTGTCAGAAATGGAAAATGAAGTTTAATTGGTAATAGGTCGTGTCATGGGCCCCCGCTTTGTGAAGGCTGTGGATTGTCTTGAAACGGGCCGCTTACTGGCTCCAAGTTAGATAAGGGCAGATTATGGCCGTGGCGGCAAGTTGGGGCGCCAAGCCCACAAAGCTTGCTCCGTAATGCCGTGGCAAAGTGTAAGGCCCTGAGAGCAGATAAGAATAAAGGCGTCATGGCTGCTGTAACGCCAGTACAGGGGCAGGCGCATCTGTACTATCAAACGTCCTTTGAGGAACGTTGCTTCAACATAAGAGGTGATGTCCACAAGGTGGCTGCCCGTTAGAGAGGTCGTGGGGTCAATGTAGTAGGTGTTGGGCTCATAAGGCACAATGTAAGTACCCACGGCACCATTTGTGCTGCGGTCATTGCCTCCTGAGTAGGCATCCACTTGAAGCCCGAACAAAGGGGCATGTTCTTCCAGGGTTTTACCCAACCCCCGCCAACATGTAACCAACATAAAACACATTCACCACGCCCACCACGCCCAAGGCGTTCGCTTGCCCCGGCCAATTGGGGAGTACCACGCTGAGATTGGCGCCTGAGAGGCGGTTGCGGTAATTTTCAGTGCCGCGGAAAAAGCTTTTGCCAGGATGGCTGTCTTGGGGCTGGACGGAATCCCAGCCATCTACCCGTACCCGTTCCAAGACAGGGGCACCCCAGGCGTTTCACGCGTGCCCAGCATGTAATCAGGCGCATCCGTGAAGTGTTGCCACCCAAACAGGAAACCCCCTTGTCCCTATGAAGGCCGGGGCCTGCCCAGCCACTTCCAAGAAGGCTTACTAGACATCCAGCTTCTTGCGCCAAGTCGGCCTATAACCAAAAGGGCGCCAGCCCCCAGTATCTGCATTGATCAGTTGGCCAAAAAACCGCCCATGCTTCCCAAGGTGCACGTCAGCCCCTAAAAGGTTGCGGGCCGTGAAACGACCAGCATTCTTGAGATGATAGCCCCTAAGAATGGGGTGGGAATCATACCAGTTACGCACGCGGCTCTGGCCAGAGAGACTTAGCCAGGCTGTTCCGTCATCATTTAACGGCACTCCCTTGAACCAGCCAGAACGGGGGCGGAGGGAACCGGCAGCTGTGCCAAAAGCTCAGCTGTGCCCAAGCCCGGTTCAGAACATGCGCTGGTGGGAATCCATCACCAGTGGTGTTGTAAACAATGTGGGTTCCAAACAAAACCCCACCCCTGAATTCACAGGGGCGGGGTTCACAGCTTCAATGCAGCAAAGCTTAAGCAGTGCTGCCTGGAAGCATGCTTAGTTCAGCCTCAGGCCTTCTTGCAGGCGCAGTCCGGACCGCAACCGCACTCAGGGCCGCAATGGCCTGAAGAGCATTTGCAGGAAGGGCCGCACTTGCAGGAAGGGCCGCAGCCGCATTTTGAATCAGCCATGATGATCTCCTTTACATATGGTTTCTCACGGGTGTGAGGGCCATGCAGAATGGCTGACACTGAATGTGGGGTCTGTAGCCGCTACAGGGTCAAGACATTTTTGAAAGATAATCTGTCATGATGACGTCACACCGTTAGGGGGCCATTCTGTTATCCTGAACCCAGTGCCCAACATTGGTCCTGTTGTGACCCAGTACTTTTGAAGGCGTGAGCAGGTGCCCTTGTCCCAGGGAGGGGAAAATGACCAATCAACCTGAAAACCACACCAGCCCATCCTTAAGCCCTTTGATTGGACCAGGCCCTTACAGCATTGGGCAAGTGGCTAAAAGCACTGGCATCGCCGTGGAAACAGTGCGCTATTATGAGCGCATCGGTCTTCTGCCAGCACCGCCGCGCGGTGGTGGGAACTACAGGCGTTATGGCATGGGCCATGTGGAACGCCTGCAGTTCATCAGGCGTGCGCGGGCCTTGGGATTTGCCCTTGAAGACATCAAGACATTGCTAGGGCTGGCCAAACTTGAACCGCGCAAAAAGGGGGCCAATCAGCCTTTAGCTAGCCCTTCACTCGATAAAGAGGTGGAGAGGGCCGATGTGCACAAATTGGCTAAAAAGCACCTGCAAGAAGTTGAGGACAAATTGGCCCAACTCCAGCGACTGCGCACTGCGTTACGAAAATTGATTGCCGCTTGCCCCCACGGGGAAGTAAGCGGTTGTGGGATTATTGATGGCCTCACAGGTGTTGCAACAAAGAAACAGGAAAACACATCTGCATCTTGAATGCCAAATTTAATCTGAGGTTTAAGATTAGCCGGCAGGGAAATTAAATTAGTTTTCTTGAGTGGTAGGTTGGGTTGCAAATGAAGGGTTAAAATATTTCTTGGAGCGAACCCTTAAGGAGAGATTTTTTCCAACGCAACGCCAGTTATCCAGCTGAAATCCTGTTTGCGCAACCGGAAAAGAAAAACTCATCACCTGAAAAATAAGAACTATTTTAGAGAGTGGTATGTTGTTAATTGAAGGTGATTTTTTCTTTCCATTCAGAAAGAATACCAATTTCATTGATTGAAACTGCGCCTTGAGACAAGTGCTAAAAAACACCATCCAGCACGCAGAATGTGCGCTCAACAAACACATAAGAAGGTATAATCTGCCATCATTTTATTTATGAATGACGCCCTAGCTTTCCGCCGCACCCTTGCCCAGCGCTTGTCTTATTTGCGCCAGCGCGCAAGCCAGAGTGCAGGTCAACGCATCACCCAAGAGGAAGTGGGGGCAGCTTGTGGTGTGTCACGCGCCCATTTGGCTGGTGTGGAAACAGCCCGCACTTCCATCAGCTTGGAATCAGCAGCGCGTTTGGCGCATTTTTATGGTGTCACCCTTGACTACTTGATGGGTCGCGAACCCCACCCACCATTGGTTCACATTCAGGGATTGGGACGGGGGGATTTCACATTTGGGCGTGCCAGCTTTCCCCCCCCCAGTAGGGCGGGGGAGGTTTTCACCCAAATGCCTCCATCGCACGACAATGTCCTCAATGACAGTCAACAGCCCCTGTTCAAGGCTGGACACGAAGCTGACAACTTCAAAGACCCTTTCCCCCTCAACACTGATGAGGTGAGGCTGGTGCGGGTGTGGCGCCGTTTGGCCGCAGGGGACAAAGCTAAGCTGATGCCCGTGATGGTGAAAATGGCGGAGGCGCAAGACCGCTCCACTGAACCAGGCCAAGGTCTTGCCAAGCGTTGGCCCACCAATTCAGGTGATGGTGACACTTATTGAGGCTTCATGGGACACTGCCTACAGGCCAACGCAAGGCTTGCATCAGAGGTCCATTCGTGGCTGCCTGGCCTGTGTTGTAAAGCAATCCTCATGAACAAGGATTTTAGTCATGTCCCCTTTTATCACTGTGGATGGCCATGAGGCCCTTGTGCGTTGGAATCCATCAGAAAAACTGTTTGTAGGACGATTTTTGGAGGGTGAACATGCTGGCCTGATGTTCCGCGCGCCCCGCACAGACCAGGTGGAGGCCGCCGCCAAGGCTGCCTTAGCCAGCGCCAAAGGTGGGCAATCTAACCAGGCTTAATCAAGCAAGGTTGCTAGGCATAGCCAAATGCCCCTTCAGGCTTGTAGTGCAGTGCCCACCCAACCTGATTGCGCCGCTTGGGGTCATGTGAAGGAACAACCGCCCTGAACGGCCAAGTTTTTGGCCTTGTGTGGCCTCATAGTGATTTGCAGGCACTAAGCCATGTTGGAATCGGAAAGCGGCAACGCAGCCATTGCCGCTGCCGCAAACAGGGTCTTCCACAACCCCGCAGGATGGCGCGAAGGAACGCACTTCCACATTGGCAGAGTTGCTCCCATGGTTGGCGAACACGGAAACGCCCGTCAATCCAAGCTGTTGGGCAAAAAGCTGCATACGCTGGAAATCAGGCTGCATGTTGAGAAGGGCGGCCACGTCTGCCACTTGTGCCACAGCCCAAACGGCGCCCACATCCAAACGTGCTGGCAAGGGATTGGGCAGGATAGGAGCGCCCAGAATGGCTTCCAGTTCCATCCTTTCATGAGAGGTAAGCGTGGTGGATGAGGGGCGTGGCAGTTCAAGCGTGTAAATCTGGCTGTCAACGGGCCCTTCAACCGTGATGTTGATGAGGCCTTGCTGGCATTCTTGAATGATTTTCCCAGATTCGGGCTTGATGAGGCCAGCCTCTACAAGGGCGTGGGCTGTGCCTAATGTGGGGTGACCTGCGAAAGGCAGCTCAGAACGGGGTGTGAAGATACGAAGACGATAATCCGCCTGCTCATGGCGTGGTGGCAGCACAAAGGTCGTCTCTGAAAGATTGGTCCAGCGGGCCATGGCCTGCATGGTGGTGTCCGTCAGTCCAGCAGCGTCCAAGACCACGCCTACAGGATTGCCTTGGAACGGAAGCGCTGAAAAGGCATCCACGACAGTGTAAGGTTTCATGGCAGGCTCACCTAGGCGGCATAACATTAAAAAGCCCCGCCAGAAGTGCTACTGTGGTAGCAGTTCAACAGCGGGGCTTTTGAAGGCGCCTTATAAAAATGGCAGTTTCCTGCCATAAAATGATGGCGTCCCGTACGGGAGTCGAACCCGTGTTGCCGCCGTGAAAGGGCGGCGTCCTAGGCCTCTAGACGAACGGGACGTGAGGCGTGATGGGTAGATAGCTGGCAGCGGGGGTGGCGTCAACCCACAAAAAGCCTTAGCGCTTCAAAAAGACGGCAATTAATCCAAAACACATGGCTTACCGTTATGATGACAGGAGAAAACCGGGCCCCTTCAAAACGTTTCCTGGGGACGGGAGGCCTTCTCTTCAATGCCGCTGGTTCCTTCGCGCCGGGCAAGTTCCGCCCAGATGTCAGAGGGGTTGAGCCCTGCGTCCACCCACATCACCACCAAGTGGTACAGGACGTCTGCGCTCTCACTGATGAAAGCTTCACGGTTGCCTTTGACTGCCTCTATCACGCACTCAACGGCTTCTTCGCCAAATTTTTGGGCGATTTTGTCGCGCCCCCGCGCCATGAGGCGCGCTGAATGGCTAAGGGAGGGGGAAGCGCCCTTGCGGCTCATCACCGTTGCATGCAAGCGTTCCAAAACATGCTGGACTGTAGGGGTTTCGGCCATGGGATGGTCTCCTTGATTGATGAGGGTCCTGAAGTCAGCTTTCTGGCTCAGCGTCCCAAGCGAACAGGCAGGTGGGCTTGGGCTAGGCGCTGCTTGACGTCTGCGATCTTGAATTGCCCAAAGTGGAACACGCTGGCTGCCAGCAGGCCTGTAGCACCTGCCAAAGCCCCTTCCACAAAATGTTCCAGCGCCCCCACCCCACCTGATGCCACCACAGGCACACTGACACGGTCGCAGATGGTGGATAGCAATTCCAAGTCAAAGCCTGCCTTGGTGCCGTCCCTGTCCATGCTGGTGAGGAGGATTTCACCAGCGCCGCGCGCAGCCATGTCAGCAGCCCATTCAACTGCGTCACGCCCTGTGTTTTCCCGGCCCCCTTTGGCATAAACGTCCCAGCCACGTCCATCAACGCGCTTGCGGGCGTCAATGGCCACGACAACGCACTGGCTGCCAAATTTGCCTGCCGCTTGGTTGATGAGGTCAGGATTGCGCAAGGCGGCTGAATTGACACTGCATTTGTCAGCACCACGCAGCAGAAGGGTTTTCATGTCCTCAGGGGTGTTGATGCCACCGCCCACCGTGAAGGGAAGGTTTACGGCCGCTGCTGTGCGGCTGACCACATCCAACATGGTACGCCGCCCCTCGTGGCTGGCTGAAATGTCTAGGAAAGTCAGTTCGTCAGCGCCTGCCTGGTCATAAAGGCGCGCTTGCTCAACCGGGTCGCCGGCATCGCGCAAGGAAACGAAGTTCACGCCCTTCACCACGCGACCCTCTTTGACATCAAGACAAGGAATGACGCGAAGCTTCAGCATGGCGTCCCCACTTTGCTAGGGCCTTGAAGCACGCTCATGGCCTCAGCCAGAGTGACGCGCCCGTCATACAGGGCGCGGCCAACAATGACGCCTTCAATGCCGCCAGACCGATGGTGGCGGTAAGCTTTGACTTTTGCCGCTGTGCGCCTGAGGTCCAAAAGGTCATGCGCGTTGCCCACCCCACCTGAGGCGATAATGGGCACATCCAAAGCCTCAGCTAGGGCGGCTGTCTCCTTCAAGGCCAGACCTTCCAACATGCCGTCACGGCTGATTTCAGTGAAAATAATGGCTGCTACACCGGCATCCTGCATTTTAAGGGCCAGGTCGAGAACAGGCAGGGTGGAGACATCAGCCCAACCTTCTGTGGCCACATAGCCGTTCTTGGCGTCAATGCCTGCCACAATGCGGCCAGGCCAGCGTTTGGCCGCTTCCTTGACGAGTTCTGGATTCTTGACGGCAGCCGAGCCCAGAATCGCCCGGTGCACGCCTGCGTTCAGCCAGCTTTCGATGGCTTCAAGCGAACGCAGGCCACCGCCCAGCTCCACTTTCATGGGCTGGGGGCCCTGTGCCACTGCCTGCAGAATGGCTTGCACAGCTTTGACATTGGCCGACTGGCCTTTAAAGGCGCCATCTAGGTCGACAACGTGCAGCCAGTCGCACCCAGCCTGCTTGAAGGTGGTGGCCTGCGCGGCAGGATCCGGGTTGTAGCGTGTAGCGTCATCCATCATGCCTTGGCGCAGGCGCACGCATTCCCCCCCCTTGAGGTCAATGGCGGGGTACAGCGTCAGGGGTGGATGGTTCATGAAGGATGTGGGGGTGGGCATGAAGGAGGCTCAACCATGGAGTGGGGGAACCAGCCACAACGCCCTGCGGGCTGACGCAGCCAGGTAACATGTTTGAAGACAACGTGCCTTCAGTAGCGGAGTGGCAGCCAAAGCGCCAGCAGGGCAGGGGAAGCGTCTGCATTGTGGTTTTTGAAGGCCCCGCACACCGGCCGGCCTCTTTGCACCACCATTAGGTCATGGGGGTCAAAAAGGGCCAGATGATCTTGAGGCCATAATAAAGGAAAACCAGCCCCGCCACGCGTTCCAACCACATGGCCACACGGGGGCTTTCAATGAAGCGCCCTAGCGTGCTTGACATCATGACCAACAGCGCCAGCCACACAAAGCATATGCCAGCGTTGATGGCCGTCAGCGTGCCGTAGAATGACAGTCTTCCCAGGAAGCTGGCCTTGGCTGGGATGAACTGCGGGAAAAACGTCATCACAAACAGTCCAACCTGTGGATTGAGCAGGTCAGTCGTCAATCCAGCGGCAAAACCTGCCCTAAAACAATCCCGCCCTTTGATGAGTGTGATGTCAGCCCCCTGGCTGGGGCGGCGAAAGGTTTTCCAGATTGTTGAAATTCCAAGCCAGCTCAAATAAAGCGCGCCTGCCCATTCCAAACCAACATAAAGCGGCTTGCAATTGTCCAGCAGGATGGTCAGCCCCAACGCTGCAATGACACCCCACAGCAGCAGCCCCGTGCAAATGCCGCTGACAGCCCCAAAACCCGCTTTGCGCCCGGAAAAGGACATTTTCAGCGTCAAGGCTGTGTCCATGCCTGGCGACAAAGTGAAGGAGATAATGCTGAGTGTGAAATCCAGGAGGGAGGAAGCCATCGTCACGCCATCATGCCAAGGTTCGGCAAGCAGAAAGAAATCGCGACAGGCTCGTCCTGCCCCTGCAGCCCTTCCACATAACTTTGCCAGCCCAAGACGTCAAAAAGGCTGTTTGGCGTTCAGGGCGCCATCCGTTAGGAAGGGGCCTGTCACTTTCGCTTTCATCCAAGCCCTGTCAGGAACATATCAATGGCTGAACCGCACTGCCCGCAATGCAACTGTGAATACCCGTACCCTGACGGGGCGCTGATGGTGTGCCCAGAATGCGCCCATGAATGGAACCCTGACGCCCCAGCGGCTGGGGAGACCGACCATGACGTGATCCGTGATGCCAATGGCAACCCCCTGGCAGATGGGGACACTGTGGTTTTGGTCAAGGACTTAAAGGTCAAAGGTTCCTCTCAAAGCATCAAGGGGGGCACCAAAGTCAAGAATATCCGCCTGGGTGGTGAGGCGGCTGGTCATGATATTTCCTGCAAAATACCGGGTTTTGGCGCCATGGAACTGAAGGCGGAGTTCGTGCGCAAAGCCACCTGACGTGGTGGAGGCTGTGTGGTGGCGCCCCACAACGCAGAGCTTTACCCCCCTCAAGGGCACCATGAATGGCGTGAAGGGGTTCACCTGACAGCCCAGCAACAAGGGGATGATCCATTATGAGGCTGACGCTGCACACGGATTATGGCTTCAGATTACTCGTTTATTTGGGCATTCATGATGGCCGGCTTGTGTCAGCGCGTGAAGTGGCTGAGGCTTACGGCATCCCTCACAACCACCTGACCAAGATTATTCCAGTTCTGGTCGCTGGCGGCTTCATGGAAAGCGTACGGGGCCGTGGTGGTGGGCTGCGTCTGGCGCAGAAACCTGAAGCCATCAATATGGGTCTGGTCGGCCGTGCCCTGCAGGTTAATGCTGGGTTGTTGCCATGCTTGAAATGCACTGTGCGGCTGGAGGCTAAAAAGCAGTTTTGCCCCTTGGCGGGGCCTTGTGCATTGGCCCATATGCTTGATGAAGCCACTGAAGCTTTCATGGCGGTGTTGGGCAGGCGCACTTTGGCAGACATGATGGGGCGTGCGGAGCACCGTATTTTGAAACCAGCCCTGGGCGCGTCATGATATCTGGCCTTGATGTTTTGATATCAAGGCCAGGGTTGTTTCATTAATATTTGGTTAACATGCAGTTGGCTGATTGCAATTCAGCCCCATAATGCTCATCCCAAGGGAATGTCACACAAGCGTTGTGAAATCCTGGACTGGCTGGACGTCACTGTGTCAGCAAAATGGTCAGGTTGGTTGCGTTCTGGAGGGGTTGTTGAAGGTGCTGCTGCATTGCCGTTATGAAACCACCTTTGATTAAACGTTGGTTCAGCAAGCCTTCTTTAGAAACCAGTTCGGCCTTACCCCCTCTTGAAGAGGAGGGACTGTCTGAACCTCCTCTTCCCAAAAAGGGGGAGGGTTTTGGACAATCGGTGCCTGTGGCTGGCCATATGGAAGAAACGCAGCAGCTTTGGGAAGCAGCCCCCAGCCAAAGGGAGGCGGCAACAGGGCTTCCTACCCCTCAAGACATGCGTCAAAAGGAGTTGGTGACGGACCGACTGGGTGCGTTAAGGCCCAGGCATTCAAGACAACCAACTTGGAAAGGCACCGCCACCCTTTCCAGGAGGGATAGTACGGAAACGATCCTGGAAGCGCCACCAGTCTTCGTGGCCATGGGGTTTGCTACCGATAATGTCGTCAAAGCTACAATGCGTCTTTGCCGATTGCTGGACGCGCTGCAGGAGCCTGGTTCCTGGTCGCTAGATTGCGAGCGACAATTGCGAGATGGACTTTTCCTAGTCCCTGCGGAGGTTGCCCTCCCTGGCCAGGAAGGGTTGCGCCTGACCCAAATGACACGGGCAGTTTTGCGCGCCCGCGCCGAGTTGCTGGTCAAGCGTTTCCGGCAGGTGGGGCAGGGCATTCAAAACCATGAGATAGTCCCTACACGCCTGGGTGTCGTGCAGAAGCTGTTCCACCAGGACAGGGCGCAACTGCATCACCACACCTTACCACAACGCCTTGCTTGGGCGGAGCTGGCCATGATGGCGCGTTGCCTGGGCCTTTCCCTAGATAGTGCCATGGTCTGGGAAGGCTCGGCACAACCCCTGTTCCCGGGGGGGATTCACAGTCAGGCAATTCCCGTGTCCTCTGCTTATATGGTGGATGCGATTTTGCGCCTGAAAAGCGTGATCATGTCGGCCTTGGACCAAGTGACGGCACAACATCGCCCAGAGGCACCTCAGGAGGATCCAGGTCGCGCGTCAAGGGCTTTCAAGGTTGTGCTGGGCAATCGGGGGGGGATTCAGAACGGGGAGAAAAAGTCCTGCCCACCAAGTTGGTTGCTTGTGAAGCAAGGTGGCGGCGCCTCTGTTCTGCCAGCTGAAGCCACTTTGGATGTCTACGTCCGTGCAGGTGGTGGAGGACGTTCGACATGTTTTTACGGGGGCAGCATCTGCTTAGACAGGTTCCTGTCTTTACCAGCCCACCCGGGGACTTTGCGCAAACCTACCACTATGGAACAGCGTTCCCACGATTACATCCCATGGCATGGTTACAGCTCCCTCGCTGACATTCAGAATTTGCTGGCCGCAGTCATTGTGGCGCTGCCTAATGGCAGACGCCCCACCAACCTAGCCTCCATCAGGTTGGGGCAGTGGTTACAATTGCCAGCGCTTGAGAGGGGCGCGACCTCTTGAGAAGAGGATTAGAGTAAGAAGACTTTCCCAGCTAGTAAGCTTTTTGGATATAGGTCCTGGAGAGGATGGCTAAGGGTTGCGAACCGCACCACGGTTTCGCCACCTGCGAGCGATTCGCATTCGCATTATTAGCGTGAGTCTGAAATCCTCGCAAGCGCCTTGCGGAACAGGGCCATCTTGTTTCTCAGCCCTTGAGGGGAGTTTATTTGCATGGGATAGGGGCTAACCCCCGTGTTGATAAGGCCTTGTGCAGGAGGATCGGCGACTCACCCCTGCCGTGGCTGACCATTTTCGCTCGGTGAGGGAGCCGCCAGGGCTAATGATGGCATGAAATCACCCAGCCAGCACCAAATCTTTTAAGGCACCTTGCCAAATGGTAGGTGCGAATCGTTTCTTAAACATAGGTGCAGCCCCTATAGGCTGTAGGCAAAAGCGAACGTTAAGCGTTGCCTTGGTGTCATGAGGACAAAAAGTTCGCGATGCCGCCGTCCTTTCAGGGTTGAGGTGATGAGGATACATGAATCCTGACGCGCTGCATTGGCTGGGCTTAGCATTTTTCATCCTTGGGCATGGTCTGCTGGGGTGGGCTGGTTGGCTTGCCGCCCAACGCAAAGGGCGCCACAGCTGGGGGTGGGCCTTGGTATGCGGTGTGTTTGCGCCATCGTTGCTGCTTTTGGAGCTACTGCCCCCACGCCCAGGATCTCAGAGGGTAGAAGAACGCCAGATCAGCCCATACCACCCCCATATTAGCATGACGTGGGTGGAAATCATGGCCATGGTTGTGTTGGCCATGTCGCTGACGTTCACTTTCAAGCATTGGCAGGCAATCCTGTATAGTTGACGTTCAAGCGCCCTTGATGACCAGGAGCTACCCATGACGACCCCAAGTCCCACCACCATTCCCCACAGCCAAACCGTTCCAGCCCCTGTTCAAGAGCCCGCCAACCTTAAGGGGGGAGCGTTGAAGAGGATGCTCAACAGTTATTACTACAGCCCTTATTCCTTTGAAGGGCGGACCCGCTGTGCCTGGTATTGGCTGCCGGTCTTAGTGATGGTGGCCTTGGCGTTGCCAGTGAATATTCTGCTGAACATCCCTGCAACGCTTGCCCAGCTTCATCAGCAATCCATCTCATGGCTGAATTGCGCCAACATGGTGTTCTCCACCGTTCTGGACTTGGCCCTTTTGCCAGCAACGCTGGCGTTCAGCGCAAGGCGCCTGCATGACGTTGGCTGGAGCGGCTGGTGGCAATTGCTTTGGCTGGTACCGGTTTTTGGCTGGGTGGCGTGCCTGGTGCTACTTTTCTGGCCTAGCATGGCAGGGCCCAATCGCTTTGGCCCCCAACCCACCATGGAGTGCGGCACTGTTGTCCCCCCTGGTGAATCTGGCTTGCCTTGGTCATGCACAGCTTGGCCCCAGCCAGAGAAGGCGTGGTTCACTGGTTGGGAACTGGTGGGCTTGATTGTGCTGCCTGTGATTTTCGGCTGGAACGCCTTTATCAAACCCGCCAACCATGCTGGCGCTATGCGGCTTTACGTTTTCAGCCTGATTTTGAGCAACCTTTCCACCATCATGACGGCCTTGATCTATCTGGGGCGCCTTTCCAGCTGAAGGGCGCTCAAGCCTTGGGCTGCAGCACCACTTTGGCCAAGGCCTGGGGCATCATGCCTACAGCCTGCAATAGGTTTTGGGCCAGTTGGCGCTGAGGCCCCTCTTCATCTTCCGCCTGCGCAGTTAGCAAACGCATGAGGTTGCGCAATGTTGGGGCTTCTTGGCCACCTGCACCGTGACGCAGCTTCAGCAGCAAAGCTGGCAGTTCACGGCGCGCCAGCTGGGCGGCCTCAGTCTTGGGGGCAGGCAGGAGTTTCTCCACCCACGCGACAACGGTCTTAACAGGCGCCCAAGCCAGAAGGGCATTGGTCACGCTGCCCCCAATTTGCGTTTCCATGGCTGCGTTTTCCGCAGCGCTGGCCTGGTTCGCGGCCTTGGCTGTGGAGGTTGCTTGCAAGCCATCGTAGAAACGCTTGGTGGCGCCACGCCCAACCCGCACCAAACGCCCTGATTTCACCCCATCGCCAAGCGCAATGGAGGTGTTGGAGGGGTTGAAGCCGTTTTCAAGGCCATTGGCGGCCAGGCCGATTTCGGGGCGACTCATGCCACGCTTGCCAGCGCTCTTGATGATGTCCGCTATGATGTCCGCCCGCTGTTGGCGCGTCATCAAGGGTTCTGAACGGTCTGAACTCCAGTCCAAATCATCGCCCAAACGGTCGCGGCCATCAGCAGGGGGTGGGGGGCGCCGTTCCACATCAGGGCTGTAGAGCGCTGAAGGGGGCAGGGGGCCACGAGCTTCCATGGCATGGGAACGCTGGTTTGGTGAAAAGGTCATGCTGTCATCCAGTTCTGGGGCCAGGAAGAGGGTCGGTTGGCCAATGCGCAGGCCATGCCTAACAACCTAGCGCAATTGCTTGTGGGGTGAAGCCATGAAGGCCTCTGGGCACCCGCCAGCCCGTAAAGTTACCGATAGGGAGCAAAGCTTCTGAAATGGTTGGGCATCCTGGGAAAGTGCGCTAGCTTCTTACGTGGTCAGAACGTTTCAGTCAGCCTTGGTCACAGGCTATTCAGCATGGGGAAAGCAGACATGACACATGCGACAACAGAGACCATTCTTCTGGGTGGCGGGTGCTTTTGGTGCATGGAGGCCGTTTTCAAGGGGTTGCGTGGCATCAAGGCCGTTCTTCCTGGCTACGCTGGTGGCCACACCCCCCATCCCACCTATGAGGAGGTCTGCACCAACACCACAGGCCATGCTGAAGTGATAGAGGTCGTGTTTGACCCTGCTGAAATGCCTTTGCGTGACTTGCTGGCGATTTACTTCACCACCCACAACCCCACTGAAATCAACAGGCAGGGCAATGACGTTGGTGAACAGTACCGTTCAGTGGTTTACGGCACCCCCCAGCAGCTGGCTGTGGCGGAAAAGGTGCGCCAGGCCATTGATGAAAGCAACATCTGGGGCAAGCCAGTGGTCACAGCCCTGGAACCGCGCCCTACATTCTGGCCCGCTGAGGAACAGCACCAGGATTACTTCGCGCGCAACCCCGACAAAGCCTATTGCCAAGCCGTGATCGCCCCCAAGGTGGCCAAGGCGCGCCAGCTTTACCGCGCCCGTTACAGCCAGGACCAGCCTTCATGAAGCTGCTGCTGGTTGTTGGCGTTCCAGCGCTGGCTTTCCTGTTCCTGCTGTTCATTGGCCTTTGGATGGCTGTGCGGGCTGGCTGGAGCTTGATGGATTGGGTGACGGAACACCGCAGCGCCGTGATGGGCGTGGCCCTTCTGTGCCTGGTTGTGACCTTGCTGCCATGGATGTGGCAGGACCTGTCGCGCTTTGTCTCTGAGACCAAGCAGGCGGTTCTGGTCCAGTACAACAGGCTTGAAGACCGCGCTTTGTATGCCAGTTGGCAGCAGCGTTATCAAAACCAGCATTCAAGGCAGGACAACCCGGTGAAACCTGTGCAACCTGCGGTGGTGGGTGTTCAGGCACCTGAAAGCGGGCGCTTGTGAAAGCTGTTATGGCATTGTTGAAGGCGCCGTTCATCCTGGCGAAGCTGCTGCTGACGAAATTCCTCCTGCCGTTGTTGCTGTGGGGCGTTCTGGTGGGGGTGGTCATGTGGGCCACTGGGCGTGTGGCTTCCTGGTTTGGGCGCCATGTCCTGCCGTGGATGCTGCTGGCGGGGTTGGTTTTCGGCACTGCCTTTGGGGTCTTTCTCTATCATAGGCTGCATTACCCCGTGGGCCCGGCGGAGCCCACCTATGACCAGCGCCAGCAGGAGGCTCACCAGGAAGAGCTGCTGCGCCAACATTTGTCAGCAACCCCGCCCACCCCAGGCACTGCCAACCCGCCCTGAAGAATTATCTTTCCTAACCCCTCAAAAAGGCACGGTGACGCCCGCTTCCCTCATGCCCCAGTAAACCGCCATGGCAGCGCGGGCATCGTGGAGGGCATTGTGGGCCGGACCAAGGTCGTCAAAGCTCAGGTTGGTGAAATGCGCCAAGGCTTCAGCCAGTTTGGGCGCTTTGTAACCACCCCCCCAGCGCCTGGCTGGAAACGGCAGGCGCATCACGGGGGTGGCGGCCTGCATGGTGCAGAAAAACCGCAGGCCGCGTTCATGCATGCCATCAGCCACAGCCTGGCTCCATCCAGCGGCTTCGCCGTGGCGATGGATCATGGTGCGGATGATGTGACGGTCAAAACGCACATTGTGCCCCACGATGACGTCAGCGCGCTTGGCCAATGCAATGAACCGTCCCAGAGCCTCTGCCGCGGGCACGCCCACACGGCGCGCCTTGGCAGTGGTGATGCCGTGGATGGCCGCCACGCGTGGGGGGATGTGCCAGCCATCTGGCGCGATGATGACGTCAAGCGCCTCCACCTCCCGCCCTTCCTGGTTGCAGAGGACAGCGCCAATCTGCACGCAATGGGGCTGTCTTTCATGCCAGGCGGGCAGGCGTTTCAGGGGCAGGCCGGTGGTTTCAGTGTCAAAGCACAGAATCAAGGGCTCGTGCGCTTCCGGGGACTGGACCATGGGCAACCTCATGATTGTATCACACCACCCTGCCGGGGCACGGTTTGTTGGCGCTTGGTCAGGCGCCGTAAGCTTCCAGCAGCGTGGCGGCAGCCAGTTCCCCCAGCTTTTCAGCGGCAAGGGGGCTGTCACCCGTCAGCAAGTGGCGGTCACGGTGAACGCGCCCCAGCTTGGGACTGGGCAGCACCTTGAGGCCTGCCTGCGCCAAGGCGTCCCCGGCCAGCCAACGCATGGGGGCTGGCAGGTAGCCGATCTCAGGCAGGATGCCGTTGTCGATGGCATCAGGGAAAACGCATGTCTCATAACCTTTGAACGGGTTGGGGGCCAATCCCTGGATCATCTCAGGGTTGGCGAAGTTCAAAGCTGGCGCCAAAACGGGACTCTCCTCAGGCGTTTGGGCCACAGCGGCTGAAAGCAGGCTGCCAGGGCCATGGCACAGGGTCACCACAAAGCGGTCGCGCTTCAGGGCCTCCACCATCAAGGTGCCCACATCGCGTGAAAGTGGCAGGTCGTTGAGGGCACCATGGCCACCAGGCACGAACAGGGCAGCGTAAGAGCCCTTCTCAAGCCCGCCATCACGGACGACCTTGCGCAGGTCCAGGGGGTTTTCGAAACGCGCCTTCAAGTGGTCGTAAGCGCCTTTCACCACGGGGTCCTGCTCTGGGAAGGCCCAATTCTCAAACTTCACGTGGTCGCCTGAAACCGTGGCCACATCAACGTCAAAGCCAGCGGCCAGGAAGTGCGCGATCGGCAGCAGCGTCTCCACAGGGTGGTTGCCGGTGGAGAAATAACGCCCCTGCGTCACAGGCAGGTAGCGTTCCTGGGTGCCGATCATCAGCACTTTCAGGGGGCCTTTGTAAGGGTTGCTGTAATGGGGCTGCGCAGCACCCGTGGTGGGAGCGGTGAACTCGCTTAGTGAAAAAGGCGAGGGGAAGAAGGCATCACGTTCAGCGCGGTCAGGAACGGGCGCTTTGGAAAGGGTGTTCGCGTCACTCATGGTGTGGGCCTTTCAAGGGGGAACTCTTCAAGGGGAAGTGTGGGAGGGGTTCAGGGGGTTTCACCGTTCTGCTGGGCATCCATGTCACGCGCCATGGCTGCCACACGCTCTTTCTGGCGGGCTGTCTCCCGCTCAGCGAAAGCGCGGGCCAGTGCCTGGCTGGCCATGGGGGAACGCGCCATTTCACGGGCTGGGTAGGGTCCCACGCGCAATCCATCAGCCACCAGGAAGAACTTGCCCCCCTCCTGCTGGATGTGGGCGTTCACCTTGATGCGCGGCTGGGCCGCCTGCCCTTGCTGGGCTGCCGCTTGGGCAGCGGCCATGGCGTTCTGCATGGCCTGGCTGGGGGCGTGGGGGCTGGCGTTGCCTGGCAATTCTGGCAGGGGGGGTGTCGTGGGTTCAACCATGGTGGTTCCTTCACATCTTGGTGCGCGTTTGGTCTTGGCACTGACAAGTCCGCAGAAGGGACTTTCTGGGCCGCTGCAGCGCATCGCTTCTTTGAACATAAGGGCCAGCAGGGTTTTTTCCAGGTCTGACGGCAGGCGTGCAGGATTCGTGGCGCATAAGCAGTGTCTCAGCAGTGCCTCCAGGCGGCCAGGGATTTGAAGGGTGGAGGTTTCAAGGGTCGTTGGGGCGTGCCTTCAAAAACAAGAAAGTTCTGGCGCAGTCTGCAATCCCTATGCTAGACATGATATACGGCCAGAACGTGCAGGAATATTTTTGCGCGACGGCCGCCAGAAAGTAGAAGAAAATGAATACAGGAACCGTCAAGTGGTTCAACCCGACCAAGGGTTATGGTTTCATCGCGCCGGACGCCGGTGGGGATGACGCGTTTGTCCACATCTCAGCTGTGGAACGCTCTGGCCTGGGCTCACTGAACGAAGGCCAGAAGGTCTCCTATGACCTGGAGAACAACCGCGGCAAGACCTCTGCCGTCAACCTCAAGGCCCTGTGAGGTCCCTTGTCGTTGCCTGAAAGCTGAGCTTTCAGGGGTTGGCTTTATCATGGAGCCCCTGCGGCTGCATTGAAAAGCCTTGGAACCCGCCACCCTTCCTAGTCAAGGGGGCGGGTTTTTTTGCGCCCAGTCCATGGCTGCCCCAAAGGGCAACCATGGATGTTCAAAGGTGCATCACATTTTGAGGGCAGCCAATTGGGCTTTCCAGTGCGCTTGGTGTTGCCGCGCCATTTCCTGGGCACGTGCTTCCCCATAATGATGCAGGAAATCACGCTGCGCAGCGGGGCTGCTGGCTTCCTTGGCGCTTTTGTAAGGACCTGTGCGCAGCTGCGCCAAAACGGGCGGCGCGTTTTGGGCCGTGGCCCCACCAGGTGTGAGGAAGAACAAGCCTTGTTCCTCTATCACGCTCAGATCCAGGGCGATCTCTTCAGAATTCATGCCGTCCTCCCACCATTTAGTGGCCTGGCTGCGCTTTTCAGCAAAAGCGCTTGGCCTTTGGGCAGGCTACGTCATTGTCCAGCGCCTTGCCTAGGGAATTGTGAGTGTCACCAACCAGCGCACCTTCAGCGCACACCCTGTCAGCAGCTACAGCCGCCTTAACAAAGAGGTTAACGAAGCTCCTTCCACAGCGCTGGGAAGGGGAAGGCGTTAACCATTAATATTTTAAACTGTATTGGTTTTGCATTTTAACTGCCTGCCCTCATCACGTTTCCCAACAACAGGTGGTTTTGAGCGATTCCAAGCTTATCCCTGGCTTAACGCCGTGCAGCAGGGCATTGGCAAGTCCCAGCCGTGAACGTTTTACTTAAGAAAAACGTGGATTTTACCTGCTGGAATAGGGCGGTTTTTACTTGATTGCCTGCCAAACTCTCAAAATTTTCCTGTGTGTTCCAGAACACGGTCATGAAATTCTCAGGCTTGTTGGTTAACAAATCCTTGCGGTGGCGAGGGTTCGTTAACTATATAAAGGTTAACAAATTCATAAACGTTAGTCTGTCTGGAAAACCCATCATGCTTCCTTCAGCCACCCCAAGCCCCCGCACTTTCATCCGCAAGCTTGCGCTGCTGGGCATGACGGCCCTTGTGGCTGTGCCAACTTATGGCAAGGCGCAAGCCCTTGATGATAGTTCAGACTTGCAAGACAAATTACGTGACGCTTACGGCAAGGGGCAGTCTTACACCCGCCCCAACCGTGCCACGCGCCGCGCTTTGGAGGCACGCGCCCGCCACGCCCAAAGGCCTGGTGGCCTCCTTGCCCTTAGGAACAGCGCCACCTTGGATACGGCCAGCGCTGATTACCCAGCTGTGCCTAAGCTTGGCGTGATGAACTTGAATGCGGAGCCAAGCGGCCTCCTCACCCTGGCAGCCGCGCCTGGCACAGTGGGCGCTGGCAATGTGGGGGCGCTGGCCAACCCTGAAACATGGAATGGCTATAACGGCGCTTGGAATACCACCACTAACCTGGCTGGTGGTTCACACCCATGGAACAACAGCAATGGCAATGGTCAGAACTGGAACCCAGGTGGTGACGCTGTTTTTCAGGGCGCCAAATACCAATGGGCCAACCCAGCTAAAGCCGTTGACGTCCTAACCAGCAACTACACGGCAGATAACCCCTACGATCCTTACGATAACAACGGCACCACCACCTACACCGTCACGCCGTTCAACGTTAACTCGCTGACCTTTGACGACCAGTCAGGTGACAAGACCACGGCCTATGAGCTGGACAATGGCTACATCCAGCCCAGCGGCAGCACCTTCAATGTGAACGTTACCACCTCTGGCCCTGGTCAGGCCCTGATTTGGACCAGCCTCAACAGCCCTGACGGTACGGCTGGCGCTGGTGGCAACAACTCTGTTGAACTCGTTAAGCAAGGCGGTGGCACGCTTCTTCTTGGCGGGCTGAACAGCTTCCCTGGCGGGATTGACATCCAGGGTGGCACCCTGGTGGCTGACGTCATCGGCCTGGGTGGCGCCAGCGCCAGTTACAGCGGTGGGCAAAACACACCGTTCATCACCATCGAGAACGGTGCCCACCTTGTCCTGGACCAGCAGATCTACAAGGGCGAAGGCACTTTTGGTGGTCAGACGTCCACCCAGGGGGCCGCGCGCCCTGCCCAGAACATCGAGGCCCTTTCAAGCATCATCCAGGGTGCTGGCGACGTCACCATGCAGGACGCTGGAAAGGTGGTGTTGACGGCCGCCAACACCTATACAGGCGCCACGCACATCAATGGCGGTACGCTGAGCCTCAGCGGCGCTGGTTCCATCGCGTCCTCAAGCGTTGTTGATGTCACCGCCTTGGGTAAAGGTAGTGCCATTGCCAATAGCACTACCTCTGGTCATTGGGATTACAACTGGAAACAAGCCGACCCTAGCCATCCTGCCACTCCACCTAATAATCCCAATAATCCCAATGATCCTAATGACAATGACCCCAATGATGCGGGAAGCTCCGCCATTGATGACAGCAAGCCTGTTTTCGATATCAGCACTGCCAAATCCTGGCAGGACAGCGCTGGCCTTTACAGCCAGGGCGCCGAGATCAAGGGCCTGACCGGCAATGGCGGCGCTGTGCTGCTTGGCAACAACACCCTGCTGATTGATGATGGCGTTGCAAGCAAGAACTTCGCCAATGGCACCATCACAGGCAACACAGGTGCCACGGCTGGCTTCAACGGCGCCACCATTTTGGTCAGCGGCGGCAACCAGAACGCCGTCACTTTCAGCAATGACCAGATCTCAATCGACAACCTGGCCGCTGGCGGCTCCCATGGTGGCGGCACCATCAACCTCAATGGCGGCAGCGTGTTCACAACGCTGCAGAACGTCAATCTGGGCGTTGGCGGCACCAGCGCCACCTCTGGCGGCACCATCACGCTCTCCGGCCACAACGCCACTCAAGCGGCGGCGCAGTTCACAAAAAACACTTTCGACCTCAACACAGCCCACCTCACCATGGGTGGCGCTGGCAATAACACCCTGAACGTCAACCAGGGCGCGCAGATGCAGGTCTGGTCCGGCGGTGACGGCAGCGCTGCCCACCCCCGTACCTATGACGGCACCATGATGGGCGGTTCTGGCAACAACGTCATCAATGTCGATGGCACTGGCACCCTCTTCAACACCATCGGGCTGCAGCTGGGCAACGCTGCCACCACGGGCACGGAGACGTTCAACGTCACCAATGGCGCCCATGCTGTGGCCCAAGGCAATGGTGCCAATGCCGGCACCGTCATGGGCGGTTCCGGCAACAACGTCATCAATGTCGATGGCACTGGCACCCTCTTCAACACCATCGGGCTGCAGCTGGGCAACGCCACTACTGCCACCACCGGCACGGAGACGTTCAACGTCACCAATGGCGCCCATGTGGTGGACCAGGGCGATGGCAGCACACAGCCCCAGCCAGGCATCACCAGCGGCACGAATGCTGCGTCCGTCATCAATGTCACCGGCGTGGGCAGCGAGCTTGACGCTAACCAGGGCATCTTCAACGGCGTCAACGCCAGCAGCACCATCAACGTGGCTGACCAGGGCACGCTGGTTGACAGCGGCCTGAACCTGACGCCAGGCCAGGGCAGCGCCATTAACCTCTCCAATGGCGGCACCATCACCCTCAATGCTGCCAACATTCAGAACGCCAGTGGCAGCAACGCCACGTCAGCGCTGAATGTTGATGGCAGCAAGGCCAATGGCGTTATCAACCTCAACCGTGCCAGCATTCATGACACGGTCATTAATGTCCTTGGCAATGGCCAGCAGGGCAGCGGCCTGACCTTGAATGACGGCGCGTCCTCATCCTATGCCCACCCCTCTGACGCCGTCTACAGCACCATCCAGGACAGCGCGAAGGGCCCAGGTGGCCTGACGAAGACAGGCGCCGGCACCATCGTGATGTATGGCGCCAACACTTACACGGGCGGCACCGTCATCCAGGACGGCACTTTGGTGACGGGCCACACCACCAATGGCGTCATTGACGCCCTGGGCACAGGGGTCGTCAACCTTGGCGCCAGCGGCCAGCTGTCCTTTGGTGGCTGGGCTGCCGGCACATTCAACAACCTTATCACTGGCGCTGGGTCAGTCAGGAGCAACTGGGGCCAAAGCGGCACCACCACCCTGACCAACACCAACACCTACACGGGTGGCACCCAGATTGACGCTGGCTCCACTTTGGTGGCTGCTGACCAAGGCGCCAATGGCACCGTCAATGCTCTGGGTACTGGCAAGGTGACGAACAACGGCACGCTGAACATCAACATGGGTGCTAGCGCCCCAGCTGCCGTGACGTTCAACAACCAGTTAGCTGGCACAGGCACCCTGAACAAGCAGGGCACGGACACCGTCACGCTGACAGGTGATGACAGCGCCTTTACAGGCCAGGCGAACGTGAACGCCGGCACCATGCTTGTGAACACCACCCTGGGTGGGGCTGCCAACGTGGCCCAAAACGCGTCATTGGGTGGTGTAGGCACCATCAAGGGCAACGTGAACGTTGCTTCTAGTGGCACGCTGTTTGCTGGTGACTACGCCAAGGGGCAGACGGGCACGCTGAACATCGGCGGCGACCTGAACCTGGCGGGTAACTCCAACGCGAACTTCCTGGAGCCGACAAACGCCTCAACAGGTGACCTTGTGAAGGTCGCAGGCACGCTGACGCTTGACGGCGCCCTCAACATGGCGCCCACGGCGGCTGGCACAACATTTGGTGTTGGCGTCTACCATTTGTTCACGGACGGCAAGCTTGGTGATGTGAGCGAGCAGGCGCGCGAACTGGCTGGCCTGACACAGTATTTGGCAGCGGGCGACCACGCTTCGTTGCAGACGGCGATCAACGGCCAGGTGAACGTTGTCATTTACAACACGTCACGTGATGGCCTGTACTGGAATGGTGGTGACGCCAACAACGGCAACCAGCAGATCGTTGGTGGCAATGGCACGTGGAACGCTGCGACGGCCAACCGCAACTGGACGGACATCAACGGCAACGCGCAGGCGAACTGGGACAACAGCGGCGTTGACGCGCACTTTGTGGCTAATGGCGGCACAGTTCAGGTTGACGACAGCCAGGGCGCTGTTTTGGTCAAGGGTCTGGACTTTGACAACAGCCAGAACGGCCAAGGTGCGATCCAGCCCGGCACGGGCAATTACACCCTTCAGGGTGACGCGCTGACCATCGCTGGCCCGACTTTGGCAGTGAATGTCGCTGGCGCCAACAACCAGGCCACCATCGCCTCCACCTTGCAAGCTGGCGCTGCCAATGCGGGCGCAGGCCTGACCAAAACGGGCGCGGGCACCCTCACGCTGACGGGTGCCAACAGCTACACAGGCGCCACTGACATCCAGCAGGGCACCATGGCGCTTGGCTGGGATGGTGCGTCCGCTGTCAATGGCACGGTGAATGGCCAGCAGAACCATGGCGGCTCCGTGGGCGGTTCCGCTGTGACGGTTGAAAAAGGCGCCACGTTCGACGTTTCAGGCCTAGGCAAAACGGGCACCGATTCCCAAGGTAACCCCATGGCGGGTGGCATCACGTTCTCCACCGTCACGCCTGAGAGCCATGGCGCGCGTGTCATGGGCCTTTCTGGCGCAGGCCAGGTGGTGCTGGGCGATGCTGGCCTGATGGTGGCTGGCAACAGCACCTTTAACGGCACCATGACCGGTTCTGGCCAATCCACTCTGATGGTCGGGCAGGAGAGCATCACGGCAGGCACCCCCTTGCCCAACGCCACCACCTTCACTCTTTCCGGCGCTACTGTCAGCGCTGGCACGATTGAAGTTGGCGCTGCCAACGGTGCCACGCTGACCATCAACAATGGCAGCCAGGTTAATGCCACGGCCGCTTACCCAGCCCTCCGCATTGCTGAAAACGCCGCCGCAGGCGACAGCGGCACCGTGAATGTGGATAGCGCCGGCACAACCCTGAACGCGAATGGCATCACGCTGGGTGGATTGGGCGGCCAGGCTGCTGGCACAGGCACGGCGGCGTTGAATGTGACGGGCGGCGCCCATGTGGATTCAGGCACGGCTGGCTTCATGTCTGGCTATACGGCGCCTGCCACCATCACCGTTTCGGGCGCTGGCAGTCAACTTTCAGCTGAGGGCGGCTCCTATAACGGCATCTCCTCTTCCAGCACCCTTAACGTGGTTGATGGCGGCGTGCTGAACCTGGCGGGTGGCGGTCTGGTTCAGGCCAATGGTCAGGGTGCCAGCGGCATCTTGAACCTGGGCAATGGTGGCACCATCAATTTAGGCGCTGGCAGCACCATCAAAGATGGCGCCGGCACCACGGCGCTGAACGTTGACGGCAGCAAGGCCAACGGCCTGGTCAATTTCGCTGACGGCACGGCCTCGGTGGCTGAAAAGAACATCAATGTGGCGGGCAGTGGCCAGCAGGGCAGCGGCCTGACACTGAACATTGACGATGCCAGCAAAGGCGCCGCTCTGGTCAGCGGCAACATCAACGACGCCACAGGCAAAAGCGGCGGCCTGACGAAGACGGGCGCTGGCACCGTTACCCTCTCAGGTGCCAACAACTACAGCGGCGGCACGCTGGTGCAGGGTGGGCAGCTTAACGGCAATGCCGCGACCAGCTTCGGCACTGGCGCCATCAATGTGGCCCAAGGCGCCGCCTTGGACTACAACGATGCTGGCAGCGATAACCAGCGTTCTGGCAACGTCATTTCCGGCGCTGGCCAGCTGAACATGAATGGCGCTGGCGACGTCACCCTGCTGAACGCCAACCATTACACTGGCGGCACTAACGTCAACGCCGGCACGCTGACAGGCAACGCTGGTGGCAGCTTTGGCACAGGCGCCATTCAGGTGGCGCAGGACGCCACACTGGCCTTCAATGACACTGAGAACGACACGGCCGCTGCCGGCAATGTCATCTCAGGCGCAGGCCGGGTGAATATGATCGGCACCGGTGACGTCACCATGAATGCCGTGAACAGCTATACTGGTGGCACAGACATTGAACGCGGCACCTTGACGGGCACCACCCAGAGCTTCGGCACAGGCGCCATCGCTGACGCTGGCACCTTGGTGTTGAACCAGGGCACTGACGCGACCTTCGCCAATCAGCTGACAGGCAACGGCACGTTCGACAAGGACGGCGCTGGCACAGTGACCATCGCGCGTGACGACAGCGGCTTTGCAGGCCAGACCAACATCAACCAGGGCGCCATGCTGGTGAATGGCACGCTTGGCGGCAACGCGCAGGTCAATCAGGGCGGCAGCTTGGGCGGCGGCACAGACAGCACCCCTGGCACGCTCGCAGGCAACGTAAACGTTGCTGCTGGTGGCACGCTGTTTGCTGGCGACTACCCCAACAAGCAGACAGGCACGCTGAACATCGGCGGCAACCTGAACCTGGCGCAAGGTTCCACAGCCAGCTTCAGGGAAAGCACACAGGGTGCATTTGGCGGCGCAGGCAATGACCTTGTGAACGTCAAAGGCGCCTTGACGCTGGACAGCGGGATCAACTTCGCCACTCCAAGTGACACCGTCCTTGCTGATGGCGTTTACCACTTAATGACGTACGCCAATGGCGAGTTGAAGGATGTCAGCGAGACGGCCCGGGAACTGAACATCATCCAGGGCACGTTGGCTGCGGGCGACCACGCTTCGTTGCAAACGGCGATTGATGGCCAGGTGAACGTTGTTGTCTACAACACGTCACGCGATGGCCTGTACTGGAACGGCGGCGACACCAACAACGGCAACCAGAAGATCGTTGGTGGCAACGGCACGTGGAACGCTGCGACAGCCAACCGCAATTGGACGGATATCAACGGCAACGCGCAGGCCAATTGGGACAACAGCGGCGTTGACGCGCACTTTGTGGCCCAGGGCGGCACAGTCCAGGTGGACGACAGCCAGGGCGCCGTCCTGGTCAAGGGCCTGGACTTCGACAACAGCCAGAACGGCCAGGGCGCGATCCAGCCAGGCACGGGCGACTACACCATTCAGGGTGACGCGCTGACCATTGCTGGCAACAAGCTGACAGCCACAGTTGAGGACGCCAGCAACAAGGCCACGGTGGCATCCATCATCAAGGACGGCAGCACTGGCCCAGGCACGCTGGACAAGGAGGGTGCAGGCCGCTTGGTCCTCTCTGGCGCTAACACCTACACAGGTGGCACCAAGGTTGGCGCAGGCATTCTGCAAGGCACCACCAGCACTTTCGGCAAAGGCGCTGTCTACATCAACCAAGATGCCAATCTTGACCTCAACCAGGATTTTGACGGCACCTTCACCAACACGCTGACAGGCAATCCGCTGAGCCAGGGCAATGGCGACACCAACGGCACCTTCACCAAGGACGGCACAGGTACCGTCACCCTGCCAGGCAGTGCTGACCGCCTTAACGATGCCGGGTTTGATGGCCAAACCAACGTCAATGGCGGCACATTGCTGGTCAATGGCGTCCTTGGCGGCAACCTGACCGTCAACCAGGGCGGCACGCTGGGCGGTGGCACCGACCAGCCCAATGCCTCTGGCATTGTCAACGGCAATGTCCTGGTCAACCAGGGCGGCACCATCAACCCTGGTCAGGACCGCAACCATTCAGGCGTTCTGGCCATTGGTGGCAACCTGACCTTGAATTCAGGTTCTGGCGCCCAGTTCACGGAAAGCGACAAGGACGTTTGGGCTGGCCCAGGCAATGACCTGATTTACGTGACGGGCAATCTGAACGTGAACGGCCCTGTCAGTGTGACAGTGCTGCCTGGCACCACTGGTACAGCGCTTAACCCAACCAACAAGTTCGTTGATGGCGTTCTCCACCTGATTGATTACCAGGGCACCGCCACTGGTCTTTCTGGCCTCAACCTGGCCAGCTTGACCCAATACTTGGCTGACCCCACCAATGATGTCGCTCAATTGCAGACCGCCATTGCGGGCCAGGTCAATGTCGTCATTTACGACAAGAACGGCCTCTACTGGAATGGTGGCGACACCCAGAACGGCAACAACCAGCTTGATGGCAGCAATGGTTACACAGGCGGCCCTGTGCAGGCTGGCCAGGATTTCACCTGGTCTGCCAGCGGCCAGGACTCCAACTGGACCAACCCCACCGGCTCAGCTAATTCCAGCTGGACGAACAGCGGCGCAGCCACAGCCTATTTCGAAGGGCTGGGTGGTGTCGTCAACATTGATGACAGCAAGGGCCAGGTTGCAGTCAAAGGCTTGCACTTCGCCAACGTCCTGAACAGCTCGGACAGCCCAACCTACACCTTGCAGGGTGATGCCCTGCAGGCTGGTGGCGCCACCTTGGATGTCTCGGTGGTCAATGACGGCCAACCGGCCGTGGGGATGCCGCTGAACAGCGCCCTCATCAAAAGCCAGATCCTGGATGCCACGGGCCTCCACACCAAACTTGCCAAAGATGGCGAAGGCATCCTGGAGCTGAGTGGTAACAACACTTACAGCGGCGGCACGGATGTGGCTGGCGGCGCGCTGGTCCTGGACAATGTGCTTTCCGCCGGCACAGGCGACATCCTCCTGCGTCCGGGCCAAAACGACACAGACCCTGTCACCCACCCCGTGACGCTGAAATTCAACACGGACGCCACGGGCACATGGGGCCAGACGACGCGTGACGGTCAGGCGGTCAACCAAATCATCTCTGGCGGCGGTAGCGTTGAAATCGCCTCCACAGACCTGACCTTGAACAGCACTAACACTTATAGCGGTGGCACCACCATTGATGGTGGCGCCATGGTGACGGCGGCAGACCAGGGCGCCAACAGCACCGTCAATGCCTTTGGCACAGGCGCCATCCAGGACAATGGCGGCACGCTGAACCTGAACCTGGCCAGCAACGCGGCCTTTGCCAACACCCTTTCAGGCACAGGCGTACTCAATAAGCAAAATGCTGACACCATCACGCTGACAGCTGACGACAGCGGCTTCACAGGCCAGACCAATGTTGACCAAGGCACGCTTCTGGTGAACGGCGCGCTTGGCGGCAACGCCCAGGTCAATCAGGGCGGCAGCTTGGGCGGCGGCACAGACAGCACCCCTGGCACGCTCGCAGGTAACGTGAACGTTGCTGCTGGTGGCACGCTGTTTGCTGGCGACTACCCCAGCAAGCAGACAGGCACGCTGAACATCGGCGGCAATCTGAACCTTGCGCAGGGTTCCACAGCCAGCTTCATGGAAAGCACACAGGGTGCATTTGGCGGCGCAGGCAATGACCTTGTGAACGTCAAGGGCGCCTTGACGCTGGACAGCGGGATCAACTTCGCCACCCCAAGTGGCACCGTTCTTGCTGATGGCGTTTACCACTTAATGACGTACGCCAATGGCGAGTTGAAGGATGTCAGCGAGACGGCCCGGGAACTGAACATCATCCAGGGCACGTTGGCTGCGGGCGACCACGCATCGTTGCAAACGGCGATTGATGGCCAGGTGAACGTGGTCATCTACAACACGTCACGTGATGGCCTGTACTGGAACGGCGGCGACGCCAACAACGGCAACCAGAAGATCGTTGGTGGCAACGGCACGTGGAACGCGGCAACGGCCAACCGCAACTGGACGGACAGGACAGGCAACGCGCAGGCGAACTGGGACAACAGTGGCGTCAACGCCATCTTCACCGCCCAGGGCGGCACGGTTCAGGTTGACGACAGCCAGGGCGCTGTTCTGGTCAAAGGTCTGGACTTCGACAGCACCCTCTCTAAAGCAGACAGCGCTGTGCTGCCTTCTTCTGGCAGCTACACCATCACAGGTGACGCGCTGACCATTGCAGGCAACAAGCTGACAGCCACGGTTGAGGACGCCAGCAACAAGGCCACAGTGGCCTCCATCATCAAGGACGGCACCCAGGACGGCAAAGCCGTGGCTGGCACGCTGGACAAGGAGGGTGCAGGCCGCCTGGTCCTCTCTGGCGCCAACAGCTACACAGGCGGCACGACCATCAACCAAGGCACGCTTGAAGGCACAACGGCCAACTTCGGCACAGGTGCTGTCAACGTGGCTCAGGCTGGCACGCTTGACCTCAACCAAGGCAGCGACGCGACCTTCGGCAACCAGCTGACAGGCAACGGCACGTTCGACAAGGACGGCGCTGGCACAGTGACCATCGCGCGTGACGACAGCGGCTTTGCCGGCCAGACCAACATCAACCAGGGCGCCATGCTGGTGAACGGCGCGCTTGGCGGCAACGCCCAGGTCAACCAGGGCGCAAGCCTTGGCGGCACGGGCACGCTTGGCGGCAATGTGAACGTTGCTGCTGGTGGCACGCTGTTTGCTGGCGACTACGCCAAGGGGCAGACAGGCACGCTGAACATCGGCGGCGACCTGAACCTGGCGGGTAATTCCAACGCGAACTTCCTGGAAAGCACGCCAAGCCAGCAGGGCGACCTTGTGAAGGTTGCAGGCACGCTGACGCTTGACGGCGCGCTCAACATGGTGCCCACGGCAGCTGGCACAACGTTTGACGTTGGCGTCTATCATTTGTTTACGGACGGCAAGCTTGGCGATGTGAGCGAGCAGGCGCGCGGTCTTGCCAGCCTGACGCAGTACCTGAACACGGCAGACGGCGAGCGCGCGTCCTTGCAGACGAACAAGGCGGGCCAGGTGAACGTTGTGGTGTACAACACCCACCATGACGGCCTGAGGGACGGCCTGTACTGGGACGGCACGGCTGCGCAGACGGGCGATGGCTTCATCAGGGGCGGCAACGGCACGTGGAACGCTGCAACCACCAACCGCAACTGGACGGACAGGACAGGCAACGCGCAGGCCAACTGGGATAACAGTGGCGTCAACGCCATCTTCACCGCCCAGGGCGCGCACGGTTCAGGTGGACGACAGCCAGGGCGCTGTCCTGGTCAAAGGTCTGGACTTCGACAGCACCCTCTCTAAAGCAGACAGCGCTGTGCTGCCTTCTTCTGGCAGCTACACCATCACAGGTGACGCGCTGACCATTGCAGGCAACAAGCTGACAGCCACAGTTGAGGACGCCAGCAACAAGGCCACAGTGGCCTCCATCATCAAGGACGGCACCCAGGACGGCAAAGCCGTGGCTGGCACGCTGGACAAGGAGGGTGCAGGCCGCCTGGTCCTCTCTGGCGCCAACAGCTACACGGGTGGCACGACCATCAACCAAGGCACGCTTGAAGGCACAACGGCCAACTTCGGCACAGGTGCTGTCAACGTGGCTCAGGCTGGCACGCTTGACCTCAACCAAGGCAGCGACGCGACCTTCGGCAACCAGCTGACGGGCAACGGCACGTTCGACAAGGACGGCGCTGGCCACAGTGACCAATCGCGCGTGACGACAGCGGCTTTGCAGGCCAGACCAACATCAACCAGGGCGCCATGCTGGTGAACGGCGCGCTTGGCGGCAACGCCCAGGTCAACCAGGGCGCAAGCCTTGGCGGCACGGGCACGCTTGGCGGCAATGTGAACGTTGCTGCTGGTGGCACGCTGTTTGCTGGCGACTACGCCAAGGGGCAGACAGGCACGCTGAACATCAGCGGCAACCTGAACCTGGCGGGTAATTCCAACGCGAACTTCCTGGAGGCGGCGGACGCCTCAACAGGGGACCTTGTGAAGGTCGCAGGCACGCTGACGCTTGACGGCGCGCTCAACATGGTGCCCACGGCAGCTGGCACAACGTTTGACGTTGGCGTCTACCATTTGTTCACGGACGGCAAGCTTGGCGATGTGAGCGAGCAGGCGCGCGGTCTTGCCAGCCTGACGCAGTACCTGAACACGGCTGACGGCGAGCGCGCGTCCTTGCAGACGAACAAGGCGGGCCAGGTGAACGTTGTGGTGTACAACACCCACCATGACGGCCTGAGGGACGGCCTGTACTGGGACGGCACGGCTGCGCAGACGGGCGATGGCTTCATCAGGGGCGGCAACGGCACGTGGAACGCTGCAACCACCAACCGCAACTGGACGGACAGGACAGGCAACGCGCAGGCCAACTGGGACAACAGTGGCGTCAACGCCATCTTCACCGCCCAGGGCGGCACGGTTCAGGTTGACGACAGCCAGGGCGCTGTCCTGGTCAAAGGTCTGGACTTCGACAGCACCCTCTCTAAAGCAGACAGCGCTGTGCTGCCTTCTTCTGGCAGCTACACCATCACAGGTGACGCGCTGACCATTGCAGGCAACAAGCTGACAGCCACGGTTGAGGACGCCAGCAACAAGGCCACAGTGGCCTCCATCATCAAGGACGGCACCCAGGACGGCAAAGCCGTGGCTGGCACGCTGGACAAGGAGGGTGCAGGCCGCCTGGTCCTTTCTGGCGCCAACAGCTACACGGGTGGCACGACCATCAACCAAGGCACGCTTGAAGGCACAACGGCCAACTTCGGCACAGGTGCTGTCAACGTGGCTCAGGCTGGCACGCTTGACCTCAACCAAGGCAGCGACGCGACCTTCGGCAACCAGCTGACGGGCAACGGCACGTTCGACAAGGACGGCGCTGGCACAGTGACCATCGCGCGTGACGACAGCGGCTTTGCAGGCCAGACCAACATCAACCAGGGCGCCATGCTGGTGAACGGCGCGCTTGGCGGCAACGCCCAGGTCAACCAGGGCGCAAGCCTTGGCGGCACGGGCACGCTTGGCGGCAATGTGAACGTTGCTGCTGGTGGCACGCTGTTTGCTGGCGACTACGCCAAGGGGCAGACAGGCACGCTGAACATCGGCGGCGACCTGAACCTGGCGGGTAATTCCAACGCGAACTTCCTGGAGGCGGCGGACGCCTCAACAGGGGACCTTGTGAAGGTCGCAGGCACGCTGACGCTTGACGGCGCGCTCAACATGATGCCCACGGCAGCTGGCACAACGTTTGACGTTGGCGTCTACCATTTGTTCACGGACGGCAAGCTTGGCGATGTGAGCGAGCAGGCGCGCGGTCTTGCCAGCCTGACGCAGTACCTGAACACGGCTGACGGCGAGCGCGCGTCCTTGCAGACGAACAAGGCGGGCCAGGTGAACGTTGTGGTGTACAACACCCACCATGACGGCCTGAGGGACGGCCTGTACTGGGACGGCACGGCTGCGCAGACGGGCGATGGCTTCATCAGGGGTGGCAACGGCACGTGGAACGCTGCAACGGCCAACCGCAACTGGACGGACAGGACAGGCAACGCGCAGGCCAACTGGGACAACAGTGGCGTCAACGCCATCTTCACCGCCCAGGGCGGCACGGTTCAGGTTGACGACAGCCAGGGCGCTGTCCTGGTCAAAGGTCTGGACTTCGACAGCACCCTCTCTAAAGCAGACAGCGCTGTGCTGCCTTCTTCTGGCAGCTACACCATCACAGGTGACGCGCTGACCATTGCAGGCAACAAGCTGACAGCCACGGTTGAGGACGCCAGCAACAAGGCCACAGTGGCCTCCATCATCAAGGACGGCACCCAGGACGGCAAAGCCGTGGCTGGCACGCTGGACAAGGAGGGTGCAGGCCGCCTGGTCCTTTCTGGCGCCAACAGCTACACGGGTGGCACGACCATCAACCAAGGCACGCTTGAAGGCACAACGGCCAACTTCGGCACAGGTGCTGTCAACGTGGCTCAGGCTGGCACGCTTGACCTCAACCAAGGCAGCGACGCGACCTTCGGCAACCAGCTGACGGGCAACGGCACGTTCGACAAGGACGGCGCTGGCACAGTGACCATCGCGCGTGACGACAGCGGCTTTGCAGGCCAGACCAACGTCAACCAGGGCGCCATGCTGGTGAACGGCGCGCTTGGCGGCAACGCCCAGGTCAACCAGGGCGCAAGCCTTGGCGGCACGGGCACGCTTGGCGGCAATGTGAACGTTGCTGCTGGTGGCACGCTGTTTGCTGGCGACTACGCCAAGGGGCAGACAGGCACGCTGAACATCAGCGGCAACCTGAACCTGGCGGGTAATTCCAACGCGAACTTCCTGGAGGCGGCGGACGCCTCAACAGGGGACCTTGTGAAGGTCGCAGGCACGCTGACGCTTGACGGCGCGCTCAACATGGTGCCCACGGCAGCTGGCACAACGTTTGACGTTGGCGTCTACCATTTGTTCACGGACGGCAAGCTTGGCGATGTGAGCGAGCAGGCGCGCGGTCTTGCCAGCCTGACGCAGTACCTGAACACGGCTGACGGCGAGCGCGCGTCCTTGCAGACGAACAAGGCGGGCCAGGTGAACGTTGTGGTGTACAACACCCACCATGACGGCCTGAGGGACGGCCTGTACTGGGACGGCACGGCTGCGCAAACGGGCGATGGCTTCATCAGGGGCGGCAACGGCACGTGGAACGCTGCAACCACCAACCGCAACTGGACGGACAGGACAGGCAACGCGCAGGCCAACTGGGACAACAGTGGCGTCAACGCCATCTTCACCGCCCAGGGCGGCACGGTTCAGGTGGACGACAGCCAGGGCGCTGTCCTGGTCAAAGGTCTGGACTTCGACAGCACCCTCTCTAAAGCAGACAGCGCTGTGCTGCCTTCTTCTGGCAGCTACACCATCACAGGTGACGCGCTGACCATTGCAGGCAACAAGCTGACAGCCACAGTTGAGGACGCCAGCAACAAGGCCACAGTGGCCTCCATCATCAAGGACGGCACCCAGGACGGCAAAGCCGTGGCTGGCACGCTGGACAAGGAGGGTGCAGGCCGCCTGGTCCTTTCTGGCGCCAACAGCTACACGGGTGGCACGACCATCAACCAAGGCACGCTTGAAGGCACAACGGCCAACTTCGGCACAGGTGCCATCAACGTGGCTCAGGCTGGCACGCTTGACCTCAACCAAGGCAGCGATGCGACCTTCGGCAACCAGCTGACGGGCAACGGCACGTTCGACAAGGACGGCGCTGGCACAGTGACCATCGCGCGTGACGACAGCGGCTTTGCAGGCCAGACCAACATCAACCAGGGCGCCATGCTGGTGAACGGCGCGCTTGGCGGCAACGCCCAGGTCAACCAGGGCGCAAGCCTTGGCGGCACGGGCACGCTTGGCGGCAATGTGAACGTTGCTGCTGGTGGCACGCTGTTTGCTGGCGACTACGCCAAGGGGCAGACAGGCACGCTGAACATCGGCGGCGACCTGAACCTGGCGGGTAATTCCAACGCGAACTTCCTGGAAAGCACGCCAAGCCAGCAGGGCGACCTTGTGAAGGTTGCAGGCACGCTGACGCTTGACGGCGCGCTCAACATGGTGCCCACGGCAGCTGGCACAACGTTTGACGTTGGCGTCTACCATTTGTTCACGGACGGCAAGCTTGGCGATGTGAGCGAGCAGGCGCGCGGTCTTGCCAGCCTGACGCAATACCTGAACACGGCAGACGGCGAGCGTGCGTCCTTGCAGACGAACAAGGCGGGCCAGGTGAACGTTGTGGTGTACAACACCCACCATGACGGCCTGAGGGACGGCCTGTACTGGGACGGCACGGCTGCGCAGACGGGCGATGGTTTCATCAGGGGCGGCAACGGCACGTGGAACGCGGCAACGGCCAACCGCAACTGGACGGACAGGACAGGCAACGCGCAGGCGAACTGGGACAACAGTGGCGTCAACGCCATCTTCACCGCCCAGGGCGGCACGGTTCAGGTTGACGACAGCCAGGGCGCTGTTCTGGTCAAAGGTCTGGACTTCGACAGCACCCTCTCTAAAGCAGACAGCGCTGTGCTGCCTTCTTCTGGCAGCTACACCATCACAGGTGACGCGCTGACCATTGCAGGCAACAAGCTGACAGCCACGGTTGAGGACGCCAGCAACAAGGCCACAGTGGCCTCCATCATCAAGGACGGCAAAGCCGTGGCTGGCACGCTGGACAAGGAGGGTGCAGGCCGCCTGGTCCTCTCTGGCGCCAACAGCTACACAGGCGGCACGACCATCAACCAAGGCACGCTTGAAGGCACAACGGCCAACTTCGGCACAGGTGCTGTCAACGTGGCTCAGGCTGGCACGCTTGACCTCAACCAAGGCAGCGACGCGACCTTCGGCAACCAGCTGACAGGCAACGGCACGTTCGACAAGGACGGCGCTGGCACAGTGACCATCGCGCGTGACGACAGCGGCTTTGCCGGCCAGACCAACATCAACCAGGGCGCCATGCTGGTGAACGGCGCGCTTGGCGGCAACGCCCAGGTCAACCAGGGCGCAAGCCTTGGCGGCACGGGCACGCTTGGCGGCAATGTGAACGTTGCTGCTGGTGGCACGCTGTTTGCTGGCGACTACGCCAAGGGGCAGACAGGCACGCTGAACATCGGCGGCGACCTGAACCTTGCGCAGGGCTCCACAACCCAGTTCATTGAAAGCAGCCAAACCGCAGGCGCTGCCGGCAATGACCTAATCAATGTGGCTGGCAAACTTGACCTGCACGGCACCATTGACCTCACCCCAGGCAAAAGCGGGCCCGCCATCGTCAATGGCAAGTTCACCGATGGCGTCTACCATCTGTTCACCTATGGCAAAGGCCTTGATGACAGCGGCGCCGCCTTGAACATGGCCGACCTGCTGCCCTACCTGAACAGTTACGACAGCGCTTCATTGCAGACAGCTGTGAACGGCCAGATCAACGTCGTCATTTATGACAAGAACGGCCTGTTCTGGAACGGTGCTGGCAACCCCAACGGCAACGGCACTCTTGTGGGCGGCGACGGCACCTGGAACGCCAGCAGCAACCGCAACTGGACCAACCATGACGCCAATGCTGTGGCCAATTGGAACAACCAGGGCGCTGAGGCCATCTTCATGGCCCATGGCGGCACGGTCACGGTCGACAACAAGACTGATGGGCAAGTGTTCGTGAAGTCCATGGACTTTGGCAACTTGGCCAAGGACGGCTTCTACACCATCCAGGGCGGTGACCTGAAGCTCTCTGAAAGCACCTTCACGGTGGCTGTGGATGGCGCTGACAATCACGCCACCATCGCTAACAACCTGATCCAGACTGCCGCGAACACCATCCTTGACAAGGAGGGTGCAGGCCGCCTGGTCCTTTCTGGCGCCAACAGCTACACGGGTGGCACGACCATCAACCAAGGCACGCTTGAAGGCACAACGGCCAACTTCGGCACAGGTGCTGTCAACGTGGCTCAGGCTGGCACGCTTGACCTCAACCAAGGCAGCGACGCGACCTTCGGCAACCAGCTGACGGGCAACGGCACGTTCGACAAGGACGGCGCTGGCACAGTGACCATCGCGCGTGACGACAGCGGCTTTGCAGGCCAGACCAACGTCAACCAGGGCGCCATGCTGGTGAACGGCGCGCTTGGCGGCAACGCCCAGGTCAACCAGGGCGCAAGCCTTGGCGGCACGGGCACGCTTGGCGGCAATGTGAACGTTGCTGCTGGTGGCACGCTGTTTGCTGGCGACTACGCCAAGGGGCAGACAGGCACGCTGAACATCAGCGGCAACCTGAACCTGGCGGGTAATTCCAACGCGAACTTCCTGGAGGCGGCGGACGCCTCAACAGGGGACCTTGTGAAGGTCGCAGGCACGCTGACGCTTGACGGCGCGCTCAACATGGTGCCCACGGCAGCTGGCACAACGTTTGACGTTGGCGTCTACCATTTGTTCACGGACGGCAAGCTTGGCGATGTGAGCGAGCAGGCGCGCGGTCTTGCCAGCCTGACGCAGTACCTGAACACGGCTGACGGCGAGCGCGCGTCCTTGCAGACGAACAAGGCGGGCCAGGTGAACGTTGTGGTGTACAACACCCACCATGACGGCCTGAGGGACGGCCTGTACTGGGACGGCACGGCTGCGCAAACGGGCGATGGCTTCATCAGGGGCGGCAACGGCACGTGGAACGCTGCAACCACCAACCGCAACTGGACGGACAGGACAGGCAACGCGCAGGCCAACTGGGACAACAGTGGCGTCAACGCCATCTTCACCGCCCAGGGCGGCACGGTTCAGGTGGACGACAGCCAGGGCGCTGTCCTGGTCAAAGGTCTGGACTTCGACAGCACCCTCTCTAAAGCAGACAGCGCTGTGCTGCCTTCTTCTGGCAGCTACACCATCACAGGTGACGCGCTGACCATTGCAGGCAACAAGCTGACAGCCACAGTTGAGGACGCCAGCAACAAGGCCACAGTGGCCTCCATCATCAAGGACGGCACCCAGGACGGCAAAGCCGTGGCTGGCACGCTGGACAAGGAGGGTGCAGGCCGCCTGGTCCTTTCTGGCGCCAACAGCTACACGGGTGGCACGACCATCAACCAAGGCACGCTTGAAGGCACAACGGCCAACTTCGGCACAGGTGCCATCAACGTGGCTCAGGCTGGCACGCTTGACCTCAACCAAGGCAGCGATGCGACCTTCGGCAACCAGCTGACGGGCAACGGCACGTTCGACAAGGACGGCGCTGGCACAGTGACCATCGCGCGTGACGACAGCGGCTTTGCAGGCCAGACCAACATCAACCAGGGCGCCATGCTGGTGAACGGCGCGCTTGGCGGCAACGCCCAGGTCAACCAGGGCGCAAGCCTTGGCGGCACGGGCACGCTTGGCGGCAATGTGAACGTTGCTGCTGGTGGCACGCTGTTTGCTGGCGACTACGCCAAGGGGCAGACAGGCACGCTGAACATCGGCGGCGACCTGAACCTGGCGGGTAATTCCAACGCGAACTTCCTGGAAAGCACGCCAAGCCAGCAGGGCGACCTTGTGAAGGTTGCAGGCACGCTGACGCTTGACGGCGCGCTCAACATGGTGCCCACGGCAGCTGGCACAACGTTTGACGTTGGCGTCTACCATTTGTTCACGGACGGCAAGCTTGGCGATGTGAGCGAGCAGGCGCGCGGTCTTGCCAGCCTGACGCAATACCTGAACACGGCAGACGGCGAGCGTGCGTCCTTGCAGACGAACAAGGCGGGCCAGGTGAACGTTGTGGTGTACAACACCCACCATGACGGCCTGAGGGACGGCCTGTACTGGGACGGCACGGCTGCGCAGACGGGCGATGGTTTCATCAGGGGCGGCAACGGCACGTGGAACGCGGCAACGGCCAACCGCAACTGGACGGACAGGACAGGCAACGCGCAGGCGAACTGGGACAACAGTGGCGTCAACGCCATCTTCACCGCCCAGGGCGGCACGGTTCAGGTTGACGACAGCCAGGGCGCTGTTCTGGTCAAAGGTCTGGACTTCGACAGCACCCTCTCTAAAGCAGACAGCGCTGTGCTGCCTTCTTCTGGCAGCTACACCATCACAGGTGACGCGCTGACCATTGCAGGCAACAAGCTGACAGCCACGGTTGAGGACGCCAGCAACAAGGCCACAGTGGCCTCCATCATCAAGGACGGCAAAGCCGTGGCTGGCACGCTGGACAAGGAGGGTGCAGGCCGCCTGGTCCTTTCTGGCGCCAACAGCTACACGGGTGGCACGACCATCAACCAAGGCACGCTTGAAGGCACAACGGCCAACTTCGGCACAGGTGCTGTCAACGTGGCTCAGGCTGGCACGCTTGACCTCAACCAAGGCAGCGACGCGACCTTCGGCAACCAGCTGACAGGCAACGGCACGTTCGACAAGGACGGCGCTGGCACAGTGACCATCGCGCGTGACGACAGCGGCTTTGCCGGCCAGACCAACATCAACCAGGGCGCCATGCTGGTGAACGGCGCGCTTGGCGGCAACGCCCAGGTCAACCAGGGCGCAAGCCTTGGCGGCACGGGCACGCTTGGCGGCAATGTGAACGTTGCTGCTGGTGGCACGCTGTTTGCTGGCGACTACGCCAAGGGGCAGACAGGCACGCTGAACATCGGCGGCGACCTGAACCTTGCGCAGGGCTCCACAACCCAGTTCATTGAAAGCAGCCAAACCGCAGGCGCTGCCGGCAATGACCTAATCAATGTGGCTGGCAAACTTGACCTGCACGGCACCATTGACCTCACCCCAGGCAAAAGCGGGCCCGCCATCGTCAATGGCAAGTTCACCGATGGCGTCTACCATCTGTTCACCTATGGCAAAGGCCTTGATGACAGCGGCGCCGCCTTGAACATGGCCGACCTGCTGCCCTACCTGAACAGTTACGACAGCGCTTCATTGCAGACAGCTGTGAACGGCCAGATCAACGTCGTCATTTATGACAAGAACGGCCTGTTCTGGAACGGTGCTGGCAACCCCAACGGCAACGGCACTCTTGTGGGCGGCGACGGCACCTGGAACGCCAGCAGCAACCGCAACTGGACCAACCATGACGCCAATGCTGTGGCCAATTGGAACAACCAGGGCGCTGAGGCCATCTTCATGGCCCATGGCGGCACGGTCACGGTCGACAACAAGACTGATGGGCAAGTGTTCGTGAAGTCCATGGACTTTGGCAACTTGGCCAAGGACGGCTTCTACACCATCCAGGGCGGTGACCTGAAGCTCTCTGAAAGCACCTTCACGGTGGCTGTGGATGGCGCTGACAATCACGCCACCATCGCTAACAACCTGATCCAGACTGCCGCGAACACCATCCTTGACAAGGAGGGTGCAGGCCGCCTGGTCCTCTCTGGCGCCAACAGCTACACGGGTGGCACGACCATCAACCAAGGCACGCTTGAAGGCACAACGGCCAACTTCGGCACAGGTGCTGTCAACGTGGCTCAGGCTGGCACGCTTGACCTCAACCAAGGCAGCGACGCGACCTTCGGCAACCAGCTGACGGGCAACGGCACGTTCGACAAGGACGGCGCTGGCACAGTGACCATCGCGCGTGACGACAGCGGCTTTGCAGGCCAGACCAACATCAACCAGGGCGCCATGCTGGTGAACGGCGCGCTTGGCGGCAACGCCCAGGTCAACCAGGGCGCAAGCCTTGGCGGCACGGGCACGCTTGGCGGCAATGTGAACGTTGCTGCTGGTGGCACGCTGTTTGCTGGCGACTACGCCAAGGGGCAGACAGGCACGCTGAACATCAGCGGCAACCTGAACCTGGCGGGTAATTCCAACGCGAACTTCCTGGAGGCGGCGGACGCCTCAACAGGGGACCTTGTGAAGGTCGCAGGCACGCTGACGCTTGACGGCGCGCTCAACATGGTGCCCACGGCAGCTGGCACAACGTTTGACGTTGGCGTCTACCATTTGTTCACGGACGGCAAGCTTGGCGATGTGAGCGAGCAGGCGCGCGGTCTTGCCAGCCTGACGCAGTACCTGAACACGGCTGACGGCGAGCGCGCGTCCTTGCAGACGAACAAGGCGGGCCAGGTGAACGTTGTGGTGTACAACACCCACCATGACGGCCTGAGGGACGGCCTGTACTGGGACGGCACGGCTGCGCAGACGGGCGATGGCTTCATCAGGGGCGGCAACGGCACATGGAACGCTGCAACCACCAACCGCAACTGGACGGACAGGACAGGCAACGCGCAGGCCAACTGGGACAACAGTGGCGTCAACGCCATCTTCACCGCCCAGGGCGGCACGGTTCAGGTTGACGACAGCCAGGGCGCTGTCCTGGTCAAAGGTCTGGACTTCGACAGCACCCTCTCTAAAGCAGACAGCGCTGTGCTGCCTTCTTCTGGCAGCTACACCATCACAGGTGACGCGCTGACCATTGCAGGCAACAAGCTGACAGCCACGGTTGAGGACGCCAGCAACAAGGCCACAGTGGCCTCCATCATCAAGGACGGCACCCAGGACGGCAAAGCCGTGGCTGGCACGCTGGACAAGGAGGGTGCAGGCCGCCTGGTCCTCTCTGGCGCCAACAGCTACACAGGCGGCACGACCATCAACCAAGGCACGCTTGAAGGCACAACGGCCAACTTCGGCACAGGTGCTGTCAACGTGGCTCAGGCTGGCACGCTTGACCTCAACCAAGGCAGCGACGCGACCTTCGGCAACCAGCTGACAGGCAACGGCACGTTCGACAAGGACGGCGCTGGCACAGTGACCATCGCGCGTGACGACAGCGGCTTTGCCGGCCAGACCAACATCAACCAGGGCGCCATGCTGGTGAACGGCGCGCTTGGCGGCAACGCCCAGGTCAACCAGGGCGCAAGCCTTGGCGGCACGGGCACGCTTGGCGGCAATGTGAACGTTGCTGCTGGTGGCACGCTGTTTGCTGGCGACTACGCCAAGGGGCAGACAGGCACGCTGAACATCGGCGGCGACCTGAACCTGGCGGGTAATTCCAACGCGAACTTCCTGGAGGCGGCGGACGCCTCAACAGGGGACCTTGTGAAGGTCGCAGGCACGCTGACGCTTGACGGCGCGCTCAACATGATGCCCACGGCAGCTGGCACAACGTTTGACGTTGGCGTCTACCATTTGTTCACGGACGGCAAGCTTGGCGATGTGAGCGAGCAGGCGCGCGGTCTTGCCAGCCTGACGCAGTACCTGAACACGGCTGACGGCGAGCGCGCGTCCTTGCAGACGAACAAGGCGGGCCAGGTGAACGTTGTGGTGTACAACACCCACCATGACGGCCTGAGGGACGGCCTGTACTGGGACGGCACGGCTGCGCAGACGGGCGATGGCTTCATCAGGGGTGGCAACGGCACGTGGAACGCTGCAACGGCCAACCGCAACTGGACGGACAGGACAGGCAACGCGCAGGCGAACTGGGACAACAGTGGCGTCAACGCCATCTTCACCGCCCAGGGCGGCACGGTTCAGGTGGACGACAGCCAGGGCGCTGTTCTGGTCAAAGGTCTGGACTTCGACAGCACCCTCTCTAAAGCAGACAGCGCTGTGCTGCCTTCTTCTGGCAGCTACACCATCACAGGTGACGCGCTGACCATTGCAGGCAACAAGCTGACAGCCACGGTTGAGGACGCCAGCAACAAGGCCACAGTGGCCTCCATCATCAAGGACGGCACCCAGGACGGCAAAGCCGTGGCTGGCACGCTGGACAAGGAGGGTGCAGGCCGCCTGGTCCTTTCTGGCGCCAACAGCTACACGGGCGGCACGACCATCAACCAAGGCACGCTTGAAGGCACAACGGCCAACTTCGGCACAGGTGCTGTCAACGTGGCTCAGGCTGGCACGCTTGACCTCAACCAAGGCAGCGACGCGACCTTCGGCAACCAGCTGACGGGCAACGGCACGTTCGACAAGGACGGCGCTGGCACAGTGACCATCGCGCGTGACGACAGCGGCTTTGCAGGCCAGACCAACATCAACCAGGGCGCCATGCTGGTGAACGGCGCGCTTGGGGGCAACGCCCAGGTCAACCAGGGCGCAAGCCTTGGCGGCACGGGCACGCTTGGCGGCAATGTGAACGTTGCTGCTGGTGGCACGCTGTTTGCTGGCAACTACGCCAAGGGGCAGACAGGCACGCTGAACATCGGCGGCGACCTGAACCTGGCGGGTAATTCCAACGCGAACTTCCTGGAGGCGGCGGACGCCTCAACAGGGGACCTTGTGAAGGTCGCAGGCACGCTGACGCTTGACGGCGCGCTCAACATGATGCCCACGGCAGCTGGCACAACGTTTGACGTTGGCGTCTACCATTTGTTCACGGACGGCAAGCTTGGCGATGTGAGCGAGCAGGCGCGCGGTCTTGCCAGCCTGACGCAGTACCTGAACACGGCTGACGGCGAGCGCGCGTCCTTGCAGACGAACAAGGCGGGCCAGGTGAACGTTGTGGTGTACAACACCCACCATGACGGCCTGAGGGACGGCCTGTACTGGGACGGCACGGCTGCGCAGACGGGCGATGGCTTCATCAGGGGTGGCAACGGCACGTGGAACGCTGCAACGGCCAACCGCAACTGGACGGACAGGACAGGCAACGCGCAGGCGAACTGGGACAACAGTGGCGTCAACGCCATCTTCACCGCCCAGGGCGGCACGGTTCAGGTGGACGACAGCCAGGGCGCTGTTCTGGTCAAAGGTCTGGACTTCGACAGCACCCTCTCTAAAGCAGACAGCGCTGTGCTGCCTTCTTCTGGCAGCTACACCATCACAGGTGACGCGCTGACCATTGCAGGCAACAAGCTGACAGCCACGGTTGAGGACGCCAGCAACAAGGCCACAGTGGCCTCCATCATCCAAGACGGCACCCAGGACGGCAAAGCCGTGGCTGGCACGCTGGACAAGGAGGGCGCAGGCCGCCTGGTCCTCTCTGGCGCCAACAGTTACACGGGCGGCACGACCATCAACCAAGGCACGCTTGAAGGCACAACGGCCAACTTCGGCACAGGTGCTATCAACGTGGCTCAGGCTGGCACGCTTGACCTCAACCAAGGCAGCGACGCGACCTTCGGCAACCAGCTGACGGGCAACGGCACGTTCGACAAGGACGGCGCTGGCACAGTGACCATCGCGCGTGACGACAGCGGCTTTGCAGGCCAGACCAACATCAACCAGGGCGCCATGCTGGTGAACGGCGCGCTTGGCGGCAACGCCCAGGTCAACCAGGGCGCAAGCCTTGGCGGCACGGGCACGCTTGGCGGCAATGTGAACGTTGCTGCTGGTGGCACGCTGTTTGCTGGCAACTACGCCAAGGGGCAGACAGGCACGCTGAACATCGGCGGCGACCTGAACCTTGCGCAGGGCTCCACAACCCAGTTCATTGAAAGCAGCCAAACCGCAGGCGCTGCCGGCAATGACCTAATCAATGTGGCTGGCAAACTTGACCTGCACGGCACCATTGACCTCACCCCAGGCAAAAGCGGGCCTGCCATCGTCAATGGCAAGTTCACCGATGGCGTCTACCATCTGTTCACCTATGGCAAAGGCCTTGATGACAGCGGCGCCGCCTTGAACATGGCCGACCTGCTGCCCTACCTGAACAGTTACGACAGCGCTTCATTGCAGACAGCTGTGAACGGCCAGATCAACGTCGTCATTTATGACAAGAACGGCCTGTTCTGGAACGGTGCTGGCAACCCCAACGGCAACGGCACTCTTGTGGGCGGCGACGGCACCTGGAACGCCAGCAGCAACCGCAACTGGACCAACCATGACGCCAATGCTGTGGCCAATTGGAACAACCAGGGCGCTGAGGCCATCTTCATGGCCCATGGCGGCACGGTCACGGTCGACAACAAGACTGATGGGCAAGTGTTCGTGAAGTCCATGGACTTTGGCAACTTGGCCAAGGACGGCTTCTACACCATCCAGGGCGGTGACCTGAAGCTCTCTGAAAGCACCTTCACGGTGGCTGTGGATGGCGCTGACAATCACGCCACCATCGCTAACAACCTGATCCAGACTGCCGCCAACACCATCCTGGATAAGGAGGGTGCAGGCCGCTTGGTCCTCTCTGGCGCCAACAGCTACACGGGCGGCACCATCATTCAAGATGGCACCTTGGAACTGACCAACCTGAAGGGGGCTGGCACAGCTTATGTGAGGGATGATGCGCATTTGGTGCTGAGTGCGGATGGCACATTTGCCAATAGCATCTCTGGTACAGGTGACCTCACGGCCAATGGCAATGTGGTGCTGGCTGACGCCAATACGTACACTGGCGGCACTATCATCAATCAAGCTGGCAAGCTGACAGGCACTGCGCAAAGCTTTGGTTCAGGCAACATTGCTGACAATGGCACATTGGTTTTGAACCAAAACCATGACGCATCCTTCAAAAACCAAATCACTGGTGCAGGCACGCTGGACAAGGAGGGTGCAGGCCGCCTGGTCCTCTCTGGCGCCAACAGCTACACGGGTGGCACGACCATCAACCAAGGCACGCTTGAAGGCACAACGGCCAACTTCGGCACAGGTGCTGTCAACGTGGCTCAGGCTGGCACGCTTGACCTCAACCAAGGCAGCGACGCGACCTTCGGCAACCAGCTGACGGGCAACGGCACGTTCGACAAGGACGGCGCTGGCACAGTGACCATCGCGCGTGACGACAGCGGCTTTGCAGGCCAGACCAACATCAACCAGGGCGCCATGCTGGTGAACGGCGCGCTTGGCGGCAACGCCCAGGTCAACCAGGGCGCAAGCCTTGGCGGCACGGGCACGCTTGGCGGCAATGTGAACGTTGCTGCTGGTGGCACGCTGTTTGCTGGCGACTACGCCAAGGGGCAGACAGGCACGCTGAACATCAGCGGCAACCTGAACCTGGCGGGTAATTCCAACGCGAACTTCCTGGAGGCGGCGGACGCCTCAACAGGGGACCTTGTGAAGGTCGCAGGCACGCTGACGCTTGACGGCGCGCTCAACATGGTGCCCACGGCAGCTGGCACAACGTTTGACGTTGGCGTCTACCATTTGTTCACGGACGGCAAGCTTGGCGATGTGAGCGAGCAGGCGCGCGGTCTTGCCAGCCTGACGCAGTACCTGAACACGGCTGACGGCGAGCGCGCGTCCTTGCAGACGAACAAGGCGGGCCAGGTGAACGTTGTGGTGTACAACACCCACCATGACGGCCTGAGGGACGGCCTGTACTGGGACGGCACGGCTGCGCAAACGGGCGATGGTTTCATCAGGGGTGGCAACGGCACGTGGAACGCTGCAACGGCCAACCGCAACTGGACGGACAGGACAGGTAACGCGCAGGCGAACTGGGACAACAGTGGTGTCAACGCCATCTTCACCGCCCAGGGCGGCACGGTTCAGGTAGACGACAGCCAGGGCGCTGTTCTGGTCAAAGGTCTGGACTTCGACAGCACCCTCTCTAAAGCAGACAGCGCTGTGCTGCCTTCTTCTGGCAGCTACACCATCACAGGTGACGCGCTGACCATTGCAGGCAACAAGCTGACAGCCACGGTTGAGGACGCCAGCAACAAGGCCACAGTGGCCTCCATCATCAAGGACGGCACCCAGGACGGCAAAGCCGTGGCTGGCACGCTGGACAAGGAGGGTGCAGGCCGCTTGGTCCTCTCTGGCGCCAACACCTACACAGGTGGCACGACCATCAACCAAGGCACGCTTGAAGGCACAACGGCCAACTTCGGCACAGGTGCCATCAACGTGGCTCAGGCTGGCACGCTTGACCTCAACCAAGGCAGCGACGCGACCTTCGGCAACCAGCTGACAGGCAACGGCACGTTCGACAAGGACGGCGCTGGCACAGTGACCATCGCGCGTGACGACAGCGGCTTTGCAGGCCAGACCAACATCAACCAGGGCGCCATGCTGGTGAACGGCGCGCTTGGCGGCAACGCCCAGGTCAACCAGGGCGCCATGCTGGCTGGTGGCAGCTATGCCCCCAATGGTGCCGGCCATGTCCTGGGTAATGTGACGGTGGCTTCTGGTGGCTTGATTGCAGCGGGTCAGAAAAGTGACCCCCTTGGGACAAGCAGCGACAGGAACAGCACTGGCGTGTTGAGCGTTGGTGGCAACCTGAACCTGCAGCAGGGTGCCCAGATGGCCTTCACGGAAAGCGATCGGGCCAACCCGTTTGACCCCAAGGCGCTTCCTGGCAATGACCTGTTGAAGGTTGCAGGCAACCTGAATGTCCAAGGTGTGACCAAGGTAAATGTGCTGCCAGGGTCTGATGGTACAGCAGTGGTGCCTGACAAGTTCAAGTTTGTTGAAGGTGTCGTGCACCTTGTGGACTATGCAGGCAGCGCTGTGGGCCTCAACAATCTGCAGCTTGCAGACATGACGGGCTATTTGGCCAATCCGACCACCGACATGGTGCAGATCCAGACTGCCATCAAAAACCAGGTGAACGTTGTCATTTATGACAAGAACGGCCTGTTCTGGAATGGTGGTGATGCCAATAACGGCAATGGCACCCTCATGGGCAGCAACGGCTTCACAGGCCAAGGCACGGCTGCCGCCGGCACGAACTACAGCTGGACAGCCAGCCTTAATGACAGGAACTGGACAGATGTGAACGGCAATGCCCGTTCCAACTGGACCAACGCTGGCGCCGATGCCTATTTTGAGGCCTTGGGCGGTGTGGTGAATGTGAATGACAGCAAAGGCCAGGTGGTGGTGAAGAAACTGATCTTCGCCAACCAGGCCCAAGGCCCTGGCTACGTTCTGCAAGGCGACGCTTTGCAGGCGGCCACAGGCACGCTGGACGTCAGCGTGATGAATGATGGTCAGCCAGCCGCTGGCATGCCGTTGAACACAGCCACCATCAATAACAGCATCATTGACGCCGTTGGGCAGCACACGCAGATGGTCAAGGACGGCAAGGGCGTTCTTGTCCTGGGTGGTGACAACAGCTACAGCGGCGGCACTGACATTCAGGACGGCACGCTGGAGCTGACCAACCTCAACGGTGCCGGCCAACAGGCTGTGCGTGATGACAGCCACCTGGTTTTGGCCAGCAATGGCAACTTCACCAACACTGTTACGGGTGGGGGCGATTTGGCAACGGCGGGTGACGTCACGTTGGGGCAGAACAACAGCTTCACAGGGGGCACCACCGTTCAGTCAGGCACGTTGACAGGCGGTGTGGGCAGCTTTGGCACAGGCACCATCGCCATTGACCAGAACGCAGGCTTGGACCTGAACCAGAACACAGATGGCACTTTGGCCAATGTGATCTCCGGCCAGGGGACCATGGCCAAAAACGGCAGTGGCGCTGTGCGCCTGACCGGTGACGACAGCAAGTTCACTGGCCAGACACAGGTGGATGCCGGCGCGTTGTTGGTGGACAATGCCCTGGGTGGCAATGTCCAAGTGAACCAGGGTGCCACATTGGGCGGTGGTTCCAGCGGCAGCGCAGGGGTGATCGGCGGCAATGTAACGGTGGCTTCTGGGGGCGTCCTCTCGCCAGGCGATAGCGCTGGCCAGGCTGGCACGCTGGTTATTAACGGCAACTTGAATTTGGCGCAGGGGTCCATCCAGAAATGGGATCTGAGCAATGTGGGTGAAGGTGGCCTGAACGATCTGGTTAAGGTTGGCGGCAATCTGGCGCTCGCCGGCACCCTTGAGATCAACCAGGTTGCCTCTGATGTTCAGGAGCTGGGCACGGGTGTCTACCGCATCTATGACTACGGCGGTACGCTGACCAACAATGGTGAAAGCCTGCTGGTGCCCAACGGCACTGTTGCCACGCTTCAAACCTCCATTGACCACCAGGTGAACGTGGTTATTGGCGGCGGCCCCAACAGTGTGAACTTCTGGGACGGCACCAGTATGAAAGGCGATGGCGTCATCCATGGTGGTGATGGCGTTTGGCGTCAAATGAGCGGCCTGACAAACTGGACGCATGCCGACGGCCAAGACAACTACGCTTGGGACAATGGCACTGCCGTGTTTGAAGGCCAGGCAGGCACCGTGAAGGTTGATGACCAGGGTGGCAAGGCCAACGTGGTGTTCACAGGGTTGGATTTCGCCAACAATGATGGCCGGATTTCCCGCATTACGGGTGATGCGCTTTCCATGGGCACAGCCAACACCACCATTCGCGTGGGTGATGGCACCAAGCAGGGTGCGGCCATCACAGCTGAGGTCGATTCAGTGTTGAGTGATGGTGACTTCTCCAAAACGCATGGCGGGAAGGGCAGCACACTGGTCAAAACAGATGCTGGCACCCTCATCCTGCATGGTGACAATGCCTATAGTGGCGGAACGGTCGTGAAGGGTGGCATCCTGCAAGGCCACACTACCAGCTTTGGCTCTGGCGCCATCGCTGTGGACGCTGGCACCGCTTTGGCCTTTGATGACGCTGGCCAAGCCATGCAGAAAGCGGGCAACACCATCAGCGGTGACGGCGCGTTGGCCATGGTTGGAACAGGCAATGTAACCCTGAATGGACAGAACAGCTACACAGGGGGCACAATCATCCAATCGGGCACCTTGACGGGCACGACGCAAAGCTTTGGCTCTGGCGCTGTGGCGGACAATGGAACTTTGGCGCTGAACCAGGGCACGGACGGCACGTTCGCTAACCAGGTGTCTGGCACAGGCACCTTGGTGAAGATGGGCGCTGGCACCATCACGCTGGCTGACCAGAATGCCTACCAGGGTGGCACGCACATTGCAGCCGGCACCTTGACGGGCACAGGCTGGAGCTTTGGCTCTGGCGCCATCGCTGTGGACGGTGGGGCGGTTGTCGCCTTCAACCAGAACGACACACGCCGCATGGGCGCGGGCAACACCATCACTGGCGCTGGCTCCCTCACTAAATCTGGAAACGGCGAGCTGATCCTGGCCAACGGCAACACCTACGCTGGTGGCACCACCATTAATGGTGGCACGTTGACAGGCAGCACGACCAGCTTTGGCGCTGATGGCTCCAATGTGGCCATAGCTGCCAAGGACGGCCTGCTGAACATTGACCAGCGCTACCAGGATGGCTTCAATGGTACGGCCAATTTCAACCACCAGGTCAGTGGCGCTGGTGGGGCGGTTGTGAATGCTGGCGCTGGCACCGTGGTGTTTGGTCCGCACAACACTTACGCTGGAGGCACCACCATCAATGGCGGCACGTTGGCAGGGTCTGTGAGCAGCTTTGGGTCCGGCGCCGTTCTTGACAATGCGCGCCTTGAGCTGACGCAGGACGCTGACGGCGCCTTCGGGAACCAGATCACTGGGATCGGCAGCCTGCTGAAGCAGGGCACCGGCACCATCACGCTGGGCGACAGCAACAGCTATGCTGGCGGCACAGACATCGAGCGCGGCACATTGGCTGGCACCACCACCAGTTTCGGATCTGGCGCCGTTCTCGACAATGCCGTCCTGGTGTTGAACCAAAGCGCCAACAACACCCAGGGCGCCGCGGATGGCACGTTCAGCAACTTCATCATGGGCGCTGGCAAGCTGGTGAAGGACGGCGCCCAAACCATCACCTTGGGTGATCGAAACACTTACACAGGTGGGACGGACATCAAGGCGGGTGGCCTCACAGGCAGCACGGCCAGCTTCGGCACTGGCCTGATAAATGTGGATAAGGGCGCTGCCCTGACCCTGGACCAGGAGGACCAGGCCGGCCTGTTTGCCAACACGCTTTCAGGAGAGGGCCAGTTCAACAAGACTGGCGCCGCTTTGGTAGCTTATGCTGGCGATGGTTCAGCCTTTGCAGGTCACACTGACGTGCAGGCTGGCGAACTGGATGTGATGGGCAACCTGGGGCAGTCAGCCATCACGGTTGAGCAAGGCGCCACCCTGTCCGGCATGGGCACTGTGGGCGGCGGTGACATCTTCGGCACCTTGGCCCCAGGCCAGAGCCCGGCTGGGCTTGGCTATGGCACCATGAAGCTGAATGGCGACACCGTCATGGAGGAAGGCTCCACCCTGGCAGCCAACGTCACGGCTTACCCACAGGCCAGCATGGCTGAAGTTAAGGGTGCTTTCACCATCAAGGACGGCTCCACCCTGGCTGTCACCGCCAGCAAGGAAGCCTCCCTGGCAGTCGGGCAGGCCTATGAGATCGTCCATGCCACCCAGGGCGTGAACGGCACTTTTGCCAGCTATGACCAGACGGGCCTGATCGCCAGCCACGATTTGTTGGAGACGGCAGGGCCGCACTACACCGCCAATGACGTGCAGATCACCCTGAACTACAACGGCAACAGTTTCGCCACGGATGCCAACACGCGCGATAGGAAGGCTTCAGGTCATGGTCTGGATGGGCTTTACCATGCAGGCCGGGGTGCTTCGCTGACCAACCTGGTGGCGGGCCTGTCCAACGACCAGCGCATGCATGCCCTGGATGCATTGGACGGTGAGATCATGGCGGACAGCCGCACTGCCATGGTCAATGACGCCTTCTACCTGCGTGACACGGTCATCAACCGCCTGGATTGCGCAACTTCCGACCTGCGCCGCCAGGCCATGGGCGAGAAAGGCAAGGAGTCAGGCTATTGCGATGTCGACCCCAACCGCCGCTTGACGGTCTGGGGCACGGTCTACGGTTCACGCGGGCAGCAGAGTGGCCATGGTGGCTACGACATCGCCACCCACATGAGCGACAGCTCCGTTGGTTGGATTGGTGGCGCTGATGCGCTGATTGGTGACAGCGCCAAGGGTGACCAGCAGTGGCGCATCGGTGGCATGCTGGCCTATGGGCGCAACATGTTCAGCAACAAGGGTGGGCGCAATTCCTACGGTACTTCCAACAATGTCTCCATCGGCGCCTATGCTGGCACGGGCTTCAAGGTGGGTGGCATCAACAAGGATGCCATCATCACCCTGAAGCTGGGCGCCACATACAGCTGGGACGTTATTCACACGCACCGCAGCATCCGCTTCACGGGCTTCAGCCAGCATACCTCCGGTGGGCAGCTGGGTGGCACAGGGCAGGTCTTTGCTGAAAGTGGCTACAAGTTCATGGCTTACGCTGGCCACCACGCTGTTGAGCTGGAGCCATTCGTGCGCATGACGTACCTGAACTACCAGTCAGGCAACTTCAGGGAGCGCGGTTCCATCGCTGCCCTGCAGGGTCATGGGCGTGACAGTTCCATGGGCTTCTCAACCTTCGGGTTCAAGGCTGCTACCAATTTCCGTGCGCTGGGCATTGACTTCACGCCGCATATGACAGCGGCCTACCGCTATGCCTTTGGTAAGGTGAACTCCACCCTGCATGAGCGCTTCCGGGCGGCTGGCGGCGGGGCTGGTTGGGACATGAGCGTGATCGGCACGCCCGTTTCTACCAACACGGCCTTGCTGGAGACTGGCATCGCAGCCCACTTGACCAACCGCATTGACTTGGATGTCAATTACATTGGGCAGTACGGCAACCACATGATCACCTCTGGTGGCACCGGCTCCCTCAAAATTCACTTCTAAAGGAGGCAAAACGGGTGACGCTCCCAAAAGCGTTACCCACCATGATGACGCAGACAGAAAAAGCCCCCCTCCAATTGGGAGAGGGGCTTTTCTGTGCGCATAACGTACTTAAAGGCCCCTTCAGAGGAGCTGGCTTTGCATCATTTTTTGGACAGCCACGCAAATAACGGCAGTGCTGCCCCCTCATCAGGCGCTACCGCTTGGCCGGAGGTCTACCTCATCGGACAGGTTACTTAGAAACCCTGCCGTACACATAGTCGATAAGGGGGGAGCCATTTGAGAGATTGAGAGTCTCAATGAAGGCTGGGCCGGCCATTCGGGGAGGCAAAGCCATGGAAGGCCGTTGGCAGAATGTCGGAAAGCAGAGTCAGGTTAGGAATGTTGGTCAGGACCTGGCGGCGATCTGGTGACTTTGGCAGGTTGAAGTCAGCATAAGGATCAAAGAGGTAATCGCCCTGCCACCGGCCCCAACCGCTGGCACTGTTCTGCAATTGGCCGACACGCTCTAGATTAAAGCTATAGGCGCCGCAATCCATGTGCTGGACAACATCGCCGTTGATGTTCTGGCAAACGTCCGTGCGCATGGATTTGCAGTTGTAGCTAAAGCCACAGACCACATTGAAAGGAACCGGCAAGGAAGGGAAGTGGCAGTGGTCAGCCCTCGGTTTTGAGGGTGCCTTTCTTCCTGGCCTGCCAGGTGGCGATGGCGTCCATCAGAGGTGGGTTGAGGCAGTCATAGGTGGGAAGGCCAAGCGCTTGCAGCTGTTTCCTGATGGCGCCCATGTCATCGGGGGCAGCCAGGCCGCCTTCAATGACGGAGGAAACGAAGGCGGCAAAGCGCGGCTCTTCCCAACCTTGGTCATCGGAGAGGCCAACATGGATGAAATCCAGTCCGTAGAAGGGGTGGTCATGGGTTTCAATGCGGCCGAACATGTAGGCGCCGCATTCACGGCAGGCATGGCGGCGGATGGTCGCCTTCTCATCAACGACATGGAGCTTGTCGGCATGGGCTGTGACAGCGTCATTGTCGCGCGGCACAACGCCAACAATGGAAAACAAGGCGCCTTCAGGCTTCCAGCACTTGGTGCAACCACAGGCATGGTTGTGGGCCACATTGCCTTTGACCTGCACTTCCACCTTATCGTGGGGGCAGAGGCATTTCAGCGTGCTCCCTTGAAAGCCGGCCTGGCCTTTGCGCACGCCGTGGTTGATGAGAGGGTTGAGATTGAACGTCATGGTGTTGTCTCCCTTGGGGCTTGGGTATGGTTCACTTGGGTATGGTTCAATTGTTCAGCGTGGTGACGTATGTGCTCGGCAATGAAGGATTGTACGAACCAGTAGGAGTGGTCGTAACCCTCATGGCGCCGCAATTTGAGCGCCTGGCCGGCCTTGCGCGCCGCGTTTTCCAGGGCATCTGGGTGCAGCTGGCTTTTCAGAAATGGGTCGTCCAGCCCCTGGTCCACCAGGAAGCCGCCAGGGAACTCATGGCCAGAAGCCAAGAGGCGGCAAGGGTCGTAAGCATCCCACAGATGGCTGTCGCCACCAAAGTAAAGCTGGGTTGCCTTCTCCCCCCAAGGCACGGCTGAGGGGTTACAGATGGGTGCGAACATCGAAGCTGACTGGTAAAGGCCAGGTTCGCGCAGCGCCAACGCCAACGCGCCCATACCCCCCATGGAGTGGCCCATGACGCCACGCCGCGCGCCATCCAGGGGGAAGGCGTTTTCCACAGTGGTGGGAAGTTCGCTGCGCACGAAATCCCACATCCGGTAACGTGCCTGCCATGGCGCCGCTGTCGCGTTGACGTAGTAGCCAGCGCCCGGCCCAATGTCCCATTCATCCGTAATGGTCGGCACGCCAGCGCCACGCGGCGAGGTGTCAGAGCACACCAGTGCTAGCCCATGCTGGGCGGCGTGGCGCACAGCGTTGGCTTTGATGAGAAAGGTCTCCTCTGTGCAGGTTAGGCCTGCCAGAACGTAGATAACCGGCACGTTCCGCCCCGCTAACGCCTGCTTAGGCAGGAAAAGCGAAAACGCTGCCTCCCCCCCCAAGGTTTGTGAAGTGAAGGTGGCGCGCCGCACCTCACCGCCACAGCATTTGTGGTATTCCTTGGTGGTGATGGCTGGCACCGGCTTCACAGCGAATAATCCACAACGGTGCGAATGCCTTCGCCACGCTTCATCATTTCGAAGGCCTCGTTGATCTCAGAAAGTGGAATGCGCGCCGTGATGAGGCTATCCACATCAATTTGGCCATTCATGTACATGTCAACGATCTTCGGGGTGTCCGTGCGACCGCGCGCATGGCCAAAGGCCGTGCCAATCCAACGGCGCCCCGTGATGAGCTGGAAGGGGCGCACACCGATTTTCTCGCCAGCGGCTGCCACCCCGATGACGCACGCCAGGCCCCAGCCACGGTGGGCGGTTTCAAGCATACAGTCCATCAATTGGGTGTTGCCTGTGCATTCAAAAGTGTAGTCGGCGCCCCAGCCGCCGCACATCTTGATGAGGTGGTCGCGCAGCGCATCCAGGTTGCCATTGTCGATCTCCTTCGGGTTGACGAAGTCCGTCATGCCGAAGCGGCGCGCCATCTCAGCTTTGGCTGGGTTGATATCAACGCCAATGATTTTGCGCGCCCCCATCATGCGGCAACCCTGGATGACGTTGAGACCAACGCCACCAAGCCCCGTGACGACAACGGTGGAGTTCGGTTCCACCTTGGCACCCCACATGGCCGAGCCAACACCCGTGGTTACGCCGCAGCCCACATAGCAAACTGAGGAGAATGGGGCGTCATCGTTGATTTTAGCCACGGCGATTTCAGGCACCACCGTGTAGTTGGCGAAGGTGGAGCAACCCATATAGGTGAAAACGGGCTTGCCCTTGTAGGAAAAGCGCGTTGTGCCGTCTGGCATCAGCCCTTCGCCCTGCGTTTTGCGGATGGCGATGCACAAATTGGTTTTGCCTGAGAGGCACATCACACACTGGCGGCATTCAGGGATGTACACCGGAATAACATGGTCGCCGGGCTTAACGCTGGTCACGCCTTCGCCAACCTGCCTGACGATGCCGGCCCCCTCATGACCCAGGATGACGGGGAACTTCCCCTCAGGGTCCTTGCCAGAAAGGGTATAAGCATCCGTGTGGCAGATGCCTGTTGAGAATATCTCGATCAGCACTTCGCCGGGGTGGGGTTCCTCCAGCTGGACAGTGTCGACAATCAAGGGCTTTCCAGGTTCAAGGGCTATGGCTGCCCGTACGTCCATCACCATTAATGCGGCCTCCTTACGGATTTTGGTTCCCCCGGCCCTGTGCACTGCTTGCAGAGCTGGGGCTTGCTATCAAGCTGGACCCATCATGCGCCAGTGCGGCTTGAACGATAAGGCCGATCGCAACAATTCACTGTTGCCGCATAGGACAGCGGAAAGGCCACAAACCATGGTTGTCCCAGGTTACATCGGCATAATGGGGCGTTTCCGGGTGCAACGGGGAACCGTCATCTAAGGGATGAATGCAACATGGGTGGCCTGCAAAATCGCTGGGACGGCATTGAGGAGACAGCGGTTGTGGCCGAGACCGGGTTATTCGCAGTCGCGGCACGCCAGCTGCACGTCTTCACCTCCTAGTATCAGCCGGGCGGTGGGGCGATTGGAGAAAAAGCTACAAATCCGGCTCTTTCACCGCACCTCGCGCCATTTTTCCATCACCCACAAAGACACAGCGCTTTTGAACCAATTTGCCAGGCTTGTTCAGGAATGCGACAACGTCATGGCTCGCAAGTTCATGCTCACGCCTTTCAGGGGGCTGGTGCGCATCACGGCCCCTACAGGCTTGGGCGATCATTGCGTGGTGCTATCCTTGTAGGCTTTGGCATTGTTCAGATGCCGGTTTTCTGGGTGGAGGGCGCTTTGGAGGAGGGCAGGCTGGTGCGTGTCCTCGACCATTGCGCACCCCAGCCGGAGCTTGTTTGGATTGTGCGGCCGCCCCATACCCCCAGCCCTTGTGTGCGTGGTGTGATTGAATTGCTGCGCACGGAATTGGTCCAACGGTTGAAGGCTGAAGAGGGACTGCCTAATTGACAGGCGCTCTTGGTCCCATAATGGGCATCCGAAGCTGGCAGGGCCGCACGTCAAGCGGCTGGCCGTTAGAAAATGGTGAAATGCTCCAGCCCGTCAGGATCGGAGGGCTGAGCGTTGTTGCCTGGCTGACTGATGCTAACTTGCGGCAGGGGCGCAGTCTGCGCTGGTGGGGGTGCGGCCTTGGCAGTGGCATGGTGGTCAGCGCTACCAGCATCAGGGAAGGCTGTTGTAGCCAGCAAGCTTTGCCACGTGGCCTGTGGGTTCTGCTCCAGCACCGCCAGCAGGTTGAGGAATGACGTCACGGTGTTGCGTGGCGTGCGGAAATACGCTTCCCCCACCCGTTCTGAACAATGCTGCAAGAAGGCCTCTAGGGCTTCATCTGGTAGGGGAAGCTTGGTTTCATCACCGCAGGCCCAAAGCAGGCGCAGTCTTTCAAGCAACACGTGCAGCTCAGCGGGCGTCAAGCTAGGCAGATGCATGACGGGGCCGCTCAGATCCACCAGACCATCACGGGCGAAGTTGTTCTCCGCCAAACGTGACCGCAACGCTTCATAGGAATAGAGGCCCCGGCGTGGGTCTAGCAGGAATTCAGGCGTGCCCCCAAAATAGAAGCCCAGGTGCGGGGCATTACCTTGCAGCGTGTCGTTGATGATGCGCAGAAGCTGTTCATAGTTGGATTTGCGCGCTTGGCTGTGGATGATCTGGTGCAGGTTGACCATTTCATCCAGCATGATGACGGTACCTGCATAACCGGCCAGGCGCACCAGGCGCGCCATGGCTTTGAGGTGGTCGTAAACGGTGTCGTCATCAACAATGGAACGCACCCCCAGTTCCTGCCGCGCTTCTGAACGCAGGGGGTATTCAGCACGCAGCCAGCGCAGGCAGGCAGTCTTGAGGGCCTCATCACCCTGCTCAAGCGCTTCATCGTAGCGGGTGATAACAGTAGCGAAATCAAAACCCGCCACCCCTTCGAGAACGCTCTCAAGTTTGGCCCTGATGACATCGGAAGCTGGCTTGCCATCGGCCAGGGCCTCCTTGCGGGCCAGCGTCAGGAAGCGTTCAATGACGGCGGCCAACGCGCCGCCATCTGGCTTGGTGCGCGTTGCCATGGAAGCTACAAGGTCAGCGCACAGCAGACGTGCTACCCCCTTGCCGCGCGCAGCATGGAGGCGGCGCTCAGGCGAAAGGTCGGCCTTCATAACCACCATACCTTTCTCAGCAGCGATGGCGCGGGCCAAGCCTAGGAAAAAGGTTTTACCTGAACCGTAATCACCAATGATGAAACGGGCAGCGGCGCCACCATCTGCGATGCGCTCAACATCCTTGATGACTTCAGCCACCTCGCGCGCACGTCCTACTTGGACGTGGCGTATGCCACTACCAGGGGTGACGCCAGCACGTAGGGCCTGCAAAGTGGCGTCACGTTCACGCTGGCGGATTTTGGGAGCCTGGGTGGTGGGGGGTGCTGCAATCATGAAGGTACGCTTCCCTGCTGGCGCATGGGGCCTGGATGGCCATGGTCAGTTTGTTGGCAGGTGGATGTCGGGGTTGAGTTCGTAACAGCCTGGCAAGGTAGCATGTTCTTCAAGCAAGGCCATGCCGTGCTTGTCCCACGCCCATTCATTGATGGTCTCCAGCGCGCCGTCAGCTAGCAACCCCCATGTGGAGGCTAATTGGGCCAGGGCCTCAGAGGGCCAAAGCGACTTCTCCAGAAGCCCCATGGCCATGGCGGCATGAGGGCCGTCTAGCCCTTCCAACACTGCGGGAACCCGTTCCCCTTTCCCGCTGGCTGCCCCCACTTCAAGCAAGGTGTTGGGTGGGTTGTCCACTCCTTCCGTAAAAACCCCTTCCAACATGGCAGTGGCACGGGCAGTCTCCTGCCGAATGGCTGTTAGCTGTTCTGCGCTGCTTTTAATGTGGCTTGGCGTAGGCAAGGGGCAAGCTCCATCAGGAGCGGGCAGGGGCACAGCTTTCCCTGACAAGGAGGAGGGTGGGCAAGAGCGTTGCGGCCCTTCCATGGTGATGGTGATGGGTTTGGGGGCGCCAGCACTTTGGTTGCAGCTCAATTCATGAAGGCGCGACCACATAACGGTTTGGGGAACACCCAAACGTTCATGAAGCGCTTCAAGTTTGCGCAAAACCGTTGGGGAAAGACTCTCCCCTGGGGTGCTTGCAAACAATGCCGCTTGCAAGGCCGCCTCACTGAGTGCGGTGGCGTCAAGAGGAGGCGCCTCAAGGCAGGTTTTCAGCAGCTTTGGCCATGAAGGTGGGTGAGTCTGCCACCAGGCCAGCCAAGCCTTGAAGGCGGCTGGGGGCAACGGGGGGCTAAAATGTGCCAGAATAGCCTGGGTCTTGGTGATTTCTAGGTTGGTCGGCAATCCCTGCTGGGGGTGGAAAAATCCCCACGTCATCAACCCAGCCCGCAGAAGGGGCGAAAGGGGGATTGGGCCATCTGCGCCCTGGTACAGGTAGACTATCTCAGCCCCCTTCAAAGGCGCAGGGTGCTCATGGAAGTCAGGTACCATCAACAGACCGTGTTTCAAAAGGGTGGTTTCCAAGCGTTGGCGGTGGCGCTTGGCGAAGCGCTGGCCCGATGCGCCCTCCCCTTTGCCTTGGTCTCTTGTGCTCAAGACATGGCGCCCTAGTTCAGCCAGGGGCAGGGAAAGGGGTTCAACACAAGGCGCCATAGTTTTTTGGCGCACGTTCTGCAGCCATTCCAAGGGAACCCTGCCGATTTCTTGGCGCAGCTCTGGGGAAATGCACCCTGTCAAAAGGTTGAGAAGTTCAAGGCTGGCGCCTGTGGCCAGCGCGCCACCTTTGGTGTGGGGGCGCAGGGAGCGCACGACAGGGTGGAGGGGTGCAAGCGCCCGTTCGCCCCATTGCAAAAGTACAGTCCAATCTGCAGGGGGGGACATGGTAGCCCCAGCTTTGTGAGGAGTGAGGGTAAGCAACAGCCCGCGCGTTGCGCCTTTGTAAAGGATATCCCGCCCTCTCTGGTCATGGCCAGGCAGTGCGGGAAGACGATGAAGCTTGCCTGCCTCAGAGGCGAAAACCTGTTCAAAGCTATTTCTGAACAGCTGGCTTGGTAGGCTGTTTTGCGCGCCCAGCACCCAAAGCTTTTGCCTGAAGCTGGGGTGGGCATGAAGGGCTTCCAAGGCTTCCTCCACATTCAAAGCCATCCCAGCGCCCGGCAGTCCATCTGGCGCACGCGCAAGGGCACTTTCCAATGGCAATGAGGAACTTGGTCCAAGAACAGCTTGCGGCCCCCTGCTGTAAGCGACAACTCCAAGCAAAGCGTTGGCGTAGCGCATGAAGGCGCCATGGCTGCCATAAAGGGCTTGGAGGCGCCGCACCTCAGCGCACAGCGCTTGGCATTCGGCCAAGGAGGGCGTACCCAGCAGAAGGCGCCGCTCCAAGCCACAGAAAAACAGGAAAACATGCCCAATGTCAGCTTTAGGGTCACTGCGCCCACCAGCCAGCCAATCCAGCCAAGCGCCGCGTTGGTAGGGGGTAAGCTGGCGCCAGTCAGGCCAATAGCCCACAGGTGGGGGAGGGGTTCCCTCTGGCTTTTGTGTTTGCGCCGGCGGTGCGATGGGCAAGGCTGTGTTAATCACGGCAGCCGCATGGGGTGTGGATGCACTGACGGTATGGGCAATGTGCACCATGCCGCCAGCTAGGTGCCGCCCAGCAATGCTGACCTCCTCCCCAGCTCCGAACCAGACGGGATAAGGGTTAGAAAGAACCTTGGGCCCGTTCATGTGCCTGTGCCTGGAACAGGCGCCATGGCTTGAACGTGCCTAGCCATGGCAGGAGGCAAGGGAGCCACAGCCAGTAAAGATTTTTCCAGACTTGGCAAGGTCAGTTCCAGGCTGCGCGCGTGAAGCATCATACCGCCCTGCAGTGTGGGCTGCGCCCTTGCCTGCCCTTTTTCCCAAGTGCCAAGCACCCCTTGGATCCCATACACCCCATCCCCTTTGATGGGGCACCCCAAGGTCAGGCACGCTAAGCGCGCTTGGTGGGTGCGCCCCGTGTGCAGTTCAAGCTGCAACAAGGCAGTGTGACTGGAATGGTCATAGCCCATCAGGCGCCATGACGTGCGGGCCTCCAAGGCACCTTCATCGTGGGGCTGGCAAGGGGCCATCCACCAGTGCCGTCCAAGCGCCACACGCTTGATAGCATGGTTCAAAACACCTTCTGGACCCTCTGGAATGCCATCGGTCACTGCCCAGTATGTTTTACTAACCTGGCTTCCACTGGAGTGGACTGTGGTGCGCGCGAAGGCTTGCTGCGCAGCCAAAAGGGCGGTTTTGCGTTTGGCAATCAGCAGGCAGCCTGAGGTGTCGCTGTCCAATCTGTGGGCCAACCAAGGGCCACCACGTTTCTGGGGGGAGAGGCGTTCCTCCACGCTATCACTGGTGGTGCGCCCTGGGTGGGCAGCCAGGCCTGGCGGCTTGTTGATGATGGCGAACTGCCTGTCCTCCACCAGAATTGGCAATGCCTGGCCTGGTTTGAAAAGGCTGGGGCCTAGCGCGGGGGCGGGGCGCTGTTCAGTTGTCATTTGGCAGCCTGCGGATCTCGCGTTTGCCAACATGGTCAGCTGGCCCAATGACGCCCTGCTTTTCCAGCTGACTGACCAAGCTGGCCGCTTGATTGTAGCCAATGCCCAGGCGACGCTGAATGTAACTGGTGGAGGCGCGCCCTTCCTGGCGTACCACCTCGATGGCGCGTGCCAACAGGTCTTGTTGGTCCCTGTCAGGGGGAGTGGCCGCAGGCGGCTGGCTTTCCTGCCCCTCTTCAGGGGTGGATGACACGTCAGCATTGTAAAGGGGCTGACCCTTAGCACGCAGGTCATTGATGACGCGCTCCACCTCCTCATTGGCGATGAAGGGCGCATGGATGCGAACGGGTGGTGTGCCATGGCGCATGAACAGCATGTCACCACGCCCCAAAAGCTGCTCTGCACCTTGGTCACCCAGGATGGCGCGGCTGTCAAACTTATTGTTGACCTGGAAACTGATGCGGGTGGGGAAGTTGTCCTTGATGGCGTTGGTGATCACGTCAATGTTGGGGCGCTGGGTTGCCATGATGAGGTGAATGCCAGAGGTGCGGGCCTTCTGAGCCAAGCGCTGCAGGCATTCCTCCATCTCATGGCTGGCTGATGCCATTAGGTCAGCCAACTCGTCAATGACGATGACGATGTAGGGCAGGTGCTCAAGCGGCAGGCGCTGCTCCTCGAAGGTGGGGCGGCCTGTCTCAGGGTCGAAGCCTGTCTGAACACGGCGCGTGGGGTTCTCGCCGCTGGCACGCAGGTTTTTAATGCGCGCATTGTAGCCTGCGATGCTGCGCACCTGGTGGTCTGCCATCAGGCGGTAGCGCCTGTCCATCTCATGGACTGCCCATTTCAGGGCGTTGACGGCTTTGGCGGTTTCAGAAAGCACCGGCGTCATCAAATGGGGAATGCCGTCATAGGTGGAAAGTTCGTAAAGCTTCGGATCAATCATGATGAAACGGCATTCTTCAGGGCTAAGCCTGAACAGAAGGCTGAGAATCATGGTGGTAAGGCCAACGGTTTTACCGCTGCTGGTCCTACCAGCCAGCAGCAGATGTGGCATACGCGCCAAGTCGGCGTAAACGGGCTGCCCTGTGGCGTCCACCCCCAGCGCTAGCTTGAGGGCAGCCTTAGCGCGGCCAGGCCCATGGCAGGCGGCCTGCCATTCAGCCGTTTGCAAAAGAGGCCGGAAAGGCACTGTTTCACGCGTGGCGTTAGGTACCTCAATGTTGATGGTGTTGCTGCCAGGCACTGCGGCCATGCGCACACTCAACACATCGAGCGAATGCGCCAGGTCATCAGCAAGGTTGATGACGCGGGCAGAGCGGACCCCTGGCGCAAGGTCCAACGTGTAAAGTGTCACCACAGGTCCCGTCTTGAAGCCTGTGATGCGTCCCCGTACGCCGTAATCCCCAAGCACTTTTTCCAGCAGGTGCGCATTGCTTTCTAATTCCTGCTCAGACATGGGTGCGCTTTGGCGCGGCTGGGGAGGGTTGAGCAACTTTAAGCTTGGTGGGGCCCATTCACCCGGTTGGGCTTTGATAGTGGGGAAAACGGGTTGAGCCGTTTTAGTGGCAAAAGGCGCACTGACGCTGGCCTGGGGGGAAAGCGTGTTGGTGCGGCTAGTTTCAGCTTGGCCCGTGACTGCGCCCTCACGGTTAGGCTGCGCCTGTTGGTTAGGGGGCCTTTCAGGCCCGTTATGGTCATAAAGTGCGGAGGAGTGACCATCCTGCCTGCTGGCGTGATCACTGGTGGGGGGTGGGGCCTCCTGCGTGCCCAACCTGACCAGGTTCAGGAAACGATTTTTCAATGTAGGAATGGCATGGTTGGCCCCAGCCACTCCTGGCGCTTCCTTGGAGGCACCCTTGTGAGGGGGAATCTGTGTTGGTGCCTGGCCAGCAGGGTCATTGTCTTCGGGAAGGAAAGGCGTGAGGGTTTCAGGGGTGTGGTAGTCTTCCTCATCCCAATAAGGGTTAAAGTTGTTGGGGGCCGTGGACGGGGGCAGTGGTGCGACAGGGCGCGTGGCGCGTGGCCCTGTGCGTTGAATAGCTGCTAAACGCCGGGCATAGGGATTGTCGTGGATTTCCTCCAGCGTCTTGTCGTTCTGCTGGGCTGAAGGCTGGGGGGCGGGGGGCTGGTGGCGCGGTGGCAATACCCAAAGTTCATCCTGGCCTGGTTCAGTCAAGGCTTGGCCTGGAAAAGGGCGTCCCAGCCTGAAGTAACGCGCATAGCCAGACCGGAAGCTGAAATCGCCCCGTGGCGCCCAATCCTTCTCCAGTGCGGCTTTTTGGCCGCGCAAACGCCGCCAAAGCCGCGCTGGCCATGTGCGCGCGTAGTATAGAAAATGCCAAAAACCTGCCCGCTCCTGGTCAGAAAGACCTAAGGTCAGCTGTCCCAAAAGCAGAATGGCCATCACTGCCACCCCACCCCAAAGCAAAGCTGCCAGCGCTGAACACACATGGGGCCAGCCCGGCATCATGGGCAGAAGATATTCACATGTGCTGTCAAGCAGACTGGACGCCATGCGCTGCCCTGCAGCCCCCCCCAGGCCTGATTCAGCAGGCCAGGCCACATTCATTTGGGGCAGCACTGTCACCACCAAACCGAAGCCCAGCGCCACAACTGGCGCCAACAGCGCCATAGCCAGCAATCGCACAACAGGCCATGCCAAACTGCCCCGCCTGATGAGTTGCCAACCCCAAGCGATGAGGGCCACAAAAACCACCCACGCTCCTAGCCCCAGCCACTGGTAAAGGTTGTCGGCCACCGTGGCGCCCAACGAACCACATAGATTGCTGGCCTTAGCGCCATTGGCCGTGTTGAAGGAAGGGTCTTGTGGGTTGTAGGACCATAGGCATAATCCAAGCCCTATGGCCATGAGAACCAGAATGAAACCTGCCACACGTAAAGTGAGGGCGCTGAACAACCGCACAACCAGGGGTTTGCGCTTGAGCAGGCGACCATCACCCAAAGGCAGGGCCATAGGGGCTGGGGGGGCCATTTTCTGGAAAGCATGAACAGGCGCTGCTAGCGCTGGGCGTTGGGCCGGGGTGGTAGGGGTGTTTTGGAGGCTAGGGGGGTCAACCCAATGTTCCCCTTCAGTGTGGCCTGAAGAGGGTTCCAGGATTTCAGGCGTTGCGCCAGCAGGTGGCTGGGCTGGAGTGCCATGGGTTCCAAAGCTCTGCTGGACCCGTTTTTTTAAGCGGGTAAAGGCATTACCGCCCTCCCCACCATTTTGGGGTTGGCTGGCAGGGCGTTGCCCTAAACTAGATGGTGATGTGTGTTCAGCATGGTCGACTGGTTCAGCCAAAACCCCCTCCCCCCCTGAACCCAGCTATGCCCTGGGTGATGTTGATTATCAGCTGTCGCCTGCCATCAGACCTGTTTGGATGGATTCATCATTATGGCCTGATAGGACAAGGGGAAAGGGATTTTTACGTTTGCCCCGCAGAAGCTTCAGGAGGGGGCAGGGGGTCATGGCGCCAAATCGTCAGCAGCGCAGCACCAAAAGCACGCTGCAACAGTGGCGTGATGCCAGAAGGAAGCGCTGGCGGCGGTGGCACAATCAGGCGGCCATTCTTGTCCCGTTTGAGAGGGGGGCGTTCTGCACCTGGTACACTGTCTGATGCTGGGACTGGTGTAGGCGGAAGGTTTTCTGTCTCAGCCACAATCAAGGCGCCCGGCGCCAGCCAGCCTTGGCGCGCAAGGCCTTTGAGGGCCCTGGGTACAAGCCCCTTCAGGTAAGGGGGATCAAGCAGAACAAGGGTAGCTGGCTTGGTTGTGCAGCGTGGGGGGCGTGTGGCGTCAATGCGCAGCAAGCGTGCCCGTTCACCAAGGTCTAAGGCATGGCTGTTTGCTTTCAAGGCTGAAAAGGCCGCTGGGGCTTGATCCATGAACGTGGCATGATCTGCCCCGCGTGAGAGGGCCTCTATGCCGAGCGCGCCTGTGCCAGCAAAGCCATCCAGCACAATGGCCCCTTCAAGGCCATCACCTGTTGCCCATGGCGACCAGGGGGCGTGCTCCAACATGTTGAAAAGCGCTTCCCTGGTACGCTGGGCAGTGGGGCGCGTTCCATTAGGGGGGGCGGCTAGTTTACGCCCCCCATAAAGGCCACCCACGAGTTTGAGGGCAGCCATCAGCGGCGCCGCGTTTTTGGGGTAGGGCGCCGGGCCGTTTTGTGTGCTTTGTTGGTGCCTGGCACACGTGTTCCACCAGCAGCCTGCCCAGCACTGCCTAACGTGCCTGCCTGGTGGGTGCGGTTTTTGTGCTTCATGGCCTCCTTCAAACCAGGAAGGTGTTTACCAACAGCGTCAGCAATCACTTTGCCAGGCACTTCCTCCAATTCTGATGGCCTGAGCGCACCTAAGCGGAAAGGCCCATAAGATAGCCTGACAAGACGGTTGACTTGCAGCCCCAGTGAAGCCAGGACTTTGCGGATCTCACGGTTTTTGCCCTCATGCAGCGTGACGATCAGCCAACTATTGCCTGAACGGCCTGAAAAGGCGCGTGGAATGGGCTGGCGTGGCTTGTTCTGGTTATTGTCGCTTGCCGCCCCAGTGCGTTCCTGGCGGTTCAGGTCCTGGTTGGTTTCAAGGCGGGCTTCTATGGGGCCGTAGCGCACACCGTCCACCACACAGCCCTTGGCCAGGCTTTCAAGCTTTCTGGGGTCGACATAACCGTAAACCCGCACCCTGTAGCGGCGCGGCCAATGGCGTGAGGGCATTTCCAGGGCGCGTGCCAATTCACCATCATTGGTCAGCAGCAGTAACCCTTCTGAATTGAGGTCAAGCCGCCCTACACTGATGACGCGCGGCAAGCCAGGGGGCAGGTTTTCAAAAACGGTGGGGCGGTTTTCAGGGTCATGGTGGGTGGTGACCAACCCGGCAGGCTTAGCATAGCGCCAAAGTCGTGGCCGGTCAGGTGCTGCCACGGCCTTGCCATCCACACTCATGCGGTCATCAGGGCCGACCAAGGTTGCTGGATGGGTGACAGGCTGCCCATTGAGGTGAACACGCCCTTCCTCAACCATGCGTTCTGCCTCCCGCCGGGAGGCGACACCAGCGCGCGCCAAAGCCTTGGCTATGCGTTCGCCATGAGTGGGCGGTTCAGCGCGTTCATGGGTCCCGGCCATGCCAAGGTTGTTGCCTTTAACAGGGGGGGTGCCCTGCGGGGGGGTATTTTCCCCCATTTGGCTGGCGGTCTCATTAGGGGTGGCGTGTTCACTCATGGCGCTGAGGATGCGTCATCTCCAGGTTGGAGGGCAAGTTTTTTCAAAGCCTCCAAGCTTCATGAACAGCCGTGAGGCGCTTGCCAGCGCTGCAGCCCATGTTGAACCTTTCAAGCCAACCTTCGTGGCAGGCAAAGTGGCAGCACCAGCAGAGCGCCCTCAAACCCGCAGATTGGTGGCTGAAACGCGGCCATTGCGGCCCGTTTCCAAGTCGTATTCAACGCTTTGATTGTCTGAAAGGGTGCTCAGGCCAGCTTTCTCCACGGCGGTGATGTGCACAAACACATCCTCTGATTTGTCACGTGGCTGAATGAAGCCGTAGCCTTTCTCCGGATTGAACCATTTAACTGTGCCGATGGGCATGGCAACCTCATTGCTGTGTTGTGTGCCTGCCTCGCGCAGAAGCTGTGACACCTCATAGGCAGGCATTAGCAGCATCATAGGCCATGAGGTCTTTGGGGCGTCAAGTCAGCGTGCCCCAACCTTGGGAGAGGCGCTTGGGGCGTGGCCGGAAAAGGGTTTTCTAGTTATCATGCATGATTGTTAGTTCGTATTGACCCCGCAATGCCTTATTGAGATACAGCAGATTCTCCCCTCCTAGAAATTGTTTAGATTAGCGAGCCCCTTTAAACTATGACCTCCCTTGCCCATGGCAGCCTACGTAACGGCCTGCCACCAGAACCCCTTGATGCCTCTTCAACTGAACCGGACTACCCTTCAGACACGACTAGCCCCCTTTCCCAAGATCATGTGGATGAGGCGGCGGAGCTGGCTGAATGGGCAGAGATCAGCAAAGCGCCTGGGCGCTCCGTCATCATGGTTGACGCCGGATACCTCTACGCAGTTGCCGCCACGTGGCTTTCTCCTGAGGGTAACGGCAGCTGGGCGCCCACCCGGCGTGACATTGAACTCAATGACAAGCTGACCATCGAACGCTTAAAAGCGCGCGTTACCAGCATGTTCCCTTGCAAGGAGCTGTTTCGTATTTGTTGGTATGATGCCTCGCCTATCTACGGCAACATCGTTCTGCCTGACCACACGCGCTTGGCTGAAACGGATCTGGTCAAGTTGCGCTTGGGGCGTTTGGCTCCTGATGGGCGACAGAAAGGCGTTGACGTCCTTTTGGCGCTCGACATGTCACGTCATGCCCGTGACAAGGCGGTAACTGACATTTTCCTGCTTTCAGGTGATGAGGACTTGCTGGAGGCCGTGCGCGAAGCGCAAATTAATGGGGCGCGTGTGCACCTCATCGGTCTGGTTAACGCTGGGCGCTACCAATCCGTCAGCACGCGCATGAAACGCGAATGCGACACTTACAGGGACATGAGCGCCTTAGGCATGGTGCGTTCCAATCAGAGCTGGCAGCCAAGCCAGGAAGCAGGATCAGTGCAAGCCCCTGCAGATGAGGAAGGCAACGCCCCAGCGGAACCTCCCCCCCAAAAGCCCTTGGATGCCGTGAAAGACACTTCCAGCACCCAAGAGGGGGAGTGTGGCCAATCACCACAGCAAAACCATGAAGCTGCGCCGGAGGCAGGCAAGGATGTCACTGAGGGCAGTGATCTTGAAACAGAGAATACATCCCTTCAAACCCTACAAGGCAAGTCCTGTCCCACGCCAGAACAATTGGTGGCTTGGCGGCGGGAAGTCGAAAAACGCCGTTTTGATCATGCCCAGCGCCCTTCAGCGGCAGCCATGCAGATTGCTGACGCCATCACAAGCCGCGCCCATGAGCTGACGGCCCACCGCGCCATAGAGGAACTGTCGCGTTCCCTCTCCCAGGAAGAGCTTTATGAGGTGCGTTCCCTGGCGCCCCCCTCCGTGCCAGGGCGTGTTGATGGGCGCTTGCTGCGCCATGTCAGCAATTGCCTCAAGGTTGACTACCTCTCAGACAACGACAAACGTTGGGTGCGTGATGAATTTCGCTTTGTCACAGGTTAAAGGTGGGCCGTCCTCCATGGGAATGGATGGCTTCACAGGGATTGCTTAACGCAAACGGGGCCTTCCCACGGCAATGCTGGGAAGGTTACTTTTGTAAGGATCAATTCTTGTGAGGAACCATTGCCGTGAGTGTTTCAGCAGCCACTGCCCTTGTTACCGCCTTCATGCTTTTGGGGCCTGGAGGTCAGTCCGTCAATAAACAGACTCAGTCCTCCCCCACCTTACAGACATTCCCTTTTTACCCTGACCTGACCTCATGCAACTCTGTGCGTGATGCTGAGAATTCGCGCCTGAATTTCCGTTGGAACCTGCTGCCTTCCCTTCATGGTGAACAATACTGGACATGCCGGCAGGTTCAGATCCCGCAGGGGTTTCTGGACCAGGAGCTTGGCGTGCGCCACAGCATTCCCACCACCCCCTGAGGAGGGCTGGAATGGGGGGCAGCACCGATTTGGGTTTCAGCGCCGCCCCTTGTGCTGGGCCAGCACAGCCAGGAAGTGCCGGCAGGCTAGGTCAGCTTCAAGGGGGCTTTGGCGGGTGGCCAGCTCCAAGTCATGGGCATGTTTGTGCAGGCCAAGCAATGCCTTGTGGGGCCAGCGGCTCAGAGCTTTGGCGTAAAGGGGTTGTTGCTTGAAGAAAACCGGGGGCTTGATTTGCTTGAGGGCCTCCATGGGGGTGCAACCCCTGCCCGGCGTTTGGCCAGGGGCTGGCAGGCCTTCCATCAGCTGCGCCGCTTCCAATAGGCGTTCAATCAGGCGGTAAAGGGCCCAAGTGACCTTGGCTGCAGGTGCCCCTTCATGCAAGGCACGGTCAAGCAGGCGGTCAGCCTGCTGGGGGTCGCCTGCGAAGCCATGCAGGAGCGCTTGTTCCACGGACCCTTCAGCGCTGTCACCAATGGCTGCGCGCACATCGTCAAGGCTAAGCGTCTGACCTGGACTGCCTAGCAAAGATAACTTCTCCACCTCAGAACGCACAAGGGCGCGGTTAGCAGCCAAATGCTCTGCAAGCCATTTAAGCGCCGCACTACTCAGCCGCGGCGGCGCGCCGTGGCTTGCCTGGGTCAGCACGGTTTGGATGGTACGTTCCAAATCACGCCCTGTCTCAGGGTAGCAGCCAATGGAGGCTACATCAGTGGGTTTGCGTGCCCAGTTGCGCAATGTGGAACGTGTGCTCAAAGCGCCCGCTTCCAGCACGATGAGCGTGTCCGTTGGTTGGGCTAAGGCTGCTTTGAGGTGCGGTAAAAGGGCATCTCCCGCATCACGCACCAGGATGGCGCGCCGTCCCCCACCCAATGTCATGGCGGCGCTTTCCTCAGGAAGGCGTGCATGCTCCTCAACGGAAAGCGTGATAAAACGAAACGGGTCTGTGCCTTCCGCCACTTGTGTGGCGGCAGCCCTGGCACGCTCGGCAATCAGGCCCGCGTCATCACCATGGAAAAGCATGGTGCGCCATTGGCCGGGGTTTTGCAGGGCCGGGGGAATGTCGCGCCCCTTGATCTCACTCATAGTGGGTCATTCCAGCTGAGGTCAGGGCTGCCTGCTGGCTTTGCCTGCAGGGCCATGGTGAGCGTGCCTACGGCTGGTCACGGCTCGATGCCTTCCTCAACAGGGCCTGGCTGGGGCCCCACGCCATAGCCTGGCGCCGAGGAAGGGCCGCCAGCAGGCAAATGGTTGCCCGTGAAAATGTCGCTCTGGTTGAAGCCATTACCATTGCTGCGACCCGTTGCCGCGGCGGGGAAGCCATCAATACCCAAATCCTGCTCATTAGCGTTGGGGTTGCCTGGCGTACCTTCAACATTGATGTACGTGCCAGGCTTCATCGTGGTACGTGGCCCTGGCGCCAAGTGGGAACGGAAATAGACCGCCACCTGTTGGTTGATAGCCGCTGCAAGGTTCTGGGCCACACGGTTGGCAGCTGTCTCTGAGTTCAGCGTTTCAGCGAACACCTGGTCAAGGGTGGGGTTGAAGCCATCCAGCGTGGTGGCGTTGCCTTCAGCCAGGAAGCGCGGGTTGGCGCCCACTGTGTAAAGTTTCCAATCAGCCCAACCCATCATTCTCATGCGGCCTGAGGTGTTGTCCTGGTGAATGTCGAGCGTCTCATAAGTGACACCGCCTGTGGCATAAAGGGTGTAAGCATCTGTGACAGCAGGTTTGTCCCCCCCCATGCTTTGCTGGAGGGCTGCGCGCATCACCTGACCGAAATGCTCACCAATGTTGGCCACGTAGATCTTGCTCATCTCCTGCTGGACTGTGGATGGCTGGCCGTTGGATGTTACAGCGGCCTGGCCGTACAGCGGCTTGAAACCGCAACCACTCAGTCCTATCGCCATGGCGCAAAGGGCACCCCCCAAAGCCAGCGCCAACCCGCTGCACCGCAAAGCAGGCAAAGGGTGGGCAGAGTGGTTGGTGGTTGGTCCCTGGCGCATGGCGTGTCTCAGCCCTTGATCACGAAATTAATGATGCGCCCAGGAACATAGATTTCCTTGACGATATTTTTACCCTCAAGGGCGCGGGCCACGTTGGGTTCAGCCTGGGCTGCGGCCAGCGCTTCCTCTTTGCTGGCGTTTTTGGCCACAGTGACGGTGCCGCGCACCTTGCCCATAACCTGCACCCCTATGGTGGCTGTGTCGTCAGTCAACAGGGCTTGCTCAGCAACCGGCCAGGGGCGCTGGGCCACCATGGCACTGCCTGGCTCCAGCAAAGCCATCATGTCCTCAGCTAAATGGGGCACAATGGGTGCTGCCAACTGCGCCAGGGCTATTGCGGCCTCCCGCAGCGCTGCCACCAAGGCTGGGTCAGTTGATTTTTTACTGGCTTGCTTAAGACCCTGGGCCATCGCCCCTGAAAGTTCATGCAAGCGGGCAACGGCCACATTGGGGGCAAAGTTTGTGAACGCCTCCGTCACAGCAGCAATGGTTTTGTGGGTGGCCCGCCGCAGCGCCTTGGCCGCAGCGTTATTCTGGGGCCCCTGGTTGTCCTCCTTGGGGGTGGGAAAGGCGGCTACGCTCTCCACCATGCGGTAGAGGCGCTGCATGAAACGCCCTGCTGCTGCAGCGCCTGCCGCCGTCCATTCCATGTCGCGGTCAGGGGGACTGTCTGAGAGCACAAACCAGCGCGCCGTGTCCGCGCCAAAACGGGTGATGATGTCCTCAGGCGAAACAGTGTTGCGCTTGGATTTGGACATTTTCTCCGAGCGCCCCACCTGAACAGACTTGCCGTTGTCGCGCCGCACTACAGTGCCGCCGCGGTTCTCGACTTCCTCAGGGTAAAGCCACTGCTGACCGTTGGGGGCGCTTTCATCGCGGTAGCTTTCATGCGTCACCATGCCCTGTGTAAACAGGTTGGTGAAAGGTTCGGCAAAACCCACATGCCCTGTCTTTTGCAAAGCGCGCGTGAAGAAGCGCGCGTAAAGCAAGTGCAGGATGGCGTGCTCCACACCACCGATGTATTGGTCAACCGGCATCCAAGCATCTGTGAGGGCACGGTCGATGGGGGCGTCCGCATGGGGGGTCACAAAGCGCGCCGGATACCAGGAGCTGTCCACAAACGTGTCGAACGTGTCTGTCTCACGTTGGGCAGGCTTGCCACACTGGGGGCAGGGAACGTGTTTCCAGGTTGGGTGGTGGTCCAAGGGGTTGCCTGGGCGGTCAAAGGTCACATCTTCGGGCAGCACGACCGGCAGCTGGCCTTCTGGCACGGGCACCACCCCACAGCTGGCGCAGTGGATAACGGGAATAGGGCAGCCCCAGTAACGCTGGCGGGAAACGCCCCAGTCGCGCAAGCGCCAATTGACCTGCCCTTCGCCAACGCCCAGTTCCTCTAAACGCTTGATTGCCAAGGGTGCTGCTTCATCACATTTCATGCCATTCCACGGGCCAGAATGGCGCAGCCTGGCTGCATGGTCTGTTACAGGCCCAACAGGCTGCCAAGTTCCCACATCCTCATCCTCTGGCACCAGCACGGAGGGGATGGGCAGGTTGTATTTGGTAGCGAAGTCCCAATCCCGCTGGTCACCAGATGGGCAGCCGAACAAAGCACCTGTGCCATAATCAGCCAGGACAAAATTAGCCAGCCAAACAGGGATCTTCTGGTCAGGGTTAAAGGGGTGGCTGACGAAAAGCCCCGTGTTAAAGCCTTTCTTCTCAGCAGTGGCCAAAGCCTCCTCAGAGGTGCCACTGGCGCGGCATTCAGCTTGGAAAGCAGCGACTGCAGGATTTTCCTGGGCCAATTTGCAGGCAATGTCGTGCTCTGGCGAAAGGGCGATGAAACTCATGCCGTAAAGGGTTTCAGGGCGCGTGGTGTAAACTTCAATGCCCTGGCCCTGGAACGGACCCTCACTGTCAACCACCACCCTAAAGCGCGCCCCTGATGAACGGCCCAACCAACGTTCCTGCATGGTGCGCACGCGCTCTGGCCAGCCAGGGAGGTTGTCGAGGCCATCAAGCAGGTCCTGAGCAAAGGCGGTGATTTTCAAGAACCACTGTGAAAGAGTCTTTTTCTCCACCACAGCGCCTGAACGCCAGCCACGACCATTCACCACTTGTTCATTGGCCAGGACGGTATTGTCCACAGGGTCCCAGTTCACCTGGCTGTCGCGGCGTTCCACCAGGCCTGCTTTCAACAAATCCAGGAACAGCTTTTGCTGGCTGCCGTAATAGTCGGCATCACAGGTGGCGACTTCGCGCTCCCAATCCAAGGAGAAGCCCAGGCGCTGCAGGGTGGCACGCATGGCGGCGATATTGGCGCGCGTCCATTCACCTGGGTGGACGCCACGTTCGCGCGCCGCATTTTCAGCAGGCAGCCCAAAGGCGTCCCAGCCCATGGGGTGCATGACCTCATGGCCCAGAGCACGCCTGAAGCGCGCCACGGCATCCCCTAAAGCGTAGTTGCGCACATGGCCCATGTGGAGCTGCCCAGAAGGGTACGGCCACATTTCCAGAACATAATACTTGCCCTTCTTGTCGCCTGAAGCGGGCGCAGGCTGGTCAGGGGCGGCAAAAAGGCGCGCCTGGTCCCACTGGGCCTGCCAGAAAGGTTCACGGCTTTTAAAATCAAAAGCTACGCTTTCAGCGGGTGTTTCTGGTGTGGAAGCGGAAGGGGTGTTCTGGGTCATGATAAGCACTTCAGGCAGAGGGGAAACCTGGGGACAGGGCAAGGAAGAGGTGGCTGGCTTCAGCGGCGCTTGTTCTCTGTGCGTAGCTGGCGGGCACGTTCCAGAATACGGGTGGCGATGTCTGATGTGGTCGCTGGGGCCACCGGGGTGTCTTCCCATTCACCGTAAGTGGCAGGACCGTCTGGTTTGTCAGGGTTGAGGGGGGTAACGGTGCGCGTTTGCCTAAAAACGGCCAGGCGCAGCGCATCTGAACGCAGGCGCTTGTCCATGATGTAGCAGGCGATCTTGAAACGCTCATCGCGTGAGCCAGGTGGCTGGTACCAATCTGTGAGGATGACCCCCCCCTGCGCATCAGCAGATGAAAGCGGCATGAAGGACAATGTGTCTATGGAAGCTCGCCACAGGAAGGCGTTCACTCCTCCATCGAGTTCATCCGTGCCACCTTGGGCGTTGCGGTCTGTGCCCAAAAGGTGGTTGTGCGGGACGGCCAGTGTGCTGGGGTTGCGCGGGCTGCTGCAAGCCGCCAGCATTGTCATTGCCAGCAGGCCCAGCACAACGTGGCCATACAGGCGGCGCGGTTTCACGCTCCCCATCATGTTCTCCCAAAGGTTGTGGCAGCTGCCGTGCCCAGCATCATGCCCTTGCTTGGTGCCAGCCTTGCTCTGTGGCGGCTGACACTGCTTGGCCAGGGTGTTTGTTCCACCCATACCCTCCAAAGGCAGGAAAATCCACCACCCCACATTGCAGGGAAGGCTTGCCATTGATGGTGGTGTGGGGATAAGTAAAGCCTGTGTGTCCGCGTAGCTCAGCAGGATAGAGCACAGGATTCCTGAACGGCCCGCCCAGCTGCTTGGCTGGTGCGGTCAAATTGGGCGCCGGGGTTGAAAAGCCCCTGGTGGATTCGCTCAAAGTCGGGGAAAGCTCTGGCAGTTCGCCTCCACGGATGGAACTGGCCGTGCCAATCCCGAGCCAAGCCCAGCCTGGCCCTGGCCAAGTTGGGAAGGTGTAGAGACTGTACGGGCGAGGCCCCCCCTTTGCATGGCTTGTTAAAAGCGGCAAAGCGGGCCAAGAGACAGTCCAGCCCACGAACGCCAGTTGTGGTGCGCACTGCGTGCCCTGGCGGCGGCGAAAGCCGAAGCGGGAAGAATCCTGGGGCCGAGGGTTCGAATCCCCCCGCGGACACCATGCAATTTAAAGATTGGCAGTTATCTGCCAAATAAGCCCAGGGTGTTTTACTCCCCTGGGTTTTGTTTTACTCATTGGCAGCTGGGAAGTTTGAAGGTGTGCACGTGTCCACTGTGGAATGCCAGAACCACCAAGGTTTTGAGGATTTCAAACCAAGTCAGCTACCTGTTTTCACGCCTGCCCTGATTGCAGGGGTGCCTGTCTATACCCTGGGCAACTGCAATGGACTGGTGGCTCCACTCATAACGCCATCTATCTCCATCCAGCCTCCCGCTACAAAGGGAATTCCTGGCAGCCTGGAGAAGCCAACCAGAGGGTCTGGCCAGTTGGCGGAAGGCCTTTAAAACCTCCAAGAGGATTTTGGAGGGGTAGCGCGTTGTCGGGTTTGTCGGGGCGTATTATCCACAAAATGGATGCAGAAGAGTATCAGCAGGGAGCTGGTGGCCCCGGTAGCAGCCGAGGCCTAACACATGATGAAAGGGCCATCACATGATAAACAATCTTAACACAGAGCGCGAAATCCAGCACATGGTGAGAATGAAGCGCTATACGTTCTGGTTTGTTATTGGCACTCTTTTGGGTGCAGTAACTGCGATATCAAATCTCATCCTGACCATCTATCATCATTAAAGCGGGGGAAGTCCTGGTGAAAACCGGCGCTACCAGTCATGAATGTTCTTTCGACCTTGGCCAATGCGTGCCTTGAACACGTTTTTATGCACCCCGCAAGGACGCTTGTTTTCTACGCGGTTTTCTTCGGAATGGCAGTGGCCCTGATATATGGCCTTAAGCACGCCTGAGCAGTGGGCCGGCCCAAACGCCTTTAGGCCGGCCCTGCAGTAGCTGCCCACGGAGGCACAGTGCTGCAGAAGGCTTTTTACCTGATGTGCGTCTTAGGCGGCAATAATAAGCGATAGCATAGGCAGAGGCGTGCTGAAAAAGCTGGTTCAGCTTTGAGATTGCCTTGTGAAAAGCCAGCCAATCCCTATCAACCTTGGAAGTAATGGTGAAGGCGCTCCACAAGGGTGGTCACAAAAGGCTTTGATCCCCATCTTAAATGGAGGCTGCTGAATGGTTTGGCCGCCAGAACATGTGAGGAATGAAGTCCATGAAAATGGTTTTCAAGTTCCCTGAAGATTTAATGAGGGCACTTAAAGAGGGGGAAATCGAGGTTGATGATGTCATCACAGCCACGTTGACGCCCGTCTTGGATCAACTGCGTCCTCCCCGCTATAGGCGCCAGCTTTACTATGCACGGGCAGCCACGTGGGGTTGGCCGCTGCCGCAGGATGCGGAGGTCACGGCGTTAGGGGAGTTTCCCTTTAACGACTTTGGTGAAGAGGAGCCGCCAGAGGAACAGGACGACTGACCCTCTGTCCCCTAGGCCATGTGTAATGGGGTAACCATGGACCGCCCCTTAAGGGTGCTTGTTTGCCATGGTGCTGCCATCATCATGGGATGAAATGTTGGCTTACGTGTTTATTGTAACTAATATTTAGTTATTAAAAGTAATGGTAAAATTAAAGTTTGACCCTGGAAATAAAATTCTATAAGGTTAAAGGGTAAATAACCAATTGAATGGAGTTGGGGCGCAACGGCGCTCTAATGGTTTGGAAGCTCCATAAACAACCAAGAAGCTTCACAGGCAGTCGGTATACTTGCTGCACGATGAAGCCAGAAAAGGAAGTAACGATCATGGCAATCAGTCATGCTATTCAACAAGGGCGCGTTGTTTGCGTCTATGGCCAGGATGGCCGCAAAACAGGTGAGTTTTTTCTGGGCAATCATGAACAGGACGGCTTGATGAGCTTTGATGAGCAAGCGGTATCTGTGCGTCGTGGTGCTTTCATCTGCACCTATAACGCCCTTGGGCTGCCAACAGGCTATCAACCCGCTTAAGCGCCTCCACAGCGCTTAACGTTGCAAGGCCATTTCCCACGGGAAGTGGCCTTTTTTTATGGCTGCTTTAAGCAACAGCGCAGGAGGAGGTTTTATGCCTCTTCCTCAGGGTTTTCTTTACTGGAGCGGCGCAGTTTTTTTTGTGCCAGGCGTGCCTGGCCTACACTTTTCCAATGGGATTTCTTTTGAGGCTGATTAGCAATTTCAATTAATGCCCCTAGAAGTTCAGAAGTCTCCCAAATAGGGTGGCCTGTTTTGTCGTCAAGCAGTCCAGCCAATACAAGCAATTCAGCGCATTCCGTGATGCCTTGTTCACGTTGGCGCCGTTCAGCGCGTGCTTTGGCATTAACGATTTTCGCAGCTTTGGTGGCAGCGCGCACAGCGCGGTCGGCTGCTTTTTCAGCACGCAGAAGGGTGTCAAAAGTCTTCTGTTGCTGTGGGGTGCGATTAGCAATGCCAGCGAGGCTAAGCAGCATGTCTTGCTGGCGCGAACGTTTTTTGAGGCTGGCCAGATGGGCCAAAAGTTTCTTCGCTTGCTCTGCTGCTGGGGGCGGGCCGCGCCTTTTGGGTTTGTTGGCGGTAGTAAAATTAATGGTTGAGGTCACAGGGGCAAATTCCCACACAAAAATAATTGAAGATAGAATGAATTTTGTGAATTGATTTAAGCCTTTTTGCTTAACATCGTCAATGAGGTTGTTAAATAGGCTAAGTTAGCAAATAGGTTTCTGAATCATGCATAGGAAAAGTGTGTTTTGAATAATCAATCAGTGACAGGAAATGGGTTTTTAATTCGATGTCTTGGTGTGCTGTGAATGATGGTTTACAATGTCCTTGACGCTTTGGGAGGTTTTCCTGCTGGTGTTTGAAAACCATGGCGCCTTGCAAGGATCCACGTGATTATGTTTACCAACACGTTCTTTTCCCGTCCCCTGGTCTATATAGCCTTCATGGCTGTGGCTATCGTGCCTGGTTTGGCCCATGCTGCCCCCCAGGCTGCAACCAAGCAAATGGTTATTGGCCCTGATGGCCAAACCGCACCTGGGCCCTTGGGGTGGCGCGTTGGCATTGTGGATCACACCACAGCCTCTCTGCCGATGTTCACCCCTTCTGAAGGAGCCATCATTCCAGACCAGGATGGTATGGGCTTCATCCAAGCTGACCATCAGCGCCTTTATGTGAAGGAAGCACGCGTCAGCCAAACAGCACAAGGCGAACGTGTGAAGTTCAACACAGGCAGCATCCGTGTTGAGGACACAGCGGTTTTCCACATTGGCACAGGCAAGGATGGTGATTGCGCCCCTGGCAGCCTCACAGCGCTGATCAGTGGTCAATTGCTGGATCTGGTCACGGTGGGCAGTGGGAAAACTGCCCACCAAAAGCCCCTTGTCAATGCCGCCACCAACACCATGACATGCTTGACGCCCAATGGGGCCGGCAAGGCCGTGGCCACTGTCACGGTGGGGCCCAAAGGCAAGGAGCATGTCCTGACCATCACGGCGACCCGCATTGTGCCGAAGTTCACTGATGGCCGCGCTGACCTTTCTGCCGCTGTGGTGGATACGGAAATCAATGGTGGCGTGCCAGGCTTCATCATCAAGGCGCAGATGAAAGCAGCAGAGCAACGCGAAGCCTTAGAAAAACAGGCGGAGCAGGCGGAGCAAGATCTTTTAAAGCCCCCAGCCCCCTCTGACGCCAAATCAGGTCAGTAACAGTCAAGCCGCGTTCAGGCGTGGGGTGTAATCTGGGACGCCTGCAGCCATACAGCAAAAGGGCTGCAGGACCTACCAACAATGACGCTCATCAGGGGTAGGGATGCCAAGCAGCATTCAGCGCAGCAAAACCATTCCACCTGCAGTCACGGGAACGCTGGGGACGTTGCCAGGCCCATCCAGCACCGTTGATGCGGACATGGCAGCAGAAATTCCCACCGCTCCCGCCGTGGCCGAACCTTCCCCCCCGCGAAGCAGCCAGGCGGGCGTTGCTGGAACCCATGCCGAAGTTCGGATCAACCAACCTGCACAAAGCGTAACCAGCCCCCCCCTCAGCTGGTGGGGGCAAGTTGACCACAACCTCGCCTCATGGGCGCGGTTGACTTACAGGGCCTTTATTCTGGTGGTGTATGGTTTAGTCATGGCCATCATCATTGGGGCTGCCTGCCCAGGCTGGGGCGCACGATTCTGTTGGGGATGTGTGGCGGTAGCTGCCCTTTTCATCATGGCACCAGTTCATGTAAGCGTTTGTGGGCTAACCACCCCTTGGGCCAATGCTGACTCAGCCTGGGGCAAGCTCAAACCACCTGGCCAGCCTTCCTCCCAACGTTAGAAATTCAGTTCAAGGTTGTGATGGCAGGGCTGGGAACAGCCTGAAACCAACAACTTGTTCAATGGCCTGCACGCTGACACGACGGCACTGGAAAGTGTGCTCGTTGTGGCAAACCGCCCCCATGGCTTGCCCAGTTGAAGGCGCGTAAACCACTTTCCAGAAAGAGGACGGCACCTCCAGCTGGTCCTGGCCTATGACCCCCACTCTCTTATGCCAAGCTGGCCCGGTGATAACGTAAACCACACCGTCCTTTTGCGCTAAATGGCGCGTCTGTTCTTCAAGTTGAAGCCATGGCCCACTGTTCATGGTGCCGTCTTGGGGGACGATATTGCTGTAGGCGAAGCTTTCCCAGCGGCTTTCAGGGTCGGGCATGTCGCTGGAAGGGGTCAGGTGCCCAGCACTCCAACCTGACCGGCGGTAATCATCAGCACCAACGCGTTGGGCGCTGGGCAGCCGGTTGTCCTCATGGAAGCTTGCCCTGCCATGGAGGGCCTCGGCAGCTTTGACCTGGGCCCGGTTAAGACGTTCAGCTGACCACAGCGGCTCCTTGCGGGATGAGTCATAACCTACCGCATAATCACGATTGCAGAGTACCTCTCCGGCTGTTGGGGCCTTGCCTCCTTCAAACAGTTGGGCACATTCCTTTGGGTTACCCACAGGGCCTTGCATAGTCATTCCCTGGCTGGAAATGACGCTGTGGTGGTGCGCATGGCGATGGTGTGGCGTAGCGCGGAACGTCATCCACAGTACAAAAAGCACAAGACCGATCAACATGACTGGGCCTAGTGCCGGCCAGCGCTGCAGAGCCCGGTTCAGAAGCGGGGCGCCACAGCGCCTCATAAAGGCCCGGACAAAGGGGTTCACAGCGTAGCTTTCAAGGCACTATGGGTGAGATCGCGGCTGAAGCACAGACCATGCACCCAAGGTCCATGGGGGCGACCGCCCAAGCGGCCATAATATGGATGGCTCCCCCAATGCTGGAAACCACAACGCAAAAGTAATTTGCGGCCGAATAAGCGGCTTTCCAGTATCTCCGCATTGAGAACCTGTGCGCCGGCCCGTTTGGCTGTGCGGGCCGCTGCCTCCACCAAGGCAGTGCCTCGGCCCTGGTTGCGAGCATAGGGGGCAACAAACAAATTGCAAAGCAAAGCACGGGGGGCAATCAGGTTGCTTGTGCCCATGGGCAAACCCAGGATGGCAGCGCCACAAAGCTGGTTGTTGTCATCGTGCACGACCAGGAGTTGGCGTGTGGGCGCCAAGCATACACCATCAAACCAATGTTCGATGATGTCACGCGCAGGCGGAACATACCATTCCAGTGCGCCCCCTTCCAGAATGGCCGCTAAGGCCGCTTCTGCCAGCTCATGGCGTTCGCCGTCATTGAGGCGCTCACGTTTTTGAACTTGAAATGTTTGATGGCCAACACCGTAAATGTGCTCCTTGCGGTTGTTGGTGTGACCAACATTGCCGGCAAAATTTTCAGCAACCATTTTAACAGCCATGGCACGATCTCCAAACCAGCAAAGGCGACACACTCTGAATCTGGCCGCCCCTTTTCATCAGCTGTGCATCCCTGGCTTCCAGCGCAAGAAATTGCCCAGAAAACGCAAGCCCACATCTTGGCTTTTTTCCACATGGAACTGGGTGCCCGCCCGGCACCCCTCAGCCACAATGGCAGGGATAGGCAAGCCATAATCAGCGCTGGCCAAGCATTGAGCAGCCTCTGCCCCCATCAAGGCGTAACTATGGACAAAATAACCGTGCCAACCATCCTCCAACCCATCAAGAAGGGGATGGGCATGGTGGCGTTGATTGAAGTAGAGGTTGTTCCAGCCTATGTGGGGTAGACGTAATCCTGCCGCCTCAACACCATCCATACGTTTCACGTGGCCTTTCACCCAACCCAGGCCTTTGTGCTGACCGTGTTCAGTGCCTGATTCCGCCATCAGCTGCATGCCAACGCATATGCCTAGAAAAGGGGTACCTTTGCCACCAAGGGCGCGTTCAGCCGTGACCCCTTCCAGAATAGGGCGCAGGCCGGTTTTCTCCAGCCCTTTCATGCAATCGCCAAAGGCGCCCTGACCTGGTAGGATCAACCTGTCGGCGCTGGCCACGTGTTCTGGATCGCGTGAAATGTCCACTGTGGCCTTTAGGCCTGCTTGTTGGGCCGCACGGCGGACCGCTTGGGCAGCAGAAGCCAGATTGCCGCCATCATAATCTATGACGACGACACGCATGTTCACAGAACGCCTTTTGTTGAAGGTACCACGCCATCTTGGCGGGGGTCGGGGGCCACAGCCATGCGCAATGCGCGGGCGAATGACTTGAACACGGCTTCAGCGATGTGGTGGCCATTGTGGCCAGCCTTAAGGTTGATGTGGGCTGTGACGCGCGCGCTCATGACAAAGGCGCGGAAAAATTCCTCCACCATCTCAGTGGACATACGCCCGACATATTCGCGCTCAAAACGCACGTTCCAGGCAATGAAGGGACGGCCAGAAACATCAATGACGGTTTCACACAGCGCTTCATCCAGCGGCACAAGGGCAGATCCGAAGCGTTCAATACCGGCTTTGTCGCCAATGGCTTCGTAGAAGGCCTCCCCCAAAGCGATGCCGACATCCTCAATGGTGTGGTGGTCATCCACATGCAGGTCACCGCTGACGACGATGGACAGGTCAAGGCCACCATGGCGCCCCAGGGCTGCAAGCATATGGTCGAAGAAGCCAATACCGGTGTCAGCGCGCACCTGGCCGGCACCATCGAGGTCAATTTGCACGAAAATACCTGTTTCCCCAGTTTTGCGGGTTAACTTGGCTGTGCGTCCGCCGGGTTGGCCGTGGTTTTCAGCAGAGCGTTTGGCCCTGCCTTTGGGGGAGGGGCCATGACTGTGGGACGCCTGGGGCTGGGGACGGCGCATGGGGCGTTCCCCCTGGCGGATGGGGGGACGTCGGCTGGAAGCGGCAGAGGGCTGCTGTGTGGTCATGGCCGGCCTTATAGCAGCGCGTTGAGTTGGGGGAAAGCTCTGAGAGGCCATCAACATAAGCGTGCACGAACAGTCATGGCAGAACAACGTTTTGGAAGCTTTGCAGGCCCCGCCTGATGGTTTAGGGGTGAAGGAATGGTTTTAGGGGCTGGGCATCTCGTAAGCTGATGTCCTCCCTAGAGGTAGCTCTTGGCCGGCGGCACGGGTTGAGCTGAAAGTTTTCGGAGAGGATTTTATGGTTCAGGTTACCAGTTTGCGCGTGCTGGACAATGCTGGCAAACAGCGCCGGGTTTACCTCAATGTGGATCAAATCGCTGCGGTTTACGCTGGCCCTCATGACACGACTATTGTTGAAATGGCCCATCCGCTTCACCTCAATGGGCTAGACAAACCCAGCCAAACGTTGACCATCGGTTGCCCTATCAGTGATGTGATCTACAAGGTATTCAACAAAGTGGCGCGCGAGGACAGCGCGCCTGTCCCCGCGCTGATCACACCCAAGGCAGCGACTAGCCCTGTCATCGACCATGGCTATGACGCCAGCCCCAAGCACCCGCGTGCAAGCGAACTGGGCTGAGCGCCCACCCCAAGGGTTTTTCAAAACACTGAGCTGATGGCCACTTGTGGCTGGAGGTCAGCTGAGATGTTGTGGCCCACAACAGGTATGATAACGCCGGCTACAACGCCCCAGTTCTCATTGAAGTTATATTCAACTTCAGGCCCAACATTGAAGCTGCCTGACCAGGGGTCGTGGCTTTTCTGGTGTTGGCCATCCTGCCAACCTGCCGTGGTGCCGCCCTGTGCCCAAGTGTGGTAGAGTTCCAGCGCTAGCACCCATTGTTTGGTCAGGCCCAGTTCAGCCCCCACGCCTTCATCGCCGTAGAAGCCGCCATGGGCGTGGCCTTTGAAGCCTGGGGTGGTTCCATAGGTGGTGTTGCCCCCCAAGCGGGCGCTCGTGATGGGCTGCCAGGCCTGGGCCCAAATCTGAAAATTAAGCGCATGGCCCCAAACAGGGAAGGCTAGCTGGCTTTCAAGGCCATAGTGGAGCGCCCACATTCCCGTTCCCACCATGTTGTAGGGCTTGTTGCGCCCCTTGTAATGGCCTGTAGGGGCAATGGCGCCCAAATAGGCCGTCACGGACGGGGCGTAATCTGGCGTGAGGCGATATTCCAAATCAAAGGGCAGGTCTTCGAACTCCACTGAGGACGTACCTTGATGCGCCCCCCACGTGTAGGTCCATGTTGGGTAGATGGCGACAGTGAAGCGGTCAGTGACAGCGTAGTTGATGAACCAGTATTGGGTCATGTTCGTGCTGTGTGGGTTGTCGCGGCTGCTGGGAGTCATTTGGCCTTGGGGACCAAAATCGCCACGCGGGCTGGTGAACATCATGTAGGGTTCCACGACCAGCTCCCCCTCCTCATCCAGGGCGGGGTAAGGGGCGTACAAGGTGCCTGTGGAGAATTGCTCTGGCACGTCCATGCCAGCACCAAAAAATGCCCCCAACCTATCCAGCCAGCTTGTGGGCTGGGTAGGATTGGCTGCATCCGTTGGCGCCTGGGCGCCTGTCAGGCCAGTTTTAATAATGGGCGCCTGAGCAGCTTTGCTGGGCGTGGTGGTCGCAGCGCCTGATTTGGTGGCGCCGTCAAGATTATTCATGGCCTTTTGCAGGTCATTGCCCAATAACGTGGGTCCGAGACTGGGCGGACGATGATTGGGGTAGGCTTCTGGCGCGCCTGCCTGCGCCTTTGCATTCGTTGGCGCTGCCAACAGCGTCAAGCCTGTTAACAATCCCAAGCCCCCCCCATAAAGGGGGCAGCCCGGAAACCACTTCTCAAACAGACCTGCCATGGCAAGAACCTTATGTTTTTGTCCTGGCCTTTTCGGGGCCGGACAGGGGTGAACCTCACAGAGAATTTCTGGTTGGAAAAAGGAAAGAGGCCGCTTTTAAAGCCCCCTCCCAGCAAGCGCAAGCCATGCTGGCGCAAAGGGGCGTAGTCACAGCAAGGCTTAATCAGACCTTCAAGTGTGACAACGCCAATGCCAACGCGAACCCTATTAAGGCCACGGCGCACAGACCATCAATCAAGCGTGTGTAAAGTGGCCTGGCCAAGAGTTTCGCCAAAGGCGCCGTCACCACCACCAAGCTTCCGAAAACCATGGCTGCGACCATCATCTGCAGGGCTGTCAGCAAAGCTGTGCAGGCGCGCACGTTCACCCCTGGGGGCATGAATTGGGGAAACAAAGTTATGGTCACAAGCCCCACAAAAGGGTTGGTGAGGTTGGCCAACACCCCTGTGCGCCAGCCTCCAGCAAAGCGCTGGAAGCTTGCCCGATTCTGGGGAGGAGCCGTTGAGCTTCCTTGAAGGAGAGCGCCTTCAGCAGTGGTGGTCCGTGCTATGAAACAGCCCCAGAGCATTCGCAGGCCCAACCAACCCAGATAAAGCGCACCAAGTGCTTTTAACAGCGTGAAGGCACGTGGCGCCCAGGCCATCAACGCCCCGAGGCCCAGCATGGCGGCTGTTCCCCAAACAGCCCAAGAGGTCATAATGCCACCCACCACACCCAGTCCCAAAAGGCGCCCACCACGCAAGCTGGAACGCATCACAAGCAAAGCATCAGGGCCAGGCGAAAGAGTGAGCAGAACTGACGTTGTCACATAGGCAGTCAGCAAAGTGGACAGTGATGCAGGGGTGGGCACGGCGCGGACCTTTCTGAAACCAGGGCTGGATAGGAAGCATGGGCAGCAAGCACCACCATGAATCATGGGGGAACCTTGCTGGGGCGTGGGGAAGGGAAGCGCTAGAACGCTGTTGCGCAAGGATTTGAAGGACCTTTGAAGGCCCTTTCTCACAAAACCGTATAGTGAAGGATATTGCATGCGCTCCAAACTGCACGCCATACAGGAAAGATGAGCGAACCCCGTGCCAATCCACCCTCCCCTCCAGTAACCAGCCTCAAAGGGGCAGACCATGTGCTGGCCCCCCTTTTGGACCGTTTCTCCACAGCTGAGCTGACCGAACCAGCCCCCCAAGGCGCTGTGCTCGAGGCAGTGCTGACCACTGCGTTGCGTGCGCCTGACCATGGCCACCTTCAACCTTGGCGCTTGGTGGTGGTTCAGGGGGGCGAACGCGCTGAACTGGCAGCGGCCAGTGACGCGGCCATTGCCCGCACCATGGCTGGGGCGCCTGCTTCCAAACGCCAGAAATGGCGTGAGCGCCTCCTCAAGGCGCCTATGGTGCTTGCCTTGGGGTGGGCCCCTCAGGAAGGGCGCATCCCTGAAGATGAGCAACTGCTGAGCGTTGGCGCTGGCGCCATGAACCTCCTCAACGCTTTATTCATGACGGGTTATGGCGGACAGTGGGTGAGCGGCCCCTGGTGCCAGGATGCTGGGCTTTGCCGGGCCTTAAACGTGCCAGCGCTGGTTGGGCTCATGCTGGTTGGCACCCCAACAGTGGAAGCGCGCCAGCGTGGACTGCGCAAGCTGCGCACTGCGCCAAAAGACTTCATTCAATATGGATTGAATCCAGCCATCCCTAACAAGACGACCCAAACCAGCAAGGGGGTTCCAGCATGAGCCATCATTCACATCACAGCCAGCAGCCCACTCAAGCTTCTGCCCCTCCATTTGCCCTGAATGCCCAGGATGGCCTGAACCTGCCTGACCAGGATGTCGTGGTGGTTGGTGGTGGGCCAGCCGGGCTGGCTGCCGCATTGGCTTTCGCACGGGACGGCTGGCGTGTGTGCCTGGTGGAAAAGCGCAGTGAAGCAGCCCTGGCCAACCCGCAGTTTGACGGGCGTGAAATCGCCATGACCCACCACACGCGGGCTTGGCTTGAGGCCATGGGGGTGTGGGGGCGCATAGATCCCGCTGCGATCTGCCCTCTGAATACTGCCCGCGTGGAAAGCGGTTCAGCCACGGACATGCCATTGCTGTTCGAAGCCACAGACGCCAGGATGAACGGCACAGGCAATGCCGGCATCCCAGCTGCCCCAGGGGAAGGCGCTGCGCCTTTGGGTTGGCTTGTGGCCAACCACCTCATACGCAAAGCCCTGTGGGAGGCGGTGCAATCGCACCCTGCTATCCACGTGCGCGCTGGTTGCGCTGTGGCAGGCCTTGAGCAAGGCCGGCAAGAGGCCCGCCTGAACTTGGATGACGGCAAAGCTGTGCGGGCGCGCCTTGTAGTGGGAGCTGATGGCCGCTTTTCCCATTTGCGTGATTTGGCAGGCATTGGCAGCATCGTTCATGATTTCCACACTTCCATTCTGGTGTGCCGTATGCGCCATGAAGCCCCGCATGACCACACAGCGCTGCAATGGTTTGATGAAAGCCAAACCATTGCCCTGCTGCCTGTGGCTGATGACACCCGCACGCGCCAAGGCGCAGGGCATGTCACCTCCCTGGTGCTGACCTTGCCCCCTGATGAGATCGCGCGCCTTGAAGTCGCCACCCCTGAGGCCTTCGCAGCTGAGATAACGGAGCGCACCAGGGGACGCCTTGGTCCTTTGAAACTGGACAGCGGGCGCATCTCCTACCCGCTGAAGGCCGTCTATGCTCACCGCTTCCATGCGGGGCGCGTGGCTTTGGTGGGTGATGCCGCTGTTGGCATGCACCCCATAACCGCCCATGGGTTCAACTATGGCATTAGGGCAGTGGAGATGCTGGCTGAAAGCGCGCTTGACGGTGCAGGAGACCCTGGCGCGGCAGCAGGGCTGGCAGCATTCGGGCGGCGCCTGCGCCGCGCTACAGTGCCCTTGTTCGCTGGCACCAATGCTATTGCCACATTCTACACGCGTGATGATGGGCCATTCCCCCTGCTGCGCAAAATGGGTTTGCGCGTGGCCCAGCACCTGACCCCTTTCAAAAAGCATGTGACACGCATGTTGATGGATCCTGCTTGAACATAGGCGCCTCAAACCAAGCGCGGGGCTTAAGCGGCCACATTTGGGGGCGCCATGCTGGGCAGGAGCTGGCGTGCCATGGCTGGCAGCAGGTCAGGCGTGATCTGGTCGTGGATGGCGCTTTCCTCCAGCAAGGCAGGGGGCAGGGCATGGTCGAACTTGTCATGTGCCTTGTCCTGAATGTGGGCCACCATGGTGGCTGGCCCGGGTAGTTTAGACTGGGCGAAGTCCTCCAATACTGGCCCAAGGGCTGCGCGTTGGCTGGAAGGCAGGCTCAACGGCAACCCCATGGGCACAACATCAAGACCTCTGGCCAACAAGGCTAGCATGAGGGTCCTTTGGGCACGCTCCCCAGCCCAGGGGAAAATCAGCACCTCATCATCATGTTGAATCACGCTGCGGTGGCGCAGCCCCAGACCATCAAAAGCTTTGCGCCCTTCGGCCAAGAACTGGCGCGCCTTGTCATCGAGCCACACAGGGTAGTCCAAGGAGAGGTAAAGCCGCAGCATTTCCCTGATAATGCCTGTGTGGGGCCCCAAGGGGGCGCTGCTGAATTGGGGTGGGTGGCCACCCATCGCCCTTTTGACCGTTATGTGGTGCCGTTCCCTGTTGACATGCACCAGGCGCCAACGCTGCCCTGCCAAAATGAGTAATTGTTCGGTGGCCACAACATTGCTTTGCGGAATCGTGCCCAGCAACTGCCCTCCGGCCTCGCTCACTTGGTATTCTTCTGGCGTAGTGAAAACGCTGTAGGCCTCGCGCCCCTCCAGCAGTTTCTCACCAGCGCGCCCTGGCAGAAGAAGGCCGTCAGGCGCTTGCTCGATGAATGGTGCTTTGGGGTTGGCCATGGAGCGCAGCAGTGCCTTGAAGGTTTCCACATCCACGTGGGGGAACAGCTTCCCTGTCTCGAAAACATTCCACAAGGCTTTGGGCTTCATGCCGCCATGCTGCTTGATCAGCGCTATGGTTTGGTGAAGCATGGTGGAAAGGTGCAGGCGTTCGCCCTCAGCAGGTTCATTCCAGCCGCGCAGCATCAAGCTGGCCATGGCAATGGTCTGGATGGTGCGCGGCCTAAGGGCGTCAAGGGGATGGGTGTGAGGGGTCAGCTCAGCTTCTTCGCAATAAAGGCGCATGACGGGTTCCTGCCCCCGCCGCCCCGAACGGCCCAGGCGCTAGCGCATGCTTGCAACGCGGTGCCCTGGCCCCAGCTGCGCCACGGCGTCCAGCGCGCCGATGTCCACCCCCAGTTCAAGGGTCGTTGTGCAAACCAGCGAGGCAGGCTGTGTGGCTGTTTTCATGTGGCGTTCAGCCTCTTCGCGCCAGCTGCGGGCCAGGCTGCCATGGTGGGCCATGAAGGGGTCGGGAACGTTCTGGGCTGTGGCCAGCTCATGCAGCTTGACAGTGGTTTCCTCCACCTCTCCACGGGAGGAAGCGAAAATCAGGTTGTGGCCATGGCGGTGGGTCTCAAACAAATCAGCCATCAGGGAACCTGGCCCCTGGGGGCTGCCCATGGCATTGCCGGCTATGGCATTCAAAGCATGTTCAGGGTGGTCGCGCTGGCCTTGGGCGCGTTCAAACCCGCGCAGCTGCAATGCCAGCCTCACAGGGCCACTCCCCCCTTCAAGCAGTGCCACTTGGGCTGGTTGGGTGGGCCGCAGGAAGGCCTGCCCTTGTTCAGGGCTGCCCAACGTGGCTGAAAGGCCAATGCGCTGAGCTGGGGCAAAGGGGGTAGCGTGGCCGTGCGCCCCGTGAGCCTGGCATTGGGCCATATCAACGCGGTGAAGTAGGCTTTGCAGCTGCTTGCCACGCACAGTGTCCATGAAGCTGTGCATCTCATCAATGATGACAGTGCGCAGCGCGCCAAAAAGGAAGGGGGCTTTGCCCCCATGGTTCATCAGCAGGGCTTCAAGGGATTCAGGGGTAATGAGGACAACCCCTTCCGGCTTTTGCCTGCGTTCGCGCTTGCGGGCAGCTGAGGTTTCGCCATGCCAAGCCACAAAAGGCATGTCGATGGCTGCGCAAAGGCTTTCCAACCGCGGCGCCTGGTCATTGATGAGGGCCCGCATGGGGCTGACGTAAAGCAGGCTGAAGCCCGGCTGGGTGGGGGGTGCGAAAGCCAGGTTGGAAAGGGCCGGCAGAAGGGCAGCTTCCGTTTTGCCGCCAGCGGTGGGGGCGCTCAGGATGACGTCACCAGGCGTGGTCAGGTGGCTTTCACGGGAAGGGGAGGGGGGGGGTGCCAGGGTCGTGATGGCCTGGCTCTGCACAGGGCGCAGGCTGCGCCAACCTTGCTGGTGCACCCAGCGTTGCAGGGCTGGGTGGAGAAGGTCAAAGGATTCCAGGGGGTTAGCTTGGGCAGCTACGCTTGCTGTGGTGGCATCCGTCATAGGGCCACTATGGTGTGCCTTGGTGACCAGCGTCCAGGCCTGTTCAGGTCGTTGTAAGGACCAAAAACGTTCCCAAGGCGTGGCCTTGGCTTCCTAAGTGCAATCTTAGTTGGCAGCCATGATTGAATGCAAAGCCCGCAGCTGTTGGCAAGGGAAGGTCAACATGCTGAACTCAACCAGCTTCACGTGCAGTTTCGGGCTGCCCAGGCTTGGAGAGGGCGCGGTTGATGTTGCCATTGAATTCAAGTGACCTCAAATCCATCCTGCCATCGCGCCGGGCCAACATGTGGTACTTGGAATATTGCAAGGTGCTGGTCAATGGTGGGCGCGTTGAATATGTGGAAGCCAAAGGCAGCAAAAGCCTTTACTGGAACATTCCTATAGCCAACACCGCCGTGCTGCTTCTGGGGTGCGGCACGTCCATCACGCAGGCTGCCATGCGCATGTTGGCCCAAGCTGGCGTTGTGGTGGGCTTCACAGGGGGCCAGGGCACGCCTTTGTTTGCGGGGACAAGTGGCCCTGCTGGCGAACTCGCCCCTTTAAAGTCAAGCGAGCCAGAAGACCCTGACGTTGACCCGTGGCTGACCTGGCTGGAGCCACAGCATGAATACAGGCCCACTGAATACATGCAGCATTGGATGGCGCTTTGGCTCGATCCAACCAAACGCCTGGAAGCTGGCAAAGTTTTCCAGAAAGTGCGCCTGAAACGGGTGTGGGAGGCCTGGAACCGCCTGGCTGCGGCGGAAAAGGAGCATTTCCAACCTGAATGGGAACGACTGGCGCACCTGCTTTCACAAGCAACTGAAGATTACAGCCGTGCTGGCACAGTCAATGACGTGTTGACGGCGGAAGGCCGCGCTACCAGGGCGCTTTACGGCGTGGCTGCCAAAGCTGTGGGCAGGGGGGCTTTTCAGCGCGCCAAGCGGGGCACAGGGCAGGATGACGCCAACCGCTTCCTGGACACGGGCAATTACCTTGCCTATGGGCTGGGCGCCACGGTGGCCTGGACGCTGGGGTTGCCTTTCGCCTTGGCTGTCATTCATGGCAAAACCAGGCGTGGCGCCTTGGTGTTTGACATTGCAGATTTGGTCAAGGATGCCCATGTGTTGCCGCAGGCCTTTCTGTGCAGCGCCCTAGGGCTGAACCGCAAGGCTTTCAGGGAACGTTGCATCAAGGGTTTTGTGGGCTCCAAAGCGCTGGGCTTCATGTTCGACATCGTCAAGGATGTGGCCTTGGGCAGGCCTGTGGCCTATCTGGGCATAACCCCAGCCGAAGCCATGCCCTGGCTGGATTTGTGATGATCCCCTCTGCAGCGTAGGCAATTTAGAAAGGGGCAGTTCTGGTTGGGGCTCCCTATATCGCCGCCTTTTAGCCCGAAGGCTTACTGCGTTTGCCCTTCGGGCTGCACTCCGACACTTCGGGCTTTCACAGGCCTTTGGCCTTAGACGGCGGCTCTGCCGCACAGGCAGATCAATTTGAAGGCAAAGCATAGGGGGCAGTGATGCAGGTCCTACTGGTTTCGGAATGCGAGAAGAAAGCCAAAGCTGAAACCAGGAGGATCGTGGACCAGTTCGCCTGCCGGACAGGTGGAAACACCTGGCTTGCCTCCATGACAGAGGAAGGTCTGCAGACCCTCCATGCCATGCTCAAGCGCACAGCGCGCCGGAACACGGCCGTGGCTTGCCACCGCCTAGGTGGGCCGGCAGGCATGGAGCTTTTGTGGATTGTGGGCAACCGTGAACGCTTTGACGGCTTGACGGGGACTGTTCCCACCAACAGCACCCAGAGGCTCATCATGGCTGAAGGGGAGAATGACGATCCCAACGCGCCCCTTGTACAAGCCTTGGCGCGCCTGGCGGCGCTTCTGCATGATTTGGGCAAAACTGCCCAGGCATTCCAGAGGAAATTGCGGTCAGGGAAAATAGAGAAAGCCTGCTACCGCCATGAATGGGCCACCGTCTGGATGCTGCGCAACCTGGTGCGCAACAGCCAGCAAGGCGATGGGCCCCCTTCAGACGTGGCGTGGCTTGAAAGGCTGGCTAAGGGTGCGGGCACCAAAGCGGCCCATTGGCTGGATGAGCCCCCCTCCACCGACAGTGAAGCCATGAGGCAGTATCTTCTAAAAGACTTGCCGCCTGTGGCGCGTGCTGTGGCGTGGCTGGTCCTGACCCATCACCGTATGGTGGCGCCCCCGCGCAGCGAATCCACGAATAAATCCGCCGCAACATTGATCGACCTGGAGCAGCCATGGCGTTTCCTCAAGGCCACATGGAATGACGCGGTTCCTCCTGGCAGCGTAACAGACTTCAAGCGCTATTGGTCTTTCCCCACGGTGGGTGCTGTGGTGGGGGATAAGCGTTGGCAGGGCGCCCTAGCGCGGCGCGCTGGTGCCTTGTTGGCGCTGTGCGCGTCCTGGAATCCCGGAAAGGCCCATGAAATGTGCATGGATGTTTCCATCCTGCACTGCGCCAGGCTGTGCTTGATGCTAGCTGACCACTATTTTTCGTCCAAGCAGGCCTTCACGCTGCCTAGCAGTCCCTTGGCGGCGATTGACTTGAAAAAGACCCCTTTTGCCAACACGGCCAAGCGCCCTTCCACAGGCCAGATGGAGCTGCACCAGACTTTAGTGGAACATTTGCTGGGGGTGGAGAAGCAGGCCTCTTCCCTCAGCAGGGCTTTGCCAGGGCTTGGCAGCGTTCTGGAGGGGTTGGGCGATTGCGCGCCCCTCAAGAAAATGGTCAACAAGAACGAAAGCGCTTTGCAACCTTACCGCTGGCAGAACAAAGCCGTTGAGGAGGCGCAGGCCCTTTACAGCCAGCACAACCCTGGGCAGGCGGGGGCTTTTGTTATTAACATGGCCAGCACTGGCTGCGGGAAAACGCTGGCCAATGGCAAAATCGCCTATGCCCTTAATGGCTCTGGCGAAGGGTCGGGCCCAGGGCTGCGCTTGACGGTGGCGCTGGGGCTGCGCGTGTTGACGCGCCAAACTGGCGCCGCCCTTCAAAAGCACCTGGGCTTGGCGCCTTCCAAAGCCAGCAGCGGCGATGGGCAGGTGGCCGTTTACGCTGGTGGTGGCACCAGCGCTGCCATCGCTGACTGGCTGCAAAACAGAGCTGAGGAAAGCGGGTCTGAATCAACAGCTGAGGTGTTGCTGGACCCGGAGGGGGACGTCAGCGCCCCCCTGGGCAGCAGCGGTGATGAGGCCTGGCGGCTTGATGAACTGCTGCGCCACCCTGTGCTGCGCGCCCTGGCCAAGCACCATGAAGGCAAGCAGCCCAGCCAGAAGCGCGACCTCAAGGCTTTGGAAATGGTGCGGGTGCCTGTGCTGGCCTGCACGGTGGACCACATGGTGCCTGTGGCTGACTGCACCCGTGGGCCTGGGGGCCTGGCCCCCATGCTGCGTTTGATGAGCAGCGACCTGGTTCTGGATGAGCTGGATGATTACGGTTTGGCCGACATGCCGGCCTTGATGCGCCTGGTGTGGTGGGCTGGGGTTCTGGGCAGCCGGGTGGTCCTGTCAACCGCCACCCTGCCTGGCACCATGGCGGCCGGCATGTTTGAGGCCTGGCACCATGGCCGGGCCGTGTGGTGGCAAAACCATGCTGGCGCAGAAGGCGCGCCCATGCCCGCCGTGCCGTGCCTGTGGGTGGATGAGTTCAACAGCCAAACAGAGCTTTGCGCTGATGAGGAAGGGTTCCGGCAAGCTCATGGCGCTTTTGTGAAAAAGCGCCGCGTTGCGTTGAAGAATATAGCTTCGGAAGCCCCCAAGCAGCGGGGGGAGATCATGGCGTTGGGTGCCCTTAAGCCCCCTGATTATGGCCGCCAGGAGCTTGGGCAGGATTTCTGGGATGAGATCGCCTTGGCCGTGCGTGACAAAGCCTTGGAAATGGGCAGGCGCCACCATGAAAAAGCACTGGGGGGCAGGACCATTTCCTTAGGCTTGGTCCGCATGGCCAATGTGGAGCCCCTTATTGAGGTGGCGCGCGCTTTGGAAAGACTGGGCAGCGGCCGCGAAGACACGCACATTCATTTGTGCGTCTACCATGCTCGCTTCCCCTTGATTTGCCGCCAAGCTATTGAACATGGCCTTGACCAGGTTTTCGACCGGCATGCCAAGACCCCACCTTTGGCGGAAAGGCCCTTGCTGGCTGGGGCCATGAACACCCCGAAAGCCAAAGCAGCCAAGCACCATGTGTTTGTGGTGCTGGCCAGCCCCGTCTGCGAAGTGGGGCGGGATTGGGACGCTGATTGGGCCATTGCTGAGCCCAGCTCCATGCGCTCCATCATTCAGTTGGCGGGGCGTGTGCGGCGCCACCGCGGCGTGGAGGTCAGCATTAAGTCCCTCCACCCCAACATCGCTTTGTGGAACTGGAATGTGCGGGGGTTGGAAAACGAAGCTGAAGCCTACTGCAAGCCAGGCTATGAAGGCACCCCCAACGCCACCACTAACCCCAACCATCTGGCCAGCCATGAATTGTCCGCCATCACCCAACCTGATGAATGGCAGACCATCACATCGCTTCCACGCTTGGCAGGGCATTTGAAACAAGAGGTGAAAAAAGCTGATGGCCAGTTGGACATATGGCCGCAGGAAAAAATCAACACTTACCAAAGCCTGACCCAGCTGGAACTGGGCGCCACGGCGCAGGCCATGCTGCCATGGCAAATGCGTGAAGCGTTTTCAGAAGCGGCCCAGCAAGCACCCATCAAATCATCATTTCGCACTTACGCCCCCTTGTGCTGGCTTTATGGAAGCAGCGCCTTGACGGCCATTCTGCCCCAAAGCCAGCCTTTCCGTGAATCAAGCCCTGAAGACGAAGACACATTCTGCTTTCAGCTGAATGATGACGAACAGCCAATTCTCCACCAAGTGTTGGACCAGCGCAGCGGGCAGGCTGGGGAGATGGGCTATGCGTGCAAAGCCTTCCCCACCCAGGAGTGTGGGGCTGGGATCAGCCCCTGGAACAGGCCTGACATGGTGGAATTGGTGCAGGCTTGGGTTGGTGAGCATGGTGACATGGCAGCGGCCTTCCCCACCCAAACCCAGCTCACCGCCCCCCGCCACCGGGCAGGAAACCTATGGCGTTACAGTGATTGGCTGGGTTTGAGCGTGAAAGAGGGGTAACAGGGTTAATTATTAATGGATGACAGTGTGAAAAATGGTGCCCTTAAAAGACTTAAGGTATTCTCTGCAAAAAGGTGGACACATTATCTGGGCGCGCTTACCGTTTTAAGTTGAAACGGCGTTAGCCTAGAAAAAAGCTTGATAAGCCCTTTTAAATAGAAAGGATGATGGTCATTTCACTATGTCACTCCCCACCTGTTCGACAAAAACAGAATGGAAGGAAGGCCACTGATCATGAGTGACGTGCCATCCACTGTGCCTCAAACACGCCAAGGCTTTTTTGAGCAAGCTATCAACGCGTTTCTGCAAAAAGAACGTGAGAAGAAGCCCAAAGCCCCGCCTGGCAAATTCAACAAAGCTCCTTGGCTGGCTGCTGCCGCCCGCCAAGCGCCGCACTTGACCATGGCCACCCATTTGCCCAAAGCCACACACACTGATTCCAAGGCCACCCCTTTGGTAATGGCCAGTGTGACTGAGGGCAGCAGGCCTGAAATCGGCACCCATTCACTGCGCACAAGTGATGTGATGGATGCAGCGGGTGCCACTGCCTTGCCTGTCTGGAACTTCCTCAACACCCCTGTGGAAGGGCTGGAGCCCCTCAAGCCTTATTGGCATTACCTCAGGGCTGGAGATGCGGACGCCATAGCCGCTTTGAGCCCTGACGCCAGCAAAGCCCTGGCTTACGCCCAAGCTTTCAAAAGCGTGGTCACGGGCCAGGGGGAAGGGCGCATTTTCCGTTCAGATGCCATGGCCAAGCAGCTTTTCTGGCCTGTGGCGCCTCAGGAAGGGCAACTTGACGTGTGTGACGACAGCCACTTCATCCTGCTTCAGCCCCTCCATTCATCCTTGGTGGCGCAAGCTGTTGATGACGCCTGGCAGGCTATGCGTTTCAGCGCAGAAAACGTAGAGGCGCGCAAAGCCCGAAAAGAGGGCAAAGCCTCCGATTATAAAGAGCGCTTCTTCCCTGACGAAGCCATCAGGGTAGTGGGGTCTAGGGAGAAGCCCCAAAATGTGTCGTCGCTCAATTCCAAGCGCCGTGCCCGTGGTGTGATGCTGTCATGCGCCCCCACTGATTTGGGCCAGCGGTATGATCGCCACGCCATCAATCCCAAGTATCATTCAACAGTCATCGACCGCCTCATGATGCGAGAAGCTGTGCGCCAACCGCTGATGCAGCTTGTCCAGCATTATACCAACAACCCCCAGAACAACATGGACTTCCGCAATAAGTGGGATGCATTGGTTGACGCTATCGGTTCAGCTTTTTTGGCGGAAGCCGCAACTTTGCGTTCAAGCTTGAAACCAGGCTGGTCTGCGGACAAGAACTGTGCCCTCAACAAAGAGGAGGAGCTCTGGCTGGACCCTGGTCGTTGTCAGTTTGATGAGGGATTTAAGAAAAACTACGACCAAGGGGGTTGGATGGATGTCATTGCCAGCCGTTTTTCCCGTGCTCTGACCGACAGTTTGAAAACAGTGTTCATCCGCGCCGAAAGACTAGACCTGGCAAGTTCCATGGACAGCGCTGTTTATAATGTTTTGGCGCGCACATTGTTGCTTGAGGGCACTTGGCCTACTCCTTTGCGCCGCAAAAGCGTGGAGGACCGCGCTGCTGACAGGGCCATGTACGAAGAAAATCGCCGCCAACATCAGGATGATGCCGCCACACCTTCTGCCAAGCAGGGGGTGACACCATGACAGGCGCGCAGGATTTCACACACTATATCATGCTGCCGCATATCAGGGTGGAGGCTGCCCAGGCTTTCGCTGCGCCGCAATTGCATGGCTTCCCAGCCATGACGGCCTTCACGGGGTTGAAAACGGCTTTGGAACGGCGCTGCCGCACACCAGACAGGCCATTGCGTTTTCATGCAGTGGGGGTAGTGGCCCATGATGTTGAGGAGCTGGCTACGCGCGGCGAGTTCCACCAAACGCGCAATCCTATCCTGAAAAATCGTGAAACAAGGCCTTTCCAGCCAGAGGGGCGGCTGAACATGACGGTGACGTTGCTTTTCGCTGTTTCAGCCCCTGATTACTGGCTGCATGAAGACAGGCCTGAGCTGCCCCAGCAAGTGCATGGCATGCTTTCCACCATGCGTGTGGCTGGTGGCACAGTGGTGCCTGAACTGCACCCTGACCCTACGCGTTTTCCCCTCAAGCCCGTTTTGATGCGCAAAGCGGATTTCGAAGATAGCTGGAACAAATCCACAACCGCAGACCTTTTGGCCTTGCCAGAGGAAGCGCCACCTCCCCCTCTCTCAGAAGACGGGAAGGGTGAAAAGCCTAAGGCCAAAACAGCCCAAAAGCCCCCTTCCCAGCGTAGAGTCCCCCCCCTTAAGCGGATGTTGATGCCAGGCGCCACTTTGCTGGAGGAGCCGGGGTTGTTGGGGCAGCGTTTGGAGGAATTGCGCCAAGAAGACCCCCAGGCAACGCCTTTTGACGCTTGGCTTTCATTAGGCATGGTCACCCAGCATTCAGAAAAGGATGAAGCTGGCAAAGTGCAATGGGTGTCAGACCGCAAAGGTTTGGGTGGCGTAGTGCCCATTGCTGTGGGCTATGGCGCCATTGGACCATGCCATCCTGCTGGAACGGTGGCTGACGCACGCAATGCCAGCGTGCCGTTCCAAGCTGTGGAGAGCCTCTACAGCATAGGGCGCTGGAAATGGCCCTGTGCCCTTACTGATCCCATCCACTTGCTGTGGGCAGAGCATACAGAGCCTGAACGCGGTGTTTACCGGGTGGGCATGGTGAGCCCTGCCCCCGTTGATGAAGGAACGGAGGAGGCCACGTCCCAACCTGAGATTGTTTCAGGGCAGCCCCAAGAAGCCACTGATTGAAAGTCTTTTTCAACCCTTCATCCCGTCACTAACCACCAGGCGCTTTCCAGCGCCTAACAAACAAGGATAACCATCATGGCCAAATCACCTTTCTTGCCTTCAGTCCTCGCTTTTGAACGCAAGCTCGCCCCTTCAGATGCCCTGTTTCTGCAAGGGGAATGGTCCAAGCGCCAAGAGCCCTTCACCAGGCCAGTGGTTCTGAATGAGAAATCAGTGCGCGGCACGATCTCCAACCGTGACACGAAAGAAGAGGATTGCGCTAAGCCCAACCTGCAAACAGTCGACAATGCAGCCCTGGACCCAGAATGCGACACGCTGAAGGTGGTGTTCACACTGCGCGTCCTGCCAGGCCTCGCCACCCCATCTGCCTGCAACAGCTTGCCTTACGCTAAGAAACTGCAGGAAGCTGTGCAGCAATGCCTGAAGCAAAAGGAATTGGATGAGGTCGGTCGCCGCTACGCCGCCAACCTGGCCAATGGGCGTTTCCTGTGGCGCAACCGTCTGGGCGCACAGGAGGTTGCCGTGAAGGTCACCGTGCTGGGCCAGGACGGTAAGCCTGTTCAAAGCTGGGACTTCAATGCCCTTGACCAATCTTTGAAGGCCTTCCCCGCCAAAGGCACTGATCCGAAGGTCGATGAACTTGGCAGTGCCATCACCAAGGCCCTGGCAGGCGGTCAGGCACTCCTGCTGCAGGTGGAGGCCTGGGTGTGCCTGGGCGCTGGCCAGGACGTCTTCCCATCTCAAGAGCTCATTTTGAAAGCGGACTCTAGTAAAGAGAAAAAGGAAGAAAAGAAAAAGGGGGGAAAAAGCCGCGTTCTCTACCAGGTTGCTTACCAGGGTGGTCACGCCGCTGGCATGCACAGCCAGAAACTGGGCAACGCCATCCGCACCATCGACACCTGGTACCCCCATGCTGAGGAAAACGGCAACCGCCCCATCGCTGTGGAGCCTTACGGCGCTGTGACGGTGCAGGGCCACGCCTGGCGCGCCCCCAAAGACGGCAAGCGTGATTTCTACAACCTGATCGACAACTGGATGGAGAAGGACAAGGTGCCAGAGGAAACAGACCGCCAGTTCGTGATGGCTGTCCTCATCCGTGGCGGCGTGTTCGGGGGGAAAGAATGAGCAATCCTTCCCCAAAGGATAATAAGGGTGGGCGGCAGGCGCTGACGCATTACGCTGACGTGCGCTTGCTGGACGACCCAGAAGAGATGATGTGCTCTGTAGTCATGGGCATTTTGATGGAGCGGCTTCATTTTGCGCTCCTCAACACGCCTCATTCTGGCGGTGAGGGAAGCTTGGCAGGCCACGTGGGGGTGAGCTTCCCGCGCTATCAAGGCGCCAGCGCTGGCGCTCCCATGGGGCTGGGGGATGTTTTGCGCCTTCATGGCGATGCTCCAAGCTTGCAGGCGTTGCTGCGCAGCTCAGAATGGGATTCTGTTCTGCGTGATTACACAGCTGTGAAAGACCCCCAGGAAGTGCCGCCTGACGCTGCCCAATGCAGGGTGCAGCGTGTCCAGGGCATGACCATGGCCAAGCTGCGGCGCAAGCGCCAGCATCAAAGGGCCAAGTTCGGCCTTTCAGAAGAGCAGGCGCGCATTCAATGCCCAGACAGCATGGCACAGCCACAGCACAAGCCAGCCGTTCATGCTGCATGTGAAACAAACGGCGCCTTACGCCAAGCCCACGCCGGGGTGTTTCAGCGCTTACGGCCTTGGCGAGCGTGGCCAGCATGGTGAGGAAGCACCAACAGTACCCTGGTTCTGATGAGGGGCTGCGGTGGTGACACCCCCCTCAAGGGTTGGGTTTGAAGGGCAGGTTCTCCATCAGCGCTTCCTGGTAAGCGGCCTGCTCTGTGGGGGGCATGAAAAGGCGGCTTTCCAGCACAAGGCCAGAAACCCCCACCGCGAACAGGGCCAGCCGTTGGCCCTGTTCAGAAAAGGCTGCGCTTTTCTGGGCAGGCGCGCCTGGCCCCCCAGAAGCGCGCTGCGCCACTTTCAAGGCGTTTTTCCATGAGCGCATGAAATCCTTGACCAGCAGGCCCTGGTTCTTCCCCAAGGAGGCGGCCTTGGTTTTGCCTGACGCGACATCCATCACCACCCCCATGCCTTTGTCCAGCTGGGCCAGCTTTTGCTTGGACAAGGCGGGGTGGGCGCTGTGCGCGTAAACGGCGCTGGTCATGGCGTAGATAAGGGCTGCCTGCATAATGGCAGGCAATTTCGAAAAATGGGGGTTCTCCCTAGCCAAATATGAAGGCAGGCCAGCCACGGCTGTTTTATCGGCACGGGCCTTGTCGCCCAGCTTTTTTTCAACCTCCGCGCTCAAGGGGGCGACAACCGCCATGAAGGAGACGGTGTGGTTGGGGGCGAGCGCTCCAGTAGGGGTGGTCACAGGCCCGTGATGGGGCATGGGCAAAGAGATGTCTGCCAAGCACGGTGCCGGCAGCGCTGACAAAAGCGCGCATGTGGTGGCCACAAGGAGTGTGGCCGAGCGCCTGTGCTTGGGATTTGAGGTGCGAACGTCATTCATAAGCTTTGTTTTACGCTTAGGAACCATGGCTGTGGAAGGCATTGTGACCATGAATGACCATGCAGGGGCACAACCTTGCTTTACCGAAACGGCTTTTCAGGCTTTACCTTGAAGCCTGACAGGCTTTTGAAAAGCCCCTCCCTCCCCCTTTGCATGGTTTCCAACCTGCGCCAAGGGATGCCCCCAAGTTCAAGACGGTGTTTTCCTATTCATGACGGTCAGCCAGCCCTTTCTCGCCCTGCTTCCCAGCCTGTTGTCTTTTGGGGTGGCATCCATGATTCCCGTGATGTCGCCTGGGCTGGATACCGTCATGGTTATACGCCTGGCCACCATGGAAAGCTGGCGCAGCGCGCTTGGTGCGGTGCTTGGCATCTGCACCACCATGGCGCTGTGGGGGTTGGCAGCGGCCCTGGGGTTAAGCGCCCTGCTGGCGGCAAGCCCTAAGGCCCTTTTGGTTGTGAAGTGGGTGGGGGCCCTTTACCTGGCCTGGCTGGGCATCAAGTTGGTTCTTCACCCGCGCAGCACGATGGGCCTGCAAGGGGACGCCACCGCGGCGGGGCGCACCATGCCTAAGGCCCATGGCGGCTTCATGGCTAGCTATGTGGTGGGTTTTGTAACCAACCTTCTTAACCCGCAGGTGGGGTTGTTCATCATGATGTTCCTGCCGCAGTTCATTCCATCAGGCGCGCCCGTCACATTGGCCACCTTGGCGCTAACAGCGGTTCTGGTTTTCAATGCTGGCTGGTGGAACGTGCTGTTGATTGGGGCCAGCGTGCCCTTAGTCAGGATGTTGACGCGCCCTGCCTTTGTGCGTTGCTTTGACCGGCTGATGGGGGCCTTATTCCTGTTCTTTGCCGTCAAGCTCAGCTTGTCTTGAACAACCCCTTTCAAGCGTGAGGTGTGATGGCTGACGGGCCACCGTCAGCTGTGCTAGAGAAAAACGTGCCCTGGGCAGGAGAAGAACCATTACTCACCCCCCACACAGTTTGGCAGGCAGCGTCTCTGCAGCCCCCCCTTCTGAAGCGGCGTTATGCGAAGGCCCTACACAGAGGCAGAAGCTGTTCAAGGTTGGGTTGGGGTTTGTGGTCAGTGGCGTGTTCCTGGCTTTGCTGCTGCACCACATGGACATGAAGCGCATGCTGCGCACCATGGGCAGCGAGCATTGGCACGACATGGCACTGGCTGCTTTGTGCATGGTTGCTTCGCTCAGCATCAGGGCGGGACGCTGGCACAGCATGCTGAAGCCCTTTGCCCCGACACTGCCCCTGCTTAAATGCGCGGAAAGCTTTTTCATTGGCATGGGCGCCAATGTCGTGCTGCCGTTCCGTTTAGGTGATGTGCTGCGCGGCACCGTCATGGCAAGCAGGTTGAAGGTGAAGGCTGTGGCCTGCATGACCACAGTCATCCTTGAAAAACTCCTCGACTTGCTTGTGGTGCTGTTGATTGGCGGCCTGGCCTTGATGCTGCTGCCCAAGGAAAGTCACGCTAAGCTGTTTGATGCCAGTGGGTTCCTGATTGCCGGTGGCGCTCTGGGCGTGATGGGCTTTCTGTGCTTTGCGCGCTTTTTCCGCCGCCCTGTCATGGCGGCATTGAGCTGGGCCAGCCAACGTTGGCTTCAGGACAGGTCATCGGGAAATGGTGCAGGCCTGCTGACCCAACTGGAAGGGCGGCTGGTGGCAGCGGCGGTTCACGTGTTTGACGCGCTGGACGCTGTAGGCCAGCCTATCCGCTTCATGAAATTACTGGTGTTGACGGTGCTTTCATGGGGTTTTGAAGCTATGGCGTTCTGGCTAGTGGCCATTGGTATGCCAGCGCTCCAGAATGCCACCGCAGCTTGGCTAGCCATGCCTGTGGCGGCTTTGTCCACAGCGTTGCCAGGCACGCCTGGATCCATTGGTACGTTGGATTTCTTCGTTGAGAAGGTGATGTTCGTTCTCGACAATTCACGCAACGCGTCAACCGCTTACGCATTCCTTGTTCACGCCACCATTCTAGCTGTGCCACTGGCGCTAGCGCTGGCAGGAATTTTCCATGCTTCACTGCGCCATGAACATTTGCCGCCCATCAAGGTGCATCAAGATATGGCCATCATGGGTAGGGACGCCCTTCAGATGGGTGATGAAGATCCCAACAAGCCTGATTGAGTATCCCTGGCCCTTTCAGGGCGGTTGGGGCCACAGGCAAGGCATATTGTCGCCGTTAAAGGCCTTAAGAGATGGTCAGATGATTAGATAGTCAGCGCACGAAAACGATCTGCATGTCAGGGTAATCCCCTTCTTCCTGGTTTTCTGCCCTGAAACCGGAGCCATGGATTTCCAGCCATGAATCAAGGGCTGTACGGTCCAGGGGCGGGTACATGTCGGTCTGACCTTGGCCATGGGGCAGGAAGGCGCCAGGCCATTCCGCTGCTGCAAGCTGTTGCGGGGTCAGCTTAGGGAAGAAATAGGCCACAGCCCGTACTGGGATCATGAACCGCCTTGCGCCGGTGGTGCTGGCGCGGGCAAGTTCGTTAGCAATGTCAGTGCGGCCTGATTCGACCTCGTGGGGTGAAAGTGCTTTAGGCATGAAGAATCTCCACATCTCGGGCTGGATGCTGAGGGCCAGCAGGACCAGAGCCCTTCGCGTTCGTGATCATAGCAGCACCAGGGCTTCGCAGCCATCTGATGGCCCCTTGGGCACAGGTGCCTGAACGGTGCTGGAAACCATGAAAAGGAAACAGTGTGGCCATACTTGTTGATGTGACTGAAGTCTGGGTGGTGGAGGTGTTCATGGCCGGAACCTGTGAACTCCAAAGCCGCTGGCTGGTAAGTGCGCGTTTTGTTGACAATGGTTCAGGTGAGGGGGAAGCAGAAGTGCGCGCCGTGGCAGCCGTTCTGCGGCAGGTTTACCTGGCCAGCCAACAGGGGGCTGGCAGCAGTTTGCCAGATACACTGGAAGTCACCAGCATGAAGCCAATGGTGTACGGCGTTGTCCAGGGGCGTGCAGCCATACCCAAGGAAGATTTCTGGAACGCCCTCACCAAGGATAGGCCAGACTGCATGCAAGTCTATCCTTGAAAGCCATTAAGCCATTACAAAGCAGCAGTGCTTGAAAAACACCCGCACACCCGGCACAACCATGGCACGTGTGTTAGGGTTCCTCCATTATGGATGACCTGATTGGTAAGTGGTCCTGGTTATGTGCCGCTAGCGCAATGGGCAACAGTTTTATGGTGAAAAGGTAATGATGACGCAGTCAACCACCCTAAAAGCTCTGTTTGCCAGTTCCTTTTTCCTGTGCGCCGGTCTGGGCCTTGCAGGCTGTGCTGGTTCTGCAGGGCCTGATCCTGACAACCATTGGGATGTGGCCATCAAGGCTTATGTGGTTCCCCATGTGGGGCGTCAAAATTATGACACCATACCTGACATCATCGAAACCGCCCTCAACACCCAGGCTGCTTCGGCTGCATTGCCCACAGGGCCTTCAACAGCAGCTGCCAGCAGTGCAGTGGTTACGCCTGCTCCAGCAGTTGGTCAAAACACGCCCCAGGCCGTACTGGCGCAGCGTCTGGAGGCGCAGAATGCCTTGGCACGCCAGAACCGCACTTACAAAGCACCTGTGACAGGGCGTGTTGTGGACATCTTGCTGTTGCCAGATGTCCCCCATGACACGGCTGAACGCATTGTGGCAGGCACTGCAGACGTGAAACTGATTGTGCTCAAGCGCATGGCATTGCTGAATGCCCCTGTGTGGCACCGCGTTAAGGGGGTGCACATGGACAGCACCCAGGATGGCGTGATGGATGTCAGCACCAAGGGGTGCAGTTACCGCATGACGTCACGGGATTGGAAGCCAGGCATGATGACGCGCACATTCCTCATCGATGGGCCCGTACAAGGGGTGTGCGCTTTAGATGCGCCCGTCAAAATGGTGATCAGCTCCCAGCCAGAGCCAGCCACCCCCACAACGGCTGTGGGTTCTAACTGATAGGTGCTTTTGCTTGCGGTGCAGGGTGAATTTCCCAATTTTAAGGCGTTGCCATGAAATAAGGCTTGCAGGGCAGGCATGATTGGCCTACACAAAGGCCACGGCTTGCAAGCCTGCCTCGTCCCATTCGTCTAGAGGCCTAGGACGCCGCCCTCTCACGGCGGCAACAGGGGTTCGAATCCCCTATGGGACGCCATTTATTTCAAGAAATGGCAGTTAATTGCCGAATTAACCCAGGGTGTTTTACTCCCCTGGGTTTTATTTTATTCAATGGCATCCGGCTGTTTTAAAGCCGTGGGAGTCCGCTGAGGATTACTAACGGCGCCCAGGCTTTGAGGGTTTCAGAACAAAACAGCAGCCTGTTTTACTAACGGCCCCTGTTGTTTTACTCCTGCTGTGACTGTGGACTACCTGCCTGTTCCTGGGCTTTGGCGATGTGTTGGCAGGTGCGTTCAAACTAATCGGGCTCAACCTCGACACGCGCAAAGGGCAGCCTAACCCTAACGCCGGTCACCCCTGTGCTACCGTTTCCCATATAAAAACTCAAAAACTAATGGCTCAAAAACGGGCAGATTTGGGCTTGGCTCACGATAAAGCTGCAGCAGCTCAGAGAGAACGGCAACTGGCTTGGCTGTCTGGTGGTGTTTGCGCTCAGCGTGAGCGCTGACTGCCAAGCTTCCATCCCTTCCTAAGTCCAATGGGGCCAGCATGGGTTAAAGGGATAACCCTACATGGTTCAATTAACATCAGACCATGGGATTTAAGCATGACAGGGCCTTTTTCGGTAACTCTTGACACATCCATTCTTCAAAGCGCTCCCGATGGCACAGCTGACGCGCCGGGTTTCGCTTTTGCCCAAGCAACCAACACTGGCCTTTACCGCAATCAGGATGGCAATGCTGTTTTGACCACCCAAGGGCAGGATGTCCTGGTTCTGGATCCTGAAGGTCTGGACTTCGACCTCAAGGATGCCCCGCTGCTGCCATCGCCGTTATCACTTGGGCAGGCATTGAGTGGTGTTGACGTCACCCCTCAGATGTTTGACGCAGAGAACGCGATTGCCAACCACAAACCTTGTGACGCCGCTATTGAGCGTGCATTGGCTTATTTGGCCAGAACAGGCGGGGGCATTCTCAAGTTCCCGCGTGGCTTTTATTATTTGGACAAAAGCATCAACATCACCACGTCCAACATTTGGCTGGTTGGTGTGGGGCATGGCAGCACCGTCCTGAATTTTCAAGCCAGCAGTAATGCCATGAATGGTGTTCGTTTCACCGTCAACAGTGAAGGTCAAACCCAATACAGGGGTGGTTGCCTGGATATGGCGCTTGTGTGTAAAGGCACGGCGCAGGCAAGTGACGCCGGCACATTTGGGCTGTGCACTGATGCCACGGACGATCTTCTATTCAGGTGCCTTACCATTTCAGGCTTTGCCAATGGCGTTGGCATTATGAACACGGCCAACACGGTGCGGGTGCAGGACATCGACGTTTCAGACGTGGCCAATGATGCTTTCTATGTCAACAGCCCCACATCCCAGTACCTTGTGGGTTGCACAGGGTACCAGAATTTCACTCCCACAGGCGCTGGCTTCCACATTCAGCGCACGGGCGGCTTCATGATGACAGATTGTGTCTCAGGTGGTTATATCTCTGGATGCCTCATCGACCCACCTGAAGGGGCGACAGTGCAGGATGGTCAGATCTTGAACTGCAATTTCGATGACAGCCAGAGTGTCAACATCAATGTAGACACCACCCATGGTGGCTATGCTATTAATTTGGATTTTACCAATGCGCGCACAGGCTGGAGCGGAAAATACGGCGTAGCCATTAATGGCGCCAACACAACGGGCGTGAAATTCCTGGGCGGTTCCGCCAGCCGCTGTCTGCAGCATGGCGTGCTCATTGAAGGGGGCAACAACATTGAGTTCCATGGTTTCCACAGCCGTGGCAATGGTGCTGAAAACCCTGGCCTTTATGATGGCTTTGCCCTTACAGGGGGGGAGAGTATCGTGATCGTAGGAGGCATGGCCGGCCCCTACGCGCCCCGCAACAGCTCAGAGACCTATGGTCTTTCGCAGCAATATGGCTTGGTGGCGTCATCCACCTTCACAGGTGCGTTGCGCGTTGTAGGAACCAATTTGCAGGGCAATCTGGCAGGCCCTGTACTGCTGGATGCTCCCCAGGCAGACATCAGCTTTACCCAGTGCATTGGTTACACCCCGGCCCATTGAGGGTGACAGCCACGCTGTTCTGCCTTTCTCTGGGGTTGGCCCTTCTATTCAGCTTTTGGCGGAGCTGGCTAGTTGTTCAGGCATTTCAACGTCAATCTCAAGCGTGGAGCAGTCCTGCTTGCGGTCAAGCTTGATATGGACCATGTCCTGCTGCACTGGGACATGACGTGAAAGAACGGCCATGATTTCAGTGCGGAGCTTTTCAATCAACTGGTTGTCGCCGCCATGGCCGCCCCGGCGCTCATCAACCAGAAGGATTTTCAGCCTGTCACGCGCAACACGGGCGGAAGGGGCTGCTGGACGTTTGCCCAAAAGGCGGTTGAACAAGTTCATCAGACCCTCTTTCTGAACAGAAAATCAAGGAAACCGCGCTTCTCTGTTGGCACGGTCAAGGGAATGTCTTTGCCTTCCAGACGCTGCGCTGCCTCAAGATAGGCTTTAGCGGCAGCGCTTTGGTTCGTGTTGGCCGACAAGGTGACAGGGCGGCCAATGTTGGAGGCGTTCAGCACATCCTGACTTTCAGGGATGATGCCGATGATGGGCACATTCAATACCTCCAGAACATCCTCCACATTCAGCATTTCCTGCTTGGCGGCCCTGGCTGGATCATAGCGGGTGATCAGCAGGTGCTTTTTGATGCTGCCGCCGCCTTCCGCCACTGCGGTGCGGCTGTCTAGTAACCCGATGATGCGGTCGGAATCGCGCACGGAGCTGACCTCAGGATTGGTGACGATGACCGCCTCATCAGCATGGTACATAGCCAGCTGCGCCCCACGCTCAATCCCAGCGGGACTGTCGCACAGAACCCAGTCAAAGCGTTTGCGCAGCTCATCCATGACCTTGGCCACGCCTTCCGCTGTCAAGGCGTCCTTATCGCGGGTTTGGGAAGCTGCCAAGATGGAGAGGTTGGGCCGTTCCTTGTCCTTGATGAGGGCCTGGGCAAGGTTGGCATCACCATTGATGACATTGATGAGGTCAAACACCACCCGGCGTTCCGCCCCCATGATGAGGTCCAGGTTGCGCAGCCCGACATCAAAGTCCACCAACGCCACATTGGCCCCACCACGTGCAAGCGCTGCCCCCAAGGCCGCAGTGGAAGTGGTTTTGCCCACACCGCCTTTGCCAGATGTCACGACAATAACTTTTGCCATCAGGGGCTGTTCCTCTTTAATCCGCTTGTGGCCATTGAAACCTGGTTAGGTTTTGTGCGCCGGGTTAGCGCACGAAGGTGCCGTTTCCGGTAGAAAACGATTCGTGCGCGGTGTTTGTGTGCCCAGCTTACAGATTTTGACGCGAAATCCTACGCCCCAGCCTGCGTTTATGGCATTTTGGCGGCGTTTTTTAGAAGAAAAATACAAATAACCGCTCTGCTGTGCGACCAGCCCCGGTACCATCAAAGGCGCTTTGCTTGTGAGGTCCTGCATGGCAGCACCCTTCGCTTGGGCCAGTCTTGGCACGGTCAGCTGTTAGCAAAAGGCAGAATGTTGAGGCGTTCCCCATCAAGGGTGACGCGTGCTGGCTGGCCATGGAGGGCATCTGGGATTTCCTCTGCCACCATGTAGTAGCCATTGATAGCGAGAAGCTCTGGTTCAAAGCGCGTGGTGTAGATTTGCGCCGTGCTGTCGCCCGCTATGCCTGCAATGGCACGGCCACGCAGGGCGCCGTAGACGTGGATTGACCCCCCAGCCATGACTTCAGCCCCTGAGGAGACCGCGCCCAGGATGACGATGTTGCCTTCAGGGTTTTCCACACTCTGCCCGGAGCGCACAGGCCGGTCGATGAGCATGGTGCGTAGCGCTGGCGGTGGTCCCGCTTCGGTGGCTTGCTGGTCGCCTGCGCCATGGGCTGGTGGTTTTTCACCATCAGGCAGGGCAATGGGGCCGCGTGCCTGCCCCCCTTTAAGGAAAGGTGGCCAATCCCAATTTTGAAGGGCCGGCCATGATGGGTCGGCCTTCTCAATAGCGATGATGTTGAGGCCACGCTGGCGCAAATCAGTCTGCAGGGTGTCCAAGCCTTCGCTTTGGGCATCTAGCAGGGAGAGGTCAAGCACGATGGGGCGCCCCTCAAACACTTTGGGGGAGGCTTCGAATTGTTTGTCGAGCGCTTCTAGCCAAAGCTTGAGAGGTGCTTCCGGCGTCAGAATGAAGGACATGTAAGTGCGCCCACGCGCCCGCACGCGCAAGCTTGGCTTAGGGGGCATGTCTTCTGGGCGCGGCGCAATGGGGTTGCCTGGCGTGGCGGGCATGGGTCACCTGTCAGATTCGCTGAAAGAAAACGGGCTGGTTGGCCCGCACGACAGACCTGGCTACAATCTCGGAAGAGGGGGCGCAGGACTTCTGAAAGGTCGCCCTTCCAGGGCGATCGGCCATTTTCTAGCACGATGGGAGCAGGAAAGTCATTTCCTGTGGTCGCCAACACCGTTCCAGCCAGTTTACAGGGGCGAGCACGGGCCATTCAGGCCTCTTTCATCTGTCAAAGGTACTGGCCTGACCCTATTCTGAACTTTATGGCTGCTGCATTAATCGCGTATTCTCATCGGCACCTCCCACCTGACAGGCAGAACCATGCGCACCCTTCATCATGTGCCCCACCACCCTCCAAGCCGTCTTGTTCGTTTGGCGTTGGCTGAAAAGCGCTTGCCTGTGGAGCTGCGCTCGGTGCCCATTTGGGAGCGGCCGGAGGATTTCCTCATCCTTAATCCAGCTGGGGAAGTGCCTGTCCTGCGTGACCGTGAGCCCTTGGCCAATGAAGCCCATCTGGCAGGCGCTCCTGGTGCCCAACCACCCAAGTTGCTGACGCTTTGCGGTGCCTCCGTCATTGTGGAGTACCTGGAGGAGGCCTATCCGCAGATCAACCTCATGGGGCGCACTTTGGCCCAGAAAGCTGAGACGCGCCGTTTGGTGGATTGGTTCATGCGCCTTTTCGATCGTGACGTGACAAGTGCCTTGGTCGGGGAGAAGATCGACAAACGCCTTTCACGCCAAAGCGTTGATTCAACTGCCATCAGGCGTGGTTACAAAAACCTGAAGTTCCACCTGGATTATTTGGGATGGCTTGCGGAGACGCGTTCATGGTTGGGCGGTCATGACCTCAGCTTGGCTGATTTCGCGGCAGCAGCGCAGATCTCCACCCTTGATTATTTGGGGGAGATCAACTGGCACCAGGTGCCAGCAGTGCGTGATTGGTACAGCCGCATTAAGTCGCGCCCCTGCTTTAGGGGGTTGCTGAGTGACCGGGTGCCAGGGCGGCAGCCGCCAGCCCATTATGCGGACCTGGATTTCTGATGGCTCCCAACAATCCTTTGCCTTGTGGGGCCCTGGTGATTGGCGCAGGCGCTGCTGGCATGATGGCCGCAGCACGCGCAGCCCAAGGCGGGGGGAAGGTCATCCTGCTTGACCACGAGCGTGAAGCAGGCCGCAAGATTCTCATCTCTGGTGGGGGGAATTGCAATGTCACCAATATCCATGCTGATGGGCGCCCAACCCTCCATGGTGTGGAGCGCTACGTGTCGCGCAACCCACGTTTTGCCCGCTCAGCGCTGAGCGTCTTCACCCCCCAGGACATGTTAGATTGGTTGAAAACTCACTCCATCACCACGGTGGAGAAGGAGGCAGGGCAGTATTTCTGCCAAGGCACCACGGAGAGTGGCGCCAAGCTGCTGCGTGACGCCTTGCTGCACCAATGCCACCAATCCGGTGTTCAAGTCAGGCTGGGCTGCACGTTGATGGCCTTGGAGAAAAAGCAGGGTTTATGGAGCGCTTGCTGGCGTGACAACGCCACAGGACAGGTTTTTGAAAGTGTGGCGCCCCATGTGGTGTTGGCCACAGGTGGCAAGGCCATCCCCAAATTGGGCGCTACTGGCCTGGCCCTGGAAATGGCAGCGCGTTTAGGACTTGAAGTGGTATCACCCGCGCCGGCTTTGGTACCGCTCGTTCTGCCTCCTGAAGCGCAGGGGACCACCAGTTCCTTAGCGGGTGTCTCCCTTGAGGTGTGCACGTCTCTGCCCAAGGGTTCAGTGGCGGCCGGAGTCAAGAAGGCGCCCACCTTCAAAGCTGGTATGGTGTTCACTCATAAGGGTCTTTCTGGACCGGCTGTGCTGCAGATCTCCAGCTATATGGCCACGCCCCAAAGTGCAGTCTTGGTTGATTTGCTGCCTAATGATGGCACGGTGGAGCAAACGCGCCAGCGTTTGGAAAATATTGTAGCGGCGCGCCCCAAAGCCAGTGCCTTGGCCTTGATGGAAGGTTTGCCACGCCGTTTGGGGCAAGCGCTGGTTCAGGAACTGTTTGATGACCGCCCCCTTGCAGCCCAGCCCCGCACAGCTTTGCTGGCACTGGTGGAGCGTTTACGCCGCTGGGTAGTGCAACCTTCTGGCACGGAAGGCTACACAAAAGCCGAAGTCATGCGGGGTGGTGTGGCCACATCCGAACTCAATCAACGCACAATGGAAGTGAAAACACACTCAGGGCTTTACATTATTGGTGAGGCAGTTGACGTGACAGGCTGGCTGGGTGGTTACAATTTCCAATGGGCGTGGGCCAGCGGCCACGCGGCAGGCAGCGCTGTGGCAAGTGCCCTGGCAAAGGCGCGTGACCCAATGGCCCCCATGTGAGTGACCACAAGCTGCGTTTCCCCCTGATGGAGGAAGCCCTGCGCTGGGCTGGCAAAGCACGCGCCCAGGGGGAGGTGCCTGTCGGCGCTGTGTTGAGTGACACACGCGGGCGCATTTTGGCGGCAGCTCACAATCAGGTGGAAGGGCCAGGCCAATGCGCTGCAGGCCATGCTGAAATGCTGGCCATGGCTGAGGGTGCGCGGCGCTTGGGGCAAAGCCGCCTGGTTGGCTGCACCTTGACCGTCACCTTAGAGCCATGCGCCATGTGTGCGGCCGCCATAGGGCATTTTCGCATTCAGAAGTTAGTTTTTGGGGCGTATGACTCCAAAGGGGGCGCTGTCACGCATGGTCCGCGGCTTTATGCGCGTGGGGGGAGCTTGCACAGACCCGGTGAAATCATAGGGGGCGTGCAGGAAAGGCGCTGTGGTGCGTTAATGCGTGATTTTTTCCAACAGGTGCGTTCTTCCCCCACCTCAGGGTAGGGGCGCTGTGGGGAGGACCGGTTGGGGAAAAGGATTGGCGCGCAAGGGGCTGGGGGTGACCTGTCGTGGCACAGGTGAGCCAGGCCAGCTGGCCGGCAGAGCTGTTGCTTGCCCCAGGCCCCGTTCCCGCCCAGCCAGCTGTACGGTGACATGACCTGTGCCGTATTGCCGCAGCGCCCCCGTGATCATGTCCACACCCAGGCCAAAAGGCCCCCCAGCCACCAGGTTGCCCCACACCCAGGGGTTGAGCCTGCTGTCCTGCTGAACATAGCTGTAATCATAGCGGCTTGCGTCCGCCCCTGTTTTCAGGCAGCCGATCATGATGCGCCGGTCAGAACGCTTGACCTTGATCGTGCCAGGCGTGGCGGCGATGACCCCAACACGCACGCCATCTTGGTAAACGGCGCAGGTGCTGCCAGGTGGGCTGGTGTTGATGTGCAGGGTTTGCATTTGGCCCGTCATCACTGTGGAACATCCTCCCAGGAAAAAGAGGTATGCCAACAGGGGGGTAAAACCATAGCCAGGGATAGGGAAACGCGTCATGTACAGACCAGCAAGCAACAAGGGGACACCAACAAGTTAGTTCAAACTAGCTTTGTTGGATTTTGAAAACGAGTTTTTGTTGAAAGTCTTTGGTCCGGAGGCATGGTTATGAAGACCTTCTCAAAGGTTGCTGAGGTTGCCCAGGCAAAGTCCTGCTGGCCTGGGGCCATCAAAGGGGCCGGGTTGGCCTTCCTGTGGTTTGGGATGGGAGGAGGATGGGATCAAGCCAGCGCCCAAGCGCAGACCCAAGCCCAGCCACCCCATTTCACGGTGGAAAGGGTTGGTGCTTGGCAGTGCGAGAAACTCAGGCTCCCCCTAGTCCCACCAGAGAACGGGTCGTTGCTCAGTTTTCCCTGCACGTTGGGAAAGGCGCCATCAGAATCATCGCCCACAGTGACCTTGAGCGCCTTCAGGGGCGCTGTGACGGTGACCATCAGCGAAATTCTGGCAACTAAGCCAGAAGGGCCAACAACACCGCCAGCGCAGGTGAAGCTTGCAGGCATGACTTTTAATGCCACGAACGGCCACAGTTCCCTGCGCCCTTTGCGCGCCAAGGCTGGACCACCCCCTTGGATGCTTGTCAGCCAGGCAACAGTGCCTGCTGGCCACGGGGGATCCTTCCTCAAAGCGCTGGCCCACGCCACCACGTTGGAGCTGGCTAATGGGTCCTCTAGGGTGATAAGCCCTGTGAAGGATGGCCAAGCTGTGGCCACTTTCCTGACCAGCCACCAGGGGGAGAAATACTTCCTCCCCTGATGGGCGCAGCGCTTTGCCAGGTTGGGTTGTTAGTTCTGGCGTGGTGGGTTGTCCATAGGGCCAAGGGGTTCGCCACCCAGAATGTGGATATGGAAATGTGGCACGACCTGACCAGCATCCTTGCCTGTGTTGGCCACCATGCGCCAGCCATTTTCAGCCAGGCCCAGTTCACGCGCCACGTGGTCAACAGCTTTCCAGAAGCCAAGCTGTTCATTAGCGGGGGCGTTCTCGATGAAGTCATGGTAGTTCACATAGGCCCCACGCGGCACAACAAGGACATGGACCTTGGCCACAGGTGCAATGTCACGGAACGCCATGACATACTGGTTCCCGTAAACCCACTCAAACGGCATTTCACCTCGCAAAATGCGCGCGAAAACATTGTTTTTGTCATAAGGGGGAACAACGACTTTGGGCAGTGGTTGTGATGTTGGCATTCTGATACCTCACTTTAATGCACGATGGATGAAGGCGCGCCCTTTCAGGGGTGCCTTTAAAAATCGCTAACAAAGGGACAATAGCCCTTTGGCCTTGAGCCATCACGCCCCGAAACCATATGGGGGGTTAACAATTTGTGAGGCAGGGTTGCCAACCACGCAGATGGGCATCTCCCAATCAACAGGGGCCAGCAAGGACCCGGGCCCAAAGTAGCTCAAGGGGCTTTTTGCTCAAGGTGTGATGGGGGCTGGGCCGACCAGCGAATATTGCACCTTGAAGAAGCTTTCCCAGCTTTTCAGCAATGTCTCAATCAGAACGCAGGCTGCCAGGATGTCCGTCAAGGTGCGCCTGACCAAGGGCTGGGTTTCTACCTCCAAGGCGTTTTGGGCAGCTTTTGTGGCTGCGACTGCGCGTTCCTCAGCGTGCAGCAGCGCTGCCTCACGCTGGGGCCTGGTCCTGAAGCGCCCCAATGCTGCCAAGGCCCGCAGCAAGGATTTGCAGCGCGCCACAACAGCTGGCGGCAGGGCAGGGGTTATAGGTTGAAGGGCTGATTTGAGGCGCATCACGTTCATGCCCAATGTCAGGGCAGCCAAAGTGCCGTTGAGGATGTCAGCCTGCAGCTGCAGGGGGACGTAAGTTCCCTGGGCATGGAGGCGGTTGGCGATGCGCGCGAACCTGTCCATGCCATGCATGATCCATACCCGTTCTGCATGCTGCAGCGCCCGCCGCCTGGCCAGGCGGCTTGACCAGGCGATGGGTGAAGCCATGGGTGCTGAGGCCAGGTGCACCACATCCAGAATGATGTGGCGCAAGGCACGCTTGAGCACAACGCGCGTGTCAAAAGGCCAGATGATGTGAAACGCCATGAAGCTCATCAAAGCTGACGCGATCAAGGCTGACGCCATGTTGAAGTACTGCAGCTCATTGGTCAGCATTTGGTTGTTAGGACTGTAGACCAAAGTCAGCATGAAGCCATAGGCCGCGGCAGCGTCAGCGGTGGCGGGGTTGGCGCGGGCCAGGCCGCCAAGCACCATCATGCTGCCCAGCGCCAGGGCGTAGGCTTCGTAAACGCTCGTCATGGGCAGCAGAACGAACACCAGCAGCCAACCGGCAAGCGTGGCGCAAATAGTGCCTTTAACAAAACTGAATGAACCAGCGCGCGCATCGTCCCTGGGCGCGAAGAGGCAGCTAATCACGGAAACCATGGTCACCAGGCGCATGCCCATGCTCCAGGAGGTGACCTCGTAAATGAGGGCTGAAGCCAGCACGACCAGGAAGGCGCGCACGCCATTCGATAGCGCTTGGACAGGGTCGCGCCACAAGGCATGCTTGAAACGGAACTTGTCTTGTTCAGGCACATGGGGGCGGGCGTGCTCAATGGCGGAGAACTCGGCAATAGCCAGTTCCAGGTCGCCCAGCATGTCGGCAAGGCCAGTGCGGATGACGCGTGCCTCTGGTGTTTCGTCAGAGGTCAGGTGGTCTTGGGCGCAGAGGGAGCGCACTTGGCGGATGTCAGCTAGCAGCGGGGCCACATCCCCGTGGAGCAAATCCATCTTGGCTTCCGCCAACAATTGCTGAAGAGCCGCCGTAATGGGGTGGTCAGGCAGAGTGCCGCGACCCAAAGCCCGCAGGCGCAAAGCCAACCCAAAGCAGCGCGTCAGGATCATCATCACCGCAGCCAGCATGGCACGGGCGTGGTCGATGGCATGAGTGTAGGGGCCCATTTCAAGCCCGGCGAACTCCAGCCGGCGCCCCAGCGTGATGACGGCGCCAATTTCACGCTCCATGGCATCTTCCGTGCCAGGCTGGTTGATCATCACATCTCTGATGATGAGGTTCAGCCCTGAAAGGATGTTCTGGAGGTTTTTGGTGGTGGCGCGCAGAGCCTGGCTTGCGCGGTCAATGGAGAACACGGAGCCCAGTATCGCTTCGCACACAATGCCCAGCACAACATAGGTGGCGCGGCCACAGGCGAAGGAGAACACGTGGTTGGCATTGGGTGCGGCATCAAGCGCGATGATGGCGCAGGTGTAGCCCGACAGGCTCCAGGCGTAAGCGCGGAAATTGCTGCTGAGGGTGGACATGCCAGCGCAGATGCCAGCCCACCCAGCCAAGGTGGGGAAGAACAGCCAAGGCGCCTGGGGCAGCAAGGCGGTGAAGGTCAGCGCCATGGTGGTGCCCAGGGCAGTTCCCATCAAACGCCAGCGCGCTTTGGAGACTGTCTCCCCGCGTGATGGCGCAGCCACAGCCCACACGGTGATGCAGGTCCAGCCAGGGCTGTCGAGCTCCATATACATGGCCAGCCCCAACGCCAGCAGGGCTGCCGCTGTGGTGCGGACGGCAAAAAGCACATTGGGCCATGAAGGCGCCAAAAGCCACGCCCATGGTTTGAAGCAAGCCTGCAGGGCCTCCAACATTTTTTTCAGGGCACTGTGCGTGGTGGGCGCGTTCAGGTGCGTTGTAAACGCCATGGCTGCCTGCAGTCCCCCATCATCAAGCGTTCTGGCTTTGTTGGGCATTCATGGGGATGAACATGGGAATTTTTCTAGAACGTATGTGACTATCCCCCCCACAAGCCCTGCAACCATGCGGGGTGTGGCATGCCTGCTCTGGGGATGGGCAGCGGTGCCGATGGGGTTTGTTGCTCAGGGCGCTCAGTGCTTAGGGGTGGGCACAGTCAAAAGAACGTTGGAAACGTTGCCGCGGGGTAAGGCATACACGCCCTGTAATGGCCTGGCGTTACACCAAAGCAGTCACGGAAATGCCGCCCCAGGTGACTTTGATCAGCAAAGCCGCAGGCAGCCGCTACAGCAGCGGGTTTGTGCCCTGCCCGCAGCAGGGCGCGAGCCTTGTTGAGGCGCACCAGAAGTTCAAAACGTTGGGGGGGCAGGCCATGAAGGCGCCTGAATTTGCGTGACCAGCCCTCACGGCTCATGCCAGCGTGGCGGGCGGCTTCCGTGACGTTGAGGGCTTGCAGGGACCGCCCACCCCAAAGGCGCGCAGCGTCTAGGGGGCCAACCAGCCCTTCCTGCACGATGGTTTGGATAAGGTCAGTCGCAATGCCTTCCTGGTGCGCTGCCTGGGCTGGGCGGGCGATGAAAAAGGACATGCAAATCAACGCCGGCCCTGATGAAGCATCCCCTGCTTGCTCAAGCCCTGCAAAGGGTGGGGGGGCGCCCTGAAAGGGGAAGTGGGCTGGCGCATGGTGCGGCAACAGTTCAGCGGTTTGGGGGGAAAGGGTGCGGTGGGGCACGCCAGCGGGGATCAACAGGCGCTCACCAGCCCGGAGGAGGCAGGTTTCGGGGCCATTCTCCCCCAAAAGGCGGAATTGGATCGCCCCCTTGAGGACAATAGTGACTTGGTCCTCATCATGGAAATGGGCTGGCAATGCCGGTGGGGCGCCCTGGAAACGGTTGACGTCATGCACAAGGGCATTGCCATGCTTGACGTCCCTAAGGCGAAGCGTTGGGCCAGGGCGCCAGAACGTCCATTCAGTGGCAAAAGGGGGGGTAGCCATGGTTAAAGGGCACTTATGGTGCCAAGCAAGGGCTGTGGCAGGCCCTTAGGTTTGGGCAGCGGTGGCGCTGGAACGGGCGCCTTCCTGGGAGGGGTAGGCAAGCCAAGGCTCAAACATAGCCTGAACGCGCGCCATAAGTGGCGCCACCGCGCTGGCACTGCACAGATTAGCCGCGACCTGTTCATCAAGCCATTGGTGGATGGCCTGTTCCGCCACCGCCCAGGTGGTGCGCTGCGCCACCAGGTCCTGCAGCAGCCGCAGGGCGCGTTCGCGCTCAGGGGGGTTGTGGGCGAAGCCACCCACCTGATCGGTCTCACCAAAGCAGCCTGGGATCATGCTCAGTGATATGTCGTCAAGTTGGTGGTTATGAACGGGCACAGGTTTTGAAACAGTCATGGCAGGCTCCTTTCAAAGCGACCTCATAGTAGGTAGGCCCTCCCCTTAACAGGTCATGGCGGCGAACCCAAAGCCAGCCATGGTACCAAGGTTGTGCAGATTTTCTTGGAGTGGTGAACAGGCCCCTTCAGCGGCCTCAACTATGCTTAAGGGCCTGCAGCAGGTAGGGCAGATAAATAAGAACCATGCTGACACAGCCTAACAAGCCGATGACCAGCAATGTGCTGTTGCGCGCCGCTTTCATGCGCCGCGCCTCCTCAGCGGCCAAATGGCTTGAATCAGGCTGGGGGGGAGTGGGTTTGGAATCAGGGGCCATCAATCATTCTCGTGTTCAAAGGGCGGCGTGTGGGGCAGGACACTCCAACGCGCAAGCTTTGCCCCCCATTTTCAGTGGGTTTTCATGTAAACCAGCATCGCAATGGCGATGGCGCTGCCAATCAACCCACCAGCGGTGATGACAATGCCGAGAAGGCGCCAGCTGGGCAGCCCTGCTGGCGTTGGGATAGGGGCATCTTCTGGGGGCGGAGTATGTGCAGGGTCGCTCATGGAAAACCTGTGGTGCGTGGGGCGGAGGCGCCATCATGGCATGGTCGCGCCCCCTTTCACAGCTATTCACGGGCTTGGCAGAAAAAGCTATTCTTGGCCAGGCCACCGTCCACAGCCTTTTGATGAAAGTCGTGCAGTCGCCATGGTAGATGAAAGCCCCCGTTCTGTGTTGCCCCCTGGGTTGGAAAACGACCCTAAGGCCATCGCCGCTGCCCTGGAGGAGGGGCGTGCTGGCATGGAAGCACACAAGCAGCCCTTCTGGTTCATTCGCCATGGGGAGACGGAAGCCAATGTGGAAGGCCTTGCCCTGGGGCGGGCTGACATTCCCCTCACAGCGCACGGGCAGGCTCAGGCCACAGCGTGTGGGCAAGCGTGCGCTGCGCTTTTCAAGGATGCCAAAGACGCTGCTACCTGGCCATTCAACCATATTGTCTGCTCCCCCATGATGCGTGCTTGGCAAACAGCCTGGAACATTGTCCAAGCCATTAAGGCTGCAGGGGGGCCTGAACTGCCCATCCGTTACGATCCAGACCTGACGGAAGTCAATTTTGGCCCCATGGAAGGCAAAAGCCTTTCAGATAATAATTGGTTTGAGGCATGGGCCAACGGGGCGCCCCTGAAAAATGGTGAAAGCCGCGACCTTCTGGCATTGCGTGCGCTGCGCGGCCTTTCCATGGCGGCCTGTGAAGGCAAAGGGTCCTTTTTGCTGGTGGGCCATGGCGCCTGGTTCCGCGCTTTGCGTTTCGGGCTAGGGATGGCTCCTGGGCAAGCTGTTGGCGCGCCCGTTCCTAATGCCACGCCCATCCATATGGAGCCAACGCCCCAGGGATGGCGTGAAAAGGTCATGAAGGCCCCTGGCGTGGTGGGTGCCCATGACTGAGCGCGCCCAGCCTGAACAGGATCTTTCAGTATCCATGCCCACTGGCTCCATGCCCGCTGGCGTGGCGGCGCTCAAAGCCATGTTTGATGAGGCCCTTTTCCAGGCCTGCACCACAGGCCATGATAATTTGCGCTTCACCCTTGCAGATGGCTCCACGCACACGTTCCCGTTGATTTTCAAGAACGGCAACACCCTTGTGGGTGTTGAGGAAAAACCTTCTGAATTGACGCTTTATGAAGCCGAACCCCAGGAAGATGACCCAGACGATGATGGTGGGGACACAGCAGGCCCCGATGTGAAGCTGCTTAAAGTAGTGGCGGGGCCGTGGACTGCTGGCGAGGTGCGGAGCATCAGCGTTTTCTGAGGTTGCACCTGGTCAAAGCGTTAAGCCACCTAGTTGCTTCAGAGGCATTCCTTCATTTTCAGGTCTGCCCAGCGTTCCCCCCTCTTGTTTTCAACCAGGGGGACACACCATTTAAAAAGCGGCCGAAGAGTTTTTAGGCTCTTCCAACGCTTTTCAGGAGAAATAGCATGTTGCGTTTCCTCACATTGGTTTTTGGTATTGTGGCGACTGTTATGGGTGGTTACGGCATTTACCGTTACAGCCGCGGGGGCCGCAAAGCCCTTGATCATGACATCAACGAAGCTTCCGACAAAGTGAAGGCCGGCGTTGAGCACGCACGTGAAAATGCCCATCAGCTCAACAGCAAGGTGGAGTCTGCTGCTTCTGACATGGCAGCCAAAGTCAAGGCCTAACCGTCACCCCTTTTGGGCAGCGGCAAAGGCGCTCACGGAACTGTTGGTTCCATGGGCGCCTTTGTTGCGTCAGGAGGAAAAAGCTGGCGCCCACCAGGCGGTTGAAATGAACAGCAGGAAAAGCACCAAGGCGGTTAACGCCAGTATTTTGGTGTCACGCTTCATGTAAGGCTGCACCACAGCCTGTGGTTGGCTTTTCGCCTGGGGGTCAGGTGGGGTGGTGTTGTTTGCTTGTGGCATGGTCACGGTGTGGGGCCCTGTTGTGGCAGCAGTGGTTGTGAAGCAGCCCGTGCCACGCTGGCTGCTTGGCGTGCTGGGGCAGGCACGGTGGCCAAAAAGGTGGCCGTGTTGCGGATGGCAAGGCTGGTCCAACCCACTAGGCCAGCCTGGCCGATAGGTGCTGTGGGGTGTTGGCGGCAGTAAAGCCGTGCTGCTGTTAAAAGAGGCGCCGTGCTGTTAAGGCTTTTGCCCAGGCAGGGCAATTGATAGGCCCCTTGCAAGCTGTGGCACATGTTCTCAAGGCCGCTGACCTCCCCCAGAAGCCAGGATTCAACTTCAAAATCATGATTGGTGCCAGGCTGGGCGCCCCAGCTGGCACAGCTCTGCTGGCCCACACCATAATAGACGGCAATCTGACCAAGCAGTTGGGCAACGCTTTCAGCCCCTGTGACGCTGGGCAGGGGGGAAGCAATGGTTTGGCTGTCGGCCGGGGGGACTGCCATAGCAGCATGGCCAGCGCAACAAAGTGCTGCCAAGGCTGCCAAGCAGCCCCGTGCACACTTCCCGGCAAAAGTTCGGGCGAAGGGTTGATGGGGTGCTTTCATGGTTGAACCCCTTGTTGGCCTGTGGGGCGCTGGGTTTGTGGCGCAGGTAATGGTTGGTGGCGTGCCAATGCAGCCCATGTCGTGGCGGCGGCAAAACCAATTCTCGCTTGGGGTTGGCGCAAGCAAAGGGCGTGGGCCATGGTGACAACCAGCCCCGTGTTGGCTAGGCGCGATCCCAAACAGGGAGGCGATGTCATGCCATGCACCAAACGGCAGATGTTTTCCTGGCCTGTAACCTCACCCACCACCCAGGCTTCATAGAACTGATTCAGCGCTGGTTGGGCAGCCACCTTGTTCCAAGCGGCGCAGGACTGGTCCCCTGCGCCATAATAAGTACTAACGCCAGCCATAGGGTTGGCAGCTGCTTGGGGGGGCAAGTGGGGCTTTTGGGCACACCCCACCAACATAGCAGCCACTAGGGGAGTAAATTTCCACAAAGCTTTCCGCACACGGCTGGGACGGGCAGCAAAATGACGTGGGTTGGGGGGCATGGCCTAAAACACTCTAAACACTCTGTTTCTGTTGCGCTTCCATATTAAAGGGACAAGGCAAAAAGAAACACCCTATCATCTTGCAGCGCATCAACGCATGATGTGGGCTGACTGCCTAACCCTGCCATGAGGGCAGGACCCTTAAGGAGGAGGAAGAGCATGAGCTCACATCACAACCACAACATCAAAGACAAATCAGCAGAAGTCGGTCCAGAGGCCCTGGTGCAGCTGGAGCGCATCGCTGATGCGACTGAGGAAACCGCTGTCAACTCCAACCGCGTTGTTGGGTTTGCCCGTGGCATCGCCTGCATGGTGGGTATTATGCTGACCATGTCACTGCTTTGCTGCCTTAAGCGTTGCTGCAAAAAACGTTGCAAAAAAGGTTCTTGCGACAAGTAACCCTGCTGCTTCAAGGGTGTGCAAGGCGCTTTTCAAGCGCTGCCTGGGCCGTTTCAGCTTCATCCATAGTGTGCTGAGCGGCCTTTGCCATATCTACAGAGCTGTTGCGGCGCCCTTCATCAAGGCGTTGCAGGGCTTGTCCCATTTCACCAGGATTGGATGACGGCAGCGCCGCCTGCGCGGTCACCGTGCCGTGCCGTGCTTGGGCACGTTGGGCTAACACCTGCCAATAGGGCTTGAACACTTGCCAGTTAGCCCGGTCAACGGTGCCTAACACCATGCAGGTGCGTTCAGTCTGCACCACTAACGGCACTTCATGAAGGGCAAGCCCCTTACCCGCAACCAAACCCGCCCCAGGGCGGCATCGAATAGGGTTTAAATCAAGGTGGCTTCCGTCTGTTAGCCATAACAACAGGGGGGCCGTTTGGCACAAGCCAGAATAGTGCAGGCGCGTTCCATCAGGGCTAGTTTCCAGCAACAAACTAGACTTCGTCCCCGTTAAGGGGGAATGGCCTTCATAAACCATGGCTGGTGAAAGATCTGCAGCTTTTGGTGTGAGTGTATCAGCCACATAACGCCAGGCGCCTTGGTTGTAGGTCACATGTTGGCAACGGGCGCGTAATGCTGCCATGACGGCATCACCATGACCGTGCAAAATCAAAGGTTTGCGGGCATAGACTGCTTCACCATCAGGGGGTAACGCACCTTGAACTTCCCCCAATAATCCTGGTTGGTGGGGATTGGTGGCTTTGGAGGGGGCAGGGGTTTTATCCTGGACGCCTGGCAAGAAAAGCCTGGTGCTTAACTCGTTATTGATTTGGGCCGGTTGCGCCCAGGCTGGATTGCCGCAAAAAGAAAATAACCCAACGGCCCAGATTAGAAACCCTTTTGAGAGCAGGTGATTGGAAGCATAGGCGCTCATAAAGAGATCACCTGCAGATGCTCTTGGGGCAGCTATAAAACAAGGGGTCGATCATAAAGTCAGTCATAAAACCGCCTGCCCAATAAAGGAAGGACGGCCAAGCAGAACAGACATAATAAAACTGGTTTGGAGCGGGCGAAGGGATTCGAACCCTCGACCCCAACCTTGGCAAGGTTGTGCTCTACCCCTGAGCTACGCCCGCATCTTCAAAGCCAGTGCTGCAAACTATGCCATAACATCCATCGGCCCTGCAAGTACCAAGTCGACCTTCCAAGGGCCAAAACGAACATGACGGGCAGGTAAGGCATGTTCTATGGGGGCTTTCCTGGGATTCATGCTTTGCGATGGTAGAGGCACTGCGCACTAAAATTCACTTAAACAGAAAGCATGATTAAAGGCATAGTCAAATGTTGCTTAAATGGGCACCCTTAAAGTCATGGTAAAGTAACTGCACCTGCTCAACGCGGCCAGTGAAGCGTCCCTTCACACGCAGCCTGATTTCAACGTCCCTCAAATCATCCAAAACGTAAAAGGGTAGTTCAATCGCGCAGGTAATTTCCTTGTCCTGCTGAAGGTTAGAATGGCTTTTGAGGGCAAGAAGATTTTGCCCTTTGTTGAAGGCAATATCCAGATTTAGTTCAGCTAAAGGACTGAAACAGCCTCGCAATGACACTTTTACACAATAGGCGCCCTTTCCAAGGGGCATATAAGGACCAGTCATCATGTAGTGGTCTTCCCAAGAAGACTTTTCAAAAGGTGGGTATTTATCCGTGATGTCCATGACCGCTGACGGATTGGAGGTAATGAATTGATGAGCTTTAGATGTAAAGTGTGTGATCTGCGGTTTAAGGCCAAGGCTGTAAAGGGAAGAATTATCCAATAGTAAGTCCTGAATAACCAACAATTTCTCTGTCATGGTCCAGGTTGGAATGGCAACTATGGGCATGATTTTGAATATATTCACTGCCTAATAAAATCTTTTCAAGAACTTCATGGTAGGTTTTTAAATAGCCCAAAACATTCACGTTAAAACCCAGCAAAAATTCAGTGATGATGGAACGCAATAGGCCAAACGCTTGAAGTAGATGGCAAACCAATGATCAAAATAAGAAATGAATTGCACACTAACACCTGGCAATCCTGCAATATTCTCGCCCTGCAAAACATCTAATTTGTCATAGCAAGAGACAAACACTGTGACATGAGTTGGCGGAGGAAAGGGGCTTTTGCTCAAGAGAGACTTCAAATTGAAGAACTTCTGGAGTGCTTTAGGTAGCGTTTCATGGGAATGCAAAGAGCGCATGTCACCAATGGATCGGCATAGAGTAGGGTCCAGCATAGTCTGGGGTGAAAAGCCACTACTTCAGAGCCTTTAATTAAGTAGTCATAAATTATGGTTGAATAACCACCCATGTTTTCGCCCATACCCGGGACTTTTTTGTACGGTTTGAAAATATTTTTAAGTTAGTTTAGATTATAACGAAAGTTATTTCTAGATCATTAGATTTTTAAGGCACCAATGGTTATTAAGATCCTTTAAAAGGACACTTAAAAAATCATTATTTTGAAGCAATCCTTCCATATCAAATTTATTATTTTTAGAACCATTGTCATTAAAACCACTAAAAACAATAATTAGATGATCTGTTTTAAGAAGATTAGTTTTAACCCAGGGTAAAATTTCATTTTTAGATTTAGCTTTAATCCATTTCATCGTTAATTTCCGAATGTTAGAAAATAAGAAATTTTGAATAAAATGTTTATTTTCTTAGCGTTTAAAGACACCTTCGTTAAAGATCAATACGTTAAGAAATAATTTTCATTAGCTTGATTTTCCGCCTAATTTACTTGATGTTTTAATGATCCTCAAAAGGTTTTTGAGGTATTTTTCTGAACCAGGAGGCTTAACCTCATGCTGAATTTGATGAATGTCTACCAAAATGTGTTTGACAAAAAACACGGCGAAAAAATCCCTGGTCCCCATGGTGCCGCAGGTTGGCGCACCATGAATGGCGTTGACGCCAATATTCGCAAGCGCCTTAACGCTTATGTCATGGAAAACGCTGGTACACCCCTTGATGAATCCCAGGCCAGCCGGATTGCCGGTGCCTATGTGGAGTTTTGCCTGCACACTTGGGGTGAACAGGGCACTGGCGATGAAGCGGCCAATTTCCAGACCTATGTGCAGGATGCGCTAAAGAACTGATTTTCCCGCTACAGTACGGTCCCTGACCGTAGCTTGTGGAAACTCAAAACCCCAGTCCTGACAAGGATCTGGGGTTTTCTACATTTTTCACAATGTAAGGTTTGGTTTGATGGTGAAGGTACCTAGGCAAATTCTTGGTGGTGGAAACCAATGGCCTTTCAGGAGAACACTTTTGCCTCAACCTTCAAGGACAGCGCAGCGCCTTTTTACAGGGCATTGCCAATGTCATTGCCAAAGGCCCCAGCACCAGCAGCCCCTGCGCCGCCTTCAGCCTGAATAGCGCTAGCATCACCTTCAACGGGTGCTGGTACAACACTCATATCGTCAGCCATGTAGGCTTTGTTGTTTTCAATGTCAGCGCCATGAGCCTTGGCTTCAGCTTCACGCTTGGCGCGCTCCTCATGGCGTTCTTGGTCACGCTTTTCATCGTGGGCTTTGCGTTCTGCCTCGTGCTGGGCTTTGCGGGCGGCTTCATTTTTGGCCAGGACAGCGTTTTCCCCGCCTTCAAAAAACTGTTTAACGCCCTGTGCAGCGTCCTTGGCTACGTCTTCAATTTTTTTCTCAATGCCCATGGTGCCAATTCCTTTTGTCATGTCAGTGGCGGTAAGTTTAAAGGGCAGCTGGGGCCCATACCAGCACAGCCCCCGCAGCCCTGCCCCGCTTTTACCCTTAAGTCTTCAATCTGTTGCGGGTTCGCCAGCTGGGCCGCAAGGTAGCCCATTCATTGTGGGGTAGTCTGTATAACCTAGAGATTGCTCCTCCCGCGGTAGGAATTCGCCGTACCAGGTTTTCTTGTCGCTTTCAGCCACATTAGCAGTCTGGCCTTGGGCCAATTTTTCAAAACGCTTGACCAGGTCTGGGTTGGCTATGAAGGGACGCCCGAACGATATGGCGTCAGCTTTTCCGGTGCCCACCACCTGTTCAGCTTTTTGAAAATCGTAATTGCCATTCAAGACCAAAGGATTGGTGAAGACCTTACGGATTTCAGGGGACAATGGCGCCTGCTGGGGACCTGGCGCATTGGGGTCTGCATGGGGGTTGAATTCCTTCACGCCAAGCCAAGCCACCCCCAATTGCTGCAGCATGGCCGCCACGGGCACGAAAAGAGCCTTGGGATTGCTATCCACACAGCCCAGGATTTCACCATTGGGGGAAATACGCACCCCTGTGCGGCCTGCCCCAACCGCCCCTATGACAGCTACGCAGACTTCGCGCAGCAGGCGCATGCGGTTTTCAACAGAACCACCGTAAGCGTCGGTGCGGTGGTTGGTTGAATCACGCAGGAACTGGTCGAGGAGATAACCATTAGCGGCGTGAACCTGCACCCCGTCAAAACCAGCTTTGATGGCGTTTTGGGCGGCTTGGGCGAACTGCGCCACTAAAGCAGGGATTTCATCCAGACGCAGGGCGCGGGCCATGGGGTATGGTTCCTTACCTTCCCATGTGTGGCCCAGCCCTGGAGCTTGGGTCGCGCTGGCGCTAACAGGCTGCGTGCCGCCATTCATGGTAGGGAACACAATGCGCCCCCCGTGCCATAGCTGGGCAACGATCTTGCCACCGGCAGCATGAACGGCATCCGTCACAAGGCGCCACCCCTTGATTTGCGCCTGTTCCCAAATGCCAGGTGCGTTGAGGAAGCCACTGCCTTGCTGGCATATGGCCATTGATTCAGCGATGATCAGCCCAGCATCAGCGCGTTGCGCATAGTACTGGGCCATGAGGGGGGTTGGCACCCCATCAGGCGTGGAGCGCAGCCGGGTTAGCGGTGCCATGAACACGCGGTTTTTGCAGGGAATGGCCCCAAGTTGCAGTTGGTCAAAAAGTGTGGTCATGGCGGTTTTCCTGGCTTGGGTGGAATGGAAGGTGAAACACGTGCGTGATGTGATGATAGACCAGACCACCAGCTTGCCCAGGGGCGGTAGGGCCCTTTTTGCTGGGTACGTCATTTTAACTAACGCCAAGCGGGCTTGTGGCGTACTGGCCGGTTTGTGCTTCGTCATGTTGGCAAGCTGCGAAACCCCCTTGGAGGACCGCGCCTGGGACGTGACGATGTTCGTTCGTCAGGAGGACGGCAGCGACATTCGGATCCTCAAGCGTCATGACGTCACCATGGAAGCCGCCCTCAACGTGGCAGCGTGGTGGGCATGGCCTGCGCGCCAGAAAGCAGCCGGCAGGCTTCAGCCACCATCACCGCCCAGCACATGGCCCCCGCCTGAGGAACGCTCCCACCAGCCTAAAGGTTGCCTCCAGGAGCGCACAGGCCATGATTGGCAGTTGGGCACGGTTCCTATTTGCCGCCCCGTTACCATTGCTGTACGGGAAAACGGTCATTTAGTGGCACAGCTTCAAGGCCCTTTGTCAAACAGCCAGTTGTTGGTGACTATGGCTGACCTTCATGGGCATTTGGTAGCATCGTGCCGTTACCACTTGAATTTTGAATGGGGCTGCCCTGGCTATGGACGCACGCCTGGGGATGTGGCGTGGTGTTGGCAGCGTGATGAAGCCTTGCCTGCTGGTTGCGCTGGCAGCGTGCCTGAGAAGGAACTGATCAAAGGGGTGACGGCAGCTTCCCTGCCTGCACGGGATGATTTTGCCGAACAGGGTAAGGAGTGAGGGCGTTTGGCAGGAAAACCTTGTTTTAGGCGTGGTTTTTTGGTGGTGTCGCAGGCATTGCCGCGTACAGTTATTTCATACTGGACTGTTCAGAATGCTTCAGAATGTCCTTCAAAAAGCGTTGGTGCGTTTCCCCGGGCCATTGCTGGCTGTGACCATGCTGGCTGGCTTCTGCCCGGGCCTGGTACAGCCAGCCCATGCCTTGCCTAATCCAGGCCTGCTTGCAGCGGCACGCCACGACATGCAGTCGGCATGGGCGGAGGGGGGGCTGGCTGCAGCCAGCACGGCGCTGCGCCAATGCTACAACGATGCGGCCTGGGCCAGTGTCTCCGCCTATGATCCGCGCACAGGCCCGGAAATCCCCACTGCTTACCGGCACATCCGCAACAGCTTGCACTTGAAAACATGCCTGGCCATGGATTTGGCCTTGGTCGCGCTTGATGAAAGCTGGCGCCGCCAAGGCCTGCAATCAGGGCAGGGGCCACGCGCCCCCATGACGCCCTTCCTTGACCCCAGCCGCAGCCTGGCGCGGCAACTGGTCTACGGCATGGCCGTTTTCCCGCACTCTAGTGATTTCTCGCGCTTTGTGGAAGGGACGGCTGACTCTCTGCGCCAAGGCTTTGACGTCACCCATTTGGGGGAGGCGCAGCCAACCAACGGCCCGCAAGATGTTGAAGGGGAGGTTTCAGCAGCTGCGCCTGATTATGACCATGTCAATGGCGTGGCACGCGTGCTGCACCTCCTGGGCACTAAGGCAGAGCAGCTTGAAATGGAAAGTGGCCTTCAAAAAGGCTTGGTGGGTCTGGGCATTGCGATAGCCACATTGGTGCCTGCTGCCCTGGCGTTGTGGCTGTACTTCCTGCCCACATGGTTGGCTGGTGTGGTGCGGGCGCGCCATGGATTGGTCATTTTCCTGGTCAACCTCCTTCTGGGCTGGACGGGTCTTGGCTGGCTAGCCGCCCTCTGGATGGATTGGCGCTTCAAGGCACCTCCCCTCCAGGCTGGTGCTGTCCAGCCCGTTTACAGGCGCATGAAATGGTGAATGCGGACGGACCCCTCAGGCCCCCATGGTTTTGAGCTTGCCCCTGAAATCATCAAGGCTGCCGTAGCCTTTTTCTTTCATGATGGCCCGCAGTTCCTCTGAAAGGCGCTTGAAGACGCCTGGCCCTTCACGCCACAGTTCCGTTCCCACCTGCACCGCATCGGCACCACACAAGACGTGCTCAAACACATCCTGCCCTGTGCGGATACCACCTGTGCCGATAATCTTGATATCTGGGTGCAGGCGCAAGCGCATGGCACGCACATTAGCAAGGGCTGTTGGCTTGACCAGCTCACCGCCAATCCCACCGAAGCCGCCCTTGGGCTTGATGAGGACAGTTTCGGTTTCCGCATCGATGGCCAGGCCATTGCCAATGCTGTTAATCATGTTGACGTAGGCAATGGGGAAGCGGCCAACGGCCTCAGCGATGCCATCAAACTGGAAGAAATCAAAATAGGGCGGCAGCTTCAGCCCCAATGGCTTGGTGAAGTGGCTGAACACTTCCGTCAAAGTAGCCACCACAGCTTCAAAATCATAACCTAGCTGGGCTTTGCCGACCACATTGGGGCATGACAGGTTAAGTTCTGTTAGCCCTGTGAAGGGGCTTTGCTGAATGTCTTTCAGCATGGCCAGGTTATCCTCAATGGACAGGCCTGAAACAGAAAGGATGACGGGTTTGTGCTGGGCTGTTTCCGCGGCGACTTCAGCAGGCAGGTCTTGACCAGCCAGGGCTTGGCGCTGCGTGGCGTAGGCCAGGTAGTAACCCAGACCGCGGTTGGGCAGTCCCATGGAATTGATGCTGCCCAGAGGCAGGAGCTCCTGGCGGGGGGTGGGGTTGCCAGGTCGCGCTACAGGGGTGGCACTTTTGGTGGTTACCCCCCCCGCTTCAGAAGCGAGGACGGCATTGAGTTCTTGGGTGGTTTCGCAGCTGACGCCAGCAGCATTCGTCATGAGGTTGGGGAAGGCAATGCCTGCGATTTCAGTTGCCAGTGAGATGGTGTCCGTCATGACTGATTGTTCCAATTGGTTGTATCGCGGTGAATTAGTACGCCAAAAAGCCGTGGTCTGCTGGTGGGGCGATGCTGACTTCACCCCTCCCATAACAGACACCTGGCAGGGCGCCCAGGGCTGCTTGCTCAGACATGCGCCATCGGGGGCTTAAGGGGAGGTCAGCACGGCGTGGGCGCGGTACGTAATGGCGTCTGGTGGTGGGTCGTCATCAATAGGCACGACCTTGTAAGCGCCATTCTGGTAGCCGTACTGGGCTGGTGGCGGCCAGCTGGTAGGTGGGTAGGGCACGGGTTCATGGGCGATTTGCGCTCTCTGCCCAGGGGTCAGTTCAAGCGGCACCAGGTTGATGTGGATGTGCGTACGGTAAGCGTTGCGCGAAGGCAGCAAGAAATCCACCAAAAGAGCAGGGGGCGCCCAATCAAGCCACATCCAATCATCCAGGTGTGGTTCCACCTTTGCCGCGGTCAAGGCGTAAAGGGGGCTGACGCAGGCCACCACAATGGGTTTGTCACTGCGCCACAATATGCTGCGCGCTGGTGCGTGCGGCAGCCACGCTACCATGGCGCCCTGCCGGTACAGGGCGCAGTTGGCTGCTGTGGGGGTTGCACTGATATCCAGCGTATCTGTGGGACCATCGATGATGGCTGCACACCCACTACTGAGCAACACTAGACCTGACCACCAGGGGCGACAATAACGCAGGCAAACGCGGAGGAAAGGTGGGCAGGGGGTAACACGCATTGTTCAAAAACCGCCACACTATGAAAAAGGGCTATTAGGGACCAGGACAAGCAGACCCACATCATGGCATGATGGCGCTCAGATTGTGCAGGCTCAAGCCCAGCATCGCCAAGCACGGACATGGAGATGATCATGACGGACCACCCCACCCCCCTGGCGCTGCTCAGGAATGGACAAGGGCAAGCTTTCCTGCAGGTCACTTCACCCCCAGGCGCGGTCAAACCTTTGGCGGTGCGCCTTTCGGCCAGCGATGTGCAGGCTTTGCTGCAAAATGATGACAACACGGTTGCTGGCACAGCCCCTTTGCCAGATGGAGCCTGCGGCAAGGTGCAGGTGGAATACCGCCATGGTTACCTTAAGTTGTGGGTGCAGAGCGCGCTTCAAAGGGGCGTTTTGGAAGATTACGCCGTGCGTTTCCCTGTCAGCCGCGCTGCCCTGGATGAAACACTGCGCAAGCTCAACTTAATGGGGCAAAACTGATCTGGCACGCCACAAGCCATCAGCCCCACGGTGGCGAAGCTGCCATCCTTTGGGTGGACCGACTGCCAGGGCCCATCCAGTGGCTGAGGCGGCCCATGGCCTGAATCAGGCGCCAACGCCCCTGCTCCACCAGGGCGGCACTCAGCACGCCTGACATGAAGCAGCCACTGTCCAAACTCAGGCGCCAACCTTGCAGGCCAACCTGCTTGGTTATGCTGTGGCCATGAACCACAACCCAGTGTTCCCCCATGGCATAAGGCCCTTGATGTTTCAAAAAAGCATTCCTGATGGTGGTGCAGGCTGGTTTGAGCGCGGCTTGACTTGGTCCAGGCTGGCTGTGGCCACTCTGGAAAGCTTGCAGGGCGCTTTGAAGGGGTGTTGGGTCAGTTGGATCAACACCAGCATGGGCAAAATGCATGGTTCCCCATTCCCATGCAGGGTGCGTGTGGGTCAAAAGGGCTTGCCACGCTGAAGGTGGAAGACGCTGCGCAGCGGCCGCGCGCAGCTTGGCTGCCTCCAGGGGGTGGAGGGCACGCTGACCCACAGCATGGGCTAAGTTGGGCGGCAGTAGCCAACGCCCACCATGCTGGGCCCAGTTTTCCAACACACTGTCATTACCAGCCAACCAAGCCAGCATGGTGGTTTCATGGTTGCCCAGCAGCCATTGCCCTTTCCCTGCCTGGTGGCGGTTTTTCCAAGCTATTTCGAGGGTCGTCAGCGCTAAGGCAAGAGCACTGTCATCACCCCTGTCCACTAAATCCCCCAATATGACGAGTGTCGCATCAGGGCAGGCCATGTTGAACCACCCTAAAAGGGCGTCAAGCTGCAAGGCCATGCCGTGGACATCCCCAATGGCCATGACGGGGCCTGGAACGTGAAGGGGAGCGGCCATCCAAGGGCTGGCACGCACATGCACAGGGAAACTGTGGGAAGCTAAACTGACCAGACGGCAGTGCGCTTGCTGGGCATCGTGCTGAAGCTGCCTGAAATACGGCCCTTCCGGGCCTGACATGGTTTGTTGGGCCTGGGCCCACCCCAGCAACTGGTTTTCCAAGGCTCCAGGGACTGGTTGACCAGGACAGTCAAAAAAGCCTTCTGGTAGGACGCTGCAAGCTGCCTGGTCGCTGTTCATGGCTGGAAGGGTGGGGAGAACTGTTCCGCCATCGACTGTGGCCTGTTTGAAAGATTGAGGGTCACCCACCGCAGCAGAAGGCGGCGTATTTCATCAGCTTGGCCATCGCCATAGCCATGAGGTCCTCTGGGATCGCAGGGGGAAAAGCCTTTTTGCGCCCCAAGGAGGGTGCTGGTTTTGAGCTGAACCAAATGCACATGGCTTGAAAGCGTGTTGAGCTGCAGCAAAAGTGCAGAGGCACCCGCTGGGGGTGTGACGGGGCAATGGTCAGCCTGGTTGCTGACAATCAGCACAGGCCTGTCAGCGGCTGGCCAACCGTAATGGCCTTGGGGCTGGGGCAGGCTTGGCAAGTGGGCTAGGACTGTTTCTAGGCTTTCATGGGAACGGTGGGGGCGTGCGCTGTTTCTGGTCACAGGTTCCAACAAGGCTATGCCTGCCAAAGGAGCGCTGGAACTTGGGGGCGTGACCCCATGTGAACGCAGCCAGCCTTGCATGACCAAAGCATTCACAGCAGCCACTGTACCTTGGCTTTCACCAAGGGCGAAAACAGGTGCGTGGCATTGCGCCTTCAAAGCAGCCGCCTGCTTCAGAACCTGCATGCCGTAATCATGGCTGGCACGGTGGTTGCGCAGGCTGTGGCTGGCTGGCATGGCTACCACTGCCATGTGGTGCGCTTGGAACCAGCTTGCCTCACGCAGGATGAAATCCTGCTTTGGGCCTGGTTTCACAACCCCCATGCCCCCTGGCAACATCAGCAGCACAGCTTGAGGGCTGGCTGGAGCACAAGCCTCATGTTCCCCAGGCGTAGGCAGGCCCGCTGCCGCAGCAAAAATTGGTGCTGCCACTATCCCTACCCCTAAAAGCCCCCCCACAGCACAACGTAGAGCTTCCAGGAGTTTTTGCAGGGACTTGGCCGTCAAAGGGGCTTGCCGTCCGGGCCCAGCTTGACGGGCCCTGGCTCCAACAAGGAGCGGAAGCGCCGTGTCGCTTCAGCCTGTTGGGCCTGAGTAGGTTGGGCCACCACCTGCTGGCTGGGTGAGGTGGTGCCTTGGCCAGGTGTCTTCTTGTCGTGGCAGGCCCCCAAGCAGGCCAGCACAAACACCCCGGCAGCTGCCAAGGGCAGGCAGCCTTTAGTCAGCAGGTTCATCACTTGCCTGTTGGGTTGGTGGAGGCGCTTTTAGGGGCTGATGCTTGGCCTTTTTCGCGCGCTGCTAAGGCCTGGGCTTCCTTGGCAGCGGCGTCACGTTTTTGCACCAAAGGCCAGAGGACGGTCTCAATCGTGCCAGACGCCCGCGCAATGGCCGCTTCAGGCGTCAAGCTAACGGGAACAGGGCCCAGGTAACAGCTGATGTCACCAGCATGAACGCAAAGGGCGAAAGGCGTGTGGCGGTCGTTGATTTGTACCTGCACGTCATGGGGGGCCAGGCCAGCTTTAGCGATGATGTGGGCTGCAGCCTCCGCCTGCCTGTCCAAACGCAGGATCTCCGTTGCAGCACGGTCTGCAGCGATGTCCAGGTAAGGGGCAACAGCCATGTTGCGCGCCGCAATGGCATCGCAGATGTCAGGGGAGATGTCCTGCGAGCCGATGGCGGAAGGGAAGATCTCCGCAACGGAGCTGTCAGGGTGGTCATGGGCGAAGCGCAGGAAATCGTCCAGGGTCATGATGCCAAGAATCAGCCGCAACCCATGTTCAGGGGTCATGCGTGCTTCAGCTGTCGCATTGGAGACATCGTCACCCAAAGCAAGCGCAATGCGCCGCGCATGTTTGATGGCTGGCATGGCATCGCCCCGGAAACGCCCGAAGGTGCGGTCAAACAGCCCATTGATGACGGAGGAGGCATAGTCGGCGCAGCGTGCGTCTGGGTAGAGGGAGGCGAGCAGGCGCGAAGCGCGGCAAACGCGGGTCTCAAAGCCAATCAGCTTGAAAATGGGATCGGCGGCGCCATCACCTTCTGTGGTGGCTGAACCTTCATCGGTGAGTGAGGTGTCGGTGGCATCCGCCATGGTGGTTCCCTCCAAGGAAATGGCTGCGCCAGAAAGGGTGCGCCCCCTGGCAAGATGTTTGTGCGGCCTTGTTTACTGCCGTCCAGCATAGCGCAGCGAATAGGGGAGGAGAAGGCGACCGCCCCACCTCTATGCACAGGTGCACTGAAAAGGTTTGACAAAGTGGTGCAATTTGCCATTGTACCTTTAGCAGCCCATGCGCGCCACTAGTTGCGTTTGCCAGGTCTAGGCTTCCCCCATCTCAAGGCAAAGCCTGGAAAACAAACAAGTGGATGCTGGGTTGTATTCTCCTCTCCATCGACCCCTCGGAAGGGATCATCATGCGTAACATCCTTCGCTTTTCCGCCGTTGCCCTGTCTGCTGCCGCTCTGACGCTGGCCCCTGCTGCTTTCGCTCAGGAAGCGGCCCCGGCTGCCACCGCCCCGGTTGCTGCGCCTGCCCCTGCCGCTCCTGATGCAGCTGCCCCAAGTGCTGACCAGGCTGCCCCTGCTGCTGACGCCTCCTCAGAGGGTGCCGCACCTGCCCACAAGCACTGCAAGCACCACCGCAAGCATGCCAACAAGCACCACCGTAAGCACCACCACCACAAGAAGGCCGCTGCTGAACAGGCCGCCCCTGCTGACGCTGGCGCCGACCAGGCTGCCCCTGCCCAGAACTGAGGTTCAGGCCACAGGCGGTTTTAGCTGCCCTAAACACTTCAGTTGAAGTGTGGGTAGCTTAATGAAAAAGGCTTTCCTTCGGGGGAAAGCCTTTTTTCATGACGTGTTGAGCTAGCGCCCAACATCGTTGTTAACTGAATGCCCCTCCAGGGCCCTTTAGGGCTTTACGGTGTAGCGGAGGTGGCAAAGGGATCTGTGGCGCTGTTGACGGGCGTTGGCTGCAGTGCGCCTGTTTGAACGCAGCGCTTCATGGTAGCCAAAGCAGGGGAGAGGCCATCCTGGGGTATAAGCCATTTTTTAGCGCCGATGGTTTCAGTCATCTGCACAGAGGGGTTGTTGGAATCATCCTGCCCCAATTTGGCTAGTAGGTCCCAGAGCGCTTTGTGAGGATCGTTGAAATCCAGATTGACCAATGTATCGCTGTGCAATTGCATCAAGGTCAAGCTGACGGGAGCCGTATTAAGGTCTGCTGAATTATCCTTGGCAGGATCTGCTAGGCTGAAAGTCGCTTTCCCTGTCAGGGGAAGCTGATTGGTTTTCATATGCCAATCTGGATTCTGCTCCATGACTAGTCCCAAAACCAAGGTGGGGCCACTCCCTGCACTGATCATCAGCGGCACTGCACCCATAACCAGGGACAGGGCAGGGGCTGTTTTGTCGACATGCCCGTTTGAAAGAGCTGGCAACGTGGCAGACATAGCACAAACAGGCACAGCGTTCAGCCCTGGCATGGGCAATGGCATGGAGGTTAGCTTTTCTAGGTTGATCTGGGCGCTCACCACCGACCAGGCACCATGAACCTGCCCCTCCACCTTACCAGGGGTGCTGTCACCCATCAGGCTTTGCAAAGCGCTTGGGGCCGCTTCAGCTTTTGTAAAAGGGCAGAGCAGACCCGCCATGCTTAAAAGGGCGACCACGCCTGGGCGCACCCAGCGGCGTTTGTTTGGCTGAGCAGCGCGCTGGGCTGTGATGGGGTGCAGGCTTGGCATAGCGTGTCCCTTCTTTAGGTTTGGGCGGTTGGGTTGGGGCTTTTGTCAGCTTCAGCCAGCTTGGCCGTCACTTCTTCTGCAGCTTTTGGGTTAGCGGCAGCCAGAAGGTCACGGATTTCGCTCAGCAAGACTTCCTCTGTGCTGGGCTTGGGGGCTTCCTCAGGTTTGGCGGCCTGGTTGTTCATGATGCGTCCAATGATACGCATGAGCCAGAAAATGAAGAAGGCGATGATGAGGAACTGAATCAGCGCATTCAGGAAAAGGCCAATATTGAGCGTGATGGCGCCAGCTGCCTTTTCTGCCGCCAATGTGGGCAGACGCGGCCCTTTGAGCACGACATACAGGTTGGAGAAATCAATCCCCCCAGTCAGCACAGCGATGACGGGTGTGAGCAGGTTGGTGACTACAGAGTTGACAATGGCGGTGAAGGCCGCGCCCACCACCATACCAACGGCCATGTCCATGACATTGCCGCGCATAATAAATTTGCGGAAATCCCCCACCCAGCCAGGCATGTGGACCTGCTGCAAGCGCTTCTGGAGGTCATGGGCGTCATGCTCGATGGTCTGGGTGGCATCCTTAGGATGATTATTCATGGGCATTCCTCAAGTGAACGTGAAGGGTCAGCCAACAGCATTATGACTGCATGGGCAAATAAATGGCGGGGCGTGTTTGAAGCTGTTAGTGCACATGGCACCGCCTGAGGGAGTGGGCATTAAACTGTCCCTTTGGGGCCTTGGCGCCAATGGCGCACCAGCCGCCACAACAGGAAGCCTGCCATAACCACCACAATAATGGTCAGGATAACCCCAGTTTTCATGATCCACATCAGTAAATGTGATGAAAACAATGTTATGTCCTGCCCCATATGGGTCAATGTGTTGGCTGTGCCATTGGCTAGGCGCGCTAATAGCCAGAGCCCCAGATAGGCCCCCACCAGTACCAGCGCTACAATGCGTCCAAATGGTCCTGAAAGGTGGCGCCACACCCACAATGCCAAGGCGGCAACAACCGCCAGTCCAATCAATGGCCCCAGTGTCATGATGGTTTCTCCTCTGTAACAAAATCATATGATACGTAAGGGGGCACATGTTCAAGATTTGCCCTTGGGGCCTGGGGTCATGTCCAGCGTGAAGCCAGTGATGGACAAGGGCGCCATGCGCCCTGAAAGGTTGTGGGGCTTGACAGGTTGTTCCAAGGTGACTTGGTGGTTGTTATCAAAACGCCGCAGAAACGCTGCCATGGTTAATACGCTTCTGGGGTGCTAGGCTCTTAATAGAGTTCCCTTAAAATGAAAGGGTTCGTTTTTGTCTTTTACAACCTGTTTGATCGTCATGGCGGGCGGCGCTTTGGGAACGCTTGCGCGTTTTCTCGTCTCAGTGCTGACGGCTCCCTTGGACCGCCACTTGCCCTTGGGCACCATTGGAATCAACATCAGCGGCTGTTTCATCATTGGCATGGTTGGTGCGCTGGCCATGGCCAATACAGGTGGCAGTGGACGTTGGGCCCTTTCAGACCAGGCGCGCCTGTTCATTATGGTAGGGTTCTGTGGTGGTTACACCACCTTCTCCAGCCTCACCCTTCAAACGTTGGAACTGTTCAAGCATGGCGCGCTTGGCCGTGGGCTCATCAACCTCTTGGGCAGCGTTGTTCTGTGCATGTTGGCCGTGGCCTTGGGGGATCTTTGTGGGCAGCGCCTTAGTGCCGCCCTGCAGCCCCAGGAAGCCGAAGCCACATTGCAACAGGCGCAATGGCAGGCCCAACAACAGCGCACCACATCCCCTGGCCCTGTGTTGACGGGGCACCATATGCCCCACCCTGCCCACAAGGCGCCTCTACCCCAGGAGGGAGGTAAGCCATGAAAGCACAACCAGCCAGCCACCAGGCCAATGTCTGGGATGATTTGATAACGGAATTCCAAAGCCGCCTTGAAGCCCTCAAAACGGGCCCTGGCAAAGGTGAGCTGCCAGCATCCTGGCTGCCTGGCACAAATGGCCCCAAAGTGGCGGCAGACGCAGCTTCCCTGCGCACGGTGGTGCAGACCATGGATGAAGCCATCATTGGCCTGGCTAATTGGCGTGACCAGCGTTTGGATATGGAAGGCCTCTGACGCCTGTTTTTTGAACGGTTGGTTAAGTTTTCATTAATAAAATTCTCCCTCATCTCTGGCAGCGTAACTAGGAATGTGTTATCTGCTAGTTTCAGAGAATGACCTGCCTGTTGGCAAACAACGGGCATTCAACACCTGATGGGGATTGTGGTTATGGATTATCGTTTTCTGGTCACCGGTTCCAATACTGAGCTTGAAGCCAAAGTCAGCGAATTGCTGAAGGAAGGTTATGAGGTTGTCGGCCCAGGTCAGCTGGTGGTGCTGACCACAGCCCCTGACAACCAGAGCCAGGTTCATGTGCGTTTCACGCAGACGCTGATCAAGAAAGAGGCTTGATCCCTCCCAGCGCCTAGGCGCTGTGAACAGGAAGGCCAAGGCCCTGAACCAAAAGGTTCAGGGCTTTTTTGTGATTGGCGCACTGTGCCTTTAATCTTTGCCTGGTCAGCACCTGATCAACTGCCCCACTTGCCAATGGCCCCACAAGCCTGTGCAGCTAAAAACGCCCGACACCTTTCAAAAAAGCAGTTGGCACACCATTTCCTCAAGAAGGTTGTTGGCTTGCCTCCCTCCTCTCGGTTCAGGAGCACGTCATGCGGCCTGATTGAAGCCAGAATTGGGTTTTAAATTCCCCAGATCAAGAAGGCCGTTCTCACATCAGGTGGTTTCGGTTGCCATAACATGCAGGAGCGCACATGACGCAGATTGGCTGCCCTGGTTCCCCTTCCAGGCTTCCTCATCTTATTACCACCATTTCAGCGCGCAGACTCTTGATGCTGGCTGGCGCCGCCATGGTGGCCGCGCCTTGGAGCGCGTTGGCTGAACCAGCCACCAGCATTGCAAGCGCCCCTGCCACGGTCCGTGCCCCCCAGTCTGTGGTGGCTCCAGCCAATGTCAAAGCTCATTGCAATTGCTTGCCTGATTTTGTGAATATCGCCAAGGCAGCGCGCCCAGCGGTTGTCAGCCTCTCCGTCCACATGAAGGCGGACAGTGACACTATGGCTGGTGAGATGGGGCCCGAAAACCCCATGGGCGGCATGGGCATGTCGCCCTTCATGTTTCCTTTCCCCCCCTTTCCAGGCTTTCCCATGGGGCCCATGCAGGGCGAGCCTGCCCACCAAACCATAGAAGCCCGTGGTTCTGGCTTCCTGGTTTCACCTGATGGTTACATCGTCACCAACAACCATGTTGTGAACGGCGCAGAGCGCATCACGGTGAAATTGGCTGATGGCTCCATCCTGCCAGGCACGCTGGTGGGCCATGACGACAAAACCGATCTGGCGCTTGTCCGCATCCACGCTGGTCATGCCCTGCCATGGCTGGAGCTGGGCGATTCAGATGACGTGCAGCCAGGGCAGTGGGTGGCAGCCATTGGCAACCCCTTGGGTTTTGGCGGCACCATCACGGCTGGCATCGTCTCCGCCTTGGGGCGTGACCTCCATTTGGGGCGCTACAATGATTTCATCCAGGTGGATGCCCCCATTAACCAGGGCAACTCTGGTGGCCCTCTTATTACGTTGAATGGCAAGGTAGCTGGCGTCAACGCGCTGATCGTCTCCTCCAATGGTGGTGGGTCGATTGGGCTGGGTTTTGCTATCCCCTCCAACACAGTGCGCACGGTGGTGGAGCAGCTCAAACGCACTGGCCATGTGGTGCGCGGCTATTTGGGTGTGGCAACGCAGCCAGTATCTGGGGCCATCGCACAGGCACTGGGCATGCCACTGGCCCCAGGCGCGATGCCTAAGGGGGCCTTGATCAGCATGGTGGTGCCTTCAAGCCCTGCTGCCAAGGCGGGGCTGAAAAGTGGTGACCTTATCCTCAGCATCAACAACCACATGGTGCAGTCCCCCCACGATTTGACTGTGAAGGTTACAGCCCTGAAGCCAGGCAGCAAAGCCATGCTCAGTGTGTGGCGTGCCGGCACCCACCGCGATGTGGCCTTTGAGGTGGGTCTGCCCCCCAACAACCATGTGGACACTGAAGGTTCAGGTAAAATGAAGGTTGGGGGCCAGGGCAAGCTGGGCTTCGGCTTGGCGCCCCTTTCGGCCCTTAACAGGCAGCAACTGGGGCTGAACTCATCAATCAATGGCGCTGTCGTGGCTGAGGTGGCACCGAACAGCCCGGCCCAACATGCTGGCATCCAGGCTGGCGATGTCATCATCAGCGTGGGGGAAACCCCAACTCCAACCCTGGCGGCTGTGGTGGAAGGCATCCAGAAAGCCCTGGCGCGCCACCAACCAGCCTTGCTGCAGATTGTCCGCGACCATGAAACGCTCTTTGTCGCCGTTTCACCCAGCAGCGTTCAGGAAGATGACCCTGAAAGTGGCCCCTAATTGCTGAACGGGCCAGGCCTTGCCAGCAGGCAGGCCTGGTTGCAGGCATTTAGGTGCTCCACAGGGCCAGGGCTGGCGCAGTTGTTTAGAAACCGCCCCAGCCCATGTGGCGTGCACACCCCCTGAAAGCCGTCATGGCTTGCGCAGCGCCATTAAGCGGCACGGAACTACTTTCTGAGAGGGGCTGAGCGCTTTCAGACTGCATGGTGATGTGTATAGTCGCCACAGGCGCCTGCGACAGGGCCTTGAGAAGCGCAGGCGCCCCATTGGCAGCTGGCTGGGCCACCACAATATGGTCATCGCCGACTTTGGCAGGCCAGCTCTGGCTATAGGGGCCAGCCTGCACTGTCAGTGTGCCTGTGGGTGCTTTCTCCTCCCCCTCATCCTTTCCATGAAGGGGGGGCAGCAAAGCCCAGTTGCCGTTGGCCACCCTCACCTCCAAATGGCGGTGGTCAAATTGCAGCATCAAGGTGGTGCTCGCCAGGCTGGGATCTGCTGAGCCAGCCATGCACATCAACAACGCCCTTTCATGAGGGGGTTTGTTAGGCGTGCTCTTATCTAAAAGGCGGAAGGTCATCCAGTGGCCTTGCTGGGCCTCTAGCACAGTTTGCAGATGGGGCACCTGCAAAGGCATGATTTCCCCTGCGGCATGGGCTGGCTGGAGCACAGCAGGCACTAGAAAAGCTAACAGCAGGAGCAGGGGTCCTCCTGGCACCTTTGATGGTCCATCAATCTGGCTGGACAGGTGGGGCATCGTCAAAAGTCACCGTCAAAAGCATTGAGCAAAGCCTGGACGTCTTGGGGTCGCGTGTAAAAGCTGGTGACGAAACGCACCATGATGTCATCTTGGCCTTGGCGCTGGGGACTTTGAATAAAAGGCGGCACGGGGAAGCGATAGAAGCTGAACCCCTGTTCAGCCAGCTTGTTGGCAAGCTGCGTTGGCATAACAACGAATAGCTCGTCACTTTCAGTAGCGAAAGGCAGCTTCAAGCCACGTTCAGTGGAGCGCTTGTCCAACCCTGCGCGCAATTGGCGTGCCATTTGGTTGGCATGGGCGCCATTGGCCAGCCAACGGGGCATGGCTGTGTGCCCATCCTCCAGCAGGGCCAGCAACTGAGCAGACAGGTAGCGCCCTTTAGACCACAAATGCCCAGAACGCTTCACCTGCCTGCGCATGGAGGCGACAGCGCGTTCAACCTGGCTGTGGGCTGGGCTTTGGGGGTTGAGGAAAAACACGATGGCTTCCGCCGCCATGGCGCCAGCCTTGGTGCCGCCAAACACCAGAACGTCCACCCCTGCCCCCCATGTGGCTTCCGCCAAGGTGGTGGCAGGGTGGCGCGTTTTCAGATGGGCCAGGGCGTTGCCCAAACGCGCGCCGTCCAGATGAACGGCCAAGTCACCTTCATGCGCTGTTGCGCAAAGCGCCTGCAGCTGCGTTGGGGTGTAGACAGTGCCCCATTCCGTTGCTTGCGTTAGGGAAAGCGCCTGGTAGGGAGGGGCCAGAACGCCTTTGGCTTTGTTATGCTCCATGGCCGTTTTCAAAGCGGCTGGGTCCATGCGGCCATCATGGGACGGGAGGGGATAGATTTTGCTCCCCCCTGTGAAAAATTCAGGCGCCCCCCCCTCGTCATTATCAATGTGGGCTGCCCCGTCACACACCACGCTGCCCCAGGGCTGAACCAGGCTGGCCAGGCTCAAGGCATTGGCTGCCGTTCCAGTGGTGGCTGTGAACACGGCCACATCGATGCCAAAAGCTTGGCGGAACTTTTCCTCAAGCGCGCTCCCCAACGGATCAAGACCATAGGGGGTGGCATTGCCTTGGTTGGCTGCCACCATGGCTGCCATGACGGCTTCGTCCACAGGGGCAACGTTATCGCTTGTGAAATCTTTGCGGACTGTCCCTTCAGCGTAGAGGGTGTCGGGGGTGGGTTTGGTCGCCAGTGCCGCTGCCATGATGGTGTCCTGATGCGCTGTCAAAGTTTTGAAATTGTGAAAATAATCTAAAAAGCGTTATGAACTGGGGAAATCCCCAATGCTCCAGAGTGCCGCATCATGACTGACCGCACCCCTATCATGCCATCACCAGCCCCTGCCGGCAATTCGTCGGGGGCTTCAAGGGTGCCTGGCCATGAGGATTCCCAGCCCTCTTTCATTATCCCCCAGTCTGAAGGCGCTGCCTTGATTGATGGCAAAAGCTATGGCCAGGCCTTGCAAGCGCGCGTCAAAGGGGCTGTGGCGGCCATGAAGCAAGCAGGGCAGGGGGTACCTGGCCTGGCTGTTATTCTTGTGGGCAATGATCCGGCTTCAGAGGTCTATGTGCGCCACAAGGAAGCCGCCACAATCGCTGCTGGCATGACTTCCTGGAAGCATGTTTTGGAGGCGGACACCCCTGAGGAGGATCTGTACGCCCTTATCGAACGACTGAACGCTGATCCAGTGGTCAATGGCATTCTACTGCAGTTGCCCCTGCCGCCCCACATGGACCCTTTGCGTTTGCTGGGCGCCATCGCCCCTGAAAAGGACGTTGACGGGCTGGGCGCCCTTAATGCAGGGCGCTTGGCTGTGGCGCAGCGTGAAAACCAAAACCCTGAAGGGATTGTGCCGTGCACGCCTTTGGGCTGCCTCTATCTCATCAAGGCGGCGCAGGCTCACCTGACTGGCCATGAAAGCTTGACGGGCCTTCACGCGGTCATGGTGGGCGCCTCCCCCCTGGTGGGGCGTCCCATGGCACAGCTTTTGATGCAGCAGGGCTGCACGGTGACGTTGGTGCAGAAGACCTCACGCCATGTTCCTGAACTGTGCCGCCAGGCAGATATTCTGGTGGTGGCCACAGGGGTTCCACGCCTGGTCAAAGGTGATTGGGTGAAGGAAGGGGCCATTGTGATTGATGTCGGCATCAATCGCGTTCAGCGCACGGAGGCGGAGATGGCCAACGCGCGTGCTGAACAAGGGGAAAAGGCCAAGCCAACCCATTTGGTGGGAGATGTGGACATGGCTGGCGCCCGTCTGCGCGCTGGGGCCATCACCCCAGTGCCTGGCGGGGTTGGCCCTATGACCATAGCCTGCCTGCTGTCCAACACCCTTGAAGCCACCGCTTGGCAAAAGGGCTTGCGCGAAAACATGCAGGGGAGCTTCGGCGCCTGAAGCAACAGGACCTCACCATAGCTGAGCGTGGCAGTTGGCAAGCCTTGGGGCAATGGTTCCTGGCGAAGCTCAACGCTTTTCTGCTGCCCCCCTCACAGCAACAGACAGAACGCAAGCAAGCCCTTGAGGATATGTGGCATGGCGCTACCACATTACTGCGCTTGGCGCTGGACAATGCGCCTGCAGCAGGCTGGCGTGGGTGCTTTGACCTCCAGGCGGACCTTGGCACGGGTAGCCCAGCAGCTTTGGTGCAGCTCACTGCGCCTGGCGGTTCAACAGTGGGGGCATGGCTGCAAGGCGGGTTGACCTTGTGTCCAGAAAGCAACCCAGGCCTTGGTCCTCCCCCTGTGCGTGGTCCCTTTGACCCTGGGCCGCAAGGATGGCCTTGGCTTGCTTTGGTTGAAACAGCCATGGTGGGGGAACCTGCCCTCATCATGGACGGCCATGGAACGCTTTGGCGTCCCTATGCGCTTGATGGCACAGCCCAGACCTATGGCTGGGAAAGTCTCACCCCTTGCGCCTGCAAGCGCCGCCCTGGTTTTGAGCCATTGCGCTTCATTCTGGCCCCACCTCTTGAACATGCCTCAAGCCAGGCCGTGTGGCAGGCGCTGCCGTTGTCCTCCCAGGCCAAGCCTTTAGATGCGCACGGGGTAGCTGAGACCCTGTGGAGCCAACTCACCCAAACCGCTTTGAGCAAGGTCCAGCCATCAGCTTCCCCGGCTGGGGCGTGATGAAGCGCCAATGCCATCAAGGATTGCCAAGGTGGAAGCATCAAGGGTGATGTCAGCTGCGGCCAGGTTTTGCCTAAGATGCGCAAGGGAGGAGGTACCAGGAATCAGCAAAATGTTGGGAGAACGCTGCAACAGCCACGCCAAGGCCAGTTGATGGGGCGTGTGGCCCAATTTCTGTGCCAAAGCGCTCAAAGCGTCTGATTGGATGGGCGTGAAGCCACCTAGTGGGAAAAAGGGGACGTACGGCACCTGGCGTTCGGCCAGTTCATCAATCAAGCGGTCATCAGCGTGCTGAACAAGGTTGTAGTGGTTCTGCACACAAGCAATGGGCATAATGGTGAAACCTTCCCTGACTTGGTCATGGGTGACGTTGCTCAGCCCAACATGCTTGACCAAGCCGCGCTGCACCAGTTGCGCCAAAGCTTCCAACTGGGGCCGCAAGGAACCAGGCGCTGGTTGGAACATGTCAAACATCGCGCGCAGGTTGACGACCTCAAGCACATCCAGGCCAAGATTGCGCAGGTTGTCTTCTACAGCTGCCGTAATTTCCCCAGGGCTTTGGGCAGGTAGCCAGGCGCCTTTTGCGTCCCGCCGGGCACCCACTTTGGTGACCAAGGTCAAATCAGCGGGATAAGGCGCAAGGGCTTCCCGGATGATGTCATTGACGATGTGCGGTCCATAGAAATCGCTAGTGTCGATGTGGTTGACACCAAGCTCCAAGGCTTCACGCAGCACTTCTACGCATTGGGCGCGGTTGGCTGGGGGACCGAAGACGCCTGGGCCTGCAAGCTGCATCGCCCCGTAGCCCATGCGGTTTACCTCATGGCCTGCCAAGAAATAAGTTTTGCTGAAAGTCATGGAATTGGCCTTTATAAGATTATCAAGAAAATTTTAGAACCCCATGATAACAAACAAAAATCATTGTGAATACGTGATTCCCTAAGTGTGGGGGCAGGCAAAGCGGGGCTTGCCAGGGCAGCGCTGCTGTGCAATTGGTGCAAAACCTTGAAATGACCGATTGGTCACCATCCAGACGGTTTCCCGCCCATCACCAGAGCAGGATGCGCAATGCCCACCCATTCCACTGATGACAATCAGAGCGCTGCGCCAGCGCCTTCATCCCCCTCCACTTCTCCAGAAGCTATGATGGAGCCTGAGAAGAAGGAGAAGATGAGCCCCACGGCCAAGAAGATCGCCATTGCCATCCTGATGGTGCTGGTCGTGCTGGGCATTGGCATGTGGATGTTCCTCCACCGCAACGAGGTGGACACAGACGATGCCTACACCACGGGCCGCAAGGTTGGCATTGCGCCCCATGTGGCAGGTTACGTCAGCAACCTCCTAGTCAATGACAATGAATTCGTTCACAAGGGTCAATTGCTGGTCACGATTGATGGGCGTGATTACCTTGCCAACTTGAAACAGTCTGAAGCTTCTGTTGTGCAGGCCCAGGCTGACTTGAAAGCCTACAAGCTTGGCCTGTTGGTGGCTTCAAAGAACTTCCCAGGCCAGCTTGAGGTCGCCCAAGGTGAATTGGGCCAAGCCAAGGCCAGGCTTTTCAAGGCGCGGACCGATTACGGCCGCCAGCACCGCGTCATGCGTGCGGCCACCTCCCAGGCTGACATCGACACGGCGCGCGCCGAACTGCAGGCTGCCGAGGCGGCTGTGATGGAAGCGCAGGGCCATGTGATGCAGGCCTTGCCCGTTAAGGCCAACATCGCCAGCGCTGACGCCCACATTTCCCAGGCGGACGCCAACATGAAGGCAGCGCAGGCTGCTTTAGAGCACGCACGCTTGAATGTAGAATGGATGGCAGTGCGCGCCCCTTGGGATGGTTGGGTTTCCCAACGCGCCGTGGAGCGTGGCGATTACGTGTCGGTGGGCCAGACGATGTTCTCCATCGTGCCGCGCGACATCTGGATCGTGGCCAACTTCAAGGAAACCCAATTGAAGAACATGCGCCCTGGTCAGCTGGTCGACCTACATGTGGACGCTTACCCGCAACTGCACCTGCGTGGCCATGTCAATTCCCTGCAGATGGGTTCTGGTGAAGCCTTCAGCGCTTTTCCGCCTGAAAACGCCACTGGCAACTTCGTGAAGATTGTCCAGCGTATTCCTGTCAAGATCCTCATTGATTGTGGCATGCGCAAGGACATCCCCTTGGCGATTGGCCTTTCAGTGGAGCCTGTGGTGGATGTCAGCACCCATCCAAGTGACGTTAATGCCCTATGCAAAGCTGAAGGCGGCCTGAATGGCTCAGGGATGCCTTTCCACTCTGTCGCGCAGGATGACCAGGATGCCATGCTGATGGCCAATGGCGGCCAGGCTCCTGTTGGCGCCCAGCCCGTCACCACGGCGCCAGTGAACATGCCTGCGTCCGGCCGCACTGCCAAACAGGCCGCCAGGGGTATGCAGCCTTGAGCACAGCCATTACCCATGACGACCCAGGGGGCAACCCTGAGAGGAGCCCCGGCACGGAAGCCGAGCGTGCCGCCTGGAAGCCCAAATATAACCCTTGGCTAGTGGCCATTGTGGTCACCATGGCCGCTTTCATGGAGGTGCTTGACACCACGATTGTCAACGTGGCGTTGCCGCACATCGCCGGCGCCCTGGGCTGCTCCTACGATGATGCCACCTGGGCCCTGACTTCCTACCTTGTGGCCAACGGCATTGTGCTGACCATTTCTGGATGGCTTTCGCGCACATTCGGGCGCAAGCGCTACTTCATGATCTGCATCAGCATGTTCACCTTGACATCCTTCTGCTGTGGGCTTTCACAAAGCCTGGGCATGCTAGTGATCTTTAGGTTGCTGCAGGGATTCTTTGGCGGCGGCCTGCAGCCATGCCAGCAATCCATCATCCTGGACATCTTCCCACCGGACAAGCGCGGCGCAGCCTTTGGTCTGTCAGCCATCGCCACCATTGTGGGGCCTGTGCTTGGCCCTCTTCTGGGTGGGTGGCTGACGGACAATTACTCCTGGCACTGGGTGTTTTTCGTCAACGTGCCTTTTGGCATCATCACAACGGCCCTGGTGGCTGGCATTCTGGAGGACCCGCCTTGGGAGAAAGCCCGCAAGAGCCGCATTGACGTCATTGGCATCAGCTTGATTTCATTGGGGCTGGGCTGTGTGGAGATCATGGCCGACCGTGGCGAAGATGACGACTGGTTTAGTTCTGGCTTCATCATCACCATGGCCCTCATCGGCTTCTCCTGCACCATTGCGGCCATCATCTGGCTTCTCAAGTCCAAGAACCCGCTTCTCCGCCTTTCTGTGCTCAAGGACAGGAACTTTGCCGTCGGCACGGTTCTGGTGGGAGCGATGGGCATGATCCTCTACGCAGGTGCTGTTATCGTGCCGCAGTTCGCCCAGCAGGTGCAGGGTTACACGGCAACGCTGGCTGGCATGCTCCTAGCGCCTGGGGGCGTGGTCATCATCTGCCTCATCCCTTTTGTGGGGAAACTGATGGGCAAGGTGGAGTTGCGCTACATCATCGCGTTTGGCTTCATGTTCATGGCCACGTCGCTGTTCTACTCGTCACAGCTTTACACTGGCACAAGCTTTGGCTGGCTGGTCAAATGCCGCCTGCTGCAGTCCGCGCCCTTGGCCTTTTTGTTCGTGCCCATTTCTACGCTGGCGTTCATGACCCTGCCTGATGAACTGAACGCTGATGGTTCGGCCCTGTTCGCCATGGTGCGCAACTACCTGGGCAGCCAGGCCATCTCCTATTCAGGTGCTGGCCTGACGGAGGCCCGCCAGCTCCACCAGGATCAGTTGGGCACGGCCACGGCCCCATGGCGCGTGGCCATGCGGCAATACATCCAGGATGTGGACAAGGTGGCGCAGTGGCATGGTTTCGCACCCCTGCGGGCCAAATCCTACGCTGTGGCCCATATGTACCAGGACTTCCAGGTGCAGGTTTCCATGCTGGCTTACAATGAGGTGTTCCAGATCTTGGGCATGCTGGCCCTCAGCGTGGTGCCCCTCTGTTTCCTTGCCAGTCCTGGCCCGCGCAGTGGTGGGCCAGCCAAAGGAGGGCACTGAACATGGCCTCCACCAATAAATATGGCCGGCCCTTTCCAAACCTGGTGCTCCCTGTAGGGCCAGCGGTCAAACCCCCATGCGCCGCGTTTTCTGACCTGAAGGGCTCAGGGAGCGTGGATGCGCATGAAGCTGCGGGCGGTCAGCTGGGCGATCGCTTGAATGGCTTGGGGGCTGTCATCAACAGGCAGCATGAAGCGCTTGCGTTGGATAATGCGGGTTTGGCACATCATGCAGAACTGCTCAGCGGCCAGGTAAGGGTCTTCAATAGCCAGCAGTTCGGGGCTCAGGGCCATGCGCGCTTCAAACCAGCGCGCCAGCCCTCCCAGGGTGCGCGCATAGGCGTAACGCCAGAAAGTGTCAGCCAAGTGGGGGAAATGTTCAGCCTCCCCCACGATGATGCGGTAAAGCCCCAGCGCGATGGCGTCACTCAACATGGTGATGAGCATCAGGGCCGCTTCCTCAAGGGCCGCCTGCAGGGGGACGTCGTTGGTGCGGGGCAGGCTTTCAATGGCATCGAGCTTGGTGCGGCAAGTGTCTTCAAAGAAGGCCGTGAACAGCTCAGCCTTGCTGACGAAGTGGTTATAGAGCGCCCCTTTGGAAACGCCGGCCTCGCGCGCGATGACCGACATCGAAGCCCCTTCGTAGCCAAGCCTCAGGAAGACTTTGCCAGCCCCTTTGATGATTTGGGCTCGCCGTTTCTGGCAGGCAGGGCTGAGCGGCAACGCGGTGGGGGAAATGCTGTCATGAAGGGTGGAAGGGTTTTGGAAATGAGCGGAAACAGCATCAGCGGGTACAGGCATCAGTTAAGTCATCCAACAAGGATCAGCGGTGGGGGCCGGGACAAGCCGCCAGGCGCCGGAACGGCAGGGGAAACGCATAGTGACCGAACAGTTCGGTCAGGACAAGCGCCCAGGCGGCAACCAGCTGCCAAGGCGGCCGTGGCCCTGCTGATGGCTGGCACCTTGTCAGGTTGCATGGTTGGGCCGCATTACCACCAACCCAACCCAGCCGCCCCAGCCAGTTACAAGGGCGCAGGGCAGCCCAACACCCCAGCCCCTTTGAGTGAAGTGGTTGAACAGCCCTTTGACGATGCTTGGTGGAACTCTTTCCGCGATCCGGAACTGACCAAGCTGGAACGTGACCTCTCCACCCAGAACCTGGATTTGCAGCAGGCAACGGCCAACCTTGGCTCCTCACGCGCTGAGATGATGATCGCTGGTGCTGAACGCTTCCCCATGATGGGCATTCAGGGCCAGTACCGCCTCACTCAGCCCTCAAGCCGGCAGCTGCAGGAAATCCTGCACCGCATCGGCAAAAGCTCGCCTGGCCCCTTTGGTAGCATGGTTGGGCAATCCTCCAAAGATGCTGAGATTCCACTCCTCAACGCTTGGAACTACGGTGTTGACGCCAATTACGAGGTTGACCTTTGGGGGCGCGTGGCACGGCAATACGAGGCTGCCAAGGCCATTGCGGATGCTTCCGCCTGGCATCGGCGGACAGTCCTGATTGCCTCCCAGGCTGATTTGGCGCGCGATTACCTACATCTGCGCGGTGATCAGAAGCGCGCCGCTATCCTGGCCGCCACTCATGGCACAGTGGAGGGGTTGGTGAACCTCACCACCAATCGTTACCGCACAGGGTTGGTTTCTGAGGTGGATGTGGAAGCCATGCAAGCGCGCCTTCATGAGGTGGAAGTCGCCCAGCACGGCTTGACCCAGGCCATCAGCCAGGAACAGAACGCCATTGCTATGCTGCTTGGCAAGGAGCCCCACGCCTTGGACATGGAGCTTGGCATCAGCCCCATTCCAGCTGTGCCGCCCCAGGTTCCCATTGGTCTGCCATCAGAGTTGGCGCACCGCCGTCCTGACATCCGTGAGGCTGAAGCCATATTGCGCCAGACAGTGGCTGAGACAGGGCAGGCCACAGCTGATTTCTATCCAAAATTCACCATTGATGCGAATTTTGGCATGTCCACCCTATCCTTCAAGGATTTAGCCATGTGGAGTGCACGCACATGGAATGTCGGGCCTGCCATCACCATTCCCATTTTCCAGGGTGGACGTCTGTGGGGGCAGCTGCGCCTGAAAAAGGAACAACAGAAAGAGGCTGCGGTCACTTACCGCAAAACCGTCCTGAAGGCTTGGCATGAAGTGGACAATGCTTTGGTGGCCTACCGCGAAGGGCAGTTCCGCAAAATCGGGCTTGAGGGAACTGCCCGTGACAACAAGCGCCGCCTAACCTTGGCCACCAGTCAATACCGTTCTGGCCTGGCCACTTACCTTGATGTTCTCAGTGCGCAGACGGACCTGCAAAATGCCCAGATGGCCACAGCGCAATCTGACGCGGACCTAGCTGATGGCATGGCCAAGCTTTACAATGCCCTGGGTGGTGGTTGGAAAGACGTGTTGCCCGATAAAGGCAAGGACGTGAAACTGGCCAACGCTGTGGAGGAGGAAGCCGTCAACCAAACCGCCAATGGTGTTGAGAACAGCTACAAGACCCGCCCTGCCGCGCAGCAGGGTGGTGGTGGCGATAGCCTCCATTTTCCTGGCGTGGTCAGCCCCCCCATCGCTCCAGCTGCTGCGGTGGATGCCTTGGTGCCCACACCAGCCCCGCACTGAAAAATAAGGGCCCCATCCGTGCGGGTCCTACTAAGCTCAGTAGGCCACAGGTGGCTTAAGCGCACGCCATGCCCATGCCCTCTGTTTTTTGAGGGCGCTAAGGGTGGGGTTGTTCAGAGTGACCAAAAGAAAAGCGACCTTCCCACAAAGGGGAGGCCGCTTTTCAGCTTCCACCCCACCCTACAGAGTGGAATGGGGGATTCCGGTCAAGAAATTACTTTTTGGCGGGGGCGGCAGGGGCCACAGGCGCAGCGCTGGCTGGTGCAGCCTTGGAAGGCGCGTTGGCTGGCAGCATGCTGGTAACAAAGTTCTCAGACACGAAAACCAAGGCGTTCAAAGCGTCATTCAGAGCGGCTTTTTCCGCGGCAGGCTGGTTGGCTTTGGCGAACTGCAGGGCGCGGGTCACGTCACCTTCAGTGGGGGCCAGCGGCGCCAGCGCGATGATGAAGTCCAGGTCGGAACCGACAACCTCAAGGGTTTTTTGGGCTTCATCCGCCTGGCCGGCGCGCAGCTGGGTGTTAGCCTTGGCGATGGCGGCTTTCTTTTCAGGGGCCAGTTCCTCACTGGCGATGAATTCACCGCCAACGGGGATCCAAGTCTGGGCGCTGGCTTTCTGGTTGGCCTGCTCCACAGCGGTTTTGGTGCCTGGGTGCAGGTCAGTCTCAGCGGCCATGAACTTGGTTTCGGCGCGACCAGCGGAATTCAGGTCAGAAGCGACCTTTTCCAGGATGCGGATGGTGCCGGCCGTGTCGTTGGCGCCCAGAACCTGCTGCGCTTTGAGGATGCCCAGAAGAGCCGCCTGGCCGTCAACGGACAAATGACGGAAAGACACGCGCGCCTCGTGGCGTTCCCAAGCGTGCTCAATAGCTTTGATGGGGTGGGCCAGTTTAGACTGGTGGGCGCTGGCAGGCTGGGCGGCAGGAGCATCTGCTGCCACGGCTGGCAGGGCAGCCAGTGTAGTCCCGGCGAGCAGGGCCGGAAGCGCCAAGAAGCGGAGAGATTTGGTCAAAGACATGAACTGTCCCTCTGGTGGTGATGGTTCCGGCTCTCCCTGGTTTCCCCACAGGTCGCACCTGTGTGGAAGCCAGGCCAGATGAGCCTGGGGATGTGACGGCCTGTGGCCGCACTAGCTGGCCAGCTGTGCTGGCGGCGTTCATTCTGGCCCAAAAACTGCTCCCTTCCTAGAAGAAAAGCGTTTTGACCTGATTTAAAGGCTTTGCGCACCATGGGGGGCAAGTATTGTCCCACCCTGCGCAAAGGGGTGAAAAGCAAGGCCTGGGCAAAGCTGGACTAAGCCTTGCGAGGGGCGAAGTTTCCTGGCTACAGCGCACCCATGGCACTTCCCAAACAGCCCGTGCGTTCTTGGGGGCGCTGTTTCTACCCCTCAGCCCTGTGTGTCACTGAATCATGCATTGATCATGCGTTGCTGGTTGGTCACAGCGCTGCTACCAAATTTGTGATTGGGGCACCTTCAAGGGGAAATGTTGTTCATATCGCCAGCGAAAGCTTTTCGACCAGTTCTTAAATGCTGTCTTATGGAACCTGTCCTGTGCCGTTTCCACCTCAGCTTGCTCAGAAAGGACATTTCACGCGGGAACGGCCATCTGCATTAGACAAGGAACCGCCGCCGTCATGACGACGTTCATCCCTGCACCCGCCGCCTTCAGGATCAGACAGCTTCTGCAGAAGGGCGCCATGCCCATCATGGTGGCGCCAGCGCTTCTGGGCGCTGTCTGGGCCGTGATGCCATACTCTGCACAGGCGGAAGCCTTTAATGAGGCCTATACAGTCAGCACCACCATTGTGCCCACGCCTGTGGTGGCCGGCAGTCAGCCCCAGCCCACCGTGATCAAGGTTGATGTCGGGCCTGACTTCAAGAACCGCCACAAAACCGTTTCCGTTTCAGTGGGTAACGGCCCTTACAAGGTCAGCGCCTACACGCTCAAGCTGCGCCTGGTCATGGGGCCAGACGACAGCAGTGAGGATGGCACTGTGGAATACCAGTTGAGCGCTGACATCAACCATACCACTGGCACTGGCTTCAACACCATTCACACGCGCGCCAATGGGGATGTGCGTCTTGACCACGGCTATGGTGAAGCGCCATTACCGCTGAACAAGTACTTCTCTGGTAAAGTGGTTGTCCGCATGGATGATGAGGAAGGCTTCTGAAGCGTCCCGGGTTCTTTGCTGGGGGAGGCAGGTGGAGGGACTGCTGCGCGGTTTCCAGTCCGCCCCAGATGTTGGGTGTTTGGGGCCAGCCCATGCTATGAGTGAGAACTGTTATGGCAAATGACATCAGGCAGGCCCCCAGCGTGGCCCCCTCCCCCCAAGGCACCCCAAATGCGGTTAAAGTACTGCTGGTGGAAGATGACGAAACCCTGGCCCATGAGATCCAGGTGGCCTTGGCTGAGGCTGGCTATCAGGTCCTGTGGGCGGCGGATGGCCCAACGGCGCTTGAAATGGCATTGGGGCCTGAAGCGCCCTTCAGCGTTATGATTATGGACAGGATGCTGCCAGGGCTGGATGGCCTCAGTGTGCTCGCGCAGTTACGGGCGCGTGACGTACAAACACCTGTCCTGGTGCTTTCGGCCCTTTCAGCTGTGGATGACCGCATCAATGGCCTTCATGCAGGGGGTGATGACTACCTCACTAAGCCCTTTGCCATGGGGGAGCTTTCCGCCAGGCTAGCGGCCCTTCTACGCCGCCCGGTAGAAACGCGGCAGTCAAGGCTGCGGGTGGGGCCCTTGGAAATGGACCTGATTGAACGCACCGTCAGCCGTGATGGGCGTGAAATCGAACTGCTGCCCCGGGAATTCAAGCTTCTGGAATATATGATGCGCCGCCCAGGCGCTGTGCTGACGCGCACTATGTTCCTGGAGGATGTGTGGCATTACCGTTTCGTGCCACAGACTAATCTCGTTGACGTCCATATTGGCAAGCTGCGCCGCAAAGTGGATGGCGCAGGCGAAGACCCCATGATTGAATCCATCAGAGGGGCAGGATTTCGCCTTAACATCCCTGAGGCGCCACCTGCACCCGCTGCCCATGACGGTTCAGCCGTAGCCGGCAACGGCGCGTGAAGGGGTGAAGGCTATTGCCTGCCGTGGCCCCTCCAGCCCAGCCCCCTGACGCTAGCCATGCCCCACTGCCAGCCAGGCTGAAGCGGCGCCCAGCGCCATGGGCGCTTTTCAGGGCATCGGCCTTCAGGCTCATGCTGGGGTTGGCGTTGGTCATCTGCCTTGGCATGTGCGCGCAGATCCTGCTCCTCTACACGCACATGAACACGTTTGAGCGCAACCGCGATATCCACCTTCTGCGGGCCTCCGCGGATGTCCTTGAACATGAATCGCCCTCCAGCTTGGAAGTCTCCCTCCAGGAGCGCGACACCAACGAACTCCGCATTATTCTTAATGGGGCGGGCTTGTTTGATGCTCACCGGGTGCGCATCCATGGTGACATCAGGCATTGGCCGCGTGGGCTTGACGCGCGCCCTGGTATGCAGCGCCTTTCCGTCAACCTGCCTGATGGCACGCGCACTTTCATGCGCTTTCTGGTTGATGAGGTGCCGGGGCCTTACGGCACCAAGCGCTTCCTGGTGCTGGAGCGTTCCGGCCATACCATGGCCGCTGAACTGCAAGCCATGCTGCGGCAGTCAGCCTTGTTTTCCATCGGTCCTGTGGTGGCCTTTGCTTTGCTAGGGGCGCTTTTCCTCAGTCACCGCGCTTTGGGGCGGGTTGCCGCGATCCACCAAGCTGTTGATGAGGTAATGGAAGGTGATCTGGGCGTGCGCCTGCCTGTGCGCCCCGGCACAGCCACCCCCAAGGACGACATAGACGCTTTGGCGATGTCCGTTAATTTCATGTTGGACCGTTTGGAGCAACTGGTGGGGGAGATCCGTGACGTCACCAACAATATCGCCCATGATTTGCGCACACCCCTTGCCCGTGCCCGTGCCCGTTTGGAACGTCTGACCAGGCTCGCCACCAGCCTGCCCCCCTTGCAGCGCAACCATGTGGAGGAAGCGGTCGCTGCCAGCACGGGGGACCTGGAACACTGCTTCCGCATCATCACGGCCATTCTGCGCATTGGAGAGATAGAAAGCGCCCAGCGCCATGCGGGTTTCGCCGTCATGGATTTGGTGGCCATGTTGCGTGATATCGCTGACTTTTATGAAGTCGCGGCGGAGGAACGTCACCAACATTTGATTTTGCACCTGCCTTCGTCACCTGTAGAAATTTACGGTGATGAAGGACTGTTGAGTGAGGTCGTTGCCAACCTTCTCGATAACGCCATGAAGTTCACCCCCAGGGGGGGTACCATCATCCTTGAAGCTGGCAATGGCGCCATAGGGCCATGGTTCTCCGTCACCGACACAGGGCCTGGCATCCCTGTTGAGGAACGTAAGAATGTTCTGGGGCGTTTCTACAGGGCTGACAAAAGCCGCCACGTCCCAGGCTCTGGCCTGGGATTAAGCCTGGTAGCGGCCATTGCAGGGCTGCATGGTGCGCGCATTGACATTATGGATGGCGCCCCCACCACCTGCACAGAGCAGGTAGGAGGGAAAACAGGACCCAAAACGGATAGAACTGCTGGCCCCCTGCACTGCAACCCTGTGGCGCCAGCCCCTTTGCCCTATGGGGCGCGCTTCAAGATCATTTTCCCCAAAACGCAGGAATGAACCCTCTACAAACGCCATCTCAGCCTGGGCAAGCTAGCACTTGAAGCGCCGTGCGGCTTGCTGCCACAACCCCACCACGATTGGCCGGTAAGCTGGCGCCATGCCAGTCTGCACGCCACTGAAACCTGCTGCCCCCACCTTATGCCATACCCGTGGGATAACGGGCACCACCCATCTGGAGAGGGTTTTCCGGGGCAACACGCTGGAAATACCATGTTGCTTTACGCCCCATCAGCTTCCTGTTTCCTGCTTTGAGAGACGCCCATGAACGCCATTGTCATCACAGCGCTCAAGCGTCCTTACACTTTTGTGGTTCTTTCCATCCTGATCGTCATTTTCGGGGTGCGGTCGATTTTCAGCACCCCGACTGACGTGTTCCCCGCTATCCGTATTCCTGTGGTGGCGGCGGTGTGGAGCTACACTGGCTTGATGCCTGAAGAGGTGGCTGGGCGCATCGTCTATTATTATGAGCGCACGCTCACGGCCACCGTGGCCAACATCGAGCATATCGAAAGCAATTCTTATTACGGGCGCGGCATCGTTCGCATTTTTTTCCAACCCGGAACAGACCCTGCGGTAGCGCAAACGCAGATCACCTCGGTTTCGCAGACCGTCATCAAGCAGCTGCCAACAGGGGCAACGCCCCCTCTCATCCTCGCCATGGACGCCTCTTCAGTGCCTGTCCTGACCATTCAGGTGAACAACCCGAACATGTCAGGATCTGAAATTTACAACATGGCCTCCAACCTCATCAGGCCACAGCTGGTCTCAGTGCCTGGTACGGCCATCGCCGCCCCTTATGGCGGCCTGGCTGCTGATATCATGGTGGACCTGGATCCCGTCAAACTGTTGGCGCACCGGCTTTCACCTGTTGATGTGGCCAATGCCCTCAACCAGCAGAACATCGTTCTGCCTGGTGGGGACCAAAGGGTGGGCAAGCTCGATCTGTTGGTGAAGACCAACTCGGCCCCGCTCGACATCGCCAAGTTTAACAAAATGCCCATCAAACAAGTGGGCAATTCCGTCATCTACATGCGCGATGTTGCCTGGGTGCACAAAGGTGGCCCCCCCCAGATGAACGCCGTTCTGGTGCGGGGCCAGCAAGCAGTGATGATCGTGGTTATGAAGTCTGGCAACGCCTCCACGCTGGAGGTGGTCGCTGGCATCAAGAAGCTGCTGCCTCAAGTCCGCACCACTTTGCCTGAAGGCACGGAGATGCGCATCCTGACGGATGCCTCAGGCTTCGTGAAAGAGTCCGTCACGGACGTCATGCGTGAAATGCTCATGGCGGCCCTCCTGACCAGCTTGACGGTCCTCCTGTTTTTGGGATCGTGGCGCTTCACTTTAATTGTGGCCACTTCCATTCCTTTGGCCATCCTTTCAGCACTCATCTGCTTGTCACTGGCGGGGCAGAGCATCAACGTCATGACGTTGGGCGGCTTGGCTTTGGCTGTGGGCATTCTGGTGGATGACGCCACCGTGATGATTGAGAACATCGACCATCACCTGCACATGCAGAAATCCATTGAAGACGCCATTATTGACGCCGCCAACCAAATTGTGGTGCCGACTTTCGTCTCCACAACCTGCATCTGCATTGTGTGGCTGCCCTTATTTGAGCTGACTGGTGTCTCTGGCTGGCTATTCATGCCCCTTGCCGAGGCCATCGTGTTTGCCATGGCCGCCAGTTTCATTCTTTCGCGCACCTTGGTGCCAACCATGGCCATGTACCTGCTCAATGGCCAGAAAAAGGCGGAGGAACGCGCAGCCGCACGTGAGGCCCAAGGCCTGCCCTCAGGCCCAGGGCCAGTGGGGGCGATGCTGGTGGGTTTCCAGGAAGGGTTTGAACGTTTGTTCACCGTTTTCCGTGAAGGCTATGGGCGTGTGCTTGGGCTGCTTGTGCACCACCGCAAAGCGTTCATCACCGTTTTCATGGGCATGAGCCTAGCAAGCTTAGGGTTGCTTTTGTTCGTGGGGGAGGACTTCTTCCCTGAAATCAAGTCTGACACCCTTCAGCTCCACATGCGTGCGCCCCAAGGCTATCGGTTGGAGCAGGCCGGCCTCATCAGCGGCCTGGTGGAGAAGAGGATCCGCCAAACCCTGCCAGGCCAGGTGGAGACGGTGGTCACCAACTGCGGTCTGCCTACAAGCCAGATCAACCAGGCCATGATCCCCTCCCCTACTACAGGGCCACAGGACTGCGACCTGACGGTGCAGCTCAAGGACCCTGAAAGCCCAACCAACCTCTACCGGCAGCAATTGCGCACGGAACTGACCCAAGCCTTCCCAGGCACGATTTTCACGTTCCAGCCTGCGGATCTTACAGCCAAGATCCTCAACTTTGGTTTGCCAGCACCCATTGATGTGCAGATCGTAGGGCGCAACCTGGAAGCTAACTACAGCTTTGCCGTCCACCTCGTTCACAGGCTCAAGAAAATCACCGGCATTGCGGATGTGGTCATTCAGGAGCCGATGAACCAACCCATGATGACCATCCACGCCCGCCGTTCCTACGCCATGGGGGCCGGACTGACGGAGCGCGACATCGCCTGGAACGCCCTTGTGGCGCTTTCGGGTTCTGGGCAAGTGGGGCAGACTTATTATCTCAACCGCATGGGCACGTCGCAGCTCATTGACGTCCAGGTGCCTGCTAACTACCTCCAGACACTCAATGAGCTGGAGCTGATGCCCGTGGACAAGGGCAATGGCAACCCCACCAACGCCAACCCGCAGATCCTGGGCGCCTTGGCCGACCTCATTCCCGGTGGAACGGCTGGGGAGGTCTCGCATTACAACATCATGCCTGTTTTCAACATCTACGCCAGCCCAGAGAAGCTTGACCTGGGCAGCGTGGCCAGCGCCGTTGACAAGCTGGTGGCGCAGGAACGCAAAAACCTGCCCCATGGCAGCACCATGGTGGTGCGTGGCCAGGCGGTGACCATGTTCTCCGCTTACAGTCAGCTCATCAGTGGTCTGGCCCTTTCCATTGTGCTGGTTTACCTCATCATCGTGGTGAATTTTCAGAGCTGGCTTGACCCCTTCGTCATCATCATGGCCCTGCCAGGGGCCTTGGCTGGAATCGCCTGGGCGCTGTTCCTCACCCACACTCCCCTTTCCGTGCCAGCCCTCACAGGGGCCATCATGTGCATGGGCACGGCAACGGCCAACTCTATCTTGGTGGTGGCCATGGCACGTGAACGCATGGATGCGCACGCCAACCCCCTCAAAGCTGCTGTGGAGGCTGGCTATGAACGCATCCGCCCCGTTTTGATGACGGCCCTGGCCATGATGGTGGGCATGATCCCCATGGCAACCAGCAACTCCGCCAACGCACCTTTAGGCAAAGCAGTGATTGGTGGTTTGCTTTGCGCCACTATTGCCACGCTGCTTTTCGTGCCTTGCGTGTTCGCACTGGTCACCCCTGACGGCAATAAGGGGGGCAAAGCTTCAAAACAGGGCGCGTCAACGCCTTCAGGGCCTGGTGGCCCAACAGACGAACCAACCGGCAGGGAGCATCTGGCATGAGCACACAGGACAACCAGCTTCCGGAAGGCGCTGCGCCAGCAACCCAGAAGTCTGACACTCCCCCCACCAAAGGGCTCCTGGGGCGTTACCTGCGCTTGCGCAAAAGCGCGCCACTGCTTTTTGTCGGAGTTACGGTGGGGTTGGCCATGGCTGGCCTGGCAGCGTGGGGCATTACGCAACGCTTGGTGCATTATGGCCTCCTCACCAAGGAGACGCACCAAAACGCCATAACGCCCGTTGTGCTGATCTCACCCCACAAAGGCCCCGCTACCCGTTCAGTTGACCTGCCAGCCAACCTGGCTGCCTGGTATGAAGCCCCCATCTACGCCCAGGTCTCTGGCTATGTAAAAGCCTGGTACACTGATTATGGCGCACGCGTGAAAAAGGGAGAGGTGCTAGCCCTCATCAGCACGCCAAGCCTTGACGCCCAGTTCGCGGCAGCCAAAGCGCACTATGACGTTGTACTGGCCCGTTACCACCTCGCCCTCATCACGGCGGCACGCTGGAACGCGCTCAAAGGCACCCAGGCTGTCTCCCGGCAGGAGGTGGACGTCCAGGCGGCCAACGCAGCAGCGGAGAAGGCCTCACTCGAAGCTGCCTCCCATGAAGTGGAGCGTTTCCAGGCGCTTGAGAACTTCAAGAGAATCGTGGCCCCTTTTGACGGCATCGTGACGGCGCGCTTTGTCAATATCGGCGATTACGTCAGTGACAATGGCGGCAGCCTCAACACCCATGGTGGAAGCGGTGCCCTGTTCTCTGTGGCAGACATCAGCAAAATGCGCGTCTTCGTTTCCGTCCCCCAGGATTACGCGGCTGCCATCAGCCCTCAAATCAGTGCGGAGCTCACAGTGCCTCAATACCCTGGGCGGAAGTTCCACGCCAACTTCCTGGCCACGGCACGCGCTTTCAATGCAGCTACACGCACTGTCACCACCGAGCTTTGGCTGGAAAACAAGGATGACGCCCTCTGGCCCAATTCCTATGCGACTGCCCACATCGTGGCGCCTTCAGACCCGAACATCCTGTTGCTTCCAACCAGCAGCCTCATTTTTAGAGGCTATGGCATGCAGGTAGCCATGGTCAAAAACAATCGTGCCGTCATCCATAATGTAACGGTCGGCACTGATCTAGGGTTGGAAAGTCAAATCATCACGGGCTTGAAGCCAGGTGACAAAGTCATTGCCAACCCTGTGGCGGACCTTCTAGACGGCGACAAAGTGCGCCTGGTCAAACCAACTCGTGGCTACAACGCCCCAGCAGTCCTTCCCAAGCCAGTGCCCATGCCAGCCGCCCCAGCCACTGATCCCGCTGCGGAGCTGCGGCGCCTGGCAGCTGAACCAACCAGCATGACAGAAGCTTTGCCAGACAAGCCACCACCCTCCCAGGCCACCAAGGGTGCAACCGCTCCTAGCTCTGCCCCCTCATCAGCCAAGCAAAAAGGTGGGCTACCTTCACCTGCAAGCACCAAAGCCAAAGCCGCTCAAACCACTAAGGGTGGCGCCACCAAGGGAGGGCGCCATGCTGCGGCTCCCGTCCTGCCCCACCAAAAAGGCCTTGTGCCCAGCCCGACTGAATCGCTTAAGGCAGAAGGGTTGAGCGGGGCCGGCAAGCCAGGTCATGGTGCGGCGCAAGTCAAGCCAAGCCCGTCAGCGCCATGATGGTCAAAAGGCACCTTCACCGCTTGCGGCACGCGGCGACTTTGGTTCTCATTCCCCTTGTGGTGTTGGGAGGGTGTGACATGGCCCCAACGTACAAGGGAGCGCCTAAACTCACTTTCCCAGATGTCTGGAGCGACAGTACCCATGGCGCTGTGCGCTGGCCTCGCAATATGGGCAAGGCCATCCCAGCTGACGCTTTGCCGCGCGGCCCGTGGTGGACGGTTTTCAATGATCCTTTGCTCAACCGCATGGAAGAGAAACTGGCCACCAGCAATCCAGACCTTCAGGCAGCCGCTGAAGCCTTCCTGCAGTCACGTGACGTCGCACGCGAAAGCGAGGCCCTGCTTTACCCTCAGTCAGCAGGTTCCGCCTGGGCCAGCTACAACAAGGGTTCGTTGGGACGGCTGTATTTCAGCCGCCGCAGCCACAGCTTGGAATATGAATCCAACCAGGGCTACCAAGGCGCAGCCACTTGGGAGCCTGACTTCTGGGATTCTATCCGCAATACAACCCGCATGGAGAAGAACCAAGCCCAAGCCACGGCAGCTGACTATGCCAATGCGCGCCTCAGCCTTCAGTCTGAGTTGGCGCGGCAGTATATCCTCCTGCGTGGTCTTGATGCGCAGGATGCCGTTTACCGCGATTCCATCCGTTACTTCAGCGCCGCTGTAGACATCACCCGTATGCGGCAAGGCGGGGCCATCGGCGCTGGGCTTGACGTCTCCCGTGCTGAAGACCAGCTCTACAGCGCGCAAGGGGCGCTCAGCCACCTGAAGGCCCAGCGCGCCGTGACGGAACACGCCATTGCCGTGCTCCTCAACACCACGCCAGCGGCATTCCACATCAAACCGATGCCTGGCTTCACCATCCGCATCAAGGAAGTGCCCATAGAACCGGGCCTGCCTTCCACTTTGTTGGAGCGCCGCCCAGACATCGCGGCCTCAGAACGCCAGCTGGCAGGCGCGGTGGCCAGCATCGGCGTGGCGCGGGCGGCCTTTTACCCCCACATCACCCTCAGTGCCTCTGGCGGTTTCCAGAATGGGGGTTTCGATTTAGCCCAAATGGCCATGGCGATGTGGCGCGTGGCCATCCAAGCGGCTGAGCGTGTCTACACGGGTGGGTTGCGACGGGCTGCGCTGCAACGTTCATGGTCATCCTACCGCCAGAGCTTTGACGAATACCGCGCCACCGTCCTGGAAGCCTTCAAGGAGGTGGAGGACAACCTCAGCCGCACCAAGCTTTACGCGCGTGAACGCCGCCAGCTCCACCGCGCTGTGGAGGCGGCCTTGCGCACCCAGTCCATGACCATGGCACTCTACACAGGTGGCCTCTCCAACTACCTGGATGCCCTGGTGGCACAGCAGGATGCTCTCAAGGCGCGCTTGAACGAGGTCTCCGCTCAAACGGAGCAGCTGCAATCCACTGTCAGTCTCATCAGGGCGCTTGGTGGTGGTTGGCGCGCTTCAGACATGCCAACCATCGCGCAGATCGATCCGGTGGGACCTTTGCAATATGAAGGCCTCCATTACGCGCTCTCTGTAGGCGGCGTCCCCAATGGGGTGCACTTCAAGGGGCTGGCGCCACCAAAGGTGGACAGCAACCTTGCCTCCCCCCTGCCAGTGCAGGCCCCGTTGCCCAGTTCTTCCGCAGCGCAGGGCAGCGAAAAATCTGGGAATGATGAAGGCGGTTCCAGACTGCCTGCGGATGGCCCTGTGCGCTGGTGGTAGGGAGGGGCCGGGTTGAATCACCCTATCCCAACCTTGACGGAAGCTGGCGAAGGCTCTAGGCTGGGAATTTCCAGAAACGCGGGAGGTGTCCTAGCCATAGCTTGGCAGGCTGGGCACCGTTCGAACCGCGGTTCGGGATGACGCAACCCAAGCCAGTCAAAGGGGAGTTTCCCGGATATGGCCAAAAAAATCGTTGGCTACATCAAGCTGCAGATCCCGGCCGGTAAGGCCAACCCGTCACCGCCTGTGGGCCCGGCCCTGGGTCAGCGCGGGCTGAACATCATGCAGTTCTGCAAAGAGTTCAATGCCAAAACCCAAGGCATGGAACCCGGTATGCCCATTCCAGTGGTCATCACCGCCTATGCGGACCGCACGTTCAGCTTCATCACCAAGACCCCGCCTAACACTTACTTCCTTCTGAAAGCCGCCAAAATCAACAAAGGCAGCCAGACAGTTGGCAAGTCTGCCTCCGTGGGCAAGGTGACGCGCGCGCAGCTGCGCGAGATCGCCGCCACCAAGCTCAAGGACATGAACGCCAATGACATCGATGGCGCCGTGCGTATGCTCGCCGGTTCCGCGAAGTCCATGGGCATTGACGTGACGGGAGCCTGACGCCATGGCCAAGAATAAGCGCATCAATGCGGCCCGCGCCGCTGTTAACCCAGCTGAAACCTACAGCCTTGAAGAAGCCGTGAAGCTGGTCAAGGACAATGCCACAGCCAAGTTTGACGAAACCGTTGAACTGGCCATCAATCTGGGCATTGACCCCCGCCATGCTGACCAGATGGTGCGTGGCATGGTTTCCCTGCCGCACGGTACGGGTAAGACCATGCGCGTTGGCGTGTTCGCCCGTGGACCGAAGGCTGAGGAAGCCAAGGCCGCTGGTGCTGACGTGGTTGGCGCCGAAGACCTGGCTGAAGCTGTGCAGGAAGGCAAGATCGATTTCGATCGCTGTATCGCTACTCCTGACATGATGGGCCTGGTGGGGCGCCTGGGCAAAATCCTAGGCCCACGTGGCCTGATGCCTAACCCCCGCCTGGGCACCGTCACCATGAATGTTGGTGATGCCGTCAAGGCCGCCAAGTCTGGGCAGGTTGAATACCGCGCCGAGAAGTCAGGCATCGTTCACGCAGCTGTTGGCAAGGCCTCTTTTGAGCCCACCAAACTGGCTGAGAACGTCAATGCCCTCATGGGTGCTGTGCAGAAGGCCCGTCCATCAGGCGCCAAGGGCACTTACATGAAAAAGGCTGCCCTCTCCTCCACCATGGGGCCTGGCGTGGCTGTGGATGTCAGCGGCTTCAACGGCTGAGCTGACTTTGGGATGGTTTCGTGCCATCCCATCTTGCTTTTTGCCAGGCTTCAGGTAAAAGGCCAGCTAACTGCCCCTGCGCCTGTGCCTGGTCAGGCCTGCGCAGGGTTGGGGAAGGGCGACTTTCCCCGCAAGGTTCGCTGCATCTTTTGTGTTTTTGCTTAAAAACCAGTTGATGCAGCCTTGGTTTTCATACTCTGCCTTGGTGGAGGTCATGAAGCCAAACCTGTCCAAGACCGCACGCGGTTGTTGCCCCTTGTCGCCAAGGGGTGCGCCATAATCCAGCTAGGGCAACCTTACTGGGCGGGCGCCAGACGGGCCAGGCCCTCATGGCACGGTTTCCTCGCTGAAACCTGCGTGGGCGGCTCCCGGACTGCACTGACAAGGACAGGCGAGCGGAGGGAGGGCTGCACAGCCAGCACCCCTCCATGGGTCAACAGGCCTAGTCATGAAGGTGCCCTTGCTGAGGGGGCGCTGTTGACAGGCCGTGAAGGAGACAGGTTTTGGACCGCAAGGAAAAAAGCGCCTTTGTCAACTTCCTCGCTGACGTGTTTGGTTCAACCGGCATCGTTCTGGTCACCCGCAATCTGGGTTTGACCGTTGATGACGTGACCAAGCTGCGCCGCCAGGTGCGCGAAGCGGGTGCAAGTTACAAGGTCGCCAAAAACCGGCTGGCCACCCGTGCTCTGGCAGGTACCCAATTCGAAGGCATTTCCCCACTGCTGACAGGCCCCACTGCCCTTGCTTGGGCTGAGGAACCTGTGGCCGTGGCCAAAGTGCTGGTCGAGTTCGCCAAGACAAACGACAAGCTTGAGCTGCTGGGTGGCAGCCTTGGTTCCGTGGCGTTGGACGTCAACGGTGTCAAGGCTCTTGCCGAGCTGCCTTCGCTGGACGAGCTTCGCGCCAAGTTGGTGGGTATGGTTTCCACACCCGCCCAGCGCATCGCATCCGTCACGCAGGCCCCTGCTGGCCAGCTTGCCCGTGTCTTCGGCGCCTATGCCAAAGCCGGCGAAGCCGCCTGAACATCTGTTCACGTTCAGCCATTCCCAGGGCGCACGCTTTTGGAAATGGCTTGAACAACACGCATTACGCGCTGCAGTTTTTCAAGGGTGACCCTACGCGCTGCAGCGTTCAACACTGAGGATATCATCATGGCCGATCTGGCTAAACTGGTTGACGAACTCTCCGCCCTGACCGTTCTGGAAGCTGCTGAGCTCTCCAAGATGCTTGAAGAGAAATGGGGCGTTTCCGCTGCCGCTCCTGTGGCTGTTGCCGCTGCTGCCCCCGGTGCTGGTGGCGCTGCCGCTGAGGAAAAGACCGAATTTGACGTTGTTCTGGCCAAGGCTGGCGACAAGAAAATCAACGTCATTAAGGAAGTCCGTGGCATCACCGGCCTGGGCCTGAAGGAAGCCAAGGACCTGGTTGAAGGCGCTCCCAAGACCCTGAAGGAAGGCGTCTCCAAGGACGAGGCCGAGAAGATGAAGAAGGCCCTCGAAGCCGCTGGCGCGACTGTCGAGATCAAATAAGCCTTTCCAGGCTTAAGTGGCTTTCCCCTTTGTGAGGAAAGCCCCATGGGGGTCAGGGCATCAGCCTTGGCCCCCATTGTTTTGAGCAATGATTAAGCACATTAAAACAACGTGGAAACAGGCTTCCTCACCAAGACCTGTTTTGTGCTTTGGGGAGGGACACCCTTGGTGACTAACAAACTCCCTTATAGAGGAAATACATCGCTTTGGGTCTTGGCGGTACTTATGGGGTTCTCCCATGGGTTGCCTTGTGCCATTGCGCAACCATGCCCTCTTTCGCCTGTGAAGGTGCGTTGGGGCTTTTCACCGGAAGGCAGCGCGCGCCAATTGCTTTTGGCAACTCTGGGACAAGCCCGGCACTCCATAAAGATGATGGCTTATTCCTTTCGGGCGCCTGACATCGCAAACGCTTTAGTAGCTGCGCGCCAGCGTGGCGTGAACGTGCAGGTGGCCATGGATTATGGCGCAGTAAGGCGTGATGGGCGGCAGCGCCATATGGTGTGTTTTCTGCAACGCCATGGCGTGAAGGTCCGTATTGACCATAGCCCAGGCTGGGAAAAGCAACATGACAAATTGACGCTCACAGACGACAACACGGTGGTGACAGGTTCTATGAACTTCACCCCCTCTTCTGAAAAGCATAAAAGCGAAAACATCGTGGCCATTCAGGGCAATGCAGCTTTAATGAACGCCATGGAAGCTCATTTTCAAAACCGCTGGGCCTTGTCTCAGCCTTATGGGCAGCTTTTCCCCCACCAGCCCTGCCAAGGCGGGGACTGAGCCAAGGCTTGTTCAAGCAAAATTTTTGTTCAAGGTGGTTCAAAGCCCCGTTGAAAATCCGCACTGTGCGCATCTCAGGTCTTGAATAAGGCGAAGATCGACCTTATGTTGGTGGTTCTTGGTGCACCGGGCGCATGGGTGCACTCAGTCTGAAAAAGAATTAAGTAATCAGACACCGCTGGGTTTGCCCAGGCGGTGCGGTGCCAGCCATCCTGGCCTGCTTCTTTTCTGCCTGTCGCGCCATTCTGGCCTGGCGGCTTGAAGCTGGCCGGGAGGGCTGGCTTTTAGGCAGGATAGAATGAGCAGCGCAATCACAAAATCTTTCACTGGGCAGAAGCGCATCCGCAAAAGCTTCGGGCGTATTCCCGAAGTCGCCCCGATGCCCAACCTCATTGACGTTCAGCGTTCCTCTTACGAAGGTTTCCTCCAGGCCAACATCAAGCCTGACGAGCGCGCCCCTGCTGGTTTGCAGGAAGTGTTCAACTCCGTGTTCCCAATCCACGATTTCGCGGGCAAGGGGCGTTTGGACTTCCAGCGTTATGAGTTTGAGGAACCTAAATACGACGTTGAGGAATGCATCCAGCGTGGCTTGACCTACGCTGCGCCCCTGAAAGTCATTTTGCGCCTCACCACTTGGGACATTGACGAGGATACAGGCACCCGTTCCATCCGCGATTTGAAGGAACAGCCCGTCTACATGGGGGACATCCCCCTGATGACGGAGCATGGCACCTTCATCATCAATGGCACTGAGCGCGTCATCGTTTCGCAGATGCACCGCAGCCCTGGCGTTTTCTTCGACCATGACCATGGCAAAACGCACTCCAGCGGTAAGTACCTCTATTCTGCGCGCGTTATCCCTTACCGTGGCTCTTGGCTGGACTTTGAGTTCGATGCCAAGGACGTCCTCTATGTCCGTATCGACCGCAAGCGCAAGCTGCCAGCCACCACGCTGCTTTACGCGTTGGAGGGGGCGAAGTCACTTGCTGCGCGTAAAGCCAAGGAAGCTGAAGGGGGCGATGTTGAGGCCCTCGGCGTGCAGGGGATGGACCAGGAGGAAATCCTCTCTCAATTCTATGAAACGGTGTCCTTCACCCGTAAGGACGCCAATACTGAAAACTGGGCGCGCCCCTTCGATCCAGACTCCTTTAAGGGTCAGAAGCTGCTTTCAGACCTGGTGGACGCTGAAACCGGCGAGGTTGTGGCTGCAGCTGACACTAAGCTGACGGCGCGCAAGCTGCGTCAAATTGCTGAAAACACCAAGACGGTAGAGGCAGGGCGTCTGGACCTGGTCGGGCGTTTTGCTGCGCGCGACCTGGTCAACACCCAGACTGGCGAAATCTGGCTGGAAGCTGGTGATGAAATCACCGATGAAGCTCTCACCACCCTTGAGGAAGCTGGCGTCACCTCAATCCCCACTTTGGGGATTGACGCCCAGCATGGCCCATGGATTCGCAACACGCTGGCTGCAGACAAGAACCGCAGCCGCGATGAGGCCTTGATCGACATCTACCGCATCATGCGCCCAGGTGAACCACCCACCCCCGAAACCGCTGAAGCCATGTTGAACGGCCTGTTCTTCGATCCAGACCGTTACGACCTTTCAGCCGTGGGTCGTGTGAAGATGAACATGCGCCTGGACGAGCAGGTGCCTGACACCGTGCACACCCTGCGCAAGGAGGACATCCTCAAAACGGTCAAGGTGCTGTGCGACCTCAAGGACGGCCGTGGCCAGGTCGATGACATCGACAACCTCGGCAATCGCCGTGTCCGCTCCGTGGGCGAACTCATGGAGAACCAGTACCGCATTGGCTTGCTGCGCATGGAACGCGCCATCCGTGAGCGCATGGGTGCAGTCGATATCGACACCGTCATGCCGCACGACCTCATCAACGCCAAGCCAGCGGCCGCTGCTGTGCGCGAGTTCTTCGGCTCCTCCCAGCTCAGCCAATTCATGGACCAGACTAACCCCCTGTCAGAGGTGACCCACAAGCGCCGCCTCTCAGCGCTTGGTCCAGGTGGCTTGACGCGTGAGCGTGCTGGTTTTGAGGTGCGTGACGTCCACCCTACGCATTATGGCCGCATCTGTCCTATTGAGACCCCAGAAGGCCCCAATATCGGCCTCATCAACTCACTGGCCACTTACGCCAAGGTCAACAAATACGGCTTTATTGAGACCCCTTACCGCCTGGTCCAGGACGGCCAGCTGCAGCCGGATTGGAAGTACCTCTCCGCTATGGAGGAGGAGAAGCTGGTTGTTGCCCAGGCTGACGCGCGCCTGGAAAACGGCGACAAGCTTGCTGACGAACTGATTTCTGTGCGCCAGCAGGGTGATTTCCGCCTGGTTCCGCCCGAACAGGTTACAGCATGCGACGTCTCGCCGCGCCAGCTGGTCTCCGTGGCTGCGGCCTGCATCCCCTTCCTTGAGAATGACGATGCCAACCGCGCCCTCATGGGCTCCAACATGCAGCGTCAGGCCGTGCCGCTTATCAGCTCTGACGCGCCCTTGGTCGGCACGGGCATGGAAGCGGCGGTGGCGCATGATTCTGGCGCCACCATCATCGCCAAGCGCGCTGGCGTTGTCGATCAGCTCGATGGCGCCCGCATCGTTGTCCGCGCCACTGATGAGAACGGCGCCACGGAAGGTGTGGACATCTACCGTCTGCGCAAATATATGCGCTCCAACCAGTCCACCTGCCTCAACCAGAAACCTTTGGTGAAGGTTGGGGACCGCGTTGCCGCGGGTGACATCATCGCTGATGGCCCCGCCACGGAACTGGGCGAGCTGGCGCTTGGCCGCAATGTTCTGGTCGCCTTCATGCCCTGGAACGGCTACAACTTTGAGGACTCCATCCTCATTTCAGAGCGCATCGCCAAAGACGACGTCTTCACCTCCATCCATCTGGAGGAATTCGAAGTCATGGCCCGCGACACCAAGCTGGGCCAGGAGGAAATCACCCGTGACATTCCCAATGTCGGCGAGGAGGCCCTGCGCAACCTCGATGAGGCCGGCATCGTCTATGTGGGCGCGGAGGTCAATCCAGGCGACATCCTGGTGGGCAAGGTGACCCCCAAGGGCGAAAGCCCCATGACCCCTGAGGAGAAGTTGCTGCGCGCCATCTTTGGCGAGAAGGCCTCTGACGTGCGCGACACCTCCTTGAAGCTGCCGCCAGGCACCAGTGGCACCATTGTGGATGTGCGCGTGTTCTCGCGCCGTGGCGTTGACAAGGACGAGCGCGCCATGGCCATTGAGCGTGACGGCATCGCCCATTTCGCCCGTGACCGTGACGATGAGCGCCTCATCCAGGAGCGCAGCTTCCACAACCGCCTCAAGGAACGCCTGGTCGGCCAGGAGGCTGCCGCTGGCTTCAAGGGCATCAAGGCTGGCACCGTCATCACGCCTGAGATCCTTGAACAGTTCCCCAAGGCCACTTGGCGCAACATCACCGTCACTGACCCTGTGGCCACCGCCGCCCTTGAGGCCGCCTGCCGTGAGTTCGATGAAGCCGTGACGCGCATTGACGCGCGCTTCAATGACAAGGTGGAGAAGCTGCAGCGTGGTGACGACCTGCCCCCAGGCGTGATGAAGATGGTTAAGGTCTTCGTCGCTGTGAAGCGTAAGCTCCAGCCTGGCGACAAAATGGCTGGCCGCCATGGCAACAAGGGTGTGGTGTCACGCGTCTTGCCTGTGGAGGACATGCCCTTCCTTGAGAATGGCCAACCCATGGACATCGTCCTGAACCCACTGGGCGTGCCGTCGCGCATGAACATCGGTCAGATCCTTGAAACCCACCTTGGCTGGGCCTGTGCCAACATTGGCCAAAGCATCGGGGAGCTGGTGGACGAGTATCAGCGCACAGGCGAGAAGCGCCAGGAATTGCTGGACCGCTTGAAGGATGTTTACGGCGAACGCGTGTTCAATGAAGACATCGCCACCCTCAGCAACGACCAGCTGGTGGAGTTGGCCAACAACCTGCGCAAAGGCGTGCCCATCGCCACGCCCGTGTTTGACGGCGCCTCCATCCCTGACATCGAAGAAATGCTGGAAAAGGCAGGGGTCGATAAATCTGGCCAGTCACAACTGATTGACGGCCGCACGGGCGAGCCTTTCGAGCGTAAGACCACCGTTGGCTACATCTACATGCTGAAGCTGCACCACCTTGTGGACGACAAGATCCATGCCCGTTCCATTGGGCCTTACTCCCTCGTCACCCAGCAGCCTTTGGGCGGCAAGGCGCAGTTTGGTGGTCAGCGTTTTGGTGAGATGGAAGTCTGGGCGCTGGAAGCTTACGGTGCTGCCTACACGCTGCAGGAAATGCTGACGGTGAAGTCTGATGACGTTTCAGGCCGCACCAAAGTCTATGAAGCCATCGTGCGTGAGCAGGACGACTTCGAGGCTGGCATCCCTGAAAGCTTCAATGTTCTGGTCAAGGAGCTTAAGTCCCTTGGCCTCAATGTGGAGCTTGAACAAGGGGGCGCTTCCTGAAGGCGCCATCACAACGGCCCCCACCTGTGAGGTGACAAAGGGCCTTGCCATCACCATGTCTTATCCATGACAGGACAATGACAGCGTGATTGGAAAGGCCGCATCGTGACAGCCACGCGCCCCAAGGCGCTGGGGTCACATGGAAAAGCAGCCCAGGCCCTGAGGGGCCTTGGGCGCTGCGGAAACAGAGGCGTATGAGCGAACTTACGAAAATCCTTGGCCAGACCGGCCAAGTTGGCAATTTTGACCGCATCCGGATCCAGCTTGCTTCAAGCGACCAGATCCGTTCCTGGTCCTTCGGTGAAGTCAAGAAACCCGAAACCATTAACTACCGCACCTTCAAGCCAGAGCGTGACGGCCTGTTCTGCGCGCGCATTTTTGGTCCCGTGAAGGATTACGAATGCCTTTGCGGCAAGTATAAACGCATGAAGTTCCGTGGCATCGTCTGCGAGAAATGCGGCGTTGAAGTCACCTTGGCCAAAGTGCGCCGCGAACGCATGGGCCATATCGACTTGGCCAGTCCGGTTGCCCACATCTGGTTCCTGAAGTCGCTGCCCTCACGTATTGCTACGATGCTTGACTTGCCGCTCAAGGATGTGGAGCCAGTCCTTTATTTTGAGAAGTTCCTGGTTCTCGACAAGGGCATCGCTGACGCTGACATCGAATCCTTCAAGGTGGCCAAGAAGCGCGACCAGTACCTGCTTGATGAGGTGCGCGCTGAGGAGATCCTTGAGGAATACCCTGATGCTGGCATCGAGATCGGCATTGGGGCAGAGGCCATCAAGAAGGCCCTGGCCAGCTATGACTGGGGTGTGCCCAACGCTGAGGAACGCGAAATCAGCGCTGCCGCGCGCGCCAAGGGCGAGCCAGATCCCTTCGATTACGATGTTGAGATCCTCGACGCTGATTCAGAGAAGACCATCCTGCGCAAGAAACTGCGCAAGGCCACCTCTGAAGCAGCCCGCAAGAAGTTGGTCAAGCGCCTCAAGATGGTTGAGGCCTTCGTTGAAAGTGGCTCCAAGCCAGAGTGGATGATCATGGACGTGGTGCCGGTCATCCCGCCTGAGCTGCGTCCATTGGTGCCGCTTGACGGCGGGCGTTTCGCCACATCTGACCTCAACGACCTTTACCGCCGCGTCATCAACCGCAACAACCGCCTCAAGCGCTTGATGGAGCTGCGCGCGCCTGACATCATCGTGCGCAATGAAAAGCGTATGCTGCAGGAAGCTGTCGACGCTCTCTTTGACAATGGCCGCCGTGGGCGCGCCATCACAGGCGCTAACAAGCGCCCCCTGAAATCCCTTTCAGACATGCTGAAAGGCAAGCAGGGGCGTTTCCGTCAGAACCTGCTTGGCAAGCGCGTTGACTATTCAGGCCGTTCCGTCATCACCGTGGGGCCGGAGCTGAAGCTGCATCAGTGTGGCTTGCCTAAGAAGATGGCGTTGGAACTGTTCAAGCCCTTCATCTATTCAAAGCTTGAGAAATATGGCCACGCCACCACCATTAAGGCTGCCAAGCGCATGGTGGAGAAGGAGCGCCCAGAGGTTTGGGACATCCTGGAAGAGGTCATCCGCGAGCATCCCGTGATGCTGAACCGTGCCCCTACCCTGCACAGGCTTGGCATCCAGGCGTTTGAGCCTGTCTTGATTGAAGGCAAAGCCATTCAGCTTCACCCATTGGTGTGCACTGCCTTCAATGCGGACTTTGACGGTGACCAGATGGCCGTCCATGTGCCCCTTTCGCTGGAAGCCCAGCTTGAGGCACGCGTGCTGATGATGTCCACCAACAACGTCCTTAGCCCTGCTAACGGCAAGCCCATCATCGTGCCTTCTCAGGACATCGTGCTGGGTCTCTATTACCTCAGCCTGCAGACGCCTGAATATGACGCCACGCCAGACGCCCCAGAAGTGAGCGCTGACGGCAAGGTCGTCAAGCCTGGTCCGCGCGCCTTCGGTTCCATTGCTGAAATCGAGGCCGCTTTGGCTGCAGGCACCTTGAAGGTGCATGATAAAATCCGCTTCCGCCTGGAACGCCTGGACGCTGATGGCAAAATGGAACGCCAAACCGTCATCACCTCCCCAGGTCGTGCCATGGTGGCGCAGATTCTGCCGCAGAATGCTGCCATCCCCTTCAGCCTGGTTAACCAGCAGCTGACCAAGAAAGCCATTTCCTCCATCATTGACGCTGTCTACCGTCATTGTGGGCAGAAGGAAGCGGTCATCTTCTGCGATCAGCTCATGGCGCTTGGCTTCAAAAACGCCGCTGTCGCCGGCATCTCCTTCGGCAAGGACGACATGATCGTTCCAGCTGAGAAGGCTACCTTGGTTGAACACACCGCCAACGAGGTGCGCGAGTTCGAGCAGCAGTACCAGGAAGGCCTCATCACCGCTGGTGAGCGCTACAACAAGGTTGTGGACGCCTGGTCACGCTGCACGGATGAAGTGCAGGCCGCCATGCTCAAGGAGCTTTCCAAGCAGACCATTGGCAAGCCCACCAATGCCGTGTGGATGATGGCCCACTCCGGCGCCCGTGGGTCGCCCGCCCAGATGAAGCAGCTGGCTGGCATGCGTGGCCTGATGGTGAAGCCTTCTGGCGAGATCATCGAGCAGCCCATTATCGCCAACTTCAAAGAGGGCCTCTCCGTCCTCGATTACTTCACCTCCAGCCATGGCGCCCGTAAAGGCCTGGCTGACACGGCCCTCAAGACCGCCAACTCCGGTTATCTGACGCGCCGTTTGGTCGACGTTGCCCAGGACTGCATCATCACAGCTCTTGACTGCGGAACGGAAAATGGCCTCACAGTCCGCGCCGTCACTGACAGTGGTGAGGTTGTCGCCTCCCTGGGTGAGCGCATTCTGGGCCGCACATTGTCCAAACCCATCAACAAGCCTGGCACGGATGAAGTCCTCCTCCCCGCCAACCATCTCGTGACGGAAGCAGATGTGGAGGTTCTGGAGGAAGCGGGGGTGGAAAGCGCTGACATCCGCTCTGTCCTGACATGTGAAAGCAAGGTTGGCATTTGCGCCGCTTGCTATGGCCGTGACCTGGCGCGTGGTACGCCTGTCAACATTGGCGAGGCCGTGGGCGTCATTGCCGCTCAGTCTATTGGCGAGCCTGGCACGCAGCTGACTATGCGCACCTTCCACATTGGCGGCACTGCTACCAAGGGGGCGGAGCAGTCCATGGTGGAGGCCATGCGTGACGGCACCATCACCATCAAGAACCGCAATGTGGTGGTGAACTCAGCCAACGTGCCTGTGGTCATGTCACGCAACTGCGAGATCATCCTCTCTGACGAGAATGGCGTGGAGCGTGGCCGCTACCGTGTGCCTTATGGTGCTCGCCTCATGGTCAATGATGGGCAGAAGGTTGAGCGCGGCCAGAAAATGGCTGAATGGGACCCCTACACCCTGCCCATCATCACGGAGCAGTCCGGCAAGGTGGAATACCAGGACCTCATTGAAGGTGTGACCTTGGCTGAGAAGATGGATGAAGTCACAGGCCTGACGTCACGCATCATCATTGACAACAAAGGTGTTGCTAAGGGCGTTGACCTGCGTCCCCGCCTGCAGCTCCAGGGCCCAGATGGCAAGCTCGTTCATCTCGCCAATGGCAATGAAGCCCGCTACTTCCTTTCCCCTGATTCTATCCTTTCGGTGGATAATGGGGCGGAAGTTCATGCTGGTGACGTATTGGCGCGCATTCCGCGTGAAGGTGGCAAAACACGCGACATCACTGGTGGTCTGCCACGTGTGGCTGAGCTGTTTGAAGCGCGCCGTCCCAAGGACCATGCCATCATCGCTGAAGGGCCTGGGCGCATCGAGTTTGGCAAGGACTACAAGGCAAAACGCTGCATCATCGTCAAAAATGACGAAACAGGCGAACAGACGGATTACCTTATCCCGAAAGGTAAGCACATCTCCGTTCAGGAGGGGGATTACGTCCAAAAAGGCGATCCGTTGGTCGATGGGCCGCGTGTTCCCCATGACATCCTTAAAGTCATGGGCGTGGAAGCCCTCTCCGACTACCTCGTCAACGAGATCCAGGATGTTTACCGCCTGCAGGGCGTGAAGATTAACGACAAGCACATTGAAGTGATCGTTCGCCAGATGCTGCAGAAAGTTGAGGTTCTGGAACCAGGTGATTCCACTTGGCTCATCGGCGAGACCGTTGATCGTGTGGAGTTCGAGGGTGTCAACAGGGAGCTGGAGGCTGCAGGGCGTACAATGGCTAAGGCCATGCCTATCCTGCAGGGCATTACCAAGGCTTCCTTGCAAACTCAGTCCTTCATCTCAGCTGCTTCCTTCCAGGAAACCACACGTGTCCTTACGGAAGCTGCGAGCTCTGGCAAGGTCGATACCCTGGGTGGGTTGAAGGAGAATGTCATTGTCGGGCGCCTCATTCCAGCCGGCACTGGTGGGGCCATGCGCCGTCTGCAGCAAATTGCTGACGCAGACTCACACCCTGCTGTGGAAAACGCCCACACCAAGGTGATTGACGCTGTCTCTACAGAAAACTGACAACGCACAGTGCCCAGCTGGCACGCACTAAATAGACTGTGCTAGCTGGCAAAATGCCTCTCTGCAGCAAAGCCGTGCCCCTTTCACAAGGGGCGCGGTTTTGTGTTTTGATGGATTGAAGGCATAGACCGGACATTCCACCCCTGGCATTGCCAAGGAAACTACCTTATAAAGAGGCATTCAGCCTGGTGCGTGCGGAAAACCCAGTCTCCCAGTGGGTGACACGGCACACCCCCTGGAAAGCGCCTGCTCCTTAACGGTTTGTCAAAACAACCCGGCGCAGGCCCTTGACTTGCCACCCTGCCACCCGTAGGGTGCGCGCCCTAGGCAGTTCCGGCTCCCTTTGGCCCCGGAACGGCCCCAGGATTTTCGAATTGTCTTCGGTGTCATGCCACCCCTTGGGGTGTGGCAGTGAGGCCGGAGGTTTTGCGCTACCTTCCAGAAGGAGAGCCCGCTTCTGGAAGGCTTGGGGCTTTGACTGCGACAGGCACGCCTGGCCCAGTCGTTTTGGCTAACAATACGGACGGGATTGGGCTCCCGGCCACTAGTGGACTAAGGATTGGGAAGGGCGCATGCCGACCATCAACCAGTTGATCGCAAAAGGCCGTAAGCCGGCTGCGAAGCGGAACAAAGTTCCCGCGCTTCAGGAATGCCCGCAGAAGCGTGGCGTTTGCACACGCGTCTACACCGTTACTCCAAAGAAGCCGAACTCTGCCCTTCGCAAGGTTGCCAAGGTGCGCCTGACCAACGGGTTCGAGGTCGTGAGTTATATCCCCGGTGAAGGGCACAACCTGCAGGAGCACAGCGTGGTCCTTATCCGTGGCGGTCGCGTCAAGGATCTTCCGGGCGTGCGCTATCACATCCTGCGCGGTGTCCTTGATACCCAGGGCATTGCCAAGCGTCGTCAGCGCCGTTCGCTTTACGGCGCCAAGCGTCCGAAATAAGGAGTTAACGACCTATGAGTCGCCGTCATCGCGCTGTAAAGCGTGAAATCCTTCCTGATCCGAAATTCGGGGACATCGTCATCACGCGTTTCATGAACGCGCTCATGTATGATGGCAAGAAGTCCACTGCCGAACGCATCGTTTATGGCGCTTTGGATGTCCTGCGTCAGCGCAGTGGCCCTAATGCTGACCCTGTGACGATGTTCCACGCGGCCCTTGACAACGTGAAGCCCGCCGTTGAGGTGCGTTCACGCCGTGTTGGTGGCGCGACCTACCAGGTTCCCGTTGAAGTGCGCGCTGAGCGCCGGCAGGCGTTGGCCATTCGTTGGCTGATCGATGCTTCCCGCAAGCGCGGCGAGAACACGATGCAGGATCGCCTTTCTAATGAGCTGATGGACGCGATCAACAATCGTGGCGCAGCCGTCAAGAAACGCGAAGACACGCATCGTATGGCAGAAGCCAACAAGGCATTCAGCCACTACCGCTGGTGACCACTACCAGCTATTGAAAGTGGAGCCTCCCTTCCCCGCCCTGTTTCAGGGCGGTAAGGGGAGGTTCCCGGTTTGATCTCTGGCCCTTTGGGTCAGGGTTTTGGAGAGAACGATGGCAAAAGCTAAGTTTGAGCGGAATAAGCCGCATTGCAATATCGGCACCATCGGTCACGTCGACCATGGCAAGACGTCCCTGACCGCGGCGATCACCAAGACGCTGGCCGAGGCTGGTGGCGCCGAGTTCAGTGCTTACGACATGATCGACAAGGCCCCTGAAGAGCGCGCCCGTGGCATCACGATTTCAACGGCCCACGTTGAATATGAGACCCCGAAGCGTCACTACGCCCACGTCGACTGCCCCGGCCACGCCGACTACGTCAAGAACATGATCACCGGTGCGGCCCAGATGGACGGCGCCATCCTGGTGGTGTCCGCTGCTGACGGCCCCATGCCCCAGACGCGTGAGCACATCCTGCTTGCCCGTCAGGTCGGTGTGCCGGCTCTGGTGGTCTTCTTGAATAAGGTTGACCAGGTGGACGATCCTGAGCTGCTGGAACTGGTGGAAATGGAAGTTCGTGAGCTTCTGTCTTCCTACGAGTTCCCTGGCGATGAGATCCCCATCATCAAAGGTTCTGCTCTGGCCGTTCTGGAAGATGGCGACGCTGCCATTGGCAAGGACCGTGTCAAGGACCTGATGGATGCTGTTGATTCCTACATCCCCCAGCCCGAGCGCCCGATTGACCGTCCTTTCCTGATGCCAATCGAGGACGTGTTCTCCATCTCTGGTCGTGGCACTGTGGTGACGGGCCGTGTGGAACGTGGTGCCGTTAACGTCTCTGATGAAGTTGAGATCGTTGGCATCCGTCCCACCACCAAGACCACTGTCACAGGTGTGGAAATGTTCCGCAAGCTGCTTGACCGCGGCGAAGCTGGTGACAACATTGGCGCCCTGCTGCGTGGCACCAAGCGTGAAGATGTTGAGCGTGGCCAGGTGCTGGCCAAGCCTGGCTCCATCACGCCCCACACCAAGTTCAAGGCCGAGGCCTACATCCTGACGAAAGACGAAGGTGGCCGTCACACGCCATTCTTCACCAACTATCGTCCGCAGTTCTATTTCCGCACCACAGACGTCACTGGCGTTGTGCACCTGCCTGAAGGCACGGAAATGGTTATGCCTGGTGACAACGTCGCCATGGATGTCGAACTGATCGCCCCTATCGCCATGGATGAAGGCCTGCGCTTCGCTATTCGCGAAGGTGGTCGCACTGTTGGCGCAGGTGTGGTGTCTTCCATCACTGCCTGATCACGTCTCTAGCTGTTGACGTGCAGCCCCGGCCGGAGCAATCCGGCCGGGGTTGCGTTACGGCTCCGCCGGCTGCCGGATGCTCCCCGGCTGTCTAACCTGGATGAAACGAACACCAATGGAAGATCAGAACATCCGCATACGCCTCAAAGCGTATGATCACCGCGTGCTGGACAACAGCACCCGTGAGATTGTTAACACTGCCAAACGAACCGGTGCCCGCGTGCGTGGCCCGATTCCCCTGCCAACCCACATTGCCCGTTTCACGGTTAACCGTTCCCCCCACGTGGACAAGAAGAGCCGCGAACAGTTCGAGATGCGCACTCACCGCCGCCTCCTCGACATCGTGGAACCGACTCCGCAGACCGTGGATGCCCTCATGAAGCTCGACCTCGCCGCTGGCGTTGACGTTGAGATTAAACTGTAAGGCCCAGACGATGCGCACCGGATTGATTGCAAAAAAACTGGGTATGTCCCGGATTTTTAAGGACGATGGCACCCATGTGCCTGTAACCGTCCTGATCCTCGAGGATCTTGAAGTGGTGGCTCAGCGCACCACGGAGAAGGACGGCTACACAGCCCTTCAGCTTGGTTTTGGCGCTGCCAAGGACAAGCACCTCTCCAAACCTAACCGCAGCCGCTTTGCCAAACTCGGCGTGGCTCCTAAGCGCAAGCTTGTGGAATTCCGCGTTTCAGAGGATGCCCTCCTCCCAGCTGGCACGCAGCTTTCAGTGGCCCACTTTGTTGCAGGCCAGAAAGTGGACGTGACCGGCCAGAGCAAGGGCAAGGGCTTTGCAGGCGCCATGAAGCGCCACAACTTCGGGGGCCTCGAGGCTTCCCATGGCGTGTCCATCAGCCACCGTTCACACGGTTCGACAGGCCAGCGCCAAGACCCTGGCAAGGTGTTCAAGGGTAAGAAGATGGCCGGTCACATGGGCGATGAGCGCGTGACAACCCAGAACCTTGAGATCGCAGCCGTTGACCCCGAACGCAACCTCATCATGGTGCGCGGTGCCGTCCCAGGTGCCAAAAACGGTTACGTTCTCGTGCGTGATGCAATCAAGAAGGCCCGCCACGCGGATGCACCCTATCCGACCGCATCCCAGGCCCCTGCCAATGGTGGAGCCGCCGAGTGACCAACATGGAACATGAAGTCAAAACTCTCGACAATGGCACTGCTGGCTCGGTGAGCCTCGCAGAAGACATTTTCGGTATTCTCCCCCGCCGCGACATCATGGCGCGTGTGGTGAACTGGCAGCTGGCTAAGCGTCGTGCTGGCACACATGCCACCAAAGGCATGGGCGCTGTTTCTGGCACTACTAAGAAGCCTTACCGCCAGAAAGGCACAGGTTCGGCCCGCCAGGGCTCACTGCGTGCCCCCCAGTTCCGTACTGGTGGCGTTGCTCATGGCCCAGTGAGCCGCTCACACGCTTTCAAGCTGCCTAAGAAAGTGCGTCGTCTCGGTTTGAAGTCAGCACTTTCTCAGAAGGCTGCTGATGGCAAACTGGTCGTGCTGGACCGGGCTGAAGGGGTGCAGAAAACCAAGGAAGCCGCCACACGCCTGCAGGCGCTGGGGCTGCTGAAATCTGCTCTGATCATTGATCAGGCTGTGGATACCTCCTTTGGTCGCGCCATCGCCAACCTGCCGCGCATTGATGCCCTTCCCACAATGGGTGCCAATGTCTACGACATTCTCAACCATGACTTCCTGGTGGTCACGCAGGCCGCCTTGGAAGGTCTGAAGGAGCGTCTGGCATGACCACCATTCCAGTCAGAAACGCCAAAAAAGCTGCCGCTTCGCTGTCACAGGCGCGTCTTTTCGATGTTCTGCGCAACCCGCTGATCACTGAAAAAGCCACCAACGCCACGGAACAGAACCGCATAGTGTTTCGTGTGGCCGGCGATGCGACTAAGCCGCAGATCAAAACAGCGGTGGAAAAAATCTTCAACGTGAGCGTCAAAAGCGTCCGTACCCTTAATCAGAAGGGTAAGGTCAAGCGCGTCAAAGGTCGTCCTGGGCGTCGTTCTGACGTCAAGAAGGCCTATGTCGAGCTCGCTCCTGGTCAGGCAATTGACCTGACCGCCAAGATCGACTGACGGCGGGACCCATCAAATGGCACTGAAACATTTTAATCCGACGACGCCCAGCAACCGTGGCACCGTCCTCATCGACCGCTCCGGTCTGTGGAAAGGCAAGCCGGTCAAGACGCTGACCGAAGGCAAGCACTCCACGGGTGGCCGCAACAACTATGGTCGTACCACGGTGCGTTTCCGTGGCGGCGGGCACAAGCGCACTTACCGTTTTGTGGACTTCAAACGCCGTAAGTTTGATGTTCCGGGCACTGTGGAACGTATTGAGTACGATCCTAATCGCACGGCCTTCATCGCCCTTGTTCGCTATGAAGACGGTGAATTGGCCTACATCATTGCCCCTCAGCGTGTGAAAGCTGGCGATAACATTATGGCCGGTCATCAGGTTGATGTCCGCCCTGGCAATGCGATGCCCTTGGGTTCCATGCCTGTTGGTACCATCGTCCACAACATTGAGCTGAAGCAGGGTGCTGGGGGCAAGCTGGCCCGTTCTGCTGGCTCTTACGCGCAGCTCGTTGGCAAGGACGCTGGCTATGCTCAGCTCAAGTTGCAGTCAGGGGAGCTGCGCCGTGTCCGCGGTGAATGTATGGCGACTGTTGGGGCCGTTTCTAACCCTGACAACATGAACCAGCACCTCGGCAAAGCTGGCCGTAATCGCTGGCTGGGCCGTCGTCCCCACAACCGTGGCGTGGTCATGAACCCAGTTGACCATCCACATGGTGGTGGTGAAGGCCGCACTTCAGGTGGTCGTAACCCTGTGACGCCGTGGGGTGTCCCCACCAAGGGTTACAAGACTCGCACCAACAAGCGCACGGACAACCTGATTATCCGTCGTCGCAAAACTGGCAAATAAGGGGGCATAGACAAGATGGCACGTTCCGTCTGGAAAGGCCCGTTCGTCGACGGGTATCTCTTTGGTAAAGCTGAGAAGGCCCGTGCTTCGGGCCGTAACGAGGTGATCAAAATTTGGTCACGCCGTTCAACAATTCTTCCGCAGTTCGTTGGTTTGACGTTCGGCGTCCACAATGGTCGCAAGTTCCTGCCTGTGCAGGTTTCTGAGCAAATGGTCGGTCACAAGTTCGGTGAGTTCGCACCCACCCGCACTTACACCGGCCATGGTGGCGACAAGAAAGCAAAACGGGGCTAATCATGAGCAAACCCAAAACCCCCCGTGCCCTATCTGATTCGGAAGCGCAGGCTATTGCCCGCAACATCCGTATCAGCCCGCGCAAACTCAACCTGGTGGCCGGCATGATCCGCAACCAGCCTGTTGACAAGGCTCTGGGTGCCCTCACATTCTCACGCCGACGCATTGCGCAGTTGGTCAAGAAGACCCTTGAAAGCGCCATCGCTAACGCTGAGAACAACCATAACCTTGATGTGGACACGCTCATTGTGCGCAATGCCGAAGTCGGCAAAGCGATTGTCATGAAGCGTTTTCACGCTCGTGCACGTGGCCGTTCCGCGCGCATTGAGAAATTTTTCAGTCACCTGAAAATCGTTGTGGCCGTTCCTGGCGCCGATGAAGCTCCCAAGGCTAAGAAGCTGCCCGGTCAAGGCAAGGCCAAAGGCCGCAAACTCCAGAACCAGAAGAAGGCTGCCTGACGATGGGACACAAGGTTAATCCGATTGGGCTGCGCCTGGGCGTCAACCGCACCTGGGACAGTCGTTGGTTCGCTGGTGATGACTATGGTCGTCTGCTTCATGAAGATCTGAAGCTGCGCAAATTCCTCCAGAAACGTCTCCGTGGCGCTGGCGTCTCACGCATCGTCATTGAGCGTCCTGCTAAAAAGCCGCGCATCACCATTTATGCTGCGCGCCCTGGCGTTATCATCGGCAAGAAGGGCCAGGACATCGATGCGCTGCGCAAGCAGCTCAGCCGCATGGCTGGCACGGATGTGGCCCTCAACATCGTTGAGATCCGCAAGCCTGAAATCGATGCCACCTTGGTCGCAGACAACATTGCACAGCAGCTGGAGCGCCGTGTGGCTTTCCGCCGTGCGATGAAGCGCTCTATTCAGTCTGCTATGCGTCTTGGCGCCCAGGGTATCCGCATCACATGCGGTGGCCGTCTTGGTGGTGCTGAGATTGCGCGTGTTGAGCAGTATCGTGAAGGGCGCGTTCCCCTTCACACCCTGCGTGCCGATATCGATTATGGCACCGCTACTGCGCACACGACCTATGGTTCATGCGGCGTCAAGGTTTGGATCTTCAAAGGTGAGATCCTCGCCCATGATCCTCTGGCCCAGGACCGTCGTGCTGCTGAGCAGGCTCCCCAGCGCTGAGGGACGGTGTCCTTTCGCCGTCAGGCGATTGATGTGAGGATAGAAAAAGATGCTTTCACCGAAACGGACAAAGTTTCGCAAAGCCCATAAAGGCCGCATTCATGGCCTGGCCAAAAGTGGCACGCAGCTGAATTTCGGCGCCTATGGGCTTAAGGCCTTGGAGCCGGAGCGTGTCACCGCACGCCAGATTGAGGCTTCTCGTCGTGCCATCACCCGCGCCATGAAACGTGCAGGCCGTGTGTGGATCCGTATTTTTCCGGATCTGCCCGTCTCGACAAAACCTGCTGAAGTGCGTATGGGTTCCGGCAAAGGCGCTCCCGAATATTGGGCCGCCCGCGTCAAACCAGGCCGTATCCTGTTTGAGATCGAGGGGGTGCCCCTTGATGTCGCCCGCACGGCTCTGGCCCTTGGTGCTGCCAAGCTGCCCATCAAGACGCGCTTCATTCAGCGCATCGGAGAGTGACCATGGCTGAAGCCTACAAAATCGCTGACCTGCGTGCCAAAAGCCCTGATGAGCTTAAGGCTCTCCTGGTTCAGCTCAAGCGTGACCAGATCAACCAGCGTTTTGCTGTTGCCACTGGCCAGTCTGAGCAGACCAGTCCCATTAAGCAGACCCGCCGTGCTGTAGCGCGCATTAAGACCCTGCTTAATGAAATGAAATTGAAGGCCGAGGCCAAAGCCTCCGCCAAGTCCTGAGAGGAGACGGACGATGCCCAGGCGCGTCCTGACGGGACGTGTGACCAGCGACAAGATGGACAAGACCGTTACGGTTCTTGTCAATCGCCGCGTCATGCACCCGCTTTATAAGAAGTTCATCCGCCGCTCTAAAAAATATGCGGCGCATGATGAAGCCAATGCCTGCAAGATTGGCGATGTGGTGCGTATCGAAGAATGCGCCCCCATTTCCCGTCGCAAAACATGGACGGTCGTGAACCAGAATGGTGCAGACGTCCGCGGAGCCGCTCAGGCTCCCGCAAAAGCGTAAGGGAGGCGACAGATGATCCAACCCGAGACCAATCTTGACGTGGCGGACAATTCCGGCGCGCGCAAGGTGCAGTGCATCAAGGTACTGGGCGGCTCAAAGCGGAAGAGTGCCTCGGTCGGCGACATCATCGTCGTGTCCGTCAAAGAGGCCATTCCCCGCGGCAAGGTGAAAAAAGGCGACGTCCATCAGGCTGTCGTTGTTCGCACCGCCTACCCTGTGAAGCGCGCTGACGGTTCCGTCATTCGTTTTGACCGCAATGCGGCTGTGCTGATCAACAAGCAGCAGGAGCCGATCGGCACCCGTATCTTCGGGCCGGTCGTGCGTGAGCTGCGTGCACGCAAGTTCATGAAAATCATTTCGCTTGCGCCGGAGGTGCTGTAATGGCTGCCCGTATCAGGAAAGGTGACCAGGTCATGGTCACCACAGGCCGCTCACGTGGCGTCCGTGGCGAAGTGCTGTCAGTTGCCCCCAAAACGGGTAAGGCTGTTGTGCGTGGCGCCAATGTCGTGAAACGTCATTCCAAGCCGGACCGTTTTGGGCAAGGTGGCGGCATCATTGAAAAAGAGATGCCGATTGACCTGTCCAACCTGGCGCTGATCGATCCCAAGACCGACAAGGTCACCAAGGTGAGCTTTCGCATTCTTGAGGGTGGCCGCAAGGTGCGTGTCGCGCGCAAATCTGGCGAAGTGATCGGCTGAGGAGCGAGCAATGAGCGAGAAACAGACCCCCCGTCTTCAGCGGGAGTATCAGGACGTTCTGCGTGGCAAGCTGAAAGAGCAGTTCGGCTACACCAATCCGATGCAGATTCCCCGCCTTGAGAAAATCGTTCTCAACATGGGTGTGGGCGAAGCGGTTGGCGATCAGAAAGTGCTGGATGCCGCTGTGCGTGACATGGCCCTCATCACCGGTCAGAAGCCTGTCAAAACAGTGGCCCGTAAAGCCATTGCTGGCTTCAAAATTCGTGAAGGCCTGCCTATTGGCTGCAAGGTGACGTTGCGTCGTGAGCGCATGTTTGAATTCCTTGATCGCCTGATCACCATTGCTATGCCGCGCATCCGCGATTTTCGCGGCCTGCCCCCCAATAAGGGCTTTGATGGCCACGGCAATTTCGCGCTTGGCCTTAAAGAGCAGATCGTTTTCCCAGAAATCGATTACGACAAGGTTGATGCCGTCAGGGGCATGGACGTGATTTTCGTCACTTCTGCCAAATCTGACAAAGAAGCGAAGGCGCTGCTCAAGGCCTTTAATCTGCCGATCGCCGCCTGATTCCAGGCGCAGGTCAGAGATGCGAGCAGGTGGGAGGGGTTTTCAAAAGCCCTTCCTGCCGTTAAGAAACCCTGTATGGAAAACCGCTGGGATGGGCCTGGCAGGTTCCGGGAGAATGTCCAATATGGCAAAGCTTTCTGCGGTGACGCGCAACAACCGTCGTGCGGCTATGGCCAAGCGCGACAAAACCAAGCGCACCGCCCTGAAAAACATCATCAACGATCGCAACCTTCCTATCGAAGAGCGTTTTGAAGCCACCATTAAGCTGGCTGCCATGCCGCGCAATGGTTCTGAGACGCGTGTTCGTCTGCGCTGCCGCCTCACTGGCCGTCCGCGCGCTAATTATCGCAAATTCGGTCTGAGCCGTATCGCCCTGCGTGAACTGGCCTCTACAGGTCAGATTCCCGGCATGGTCAAAGCGAGCTGGTAAGAGGGTTCCAATATGTCCATGTCCGACCCGCTGGGTGATATGCTCACCCGCATCCGTAATGCTCAGCGTGCCCGCCATGCCACCTGCACGGCGCCCGCTTCCAAGCTGCGCGGCAACGTTCTTGAAGCATTGAAGCGCGAAGGCTACATCCGTGGTTATGAGCGTGAAGAAATCCGCAAGGGTATCGCCCAGTTCAGCATTGAGCTGAAATATTCTGAAGGTGAGCCCGTCATTCGCGAACTCCAGCGCGTTTCAAAGCCTGGTCGCCGCGTCTATTCCGGCATCAAGGACTTGCCACGCATCTATGGTGGGCTGGGTGTTTCCATCCTTTCCACGCCGCGCGGTGTCTTGTCAGACACCGAGGCACGCGCTGCCAATGTTGGCGGCGAAGTTCTCTGCCGCGTTTTCTAAGGGGAGAATGTATGTCACGCGTTGGTAAACATCCTGTCACGCTTCCTGATGGCGTCAAAGCTACCCTCGATAATGGTGTTTGCACCATCAAGGGCAAGCGTGGCGAACTAAGCCTTCCTTTGACAGAAGCTGTTTCCGTCGAGATTGAAGGCAATGAGATCACTGTGACGCCAGTCAAGACTCGCCAGGGTCTTAACACCGCCATGTGGGGCACCACCCGTGCCCTCATTGCCAACATGGTCACAGGTGTGACTGAAGGCTTCACTAAAGGTCTTGAAATTCAGGGCACTGGTTTCCGCGCTGCTGTGCAGGGCAAAAACCTAGTTATGAACCTGGGTTTCTCTCATGATGTCGTCTATCCAATTCCGGAAGGCATCAAGATCACCACCCCTAAGCCCACCAGCATTGTGGTTGAGGGCAACGACAAGCAGCACGTCGGCCAAGTGGCGCTCGACCTTCGCAATTTCCGTAAGCCTGAGCCTTATAAAGGTAAAGGCGTGCGTTATGAAAACGAAGTTCTGCTGCGCAAGGAAGGTAAGAAGAAGTAATGGCTACGTCCCATGCATTGCGGGCGCGCCGTCAGCAGCGCCTGCGTTACCAGTTGCGCCGCAAGGGCGCTGGCCGTCCGCGCCTGTCGGTTTTCCGCTCCAACAAAAACATTCACGTCCAGGTGATCGACGATGCGGCTGGCCATACCTTGGCTGCAGCCTCCACCCTGGAAAAAGAGCTGCGCAACGCTGGCAAGTTTGGGGGCAATATTGATGCTGCCGCTGCCATCGGGCGCTTGATTGCAGAGCGTGCCAAGGCCGCTGGCATCAACGAGGTCGTGTTTGACCGTGGCCCTTACCTGTACCATGGCCGCGTGAAAGCGCTGGCTGATGCCGCCCGTGAAGGCGGGCTTTCGTTCTAAGGAGATCGCACATGGCACGTGATGCACGAGACAGCCGGGGCGGTCGTGACCGCAACCGTGAAGAGGGTGATGAGTTCATTGACAAACTCGTCACCATTAACCGTGTTGCCAAGGTGGTTAAGGGTGGACGTCGTTTTGCCTTTGCAGCTTTGGTAGTGGTTGGTGACCAGAAAGGCCGTGTAGGCTATGGCGCTGGCAAGGCCCGCGAGGTGCCTGAAGCCATTCGCAAAGCTACAGAGCGCGCCCGCAAGACCATGATCCGCGTTCCCCTTAAGGAGGGCCGCACCCTTCATCACGATGCCCAGGGCCATTTTGGCGCTGGCAAAGTGGTGGTGCGTGCTGCTGATGCTGGTACAGGCATCATCGCGGGTGGCCCTATGCGTGCCGTTTTTGAGAGCCTGGGCGTAAGTGATGTGGTGACCAAAAGCCTTGGTACCCGCAACCCACACAATATGATCAAGGCAACCTTTGACGCCTTGTCACGTGCCGCCAGCCCCCGCCAGGTGGCTGCGCGCCGTGGCAAGAAGCCTTCAGAGCTTTTTGGGCGTCGTGAAACCACGGAGGGGCAGAATGTCTGAAGGCAAGACCCTGCGCGTCAAGCAGATCGCTTCCGTGATTGGCCGCAAGCCGGGCCAGGCTGAAACTGTGCGGGGCCTCGGCCTGCGCGGCATTGGTTCGGTTCGCGTCCTTGAAGATACTCCTGCGGTGCGCGGCATGATCCGCAAGGTGGCGCACCTCGTGAAGGTGGAGGACTGAATGAAACTCAATGCGCTGCGCGATAATGAAGGCGCGCACACCCGCCGCAAACGCCTGGGCCGTGGCATCGGCTCTGGCAAGGGCAAGACATCTGGCAAAGGCGTGAAGGGCCAGAAAGCCCGTGAGGGCGTTGCCCTGAATGGTTTTGAGGGTGGTCAGCTTCCCCTTTACCGCCGTATGCCGAAACGTGGCTTTGTCAATATCTTCCGCAAGCATTACGCCATCGCCAACCTGGGTCGTGTTGCCCAAGCGGTTGAAGAGGGTAAATTGCCTGCGGATGCCCCTGTGACCTATGATAGCTTGCGTAAGGCTGGGGTTATTGGCCGCGGCAATGTCGAAGGCGTTCGTCTTCTGGGCAAAGGTGAGCTGAACAAGCCCCTGCGCTTTGAAGTTGCAGGCGTTTCCAAAGGCGCCAAAGATGCTGTGGAGAAGGCTGGCGGCACGGTCGTCATTCTTGAAGTGGCTGAAGAGGCTGAGGCCGCCTGAGCATTGCAGGGGTGACCTAGTTGTCGCTTGGCGATGCAGTTACAGACAGCGTCTCCGCACCCGGTGCGGTGACGCTGTTTGCGTGAAAGGACGGGGAATGAATGACCACAGCTGTTCAAAAAATCTCTGACAGCCTGAACTTCAAGGCGTTTGCCAAAGCGACTGAACTTCAGAAGCGGATATGGTTCACCCTCGCTGCCTTGGTCGTTTACCGTTTAGGCACCTACATTCCCGTGCCTGGCATTGATTCAGCGGTTCTGGGACAGATTGTGTCCCAAAACCAAGGTGGCATCTTGGGCATGTTCAACATGTTCACAGGTGGTGCCTTAGGGCGCATGACGGTGTTTGCCCTGAACATCATGCCGTACATCAGCGCTTCCATCATCGTTCAACTGCTTTCCACTGCTTTGCCAGCCCTGGAGGCCTTGAAGAAGGATGGTGAGAGTGGCCGGCAGAAGCTCAACCAGTACACAAGGTACCTAACCGTCGCCATTGCGGTAGTGCAGGCCTATGGGTTCGCTATGGGACTTGGGCATTTGCGTACGGCTGCTGGCCTGAGCGCCGTGATTGATCCAGGTCCCATGTTCTTGGTTTCATACATCACCGTTTTGGTGACAGGCACCATGTTCCTGATGTGGATTGGCGAGCAGATCACTAGCCGTGGTATTGGCAACGGAATCTCACTGATCATCTTCGCGGGGATTGTGGCCAACCTGCCCTCAGCCATGGCGACCCTTTTCGAGTTGTCGCGCACAGGGGCGCTTTCGCCCTTGTTTGTCATGCTGTTCTTGGCCGGGGCGCTTGGCGTGGTGGGCTTTATTGTATTTATGGAGCTGGCCCAGCGCCGCGTGACCATCCAATACCCCAAACGCATGGTGGGAACGCGGGTTTATGGGGGCGACACCACGCATCTGCCCCTCAAAGTCAACACAGCGGGCGTCATTCCGCCCATTTTCGCTTCATCTGTGTTGTTGATCCCGGCCACGCTGTCGGGGTTCACGCACAGCACGACAGGCGTCATGGGCAAGGTGGGCCAGTGGTTGTCCCAAGGCCAGCCGCTATACATGATCCTTTATGCCGTCATGATTGTGTTTTTCTCGTACTTCTATGCGGCCGTTACCTTCAATCCGGATGAAACAGCTGAGAATTTGCGCAAGCAGGGCGGATTCATTCCAGGCGTGCGCCCAGGCAGCGCCACAGCCCATTATCTTGACCGCATTCTGTCGCGCCTGACGGGCATCAGCGCGCTTTACATGGTGGCGGTATGCTTGCTGCCACAATTCCTGATCAACCGTTACCATGTGCCGTTCTATTTTGGTGGGACCAGCCTAATCATCATCGTGTCAGTGACGATTGACACAGTGACGCAAATTAAATCCCATCTGGTGGGCCACCAGTACCAGGGGTTGATCAACCGCCAGCGTGGCAGGGGCGGGCGGGCGCGCACCACCGCCACACGGCGCCGAATCACAGGGGGAAAACCATGAACATCATTCTTTTGGGGCCACCGGGCGCCGGCAAGGGAACCCAAGCCAAGCTGCTGGAGCAGGAAAGGGGCTTGAAGCAGATCTCTACAGGGGACATGCTTCGGGCCGAAGTTAAAATGGATTCTCCGTTAGGGCGGGAGGTCAAGGCCCTTATGGAAGGGGGGCATTACGTCCCTGACCACATCATGATTGCCCTTATCGCCAAGCGCATTGGGGAGCCAGACTGCAAAAAAGGCTTCATTCTGGATGGTTTCCCACGCACAGAAGCGCAGGCGGCTGAACTTGACACGATGCTGGCTGATCGTGGCTTGAGCATCAGTGCAGTTATATTGCTTGATGTCGATGAGGAGGCCTTGATCAAGCGTTTGGGCAGTCGGCGTGGTGAGGATGGGTCGCGGCGCGCTGACGATGAGCCTGAGGTGGTCAAAAAGCGTTTGGCCACCTACAAGAAGCAGACAGCCCCCATCCTGCCTTATTACGAAAAGGAAGGGCGCTTGAAGCGAGTGGATGGCATGAAGCCCGTTGATGTGGTGGCAAGCCATATCGCTGCTATTCTGAACCAGCCAGGGCTGCAAAAGCCCCACGCTTGAGCAGGCAGGCAAGAACGGCAAGGTTCCCCTGGAGCTTTGGTGAAAAAACATGTTAAGCTAAGCCATGATGGTATTGCATTAACGTTCTTCACCAAAAAATGGCCCGTTCGGTTTGACTTATGAGCCGCTGCGGTATATCTGGCCTCTCCACGGAGAAGCCATCCATTGTGGCGGCAGGGAACAGGTCACCTGGCAATGGCTGGGTGGCAAGCGTCCTTCATGGGCGCAAGGAAATTGCCGGTTTTCTGGTGATTTTCGGACTATAAAACAGGAAGAGGCGCGCCCGTATAACTGGTTGCGTCCATGGGAGAGACAACGTGGCACGTATTGCCGGCGTAAACATTCCGACCAACAAACGCGTGGTCGTGGGCCTCACTTATGTCTATGGCATTGGCCCTGCAAGCGCGGAAGCCATTTGCGAAGCGCTTGAAATTCCAGCCCCCACCCGCGTCAACGAGCTTTCTGACGCGCAGGTGAGCGCCATTCGCGAACGCATTGACGCTGACTACAACGTTGAAGGTGACCTGCGCCGTGAGACGGCTATGAACATCAAGCGCTTGATGGATCTGGGCTGCTACCGTGGCCTGCGCCACCGTCGTGGCTTGCCCGTTCATGGCCAGCGCACCCACACTAACGCCCGTACCCGCAAGGGTAAGGCCGTGGCGATTGCCGGCAAGAAGAAAGCCACCCGCTAAAACCGCAGTCTGGCATGGGTTGCTTTGGCAGCCCTGGCCAGATTTGCCTTTTTGGTGCAGGAAATGTTCGCCGGTTTAACAGAAGCCGGCTTCACAGCGAATCAGGGAACGACATATTACCATGGCCAAGGCAGCCACACCCCGCGTCCGCCGGAAGGAACGCAAAAACATCATTTCGGGCGTTGCACACGTCCTTTCCACCTTTAACAACACCATGATCACTATTTCCGATGCACAGGGAAATGCCATTTCATGGTCTTCCTCCGGCGCGCAGGGCTTCAAGGGGTCACGCAAGTCCACCCCTTATGCTGCCCAGGTGGCCGCTGAGGATGCTGGCCGTAAGGCCCGTGAGCACGGCATGGAAACCCTTGAGATTGAGGTTTCCGGGCCCGGTTCAGGGCGTGAGAGCGCGCTGCGCGCTCTTCAGGCTGTGGGTTTTACCATCACGTCCATCCGTGACGTGACCCCAGTCCCCCACAATGGTTGCCGTCCGCGTAAACGCCGCCGCGTCTGAGGCGTCTGCCCGTTCGCAGGCGAGCATCACGGCAGCGGATGCACTCCTGTAAGTTTCCTGTTTTCTCTGCCGTCACCGAAATCCGGCCCGCCACACCTGGTGGGCCGGGCACCCCCGTTTCACGGTGGGTTTCGTAGTTTGAAAGGCTATGACCTTGGCTCTCCAGAAAAACTGGCAGTCCCTCATTAGGCCCGAGAAGCTTGCGGTTGAACCTGGCTCCAACCCTGCCCAGAAAGCAACGGTTGTGGCAGAACCCCTTGAGCGTGGTTTTGGTCTGACCCTGGGCAATGCCCTGCGCCGTGTTTTGCTGTCATCATTACAAGGGGCAGCTGTTACCGCCATTCAGATTGATGGCGTTCTTCACGAGTTCCAGGCTGTTTCAGGTGTGCGTGAGGATGTGACTGACATTGTCCTCAACGTTAAGCAACTGGCTTTGCGCATGCATGGCGAAGGCCCCAAGCGCATGTCCCTCAGCGCTACTGGGCCTGGGGAAGTGAAAGCTTCTCAGATTCAAACTGGCCCTGACATCGAGATCATGAATCCTGACCTTGTCATCTGCACTTTGGATGATGACGTCAAATTCAACATGGAATTCATCGTTGACGCTGGCAAGGGCTATGTGCCTGCCGCTGAGAACCGCCCAGAAGAGGCGCCCATTGGCTTGATTCCAGTGGATGCGATCTACTCTCCCGTCAAGCGCGTTTCCTACAAGGTGGAGCCAACGCGTGTTGGACAGGTGACCAACTACGACAAGCTCCTCCTCAATGTGGAGACCAATGGGGTCATCGCCCCAGAGGATGCTGTGGCTGTGGCCGCGCGTATTCTTCAAGACCAGCTGCAGCTGTTCATCAACTTTGATGAGCCACGCCAGGTGCAGCATGAGGAGCCGCAGGACGACCTGCCCTTCAGCCGTCATTTGCTGCGCAAGGTGGATGAGCTTGAGCTTTCCGTCCGTAGCGCTAACTGCTTGAAAAACGACAACATTGTCTACATTGGCGACTTGGTTCAGAAGACTGAGCAGGAAATGCTGCGCACACCGAACTTCGGTCGCAAGTCGTTGAACGAGATCAAAGAAGTGCTGACAGGTATGGGTCTTTCCCTGGGCATGAATGTGCCAGAGTGGCCGCCTGAGAGCATTGAGGACCTCACACGTCGTCTCGATGAGAATTTCTGAGACATTCCTTTAAATCAAGGTAGCCCTGTATATAGGGCCACCAAGCACCACCAGGGGATCATCACATGCGTCACGGACTGAGCGGACGTAAACTCAACGTCACTTCCTCCCACCGCAAAGCCATGTTCCGCAACATGGCCACTGCCCTCATGAAACATGAGCAGATCACCACAACGCTTCCAAAGGCCAAAGAACTGCGCCGCGTGGCGGAGAAGCTCATTACCTTGGGCAAGCAGGGTGACCTGCATTCACGCCGCCTGGCAGTTGCGCGCTTGCAGGACAAAGGGGCTGTTGAGAAGCTCTTCTCCGTGCTGGGCCCACGCTATGCCAAGCGTAACGGTGGTTACACCCGTGTGTTGAAAGCAGGTATGCGTTATGGTGATAACGCTGATATGGCTGTGATTGAACTGGTGGAGCGTGATGTGACCGCCAAGGGCAAGAACAGTGGCGCTCCCCAAAAGGAAGAAGCCAAAGCAGCCTGAGGCGCTTTCTGGACTTTAAGCCTGGGTGACCGGTTGAGGAGGGAGGTTCCTGAAAAGGAACCTCCTTCTCTTTATTTGCGTCTGCTATGACTATGCCATAGTCTATTCATAGGTCATCACACCTACTCACATAGAAAGGTTCTCCCATGAGCTGCCAGTGTCCGATCAAACAAGTTGCGCGTGAAATGATCATTTCCCGTCCGTGGTTGTGGGCGATTGTTGCGTTTGCAGGTGGCCTGTTGCTGGGTCGCTGCAAATGCTGCCACAAAAACTGACTTCACATTTCAAAAGTTTGTGTGAAAGCCACCTTTGCCTTAAGCAGAGGTGGTTTTTGAGTTTTTAAGCGTTGGCATTTTGCACGGGCGTAACATCAAGTGTGCCAGCTGGTAAAGGTCGCAGCTGTTGAGGCGCCAAGTTACCGTTCAGCCAATTTTGCCATTGCCCCCGTCCCACCAGGGCGATTTGGCGCTTGTGATAAGGTTTTACATCGGGACCAGGTTCCACAGTGACCATCGAAAAGGCCTTCACTACCCCTGTGGCTGAGAGATGTGTTTGGTCGAGGGCAGGCAATGTTTCTAAACGCCCCGCTAATTGATCCTTTTTGACCGCACGCCATGCACCTGCAATGCAGAACACACCTCCGTCATCACCTCCATAGCGTTTGTGCAAGAGCTCCAAAGCGCGCGCTGACAATGTGAAGAGCCATTTGTTTTTTACCTTGGGTGTTTTGGCTGACTCTCCAGAAGGGGCGGTGAATTCGTAGAAGCCATTGGCTGGGATGAGGCAACGCCCTTGAGAAGCCCCCAGGAACGTTGGTTTGGGTTGTTGGGGAAAGCCTTCAGAACGTACGTTGAAAACAGTGCGCCCTGTGCTGCTTCGCCATCCCCACCGCATGGGGGTGAGGATGGCCTGGTTAGGTTGGGCCAGTGGCAGAACCACAGGGGCGTTTTCACCGATGCGGATATTGTTGCGAGGTTGAAGGTTGGTGGCATTGGTTCTCAATTGAATGCCAGCTTCCTCAAAAGCCTGTTCAATGTCGTCAATGGAGGCCGTTAAACGATAGTCATTGCACATAAGGGCATTATACCATTTTCCCACGCTCTGAGCGTCATGATGGATGAGGCAACGCCCTAGGGATTATTCCCCTTAGAATCACTGTGCGTGCCTGCCTTATAAAACTTTGCGCCACCAGCAACTTGGAATGGGGTTGATTATAGGGCGACAGGATTGGAGAGAGGCCTGACCACAGTCCTGGGGAAACGTTTTGATGCCTCAAGGCTCTATGTGGGCAGGTTTGCCATCAGGATTCAACACGCCATTGGTGTTGGGCAGGATGGGGGCTGGCACCAAGGGGTTGTCAGGCAAAAGCGCCCCTGTGCTGGGAAGGTCCTTGCGCGACCATCCGCCACCCAGGTCAGTGATGAGCTTGAGCTCCGCCTGGTAACGTTGATTCTGTACCCCAAGGGCATTCTGCGCGTAGGAAAGCGCAGCCTGCTGCGCACTGATAACCGTGGTGTAGATTTGGGTGCCCGCCATGTATTCATTCATGGCCACCCGCACCGCCTGGTTGGCTGTGGTGAGGGCGTCATTCACCTTCTCTTTCTGCTCCCCCAGGTAACGCAGGTTGGAGAGCTGGTCTTCTGTATCCTGAAGGGCGCTCAAAACGGTTTGGCGGTAATTGGCCACGGCATCATCATAATCGGCCACGGCGCTTCTGACGGCGGCAGCGCGTGAACCGCCCTCGAAAATGGTCTCCGTTGCGCCAGCACCCAGGCTCCAAGTCAACATGCCGATGTCGAAAAGTGACATCAGGGGATTGCCAGCATAGCCATAATTGGCCGTCAGGGTGATTTGCGGGTAGAAGGCGCCAATTTCATAACCGATCTCTGCATTCATGGAGGCCATGTTGCGTTCAGCCTGGGCGATGTCAGGGCGGCGCTCCAACAAAGTAGAGGGAAGGGCCACAGGGGGTGGCGGCAATGTGTTGGGCAATGGGTCATGGGGGAGGTGAAGCCAGGCTGGCGGCTTGCCCACCAGAACGGCGATAGCGTGTTCATACTGGGCGCGCGCCACATGGGCATTGGCGTAGCTGGCCTGGGTGGACTGGTACTGGTACTGCGCCTGAAGCACGCTTGCAGGGTCTGTGACGCCTGCCTTCATTTGGTTTTCAAGGATGTGCAGATTTTCTGCATAGAGCTTCACATTGCGCCCGTAGAGGTCAATCAAGCTGTCCTGGTAGCGCATGGAAAAGTAGTCCTCCGCCAGCTGAAGCTCATAGGAAAGCTTCATGTTGGCGACCAACGCGGCGTCAGCCTGGGTGCTGCGTATCTGTTCCTGGATCTGCCGCCGCACTGTGCCCCACACGTCCACTGTCCAGCTGGCTGTTGGCATGGTTGTCCAGGAATTATGGGGCGGGGGGTTGTGATTGCCGCCAGCACCGTAATAGCCGGTTGAACCACCTGTGGCGCTGTTGGTTGAACCTGTGCCGTGCATGGTGCGGCCAAAGCTGAACTTGCCGTTCAAAGTGGGGTAGAGCTGGGCTGCCACGGAATCAATCATGGCGGCGGCCTTGCGGTACTGAGCTTCGTATTCCTTCAAGCTTTGGTTGGAGGTGGCCACCATTCCCTCCAACTGGTTGAGTTGGGGGTCACGGAAAATCGTCCACCAGTCCCCTTTGGGGAATTGGGCCATGTCGGGTGCTGCCTTCACCCAGCCTGGGGGCATTTTGCCAGCTTTGAAGGGTGATTCGCCAAAGCGGGCAGAAATGATGGGTTTGGGAGGGTGGTAGCTTGGCCCAACCATGCAACCAGCCAACCCAATCAGACCTGCAATGGCAAGAATGGCGGCGCTTTGGGAAGCGGTCACTTTACTCATGGCGTGGCTCCTTGGGGGGTTGGGTTGCGGCCTTCAAAACGGCAGAGGCAGAGATAAACGGCAGGGGTAGTGTACAAGGTCAAAAGCTGGCTCAACCCAAGCCCCCCTAGAATGGCCAGACCAAGGGGGCGGCGCATCTCAGCGCCATAGCCACTGGAAAGAAGCAGGGGCACCGCCCCGAGGGCCGCTGCGGCTGTCGTCATGATGATGGGTCTGAAGCGCAGATGGCTTGCCTGCGTGATGGCAGCGTAAGGGCTGGCGCCACCGCGGCGCGCCAGGATGGCGAAGTCGATCAACATGATGGCGTTTTTCTTCACGATGCCAATCAGCAGGATAATGCCAATCAGGGTCAGCAGGGAAAAGGCCTGCCCACAGAGGAAAACAGCCAGCAAGGCCCCCACCCCAGCCGATGGCAGGGTGGAGAGGATGGTCAGTGGCTGCAGGAAGCTTTCATAGAGAATGCCCAGCACAATGTAGACAGCCACAACGGCTGCCAAGATAAGCAAAGGTTCCCGCGAGGCCGTTTGCTGAAGCTGGGCCGCTGATCCAGCCCAGGCTCCCTGGATGTCGTGAGGCATGCCGATGGTGGCCATGCATGTGTCAACCGCTGCCACGGCCTGGCTCATGGCGGTGCCAGGGGCCAGGTTGAAGGACAACGTTACAGCCACGGACTGCCCTTGGTGGTTCACCGCCAGGGGGGTGTTTTGAAGGACAAGGGGGCCTGTCTGCATAAGCGGCACCATGGTTTCACGCGCGGTGGTCACAGCTGCACCATTGGAGGAGGTCTTGCCGCCAGCCAGGGCGTTGGCTTGGCTGTTGAGGTAGGAAAGGGTGCTTTGGTTGATGACTGACGAGGAGCTGTCCGCTTTACGCACGCGGATGTTGTTGGAGGCGGTGGCGCCTGCTGAAGTGCCGCCTGAAGCGCTGACCCACACCTCTTTGAGGAAGGAGGCGTTCTGCCAATAGCGGGGGGAGGCCTCCATGATGACGCGGTATTGGTTGAGGGGACGGTAAATGACAGAAGCCGTGCGCTGGCTGAAAGCGTCGTTGAGGACGTTGCTGATGAGCTGGGGGGTGATTTGATAGCGTGCCTCAAGGTCACGATTGATGTTGAGGGTGATGCCGCGCCCGTCCTGCTCCAGGTCTGAGTTGACGTCGCGCAGCCCTGGCAGTTTCGAGAGCGCCTTCACCAGGCGCGGCGTCCATTCATAGAGTTCCTCCGCGTTAGGGCCCTGCAGGGCGTATTGCACGGCGCCGTCCGTGGAGCGTGCGCCGCCGCCAATCATGGAGGGAACGTGCAAGCGCAGGCTTAGTCCCGCTTGGCCTTGGAACATGGCGTTGAGGTGGTCGATGATGCGCGCCAATGATTCAGTGCGCTTTTCCAGTGGCACCAATGTGACGAACAGATTAACGGCGTTGGATGAACGCCCCCCAAGACCACCGATGACGCTGACCACATTGGGGTTCTGCTTAATGCGGATTTCGGCTGCGCGCGCCATGACCTGCAGCGCATGGAAAGAGACTGTCTCATCAGCCACCAGCCGCCCCATGACCATGCCGTTGTCCTCCTGGGGGAATAGCTCCTTAGGCACGATCATGAACAGGAAACCCGCCAGGACAAGCGTGGCTGGTAAGGTGGCGACCAGCCAGCCCTTGTGGCGCAGAGCGGCTGCCAGGGAGCGGCTATAGGCATGGGTGAGCCTGTCTTGCCAAAGGGCCATCCGGGCCCCCGCCCTGTCCCACCAGCGCCGCAGCGCGCTTGGCGTTGGCCCTTCCCCAGGTTTTGGCATGGGGCGCAGGAATGTGGCGCACAGCATGGGGGTGAGGGTAAGCGACAGCAGCATGGAGACGCAGAGCGAAATAACCAGCGTCATGGCGAATTCATGGAAGAACTGCCCTGCAATGCCGTCCATCAGCAAAATGGGCAGGAACACCACGATGAGCGACAGCGTGATGGAGCAGACGGTGAAGGCGACTTCCCCTGCCCCCTCGATGGCTGCCTGCTGAGGGGGGTGGCCGTTCTCCAGAAAGCGGGTGATGTTCTCCAGCACAACGATGGCATCATCCACCACAAAACCCGTTGCGATGGTCAGCGCCATGAGTGAAAGGGTGTCGAGCTGGTAGCCCAGGACGTCCATCGCGCCGAAGGCAGAGACGATGGAGACGGGCACCACAATGGCCGGCACAATGACGGTGGTGAGGTTGTGCAGGAACAGCAGCACCACCAGCACCACCAGCACAATGGCCAGGATGAGGGTGAACTCCGTGTCCGTCAGGGCGGCGCGGACAGAGCGCGACATGTCCAGCACAACGTTCATGTTGACGTCTGGCGGCAGATCTTGGCGCAGCTGGGGAAGGCGTTCGCGCAGGCGGTCTGTGGTGGCGATGAGGTTGGCGCCAGCTTGTGAGAACACGATGCAGATGATGTCAGGGTCACCATTGACGTAGCCTGCCTGGCGCAGGTCCTCCGGCCCGTTGACGACCTTGGCTACCTCGCTGAGGCGCACAGGCCTGTTCTGGCGGTAGGCGATGACGATGTCGCGGTAGTCAAGCGGCGTCAGAGCCTGGTCGTTGGTTTCCAGGATGAAGCGTTCCAACCCCTGGTCGATGAAGCCTTTAGGGGTGTGGGCATTGGTGGAGGCAAGCGCTGCGCGGACGTCCTCAAACCCGATGCCGTAGCTGAACAGGCGCAGCGGGTTCATCTCCACGCGCACAGCAGGCAGGGAGCTGCCGTGGAGGTCCACCATGCCAACACCTTCAACCGAAGCAAGGTCTGGCATGACGATGTTAGAAGCCAGGTCGTAGAGGAACGGTGGCGTGCGGCGTTTGGAGGTCAGCGTCAGGATTTGGACGGGGGGGCCGTTCGAATTGGCCTTGTGGTAAGTGGGATTGGTTTTGAGGCTTGTGGGCAAATCCTGGCGGGAGGCCATGATGGCAGCCTGGACGTCACGCGCGGCACCGTTGATGTCACGGTTCAGGTCAAACTGAAGCATGATGCGCGTCTGGTTGACGGTGGAGGTGGAGGTGATCTCCCGCAAGCCTGCAATCATGCCCAAATGCCGTTCAAGCGGGGCGGCAACAGTGGAGGCGATCTCCGAAGGCGAGCCACCTGGCTGGGTAGCCTGCACCATGATGACGGGGAAATCGACATTAGGCAGGTCGGCCACAGGCAGTTCGTAGAAGCCCAGCAAGCCGCACAGGAACAGCGCCACCGTCATCAGAGTGGTGCCGATAGGCCGTTCAACAAAGAAACGGACGATGTTCAAAGCGTTTTTCCTGGCGTGGGATGGGCAGCGGCCCCCTGGCCCTGGTGAGAGGGGGTGGGCTTGAGGCCAAGGGCTTTGCGGGCGGCGCGCAGGAAGCGTTCCATGTAAAGGTAGACCACAGGGGTGGTGAATAATGTCAGCACCTGGCTGAACATCAGCCCGCAGATAATGGCCACGCCCAAAGGCTTGCGCAGGGCGGAACCAGCTCCACTGCCAATCATCAAAGGCACGGCCCCGAACAGCGCTGCAAGCGTTGTCATCAGGATGGGCCTGAAGCGCAGCAAGGCCGCCTGGGTGATGGACTGCAGGGGGCTCATGCCTTCTTCACGCTCCGCTTGGAGGGCGAAGTCGATCATCATGATGGCGTTCTTCTTCACAATGCCAATTAGCAGGACGATCCCAATGATGCCCATAACGTCGAGGGGCATGTCGAAGGCCTCCAGCCCCAGAAGGGCGCCAATGCCTGCTGACGGCAGGGTGGAGAGGATAGTGATGGGGTGGACGTAGCTCTCATAGAGAATGCCCAGCACCAGGTAGACAGCCACCAAGGCGATCACGACCAGGGCAAGTTCATGGCCCAGCGAGGTCTGGAAGGCCGCTGCCGTCCCTTGAAAGGACATATGGAAGTTCTGGGGCAGGTGGATGTTGCTCTGCACAGTCGTCACGGCTTTGATGGCTTCCCCCAGCGAATGCCCCGCCGCCACGGAGAAGGAGAGCAGCGTGGCGGGAAACTGGGCGTAGTGCGAAATCATCAGCGCGCTGGGTTGCCTGATGAGGGCCGCCACCTGCGTGAGCGGCACCAAGCCTGATGTGGGTTGGCGCGCGTCCCCCGTGCTGCTTTGGCCAGCATTGCCCGTAATGCCTGGCAGGTAGAGCTGGTAGAGGTCATCAAGGGAGCGCTGCAGGTGGGGAGCGGCTTCCAGAATGACGCGGTACTGGTTGGACTGGGTGTAGATGGTTGAGACCTGGCGCTGGCCGTAACCGTCATAAAGCAGGTTATCCAGCGTCTGGGGCGTGATGGAGTAGCGCGCCGCCGTTTGCCGGTCGAGCTTGAGCAGGACGGACTGCCCCCCAGGCGCCAGGTCAGATGTCGCAGCCCCAATGGCAGGCTGGGCCTGGAGAGCCTGCACGAAGCGTGGCGCCCATTGGGTGAAGGCCTTTTGATCTGGGCTTTCCACCACCAGCTGGTAGGGCTCAGCTGAAACAGTGGAGTTGAGCGAAATGTCTTGAACGGGCTGCACATGCAGTGTTGCCCCGGGCACGTCCTTGGCGCATTGGCGCAGGCGCGCCAGGATGGCAGGCAGGCTGCTGGTACGGTGGGCGCGGTCTTTGAGGCTAATTTGAAAACGGCCTGTGTTGATGGTCATGTTCTGACCATCAACCCCAATGAAGGAGGAAAGGGAGGCCACGTCTGGATCCTGGAGGATGGCCCGCCCGATGGCTTCCTGGCGTTTGGCCATGCCCTGGAAGGATATGGTCTCAGGCAGGACGCTGATGCCCTGGACAAGGCCCGTGTCCTGGGTAGGGAAAAAGCCCTTGGGAATCTCCCAAGCCAGGAAACCCGTCAACGCGATGCTTGAAAGCATCACGGCCATGGTCAGAGGCTGGTGGCGCAGAACGACTTCAAGGGAACGTTTGTACCAGGCCAACGTGGCGCCCAGGATGGCGCCATCCTCATTCATGAAGCGCCACCAAAGGCGTTTCAGGTGTGCACGCAGACCTGGTGCTTTGGCTGGCATGGAGGTGCTGTGGGCAGGCTTGAGGATGCGCGCGCACATCATGGGCACCAGCGTGAGGGAAACCAAGGCCGAAATCACAATGGTGATGGCCAGCACCATGGCGAACTCATGGAACAGCCTGCCCATGACGTCACTCATGAAAAGCAGGGGGATCAGCACGGCGATGAGCGAAACCGTCAGGGAGATGATAGTGAAGCCGATTTCAGCTGAACCTTTGAGGGCGGCGGCGAAAGGCTCCATCCCATCGCCAATCAGGCGGGCGATGTTCTCAATTACCACGATGGCGTCATCAACCACGAAGCCGGCCGCGATGGTCAGCGCCATCAAGGACAAATTGTCCATGGAGTAGCCAAGCAAATCCATGACCCCCAGCGTGCCAATCAGCGAAAGGGGCACGGAAAGCGTGGGGATGATGGTGGCAGGCACATTGCGCAGGAACAGGAAGATGACGGCTACCACCAGGAAAACCGCCAGGGCGAGGTCGATCTCCACATCTTCCACAGAAGCGCGGATGGTCACCGTGCGGTCAGCCAGGGGGACGATGTCAATGCCAGGGGGCAGTTCCGTGCGCAGGCGCGGCAGCATGGCTTTGACGTTGTCGGCCACGTCAATCACGTTGGCGCCAGGCTGCTTCTGAATGGACAGAACAAGGCCAGGCTGGCCGTTAGCCCAGGCGGCCAGTTCCGTGTTTTCAGGGCCGTAGGTGACGCTGCCAACGTCCTTGAGGCGCACAGGGCCGTTATTCTGGTAGGCGATGATTTGGTTGGCCAGCATGTCGGGGGAAGTAATCTGCCCCTCCATACGTAGCGTGGTGGCGTATTGGGGCCCGTCAAACGTGCCTGTGGGGGAGTTGACGTTGACTGTGCTGATAATGGTGCGCACGGTGTCAAGCGCAATGCCGTAAGAGGTCAGCTTGGGCACGTTGATCTTGACGCGCAGTGCTTTGCGGTGTCCCCCCTGCAAACTGACGAGGCCAACCCCCGGTATTTCAGAAAGCTTCTGCTGCAGGCGCGTGTTGACGTAATCGGAAACGTCCGTCAGCGGCATCACCTTCGATGTTAGCCCCAGCGTGACCACAGGCGCATCAGCAGGGTTGACCTTGGCGTAGACAGGCGGGGTCGGCAGGTCGCTTGGCAGCAGGGAATTGGCGTTGTTGATGGCCGCCTGCACCTCTTGCTCCGCCACATCCATGGCCATGTTCATGGCAAAGCGTAGCGTGATGACGGAAGCGCCCCCTGAAGACTGGCTCATCATGGCGTCCAGCCCCGGCATCTGCCCAAGCTGCGTCTCAAGGGGGGCGGTGACGGAGGTGCCCATCACGTCCGGGCTGGCGCCTGGGTAGAATGTGGAAACCACAATGGTGGGGTATTCCACATTGGGAAGCGCTGCCACAGGCAGGAAATACCCGCCCAGAAGACCAGATAGCAGCAACGCCACCATCAACAAAATGGTGGCCACGGGGCGTTCAATGAACAGGCGGGAAGGGTTGAAGCCGCTCATGATGTCAAACCAACCTTCTCAGGTTCTTCAATGCCCATGCCCCTTGTGGTGGAGCGGGGGGGAAGGGGGCGCTGGGGCCTTGGCGCTGGTCGGCTGGTTTTGCACATGTTTATCGACAAGCTTCTGCGCAATGGAAAGTGCCGTGGGGGCGATGGTCACCTTAGCCCCTGAACGCAGGTGGTTGATGCCGTCCGTCACCACGCGCGCGCCAGCGTCAATGCCCTTGGTGATGACTGTTTGGCTGTCATTGCTGTAGCCCGTGGCGACGTCAACGGCCTTCACGTGGCCATCAGGTTGCACCACCCACAGGAAAGGCCCGTCAGGCCCCGCTTGGACAGCGATAGTGGGCACAGCCAGAACATGGTGCAGCGTCTTAACCCGCAGGTGGGCGTTGACGAACTCATTGGGAAACAAGACTTCTGGCTTATTAGGGAAAATGCCGCGCATACGGACAGTGCCTGTCGCCGTGTCTATCTGGCTGTCGAGGGCGTTTGTGGTCCCATCAGCGATTTTGCGGCTTTCATCAGCGCTCCAGGCCTCCACGGGCAATGTGGCTTGGTGGCTGATTTCCTGCCAAACGTCAGGCAGGCCATTTTGGGCCAAGGTGAAAATCACCGACATGGGCTGCATTTGGGTGATGATGGCCACGCCGTTGCTCTGCCCAACGGTGACGTAATTGCCCTTGTCCAGCACGCGAATGCCAATGCGCCCGTCAGCTGGGGCGGTGATGTGGCAGTACATGATGTTAAGCTTGGCATTGTAGACGTTGGCTTCATCAGCCGCTACCTGCCCTTGGAGCTGCTGGACGGTGTAGGCCTGGTCACGCGCCAGCATGTCTGAGGTGGAGTGCTCGCGCAGCAGGCGCTGGTAGCGCTGGTTATCGACCTGGGCCTTCACCAGCTGGGCCTTGTCAGCAGCCAGCTGGCCTTCCGCCTGGTGCAATGTGGCCTCATAGGGGCGGGTGTCGATCAGCTCCAGCAGGTCGCCTTTATGAACGCGCTGCCCCTCATGGTAGTAAACCTCCATGATGTAACCGTTGACGCGTGGCGTCACCGTGACATTGTCCACAGGAACGACCGTGCCAAGCAACTTGTAAATCACCGGCATGTCCACCCAGCTTGCCGTGGCCACCGCCACGGGCGCAGGCTGCGTTGGGGTGTGATGGTGGGTTTTGTGGGGAAGCAAGCGCCACACCACCAAGGCGCCCAACAACACAGCCCCCCCTAGCAACAGGCGGCGCCGCCAAGGGCCATGTGATTTGGCGCCCTGGCCGCCATGGAGGGCGCTAGGAGGTGGGGAGTCTTGGCCCAAATCAGGCGCGTTCTGTCCAGGCGGGGTTGGGGACGGGCCTTGGGGGGCGCCATGGGTGGTGGTGTCGGCTGGCGCCAGCATGCCTGTCATAGAAGCTTAGCCCTGTTGCTTGGGTGGTGAAGGGTGACCGTTTGGTCATGACCATGATGCAGAACTGGCATCCATAATGCAAAATCATGGCTGAACCATGTTGGACCCTCCCTTGCGGGCTGTGGTTAGGCCGTGCTTATAACTCCCCCCTTGCAGTGGGGCTGGGGCGGGCTCATATCTGGAACATGGACTGTGCACCAGGAATGGAACACCCCTTCCCACCTTTGGGCACAGCCGCTGAAACTCAGGAGATGAAAAACATGACCGATACTGTTGCTGCTGCCAAAGGCATGGGCAAGGAAGTGGCCGGTGCGGCCAAAAAGGAATTGGGCAAAATGACAGGCGACCACACCTTGGCCGCCAAGGGCCAGTTCGAGGAATTCGCTGGCCACGCTCAGCGTGATTTCGCTGATCTTTACGATCCTGACGAAACCCGCATGGAAGCCACGACCACGTTCATCCAGGAACGCCCCTTTGTTTCCCTGGGCATTGCAGCGTTCATCGGCTTCATCATCGGGCGCTTGCTCCTGCGCCGCCGGGGCTGATTAAGCTGCCTTAATTAAGGCTCAGTTTGAAGGGCTGGGGGCGTTGGCCTTCAGCCCTGCCTGCATGGGGGTGGAACAGCCCCCACAATGATTTAAAAACAATTATACAATAAATGGTTCACATGGTTTCACTTCATGGGCGATCCAGGCACCTGGATTCTCTGAAGTGCTGGCACATTTAAGGGGAGGATGGTGGTTGAGCGCTGTTGAATGGTTTTATGAAAAGAACGGTCAGCCAGCAGGCCCTGTCACGCGCACAGACCTCATCAAGCTTATTTTGTTGCGCCGCATTGGGCCGCAAACACTGGTTTGGCACCCTGAATTCGGCAATGAGTGGCGCCCGGCAGCCTTGGCAGGTCTGATTGGCGCAGGCCCCCTTACAGAAAGCCAGACAGAGCGCGCTGAACAGCGCGCAGGCACTGCCAAATCTGGCTTGAACAGCCTGCCAGGGGTGAAGGGGTTGTCCACCCTAGGGTTAAAAAAGCCTGACGCTACCCCCCTGAACACCCTTTCAGGTAAAGTGGTCCGGGATGTGCCAAGCACATGGGCATGGGTGTTGATGGCCTTGATGGCCCTTGTCACCGTGATCAACCTCCATGATCTGGTTCATGTTTACAGCACGTTGCAGTATGAGCCGTCCTTAGTGTCGCTGCTCATTGGTTTCCTGCTGTTTGTCATCAGGATTGTAGCTGTGCAGCAGGACCGCATGGTGCTGGCGCAACAGGGGGTGAGGCCACCTTCATTGTGGTGGTTTCTGTTTTTGCCAGGGTATTTCTGGGTGCGTGCTAAAGCGCTTGGTGGTCGGGGGCAAGGTTTTTTCTGGGGCTGCGTTGGGTTTTACGCGGTGTATGGTGTGATGGCTTGGCTGTGGGTCTACTCCATTCTGCCCAACCTTGGTGCCAAGGGGGAATCCCAGCAAGAGCAGCAGACCATTTCAGGCCCAGCACCACATTCTGAAAGCCACTGGCCAGCTTTATTGGTCAATCCCTTCAACCACACTCAGGTTGAAAAGGCGCCAAAAGCACAGCTAATGCCTTCAAAACCAGCGCTCCAGCACGAAACTGCTCCAGATGACAAACTTATTGAGCTTTAACCATAAGCGGTTTTAAAACGTTCAACAAAAACCCCCTGCCAGATGCTGGCAGGGGGTTTTACTTACTGAAGTCCACAAGAGTGGTTGGTGCACCTGCTAAGGGGAGCACCTAACCCTCGAACTTCAGGTCAGTTGGCCAGGCTGGCGGTAGGGCTACGGTCCTGAACAACGGCAACGATGGTCTGGTAGAAGTTATGGAACTTCACAGGCTGCGGGATCAGCACAGCGGAACCCTGGCCATCAGCAGGCACGCAGATGGCGGCATCCGGGAAGCTGACACCAGAGAATTTATCCACCGCGCCATCAGGGATGGTGGTGTTGTTGGCTTCCACAGCAGCTGGGAACAGGCCCGTTTTCATGTAGACGCCACCCACCACGACAGGCAGGTTCGGGGCGGGGCAGGCTGGGTTCATGGTCAGGCCAGGCACAGCGGTGAAAGACAGCGTCAGGCCGCTGACGGTGTGGTGCTTGCCCTGAACCAGAACGCTGATGGGCATCTGGTGGCCGATATAGGCTGTCAGGTCACGTGTGCCGTCATAGCGCACAGTGCCGGCCTTTTTCAGCAGCGCCTTCATGGAGACGTTGTCGCGGTTCTGCGTGCTGTTCACCAGCTTAGCGATGTTCTTGGCCAGCGCTGGGGTGTTGGAACGCACAGCATACAGGGCCACGCTCAGGGTGGCGGTGGTCACGCCGTCAGCCACTGCCAGGGAAGCATTGTTAAGCTGGTTGGTGGTGAGGTTGGACATAAGGCCAGGCGCCATGTTGGCCGTGGTGGCCTGGGCATGGGCGCACAGCGGAACAGCCGCCAAAGAAAAGGCGGAGAGGGAGGCGGCTGCCATGCGTGCCAGCTTGCGGGTGATTTCCATGGTGACTTCCTTGCTGCGAAGCAGTTGACGCCCGTGGCGCCAGGTGGCTCCAAAATGAGCGTGAGGGAGACAGAACATTCCCTTTATAAAACAATCCAGTCTCAAAAGACATCATAGCCTGATGAGCGCGGCGCACAAACAGGCATTTCAAGCCCCCTTCCAGCCCATGGGTTAGGGGTGGCACGTTCTTAGCTTGCTTTCAGTGCGAAGGGTGCTTCACTTAAGAGTTATGGTGACAAATTCCCCCTCCCACCGGAACCAGAAAAAGACCCCTAAAGCGGGCCCTGATTTAGCTTGTGAACGGGCAGCTGCCGCTACAAGCCTTGAAGGCGCCCTGATTGTTGGTCTTGATGAAGCAGGCCGCGGGCCTTTGGCTGGGCCTGTGGTGGCAGGCGCTGTGGCTGTGGCGCCCGCTTTGTTGCGGGGCCACGCCCTGCCACCTGCAAAGGCAGCGTTGTGGGAAGGGATTCTGGCGCTGGTCAATGATTCCAAACGCATGAGCGCCCCCAAGCGTGAACACGCCTGCGCCCTGCTGCGGGAGGGCGCGCGGCAAAAGCTGCTTTGGTTTGGTGTGGGTGCAGCCAGTGTGGCTGAAATCGGCAGCCTCAACATTGCCCAGGCCAGCTACAAGGCCATGGGGCGTGCTTTGGCGGCCTTGCTGCGCCAGGCACATGGTGGCTTGGCTGGGGGGAATGAACCGATTTTGGGAGCCTTGTTAGTAGATGGCCTGGTGGCACCCTCCTTTGCAGGCCACGAACAGGTACCTGTCACCGCCTTCAAAGGGGGGGATGGGCGCTGCATCACTATCGCTGCGGCTTCCATCCTGGCCAAGGTAACCCGTGACCGGGCCATGGCCAAGTTGGCCCGCCTGCCCCATTGCGCACCTTATGGGTGGGCACGCAACGCTGCCTACCCCACCAAGGAACATTTGGCAGCCTTGGCGCAATGGGGTGCCACCGCGCACCACCGCCCCACCTTTGCGCCTGTGCGTGCTGCCCTTGCTAGCCAGCATTCCAGGCCTGCCAAAGGGGTACAGCCACTGTGATCCCCACCTCCTTGGAGCCCAGCGCCCTGGAGGTGGACGTGGTGCTGACAGGCAACTGCCTGGAACTCATGAAAGCCCTGCCTGACAGCTGTGTGGACTGCGTGTTTGCAGACCCCCCATACAATCTGCAATTGCGCGGGCAACTGCACCGCCCTGATGAAACCTTGGTCCAGGGTGTGCATGACGATTGGGACTGCTTTGAAGGCTTTGCTGCCTATGACGCTTTCTGTGCCGCCTGGCTGGCGGAGGCGCGGCGTGTTCTCCACCCTGAAGGCACGATGTGGGTCATGGGGTCCTACCACAATGTGTTCCGGGTGGGCACGTTGATGCAGGATTTAGGTTTCTGGCTTCTCAACGACATTGTGTGGCGCAAAACCAACCCTATGCCCAATTTCAGGGGGCGGCGTTTCACCAATGCCCATGAGACGCTCATTTGGGCTGCGCGTCAGGCTGGCAGCCCTTACCGTTTTAATTACCAAGCCATGAAATCGCTTAATGAGGGGCTTCAAATGCGTTCAGACTGGTTCCTGCCCCTGTGCACGGGTAAGGAACGTTTGCGCCAAGGGGATGGAGGGCGGCTTCACCCCACGCAAAAGCCTGAAAGCCTGCTGCAACGAGTTTTGTTGGCTTCCACCCTGCCTGGGGACATTGTTCTGGACCCCTTTGGCGGCACAGGCACCACAGCTGCTGCCGCCAAGCGCATGCGGCGGCATTACATCTTGATGGAACGCAACCCCACCTATGCTAAGGCCGCCAGGCAACGCCTGGAAACAGTGCAGCCTTGGCAGGCTGGGATTTTGAATGTCACCCCTGAACGGCGCCAGCAACCGCGTGTAGCGTTCAGCCATTTTGTGGAGGGGGGACAGGTGCCACCAGGCACCATGCTGCAGGACGCCACCGGGCGCCACCAGGCCATGGTCACAGCGGATGGTTCCCTAGTGGCCCAAGCAACAGGCCAGCGCGGCTCCATTCATCAGCTGGGGCGGGCGCTCTCAGGCCAGGCCAGCTGCAATGGCTGGACATTCTGGCGTCATGAAGTGGCAGGCCAATGGCAGGAGCTGGACACATTGCGCCAGCGCCCAAGCCCTTTGGCGCAAACACCTAAGCCAGAAAGCTGAATTGAGCCGGCCCATTCCAATTCATTTAGCCTAACTTGAAAAAAGCCTTGAGCTTGCCCAAGCAGTCTAAAGCCGTGTCCAAACGGTCCTTGAAGGTGGCGGAAGCTTGGTGAGGGGACAACACAGTATTTTGGAGCATCAGGAAAGCAGGGTTGATGGCAGGTTCATGGTCAAACACGTCAAGCCCAGCCCCTGCCAGCCTGCCCCCTGCCAGGGCAGCGATCAACGCCTGCTCATCAACCAGGGCGCCGCGAGCGATGTTGATAAGGACACCCTGTTCCCCCAGCGCCTCCAGCACTGCACCATTGACGATGCCCCTTGTGGCTGCGGTGGCTGGCATGGCCAACACCAGCACATCCGCCCATTGGGCCAGTTCCAGCAACGTGGCCATGAAAGGGTGGGGGCTTTGGGGAACCTGGTGGCGCTGCCAATAAGCGATGGTCATCTCAGCAGCGGCGGCGCGGCGGGCAATGGCCTGGCCGATATGGCCAAATCCTGCCAAGCCCATTTTGCACCCGCTGAGGCTGGAACCCAGTGGCGGCAACCCTTTGGCCGCCCAATCACCTGAGCGCACCCATTGGTTGTTGAAGACCACCCGGCGTTTGACGGCCAACAGAAGCGCCATGGCCATGTCAGCGACATCATGGGTGATGATGGGCGCGCCTGCCTCCGTCATGACGGCGATGCCGCGCTTATGCGCTTGGGCCATGTCAACTAAATCTGTGCCAACGCCATCCACCGCAATGGCTTGGAGGGCAGGCAAAGCCGCCATGACAGGCCCAGGAAGACCCGGCACAAAGCCAGTGGCCACCGCCTTGATGCCTGGCCCAATCTGCGCGAGCGCCGCCTGGTTGAGGTCGGCCATTTTTTCAAAACGGTGGACAGCAAAAAACTGCCTGAAGGCCTCAACGGCTTTTTCAGGCCAAACAGTGCCTAACAGAAGGAGGCCGGGCTGGCCCTGGGGGTTGGGTATTGGGGTTGTCATGGTCTCTCCCTAGCCCTGGCGGAGGGCGTGATAGGCTTGATGGCATCAGACTTGACGGGACAAGTCATGAAATCCTGACATCAGTGCTTGAAGCCCAGGAACCCGACATCGGGCTGGGGGGTGTCGGTTTCTACAAGGCGTTGACGGCGCTGCTTGGCAAGGGCGGCCATTTCCCGCTGGTGTGCGCGTTCCTCAGCCAGGCGCTGGGCCATGCTCTCGCGCCGTTCCGTGTGGGTGGGGATGAGGTGGTGTTGTTTAGGCGCCGTCAGCACCAGGCGGCCCTCTGGGTCATAGGTGCGCAGCGACAAAAGCAGGAACATGATGTCGTTGCGACCCAAATCAATAGCCATGTCCAGCGGGGTTTGGTCGACCTCGTTTTTAGCTGTCAGGTCAGCGCCACGGCCAACGGCCTCTTTGGCAGCTTGAAGGGCGCCTTTGTTGATGGCGTCAAAAAGGGCTTCAGTCGGGCCAACGTCCATGCGGGCGTGGCTGCTGTCCCCCCCTGCGGCTGCGCCTGGCAAAGCAGAAGGTGGCGCTGCGCTTTTGGCGTCCTTGCGCGCTTCGGCACGTTGCTGGGCTTCGGCTGCATCCTCTTCAGCCTCTGCCTGTTGCCGGCTGCTTTGGGCGTGGACTGGGGTGCTCAAGCCGCCAACCAGAATAAACGCCCCCACTCCCAGCATGGACAGAAGCCCCAAACTCAAAGCAACCCCTTTGAAACCCTGGTGGCGCCGTGAAACGCTGGGGGTGGGTTGAGCCTGCGCTGCAAAGCTTGCTGTTGGCAAAGCGCAGGCTGGGTGGCGGACAGCACGCATCATGAAGGGGTTTCCTGCTGCAGGGGTGGGCATGGTTCCATGTTACTCTGAAGCACGCCGCCATCCCACCCCCAACAGCCCTGCCATCAGCGCCAGCACGGCCCATAGCGGCAAAAGGGCATGCCAGCTGAACTGCCCAGGCAGCATGGCCATACGTCCCCCCACTGGGATGCCCCCTTTGGCGCTACCCTCCAGGAGGGTGGCCTTTCCTGCCCCCCACACGATATGGCCACCCGTTTTGGCAACGAGGGGGCCCAGCACGCCCGCAGTGCTGTGAAGGTCACGGTTTTCCGCCTGATCTTGGCTGGGCAGCCAGGCCGTGGCCGACAAGCCATCAAGCTTCAAGCACCACAGTTCCTCTGGCTCAGTATTGGCAGGGAGCGTCAGCTGACCTGAAAGCACGGTGGCCTGTTCCTGGCCTGCTGGTGGCTGCAGCACAAGGGTGAGATGTTGCCCCTCAGGGCCGTTCACCTGGACTGTAGCCCTTGCTGCTGGCTTCTCCAGCACACGTGTGGCGGCAAGCACCACCTTACCACCAGCGCCGCGCGTCATGGTGGCGGTCAGGCGGTTTTCCTCCAGGGACGGTTCCTTCATCAGCCAGTGGGCCAAACGGTCCAGCAATTGCATTTGGGGTCCTGAACGATCAAGGGGGCGCGACCACAGCCAGCTTTGCCCTGACATCATCATGGCGACCCGACCTTTACCAGCCTGGCCGATGATGAGGGCAGGCTGAGTTGTTCTAGAGTCCCCCTCGCTTGGGGTGGTTGGGAGGTTGCTTTGGGGACGTGCCTCCAGCAGAACCTCACCAGTGGTTTGTAGGGGGCGCATCATGCGGTACCAAGGCCCCCATTGCCCTGCCCCTCCAAGAGCGCTGGTAATGGGGTGGTGGCGCCCGCGTTCAGTGGGCACAATGCTGTACGGCCCCACTTGGGGGGATGGCATGGGTACACCTGGCGCAGGCAGAAGCCGGGCTGGCAACACGCTGGCCAAGGGGGTTTCCTCCAGCGCGCCGCCCTCCAGCTGTTCCGGCCCTGTGGTGACCAGCAACGCACCGCCCCCTTTCACATAATCAGCCATGTTCTGCATATAGGCGTCTGGCAACAGGCCCTGAGTGGCGAAGCGGTCCAGAATGACCAGGTCGAAGCTGCGCAGCTTGTCCTTGAACAGGGTTTTGGTGGGAAAGGGAATCAGCGCTAGTTCTGAAGGCAGGGCGTCATCTTCCATTTCAGGGGCGCGCAGAATGGTGAAATGCACCAAGTCAACTGTAGAGTCGGATTTCAGCAAGCGCCGCCACACGCGCGTTGACTGCTGGGGCGAGCCTGAAACTAACACAACACGCAGGCGGTTGCGCACAGCGACAAGTTTGATGACCCGGTGATTATTGGCGCTCGACACTTCTCCAGGTCGTGGGGAAACGCTGATTTCAACGGGGGTCGTGCCTGCTTTGAGGCCCCCAGGGCCCAAAGGCAACGTTATAGTGGTGGGTTCGCCAGTGCGGCTGTGGGCAACTTCCCTCACGGTGCCGTCTGCCATGCGCAACCGCCAGGTCACAGGTGCACTGGTAGTTGCACCATGATCATCAGCGCGCGCCGTCAATGTGGCCTTCTCACCTGCCACCACATAGGGAGGAAGGCCTGTCAGAGTCAGGCTACGGTCTGTCTCTCCCTTCTGCCCTGCCACAATCAGCGATAGGGGGGCAGCAGGGCTGGTGGCCAAGGACAGGGCGCTTTGGGGGGTAGCGTCCGTTGCTTGGCCATCGCTCACGATGACACTGGCAGCCAAATCTGGCCAGCGTTGAACTTGCGCTAACGCAGGCAGCAGCTTGGTGCTCGGCCCTTCAGCGCCGAATGGCACCACACGCACCGTGACGTCAGCCAAGCTACGTGCACTGGCTTGCAGGCTGGCGACCGCTTTGCGCGCTTGCTGGCGGCGCTGCCCCAGCGCCATGGAGGGTGACTGATCCACGAGAACCGCCACAGTCCGCGGGCGCACCCCTTTGAGGGGGGTGCTGATGCCAGGTCCAGCCAGCCAAAGCAGCCCCACCCCCAGGGCCAAAGCCACCGGAAGGGTGCCGCGCTGGCGTTGCACCAACCCAAGCAGCGCCAGGCTGGCTGCACAGGCGCCAAGGGTGCCAATCACCCACCAAGGCATGGAGGGATGCCACACCAAATGGGGCAGCGGGTGGGGCATTACCGTGAAGATGGCCTTGGAGGCTTCATGCCCCCCTGAAAGGAGGTTGGTCATGGCGTATCCTCGCTTTCCCCATCATTCTCATTATCAAGGCCAGGCGCCTGGCCTGTGGAGCCTGGGCTACCGTCTTTGGCCCCCCCCTGACCAGGGAGTTGCTGCAGAAGCTTGGGGTAGCGTCTCTGGTCATCCTTGTAGGTGCCTGTCAAAGCGTAGATCACCAGGTTCAACCCAAAATGCTGCGCTTGGCGGCGCTGGTCCTCCCCCCCTGGTTCCACCGCCATGATGGGGTTGCCCTGCTTGTCCATGGCCCAGGCGCGCGCCCAATCACCGTTGCCAATCAGGATGGGGGTGACTTGTTCGCCCTCGCTATCCTCATCGCCGCCATCAGTGCCTTGGTTGAGGGTTGGCTGGTTCTCTGTGCCCTTGGGAGTGCCCAGATGCCCTGTTGCCTGCGCCCCCACACCGAGCACAGGCTGGGCAGGGGCGCGGCCAGGGTAGCCGTGAAGGATATAGAAGGTGTGGGCGACAGTGGCCTGGTCCGTTAAGGGCAGCAGAGTGGGCAGGGTCACCCCCTCCAGCGCCCTGTTTTGGGCATGTTCAGCGCTGGTAGCGCTGGTAGCGGCATTAGTTAGCGTGCCAGCGCCCATGCGGTCCACCAGCACCATGCCTCCACGCTGCATGTAAAGGCTGATTTTTTGGGCGCGCGCCCCGTCAGCATGGGCATTGGGCAGGATGGGCCAGTAAATCAAAGGGTAGAAACCCAGATCGTCACGGTTGAGGTCAAGTTTGATGGGCGCTCCCAAATGGGGGTTGCTGCGTTGGTTGACGTAATCAGTCAGGCTTTTCATGCCGGCGGCGATCTGATCATCTGTTTCCTGGTCGCCAGTGGGCAACCACGCCAAACGGGTTTCAAGGGTGTTGTGCCAATCGCTTTCAGCGCTTTGGGCCGGAGTGGGCGCCCCCTTTTGCCCTGCGCCAAGGGCTGGTCCTGCCCAAGCGTGGCTGGCTGCCCCCAAACCACTGGCCAGCATGAGGACAGAAAGCCCAGCTTTGCCCGTGAGGCGTTTCCACCAAGCTCTCTTGAGGCTTTGTGCCAGCAAAATGGCTTGTGCCAGCATCAACAGCCCAAGACCGCAGGTCATCAAAATGGGGCCGAGGGCATGGGGGGTAATTGGCCCCACAGGCCTGGCCAAGATCCCTAAAGGTTTTTCAACAGCCAGGGCTGCGCGGTCTGGCGTCAGCATAGGGGCAAGGTTAAGGGCACGCATGAAACCGCCAGGGCGCCCATAAAGCCCTGCTGGGTGGAGCGCGCTGACGGGTATGGGGCTTGCATGATCATCGTCAGGCAGGGGTAGAACGTCAGGCCCTGCTATCGTCAAGCTGCCTTGTGGCGTGAGCACCCGCCAGGGCGGCAATCCTGTCTGGTTCCCCTCACCAGCACCACCTGTGGAAGGCTGGGTCACAAGGCCATTTTGGGCAGGGTGGTTGGGGCTGTGCGCGTCAGCGCGCTGGGCCAGACGTTCAAGCATGGCTGGCCATAGGCCCGCCAAAGGAAGTGTTGTCCAATTGGCCAGGGGGGCTGTGTGGAAGAACACAACTTCCCCCTTTCCTTCCCGGCGGGCCGTGACCAAGGGCGTGCCGTCCTCAAGGCTGGCCCAGACATGGTCGTTCAGCGTTGCTGTGGGGCGTGCCAGGATCTGGCGTTCTACTGTAACGTCTTGGGGAACAGCCAAACCAGCGAAAGGTCCCTGGGCAGGAAAGGAGGCCAAATGGGGTGGTTTGGTAAGTGAAAGCGGACCGCCAAGCTGACGTGTTCCCCCCAGCAGGGGCACAGAAAGGGTTTCATCAAGGGAGGGTGAGTTATCAATCCCTGGGTTTTCAGAGCTGGTACCATCATCACGGCTGTCAAGGCTGGAGCGTCCTGCCACCGGCCCTGCAAAGCGCACTAAAGTCCCCCCTTGCCTGACCCAGGCCATAAGGCCTGCCTTGGCGCGCTGTTCATCAGGTTCTGAAGGGTGGCTGGAGAGGGCGGGCAGTGTGCCGTCTGGCGCATAGACCAGGCTGATGGCGCGCAAAGCTGGTGGCACTGGGCTGCTGGGATTGGGACTTTCAAGTTGGTGCAGGGTAAGGGTGGCCAGAGATTGGCCATGCAGGGCGCTGCCTTGCTGCAAGAACCAGCCTGCCCCCGTCAGCGCTTGAGCATCATGAGGGCCCATCAGCACCGCCGCTGTGCTGCGGCCATGAACGGCAGTAGCCAACAAGTGCCAGGCGGCAGGCCCTGGCAAGGCTGCGGCACTGCCAGCGCGTGCTGATGTTGGAGGGTTCAAAGCAAACGCCCCCACTGCTCCATCAAGGGCTCCATCAAGGGGGACAGTCATGGCTGTTGCCGCTTTGCCTGCTGGCAGCTTCCAGCTTGCTAACATGCTGAAGTTATCAGAACGCTGGGATGGCGTTGGGGTATTCAGCCCATAAGCGCTGAGGGCTAAAGGGGCAGGCGTGGCGCAGTTCTGGGCGAAAAGAACCTTGGCCTGCCAGGCTACGCCAGCTTGCGCAGAGGGTTGGCTTCGCGCATTGGGGGGGCGCATGTCCAGCCACACGGGCAGGCAGGGGTCCCATCGCATGTCCCTCCGTTGGCGCGCAGGCTTCAAGGCAGCTTCCAAAGCGGCTTCGCCACCTTGGTTGATGCCGTCTGAAAGCACCCACACATCCGCACCTGCAAGGGCTTGGCGGAGCTGTTCATTGTCGCGCAGCTGCTTGGCCGTGGATTGGCGGTCAACAGGCCAAGGGCGGGGTGTCAGGCTAGCTAGCGCGCTGGCCAGAGCATCACGCAGGTCAGCGTCCGCCTGATTGGGGGCGCCCAGCATGAAGGGCGCTTTCATGCGGCCATCTGGCTGGGGGGCTGTGGTCAGGATGGCCAGCGTTGTGTTGGCCCCTTCAGATCTCTGAGCAAGCCATTGCTGCCCTAGGGTGGTGGCACTGTCGAGGCGTTGGGCCCAATTGGGAAGGCTGGCCCAGCCATTGTCAATCAACATGACCATGTTGCGCCCGCCCCCAGCCAGGGCTGCTGCCATGGCGGCACTTGAGGGAGGCCGCCATTCAGGACCAGCCAACCCTAGAACCACGCAGCCTAAAGCAGCGCAGCGCAAAGCGAGCAGCCACCAGGGTGTTTTAGCGTTGGTGCTGTTTGTGCGCTTCAGCTGGTGCAACAGGCGCACGCTTGGAAAAACCTGCTTGCGTGGCGCTGGGGGTGTCAGGCGGCTCAACCACCAGGTGGCAGGCAACAAAGCCAAACCCCCCAGCAAAGCTGGATGAGCCCATGCCAAACCACCCCCCGTGCTTAAAAGAGTTGTCGCCCCCATCAACTAACCTTCCCTTTTCCCTGTTGGCCCAGCCACGCCTGCACCTTTAAAAGAGCTGGCAACAGGGGAAGAGCCGTGGATTGAATAACAAATTGAACCCCAGCCGCTTTGGCCTGGGCAGCCTGGTCCGCTAAATGGCGCTTCATCAATGCCTGGTAAGCGGCCGCTTCCTGCTCCACGGAAGGCAGCAGAAGGCTTTCTTCTCCAGCCTGCCCTTCCTCCAAGGAAAGCATCCTGGTTGTGCCTTGCCAGGGTAAGGCGCGCTCGGCAGGGTCGAGAACGCATAGGAAAGTGACTTTCCCTGGGGCGCGCTGCGCTTGCTGGAGCAGCTGAGCAAAGGCTTGGTCGCCTATCATGAAATCGCTGACCAGAAGGCGTGCCCCCTGCCCTGCCCAAAAAGCGGCGTTAGGCTGGTTGGCTTGGCTGTTGCTTGGTGGCGTGGCCTGCCTCAAATCCTGGCCAAGGCGTTCCAGAAGCCTGGGCGGGGCGCTGCCTGTACCACCAAGCCATAGCCCACTCCCCCCTTTGACGCGTTCGCCGGCACGCAGGGCGGCACTCCCCAAGACTAAGGCGCCCTTCAAGGCCACGGTGGATTTAAGGGGCAGTGTTTCAGCGCTGCGCCAGTTCATGGAGGGGGAACAGTCCACCCACAGCTGAAGGCGGCTGGTGTTCTCCGCCTCACGTTGACGTACGACAAAAGCCCCCTGCCCTGACATGCCCCCAGCCAAGCGCGCTGATTGGCGCCAATCAATGTTCTGGGCGGGTTCTCCCGCCTGGTACGGGCGGAATTGCCAGAAAGCCTCACCATCCCCCTTTTGCCGTTTGCCATGGGGCCCAGCGGTCAGCTGTTTTGAGAGCTGCTCAGCTTCCAGCAAAAGAAGGGGCAGCGCGATGGGCTCTTCCGTGGCATGGGGGGGTGTTACCCCCTGGGGGGCAGATACCCCCTTGGATGGTCTGAACCAATGGCGTAGCCAGCTGCCTGCTTTGCTGGCCAAGCCAGAGGGCGCCTTTCCAGGTGAGGGATGGTGAGGGAATGTCATGATGGCAGGCCAGGCCCCGTTTTAGCTTTAGCGGTCAGGGAGCGCTGCCGCCACAGCGCTGATCAGTTTTTCGGGGGTCTGGCCTGCTGCACTCGCCTGGAAATCCAGCCCAAGCCTGTGGGCCAGAACAGGAATGGCCAAGCTTTTCACATCTTCCACAGAGGGTGAGAGGCGCCCATTCAACAGCGCGCGCGCTTTGACGCCGCGCAACAAGGCCTGGCTGGCGCGTGGGCCAGGGCCATAGAGAACGTTTTCACGCACGATTGGGGTAGCGGTTTCATCCTCAGGCCGCAGTGAACGCACCAGGGAGAGGATAGCGTCCAAAACGCGTTCGCTCACTGGCAGGCGCGCTACCACATCCTGTGCTGCAAGCACCTCCTGGGCGGTGAAAAGGGGTTGTGGCTGGGGCATTGGTCCTGTGCCGGTCGCCAGCAGCATGTTGCGCTCCGCTTGGCGGGGCGGGGCTGCCAAAGCCACGCGCAGCATGAAACGGTCCAGCTGCGCTTCTGGCAGGGGATAGGTCCCCTCCTGGTCAGCTGGATTCTGGGTTGCCATCACGTGGAAAGGGCGCGGCAGCGGCCAGCTGTGGCCCGCCTGGGTGACGCTACCCTCCCCCATGGCTTCCAAAAGGGCTGCCTGGGTACGGGGGCTGGCGCGGTTGATTTCGTCAGCTAAGACCAGCTGCGCGAACACGGGTCCTTTCTCAAAACGGAAATGCCGCTTGCCGTCTGCCCCTTCCTCCATGATTTCCGCCCCTGTGATGTCAGAGGGCATGAGGTCCGGTGTGAACTGAATGCGTGCACCTTCAAGCCCCAAAGCTGCCGCCATGGAACGCGCTAGAAGGGTTTTGCCAAGGCCAGGCGCCCCGACCAGCAGGACATGGCCACCACCCAAAATGGCCGTTAGAACATCATCAATGACGTTCTCCTGGCCAAGCAGGATATGACCAAGCCCCGTGCGCAACGCTTGGAGGCGGCTGGTTAAACCATCAGCCTGCGCCAGAAGGTCAGGGCTGCCATTGTCGCCATAGGCATTGTTCTGGTGGGGGGATGCTGCGGATGTCATGAAGGCTTCTCTGTCAAAGGGCACTGGAAGGAATAAATAATTGAACGTAAGGGATTTAAGTAAAGGGCCAGGAACGGGGGCGTTGAGGCCACAAAGCTTGAGACAAGGCATGAGGGGCCCCTGAAGGCACGGTATATGAACCCAGGGCACATCGCTGCATTTTCACCCTAGCACGGCTGCAGTCCTCTCTTCTATTCTGCTGCCATGAATTCTGGCGCGTCCCCAGCACACCCACAGGCCATTGTGGCGCCCACTACAGTGGACGCCACGTTGTTGCCCCCTGCCATGGCTGATGCGTGGCAGGCCATGGGCAAAATCCTGCCAGAAGGGCGCATGGCAGGTGGCTGTGTACGTGACCTGCTTTTGGGGCGTGCTGTGCACGATTTGGACATTGCCGTGCCCCTCCCCCCTGAAGTCGTCATGGCGCGCGCCGCCAAAGGGGAGATGCGCACAGTGCCCACAGGCCTTGACCATGGCACGGTGACGGTGCTGGTCACCACAGCCAGCGGCACTGTCCCGGTGGAGGTCACCACCTTGCGCCGCGATGTGGAAACCGATGGTCGCCACGCCGTTGTAGCCTGGACAGATGATTGGCGCGAAGACGCAGCGCGGCGCGATTTCACCATCAATGCGCTTTACGCTGACTATGAAGGCCAGGTGAGCGATTATTTTGGTGGTCTGGAGGATTTGCGGGCTGGGCGCGTGCGTTTTGTGGGGGTGGCCAAGACCCGCATCCAGGAAGACGCGTTGCGGATGATGCGGTTTTTCCGCTTCACTGCCCGCTATGGTCAGCAGGTGGACCAGGAGGGGCTCGAGGTCATCAGGGAGCTTGCACCGTTGGCCAGCACCCTTTCAGCGGAACGCGTAGCTGCTGAGCTTCTGCGCCTATTGGCTGGGCCTGAACGCAACCTGCAGACCATTCTGGAGCACATGGTAAGCACGGGGATTTTGGACAGTTGGCTGGGCCAGCAGCGCCCCCAGGCAGTGCCAGGCACATTGGGTGGGGCCCTCAACAAAGCGCTTGAGGTCCCTGGCTTAGGCGCGCATGAGAGCGGCCCAACCCTCCTGCGTTTGGCAGCCTTCGCCCCTGATGGTCAGGCTGGGGCACAGTTGAAACTTTCGCGCAAGGCGCAGAACTTCCTGCAAGCCCTCCAGGTCCCGTTGCCACAGGCGCAGAGTACGGCCGTGGTGCGTCCTGCCTTGGCTGAGCGGGGCCTGGCCGCTGTGGTGGGGCGTGCTGTGCTGGAGCAATGGCCGCTGGTAGCGCTGGAAGCCCTGGCTGTGGAGCCTGTGCCAACTTTTACCCTGACAGGGCGCGATGGCCTGGCCCATGGCCTGGCAGCTGGCCCTGAGCTAGGGCAGGCCTTGAAAGCGTGCAGGCAGTGGTGGCTTAACCATGATTGCCAACCCAGCATGGAAGCTTGCAGGGCATGGTTGGCTGAACAGGCTGGCGCAGGCCGTTTCAGCACATTCAGCACCATGGCCTAACGCCAACGCCCCTTGGTTCAGCGCTTGCTTGTGACAAATCCCACCCCCCCTGCCACCACCATGACGCTTGCATGGCGCATTTTCCGTGAGGAAGTGACGCCCCATTCGTGTCTGTTGGGGGCCATGGTGCTGCTGACTATGCTGATGGGCAGCCTGACGGCGGCTTACCCTGTAGTCATCAAGAAGGCCATTGACATGTTCACCGCCCACGACAGGCGCATTCTCTACCAGGTGCCGTTGCTGGTCATGGGGGTGACAGGCGCCAAGGCGCTTGCGCAGTACGGGCAGAATGTCGCTGTTCAGACCATGGTCATGAAGGTGATGAGAAACCTGCAGAAACGCATGTTCGCCCACACTTTAGCCGCTGACGTAGCGTGGCTGGAACGTGAGGCGCCAGCGCAGTGGAGCGCGCGTTTCACATCAGATGCCCTGGCCATCAGGGAAGCGCTGACCCGTTCAGTCAACGCGTTGGGTGACGTCATCACCTTGGCTGGCCTTGTCGTGGCCATGGTGTGGATGGACTGGGAGCTGAGCCTGGCCGCCATTGTGCTGTACCCCCTCGCTTCTGTCCCGGTGCAGCGCCTGGGGCGTGCGGTGCGGCGTAGCGCTTCCGGCGCGCAGGAGCAGATGGGCCAGACAGCAGCCCTTCTGACGGAGAGCTTCGCCCTAGCGCGGCAAGTGCGCACCTATGGTCTGGAGGCCCACGAGGAAGCCAGGGCTGGCAGGGCTTTCGCCAGGCTCCATGACACGTTCCTGCGCATTGCGTGCAACCGCGCCAGGCTGGACCCTATGTTGGAGGTCATCGGTGGCGCGGCCATCGCTTTTGTGCTGGGTTTCGCAGGCTGGCGGGCGGCCACAGGCGGGGCGACACTGGGGGGATTTACGGCGTTTGTAGCGGCCTTGTTTGCCTCATCGCGCCCTTTGCGGTCTTTGGGGTCGCTCAACACGGCTTTGCAGGAAGGAATGGGGGGCATGGCGCGCGTGTTCGCTGTTATTGATGAGCCACCCGCCATCCGCCAGCACCCTGGCGCCAAGGCCCTGCCGCCTGGGCAGGGTACGTTGCGTTTCGAGCATGTATGTCACAGCTATGATGATGGCCGCAGTGCGCTGGAGGATGTCAGTTTTGAAATCCCAGCAGGCACCATGGTGGCTTTCGCAGGGCCTTCCGGCGCTGGCAAATCCACCTTGCTTTCCCTGGTCCCGCGCCTTCACGACCCCTCATCAGGGCGCATCATGCTGGATGGCACTGACATCAGCACAGTGAATCTGCCGTCACTGCGGGCATCCATGGCTTATGTGTGCCAGGAAACGGCGCTTTTCGACATGAGCGTGCGTGACAACATCCTTTTGGGGCGCCCAACAGCCACTTTAAGTGAATTCAAAGCTGCCTGCGCAGCAGCGGCGATTGATTTCCTGGATGACCTGCCAGGTGGGGCTGATTTCCGTGTGGGGCCTGATGGCCAGCGCCTTTCAGGGGGGCAGGCCCAGCGTGTGGCCTTGGCGCGCGCCCTTGTCAGGCAGCCACGCCTGCTGCTGCTGGATGAGGCGACTTCAGCCCTTGACGCTGCTACGGAAGCGCGCGTTCTGGCGGCCATCACTGCGATGCGCGCCGGCAGGACAACCCTTTTGGTGGCGCACCGCCACGCCGCCATCAAGGCAGCGCAGCGCGTTATCCACCTGGAGCAAGGCAAGGTGGTGGAGCCTTCTTGAAAGCCCGCCCGCCAGGCACGAGGATGGTAATCGCAGGGGAACGTCCCTCACCCTTGGCTGGCAGCAACCCAGGCCTTGGCTTTTTCAGCCCATTGGCGTGCCTCAGCATCGCTGGCGTGCGCCGCCCCTTCAAACACCTGCACCAACTGGGGAATGATTTGGCTGTAAAGCTCCTTCTTGAAGCCCAAATCATAGGCCCCTGAAAGGACGTCAGCTGGCTTCACCCAGCGCCAGGCGCTGAATTCAGGCGGGGTCTGCAAAGTGAGGTTGATAGCACTGTCCTGCCCTGTGAAGCCGAACACGAACCATTTCTGCTCCTGGCCACGGTAGCGTCCCCCCAGTGCCTGCCCTACCAGGTTGGCTGGCAGGTCATAGCGCACCCACTCAGGCAGGCTGCCCAGCAGGACGGCGTCATTAGTGCCGGTTTCCTCGCCCATTTCACGCCAGGCTGCTTCAAGGGGGGTTTCGTCCTCGTCAATGCCACCTTGGGGGAATTGCCATACATTGCCGGCAAGGTCGGTGCGCTTGGCCAGGAAAAGCTCCCCACAATGATTGAAAAGGGCAATGCCGGCATTACGCCTGTAGGGTAGGGTGCTTGGGTCCGTCATGGGGGCCATGGTGTGTCTCCTTAAGGTTTGGCTACTGCTAGCCTGGAACCGAAACAGGGCCTTGGAAAGGCTCTCTATTCATTAAGGTCATTAAGGCACTGCGTGCTGAGCTGGCGCTGGCTTGGCTGGAACTTTGGCTGGAGCAGCTTTGCTGGCAGGAACCCCTTCTTTGTGGGGCGTGAGGGTGGCAGACGTCACCTCCACACGTGGTTCAGGGGTGTTGGTTTCAGCATGAAGCAGGTGGAGGGCCTGCTGAAGCTGGAAATCTGTTTTGGGGTTGGTGGGGTCATAAGCCGGCCAGCCTTTTGGCGGCTCTTTGGGGATGGTCCGTGCCGCTGGCGGCAAGGTGGCTACTTCCGCAGCGGCTTTTTTGCTGCCGACATTGCTCAGCACATGGGCGAGGTCCGATTCATGGTAGGTGTAGAATGAATCGTCATCAGCGCTTTCAGCCACAGGGATGTCTGGCGTGATGCCGTGGCCTTGGATGGATTGCCCAGAAGGCGTGTAGTAGCGCGCTGTCGTGAGGCGCAACGCGCCCTGGTCGGCAATGGGGATGATGGTTTGCACAGAGCCTTTGCCAAAGGTGCGCTGCCCCATGATGAGGCCCCGGTGGTGGTCCTTGATAGCGCCAGCCAGAATCTCGCTGGCGGAGGCGGAGCCAGCGTTGGTCAGCACCACAATGGGCAGCCCATGGGTGATGTCGCGCCCTTTGGCTTCCCAATGCTGGTTGTTTTCAGGGTGGCGCCCCCGGATAGAGACAATCTCCCCCTGCTTGATGAAGTCGCGGCACACGGCAATGACCTGGTCCAGTTTCCCGCCGGGGTCGGAGCGCACGTCAAGGACAAGGCCTATAATGTGCACATGTTTTTTCTGGGCGTCTTCCTGCAGTTTTTCCCAGGCTTTGCGTACTTCCTTGGCCACATGGTCGCCAAATTCACTGATGCGTATATAGGCCACCGGCCCGTAAAGGGCAGCGCGCACCACCTGAACGTGGATGATTTGGCGCGTGAGGGTGACAGTGCGCGTTTTGCCTGTTTTGGGGTCAAGCAACGTCAAAGTCACTTTGGTGCCAGGCTTGCCGCGCATTTTCTTCACGGCCTGGTCGACATTCATGTCAGCCACGGATTTGCCGTCCACATCTAGGATGACTTCCCCTGGTTTCAATCCAGCTTTGGCAGCAGGTGTGCCGTCAATGGGGGAGACGATGCGCAGATGCTTAGCATCTGACTGGATCTGCAGTCCCAGGCCGCCGAACTGACCGCCCATCTCGTCCTGCATCTCCTTGAATTGCTCAGGCGACATATAGGCTGAATGCGGGTCAAGGTCCCCCACCATGCCATTGAGCGCATTGTTGATGAGCTTCTTGTATGTCATGGGCTGCACATACTCAGCGCGCACAATGTCCATGACGGTTCCAAACAGCGTTAGCAGGCGGACAGTTTCAGCGTTGTTGGCGTCTGAACCTTTGCCTTGCTGGTCGTCATCCTCCCCCTCCCCAGAAGCGGCTGGGGGTACAGTGGCCTGCCCCACTGGCTTCTTGGTTGGGGCGGCAGGCAAAGCCTGCGCAGGGGCTGGGGGCGTTGGGGTGGCTTCATCCAGGGCCAGCAGGAAGCGCCCTTGGTTGGCGGGGGGCTGCGCCCATGCCTGGCTGGCCAGGGCGAATCCCAGAACGCCGCAGAGGCCAAATCCGGCCAGGCGCACTCTGGCAAGACGAGACAGGGAGGGGCGGGAACATGTCATTGCCAGGTTTCATCCTTGCGTTGGCGCCAAGAAAAAGCCGCACTGAAGCAGAAGGGCGGCAACGCCGCTCAGAATAGCACTGCCACACCATGCTGCGCCAAGGGGGTGGGCCCTATTTTGCCAAGGGTAGTTGGGCAGGTGGCCTGTTCGCGCCACACGCGCCAGCAGACATCCCCTGCTTTCAGCGCAAGGCCGGTGGGCACTGGGTGGGCACTGAATGACAACAAAGACAGCTGAAAATCCAGCGCAGGACTGTATGCTGTCCGTCTGCAATCACGTCCTGCCATAGCCTTGGTGACACAGGCTGGAGCGCCATGGCCAACCGCCAGACATCCCCGCCCACAGGCCCTGAACAGCCCCAAGCGCCTTTGGGAGGGGTGAAGGTTCCAGGGCGGCCGCCTTTGCCTTGGTGGCGGCTGTACCGGCCTGCCCTGCCGCCTGGGTTCTTGTTTACGCTGCGCACCACAGTGGCGTGCCTGCTGGCCCTTGGCCTAGCACTGCCTATGGAACTGGACAGTCCCGCCTGGGCCCCGCTGACAGCCTGGGTGGTGGCCCAGGACACATCAGGCCGCAGCCTTTCCAAAGCTTATTGGCGCACTTTGGGCACTTTGGCAGGCTTGACGGCTGCGCTGACGCTAGCTGCCATTTTCCCGCAGGGGTTCTGGCTGTTCTACCTGGGGCTTGGCGGCTGGGTCATTGTGTGTGTGACGTTGGCTGGGCTGGAGGTGAGCTTCCGCTCTTATGGCTGGGCCTTGGCGGGCTTCACCTGCGTCATCATCACCATGTCAGCTGCGCCAAACGCCGGCAACGTGTTTAACATTGCAGTGGCGCGGACCAGCTACATCCTGTTGGGCATCGGGTGTGAAATGGCTGTGGAAGCCGTGTTTTCAGGCGATCCTGTCCTCAAGGCCCATAAACGGCTGGCTGCGGGGCTGCAAAGGGCAACCACAAGCGTGTGCAGCGTTCTGCGCCAATTGGCTGAAGGGGTGGACAGCCCTGACAGTATTGGTGCCGCCACCACCCTGGCCGAACAGGAAATAGCCCGCATGCTGGTCTTCCAGGAGGATTTGGAGTTCATCGCCATAGAGCTGGGGCCTGATGGGCGCGCCATGGCCGAACGGGCCCAGCTGGCGTTGGGCGCGCTTGCAGCCGCCCTTTCCCATTTGCTAGGGGCCAGCATCATCAGGAACGCCACCCCCCATGATAACGCCGCGCACAAGGCATTCCTAGCTGAGCTGGACGCTTTCACAAACCGTTATGAACAGACCATGCACGTTTGGTCGGCGCAGCCGCCCCCTAAAGCAGCGCGCGCCAAAAATGGCCTGCCAGCAAGCCAGGCCGTGGCGGCGGATTTGGCGCCGTTGTTGCAGAAACTGGATGGGCTTCGTGGGGTCAGTCAGGGCCTGGCCCGCGAAGCCCCCCTCAGCGCGCCAGAGAAATTGCATTTGTTCACTTTGGCTGAGGTCCTGGACGACCTGGCCATTGCAGCCCATGAAATGGCCGGGCCAAGCCTTGCGCTGCCTGTTCCCCACCCGTGGTGCGACCGGCAGCTGGCGCTCCTGGGGGGGGTGAGGAGTGCCCTGTGCATTGTCGTAACGGGGTTCATCGCTGAGGTCACGGCTTGGTCTGAAGGCATGTCCTTCATCGCTTATGCCACTGTGGTGTGCTGCGTCTATAGTCCGCGCGCCAATGCTGAAGGCGCCGCCATGGGTTGGTTAAAGGGCACGCTGTGCGCTGCTGCCATGGCCTGGTTTCTGGTAACGGTGATGATCCCCACCATCAAGACCTACGAACCCCTGGCGCTGGTGTTCGGCCTTGCCTTGATGACAGCCTGCAAAGCCCGCGCCACGCCAAGCACCATGTATGCCGGCATTATTTACGGCTTTATGCTGTTTTTGATGAGTGGCCTCAGCAACCATCACGACATGGATGAGCTGAGCTACTACAACCGGGCGCTATGCATGTGCCTTTCCGCCACAACCGCTGTGCTGATGTTCAAGCTGTTCTTCCCCTTTAACCTGGGGAAGCTGGCTTTCAGGGCGCGCCGCTCACTGCTTCATGACCTTGCGGGGCTTTGGCAGGAATTCCGCACGCAAACGGGGCGGGGGCGCGCCCCCCTGCGGCAAGTCAACCATCCGGTGTGCCTGCGCACGGGCCCTCATTCCTATGAATGGATCAACCATTCCCTGGCGCGTTTTGCGCAAATCGCCACGCGCGGCCCTGTTGAAGGTGACCCTTTGGTGCGGAAATGGTTGGCAGGGCTTTTGGGCACCCTTTCATTGGGGCTGAACGTCATCCGCTGCGAACGCTTCATCCATGAAGGCGGTTTCCCGCAGCTGTTGCGCCAACAGTTCCAAAGCTGCCTTGATCTGCTCATGCCGCGCGCTGCCCATTTCCCCTCAGCCCTCCCCAAGGCAAGGGAGGGGGAGATCCGTGAGCGGTTTGAGACAGCCCTGAGCGCACTTGACAGCAACGTGCGCCAATTCACAGCCACCAGCCAAGCCCCCTTGCTAAACCAGAAACTGACTGAAGCCCTGTTCTGCCTGTTGCTGATTGCCGCTTTGGAGGAACGCTACTGCGACTTCCTCAACCCCAGCCAAGCTATGGCCACAGAAGCGCCTGGACCTGGCTGAGGTCATGGCTGGGGCCGGCCGCCACGTTCCAGCCAAGGGGCAGGGTTGATGGGGCTGTCGCCATGGCGCAACTGCACAAACAGGGTGGTGCGCCCTTCCCCCATGGCGCCGATGGACTCACCGCGCACTGTGGGGTCGTTTTTGTCAGCGCTTATGGTGCCCAGCCCTGCCAGCACAAAATGCATGGATTGGCCACAGTCTAGAATGATGGTGTTGCCGTAGAAGTTGAAGGGCGCTGCGAACACCACCTTGCCAGCGCAAGGCGCCAGCACGAGGCTGTTGCGGGGTGTGACATAGCTTATGCCTTGGGACGGTCCGTCAGGTGTGGCGCTATGCCATGTGCTGCGCAAACGCCCATGAACAGGCACAAGCGCGCTTCCAGGGCGCAATCCATGGCCTGGGTTGGGCATTGTGTCGGCGTGCGCTGGGGGAGTGGTATGGGGGATGGCTTGGCGGGGAGCTGTACGGGACGTCTTGGCTGAGGGGGCAGCATGCGCCGCTTTGCTTGGTGGGTTTGGCGCTGGTGGGGGTGATTTGGGTTTGGGTGCAGCAGTTGGTGGGGGCGCAGCAAGGGCCTGTTTGAGTGCCCTTGCACCCTGTTGGGCTGCATGCTGGGTTTGGGCCAGCTTCCCTTTGAGCTGGGCTTGGCGCCCTTCCAGCGCGCTGAGGTCTATTTCCTGCTGCGCTTTGCGGGTTTGGAGGTCGTTGAGGCGTTTGGTGGCCACTTTGACCAAAGGCCCCAAAAGCGTGTTGTGCTTGTTGTTGAGCAGCGCTGCCAACATGGAGCTGCGCTGGCGTTGGGCTTGTGAAAGATTTTGCTCTGTAGTGGCCAGGCGCCCCTTTAACGCGGCGATGTCGCGTTGGCAAGTTGCCAAACTGGTGCGAACGGCCCGTTGTTGTTGGTTGGCTGTCTGCACCATGGCGCGCGCCGCCGCCACAGCGCTGCCATGGTTGGGGAGGCGAGGGCGCGCCTGAGCCGCATTCCAGGCAGCCACCCCCTGCAGCTCAAAGACAGCCGCTGCAATGGCCAGGCGCCAAAAGGGCGCCCCAACAGGAAAAAGCCGGAAACGCAATCAGCGCCTCCGGCCGCGCACGGGGAAGGCGCGCCCGCCTCGTGGGGATGGCGGGGGTGTCAGCCCCCACCCTGCTGTCACTGTCCGTGCCAGCTTCAGTCTTCCTTGACGATCAGGGAATGACCGGTCATCTGCGCTGGCTGCTTCAGCCCCATGATTTGCAGCATGGTTGGGGCGATGTCGCAAAGCGCGCCGTTCTCCAGCTTGAACTGGAAGCCAGGCTTCCAGTCAGCCACCAGGAAAGGCACCGGGTTGGTGGTGTGGGCCGTCTGGGGTTTGCCGGTCTTGGGGTTTTTCATCACCTCGCAGTTGCCGTGGTCCGCCGTCAGCAGGAACACGCCATTCTGCTTCTTGATGGCTTCAATGATTTTGCCCAAGCCATTGTCCACAGCTTCACAGGCTTTGATGGCGGCGTCCAGGCGGCCTGAATGGCCAACCATGTCCGGGTTAGCGAAATTCAGGACGATCATGTCGTACTTGCCGGAATTGATGGCCTTGACGGCATCGTCCGCCAGCTCAGGCTCGCTCATCTCAGGCTGCAGGTCATAGGTCGCGACCTTGGGGGAGGCCACAAGCATGCGGTCCTCGCCTGGGAACTTCTTCTCCTGGCCACCATTGAAGAAGTAGGTGACGTGGGGGTACTTCTCCGTCTCGGCCATGCGGATCTGCTTGAGGCCGTTCTCAGAGACGATCTGACCCAGTGTCTCCGTCAAGATTTCTGGTGGGAACAGGACCTGGACATAGCTGGAGAGCGTGTCTGAGTAAGCGGTCATGGTCGCGACAGCAGCCCATTTGATGGGGTTGCCAGGACCACGGTCGAAGCCGTCGAAGTTAGGCAGGACCAGCGCATCCATGATCTGGCGGATGCGGTCAGCGCGGAAGTTGGCTGACAGCAGGCCGTCACCATCCTTCATGCCCTTGTAGCCATCGATAACGGCGGGGATGACGAACTCGTCACCACGGCTATCTTTCTTGTACTGGTCTTCCAGCACAGCGATGGGGTTGGGGAAGTGCGGGCCTTCACCATAACGGATGGCGTCGAAGGCAAGCTTCTCACGGTCCCAGCGGTTGTCACGGTCCATGCCGTAGTAACGGCCGCCAACAGTGCCGATGGTCACGCCCTTGGGTAGTTCGGCCATGACTTCCTTGAAGTACTCAATGCCTGATTCAGGGGCAACGTCGCGCCCATCGCTGAACAGGTGCAGCACAACGGGGATGCCAGCGGCAGCCACAGTCTTGGCCAGCGCCACGATGTGTTCCTGGTAGGAGTGCACGCCACCTTTGGAGCACAGCCCAAGGAGCTGGCACGTGCCGCCAGACTTTTTCAGCGCGTCAATGAAGCCGACCAGGACAGGGTTTTGGGCGATGGAGCCATCCTGGCACGCTTTGGTGATGCGCGGCAGGTCCTGCAGGACAACGCGGCCACCGCCGATGTTCATGTGGCCGACCTCGGAGTTGCCGATCTGGCCGGCGGGCAGCCCCACGGCTTCGCCGCTGGCTTCCAGGAGGCTGTGCGGGAATTCGTTCCACAGCTTGTTGAACACGGGCATGTGGGCCATGCGCACAGCGTTGTCGGCGCTGTCGTCACGGTAACCGAAGCCATCAAGGATGGTCAGCATCACAGGGCGCTGTTTGGGCTGGGACATGTGTCACTCCTTCAACAAAAGCGCCCACTGTGGGCGCTGTGGTCTTGCCAGCCCTCCACAGGGGGAGGGCTTTCAACGTGCCATGGTGCCACCGGCAGAGCGTTAGCAGGGTGGCTGGCATGTGGACGCGTCGCCCCACATATCGGGCCAGGGGCTGCAGATGTAAACGGCCCAGCAGGGCGCGTGTGCCTTGTGGCAGGCACATTCATGGCAGGGAAGCGCGCGGCGCATGGGTTAGGATGCCTGCGGCCCCTCCCAGCCTTAGATGTTTAGAAAGAAACGCACTCAATTTCGCTGATGGCGGTGTAGAGGCGTTTCTCAGGGGCATCCTTGGGCACGACCAAAAGGTTGTCACCCTTGATGGAAAGGGTTTCATGGTGGCGGCACAGCACGGAATGGTAGCCGTTGCGGCGCCACAAATTCATGCGGGGGGACTGGCTGGCCTCAAATTCAGTGAGGATGGTCTTGAAATCGTCCAATGTCATTGTGCGGCTCTCTTAAAAAGATGGTTGGGCAGGCAGGTGCCTGCAGGGCATAGTGAACGTCCTGTTTCAAAAATGGGAGTGGTTTGACGACACCACAAGGGCTGACCAATCGGTTATCACTCTGTTAAAGTGCCGGCATGAACAACCGCTCCCCAGCAAGCGCCCCCAGCCCCTCCCTCAAAACGGCCTCTGACCCTTTTATGGCTGCCGCCAGGCGCGCTGTGTTGGAGGGCGCCACAGAGCCACCCTTCTCAAGCCCCCTCAACCAGGAGGGGCGCGCTGGCCTTTACAGCTGCGCTGGCTGTGGCGCGCCCCTTTATAAAAGCAGCGCCAAGTTCCCCACTAGCTGTGGCTGGCCTGGCTTCACCCAGGGCACTGAAGGCGCCATTGCCACACGGGCTGACCACAGCCACAACATGACCCGCACAGAAATCCACTGCGCGCGTTGCGGGGGGCATTTAGGCCATGTTTTTGACGATGGCCCCACCGCCCAGGAGCACCCCGAAGGCACAACCATGCGCCATTGCGTCAATGGCCTAGCCTTGGATTTCACGCCTTCAGGGGCCTGAATGTGACTTAAAGATTACTTTTTCTTTAATCGGCTGTTATGAAGCGTTGCGCATGGCCCCCATGCCCAATCCAATTCCCCCGCCTCTTTAATTGTGAGAAGTGTTTCACCCTTTGATGGATTCAAGCGCCATGGTTCACCCCTATGCAGATGCAGAAGTCCACGGCAGCAGCGCTGTTGACATTGCCAGCCTGATTGCGGGCGTTGAACAGGACGTAGAGGCCATATCGGCCTTGTTGCCGCGTTACGGACGCTTGATTCCGCGCTACACCAGCTACCCCCCCGCCACGCGCTTCAATGCCCAGGTGAATGCTGCCAAGGAAGCTGAGTGGCTGCGTGCCCTGCCTGGGGGGGAGGCACTTTCACTTTATTTTCACGTGCCGTTCTGTGACGAGCTTTGCAGTTTTTGTGCTTGTAACACTGCTGTGGTGCGCCGTGTTGAAAGCCGGCTGGCTTATGGTGAACTGCTTCTCGATGAGGTTGACCGCGTTCATGGCCTGACGGGGGCTGAACACCCCATCACCCACCTCCATTGGGGGGGTGGCACGCCAACCAGCCTGCCCATGGCGGCCATGCGGCGCGTCATGGAACGTATCCGCGAACGTTTCCCCCTGGCTGATGACGCTGAAATTTCCATTGAGCTGGACCCCCGCCACTTACCTGAGGACGTGCCGCCCCAGCTTCATGAAATGGGCTTTAACCGCGTCAGTTTCGGCGTGCAGGATTTGGAAGAGGACGTGCAGGAAGCCTGTGGCCGCAGGCAGACGGAGGAATTGACGGCTGAATGCATTAGGGCGGTCCGCGCTGCCGGCATTCAGGCTATCAACATAGACCTTATCTATGGCCTGCCCCGCCAAACGGCTGAAAGCGTTGCGCGCACAGCAGCACGCGTTGCTGCTTGGCAGCCGGAGCGCTTGGCGGTGTTTGGCTATGCCCACGTGCCCTGGAAACAGAAGCGCCAACGCTTGATTGATGAAAGCACCCTGCCCCAGGTGCGTGAACGCCTGGTGCAGCGCCAAACCATTGACGCTGTCTTGAAGCGGGACGGTTACCAGGTGGTGGGGCTGGACCATTACGTCCTGCCCAGCGACAGCATGGCTGAAGCTGTGCGCCAGGGTACGCTGCGCCGCAATTTCCAGGGCTACACCGTGGACAAGGCCAAGGTTCTGGTTGGCATGGGGGCTTCAGCCATTTCATCCTACCCCCAGGGTTTGACGCAGAACGCCCCTTCAGCGGCCATGTACAAAAACGCCATGAAAGCGCGCCCGCAAAGCCGGCCCGTCCTGCACGGTTTGGAGCGTGTGGGCGATGACAGCGTGCGCGCGCGCGTCATCGACAAGCTGATGTGCCTGCTGGAGGTTGATTTGGATGAAGAGGCCCCAGGCCACGCCTTTCCAGAACTGGACAGGCAGATTGGGCAGTATGTGGATGACGGCCTGCTGGTGCTGGGCCCGGGCAGCCAGGGGGGGGGGAACCGCCACTTGAAGGTGACGGAGCTGGGGCGGGCCTTCGTGCGCAACATCGCATCGCTTTTTGATGAATACTTGCCAGCCCCAGGCAGTGCGCCAGCCCATTCAAGCGCGCTCTGACAAGGCAAGGAAGTGATAATTGGTCAGTCTGTCTCTGTTGCTTCAGCAAGTGTCGCACATCTTGTCTGTGGCGGTGCCAATCTTCTCTCCCATAGGCATGTTCATCCTGGCAGTGATGCAATGGCGGCAGACGCGTTCACAGGCGACAGCCTGCAAAGAAACTACTGAACGCCAACAGGCGTTCACAAAACAACAGACCGAGACGCAAATCTCGGAACGGAACATGAAATTGTTTCAATTGCGCTGGGATGTTTGGAAGCGTTACCGGGAAAACATCCAGGCTCTAACGCTTGGGGCCAGCCCATTCCTGAGTTCAGGGTCCATTCTTCAAAATATATAGAATGGGTATTTCCCAATCTTATTGATGAGGATTGGAAGAAAATATCATTAATAATCAATGAAATAGTAGGTGACTACGGATTTACACATAGGCATGGTGTATCCTCCAATAAAGGGAGTACACCTCAACTTAAAGAACCTATGGTGGAGGATAGCGAAATATCAAAAGTCGTCAGTTCCACGAAGATGGAAACTGAGGAGGCCACCAAACAAATGGAGGAGAACCTTTTGAAGGTTCTTGACGTGGTGGCCTCTCAAATCAAACCCTTGATGATGTTTAGTTGAAGGTCATTTGTACGTGACCTTGAGGATTTCGTAAGTGCGGTCGCCGCCAGGAGCTGGGACGGAGACGGTGTCGCCAACTTCCTTGCCAATCAAGGCTTTGGCCAAGGGCGCACCAACGGAAAGGCGGCCTGTTTTGATGTCGGCCTCCTGCTCCCCAACGATTTGCCAGGTCTTTTCCTTGTCGGTCTCCTCATCCACCAGCGTGACGAAGGCTGAGAACTGAACGCGGTCACCTGAAAGGGTGCTGGGATCGATGACCTCTGCTGTGGAAATCAGGGCCTCCAGTTCCAAAACGCGCCCTTCGATGAAGGACTGCTTCTCACGGGCTGCGGAATATTCAGCGTTCTCTGAAAGGTCGCCATGGGCGCGTGCCTCAGCAATGGCGCGGATGACGGCGGGGCGCTCCTCCGTTTTCAGGCGGCGCAACTCATCTTCAAGATGTTTGAGGCCCTGGGCGGTCATGGGTGTTTTCTGCATGGCGTGACTCCTCAAAAACCTTGAATGGAGGGACGGAAGCCGTGCCCATAGCAAGGCAGGGCTTCAAAAGACCATAAGCACCTTGCCACCGCCCCTTTGGTAAAGGGCAGTGGCAAAACGCCATGGTTTTGGATGAATGCTGCAAGCCTAACCGATGTGGGGCCGCCCGCGCAAGAACGCTAGCCACCCCAGGCTGTAGACCCCCTCAGTGGCCTGTGCCCCTGAAGGGTTCAGGGAAGTAGCTTTGAAGCGGGGCGACTTCAGGCGTGCCGTCCCGCAGCACAGCGATGCCATAGGCTGCGGCGCGCGCGCCAGCGATGGTGGTGTAGTGTGGGATGCCCATGGTCAGGGCAGTGCGGCGTATGTCGTAACTGTCATGCGCGCTCTGGCCACTGGTGGAGGTGTTGATGACCAGCTGCACATCGCCATCGCGCATGGCGTCCACGCAATGGGGGCGTCCTTCCAGGACTTTGTTGGCGGGGATGACCTTCAACCCTTCTTTTTCCAGGTGTCGCGCCGTGCCTTGCGTTGCCATCAACTTGAAGCCCATGTCGGCCAGCTTGCGCGCCACAGCGGTGATGGCCTTTTTGTCGCTGTCACGCACGGAAATGAACACAGTGCCCGCTTTGGGCAGTTCCACCCCGGCAGCCAGCTGGGACTTAGCGAAGGCCATGTCGAATTGGGGTGCCAAGCCCATGACCTCCCCTGTGGAGCGCATCTCAGGGCCCAGGATGGTGTCCGTGCCTGGGAAGCGGTTGAAGGGGAACACGGCTTCCTTCACCGCTACGTGGGGGCGTGAGGGGCGCCCCTCCAGCGCGAAGTCGGCAAGCTTGGCGCCGGCCATCACGCGGGCGCCTACCTGCGCCACAGGCACCCCTGTGGCCTTGGAGACAAAAGGCACCGTGCGGGAGGCGCGCGGGTTAACCTCTAGGACGAACACCTCCCCATCCTTGATGGCGAACTGCACGTTCATAAGGCCTTTGATGCCGAGCTCCCGCGCCATGGCGGCGGTCTGGGACTTCAGTTCCGCCACCAGCGCGGGAGAGAGGGTGTAAGGCGGCAGGGAACAGGCGGAATCACCTGAGTGGATGCCGGCCTCCTCAATATGCTCCATCACGCCAGCCACGTAGACGTCCCCATGATCACCATCAGCCACGCAGTCAACGTCAGCTTCAATGGCGTCATTCAAGTAATGGTCAAGCAGCACGGGGCCTGCGGACACCTCATCGCCAGCGGCCCGCAGGACGGTGTCCAGGTAACGGGTGAGGCCAGCGCGGTCATGGACGATCTCCATGGCGCGGCCACCCAGCACGTAGGAGGGGCGGGCGACAACGGGGTAGCCAACCTCCTCTGCCTTCTCCAAGGTCTCTTCAGGGGTGCGGGCAATGGCGTTGCGCGGTTGGCGCAGCCCCAGTTTCTTGAGCATGGCCTGGAAGCGCTCGCGGTCCTCAGCGCGGTCGATGGCATCCACAGGGGTGCCGAGGATGGGGATGCCCGCCTCTTCCAGAGCTTTGGAGAGCTTCAAGGGGGTTTGGCCGCCATATTGCACAATGCAGCCCAGAACGGTGCCGTTTTGCTGTTCCTTGCGGATGAGGGCGATAACGTCCTCAGCTGTCAAGGGTTCAAAATAGAGCCTATCTGAAGTGTCGTAGTCTGTGGAGACGGTCTCAGGGTTGCAGTTGACCATGATGGTCTCAATCCCAGCATCGCGCAGGGCATAGGCTGCGTGGACGCAGCAATAGTCGAACTCAATGCCCTGGCCGATGCGGTTGGGACCGCCCCCCAGGATGACGACCTTCCGGCGGGCTGTGGGCTCGGCCTCGCAATGGGGTTCGTTCAGGCCACCTTCATAGGTGGCGTAGAAATAGTCTGTGTGGGTGGCGAACTCGGCAGCGCAGGTGTCAATGCGGCGATAGACCGGGTGGACGTGCATTTCCTCGCGCAAGGTGGCGATGGTGCTTGGCGTCTGGTTGGTGAGTTCGGCGATGCGCGCATCAGAAAAGCCCATGGCCTTCACAGCGCGCAGCTCCGTTGGGTTCTGGGGAACGCCCTCGCTAGCGAGCTTGCCCTCAGCGCGCACGATCTGTTCCAGCTGGCGCAGGAACCACATGTCGAAATGGCAAGCGCGCTGGATCTCATCAAGCGGCAGGCCAGCGCGAATGGCCTGCGCCACCATGAGGATGCGCCCTGGGCGTGGCTCCGTCAGGGCGGCGCGGTAAGCGTCATGGGAACCATCCCCAGGCGCTTCCACCGGGTCCAGCCCATTGAGGCCAGTCTCCATGGAGCGCAGGCCCTTCTGGAGCGATTCAGCTAGGGTGCGCCCCACAGCCATGGCCTCCCCAACCGACTTCATGGAGGTAGAGAGGAGGGCAGGGGTGTTGGGGAACTTTTCAAACGTGAAGCGCGGGATCTTAGTCACCACGTAATCGATGCTGGGCTCGAAGCTGGCGGGGGTGACACCTGTGATGTCGTTGCTGAGCTCATCAAGCGTGTAGCCTACGGCCAGCTTGGCCGCCACAGCCGCGATGGGAAACCCCGTGGCCTTGGAGGCCAGCGCGCTTGAGCGCGAGACGCGGGGGTTCATCTCAATGACGACCATGCGCCCATCTTTGGGGTTAACGCCGAACTGAACGTTAGATCCGCCCGTTTCCACCCCGATGGCGCGCAAGCATGCGATGGAGGCATCGCGCATGCGCTGGTACTCTTTGTCCGTCAAAGTCAGGGCCGGGGCCACGGTGATGGAATCACCCGTGTGGATGCCCATGGGGTCAATGTTTTCAATGGAGCAGACGATGATGCAGTTGTCGGCTTTATCGCGCACCACCTCCATTTCGTACTCTTTCCAGCCGATGATGGATTCCTCCACCAGGACCTCAGTGGTGGGGGAGGCGTCAAGCCCGCCCGTGACGATGCGCTCAAACTCCTCCCGGTTGTAGGCGATGCCGCCGCCAGAACCACCCATGGTGAAGGAAGGCCTGATAATGGCTGGCAGGCCTGTCTCTTCCAAGGCGGCACGGGCCTCCTCCAGGCTGTGGGCGATGACTGAGCGCGGGCTTTCAATGCCGCACTTGTCCATGGTTTCACGGAACTTCAGGCGGTCCTCGGCGCGGTCGATGACATCGGCGCGCGCGCCGATTAGCTCCACATTGTGCTTTTTGAGGAAACCGGACTTGTCCAGCGCCATGGCAGCGTTGAGCGCCGTCTGCCCGCCCATAGTGGGCAGGACGGCATCAGGCTTTTCCTTCAAGATGATGCGCTCGACAAACTCAGGCGTGATGGGCTCCACATATGTGGCGTCAGCAAGCTCTGGGTCCGTCATGATGGTGGCGGGGTTGGAGTTCAGCAGGATGACCCTATAGCCCTCTTCCTTCAGGGCTTTGCAGGCCTGGGCGCCTGAATAGTCGAACTCGCAGGCCTGACCGATGACGATGGGGCCTGCGCCGATGATGAGAACGGACTTGATGTCGGTGCGTTTAGGCATGGTGTGTCCTCCCCCCTTTAGGTGTTCGGGCTGGTTTGGGTGTTGGCGCGCGCTGCACGTGCTGCGTCAATGTTGGCCACAAAGCGCTGGAACAAGTGCTGGCTGTCTGTCGGCCCGGGGCTGGCCTCAGGGTGGTACTGAACGGAGAACGCCTTGTGACGGGGGGAGGCGATGCCTTCATTGGTGCCGTCAAACAGACTGCGGTGAGTCACCACCACATCTGCAGGCAAGCTGGCCTCATCCACAGCGAAACCATGGTTTTGACTGGTGATCTCCACCCGGCCGGTCGCCAGGTCCTTCACGGGTTGGTTGGCCCCATGATGGCCGCGGGCCATTTTCGTGGTCTTGCCACCGAGCGCATGGGCCAGCAGCTGGTGGCCCAGGCAGATGCCAAACAAGGGTATGGCGCTTTCAAGCAGCTTCTTCAGCACGGGCACCACCTTCACCCCTGTGGCGGCAGGGTCCCCAGGCCCATTGGAGAGGAACACACCTTCTGGCGCCTGTGCCATGATGTCTTCAAAGCTGGCTGTCCCTGGCAGGACCTGCACCGCGCAGCCCGCGCTGACCAGGGAACGCAGGATGTTGTCCTTGGCGCCGAAATCCAGCGCGACAACGCGGCGCGGCGTGCCTGTGGGGGCTTTGGGCATGATGAACCCCTCCCAGCGCCCCTTGTCCCAGCTTCGCGCCGGCCTGGCCGCTTGGCTGCCCAAATCGGCCCCTTCCAGCCCTTCCCAAAGCCGCACCCGCTCAAGGGCGCTTTTCACGTCCACCTGACCTTCAGCTGGGTAGGCGATGACGGCGGACTGTGGCCCGTGGTCGCGCAGCAGGCGGGTGATGAAACGCGTGTCCAACCCAGCGATGCCTGGCTTGCCCTGCCGTGTAAGCCAAGCGCGCAGGTCACCTTCAGCGCCACCTTCGTTGCGCCAGGAGGATGGCTCTGTGACCATGTCCTTCACCACCATGCCAGCGGCCAGCATATGGCTGGCTTCATGGTCTTCAGCATTGGTGCCTGTGTTGCCAATGTGGGGGAAGGTGAAGGTGATGATCTGCCCTGTGAAGGAAGGGTCGGTCAGCGTTTCCTGGTAACCGCTCATGGCTGTGCAGAAGCAGAGCTCCGCTACTTGGCCACCTTCAGCAGGGGTGTAGGCGCCAAAGCCCCGACCCCATAGGACGGTACCATCAGCCAAAATGAGGGCTGCGGTCGCCCCAGCAGGTTGGTGCAGGTTAGCGCGCAAGTGGTTGGGGGTGGTGCGTTGGGTCATGCGGTCCTTCCCATGGTGGGTGGAGGGAGCAGGTGGTGTGGCGGCGCGCTGAGCCTGAAGCGGCTTGGGGCGCAGCGTGGTGGATTTCTGTCGTGGCGCAAGAGCAGTCAACATTGCCATGTTCACCCCAGGGAAGCTTAGGAAAAGGGGCCAATGCTTGGCGGGGATGGCACCTGACTGGCGCCATTTGCGCACGGCTTCTGAACCAACGCCGGCAAGCCTGGCCACATGAGCCGCACCACCAGCGGCCGTGATAATGCTGTCCACATCCTGCATAGGTGGGTTCTCTGGCTCCATTGGTGTGTTGTCAGACACTGCCTGTTGGGAAGAGATGGGAATTTTTTTCCCACACTGTCAAGGCCACAATGCTATGACTTAGACGCGCCCTGGGAAAAAAGTTCCCATGAAGGGTTGGGCCGTCAAAGTTGGAGCCCACCATGGCCCGTGCTAGGCAGCCTGACCCACTAGGTGTGGGAGAATATTAGGGAGAAGAATCCATGGACATTCGCCAGCAAGTGATGGCTGACCTCAAAACAGCCATGAAAGCCAAGGACATGGCGCAGGTCGCACGCCTGCGCGCCATCACTGCCAAGCTCAAGGACCTGGATGTGGCCGCCCGCGCCGGTTCTGGGGACGTCACGGAAAGCGACGTAATGGGCGCGCTGCGCTCCATGATCAAGTCGCGCACTGAATCAGCAGCCCTCTACCGCCAGGGTGGGCGCCCCGAACTGGCTGAGAAGGAGGAAGGCGAAATCGCCGTGATTGAATCCTATTTGCCTCAAGGCCCTTCTGATGCTGATCTTGAAGCAGCCGTTGCTGAGGCTGTCACGAGCACGGGTGCCACCTCCATGAAGGACATGGGCAAAGTCATGGGCGTTTTGAAAGGCCGTTTTGGCCCTGCTTTGGACGCTGCCCGCGCAGCCCCTATGGTCAAAGCCAAGCTGGGCTGAGGAGTCAGGCTGACGCCTTCCCCGCCTTTTGACCTTGGCAGAGGTGGGGCCAAAGTGTGCTTAAGGGGGCGGGGCAACCAGGCCGCCTAAGCCACTGTTCCCAAATCCTGAGAGCGTGAAAGGAGGGCACCATGGCCATTGACCACACTTTCCTTGATGCCCTGCGCGCCCGCACTAGCTTGGTGCAGCTGATTGGCAAGCGCCACAAGCTGGTGCGCTCATCGCAGCATTGGAAAACATGCTGTCCTTTCCACGGGGAGAAAACCCCCTCCTTTTATGTTTATGACGACCATTACCATTGCTTCTCCTGCCAGGAGCATGGCGATGCCATAAGCTGGCTCATCAAAGCGGAAGGCCATGGTTTCAGGGATGCGGTGGAGATCCTGGCCTCCATGGCAGGCCTTGAAATCCCCCAGGAAAGCCCGGAGGCAGCCAGGCGCGCCGCCCAAAAAAAGGAGAAGGCCCGTGCTTTGGGCAGCGTCACTGAGCGCGTCCAGGCCCAGTGGCGTTTGAACCTTCACCAGCCTGAAGGGGCGCAGGCGCGTACCTACCTGCACAAGCGCGGCATTGACGCGCGCACGGAGGAACGCTTTGGCTTGGGTTGGTCTGGCAATGGGCGCAGCTTGCTGGCTAGGCTGAACCACGCTGCGCCTGGTTCTGTGCCACTGAAGCCCGAACAGCTGGCGGAGGCTGGGCTGCTGCGCCCAGATGCCCAGGGCAGGCCTGGTCGGGAGCTGTTCTTCAACCGCCTTACCTTCCCTATCCATGACGTGCGCGGCCGCCTGGTCTCCTTTGGGGGGCGTGTGTTGGGCGATGGGCAGCCCAAATACCTCAATGGTCCTGAAACGCCCCTGTTCGCTAAGCGGCGCACGCTTTTCAACATTCATCGTGCCCGTGAGGCCGTGCGCGGTGGCCAGCCCTTAATCGTGGCTGAAGGCTACATGGACGTGATCGCTTTTGACCAAGGGGGCTTTGAAGGGGCTGTGGCCCCTTTGGGCACCGCCGTGACGGAAGAGCAGATAGCGCTGCTATGGCGCACAGCGCCTACCTTCATAGTGTGCTTTGATGGTGACAAGGCAGGCCAGAAAGCGCAATTGCGCGTGGCTGAACTGGCCTTGGCCAAGCTCCAGGTGGGGCATGGGGTGCGTTTCTGCACGCTTTCTGGGGGTGATGACCCTGATTCACTGCTGCGTAGCCATGGCCCGGCCGCCTTGGCAGCCTTGATTGACAGCGCGCAACCTTTGGCTGAAGCCACCTTTAGCTTGCTGCTGGGCACGTTGCGCGATGAAGGGCCCGATGAGCGGGGACGCCTGCGCCGCGCCTTGACTGACCTCGCCGCCACCATCCCTGACAAGGCCTTGGGGGGGGAGTACCGCAGCACATTCCTTGATCTGTTCTTCAAGCGCTTCAGAAGCCAGCGCGCCAGCGCGCCTGCGCAACACGCTTTCCAAAGGCGTCCTGGCCCATGGCCAAAGCGGGGCGAGCGTCTGGGAACGCCCCCTTTGCAGGGGCTTGACCTGGCCGGGTGCGCTTTGAGGAAAAATCCCTCCCCAAGCGGTGGCAAAGGCCGGCTGGCGTTGCTGCTGGTGCTGGCCATCAGGCGCCCGACATTGCTTCACCATGTGGCCACTGACCTCAGCCGCCTTCCCATGGATGATGACCTGACGCCGCTGCAGGCTGGCCTGTTGGACTGGTGGGTGGTGTATGCGGCTAACATTGCCCAAGGGCGCGCCAGCCTGACTGACAACAAGGATTGCGTCAGCGCCCTTGAAGAGGAAGGGCTAGGAGCGGTCCTTAAGAAAGCGGAGGAATGGGCAGGCCAAAGCGCCCACCTCTCCCGCGCGTTGGTGGAACAGGAAAAGGAAGGGCGGACCTCTGAAGATGGCATGATCGCCATCACCCCCCTTCAAACCTGGCTTCATCTTTACGCCCTGGTGAACGCCCAGAACTTTGAACGCGAGGTGGAGGCAGAGCTCAATGCGCTTGACCTTTCCACATTAGCTGAGTTCCCGCCCGCTCTGCAGGCGCGGTTGGACATATTGGGGCGGCTGCGCGATGGGGGCTTGGGGGAGGAGGTCAACCTGGCCCTTTAAACGCTCGACCGCGTTTTGCTAGTGAGAATCGTTGTAAAATCTTCAGGAAAGCTCGCCCTTTCCCTTGCCTTGTCTGGTGGTGGCAGGGCAAACAGGCACATTCTTACTGGCCAATCCCCTTGTCATGACTTGACTTGAAGAGGGCACTTGCCCATCTGCACCATGACATAGCAGCCGATTTAAGGCTGAATGGGGATTTTTGCGTTGACGGAGACAGGCATGGCAACGAAATCAGATTCTGCGGCCGATCAAGCGACGTCGGGTGACGATGCCCCCCTCGACGTGCGCTCGGCGGCAGTCAAGAACCTGATTGCCAAAGGCAAGGCCAGCGGCCACATCACCTTTGACGCCCTCAACGCTGTCCTGCCGCAGGACAAGATGACCTCCGAGCAGATTGAGGATGTCATGGCTGCTCTTAACGATATGGGCATCCAGGTGGTTGAGGATGACGACAACAGTGATGACGACCCCAGCCCCAATGCTGACGATGATACCGATGAAACCGAAACCACGCGCCGCAGCACCCGCAAAAGCGCAGATGAGGAACCGCAGGGCGGCAATGTGGATGCTGAGGCCGCAAGCCGCACTGATGACCCCGTGCGCATGTACCTGCGTGAAATGGGCGCAGTGGAGCTTCTCTCGCGTGAGGGTGAGATCGCCATCGCCAAGCGCATTGAGGCTGGCCGCAATGAAATGATTGAAGGGCTGTGCCGCAGCCCCCTGACCTTCAACGCCATCCAAAGCTGGTATGAACAGCTTAAGCGTGACGAAATCCTCCTGCGTGAATTGGTGGACCTAGAGGCCATGAATACGCCAGACGTTCCAGAGAACGGTGAGGACGTCCCTGAATCCTCTGAAGAGGAGTCTGACGACGATGCGGATGATGAGGCCGATGGGGACGCTGGCAGCTCCCCCACCATCCCCCTTTCAGCGCTTGAGGAGAAACTGCGCCCTGAGATTATGGAGCGTTTCGAGGTTTTCGCCCCCCTTCATGGGAAGTTGACTGAACTCCAGAACCGCCGTCTGGCCTTCATGGGTAAGGGTGAGGATGTGCCTGAAGCGATCGAGACGGAATACGAGGCCACGCGGGCCACCATCATCAAGCTTGTTAGCAGCCTGTCGCTGCACAACAACAAGATTGACGAGCTGGTAAGCGGCATGGACAGCTCCATCAAGAAGCTCAACGCTGTTGAGGGAAAATTGCTGCGCTTGGCTGAAAGCTGCAAAATCAGCCGTGAGGACTTCCTGGGTTATTACCGTGACCACGAACTGGACCCCGACTGGGTGGAGGCCGCGCGCGCCTTGCCCAAGGGCTGGAAAACCCTCACTGGTCCTAAGAACATTGAAAAGCTGGAAGCCTTGCGCAGCGAAGTCGGCGCCCTTTCAGCTGAAGCCGGCCTGCCTGTTGGCGAGTTCAGGCAGGTTTACCAAACCATTTCGCAAGGCAAGCGTGACGCCACCCGCGCCAAGAAGGAGATGATCGAGGCCAATTTGCGCCTGGTGATTTCCATCGCCAAGAAATACACCAACCGTGGCTTGCAGTTCCTGGATCTGATCCAGGAAGGCAATATTGGTTTGATGAAGGCGGTGGACAAGTTCGAGTACCGCCGTGGTTACAAGTTCTCTACATATGCCACATGGTGGATCAGGCAGGCCATCACGCGTTCCATCGCTGACCAGGCCAAGACCATCCGCATTCCTGTGCACATGATTGAGACCATCAACAAGCTGGTCCGCACGTCACGCCAGATGCTGCATGAGATCGGCCGTGAGCCGCAGCCAGAGGAATTGGCTGAGAAGCTCGGCATGCCGCTTGAGAAAGTGCGCAAGGTCCTCAAAATCGCTAAGGAGCCGATTTCCCTCGAAACCCCTATAGGTGATGAGGAAGACAGTCACCTGGGCGACTTTATCGAAGACAAAGCTGCTGTCATCCCGCTGGATGCCGCCATCCAAACCAACCTGCGCGAAGCCACAACGCGTGTCCTCGCTTCCCTCACCCCGCGTGAGGAACGCGTTCTGCGCATGCGCTTTGGCATTGGCATGAACACTGACCACACCCTTGAGGAAGTGGGCCAGCAGTTCAACGTTACGCGTGAGCGCATCAGGCAGATTGAGGCCAAAGCCTTGCGCAAGCTCAAGCACCCCTCCCGGTCACGCAAGTTGCGCTCCTTCCTGGATGACTGAAGCGGGCCTGCCGCAAGGCGCTTAGTGGGAGTCTGCTAAGGCTGTTGCCTGAAAACCCTTCCCGCATGATAGTGGGGAGGGTTTTTTATGCACTGCTTGTGGGCTTGTGGCTTGTAGGCCATCTAGCTGGGTGGGGTGGTTGCCCGCCACAGCACAGTTTTCTGGGCTTCTTTTAGTATCCAAAAGCCTTGGCACCCAGCCACAGCGCCACAGCTTGAAGCGCGATGCCAGCCAGCAAACCCATTTTGCGTCCCGTGTTCGCGCCCCCAGCAATCAGCAGGATAGAAACCAGTTCAGCTAGGGTGCACGCCCCGATGGCCAAGCACAAATTGAGGCCATGCAGCCCAGAAGCCGTTGTTTGAGGGGCCGCAGCTGGAAGCCCTGCAGCCCATACCAAGCGTGGCGCACCTGAAAATACCACAGCCATTAGGGACAACAGACCACGACCCATACTATGGGGAGGGTTATTCAAGAGGCTGGCTGGGGATTTCATGAAAGATTTCCTTTAGGGGCACTGTGATGGGGGCTGCGCTAACGTCGCGGCCCCTGTAAGCATGGCTGAGCTTAACGCTAGGATCACCGTTTGCGGGACCAGCAAGCTTACAGCGCTAAGCGCAGCCCACACCAGCATGAAACATATGGACATTCCAGTAAGGGGGCTTCTAGAATTAGCCAGCCCTGGGCTAGGGGCGCTGCTCCAGCCTGCTGAGAACAAGGGAACTGACCTTGATGGACAACAGCCCCTCCCTTTCGCCGCAAGAGGCAGACCGGCTTTACAGCACTGTCGCGCGCTTGATGACCCGGGAACACTGGGACACGCATTTCCGCGATGACATCGCTGCTATCCTGCGCCTGAAAAAAGAGCGCAACGCGGTTATTTTGGCGCACAATTACCAAACGCCAGAAATCTTCCACTGCATTTCAGACATCCAGGGGGACAGCCTGGCCCTGGCGCGCAAAGCGCAGGGATTGGAGGCTGACGTCATCCTAATGGCCGGGGTGCATTTCATGGCTGAAACCGTAAAGTTGCTCAACCCAGACAAAACGGTCTTGATTTCAGACCCCAAGGCCGGGTGTTCGCTTGCAGAAAGCATCACGGCGGAGAATGTGCGCGCCCTTAAGGCCCAGCACCCAGGCGTGCCTGTGGTGACGTACGTTAACAGCAGCGCAGAGGTCAAAGCTGAAACGGACATCTGCTGCACTTCAGGCAATGCCAAGCGCGTGATGAAACATGCTGCTGAACAAGCGGGCACAGACAGCGTCATCATGATTCCAGATGAATTCCTAGCTGCTAACATCAGCAAGGAAACGGGCATCAAAGCCATTACCTGGCCTGGCCATTGTGAAGTGCACGAGCAGTTCACCCCGCGCCAAATCAAGCAATACCGCGTCATGCATCCTGGCGTGGTGGTGGTGGCCCACCCAGAATGCCCCCCACCTGTGATTGAGGCCGCCGATTTCTCCGGCTCCACAGCTGACATGATCAACTTCATCGCGCAGGAAAAACCTGAGAAAGCGCTTCTGGTAACGGAATGCTCCATGAGCGACAATTTGGCCCAGCTCAACCCAGGCACAGAGTTTGTGCGGCCCTGCAATCTGTGCCCCCACATGAAGCGCATCACCCTCAAGGGCATCCGTCATGCGCTTGAAACTATGCAAACGCCCGTGACCATCCCGCCGCACCTGGCGGAGAAGGCCCGTGCCTCTGTTGAACGCATGCTGGCTGTTTGAAGCCCCATGGCTTCTCCCCCTGCTATGGCTGGATTGGATGGTCTTGCGGGTTTGCCCGTGATCGTGGGTGCTGGCGTGGCTGGCCTCAGCACGGCGCTTCATTTGAAGGGGCCTTGCGTCCTAATCAATAACGCCCCCCTGGGTATGGGGGGGTCAAGCGCTTTGGCCCAGGGGGGGCTTTCAGCGGCCGTGGGACCGGGGGATAGCCCAGCCCAACATGCCCAGGACACTTTGGCTGCGGGCGCTGGACTGTGTGATGAAGCCGTTGTGCGCCGCATGACGACTGCTGGCCCTGAAGCTGTGCGCCAATTACTGGCATGGGGGGTGCCTTTCGCCCGTGATGACAAGGGCGCCCTCGCTCTGCATTTGGAAGCAGCGCATAGCCGCCCCCGTGTGCTTTTTGCAGGCGGTGACGCCTCAGGGCGCTTGATGACGCAAGCCCTGGTGCGTCAAGCCTTAGCAAAACCAAGCATCCACGTTCTCGCGCCAGCGCAGGCGCAACGCATCATCACGCAGCATGGCCATGTGGCAGGTCTTGAAATCGCTTTACCTGAAGGCACCTTCATCCTGCCTACAGCGCACATCATCATGGCAACAGGCGGCCTTGGCGGCCTTTACAATGCCACCACCGTGCCAGAAGGTCAGAAGGGCGGTGGCCTTGCCTTGGCTGCACGGGCGGGGGCCGCTTTTGCTGACATGGAATTCACCCAATTCCACCCTACTGTCCTGGACACGGGCACCCCTGGCCAGCGTCCCTTGGTTAGTGAGGCTGTGCGCGGCGCTGGCGCCAAACTGATTGATGAGACAGGCCAGCGCTTTACAGAGGAACTGGCGCCGCGCGATGTCGTCTCCCGCGCTTTGGCTCAGCACCTTGCTGCAGGCCACAGGGTTTTTCTGGATGCGCGGCGCTTGCCTGGGGGGCGTTTCTCAGAGCTTTTCCCCACCATCTTCGCACGCTGCTTGGAGCATGGCGTCAATCCAGAGCAAGACCCCATCCCTGTGCGCCCAGCCATGCATTACCACATGGGGGGCATTATGGTGGATGGCGCTTGCCGCAGCACCGTGCCTGGGCTTTACGCTGTGGGGGAAGCTGCCTGCACAGGGCTTCACGGTGCTAACCGCTTGGCAAGCAATTCCTTGCTGGAAGCCTTCGTCACAGGGGCCTGGGCTGCAGGGGACATCAACCAGCACCCCTTGGCAGCCCAATCACCTGGCCAGGGCACTCCTCACGCCGCCTCCACTCCTTCAGTGCCTCTTCAACAGCCCCTCCAAAAACCGTTGCCAGACGTGGGGGCCTTGATGTGGCAGTATGCTGGCATTAACCGCAACCAGGAAGGGCTCTCAGCCCTCCTTGACAAGCTCCGTCCGCTGACACCCCATGATGATGCCGCATTGATGGGGTGTTTTGTCGCAGAAGCAGCCTTAAGGCGTTGTGAGAGCCGGGGCGCCCATGCGCGCTCAGATTACCCAACTTGCCGCCCCCCTTCGGAAATGCCCCGTCAAAGCTTGATCCTTGGCGATGTCCTGGCCTGACCCCATCAGGAGTGCACCCTGCAATGACCCCCAAACCTCTTTCTTCAACCCTCAACCTTCCCCCCTTTCTCTGGCGGCAAGCTGTCCAAGCGGCCTTGTCGGAAGATCTGGGAACGGCTGGTGACCTCACCAGCCAAGCAGTGGTGCCGGCTGCAACCCAGGTCACGGCTTCCTTCGTGGCGCGCGAAAAGGGGGTGGTAGCTGGTTTGCCTGGGGCACGCATGACCTTTGAAGCCCTGGGCGACCCCACCTTGGGGAAGGTTGTGTTTGAAGCCCGCATGCAGGATGGCGCCACCATCAAGCCTGGCGATGTCCTGGCCACAGTCACAGGGCCTGCCCATGTCATCCTGGCTGGGGAACGCACGGCTCTCAATATCCTCACCCACCTCAGCGGCATTGCAACGCGCACAGCCGAATTGGTCGCGCAGGTCCGCAATGCGGGGCCAGGGGGGAAGACGCCAGCCATCTGCGCCACGCGCAAAACCTTGCCTGGCCTCAAGGCCCTGCAGAAACACGCCGTCAGACTGGGCGGGGGGGGCAGCCACCGCTACCGTCTCGATGACGCCATCATGATCAAGGACAATCACCTCGCCCTTTCTGGCGGTGTGGAAAAAGCTCTGGCCGCCGCACGTGCCCACGCTGGCCATCTCACCAAGATTGAGCTTGAGGTGGACACCTTGGAACAGCTTTCCCAAGCGCTGGACCATGCAGCCCGCCAGCAGGCAGAAGAGCAACGCCCAGCTGGCGCTGACGTGTATCTGCTGGACAACATGGGTCCTGAAACCCTGCGCAAAGCTGTGGCCATGATTCATCAAAAAGCCCCCCATGCCCTGGCGGAGGCTTCAGGTGGGATTAAGCCTGGCCAAGTGCGCGCTGTGGCCGAAACAGGGGTGGATGTCATATCCTTAGGCGCGCTCACCCATTCCGTCACGGGGCTCGACATTGGGCTCGACATCATCAGCGCCTGACAGTCAGGCGGCCTTGCCATGCAAGCCCTGAAAGGCTATGGAACGCTTTCCCTGCCGTGCAGGCCGTCACAGGCAACCCTGCGCGGCTATACCTGTCCCCCTTGCGCTTGATGAAAGCCCAGGCTGCAGGGCTAGGTTGACCTTATCCGAAGGGAGCACACATGCCTCTGTACGAAACCGTGCTGATTGCGCGGAATGACGTTTCCCCTTCACAGGTGGAAGCGCTGGTTGAGAACATCGGCACGCTGCTTGGCGAATTCGATGGTTCTATCAAGAAAAAAGAGTTCTGGGGCCTCCGCACCCTGGCTTACCGCATCAAGAAAAACCGTAAGGGCCACTATGTCCTTCTGGGTATTGATGCGCCAAGCAAAGCCATGGATGAAATGCGCCGCCAGCTGGGCCTCAATGAGGATGTCCTGCGCGTGATGAGCTTGCGCGTGGATGAGATTGACGAAGCCCCCAGCGCCATGATGGCCCGCCGCGATGAGCGTGGCGGCCGTGGTGAACGTGGTGGCCGCGGCGAGCGCGGTGGCCAGGGCGGCAGTGGCGGACGTTTCGCTTCTGGCCGTGGTGGCCGCAGTGGTGGTTTTGGTGGTGGTGAGCGCCGCGAGAACCGTGATGGCGCCCCACGCCAGGCTGCCCAGGAAGAGGAGTGATCACCAATGGCTGACACAGAAAACAACCAGGGCGTCAACCCTGCTGAACGCCGCCTTGCTGTTGGTGCGCGCCGCCCGTTTTATCGTCGCCGCAAGTCTTGCCCTTTTTCTGGCCCTAACGCGCCGAAAATCGATTATAAGGACGTGCGCCTTCTGAGCCGCTTCCTTTCTGAGCGCGGCAAAATCGTGCCGAGCCGCATCACGGCCGTTTCGGCTAAGAAGCAGCGTGAGCTGGCCATCGCCATCAAGCGTGCCCGCTTGCTCGCCCTTCTGCCGTTCGTCGTCAACTAAGGGAGGCTTGGTCATGGCTTTGACTGAACTCATTCTCCTTCAGCGCGTTGAGCATCTTGGCCAAATGGGCGACATCGTCCATGTCAAGCCAGGTTTTGCGCGCAATTTCCTTCTGCCTAAGGGTATGGCGCTTCGTGCCACTAAAAATGCCCGCGCCCGCTTTGAACAGCAGCGCGCCCAGCTTGAAGCGCAGAACATCCAGCGCCGCGAAGAGGCTGAACGCCTTGCCGAGCGCATGGCTGACCTGGCTGTGGTGCTGATCCGTCAGGCTGGTGACAGTGGTGCACTTTATGGCTCCGTCACAGCCCGTGACATCGCCCAGGCCGTCACTAAGGCGGGTTTGACCGTGGCGCGCCAGCAGGTTCGTCTGCCAGCGCCCATCAAGAACCTTGGCATCACTGAAGCGCAGGTGTCTCTGCACCCTGAAGTGGTCATTCCCGTTCAGGTCAATGTGGCCCGTTCTGAGGAAGAGGCCGAGCGCCAGGCGCGTGGTGAAGCTGTTGTGCCTGACCAGGACCAGGATGACATCTTGGGTGAACTGCACGCTGAAGCCGCTGCAGAAGAAGCAGCCCAGGAAGCTGCCCCTGAAGGTGACGTCGTCATTCTGGCGACTGAAACCATCAATGGTGATGGCTGATTTGCCCTGAAGCCTGGCATGGCCAGGCTTCATTTTGATGGCTCCGCTTCCTGAAAGCGGCTCCTGTCCAAAACACCCTGCTGGCCTTTGGCTGGCAGGGTGTTTTGCTGTGTGGTCACTCTGGGATGGGATTGAAGGAATTCTGTTTTTACGCTGTGGTTTAGGGATTTAACAAGCTAAGAGCGTTTTTATGTGGTTTCCACGACAAGGAGCGGTTGCGTTCATGCCCTTGTGAGAGGATGATGGCACGCCCATCAGCCCCGCCCAGACTGATGACGCCTGAAAGTACGCCTGATTTAAGGGGCAGGAGAGATGTGATGAACGAAACCTACCATGTTGTCACAGTGGCCATAGAGGACCTCACCCGGGATCAATGCGTTTCAGAGGCCTTCAATGTTTTGGCTGACAAAGTGCGCTGGTGGGGCGGCAGGGGGCTCTTCCCCTTGGGGGCGCCTCAGTTTGTGAAGTTGGGCAATGGCACCACCCATCATGTTTTTCAGGCCCTTGCAGCTGTGCCTGGCAGCGCTGCCTATTTAGAGGGCGGTGAAAAGACTGCGGCCACTGCCCCCCACGTGCAGGCGCCTGCACTTACCCAGCCAGCTGCTGCCCCAGCCTCTGTTGAACCTCAGCCCAAGCCCCTCACACCAGCCCAGGCGGCAGCTCAAGCTGCCAATGCTTAAAGGGCATTTCCCCTATTTCACTGCCAGGCACCCCAGGACAGGACTGAAGTCATGGTCAATGTTATGAATACTGTTTTTGAACACATTCTCAAACGTCTTGTTCAGGAAGGTAGCCTTAGGGTGGTATTCGCTGATGGCACTGAACGTCTTTACATTGGTCCTGAAGAGTCCCCCAATCCAGCCAAACGCCTGAAGGCCGCCGTGCGCTTCCGCACTGAGGAGGCGCAGAAGGCCATGTTGTTCAATCCTGGCCTCGCATTTGGTGAACGTTACATGAGTGGTGAGATCATCCCCTTGCCCACCCATGAAGGACAAAGTGAAAGTGACGCCTTGGCGGAGCTTTTGAAGCTCCTGATGCTGAATGTGGAAAATCGCAACCTGGTCAATGAACAAATCATGGGAACGGCGCGGCGCATCAAATTCGCGTTCAAAACGTTGGGTTTGGCACCGTCACTGTACAACAATCCCCGTAAAGCACGCCGCAATGTGGCCCACCACTATGATTTGGATGCGCGCCTGTACCGTTTATTCCTTGACCAGGACATGCAGTACAGCTGTGGTTACTTCCCGCGCGGCGATGAAAATTTGGAAGAGGCGCAAAAAGCCAAGAAACACCACATCGCTGCCAAGCTTCGCCTGACCAAGCCCGGCTTGCGCGTGCTGGATATTGGCTGTGGTTGGGGTGGGCTTGCGTTGTCATTGGCGCGCGATTACGGCGCGCATGTCACGGGAATCACCCTATCTACAGAGCAGCTGGCCATCGCGCGCCAGCGTGCGCGCCAGGAAGGGCTGGAGCACCTGGTTGATTTCCGCCTGATGGATTACCGCAATGCCAAGGGGCCTTTTGACCGCGTAGTGTCTGTTGGCATGTTGGAACATGTTGGTAAAGGTGAATACATCACGTTCTTTAGCGCCATCAAGAAACTGTTGAAGGACGATGGCGTGGCGTTGATCCATTCCATTGGCCGCAAAGGCGGTCCTGGAACCACCAATCCTTGGATTGAACGCTACATTTTCCCAGGAGGCTATAGCCCAGCTGTCAGCGAGGCTATTGGCGCTGTGGAGCAATCTGGCCTTTGGGTGGCTGATTGTGAGATTCTGCGTCTGCATTACGCCAAAACCCTTCATCATTGGCGGCAGCGCTTTGAAGACCATGTTGATGAGGTGCGCGCCCTTTATGATGAACGCTTCGTCCGAATGTTCCGTTTCTACCTTACAGCGTCAGAGATGGCCTTCAGGGTGCAAGACCACATGAATTTCCAGCTTCAGCTTGCCCCCACCCTGGAGGCGGTGCCCTTGACGCGCGATTATATGATGAACAGCAGGGCTATGGCTGATGAAGCGACAGCCAGCCTAGTTTCAAAAGCTGCTTCTGGTGTGGAGCGTTCCTGACTCTGCGCGTTCCCAGCTTATTATCAAACAATGAAAGTAAGTAACCATGACCCCCAAACGCCCAACCCACTCCAAGTCAGGTAAGGCCACCCAAGCCACTTTAGACAAGGCTTTGGCGCAACTGACCCAATCAGCAGGGCTGGTGGCTGAACTGGAGAAGGACTTGGTGGAGAAGGCCAAAGCCCTTTCCCTGCCACGCCCTGACGCGCGCAACGTTTTGCAAAACCACACCATGACGGAAGCCACCATCGCTAATGAATTGGGCCAGTTGCGCGCCAATATGCAGTTCTACCGGCAACATCTGGAGCGGGAACGCCAACGCCTTGAGGAACGTGCCCGTTACCAAGATCATAACCGCGGCCAGGCTTGAGGAGCCTTGAAAACAGTTTGTTTTCTGTAGGCCCTCACAAGGGTTGTTGGCAGAAGCGTTGAAGTGCTTTAGGCCAGGAAGCCATAGTGAGGCCCTTTTCAAGTGGAGTGGCCTTTCCCACCTAGTTTCTGGCTAACCTGGAGTTTGGTTGATGATCTATGCGCGGCGCCTGTTTACTGCTTTTGTTTGGGGTGCTGCCATCATGACACTTTCCGGGTGTGGCCCCAAAGGCCCCACGGAAAAGGAAGTGCGCCGCGCCATGCTGATGATGGTGCAGAATCAGAATCATCAAAGCCGAGCCCTCAATGGCCAACACATCAGCGCAGCTGATTTGCGCCAAGCGGAGGATGACTTCCTGCATGGCCGCCTGACCAAACTGAATCGGGATCAACTCACACTGCGTAAATGCCGCACAGACCCAGAGCTGCGCGGTGTGTTCCTGTGCAAAGTGCGCTTCACCAGCCCCACCACAGGCAGCCAGCCCACACGTTTGAAGCTGAAAATGGAAAAAACCACCCATGGCTGGAATATCGTCAGCATCAATGGGAAAACCCTTTGAGGGGCTTAAGGGATTTAGGGGGCTTAAGGCACTTTGGGCAGATTTGACAGCTTCTTCAAAGCGATTTTGCCAAGAAGCAGCCGATACGCCCAACGGCGCGCATGTTTCTGGCGGCTTGAAAGGATGATAGCGCGGCAAGCAGCTTTGCAAGCTGGTTTGAATTGGTCGGCATGGCTTAAAGCACGTGCCAGAAACGCATGGGCTACAGGATTGTTGGGCTCCTCATGGGTGACTTGCCTCAACAAAGAAATGGCCAGAGACCCTTTTTGCGCAAAAACCAGCAGCTTGCCCGCTTCCAAGCGCTGGTCTTGCAAAGAGGTGATGAGTTCGGAAAGTTCCCTTGCTGCCGCGAGCCGCTGAGTCTGTTCACCCTTCCCGACATTCTCATTCATCCGCAAAAGCAATAGCTTTAGTTGATGGATATCACTCCACCAAACTGGGCTCATGGCACGAGCTTTCTCACGCATGAGAAGTTCCCAGTTTTCACGTTTCTTCAAGAGATTGGCTTCAGCAAGGCCCTGGAAATAACTGGGTGATTGCCGGCGCTTTTGGAAAGCCAGTTTTTCAAAGGCGGCTGCATCGAATTGATTGCGAGCAAACTCCTTTATCGAAGCACCCAGTAACTTCATCTCAGCTAGGAAACTGGCTGTGCTATGGCAAACATAGGGCAGCTTGACCTTAACAAACGTGTGGGCCCTGCCCAGCTTACGAATGAACCCCTGGTCCTCCTCCCATTGCGGGTCATAAAACACATAAGCGCGGCGTGGAGTGGGTAGGCATGCCAGAACATTATGGTCAGGATGGTGTGGGGATATGGCTATGGCACATGCGTTGAGTGCTGCTGCATAGCGCAAGGCCCCGTACCCACCCATGCTGTAACCGTAAGTATAGATTCGCTTACGGGAAGACAAGGTTCCTTGCAAAACTGAAAGTAACTGGGGGAAGTCTGGCTCTTGAAACCATGTATTATGCCGTGAATTGATGAACACGGCATCTATATTTGATTTTTCAAAAAATTCTTGGCCCCAGCCCAATTCTTGCAAAAACATATCGTCTGTCAGGGGATGTTGCCACATGTGGTTGAAAACCACGAAAACCGGTTTGATGTCTTCCTCAGGCGCGCTGAGGGCGTTTTCTCCATGGAAAATCGACCAAGCCCGCAAATGTTCGCTGTGGTAAATGTTCTGACGCTTAGTCATGGTCTGTGCGCAGCCTTCTAACGTTTGGTGGCTTCAAGGGCGGCTAGCCTGGCGAACTCCGCCACGGTGAGGGTTTCAGCACGGCGGTTGCCCTCAATGCCGGCTTCCTCAAGAAGGGTTATGCCCCCCAGTGACTTTAAGCTGGAACGCAACATTTTGCGGCGCTGCCCAAAAGCTGCCGCCGTTACCCGTTCCATGGCCTTGAATAGCTGTGGCGAAGGCTGCTGCACGTGGGGCACCAGCACTGCGACAGCCGAATTTACCTTGGGGGGCGGGGTGAACGCCCCTGGCGGCAATTCCATGCCGATGTGGCAATCAGCGCACCACTGTGAAAGCACAGCAAGGCGCCCATAATGGCTGGTGCCTGGGGCCGCGCAAATGCGCTCCGCCACTTCTGCTTGAAACATCAGGACAAGGCGTTCCCATTCCCCCGCCTGCCGCAGCCAGTTGATGAGCATAGGCGTGCCCACATTGTAGGGCAAGTTGGCGATAATTTGCCGTGGCGCTGGCACCAGAGCGGCCGCATTGACGGCAAGGGCATCCTGTTTGACGATATTAAGCCGCCCTGGATAGTGCGCTGCGAGTTCATCCAGAATGGGCCAGGCGCGTTCGTCAATCTCCACAGCGGTGACGGTGGCAGCGTCACTTTCAAGCAGCGCCCTGGTCAAGCCCCCTGGCCCAGGGCCAATCTCCACCACATGTCTGCCCTTCAAAGGTGCCCCCAGCCCTGCGATGCGGTGGCACACTGAAGGGTCGAGCAGAAAGTGCTGCCCCAATGACTTCTTGGCCAGAAGCCCATGGGTCTTCAACGTTTCCCCCAAAGGAGGCAGCATTGTAGGGGTGGAAGAGGATGTCATGATAATTTCCTGGGCAAAGCTGGCATAGACGCCATCAAGAGTGACTTCTGTGATGAGCCCTTGGGGAAGCACCCCTACCATGGGCAGAAGTGTTGGGCGTTTTGGCCTGCCCTTGGGAGGCTAGACGCTGCCCCGCCTTGCGCACTGTGATGACGGCGCGGCGTTCCAAACTGCGTTGAAGCTGCTGGGCGGCTTGTTCAATGCGTTCAGACATCATTTGGTCAGCCACCTGCCCTGGGCTTTGTTGGGCCAGGTTGCGCTGCTCGCGTGAGCAAACCATTAACACCACAATGCCGCTGGGCGACACCATGGGTCTGGTGGCACGGTTAAGGGGAAGTTTGCCCAAAATGGCCTTGATGGCGGGCTGGAGCTGACTTTCCACCTGCAGGCCTGGGTTGCTGGGACGCACAGTGCCTTGTTGGGCGTTGACGGTTTCCATGGTTTTGCAGTCATGGGCTGTTTGCATCAAATGTATGGCACCCTGCAAGGCATCGCGTTGCTTCGCGGTGGGCATTTGGGGATTGAGGGGTTCAGTGAAGGGGAAGAAGACCTGACGCAAGTTCAGCACAGTGGCCATTTGCTTGCCCACCGTGCGGCGCTGGTGAACAGTGGCGATAACGAAACCGCCTGGAACACGAATGGGATTTGATATGGCTTGGTCAGGCATTTGGCGGATCACATCCACCACCTCAGGATCCAGCCTGTCCTCTTCCACCCAACCAAGGGAGCCACCCTCCAAAGCGCTGGGGTCTTGGGAAAACTGGGCTGCCACCAGGGGGAAGGGGGCGCCTTTGCGCAGTTCGGCGATGATGGTTTCAGTGAAGGTGCGCTCTGGCTGGTCATGCAAAGCGTCCAAAACGGGAATAAAGACCTCACTCATAAAATACTGGGCCTTGCCAGCGTCTTTCTGCAGGCCCTTCTCACGCTGGGCGATCTGCTGGGGAGTAACACGTGAGGCAGGGCCAAGGTTCATGCGCAGAACCTGCATCCAGCCAATCTGCACACGCAGCTGGTCCACAAGCGTGGTGAGGGACATGCCATCCTCAGCCAGCTTGTTGCGCAGCATGTTGGGGGACATGCCGTTGCGTTGCTCAATTCCAGCGATGGCATCAGAGATTTCTCGCGGGGACACCAGCACCTGCCGCTGCAGCATTTCCTGCATTTTGAGGCGCTCATCAATCATTTGGTGAACGATCTGGCCCCGCATACGGCGGAACACCTGGTCTGTCACAGGTAGCCCGGTGGAGAGGACGAACAGACGCGCACGGTCATCAACATCACGCGCTGTAATGATCTGCCCATTGACGATAGCAATAATCTGGTCGTCTGAACTGGCTGCCTTCATGCCGCCTGACTGGTCATCGTCACCCAAGGTCACAGTGCCGCTGTGGGGGCGCTGACGGTGGGTCATGCCTTGGGGTGGGGCTGCCTGTGTACTGGGCGCGGGGGCTGCTTGCGCCCAGGCAGGGACCGGCAGAAGGGATCCTGCACCCATGAAGGCTGTGCAAGCCAGCGCAGCGCGCAGCGCGCTGCATGAAGCCCCATGGCGGAAACGGCGGGTAAAGGATGAGAGCATGGGTTATCCGTTGGTTCCGTACACGCCAAGGGTCTTGAAGTAGAAGTTGAACAGCACGGTGGAATAACGCCGCTGCCCACCAATGTAGGTGTATTGCTTCATGTAGGCGATATCCATGCCATAACAGTCATTATTATAGCCGAATTCGCCACCGTTGGAAACGAACTGGTGGGTTGAGAAGCTGCGGCGGGTATAGGCGGAAATGTGCCAGACATCCCATTTGGCTGAAAAGCCACCCGTGATTTCGCTCACCCGTGTGGTGTAGGGCTGGTTCAGGTAATCGGAACGCCTGAAATCACGGTAATAGTAATAAAAGGGGGTGACAGGCTCATAAACATACCCACCCATCAGGCGGAAGGCTGGCACACCAATGTTGAGGATGGCTTCGCCGTAGTTGAAATGACCACCTTTGACTCCAGAACTCGTCTGCTGGCCATTGAGGTTATAGTTCTTTTCCCCCCAGGGGGAGTAGCGTGCGCGCCCCACGAAGTCGACATAGCGGCTGGGGTGGAACGCGATGCGCCCCACAGGGTCTGAAAGATGGTGGCTGAGGCCAGAAAAGGGCAGGTAGCCTTTTTGGCGGTGTGCCTGGAAGCTTTCACCAACAAGCAAGTCAATGGATTTGCCGCGCCAGGTCCAGTTCTCATGGTAGCCCACATTGGCGCGCAGGCCGCCGTCAAGCCGGTCTGAGCCCAGCCAGCGGTTGAGGGAGAACAGGGTTGAATCAGTAAACTCATAGCCGAAGCTGTCTTCGTTCGGCATGGCGTGGCGGCCTGTGTAATTCAGGTTAGGTGCCGCGATGAGCTGGAGGATAGGCTCAATCACCTTACTGCCGCGCCCATGATCGAAGGTACGGAAGAAGGGCCAATTCATTTTCAAGGCCAGGGTGGGTTCCACCTGGCCAGCAAAATGCTTGTTGCCCGTGTTGTTGTAGTAAAGAGGGAATTTACCCAAAGACGAATAGTGCCAGATCATGGAATCCAGGCGCCCCGTCAAAAGCCATTTCTGGCCAAGCACATTGGTGAAGGGCCTGTCCCACTGCAGGCGTAGCTCACCACGTTGGTCACGCAGGCCGCGTGTGCGGTAGACGTCAAAGTCTGTGGTATGGACTGTCCAGTAACCGCCAAGGGGGTCAACCTGTGACGTGAAATCATAGGTGAAGCGTGGCAGCGCATAGGGCAGGTCCTTGTTGCGAATGACGCCGTTGTTCAAGCTTTGGCTGATTTGCCCATCGAAGCGCAAGTAGGATCCTTCACCGAACCCCTCAATGGCTGCGGTGGATTGCAAAGTGTCCCAGCCATAGCCCGGCACACGGTAGTTGCGCATATAGTCAGCTGAGCTGGCGTAGTTGATGTTGAAGTTGGCACGCCAGTTCTTGTCAATGCTGAACGCCCCATTGCCGAAGAAGTACATCTGGGCGCCAGGCTTGATGCGTTTAGCCGTGTAGCCGAATTCGTTCGTATAGGGGTGCGAAGTGTGCGTGTCGTCAGCCACGGCTGTGTTGATGTTGATGTAGCCGAAATTGAAGCGCTTGCGGTAAAGCGCGCTGAGTTCAGGCCCCGTTTTGGAAGCGACCAGGGGGGTAATCAGCAAGTCTGACGAATCGTCAATGACCCAGTAGTAAGGCAGGGTGAAGTAAGTGCCCAGGTAACGGTCATGGGGGTTGACGTTGAAATTCATGAAGCCTGAATGGCGCTTCACGGTAGGGTCCGCCACAGAGAAGTAAGGCAGGTACAAAACAGGGAAGCCCAGCAGTTTCAGCCAGGCATTGGAGAATTCGATGGTTTCGTCTTCATGGTCCTGGGTGGCTGTCTCAGCCTGGATTTCCCAGAAAGGAGGGTGGCGGTGGCCACGGGTACAGGTAGGACAGGCTGTGTAGACGGCATGGCCAAAGCTGTTCAGCTTGCCCATGTCGCGCCGCATGCCAGCTGCGGCAAGCTTGATGTTGTCCTGCATACGGATGTAAATGCCCGCCCCGATGCCATCAGCTGTGCCATGGGCCAGCTGCAGGCGTTTGGCGTAAAGGGTGGTGCCGTCATTCTGCAGCAGCGCCACATGGCCCAACGCCGTTAGTTCCCCGGCAGCGCGGTCATAATAGATCTTGTCAGCGCGCAGGGCCTGGTCGCCCTGCCAAACGCGCACATTGCCTTCCCATACGATCATGCCTGAACGGTCGGCATATTCATGATCGGCAAGATAGGTCAGGGGGTCGCTGCTGGTGCCATGGACTGTGCTAAAATGATTTTCCCCCGTGATGGCCTGGGCGGGCCCAACGGGCACGCCAAGGGCCACCAAGCCCCCCGCGCCCAGCAAGCCAGCTGCCACCAATGCCCGCCATGCAGAAAAACGTGGCAGTGGCCTGTGGCAGGTACTGCATGTCTTGGGCATGGCCTGGTGGGCTGGTTGGGAATGGGCGGGGCGCATTATTTCTCCTCCCGGTGAATCAGCATGGCAGCGCCCAGGCACAAGCCAGCCACCACAGGCGCCCAGGCAGCGAGCGCAGGCGGTACTGCCCCAATGCGGCCCAGTTGTTCAGCGGTGCGGGCACAGGCGAAAAACGCAAATCCAGCCAGCACGCCCTGTATAATAAGATGGCCATGGCCGCTCCTGCGTTCAGGCGCCATAGAGAATCCAGCCGCCATCAAGGCCATGGCTGCACATAGGGTAGGCAATGCCAACCACCCTTGCCAGCGCAAACGATAAGCTGCAACAGGAAATCCCATGGCGTGCAAATGCCTTGCCGTAGTAGGCAATGCCCAGAAGGAGACGCTTTCCGCATTTGTGGCGATAGCGCCCTTCATCGCTTCAGGCCCATAAGGGGTATGAAGGCTGAAAGGGCCTGTGGCTGTACCGCCATGCCCAGTCTGGTAAAGCTTGCCTGAGTTGAAATGCCAGCCCCCCTTGTCCAGCAAGCCAGCGCCTGTTTCCACGCGTGCCTTGAAAACCCTTTTCCCTGCCACCTTCAGCAAGGTGGCGTTCCCTGCCTGCACTGTCTCAGGGCCAAAGACAACGTGGCGCAAATGCAGGAAAATAACAGTGTCTGGCGCGCCAGAGGGTTGGCGCAGCCAAAGCTCTTCCAGGGGATGTTGGCCCAGACCATGCTGTTTCCCCGCCCAAGAAGCGTTAAGATGATCGGCATGGCGGTACATCACAGAAGAAAGTGGTGAAAACAGGGCTGTGGTCAGCAACCCCATCAAAATGGCGCAGCCAACAGGCACAGCTAGGAACTGCCAAGGGCTGAGGCCGGCTGCGCGGGCTGCCACCAATTCCGAGCGGCGCTCCAAACGGTGGAGGCAAGCCATGCCTCCCAAAAGAATACCGAAGGGGAGAACATAGGTAAAATAGAAGGGCGCGTGAAGCCCTGCAAGCGTCATGGCTTTCAAGGCGGCTTGATGAATATGGCCTGAAAGCCGCCTGAGCTGGTCAAGTCCTTCAAACAGGTCCAGCAATCCCGTTAGCAAAATACAGGCCAACGCGCTGCACAGCATGAAGGAGCGACCCACATACCACCCCAAGTGCCAACTCATGCGTGCACTGTGGGAAGAGGGAGAGGAGATGCTCAAATCGGTTTGCCTGCTTTGCCCAGCATCGCCAGGCACAGCAGCCCAGGCATAAGGGCTGTCAACACCATGGCGCTGCCTCCTGTCCATGTTGGATGGCTTGCCAAGTGGCTTTCAAAAGCAAGGTTGGCCATGGTGAGGGAAGCAGCTACCACGCCACCAAACAACACGCTCATTTTCAAGGCACGGCCGCGCCTGGGCCGTTTCAACACGCATAAAAGGGCCAGCATGGCATCTGAAAAAGCCAGCAGGGGGGCGCTAACCCTATGCCAGAATTCCGCCACCAAGCGCCCTTGGGGGGACTTTTGGTGGGCACCCTCCCCAACTTTCCTCATAAGGTTCATGGAAAGGGGCTGGGGGCTGTGGCGCAGTTCAGCCAGCAAGGACAGCATGGTGTATTCAGCTGGCTCTATGCTGCGTTCGCGCATGGGAACAGCCAGGGCCAAGGCATGGTGGGCAAAACCCAGTTCGCTAGCCCTGCCCGTTTGGGGGTCAACGCTTTGGCGCACGCCATCATAAAGCATGATCTGGGGCTGGCCATTTGGACCAGTGGTCAGGCGCGCGTGCCTGGCTAGCAACGTCACAAGCTGGTTGGGGTTGCGGCCATCATCCAGCATTACGTCATTGAAGCCACCATTTTCATGGCCCTGCACCATGAGGGAAAGCTGGGGCGCCAGGCGCATGAACGCCCCTTCCTCCACCATGAAGGCACCGAGCCGGCTTTTGACGCGCTCTTGCTCCTGGTGGAAAACATGCCAGCCTGCAGGTGCTCCCGCCAAAGTCAGAACGTAGCAAGTCGCGGTGACCAGCCCAGCCAAGGCCAAGGCGGGGCGGGCCAATTGCAAAGGGGATACCCCACCACTGCCCAGGATGGTGAGTTCCCGGTCACCTTCAGCCCGCAGCCATGTTCCAGCCACTGCTAGGTAAAGGGCCAGTGGCATGATAACCACACAAAACCCAGGCATCATGGCTATGACGATCATGAGGAAATCCCCCAGCGAAAAGCCATGGCGTAGCAGAGGGGGCAAGAAACGCAGGGACTGCGTCAGCCCAACCAGGCCACAGGCCCCACCAGTCAAGGCCAGGAAAGCCCACAGGGCATTTTTGAACATGCACCGTTCCCACAAGGCGCTGCCAGCCTGGCGGGGATGAAGCTGTTGCGGGAAGGGGGGTGGGGCCATGGGATGACCTTACCAAGGCCAGCCCTGGTCGCAAATGCCTTGATGGCGTACCAATATGGTGCTGGCTATCCCTTTCAGGGCGCATTCAGGCAAGCTGCCAGGTGGGCTAGCGCTTGGCGGGGCAGTTCAGCGGCTGGTTGGCGTGGTGCCCCGCGGGGCTGCGGCGCGCCGGAGGCGGTCTGCCAACACTAGGCCAAGGCCGGTTTTATCAGGGTCAAGCACATTGAGGGCAGGGGCACGCATGAGGCCACACCCTAAGCGGCGCCCTTCAACATCCAGCCAGCGCAGCCCGGCATAAAGCCTGGAGCAGGCCTGGGCGCGGTCAGCCTTGGGGGAGAGGTTCCACCAGGGCCTCCCCTGTTGGTCAACCCCTTGCAGGCCAGCGTGAACGCCAAGGCCATCAGGCTCATCAGGGCCAAAAAGCAGTAATGCCTCCAACGTGCCTTGAAGGTTGACCTGCCCCCCCAAAACCACAGGCAAGGTGGGGGCGTAATGTGACGTAAGCTGGCCTGGCGCTGTCAGGGTGCCTTTATCGCTTGCGCTAGCTGCTGGGGCAGGGTGTGCCAATCCACCATAAGTCGCGCAGGCTTCCTCCAAGTCAGCAGGGGTGATGAAGCCTGGGCGCAATAAAAGGGGGTGGTCGCCTGACAGGTCGATGATGGTGCTTTCCACCCCCACAGGGGCTGGCCCGCCATCCACAATGGCCGCAAGGCGCCCTTGCAGTTCAGCTTGCACATCCTGGGCGCAAAGGGGACTGATGCGCCCGGACCGGTTGGCTGATGGCGCCGCGATGGGCCTGCCGACCAAAGCCAGCAGTTGGCGCGTGGCGGGGGGAGCTGGCACACGCACGGCAATGGTGGGCAACCCAGCTGAGGCGCGTTGGCAAATATTTGACTGGGGGTGGCGTGGCACCACCATGGTCAGTGGCCCTGGCCAGAACTGCCTGGCCAGTTGTTCAGCTAGGCGGCGCAGGGGAAAATGGTCCCTGGCTTCTGCCAGCGCAGCCGTAGCATGGGGAAAGTGGCTGATGAGCGGATTGTGAGAAGGGCGCCCTTTGGCGGTGTAGATCCCAGCGCACGCTTGGTCAGATGTGGCATCTGCCCCAAGGCCGTAAACGGTTTCAGTGGGGATGGCCACAAGCTGCCCCGCTTGCAAAAGGGCTGCAGCCACGTGCAGGGAGGCGTTGTCGGTTTGGAGAAGCCTGGTCTGCTGCGACATAGTGCCGCTAGCCTGGTCAAGGCTCACCATCCCTTGCCCATACAGCAGAAATGATGGTTCAAGCGCCCGGCTTTGCCGTAGCGCAGTGGCTCTCCTGAGCGGTCAACCAATTGGCCGCCCGCTGCCTCCACAATGGCTTGGGGCGCTGCTGTGTCCCATTCCATGGTGGGGCCCAGGCGCGGGAAGAAATCAGCGCTGCCTTCAGCAACGCGCACCATTTTCTCCGCAGAACCCATGCGCTTGACGGAATGGACATGCCGCCCTTGGAGCCAACGCAGCATCTGGGGATCCGTGAAGCCAGAAGTGCGCCTGTACCGTGAAGCCAGCATGCGCACGCCGTCAGGGGGTGTGGTGCGCGCCACGATGGGAGTGGCGCTGGCCAGTAACCTTAAACCCTCCTGCACTGTGCCAGCGCCGGTCTGGTCGAAGGGGAGGGTGCGCTCATGGATTTTCCAGGCCCCCAGGCCTTTGCCGCCAGCGTAAACTTCCCCACTTGCTGGCAGCACCACAGCACCAAGGAGGGCCTGGTCACCTTCAACCAGACCGATGTTGACGGCGAAATGGTCCCGCCCTTCCGTGAAGCCACGTGTGCCGTCCAGCGGGTCGACCAACCAATAGCGCTGGCCTGTTTCCATGTGGACCCCAGCTGCGCTTTCCTCTTCAGCGATGGCGGCGATGTCAGGCCGGTAAGCGCGCAGTTTCTGCAGGATGTAACGCTCAGAAGCGTTGTCGGCCTCCGTGACGGGAGAGGTGTCAGCCTTGATGGTGGTGGTGAAGCCCCTGGCCCTGATGGTGCGGATGACCTCAGCGGCCCCTCTGGCAACGCTGGTGGCCATGGCAAGCAAAGCCACGTCCTCTGGCATGTGGCCCGTTTGAAGGGCGGCCCTAAAAAGCGCCTTGAGCTGCTCTGGCGAAGAGGGTTCTGCTGTGCGGGTCATTGCATCCCTGGGCTGGCGTCATGGTGGGATTTGGCACCATCATAAACCTAACCAGGCCTAAAAGATAGCTGTGGGCGCCTTAGGGGAGTTGGGTGGGCAGGCTTGTGGCCTGGCCCCGCCATGGGCATCAGGCCAGCAGTGGTGCTATGCTGGCCTCATTCCCAGCGCCACTGTGCTGGCAAAGCAAAGTCTTGGGCAGGAACAGCGCTTGCCAGCCCCTGACTGCAACACCGAAAACCTTATGCAAGCAAGGAATGACGCCTTTATGCCCTCAACACCCTACACCCCCAACGCCCCCACTGTGGAACTCAAGGAGCCAGCGCTTAAGCTGACCATCGCTCCGTTGGACAAGGGACAAAGCCCTGATGGCGCTGTGGCCCTCTTGTGCGCTGGCGATGGTTTCAGCGCTGAACCTTTGTTCAAGCAACTTGACCAGCGCTGCCAAGGCGCCTTGTCGCGCGCAGCGATACTTGAAGGTTTTGGCGGCTGGCAGGGAACGTGCGTGCGCTTGCTGGCCCCTGCCGAAGGGCTGGCCACAGTGGTGTTGGTGGGCGCAGCCCCCAAGGCTGCCTCTGGCTTGACGGCCCCCCAAGCCATGACGCAGGCTGGGGCTGCAGCTGCGCGCGCCTTGGCTGGGGTGGCGCGCCCTGCAACGGACGATGGTAAGCCTGCTATACAGGCCACGCTTCTGGTGCCGGCCTCCCTCAGCAGTTTGGCGGCAGAGGCAGCAGAAGGAGCCTTTTTAGCTTCCTGGCGCTTTGACCGTTACAAAACCGGCGCCCAACAAGCCAAGGTTGAGAAAAACCGCCTCCATAAGCTGACGGTAGCCCTGGCAGACCAGGCAGCCCTTGGGGATGTGGAGAAAAGCTGGTCTGCGCGGGAAGCGGCCGCCCTTGGCACATGCCTTGCGCGCGATTTCGTCAGCGAGCCTTCCAATGTCCTCACCCCCGCTGTTTATGCAGGCCGCATCAAAGCACTGGAAACGCTGGGCCTTGATGTTGAACTGCTTGATGTTGAGAAAATGGCTGAGCTGGGCTTCGGCGCCCTGCTTGGTGTGGCGCAGGGCAGCGTCAACAAGCCATGGACCGTGATTGTGCGTTGGAATGGCGCTGCCGCTGTCGATGAAGCCCCCGTGGTGTTCGTGGGCAAGGGGGTCACTTTTGATTCAGGCGGCATCTCCATCAAGCCTTCTGCTGGCATGGACGAGATGAAAGCCGATATGGGCGGCTCTGCCGCTGTGATTGGCACCCTGGCCGCTTTGGCGCGCCGCAAGGCGCCTGTGAACGCCATTGGCATCGTGGGGCTTGTGGAGAACATGCCAGGTGGTGAGGCCCAGCGCCCTGGCGACATCGTGAAAGCCTGTGATGGCCAGACCATTGAAGTACTGAACACAGACGCTGAAGGCCGTCTTGTCCTGGCGGATCTGCTGGCTTACAGCCACAAGACGTTCCAACCACGCCTGATGGTGGACCTGGCCACGTTGACAGGCGCCATTGTCGTGGCCTTGGGCACGGATTACGCTGGTCTGTTCTCCACAAGCCAGGCCTTGTCTGACGGGCTGGCTGGTGCAGGTGCTGCTGTGGAGGAAAAGCTCTGGCCGATGCCTCTGGGCGCTGGTTACGCGCGCGACCTTGAATCACCCATCGCCGATATGAAAAACATTGGAACGCGCGCTGGCTCCTCCTGCCTGGCAGCTGAGTTCCTGCGCAAGTTTGTAGGTAACACCCCCTGGGCGCACCTGGACATTGCTGGCGTGGCCTGGGTGGGTAAACCCACCCCTATTGGCCCCAAAGGCGCCACAGGTTTTGGCGTGCGTCTGTTGGACCGTTTCGTGTCTGGACTGGACAAGCTGGACCTGAAGGGCGGCCAGCAAGCTTGAGCACAGAGGCCAATCAACCTAAAGCACCCCATGGGGTCGTGCCGGGGCAAGTGGATTACTACCGCCTGTCCCAGCCTTTGGCTGAAGCGCTGGGCAGCTTGCTGGGCCGGACGCTGGAACAGGGTGAAAGGGCCGTGGTGCGCTGCCCTGACCAGGAAAGCGTGCGCGCCCTGGACAAGGCGCTTTGGCGCCTGCCCAACCCCTTGTGGCTGCCGCACGGCATGAAGTCCGACCCTGATCTCCAACCCATATGGCTGACAGCCAGTCAGGATGTGCCTAATGGGGCGCGCTACCTGTTCCGCATCAATGGGGCTGGTTTTGGTACAGCTGTGGAGGGGCCCAGCTTCGCCAGGGTTTTTGACCTGTTTGATGAAGCTGAAAGCAACGTTGCCCAGGCGCGCACGCGCTGGAAAGCGGACAGGGCGCTGGGATGCGCCATGAATTTCTGGAGCCAGGAAAAAGGGCGCTGGGTCAAAAGCGCCAGCCGCCCCCCAGCACCCTGACCTAGGGCGGGCTGAAATGAAGGCTTCAGGGCGCTTTGTCAGCCAGGGGATCTGGGTTAGGCACGCTGTGGGCGCTTTCAGCCGCGCGCCGCAGGCGCCAATAGGAAGCACGGGAAAAGGGCAGCATGGCCATGTAGATGACCCCTGCTGCAGCCAACGCACCCCAAGGCTCCGTCACCAGCAAAGCGATGTAAAGGCCCGTTCCCACCATCATGGGCAGGACGGCCTTGGCAGGCAGGCGGAAATTCTTGAATGACCACACCGGTAATGTGGAGACCAGGAGCGCTGCCGTGGCCATTAAGCAAAAAACCGCCAAATAAGGCGATTTGGCAAAACGCAGCAGTCCGGCCATGTGGTTGGCCTGCGCCTCCAGCCCCACGAATATGGGGAACAAGGCCAGGCCGGCACCGGCTGGCGCTGGCACGCCTTGGAAGAAATGGGCCGCGTATTTGGGCTGCTCGTCATCATCAAGGGCAGCATTGAAACGTGCCAGGCGCAAGGCCATGCACACGCTGAACATCATGCAGGGCACCAGCGAGAAATGCATGGTGGCCGGCAATGACCACAAGGTGAGCAGGAAAGAAGGAGCGATGCCAAAACACATGAAATCGGAGAGGCTATCGAACTCTGCCCCGAAACGACTTGTTCCCTTAAGCAGTCGCGCCAGGCGCCCATCGAGGCCATCCATGCAGGCGGCGAACACCAAGGCGCCACAGCCATAGCCAAATTGCCCTCGCAGCCCAAACCGCATGGAAGCCAGCCCCCCGCACAACCCAATGAGGGTCACCAGGTTGGGCACCATGCGGTTGAATGAAAGGCTGCGGTTGCGCCGCCTGTGCCTGCGTTTAGGGTGTGCCGTTGCCGCCTTGGGCGTGTCGCTTTCTGTGGAGGAGGGCACCACAGGCTGATTAGAAGAAACCACGTTCAAGCCTTGTGATGCTGTGTGACGGCTGATGGTTGCGCATGAATCACGGTCAGAGAGTGGCGATGATGGTTTCGCCACCGATCATGGTTTGCCCCACTTCCACAATGGGCTTCACGCCCAGTGGCAGATAGACATCTGTCCGTGAGCCAAAACGGATGAGGCCAAAAATCTGCCCCGCCCGCAACCACTGCCCAGGCTGGACCTCACAAACGATGCGGCGTGCAACCAGCCCAGCGATCTGCACCACCCCGACTTCGCGCCCATCTTCCATGCGCAGCGTGATGCCATTGCGCTCATTGTGCTCTGAAGCCTTGTCGAGGCTGGCATTGAGGAACTTGCCCTTGGTGTAGGCCACCGTCACCACCTCGCCTGAAACAGGGGCGCGGTTGATGTGGACGTCCATCACGGAAAGGAACGTGGCCACACGCCAGCGTGGCGCCTGGCCCAGATTGAGTTCAGGGGGTGGCACCACTTCCTCCACTGAGGTGACGTGCCCATCCGCCGCTGAAACCACAGCTTTATCCGTCAAGGCCACATCAGGCGTGACGCGTTCAGGGTTGCGGAAGAAATAGGCCGCAAAACCAGCGAAAGCCAAAGCGCCATCACCAGCCAGGCGCACAGCGCGGTTGCCGCTGAAACGTGTAAGCGCCCACAGGCCGGCACCAGGGAGAACAAAGCGCCAACCCTCTGGGTGAGGGGGGGCGCTGACCATTTTCAGGGACTGTAGAAGTGACATGGGGCCACGTTGACTGTTCAGGCCCAACGGGTCAAGTCATAAGGGGGGGCGCAAAGGGCGCATATGGTCTCACAGGCCACCTATCCTGCGGGGGCACGCAAACAGCATGGGAGTAAGTTAGCTCTTTCCGCTAAGCCCCGCCTGTGGAAACTGACGAGGACAAGCACATCATGGGCCTGAAACCATTCTTGCAGCCAATCCCCCTTTTGAATGACAACTACGCTTGGCTGGCTGGCACCGTCCAGCCTGATGGGCAGGCTGAGTTGGTGTTGTTTGACCCAGGCGAGGGGGCGCCCGTGGATAGTGTGATGCGCCAGCACCCAAAGTGGCATTTGGTGGGCCTGTTCATTACGCACCGTCATGGCGACCACATGGGGGGTGCCCTGCAGGTGGCTGACCAAGCTCATGTGCCCCTTTACGGCCCAGAAGATGCGCTAGGCCTTCTTGAAGTTAAAGGTGCCAAGGCTCAAGGCCAAGCACCCCTTTGCCATGTTCTGGAGGATGGCCAGAAACTTTCCCTGGCTGGCATGACGGTGGAGGCCATCAGCACGCCTGGCCACTTGAACCAGCATCTTTGTTACCTCGTGCGTTGGCCAGCGGCAATGAAGGCAGCGCCTGCCCTCATCAGTGGGGACACGCTGTTCAGCGGTGGGTGTGGGCGCGTGTTTGAAGGCACGCCTGCGCGCTTGTTCCACAGCATAAAACGGTTAAAAGCCCTGCCAGACGATGTGTTGCTGTGCCCAGCCCATGAATACACCGCAGCCAACTTGGCGTTCGTGCAGCGTCAGATGGCTTCCCATCCAGGGTTAACAGCCAATCTGGATAGCAGGGCTGTTGTTAAACGGGTGGACCAGGTCAAGGCTTTGCGTGCTGTGGGCCAACCCAGTGTGCCTGTGGCACTTGGGGTGGAAAAGGCCACCAACCCCTTTTTGAGCGCCCCAGATGAAGCCACCTTCACCCAGCTTCGCCATGTCAAGGACATTTCCTGAAGGCCACACCGCGGTCACGACCAGTGGCTGCCTGTTGCTCAAAGGCCATATAACGTCTGACAGGCTCCAGGCAGGCCTTCAGCATGGGCAGGTCATCCTGTTTAGCGCACAGGGCGGGAGCGGTGCCTTCAAGGGCTGCAATGAAATCAGGTAGAGCCTGTGGATTCTGCAAGCGGCAGCTTTGCAGGGCGCGCACGAAATGCAGGTGAGGGAACAAGGCTGGCAAACCCAACGTCATGGAAAAGTTCATGGCCAGAAAAATGCGTGGCAGTTTGTTGGTGGCAAACCAATCCATCAAGGAGCTGGTGTTGCCCACCACATCGGCCTCTTTCTGAATTTCTGGCGTGGCGGTGTGATGGGCAACCACCATTATACCGGGGTGCGCCTCCCGGCATTGCCTGATTTCCCATGGCGTAAAGGGCATGGGGTGGCTGACGGTGGGCGCCCTGTGCACTTTCAGGCCTGTGGTGGTTTGAATGTGGTGGGCCAGGAAGCTATCGCCCAGGAAATTGATGTCATTCACCCCCTGTTCATGGGCCAGTGTGGCGGCCGCCAAGGCGCCGCTAAAGCCAGAACAACAGGCGTGCGCCAGGCTGTGGGCCTGCAGAGAACTGTCAAAATGGGCCAGCAATGGCAAGTTGGGTCTACTGGTGAGCAAGGCGCCGGCCTGCAGGTGGCTGGGGTGGCTGCCAGGATTGCAATCGCGCCCATGGGGTAGGGAGATGATGCGCTGTCCTTTGCCCCTGGCGTGGGCAATCAGTTTTGCCATTTGGCAGACAGGCTTGGGAGCGGCCAACATGATGATGGATGCCGTTGAAACCATGATAGCCTGCAGGAGCATGGCAGCTGGGGCAATATAATCGCAGGAGGCGCATTCCTGAGGGAACAGGCTGTCTGGTGTGGCAAACAGCACAGCATGGCGTGATTGCTTCAAGTGGCTGAAATGGTGTTGCTGTTCGCGAGCCAGCTGATGAAGGGGTCTGGATGGGTTCGCAGTGAAGCTAGAAGGACGTTTCATGGAGGGTGCCCCCAACCCTATTGAAGGTGAGAATGGTCTGGATTCATGCCATGGGGCAGCTTGTTGGCAGAGAATGTGGAGGCATGATCAAATCCATCCTGTAAAGCCTGCCACCAGGATGAGGCGGGGCGCTCAATGTAAGTCACACAAACTTTCCAGGCTACCCATGGAAATGCCTTGCCTGCGCTTCATTGCCTTCAAGGCGTAGTGCTACGTTGCAGGAGTGGTGCCAGCCATTGCGCTGCCTGACTGGTTGCCGCATTAGAGTGCGCCTCTCCACCCAAACCCATGAAGGAGCGTGGATCAGGAAGGTGCAGGCTGTTGAGCAAAGGCCCATCCATATTGATGCTGAACGTCAAAGGGGGCATGTCGTGACCGCGGATGTCCTTGGCCGCCATGTCAAGCACATGGCGCAGGAACACCTTCACACTCTCAGGCAACCCTGCTGAATCGTTTTCAAGAAGCCAATTAGCCCATGGCCACCAATGGCTGAGGTTCAGCCCCAGCCGCCCTGTCCAACCTGTGTGTTTCTGGGGATTGTCTGGATCTGGCATACTCCAGCCCAGTTCCCCCCCTATGGTGATGACAGTTTTCCCCACAAGGCGCCGCGCCAGGCTTTGATGGCTGGCTGGTGGGGCTGGAATCTGGAAGGACAGGCACTGCACCAAGGCATGCCATTGCTGACCAGCCAGGGGGCTTGGGTAGGGGGCCCCATGCGCCCCAGCCACCCAAAGCCGCGCTTGCAAACGCAGGTGCTTGAAAGGCTGCACCATGGCGGGCAGGCTTTGCCCCATCAGCCTGACTTTGTCTGCCTGCATGTTCAGGATGATGTCCAAACCACCATCAGGCCGGTGGTGTGGCACCAACTGCCCACTCACGTTGAGGAGGCGCAGCGTCAGGGGCATGGTTGGGCTGCCGCCTTCAGGTGCTTTGGCCGCGCTGCTGTCCAGCATCATGCCTGGCACAATGATGGTTAGTGCAGGCGCTGACACCATCAAGGTGGCGTCAACAGCCCCGTGCGCGCTTGACTGTGTGAACGCACTGCTAGGGGCACGTGCAGCCAGCATGAGGTCCTGGGCGCGGACAATCAGGGCAATGTCAGAAAGGCGCATACTTTGGCGGGCCCGTTGAGCCTGGATGGAAGGGGCCGGCTGACCGCTGCCAGAATCAGGCTGGTGGGGTCGGGGCGCTTCCACCGTCACCAAGCTGTCACCTGGCAAACTTAAGGGGGGCGTGCCACCAACCCAAGCTCCCCAAAGCCACTGCGCCCAATCACCGCCCAGTGTAGCATGGGCAGCGCGCACTTCAGTCACCAATTCATGGTGGCGTGTGGGCAAACTCCAATGGGGGGCAGTCCAGGTCACTCCTGCCCCCCAAGGCCAACCGCCAATGCTTTGGCTGGTGCAATCAGGCTTGATGGTTTCTAAGGCTGGATTTTCAAGCATCGAACGCGCAATGCGACAAGCGGCGCTGTCCAGGGACAATAACCCTGCCAACAACAGACCCAGCCCAAGCAGCCGCCTGCTTCCTGATTTCTGGGTGCGCTTGGGGGGTTGCTCACCCTTGTTGGGTGGTTTTGCGTTGGGGGAGATCATGGCCTGTCAGGGGCAATCCTGGGCAAAGCTTTGTGATTGACGCCACTGCTGGCTTCAAGCTTGCTCCAAGCTGCCTGGGTGGCTTCCAACACGGCGCGGCTTTTAAGGCCCTCCACCGCTAGAGGCGTCCCCACCACCACATGGAGGGGAACAGCATGTTTGCGCCAGGGGGAACGGGGCCAGCTCAGGCCAGAATCAGTAATGGCCGGCATGACAGCTGGAGGGCGGCCTTGGCTGGCCGCCTGCCGCACTAAGGCTGCCGCGCCAGCTTGCAGGGGGACATGCTCTCCTGGCTGGGTGCGCGTCCCCTGCGGAAACAGAATGACCTGTCGCCCCTCTGACTGGGCTTTGAGAACGGCCTCCATCATGGTTTTGAGGGCAGCCGCCCCCCCCTTGCGGTCGATGGGGATCATGCCAGCCAGGATCAGCATGGGACCAACCAAGGGGATGCGCGTCAACTCCTGCTTAATGACATAGGCTGGGCGCGGCACCAGGTTCATCCAGATGAAACCGTCAAAAAAGGACTGATGCTGCGCCAGGATCAGCATGGGTTTGCCACCCCTGATGTTCTCCTGAAGGTGGGCTTGGCCTGTCACTTTTACGGGAACATGGCAAAGGTGCTCAAAACCCCAAAGGACAGCTCGTGCCCAGCGCTGCGCATAGCGCAGGGCCAACGCTTGGTTGCGGGTTGCGCGGATGGGCAGGGCGGCCAATCCCATGGCGAGTGTCAGAAGGAGGAAATAAAGATTGAACAGCGTGCCCCGCGCCAGGCCACCTTTCAAAGGCACAGCCTGGGGTGCACAAGGCGCCTGGGCATCTGACGTTGAGGCTGGCAGGGGGCAGGCGCTGTTCATAAATGAAGATTTCCTTTGGTGGGGCAGGGGCCTGGTTCTTGAACGCTAGGGCAGCGAGTGGCCCATTTTTCAGACAACCCTAACACCTTGTCCAAGCTGTTTGGAGACGAACCATCCCACCAGCACAGACATAGGCCTGCACAACAGGGTTGGCCGCTTCATCAATGGCCCAGCAACATGCGCAACGTTTCAGGCATCCGCGTGGGAACAGGCGCCCAGGACTGTGTCCAGGGCCTGATGAGGGCTGCAAGGTACTTGATGTATTCAGTGGCCATCAGGCGCATTTTGCGGGTTGTGCTGGCATGGCTGTAAAACTGTTCTGGCTGCACGGGCCAGGGCGTCACCAGAAGGTCAGGAGCAGCCCGGTTCAGTTCCAGGCAGGCCCGTGCCATGTGGTAACCAGCCGTCACCAAAACCACATGGTCAACATGGTTTTCAACAGCCCAGCGGGCGGTTTCACCAGCGTTGCTGTAAGTACTGTCAGCCTGGCGGCCCAAGGTCAGGCGGCTGCGAGCCTGCTCTGGCAGCGACTGGTGGGCCATGCGTTCCAAGCTATCCAGAGTGGCGCCGGGTCCAACCCCAGAAATCAGCCAAGGTCGTTCAGGGTGTTGACTGGCCAGGTCCATGGCAGCATGGATGCGTCCCTTGCCGCCCGTCAGCACCACAAGGGCGCCATCAGGCGGCCAGGCCGTGGCAGGTTGCTGGACAGCTTGCCAGACAAACAACACAAAACCAGCTGCCCCCAGAACCAACAAGGCCGCCCAGGCCGCCAAAAGTGTTTTCAACGCCCCGTGCGCCAAGCGTTTTAAAAAGGCCAAAGGCGCGTTCACAGCTTGGGTTTCCGGCCTGGGGGGGAAAGCTCCCCTTGCCAGTTGGGCAGGCTGAACGGACGCTTGATGGCCTGGTAGGCCCCCAGGGCTGCCATCATGGCCAGACCGGCAAGCGCCAAAGCGGTTTCCGTGGTGACGCTCCCAGGCCCTGAAAGCTGACCAGCAAGTTGCGTGGCCACGGGCTGGCCAGCTGTCATGGTGGTGCCACCATAAAGCAGCAGGCTGGCGGTTGCCGCTCCAGCCAGCCCTGACAGGGCAACCCCACTTCCCTTAGTTAAAGCACTGCGCCAGGCCATGGCCGTGCTGCGCCCACCATTGAGAAGGTGCAAGCGGGCACGCTCACTAAGTAAAGCAGCCCCCCTTTTTGGATACGGCAGAAGAGGCACCAAAACAGCGCCGTAAGCACAACCCAACCCAAGAAGCGCCAAAGCCGTGCCTAGCCACGACGTGCGTGAAAGGCCACGCTGAAGTTTTGTTGGCACCCCTTCGCCATGAGGGGGCTGGGGGGCTTCTGGCACTTGGCAGAGCGCTTCTGGCAAGTGGTGGGCCAGTTGACTGCAAAACTGCACCTGCAGGTTGTGAAGGGCAGCACCGCGCAGGGTATTTGGCCAACGCAGTTGCATGGCCACTGGCAGTGGTCCTTGCCAGTCAAGGTGCCATGCTGCCACCAAAGCCTGCATTTTTTCAGCGCTGACGGCGGTGAGCTGTGGTTGGGCCTGTCGCGGCGGGAAGTCTTTGACCGTCCCCTCAACAGCATGGGCCAATTGGGCGCTGTCATGGGCTGGCGCGCCTTCAGGCGGCAAAAGCACGGTCAGGGGATTGTCAGACTGGGCCGGTGTCTGATTGGACCCGCCCTCCGTCAGGGCTGCAGCATCGAGTGAGAGTTGGGCTAGCCCAAGGCCAGCTGTGCACGCGAACATCCCCAACCACACCGTCAGCATGGTTGGCACGGCCTGACGTGTGAAGGCGCCTGTTAAGGCTTGGGTGATTCTGCTCATGGTTCCTTGCCTGCCAGGAGTCTATCCTGGATTGTGCCTTAATGGCCGTAAAGGCGTGGTTCGCTGCGTGGCCCGCCAGCCGGAGGTTGAGGGGGTGGTGGCACTGTAGTTGGCCTAAGCTCAGGGGGGATGTCAGAACGCCCCCCTTCTCTGGGTTGCCACGCTTCCTCCATGGTGTGGCCTTCCATATGGGGCAGGTTCACGACCCTGTCCCCTTCCTGGACCAGCTGTGCGGCCTGTTCGGGGCGTGCGGCCAAAACAATGGTGGCCCCCTTGGCGCCATGGCGTTGCAATTGGTCGAGCATTCTCTCCGTAAACCATGGGGCCACATCCCACAGTGCAGCATCCACCAAGAACAATGAGGGACGCCCAGCCAGTGCGCAGGCAGCGGCTAGGCGCATGCGCTCCCCCCAGGAGAGCAAAGCCGCGGGTTTCTCCGCACTCGCCAGAAGGCCAGCGAATTCCAGTCCCATCCGTGCCCCCTCCGCTTGTTGAGCAAGGCCTTGGCGGTCCTCGGGGCGGCATGAACGTCGTATTGCCTCCCTCATCACTTGAACGGTGCTGTGTCCTGATGCCTGGTGGGTGGGTGGACATTCAGCCACATAGCCTGTGTGGCGGCGCAGGGGAGCGAGGATTTTTTCCGCCCCCATCACCCCTTGGTAGGCGGCAGGGCCTTCAGGCAGAAGCAGGGTGCAGCCCGGCGCCACTTGCCGCATGAGGGCAAGCGTTTCCAAAAGAACTGTTTTCCCAGCACCTGAAATGCCTTCAATCCAATTGAATTGGCCTGGGTACAGGCTGAGGTCCAGCATCTGAATTCCCCCTGGCAGCAACGCGGGGCTGACGGGAAACAGCCCCCCCGTCAGGCGGAGCGTGACAGGCAGCGGTTGAGCGCCAGGAGAATGTCCATGCTGCATCAGCGGCGGCAAAGCCAGGCGCATAGCGTGGCGCAGGCAGCAGCCACGGCCATCAGCAGCAGACCATCAAAAATCAGCCCACCTGGCGTGAAAACATGGCCCCCCAGTTCCAGTTGCATGGGAATGGTTCCAGCCAAATGGTCCACAAATTCATGGGGTGGCGCGCCCGTTTCAGCAACGCCTGCCACGGCGCCGCTTTTGGAGACGGCCCCTGCCACTGTCTGAACCAGGCGTGGCGCCAATTTCCACGCCACACCTGCAATCAGCAGGAACGGCGCCAGCAGTTCAGTGACTTGCAGGACAAAAGCCGCCATGAAGTAAGCCGCTGCCCACCCCAGGGAACCGCCCAGTGTGGTTGGAACGGTATTTCCCTGCTGGTAGAACTGCCCGCGACCATGACCATAAAGGGGGGCAGCGCTGCCAACCGTTGGCCTGGGGGCAGAGGGGGTGGGGGAGAGTTGGCCCAAAGGGGCACGGCTTTCAAAAAGCCCATCCGCGTCAGGGGCCTGTGGCGGGCGGGACTGGGCGGAATGGTTCATGATAGATACCTGCAAATTGCGCGCGGCTTTCAAAGCGCATGGAAAGGACCATGCAGCAAAGCCTGGAACAGGGGTGATGGGGCAAAGTTAACCCTTTGCCATGCTTAGACACAACATGGAACGGCGATGGCTTGCCACCACCAAGCGTAGCAGGGCTTGGCAAGCCCTGAAAGCTGGAACATCATTTGTTCATGACTGACCATGCTTCCCCGACTACGCACCCATCTTCCCTGCCCTCTTCTGCTGGGGGTGCATCAGCGCAATCACTTCCCCCATGGGTGGTGTTGCCGCAGGAGGAAACAGCAGCAGAGGCCATCACAGCCATTGGTGATGAGTTGGCGCTGTTTGATGATTGGATGCAGCGTTACCAATACATTATAGAGTTAGGGCGCACACTCCCAGCCTTACCGGAAACGTTCCGCAATGACGCCCACCGGGTACCAGGCTGCCAAAGCCAGGTGTGGTTGGAGATTGTGGAACAGGATGGCGCCTTTTTCATCGGCGGCGCATCAGATGCTGCCATCGTGCAAGGCCTGGTCGCTTTACTGCTGCGGGTTTATTCAGGCCGCAGCGCAGCGGAGATTGAGGCGACCAAGCCTGATTTCCTCAACAGGCTTGGCCTGGTCCAGGCTCTTTCATCCAACAGGGGTAATGGGGTCCTGGCCATGGCTGAGGTTATCAGGACACGTGTTGGGCACGCTCTAAATTAAGCGCTGGCGCTAATGATTTAGCGCTTTGCCGCCCCCCCCTGTCTTGAAGGGTGGGGCTACAAGCCATGGTACAAGTTTCAGTGCTTAGTGCTTGGAACCAGCCGGCAGGGCTGGGGCCAAATTGGTTGGCGCTTGTGTGACGTGTGCAGGCGGGGCAGTGGGGGCCTGCAGGGGAGTGACCTGGGTCTTGGCAGGCTCTGGCGCCACTTCAAGGGTCTGGCCACCGACTTGGGGTGCTTCAGCTTCAGATGGCACTGTGGAGGGCTGCCCCTGCTCCAGCACGGCTTTAGTGGGGATGCGCAAATGCGGCGGCATAGCGGGCGGATGGGCGCCAGGCTGCATCAAGGCAAAGCCCATAACAGCCAACGCTAAGGACGAACTGGCCAGCAAAATGCCCAAGGCCACCCAATTGGCCTGAAGATGTCGTGAGAGCGGCGGCAAGCACAGCAACAGCCCCACGAGAATGCCCAAGGCCAGGACGGGGCTGGAGGCAATGCCCATCAAACCACCCAGACCCCCGATGACCCCCAGGGTTACAAGTAGCCACAAACCATAAAAAGGCAGGCTGGCTGGGCTTCGTGTGGCCGTCATCAACCCACAGAGGATAAGGCCCGCCCCCAGGATGAACCCAGGCAGCATCGAAGTAAGGCCCTGGTGGAGCAGTTCACAGCCAATCAGGGCCAGACCGCCCAGGATGAGAAGAACGCCCACTGTGCGTGGCCAGGCGGTGCGGGCTTTGGAGGGGGTGGATGAAACCATGTTGTATCCTGGTTGTGCTGTGGTGCCGTTAGGGGGTTTGCCTTGGCTTGAACCATAGCTGGCCTGGCAAAGCAAAAACAGGTTTTTAGTGCCTTCAGGCTTGGGCGCAAGGGAGGCAGAGACAGGGACGTGCTCTTCCTTAAAACCATGGTGGGGCTTGCGCGGTGCAAGCCATGGCTTTAAAGGGTGGCCACGTCCACATGTTTGGCCAAGACGCGCGACCAGGCCACGATCCGGGCTGCCCGGCCGCGTCCCCAAACTTAAGTGTTCGCCCAGCACTGCACGCCAAAGCTGGCTTACAGTGTTGGGTGGAAGAAGCAATCGGAGAGCGAAATGCCCAAGGTAAAAACGAAGTCTTCTGTCAAGAAGCGCTTCAAGATCACCGCCACCGGCAAGGTGATGAGCGGTCCTGGCAACAAGCGCCATGGCCTTATTAACCGTCCGCAGAAAATGAAGCGCACCAACCGCGGTCCGCAGACCATGACTGAAATGGATGCCAAGACCATCAAGCAGTGGGCCCCTTACGGCCTGCGTGGCAAGCGCTAAGGAGAACGGACCATGGCACGTGTCAAACGCGGCGTAACCTCTCACGCCCGCCACAAGAAAATCCTCAAGATGGCCAAGGGCTATCGCGGCCGTTCCTCCACGAACTACCGCATTGCCCTTGAGCGCGTTGAAAAGGCCCTTCAGTACGCTTACCGCGACCGCCGCACCAAAAAGCGCGATTTCCGCGCGCTTTGGATCCAGCGCATTAACGCCGCCGTCCGCGAACAGGGCCTGAGCTACAGCCGCTTCATTAACGGCCTGGTCAAGGCTGGCATTGAGATCGACCGCAAGGTTCTGGCTTCCCTGGCGTTCGACCAGCCTGAGGCTTTCAACGCCATCGTCAAGCAGGCCCAGGCCGCCCTGGCTGGCTGAACCTTCCTGACGAAGACCGGTTGACGGGGGCTGTCCAGACTTTGCAAGAAGTCGGGCAGCCTTTTTGTCGTGTAAGCCGTGAAAATGGCATGCATAAGGGCCCCCGCTGGACTTGTTGTAGGCCCCTGGTCCCTTCGCCTGCGGGATTATGTCCTAGCCTGCACGGTTGATCATGAAATGAGGCCCCGTCAAAAGGGGCTGTTGGCGCATTGGCCTACGGGTTAATGCCAAGGAGAGCGCACCCATGGCCGGAAGCGGCACTGCCAGTTCCCATGTCCCTGAAGGGGCAACCCAACCCCTCCCCCCCCAAGAAGCCCAACTGCGCGATGCGTTGCTGGCTGAAATAAGCGCTGCCACCACCCAGGAGGCCTGGGAGAGCGTGCGCGTGGGCATTTTTGGCAAATCTGGCCGCTTCCGCGCCCTTCAGCAGGGCCTTGGCAAACTTCCCCCTGAGGAACGCCGTGACCGTGGCCAAGTGTTGAATGGGCTGAAGAAGACCCTTGAAGGCGCTTTGGAAAGCCGCAGGCAGGAATTGGCCCGCCAGGCCTTGGCTCAGCGCCTGGAGCGTGAACGTGAAGACATAAGCGTTCCTGTGGAGCTTCCACCCCCAGGGCGCATTCACCCCATCAACCAAGCCATTGCTGAAATCGTGAGCCTGTTCGCCGTCCAGGGCTTTGACGTGGCTGAAGGGCCTGACATTGAAAGCCAGTGGCATAATTTCGCTGCCTTGAATACACCTGACCACCACCCCGCCCGCACAGAGCAGGACACTTTCTACCTGCCTGGCGGCAAAGGGGAGGTTGAGGGCGAGGAACGCCTTGTTCTGCGCACCCAGACATCAGGGGTGCAGATTCGCACCATGTTGGACGGGCAGCCTCCTTTGCGCATCATCGCGCCCGGGCGCACCTACCGCGCTGACCATGACGCTACCCATTCGCCCATGTTCCACCAGTGCGAAGGCCTGATGATCGACCGCAAGGGAACGCTGACGCTGGCCCACCTCAAAGGCGTTCTGACTGATTTCCTGCGCCGCTATTTCGGCCAGCCTGATTTGCCGGTGCGTTTCCGCGCCTCCTATTTTCCCTTCACAGTGCCTTCTATGGAAATCGACATTGGCTGGTCAAAGCAAAAAGGCACCATTGGCGCAGGTGAAGATTGGCTGGAGGTGCTGGGGGCGGGCATGGTGCAGCCACGCGTCCTGGCTAATTGCGGCCTTGACCCAGCTGTGTGGCAGGGATTTGCTTTCGGCATGGGGGTGGAACGCTTGGCCATGCTGAAAAACGGCATTGCGGACTTGCGTGCCTTTTACGACAGCGACCTGCGCTGGCTGCGCCATTATGGTGCCGCACCTATGGACAGCGGGTTGGCAAGCGCTTTGGTGGAAGGAGCCTGAAACATGAAATTTCCCCTTTCCTGGCTTTACGCCCATTTGGGCCCTGACGCTTCAGGCCATGTGCCGGAACTGCCTGCCATCACAGCAGCCCTGGACCGCATCGGCCTGGAGGTGGAGGGCGTCTCCTCCCCAGCTGACGACCTCAAGGGGTTCCGCATTGGGCACATCCTTTCAGCTGAACCCCACCCAGACGCTGACCGCCTGCAGGTCTGCCAAGTGGATGTGGGCGAGGGAGCGCCCGTCCAAGTGGTGTGTGGGGCGCCCAATGCACGTCCTGGCCTCAAAGTGATTTTCGCCCCCCCTGGCACGTATGTCCCTGGGGCGGACATCACCATCAAGGCAGGGGCCATCCGTGGCCAGAAATCAGGGGGCATGATGTGTTCCCTGCGTGAGCTGGGGCTGGGCACTGCCCATGACGGCATCGCTGAGCTACCAGCGCAGGCTCCCACAGGGGCAGACTATGCCACATGGGCGGAGCTGGACGACCCTGTTCTGGATATTGCCATCACACCAGACCGCGGTGACGCCCTAGGCGTGCGTGGGGTGGCGCGTGACCTTGCCGCTGCAGGCTGTGGCCAGCTGCGCCCTCTGCCTGAGGCCGAGCCGCAGGCCAGCACCCCCTTCACGCCTGATGATCACGCGCCACTGACATGGGTGAAGAACCATGATGGCGTCTTGGTGGCGGCAGGGCGCGTGGTGCGCGGCGTCAAAAACGGCCCCAGCCCTGAATGGCTCAAAAAGCGCCTTCAGGCGGCAGGCATTCAGCCCAAGAACGCCCTTGTGGACGTAACCAACTATATCATGCTGGCTTTCAATAGGCCGCTGCATGTGTTTGACGCGGCTAAAGTCACGGGCAGTACGCTTGAACTGCGCGCTGCCCAGGCTGGGGAGGTCTTCACAGCGCTTGATGGCGTGGAACGCCACCTTAAGGGTGGTGAGGTGGTCATTGCTGATGGGGCAGGCGTGCAGTCGCTGGCGGGCATCATGGGAGGTGCGACCACAGGGGTTGATGAGGGCACAACGGATGTTTTCATTGAATCAGCTGTGTTCGACCCTGTGGCTGTGGCGCTAGCTGGGCGCCTACACAGCCTTGAGAGTGATGCGCGCTACCGATTTGAGCGTGCCATCGACCCCGCCTCTGCCCTTGAGGGGCTGGAGGCGGCGACTGCCCTCATCACGCAGCTAAGTGGTGGCGCCCCTGGTAAAGTGGTGACGGTTGGGAAGGTTGCGCCACCAACACGCACCGCCACCATGCACTTTGTTGCCCTGGAGGAGCTGGGGGGTGTCGCCCTTACCCCTGATGAGGTCGTCAGCGCGCTTGAGAGGCTGGGGTTCAACGTGCTGGAGCGTGATGGGCAGGCCGTCAAGGTGGCTGTGCCCTCATGGCGCCCCCACATCGCGCCAGGCGTGACAGTCAGCAACCCTTTGGCGCAGGCACCAAGCCTGCCTGAAGAAGCGCGCCAGCAGGCTGCTTCCTCAGTGGAGGGGGTTGAGGCTGAAGCGCAGCTGGTGGCAGAGGTTCTGCGCCTGAGGGGCTTAGACGACATCGCCCCCAAACCCCTCCCGCCACTGCCTGCTGACCGCACCCCCAAGGTGCCAGCGGCCTTTGCCCGTGATGGGCGCTTGCGACAAGCCATGGCTGGGCGGGGCATGGTGGAGGCCATCAGCTTCTCCTTCACCTCCAGTGGGGATGCTGAATTGTTTGGTGGCCCTGTCCATTCAGGGCACAGATTGCTCAACCCCATCGCCAGCGATTTGGATGTGCTGCGTCCCACCCCATTGCCCAACCTGTTGCGCGCGCTCAGCCGCAACCTGGCGCGCAGCTTGGGCAAGGAGGGAGACGCCGCTTTGTTTGAAGTTGGGCCAGCCTTCACTGCGCAGGGGGTTAGCACCACGCTTGCAGGCGTGCGCGGCGGCAGCACGGCGCGCTGCCCTGGGCAACGTGCCCGCGCCTTTGGTTGGCGCGACAGCAAAGCTGACCTGATGGCAGCCCTGGCAGCGCTTGGCATTGATGAGGGTACCCTCACCATTGTGCCGCTTCACATCATGCCTGAAGGGGAGCGCCCCCCTCATTACCACCCTGGCCGCTCTGGCCAGGTGCGGCGTGGCCCCAAGCAAGTTCTGGGTACTTTTGGGGAACTTCATCCCACCACCGCTAAGGCCTTGGGTCTGGACGGCAAGGGGATGGAGGCCACCTTGGCTTTGTTTGAACTGGACGCCGAAGCGGCCCAGCCCGCCAAGGCCACGGGCAAAAAGCGCAAAAGCAAGCAACCTTCCCCCCCGCCCCTTTCCCCCTTCCAGCCTGTGCGGCGTGATTTTGCCTTCATCACTCCAGCCACAGTTCCCGTCCAGGACATTTTGGCCGCTGCCCGCAAAGCTTTGCGCGCCTTGCCTGTGAAGGGCGTTAAAGGCACTGCGCGTCTGTTTGACCTTTTTGAAGGCGCAGGCCTTGGCGCGGGCGAACGCTCCACAGGCATTGAAGTTATTCTGGTGCCGGAGCGTGAAACGCTGCAGGATGAGGCTATTGAGCTCATGGCCAACCATGTGGAACAAGTGGTGGCCCAAAGCACGGGTGCCACATTGCGCCGCTGAGGCACAGCCAGCAGCAAGGGAGCAGCGAGGGTCCTATGAAAGCCGAACCCCACATGGCGCCTGTTCAAGGCAGCCTGCCCCTGCGCCACAGGGGGCGTGTTGTGTGGATCCTGGCAGGGGAAGCCAGCGGGGACGCCATTGGCGCCCGCTTGATGCTGGCTTTGCACAAGCGCGACCCAACTTTGGTTTTCGCTGGCGTGGGTGGCAGCCGTATGGAAGCGCTGGGGCTGTGCAGCCTTTTCCCCATGACGGACCTCTCCGTCATGGGGCTGGCGGAGGTTCTGCCGCAATTGCGCAAGCTTTCACAGCGCATGCTTGAGGCTGAACATGACATCGCCCTGCGCCACCCGGACGTTGTGGTGACCATCGACAGCCCCGGCTTTTCCCTGCGCTTGCTGGACCGCATCGCGCCCCTTGGTGTGCGGCGCGTCCATTATGTCGCTCCCCAGTTCTGGGCCTGGCAGGAAAGGCGCCTGCGCCAGTACAGGGAGGTCTGGGACAGGCTTCTGTGCCTGTTCCCTTTTGAGAAGAAATGGTTTGAAAAGCGCCAGGTCAGTGATGTGCGCTTCACAGGTCACCCCGTTTTGGAGGCGGGCATCAAGCAGGGTAATGCGGAGCGTTTCCGCAGGAAGCACCGTTTTAACCCAAACGCGCCTGTCGTCATCATGATGGCTGGCAGCCGAAAGGGGGAGATTAAGCGCCTCCTCCCCCTGTTCAGGCTGGCTTCGCTGCGCATTAGGGACAAGGTACCTGATGTACGCATTGTGCTGCCCGTGACCCCAGAACAAGCCCATTTCGTGCGCAGGATGGTGCGTGAATGGCAGGTGGAGCCTGCCGTCATCACAGGATCCGCTGAAAAGCACGACGCTTTCGCGGCCGCCTCATGCGCGTTGACGAAATCAGGCACCTCCACCCTTGAGCTGGCGTTGGCAGGGGTGCCGATGGTGGTGGCTTACAGGGTCAACCCCCTGTCAGCGCTGTTTGCGCGTCACCTCATCAAGGTTCCCTTTGTGGCGATGATCAACATCATGGCGCGCCGCACGGTGGTGCCTGAACTCCTCCAGGGGCAGTGCACGCCTGAAAACCTGGCCAACAACGCCCTGCGCCTCATGATGGACCCAGCCGCTGCCCAAGCCCAGCGTGACGGCTACGCCGAAGTGCTAACCCAGTTGGAGGCCCCAGGAAATATGACACCCGCTGACGCTGCAGCTGACCAGATCCTCAACATCATGGACACCCCCTTGCGCCAACTGCGCCCTGATCTGAAACTGCCACCTGAAAATAGCCCTGAACGCACAGGGAATTTGGTCAGCGACCAAGTGCCTGATGACGGCACTGTGTCAGACCCCCCTTCCCCCCATCCATGACCACGCCCGTACTTGACCTCAATGTGTTGGTCAGGGCCATGTGGGAATTGGGTGGGAATGGGCAACTGTTCGACATCATGCGGAAAGTGTGCGAACGCTTCCCCGGGAGACAAAACCCAAATGGTCTTCTTAGTGAAAGCCTCAAGCGCAAAGTGGGCAGCTTTGTGCGCTGGCGGATTTACACGTTAAGCCTGGACAGCAACCAAGGCGTTGCTGATGTTTTCACAAGGCTGCGCCGTGGGCGCTGGGGATTTTCACCAGCCCTTTTGGAAACCTACCCCATCCTGGGCGAAAAACCCCATGAAGCTTTGGTCGAACGTTTACCCAGCGTTGAGGCTTTGAACCAATTCACAGCCAAAATGAAAGCCCTCCACGCCCTTGACCGGCGCTTTGAGAAGGAGCGCGAATGGATTGAGGTGGAAGAGCAGGACACCATCCTTGAAGAAAAGGCGCCCCCTTCCCCTCTGGTGCAGGACAATTTCACGCATTCTTTGGACCATGCCCAGCCCTTGTTCATGGATGATGCGTTGTTTCAAGGGCTTCTGGAGCAGTTGTCGGGGCGCAAGAACCTGCTTTTGAAAGGGGAGCCAGGGGTAGGCAAAACCTTTCTAGCGCGCCGCCTGGCCCAAGCCATGGCAGAGGTACGGTTTGGCACAGAAATAAACTCAGCTTCCAGCGGCGTGGCCAGCCGGGTCCACAGCGTTCAGTTCCATCAAAACTACGATTACGCTGACTTCATGGAAGGCTTCAGTCCAGGCCAGGATGGCAAGCTGCAGTTGCAACAAGGATTGCTGCGGCGCGTCTGCGACCAGGCTATGGCCGATTCCAGCCATGCCCATGTGTTGATTGTGGATGAATTCAACAGGGGTAACGTGGCTGCCATCCTGGGGGAAGGGCTGTCCCTCCTGGAGGCCAGCAAACGTGGTCCAGACCATGCCCTCAAACTAGCTAGGAGTGGTGATGCGTTCTGGCTGCCCCCCAACCTCTACATCATCGCCACTATGAACACAGCTGACCGCACGTTGGCGCCTCTTGATTACGCCTTGAAGCGGCGTTTCGCCCTATGGGATGTGAAGCCGGCCTTCAGCCATCCCGCTTTCTTGGCGTTCCTAACCACAGCCATGAAGGTGCCTACCACCTTGGCTGAAGCCATAGTCACCACGATGGAAGCCCTGAACGTGCGTTTGTTGCAGGACATGGGCAAGCAAGGGTTCCAGGGCAGCCCTGCACACCAGGTTGGCCATAGCTTTTTCATGCCGTCCAGCCCACCGGAGCAACCCGCCCAGTGGTGCCGGGGCGTTGTGGAAGGCGACATCGTGCCCCTTCTCCATGATTACGCCTTGGAAGGCTTCAGCGATGCCTTGCCAGCTTGGCTGGCCCTTTTGGCACCTTTGCGCACGGTGGATGGACCATCCCTCCCATGACTGCCACCATCCCCCCTGGTCAGGAGCAAGTCAGCGTGCCTGTGCGCAACCTGGTCATGATGCTTCTGTACCAACTTCAGGATGGCAATTTGCTCCAGAGGCTTGGCCTTGCCCTTCAAGGGGCTGAGGAAAACGCCCAAAGAGGGGAGGAAGTGTTGGCAGCCTTTTTTGTGGCTGTCATGAAACGCCTTCTGCAAAAGGGTTTGGCGCCCCGTTACCAGCGCCACAAACAAATTGGCGCCATGGTGCGTGGCACATTGGATGTGGCCGCTTACGCACGCCAACCTGACAAGGGCCGTTCCGTGCCCAGCCGTTTTGACGCTTTGGTCAGCAACAGTCCCGCACAGCAGCTGCTTGGCGCCATGCTGGAACAGGTGGCCACCATGCCAAGGCTTCACGGTCTGGCGGCTGCGCAGGCAGCAACTCCTTTGTGGCGCACCATGCTGGCGCAAGGCCTGGAGGGGGGGCAACGCAACATCACCAATTTGGGGCATGCTTTCGCAGCTTTGCCACCCCATCAAAAACCCCAGGATGGGCTGGAACGCTTGGCGTTTGAGGTGGCGTTCATCATGGCCATGGGCCTGGTGCCCAGTGGGCACGGTGGCACACGCCTTTTCCTGGCTTTGGAGAAGGGGCGCCTGCACGATGTCTATGAGAAATTCCTGCTGGCTTATTTCAAACGCCACCATGGAAGCGCGTTAGAAGTCCGCGCCCGCCACATCCCCTGGAGCTTGCAAGGCACCCCTGAAGCCACCCAATGGCTGCCACGCATGCAGACGGACATGGTGCTGGCTGATCACCGCACAGGGCGCGTGCTGATTGTGGACGCCAAGTTCTATACGCGCATCGCCACCTATTATCACGGTGTTGCTAAACTGCGCAGCGCCCATCTTTACCAGGTCAACGCCTACCGCCAGCAATGGCTGCAGAAACACCCCACCAAAGCTGGGGACGTCTCCACAGCGCTGCTTTACGCCCAACCCTCAAATCACCCTTCCCTGAGACTGCGCTACAGTTACCCTGAAGGGGGTAAGCTTCACGTCAACACCGTAAACTTGGACGCGCCTTGGGGGGCCGTCACGTGTTCCCTGGACGCTTTCGTAGCTGACTGGCTGGAAAATGCTTGAAGTGGTGCGGCGGGGTACCTGACCTCAGCGCAGGAAACCCACCAGTCCCTCAGCACGGTCCGTTATGGGGTCGGTGATGGTGCGCGCTTGTTCAGCGCCTTGGCGCAATACGGCGCGCACGTGCCCCTCATCCTGCAGCAGGCGGCTGGTTTCAGCGCTGATGGGGGCTAGCTTCGCCACCAAGAGATCAGCCAAGGCCTTTTTGAAATCACCAAATCCCTTGCCAGCGAACGCCGCCAGCACGTTGTCTGGCGTACTGTCAGCAACAGCAGCGTAAATCCCCACCAGGTTGCGCGCCTCTGGCCGGTCAGCCAGTCCGGCTGGCTCAGCGGGGAGGGGCTCTGGGTCAGTTTTGGCGCGGCGGATTTTCTGCGCGATTTCATCAGCGCTGTCTGTTAGCAGGATGCGGCTTTGCGCTGAAGGATCGGATTTTGACATTTTCTTGCCCCCGTCACGCAAACTCATCACGCGTGCTGCCTGGGGGGGGATGAGGGCCTCCACTGGTTTGAAGAACTCTACCCCCATGTCATGGTTGAACTTCTGGGCTATGTCGTTGGTCAGTTCAATATGTTGGCGCTGGTCGTCCCCCACTGGCACCAGAGTGGCGCCTGTCGCCAGGATGTCAGCAGCCATCAAGGCTGGGTAGATGTAAAGCCCCGCCGAATGGTTCTCGCGGTTTTTGCCAGCTTTGTCCTTGAACTGCGTCATCCGGTTGAGCCAGCCCAGGCGCACAACGCAGTCAAAAAGCCACCCCATGCGCGCATGGGCGCTCACGGCGGACTGCACATAAAGGCGCCCTGGCTCAATGCCGCTGGCCAGCAGGCAGGCAGCGCTTTCCAACGTGTTGCGGCGCAGTGCGGCCGGTGTCCATGGCATGGTGATGGCGTGCATGTCCACCAGGCAGAACAGGCATTCATGGCTGGCCTGAAGGGCGCCCCAGTTGCGCAGCGCGCCAAGCCAATTGCCCAAATGGGGAATGCCTGTGGGCTGGATGCCTGAGAAAACGCGCGCTGGCTCTGTCATGGTGGGGCCTTGTTCGTGGGAGTGGGAAAAACCGGCATGGCAGCTGGGCTGGAAAGCCCCCTGCCACGCCAAGGGTCACTGTTGCTGGTTGTTGCCGTCATCCACACCCAGGAGCTGAATCTTGAAGATCAGCGGGCTGTTGGGTGGGATCACGCCCAGGGCGCGGTCGCCATAGCCTAGCTTGGGGGGCACATAAAGCTCCCAGATGTCGCCGACATGCATCATGGGCAGCGCCTGCATCCAGCCTTCAATCACGCCATCAAGGGGCATTTCCATGTAGGCGGCGCCTGTATGCATTTCAGAGCTGTCGAAAATGGCACCGTCAGGCAGGCGCCCTTCGTAGATGATCATCATCATGGAGCCCTTGCGGGGGCTTGGGGCGTCCTTGGGGCCTGACTTAATGACTTTGTAAGCCAAACCATCCTTGAGGACATGGACACCTGGCTGCTTGGCGACAGAGGCCATGAACTGGGCTGGCGTCTGTTCGGGCTGGTCGTCACCACCGCCACAGGCCACCAGGCCAAGCCCCATGGAGGCGCAAAGGGCGACAGGCGCCAGCAGGCGCCCCATTCGTGCAAAACGGTTCATGATGGTTCACTCCTTGAATCATGCAGTGGCTTCCCTGCAAGCCTCCTGTGCACACCCAGGCACGGGGCTGGGGTCTAGCCTCAGCCAGCAGGATGAAAAGCTTGGCCAGACCATACGCTCCAGCAGGCCCAAAGGCGAACGGCCAAACCCAAGAAACAGCGTTTCCAGGCCTGTGGAACGGCCCACCATCCTTTATTATGGTAGCCCAGATTGCTTAGAGGGCGCCGCCACGCCGCCCTTTCATGGCGCCAAGGCGCAGGCGCAGCGCATTGAGGCGGATGAAGCCTTGGGCATCCTTGTGGTCATAGGCGCCACCATCCTCCTCAAACGTCACAACGCGTGAATCATAAAGGCTGTCTGGGCTTTCGCGGCCAATGCAGATCACATTGCCCTTGTAGAGCTTCAAGCGCACACGGCCATTGACGGAGTGCTGGCTAGCGTCAATCAAGGCCTGCATCATGTGGCGCTCTGGGGAGAACCAAAGCCCGTTGTAGATCACCTCAGCATAGCGCGGCATGATGCTGTCCTTGAGGTGGGCCGCCTCACGGTCGAGGGTGATTGTCTCTATAGCGCGGTGGGCGGCCAGCAAGATGGTTCCACCTGGCGTTTCATAGATGCCGCGTGACTTCATGCCCACAAAGCGGTTTTCCACCATGTCCAGGCGCCCAATGCCGTTGGCACGACCCAGCGCGTTGAGCTTGGTCAGCAAAGCAGCGGGGGAGAGAGCCTCGCCATTGATGGCCACAGGATCGCCGTGGCGGAAATCAATGGTGATTTCCGTGGCCACGTCTGGCGCGGCCTCTGGCGAAAGGGTGCGCTGGAACACGATCTCGTCAGGACCATGGGCTGGGTCCTCAAGGATTTTGCCCTCAGAGGAAGAATGCAGCAGGTTGGCATCCACAGAGAAGGGGGCTTCGCCACGCTTGTCACGGGTGATGGGGATCTGGTGGCGCTCAGCGAATTCAAGAAGCTTGGTGCGGGAGGTCAACTCCCATTCGCGCCAAGGAGCGATGACACGGATATCTGGCTTGAGGGCGTAATAGGCCAGTTCAAAGCGCACCTGGTCATTGCCTTTACCAGTCGCGCCATGGGCGACGGCATCTGCGCCGACAGCTTCGGCGATTTCGATTTGGCGTTGGGAGATGAGGGGGCGGGCAATGGAGGTGCCCAGCAGGTACTGCCCTTCGTAAAGGGCATTAGCGCGGAACATGGGGAACACAAAGTCCTTGACGAACTTCTCCCGCAGGTCCTCGACAAAGATCTCCCGCACGCCCATGGCCTCAGCCTTGGCGCGGGCTGGCCCCAGCTCCTCCCCCTGGCCAAGGTCAGCGGTGAAGGTCACGACTTCACATCCGTAGCGTTCCTGAAGCCATCGCAGGATCACGGAGGTGTCCAGCCCGCCTGAGTAAGCAAGGACGACTTTTTTGGGATTTTTGCCCATCCCGTGGGCGTGGCCTGCGTGGCTCATGGTGAACGCTGCTTTTCCTCTGCCAGGGATGGCCGCCATTCGCAGCCTTCCACATGAACAAAGGGGGTTTTTACCATTCCCAGCTCAAAGCTGCCACCCCTCACCAAGCACCATCATGACCAAGGGCGCCATGGCTGGGTGTTGGCCTCCACCAAATTGGCCAGTTCCGCAAGCGCTTCAGGATGCTGGGCTGCATAAAGGTTGCGGGCCTGTGGCGTGCTCAGGTCGCGCTGCGCTGCTGCGACAATGGCTGCGCGCGGCAGGAAGTAAAGGTTCCACTTGTGGAGGGAACTTGTCACATCCACCCAGGAGGGATGGCCGGTTTTCAAGGCACTGTCGAGCGTGATGCGGTTGCTATCGTGGGCGTAGTTCTTCACAACTTGTTCAGAGTTGAGGAAAAACCCCAGAACCCCAGCTGCGGTTGGCTCCTCCCGCACCACCAGGAAATAGTGGCCCAAGGTGCTCTCACGCCTGCCAGGTTGCCCCCATTCATAGCCTGGCTGGCACTTGACCAACCCGCCGCCAACCTTGCGCGCCACCTCTGGCAGCAGGAAAGGCACATGCCCCAGGAGGGGTTCGCTCCAGCCCCAGCCAGCCATCACCAGTTCCCCGCCGAAGGGGCGTTTTCCACCACTGGAATGCTGTTGCCCCCTGAAGGGTCGGAGGCTTTTTCAGAGGCGCGCCTGCGTTCTGAAGCGGTTTTGAGCTGCCCGCAAGCTGCCAGGATGTCGCGCCCGCGCGGCTGGCGCACAGGGGAGGAGTAGCCAGCGTTCATCACGATCTGGGCGAAGCTGTTGACGCGTTCGCGCGTGGAGGGCTGGAAATCAGAGCCAGGCCAAGGGTTGAAGGGGATGAGGTTGACCTTCGCTGGCAGCCCTTTGAGCAGCCGTACAAGCTCACGAGCGTCAGCATCTGAATCATTGACGCCGCGCAGCATCACATACTCAAACGTGATGCGGCGTGAGTTGGAAGCCGCCGGGTAGCGCCTGCAGGCATCCAGAAGGGCTTTAATGGGGTATTGCTTGTTAATGGGCACGAGGCGGTCGCGCAGCTCATCTGTGACAGCATGGAGGGAAATGGCCAAGTTGACGCCAAGCTCATCACCGCAGCGTTCCATCATGGGCACCAGGCCTGAGGTGGAAAGAGTGATGCGCCGGCGTGACAGGGCAATCCCTTCGCCATCCATGGCGATTTTCATGGCCTTGGCCACATTAGGATAGTTGTAAAGCGGTTCCCCCATGCCCATCAGCACAATGGTGGAGAGCAGGCGTGGGGTTTCGCCACGGGGGCTGGGCCATTCATGGTAGCTGTCGCGCGCAGCCATGAACTGCCCAATGATTTCAGCCGCCCCCAAATTACGTACAAGTTTCTGGGTGCCAGTGTGGCAGAAAGCGCATGAAAGCGTGCAGCCCACTTGGCTTGAAATGCAGACGCACCCCCTGTCCTCGCGTTGGTCAGGAATGTAGACGGTTTCTGCTTCCTGACCATCTTGGAAGCGGAACAGGAATTTGCGCGTGCCGTCCTTTGAGGTCTGCTCGTCCACAACGCCTGGCCGGCCCACAGTGAAGTAATCATCCAGCTTCTGCTGCAGGGGTTTGGAAAGCGTGGACATGGCGCTGAAGTCGCGCACGCCCTGGTTGTAGATCCAGTGCCACAGCTGCTTGGCGCGGAAGGGCTTCTCCCCAATGTCTTCCAGTGCCTGGGTCATTTCGGCACGTGACATGCCGACCAGTTCACGCCGCCCATCGTCTGTCACGGGTTGGGGGGGTGCGAAGGGTGCTGACTTGGCCTCAATGCGGGCACGCGCCTGTTCTTCTTGCTGGGCCAGGTCAGCAGAGAGAGGTTGAGCGGAGAGAAAAGGCTTGTTGTTCGTCATGGCTTTGTCGCGCAATCCAGTTGGGCTTGGGTGTTGGTCATGCCGTCAAAGCGGGGCTTGGGGTGCGGCGTTTTTGCGGCCAGCTAGCAGGAACTCCCTGTTGCCCTCTGGCCCAGTGATGGGGCTAGCCTCCACCCCCAGCACTGTCCACCCATCAAGCTCAGCCAGCCATTGGCAGGCCTCATCGCAGACGCGCTGGTGGACGGCAGGGTCGCGCACAACACCCTTAGCGCCTATATCAGCGCGGCCAGCCTCAAATTGAGGCTTGATGAGGCCAATGGCCCAGCCCCCTGGTCGCACCAAATTTAAGGCGGGGGTGAAAACGGTCTTGAGGCTGATGAAGCTGGCATCGCACACAGCAATGTCCACCCCTGACTGGCCGTTGGGCAAAAGGGCTTCAGGCCCCAAATCGGCTAAGGTGAGGTTGCGGGCATTGAGCTTTTCGCGCACGGTCACGCGGGGGTCGGCGCGGATTTTCCAAGCCAGCTGGCCATGTCCCACATCCACAGCCAGGACATGGCGCGCCCCTGCATGCAGCAGGACATCCGTGAAGCCCCCTGTGGAAGCACCAATGTCGAGGGCGGTCCTGCCTTCTGCCGAAAGGCCGAAATGGGCCATGCCGTGGGCCAGCTTCATCCCTCCGCGCGACACCCAGGGATGTTCCTGCCCCTTAACGCTCAGGGGGGTGTCCTCTGCCAAGGGTTCGCCGGCTTTGGAAAGCTTGCGCTCTTCATGGGCGCCTGCATAGACATGCCCAGCCATGATGAGGGCTTGCGCCTTGGCGCGGCTTTCCACCAGGCCACGTTCAAGCAACAGGATGTCAGCGCGTTTGCGCGGTGCCTTGGCCATGTTGTTCAGGCCTTGCCGCCACCAAGGGCCTTGCGGGCTGTCTGCGCAATGTGGGGGGCTGTTAGGCCAGCTTGTTCATATTGGGCGGCTGGAGTGTTGTGTTCAATCCAGGCATCTGGAAGGTTCATGGGACGGAAGCGAACCTGGTCCAGCCCACCAGTGCTGGCCAGGCGCTGCAGGACTTGGCTGCTGAAGCCGCCAGCGGCCCCTTCCTCCAAGGTGATGAGGACGTCGTTCTCCGAGGCCAGGCGGTCGATCAGAGCCTGGTCTATGGGTTTGGCGAAGCGGGCGTCAGCCACGGTGACGGCCACCCCTTCTGCCTCCAGAAGCTCAGCAGCTTTGAGAGCCTCGGCTAAGCGCGTGCCGAGCGAAAGCAGCGCCACACGCTGCTTGCCCTGGGGTTTTTGGGGGGTGTGTACAATCCGGCCACGGCCAATTTCAAGCACTTCCCCCTTGGCTGGCAGGGGCGTGCCCACCCCAGCGCCCCGTGGGTAGCGAACGGCTGTGGGGCCGCTGTCATGAGCGTAGGCGGTGGCCACCATGTGGGCCAGCTCTGCTTCATCGGCAGGGGCCATGACCGTCATGTTGGGCAAGCAGCAGAGGTAGTTGAGATCAAAAGAACCAGCATGGGTGGCGCCGTCAGCACCCACCATGCCCGCTCGATCCACCATGAAGCGCACAGGCAGGTTTTGAAGCGCCACATCGTGCATGACCTGGTCAAAGGCGCGCTGCAGGAAGGTGGAGTAGATGGCGCAGAAGGGTTTCATGCCTTCACACGCCATGCCAGCAGAGAAGGTCACCGCATGTTGTTCAGCAATGCCGACATCAAACACCCTGTCAGGGAAGCGGTCCGCCATGGGCTGCAGGCCAGTGCTTTTGGGCATGGCCGCCGTCACAGCCACAACGCACGGGTCCTCCTGGGCCAGACGCTCCAGCTCGCGAGCGAACACGTCTGTGTAGGTGGGTACTGGGGAGACAGTTTTCTTTTGAATGCCCGTGGCGATGTCGAACTTGGCCACGGCATGGTACTTATCTGCCGCGCGTTCGGCTGGGTCATAGCCATGGCCTTTGCGCGTGACCACGTGTAGCAGCACAGGGCCGCGCTCGTCCTGGGTTTTGAGGTTGCGCAGGATGGGCACAAGCTGGTTGAGGTCGTGGCCGTCAACGGGCCCGATGTAGTAAAAGCCCATCTCCTCAAAAAACGTCCCACCCGTTAGCATGCCGCGTGCGTATTCCTCAGCCTTCTTGGCGGTGCGGTGCAATTGGGAGGGGAGCTTGCTGGCCAGGTTGCCAGCCAGGTCACGCAGCGTCATGAAGCGGCGTGATGACATGAGGCGCGAAAGGTAGTTCGACATCGCCCCGACAGGGGGGGCGATGGACATCTCATTATCGTTGAGGATGACGATGAGGCGTTCCGCCCCCTCTTTAAGGCCACCTGCGTTGTTGAGGGCCTCATAAGCCATGCCAGCGGAGATGGAACCATCCCCGATAACAGCCACCACATTGCGCGCTGGCTCGTGCCTGTCCTGCTTAGTGCGCAGCTTGTTAGCTACAGCCATACCCAGCCCAGCTGATATGGAGGTGGATGAATGGCCCGCCCCAAAGGGGTCGTAGGGGCTTTCAGCGCGCTGGGTAAAGCCGGACAAGCCGCCAGGCTGGCGCAAAGTGCGGATGCCGTCGCGCCGCCCTGTCAAGATTTTGTGAGGGTAGGCCTGATGGCTAACATCCCAAATGAGCCTGTCCTGGGGGGTGTCGAAAACCGCATGGAGCGCCACAGTCAATTCAATGACCCCAAGGGAGGCGCCAAGATGCCCACCCGTGCTTGAAACGGCATCCACCGTCTCAGAGCGCAGCTCGTCAGCCAGTGTCTGCAGCTGGTCAATGGAGAAGTTCTTCAGGTCAGCTGGCAGGGCGACACGGTCTAGCAGGTTGTAGCGCCCACGCGTTGGCGCGCGCAGCCCGGGCACGGCTGGGGTGGCTTTAGCTCCCCCCAGTGTGACGGCTGGCGCCACAAGGGGTTGGCCCTGGGCGCTGTGGCTGGAGGTGGTTTGGGCGGCGTCTTGGCGCGCCCCTGGCGCCAATGGCGTTGCAGGCTGGGATGTTTTTGAAGGCACGGCTCAGTTCCTGCGTTCAACGAAATAATCGGCCAAGGTGCGCAGTGTATCAGCTTCAGGGCCAAACACGGCAAGCGCTTTCTTGGCGCGGTCGCTGTAATCACGCGCTGCTGAGGCTGCCCCCTCGATGCCCAATAGGGCCACATAGTTGGATTTGTCGGCGTTTTCATCCTTACCAGCGGTTTTCCCCAGCACCTCTGTGCTGGCTGTGCTGTCAAGGACGTCATCAGCGATTTGAAAAGCCGTGCCCATGTCAGCGCCATAAGCGCGCAAGGCTGCGCGTTTGGGGTCGTTTTCGGGCAGACCTGCCAAAATGGCCCCTGCTTCAGCAGCGTAACGGATAAGGGCGCCGGTTTTGAGGGCATGCAGGCGCGTCACCTGCGGCAGGCTGAGGGCCTTACCCTCCCCTTCAATGTCAATGACCTGACCCCCTACCATGCCAGCTGCGCCAGAGGCCTGGGCCAAAGCCAGCGCCAACGCGGCGCGCACATCGGCAGGGAGGTCCATGGCCGGGTCCAGGATGACACTGAAAGCTTCCGTCTGCAGGGCGTCCCCTGCCAGGATGGCCATGGCTTCCCCGAATTTCTTGTGTGTGGAAGGCTGCCCGCGGCGCAGGTCGTCATCGTCCATGGCAGGCAAGTCATCATGGACCAATGAATAAGCATGGAGGAATTCTACGGAAGCTGCAGCCCGCAACGCAGACTGGCGCGGTGCGCCAAGCAACCCAGCCCCTTCCAGCACCAGGAAGCCACGCAAGCGCTTGCCGCCACCCAAGGCGGCGTAGCGCATGGCCTCAATCAACACGGCTTCTTCCCCCTGGACAGGAGTTAGAAGCGTGCTGATGGTTTCCTCAATCGCTCCACAGGAGGCCACAAGCGCTTCTTTGAGGGGGCGTGGACGCCAGGCCTCCGCCCCTGCTGGGGCATGATGGGGCGCAGCTGCCTGACGTTCGCTGGGGGAAGTTCCGTGGGCCATCAGTGGTTATCATCTCCCATGCGTGTGCGTGAAAATCGGTGAAGGAAACTTAAGGAAAAGGGGCAGGTCTGTGAACACCTGCATTAAATCATGCAGCGCCACTCTGCCACACCTTGTGTGAAACAAGGGTAGGAAATGCACAGGAATTGCCTAGAAAGGAATTCCATCGTCAAGGTCTTGAGAGGTGCCTTGCAGCGCCTGGGGTCCTTCAGGGCTTGCGGGGGGTGTGGAAGGCTTATCTTGGCGCTGGCCTGTGGCCAATTCTGCTGTGATGTCACGCAGGGTGGGCGCTTGGCCAGTGCCATCTTGCTGGATGGCCTGCACTTTCATCTCCGCTTCATTGAGTTTGCGTTCGCAGTGCTGGCGCAACAAGGCCCCACGCTGATAAGCGCTGATGGAATCAGCCAGCGTGCCACGCCCCGCCTCCAAGCTGTGCACGATGTGCTCCAGCTCAGCGAGGGCATCCTCAAAGCTGAGGTCATCCAGCGCTGGTTTGGCAGGGGGTGACGGCACGTTGTCAGGCATGGGAACTCCCGCACAAGGTGGTGGGGTGCAAAACACGTGCCACAAGGCAAGGCTTGCTGGAATCTATTGGGGCTACAAGCCATAGCAGCTTCACGGCCCAACACGCCAGTGCATTGGGCTGTGAAATGGAGCGCATGATGTCAGCAGGCACACCCCAACTCCTGACGATTCTTCAAGGCCCCCCCTTGGTGAGGCGCAGCAACCATTCAACGCCACGTTCACCAAGGGGGGAGGGAGGATGGAGGATTTCCAGTCTATGGCCCTGGCTTGTTGCCCATGCCTGTATGTCCCGGGGGGCGGCTTTGTCTGTGCCGCGCACGATCAAGGCAGCACCCTTTGGCAGAGCGCGCAAAGCGCGGCTGGCCATTAACAATGGCTGGGGGCAATGGAGGTGGCGTGCATCCACGCAAGGCAGACTGTGCAGGTTCGCTGTTGCTGTCATGATTTTGTAAAGCCTAGCCAGGCTGGCGGGATCCACCCGTCCCTCCACCGTTCCAAGGAGCTGCTGCGCATCCCGCCCCTAAAGCTGGAGAGCGTGCCGGTTTTGCCATTCATTGATGCTGGAAAGACACGCAACCTGGCCCTCAATCCATTTTGAGGGCCGCTAAGAAGGCGCTTTGCGGAATCTCCACCTTACCGAACTGGCGCATGCGTTTTTTGCCGGCTTTCTGCTTTTCCAGAAGCTTGCGCTTGCGGGAGATGTCACCACCATAGCATTTCGCTGTCACGTCCTTGGAAAGCGCGCCGATGGTCTCGCGCGCAATTACTTTGGAACCGATGGCCGCTTGAATGGCGATCTTGAACAGCTGGCGGGGGATGAGGTCCTTCAGGCGCGCGCAAATGGCACGCCCGCGCATGTCCGCAGCAGAACGGTGGGCGATGAAGGAGAGGGCGTCAACGGGCTCATGGTTGACCAGGATGGAGATGCGCACAAGGTCGCTCTCCTCATAGTCATCCATCTGGTAATCGAAGGAAGCATAGCCGCGCGTGGCTGACTTGAGCTTGTCATAGAAGTCAAACACCACCTCATTGAGGGGGAGCTTGTAAACAGCCATGGCGCGGTTGCCGACATAGGTCAGGTCAAGCTGAACGCCGCGGCGTTCGCTGCACAGGGCCAGGACATTGCCCAGGTATTCGTCCTGCACCATGATGGAGGCCTTGATCCATGGTTCCTCAATGCGTTCAATCAAGGAGGTGTCCGGCATGTCAGCTGGGTTGTGCAGCAGTTCCATAGTGCCGTCTGTTTTGAACACGCGGTAGACAACGGAAGGTGCTGTCGCGATGAGGTCGAGGTTGAACTCGCGTGACAGGCGCTCCTGGATGATTTCCAGGTGAAGCAGCCCCAGGAAGCCACAACGGAAGCCAAAGCCCAGCGCTGCGGAGGTTTCAGCCTCGAAATGAAATGAGGCATCGTTGAGCTGCAGCTTGCCTAGGCTTTCGCGCAGTTTTTCGAAATCGTCAGCGTCAATGGGGAACAGCCCGCACCACACCACGGGCACAGAGGGCTTGAAGCCTGGCAGGGGGGCTGGGGCTGGGCGGTTGTCCAGCGTGATGGTGTCGCCCACCTTGCAGTCTGCCACCGTCTTAATGGCGGCGTTGATGTAGCCAATCTCCCCTGGGCCGAGGCTTTCAACCGGCGTCATCTTAGGGCTGAACACCCCAAGCTGGTCCACATGGTAGGTGGCGCCTGTTTCCATCATGCGGATTTTGTCGCCTTTGCGCAGGCTGCCTTCTTTGATGCGCACCAGGATGATGACGCCCAGGTAAGCGTCATACCAGCTGTCCACCAGCAGGGCCTGCAAAGGGGCTGCAGCATCGCCCTGCGGCGGTGGCAGGCGTTTGACCAACGCCTCCAGGACGCCTTCGATATTGATACCCGTTTTGGCGCTGATTTCCACAGCGTCTTCTGGGTCGCTGGCTGGAATGCCGATGACCTCTTCAATCTGGGCGCGGGTTTTCTCTGGCTCAGCGGCGGGTAGATCAACTTTGTTGAGGACAGGGACGATCTCATGGTTGGCGTCAATGGCTTGGTAGACATTAGCCAAGGTCTGCGCCTCCACCCCTTGTGAAGCGTCTACAACCAGCAGGGAGCCTTCACATGCAGCAAGCGAACGACTGACCTCATAGGCGAAGTCCACATGGCCAGGCGTGTCCATGAGGTTTAAAATGTAGGTTTTGCCATCCTTGGCAGGATAGGTCAGGCGCACGGTCTGCGCCTTGATGGTGATGCCACGCTCTTGCTCAAGCTCCATGGAGTCAAGGACTTGGCTTTTCATCTCACGTTTGGTGAGGGCGCCGCAAAGCTCAATCAGGCGGTCGGCCAAGGTCGATTTGCCATGATCGATGTGCGCGATGATGGAGAAGTTGCGAATCAGCGAAAGGGGTGTCTCACTCATGGAGCCTCAATACGGGATTTTTGCGTCACTGTCAGCTGGGGGACGTCAAGTGGTTGAACGCTTTCCAGGCCTGTTGGGGGCGTTAGTGTTGAGCTGATGATTCAAAGCCAGGCAGCATGGCAGGCTGGGCCGCTTGTTCAGGAGGTGCGGCAGGCGCCGTGGAGGATGGGGAAATTCTTGGCATTTGCGCTGGAGGGGCTGCAGGCTTGGCTGGGGCGTCCTCTAGTGTGAAGACCGATTCACTCTCAGCTTGCTTTAGCGGAGGCTTAGGGGGGATGGATGGCGCTGGCGTAGTGGGCACAGCAGCATTTGGTTTAGTGGGAGCTGGCGCTGGTTTGGCTGCTGCAGATGCAGATGTTTGTTGGCCCTCTGGTGGTGGGGTGCTTTGGTCAGCTTTAGGCGGTGGCGCGCTGGCCTGGAGCGTTGCACCATCAGCTATGCTGGAAGGGGCAGGGGCTGGGTTGCTTTGCTGGGGGTTCACCAATTTGGGGTTTTTGAGGGCTGCTTCAGCCAGGACAGCGCTTGCGTGCTCACGCGCGCGCTTGAGGCTAGCGGGGTCATCGAAGCCCGGAATGACCTTGACTTGCGCGCCGGGGTTTTGGGTCAAAACAATGTCAACGCGGTCAGCAGGTGCCTTGTCCTGTGCCATGGGCCTGCCAAGGGCCATGGGATAGATGCGTGTGGTCTGCACCCCAGACTGGATGAGGATTGAACGCACCGTCAAATCACGCCCCAAGGCGATGCGGCGCGGCATGGAGGCTTCCGTGCCAGGCAGTGTGGCGTAGCCGCGCAGGACGATGCGTCGCCCAGGCTGGGCTGCCACGGCCTGGCCTAGAAGCTTGATGGCGGTGATGCTTTCCTGGTTCAGCAAAGCGCTGCTGGGCGCGAAGGTCACCCGCAGCCCTGGAGCGCTTGATGGGGGGTTTTCCTCTCGCTCAGCCAGTTCAGCAGGGGTGGGAAGGGGGTCCTTGACGCTTTTGCGCTCTGGCGGGGCTGGTCGGGCAGGCAGGAATGTGACTGCACTGCCAGCTGTGGGCACAGCTGGGATGGCGTCTGGCATGACGGGGGGATGGGTTGGCACCACCACGAAAGGCGGCGCCAGCACTTTGGGCATGGGGGGACGTGGTGGAATGCCCGTCACGGTTGTGTAGCCATGACCACGTTGATGGCTTGATGTGTGCGGCGCGCGGCTCAGCATGGTTTGGGCGTCTGGTGCCCTGTTATTGCGCCGCTCGCTGGCGCGGCGCTCAGCCACATGGTTGATAGGGTGCCAGCCATGTGGGGGGGTGGCGGGTTTTTCGTTGCTAGGGGCAGTGTGGGGCAGGGCAGAGAGGTTCATGGTCACTTGTGCCCAAGCAGGCCCCCTACCCCCCACCAGCACCGCAACAGCCAGCGTTGCTGCTGTGAACGGTGAAAGCAGGATGGCATTGGTGTGCTTGCTGGTCATGAACTGTCATCCCGCTTTAGCTGGTGGGTGGGGCCAGTTATTTTTGGGCGGCAGGCACCAGTGACTGCGCCACCAAGTCACGCAGAGCTGGCTGGAAGTGCGGGTTGCCGGCGATCACGTTGACGTCGCCGTCAAGGGCGCCCAAGTCATCGCCGCTTTCATCAGTGGCGTAACCGCCTGCTTCACGCACCATCAGCAGGCCAGCGGCGCAGTCCCAAGGCTTCAACCCCAGTTCCCAGAAACCGTCAAAGCGGCCTGCTGCTACCCAAGCCAAGTCGAGAGCTGCTGCGCCAAAACGGCGGATGCCAGCCACTTTGGGCATCAGCGCGCCCAGCGTGCGCCCAAAAACCTGCATGGTCGCTTCGGGGGTTTTGGCAAAGGGAATGCCCGTGCCAAACAACGCTTCAGAAAGCTTGCGGCGGTTGGAGACGCGGATGCGGCGTTCATTGTTGAGGAACGCGCCCTGCCCCTTTTCGCACCAGAACATCTCGTCATTGACGGGGTTGTAAATCAACCCAGAGACGATCTCAGTAGTGTTGTTCACTTTGTCGCGGCGCTGCAGGGCAATGGAAATAGCCCAGTGGGGAATGCCGTGCAGGAAGTTGGTGGTACCGTCCAGCGGATCGACAATCCAGCGCCAGTCCCAGTTCTCGCCACCGTCACGGCCGCTTTCCTCCATGAGGAAGGCATAGCCCTGGCGCGCCCTGGCCAGTTCGCCATGAATGATTTTTTCCGCGTTGCGGTCAGCCTGGGAAACAAAATCCCCAGGACCCTTGATGCTGACCTGAAGTTGTTCCACTTCAGCGAAATCACGCAGGAGGCCTTTGGCGGCCTTGCGCGCTGCGGCCTGCATGACGGCCATGTGGGGGGAGAGGCGCATGACGTGATGATCCTAAGTAGAGCGTGTTGGGGCAGGGGAAAGTTTGGCTGGTATGATGGGGCCTGGGGTCACAGGGCTTTGCAGTACCATACCCCATGCCCCCTGAATGGTCAGGCTTTATTTGGCGCGCTCAACATAGGAGGCGTCGTCAGTGCGCACCACAACGCGTTCGCCGGCTTCAATGAAGGGGGGCACCATGGTCTTGACGCCGTTTTCAAGCTTGGCGGGCTTGTAGGAGGAGCTGGCCGTCTGGCCTTTCACCACTGGGTCGGCCTCAACGATCTCCAGCGTGACGTGGGGTGGCAGGGTCACGGCCACCGGGTCGCCATCAACCAGCTTCACGGACAATTCCATGTTGTCCTGCAGGAAAGGCAGCTGTTCGCCCAGCATATCGGCTGGTAGCATGGTCTGCTCGAAGGTCTCAGGGTCCATCAGGACGATGTTGTCGCCATCGGTGTAGGAATAGGTGTAGTCTTTGTCTTCCGTCACCAGGCGCTCAACGGTGTCGGCGGTGCGCCAGCGCTCGTTGGTTTTGTTGCCTGTGCTGAGGTCGCGCATTTCAACCTGGATGAAGGCACCCCCTTTGCCTGGGGTCAGAATCTGCTGCTTAAGCACGGTCCAGCGGCGGCCATTGTGCTCAATGACCTGGCCTGCGCGGATGAGGTTGGCTTGCTGCTTCATGGAATTTCAGTCCTTGCGGGTTTGGTGCTGAATGGGGCGGTGGGCGCCGCTTCTGAGGGCTCCCTTGTCACGCCCTGCCACAATGTCTGCACAGGCCAGCAAGGGCCATGTGCCTACTGCACCAGGGCGAAAGGACCGCTCATCGGGCTTGATGAGCCACATCTTCATGTCTGAAGGGGACTTCTAGCCTGACCACGGCCCAACGGGCAAGGCCGCCACAGCCACGCGGCCCCGCTATGGAGGCTTAGTATGGGCCGCCTTCAACCAGGTAATCCTCCCACATCATCTGGTCGAGCGCGGCTTTGCTCATGGGCAGGCGGATGCCATCCACCTTACCCTGGGCATTGGTGCAGGTGATGTGGTTTGGGCTGGCCGTCCAGTGCACGCAATTGGCATCACCAGCCATGTACCAGTGGCCATCAGCGAAAATGGGCGTGGCGTAGTAATCCCCACCACAGGCCGCTAACAAAAGTCCAACCATGGCGAGGACAGCGGCACGGTTGAAGGGATGGCGCCCCAGCCAGGACTTGGGTGGCGTGGGCAAGAAGGTGGGATGGGCTGCGGAGTTTATCAACGCTGGAAGCTCCTTGTCGATCCGTCTGGCGCCTTGACCATGCCTGGGAAGTTGCCATGGGGGATGGCCTGGAGGTGGTCGGCGTCCAAGGGCACTTTGCCGTAACCACCCGGGATGTCCAGCGTGTAGGTGGGCATGGCGGTGCCACTGATGGTACCGCGCAGCGCTTCCAGTAGGGCGCGCCCTTCTTCAACAGGGACATGAAAATGGGCCGTTCCTGGCGCCGCATCCAAATGGTGCAGGTAGTAAGGCTTGATGCGTGCGCGCAGCAGGGCGCGCAGCAAACCGCCAAGCCCTTCAACGCTGTCATTGACGCCGCGCAGCAGAACGCTTTGCGCCAGCACGGGCACCCCCACCCTCATGAGGGCCCTGACGGCCTGCACAGCTTGGCTGGTCAGTTCTTTAGCGTGGTTGATGTGTGCCACCACCCAAAGCGGCTTAGCGCTGGCACCCAGCACCTCAAGCAAGGCTTGGTCCAGTTTTTCTGGGGCGGCGGTCAGCATTCGGGTGTGGATGCGCACTACCTCCACATGCGCCATGGCGTCAAGGCGCTTGAAGATGGCGCTAAGGCGGCGCGGTGAAAGCATGAAAGGGTCCCCACCACTGAGGATCACTTCGCGGATTTCAGGGTGCGCCGCTACCCAGTCCAGCGCCGCCTCCACCTGGTGGGGGGGTAGCATAGGCGCTTGGCCTGGCCCAACATGGGCGCGCCTGAAACAGAAGCGGCAGTAAAGGGGGCAAACTAGTACTGGCTTGAACAGAACCCTGTCAGGGTAGCGCCTGATGAGTCCTGCCATGACCTCATGGGCTTGGTCGCCAATGGGGTCCTCTACCTCATGGGGGGCTGTTGAAAGCTCCTCCGCTTGGGGGACGACCTGGCGCGCGATGGGGTCATCAGGGTTCCCTGGCTCAATCAAGGCCGCCAGCACGGGTGGCACGGCAACGGCATAGCGCGCTTCCACATGCTCCAGTGCCGTGCGCTCAGTGGCGGGCGCCAAGCCAGCTTCAATCAGGGCCTTGGCGCTGCGGAGGGTGTGCTGGGGTGAAGGGGGCGGGGCTGCTTTCATGGCGTGGGTGTAATAAAGAGCGGTGCATGGTTCAACATCACCCCTCCTCCACGCCTCCCTTGCCCCATGCCTTGCGCGCCTTGGCTGAGAAGGCGCCCTTCCTCAAACGGCGCACCATGATGGCAGCGGGAGTGAGGGCCTTCTTCACCGCCCGCGGCCTGCTTGAAGTGCAGACGCCAGCCCTGGTGCCCGTGCCAGGGGAAGAAGTTCACCTGCGTTGCATGGCCGTGCAGGTTGAAAAGCCTGAAGGCGGTGTGGAGAGGCACTTCCTCCACACCAGCCCAGAATTTGCCATGAAGCGCCTATTGGCAGCGCTGTGCGGCACGGCAGGTATAGACAGGGAGGGACCTGTTCAGGGCCTGTTTCAATTAGCGCGCGTGTGGCGCAACGGTGAGGAAAGCGCCACCCACAGCCCTGAATTCACCATGCTGGAATGGTACAGGCCCTATTTCACGTTGCCTGAGTTGATGGCGGAGACAGAAGGGCTTCTGCGTGCCCTCCTGCCGCCCCGTGTTAAGCGTGGCGGGCACAGCATAGATCTGGCGGGGCCTTTTGAGAGACTGACGGTGGAGGATGCCTTCCTGCGCCATGTGGGCTGCAGCGTGCTGGCGACCTTGCGGGAGACGGCGCCAGGCAATTGGGAAGGGGATGTGGAAGCCTTGGCCCAAGCGGCTGGCACAAAGCGGCGCGGCCATGCCGATGGGTGGCAGGAGAGCTGGGAGGACTTGTTCTTTCGTTTGATGATGGAACATGTGGAGCCACATCTTGGCGTTGCGCGCCCAACGTTCTTGACTGACTGGCCAGCCCCCCAAGCTGCCCTAGCGCGCCGCCGCGCTGATAATGGGCGCGTGGCACTGCGTTTTGAGCTTTACGCAGGGGGGTTGGAACTAGCTAACGCGTTTGATGAACTTACTGATGGGGTTGAGCAACGGCAACGCTTCCAGCGCGACCGCGCCCAGCGGCTGCACCTTCACCCTGACCAGGATTGGGCGCTTGATGAAGCGTTCCTTGAGGCTGTTCCCCACATGCCGCCAACCTGTGGCATCGCCCTGGGGTTCGATCGGCTGGTCATGTTGGCCACGGGGGCAGGGCGCATTCAGGACGTGCAGTTTTAAACAGCGCTGAGCAAGCGCAATGCTTAGGCGGCGCTTCCTCAAAGGTTGCCCTGACTGGGGTGGTGGCCAGACAGGTGCCGGGATGGTAACTCTTGAAACGCCCGCAATCGTCACCCTACCTGCCCAAGTGCGCAGCCTTCCCACCCATCAGTTCAGTCCCAGGCCCATGCCTGGCTTTGGTCCCACCTGATTTTCAATCGGATGACTTCCATGGAAAAACCCTTTCTGTCCCGCCGCGCTGGTGTTGGCCTGGCGCTTGCGTTGCTGGCTTCAGCCTGTGCTGCGCCCGCCTTGCAAAATGCCCAGGTGCTCAACAGCATGGTGGGGCAAAGCGAGCTGAAGTTGATTGAAACTTTTGGCGTGCCCAATTCAAGCTACCAAGTGGGGGGGCACACCTTCCTTGCCTATAGCGCCACCATCACCGACTACACGTCTGATGGTCCTGGCTGGGGCTGGGGTTGGGGTGGTGGTCCATGGGGCTATTGGGATGGTCCTGGTTGGGGGTGGAGCGGCGGTTACGCCACCACCTACAGCTGCAGCACCACGTTTGACATCACTAACAACATCGTCATTAGCTGGAAAATGCGCGGCAATGGCTGCTGATATGAAAACCCCTGTCCAGGCCCTGCTGCGGGGGGGCTCAAGCACTTAAGCGGCCTGGACCACGCCTGGACCACTGAGGATCTTCAGGGGTGCTACGCACCTTCCCCTGCCAGATGGTGGGCTGAACCCTCCAGTACTGCAGCGCCCAGGGCATCGATCGCTGCGCTATCGAGTGTGCCGTCATCAGTCACAGGCAGGGGGAAAGCCACGAAGTCAGCCCCAGCCATGGCCGCTTGGCGCGCCATGTCTGGCCAGCTTTCGGGTGTGCCGCCGCATTCAGCCACAGCTGGCAGCTCAGCCATGGCGTTCCAAAGCGTGAAGAACGCCACTTCAGTGGCTTGGAACGAAACATAATCAGCACCGGCCTCACCAGCTTGCATGGCCTCATCAAGGCTGGCGCAGCAACAACCGGTTTGAGGGGCATCATGACCGGTGAAGCGTGGCAAGGCCTGCCACGCCCCCAGGCTGCTGGCGTGAAGTCCGTCCAAGCGCTGCTGGCCAGCGCTCTTGGCGTTCAGTGGCAGGGAGCGCGCCCGTTCAGGGGGCAGTGGCATGGCCATCAAGGCAGTGCCGCTTTCATGGCAAAGCGTGATAAGGGCGTTAAGAAAAGGTGGGAAGGGCGCTTTGGCCACAGGCAAACGCAGGGCTGCCACATCATCGCGCTTCAAAAGCGCTGGCAGTTGGTCAAGGAGCTTCTGCCGCGCCGCAGGCTGTTCAAGCAGCGCTTCGGTGATGATGGGGTAAAGCTTGGTCATGTTCATGCTGTTGTGATGGGCCATGGGGGCCCCTTTACCACGCATGGCCTAGCCAGAACATGTTTTTGCGTCCAGAGGGGGCCTTACCTCACGGTGGATTCACGGGACGTAACGTAGCGCTCCACTCTAAGCGTTGGCGGGGGGCAGGGCAGAATGCGGTCAGCCCATGGCTCTGCCAATTTGGCACGCAGGTTGCGGCATATGGCATAATCACTCGCAGGACCGCGCTCTGGCTGCAGGGCCTGGAGGGCGAAAGCAGGTGAATCAGCGCAATCAAGTGCCCAGAAAAACCTGTGGCGCCGGGCCGCCCCATTCATGCTGAACAGTTCCCCAGCCAATTCCTGCAGGGCCTGCCACCAAGGCACCCCCAGTGCCCGGCCAGCGCCTGGCGGTGAAACCAGTAGGATGGTTGCGGGAGGTGAGTTTTCCAAAAAAGCTGCCAAGGCCGCCAGTTGGGCAGCGTTTTCCAGCATCAGGGCGGATTCTGGGAAGGCAAGTTGGGGTGCAGTGGTGTTTTTAAGCGGTTTTTCTGGCATGGTGGCTGCCATCATAGCCTTTCCCTGCCAAGGCTGCAGACTTCCAAGCCATGGCCTGGGTTGTGACGCTACAGGACGTTCTATTTGAAGTGTTCTTTTCGAACGTTTTGACTGCAATCTATCCCTCAGCTGAGGGAACATCCTTTATATAGGGATCGTGGAAAAGGCCATCAGGAGGATGTCATGACAGACAAAAGCCCACAGACCGCAGCAGCCCCTTCCGTTTCATCACCTTCCCTTTCATCAACTGACGGCGCAAGCGCGGCCCCTGCAGCTAATAATGCCTTGGGCGAAGGATTGGCGCGCGCTGAAAAGGCCATGCAAGGCTTGGCTGAATCGTTCCGGCAGCGCGAAGCCCTCCTGCAGACTGAGCGCACAGCCCTTGAAGGGGCTCTTCAGGCCCTTGGGCAGCGCCTGGGTGAGGTTGAAGGCCAGCTGCGCACTTTGCTGGCTGACACCGCCCCTGATGCCAAAACCCCTGAAAGCGCCAGCGGAAGCGAAGGCTGACCGTGGCCCAGCTCAGAATAACCATTGGCACATCAACCTTTCCTGTGGCTTGCAGCGATGGTGATGAGAAACGCGTGCGCGAGCTGGCAGACGAAGTTGAGAAAAAGCTGGACATGGTGCGCCAGCACCTTGCCCCCACCAGCGAAAGCCACGCCCTTTTCCTGACTGCGCTGTTGATGGCCGATGAAAAGGACGATGCCCGCGCAGCTTTTGAAAAACGCCTGGCCAGCCATGGTGATGACGTCCAAAACCGTTTCGCGCAGGAACGCACCCAGGCCAAGCGCCTTGAGGCGCAGGCTGTAGCGCGCTTGAACCATTTGGAACGCGCCCTAACGGAGCTGGCTGCCAGCATGGTCCTGCCTGGCCAGGAGCCTGCGCCAGGGGAAAGCCAGCCTGGGCGCCCTTACGAACCGCCTGCAGGGGCGCCGTCCACGGAACCTTCAGCTGCGCCCAAATTGCTGTCCAAGCCACAAACCGCAGCCCCCAAAGCTGCGCAAGAAGCTGCCCCCACGGCAGGTGCCACGGCTTCGAACGCAAAACCCACTGCTGGCCCCCAGCCCCAGTCCTGAAACCAAAGGACTTGCAGAGGGGGCCTGAATGGTGCCATGTAAGGACCAAGGCGGGGCTGCCCGGTGCGTCAGGCTACGAAACCCCCGGGCCGTAAGCACATCCCAGGGAGCTGGCTCTGTCGTGACTTTGGTCATGTTATCCGGCACCCACCTGACTAGTCAGGTCTGGGAGGTTCACACGCCAACGGCCAGGGCGGCCCCGCTTTTCTGATTGAATGATGTCATCACCACCTCCCATAGCCATTATGCGGGCACAGCCCCACCTCCTGGGTGGGAAGGTGCCCCCGCACGCTGTGGAAGGGGAGAAGAGGCGTTTGCGCGCTTTGTGTGGCAAAGCCCGCACTGTGCCCCTGCCAAGCCAGAACAACGCTCTCTGCGACCGCCTGGCCCAGCATCTATGGATGCATGGCCGCCAACATAGACACGACAAGGGGCGTGCCTTGGTGGTGGGGGCTGTGTGGCCCCTTCCTGGTGAGGTGGATTTGCGGCCCCTTTGCAGGCGCCTGGCTGGTTACGGAAGGCTCTTCAACGTGGCCTTAGCTGAAACCACACCAGCTGGCACGGCATTGCGTTTCAGGCGTTGGCAGCCAGGAAGCGCCATGGTGCAAGGCCGTTATGGCACGTGCCACCCCAAAGGGATTGTTCAGCGTCCTGATGTCCTGCTCGTGCCTTTGGTGGCCTGGGATGAACATGGTGGGCGGTTGGGTTATGGTGGTGGTTATTATGACCGCACCTTGGCAGGGCTTTTTCCGCCAGGGCAGCCTGTACAGGCGCTGGGGTTCGCCTTGGAAAGCCAAAAAGTCCCCCACGTGCCGATGGGCCCTCATGATGTGTCCTTGCCCTTCATCGCCACAGAAATGGCCCTTCACGCCACGGCCGCTGCTTTTTGATGGGCACGCAGCCCCAGTTGCATCCCCTTGTCAGGTGGCCGTCATGGTGCGCCTGCCCTTTTGTTAGGCTTGTGGCATGAAAATACTTTTTTTGGGTGACATTGTGGGGCGCAGTGGCCGTGACGCTGTTTGCCAAAACATGAAGCGCTGGCGCCAAGAACTCCAGCTAGACCTGGTCGTGGCCAATGGGGAGAACGCCGCCCATGGCTTTGGGCTGACGCGCGCCATCGCAACGGAACTGTTTCAAAGCGGCGTTGATGTCGTGACGCTGGGCAACCACGCATGGGATCAAAGCGAGATGGTCAGCGCCATCGGCGCTTTCCCGCACCTCATCAGGCCTTTGAACTATCCGCCAGGAACGCCTGGCCACGGTGCAGTGGTGGTTGAAGTCAAACCAGGCTGCAAAGCGCTTGTCCTCAACCTTATGGGGCGGATCTTCATGGATCCGCTTGATGATCCTTTCCGCGCTGTGGCGGAATTGCTGAGTAAACACCGCCTAGGCACCACAGTTCAAGCGATCGTGGTCGACATCCATGCGGAGGCCACGTCAGAGAAAATGGGCCTGGCCACCTTGTTGGATGGCCACGTTTCCCTGGTGGTGGGCACCCACACCCATGTGCCCACAGCCGATTGGCGCATTCTGCCTGGGGGCACAGCCTATCAGACGGACGCCGGCATGTGCGGCGCTTATGACAGTATCATTGGCATGGACAAGACCATTGCCCTTGAACGTTTCACCAACAAGGTCAAGCGCACGCGCCACCAGCCTGCCCCTGGCCCTGCGACTGTATGTGGCCTTTATGTGGAGGTGGACGACCGCACAGGCCGGGCCACCCAAGTGGCACCGTTCAGGCAAGGTGGGTTCTTGAGCCAGGCCTGGCCAGCTTCCAATGTTTGAAGGAAGCGTTTGGTGGTGGGGCGTTCAACGCAGCTTTTCCCACAAGGGCGCCAAGGCTGGGTGGCGTGCTAGGCGGCCCATGATGTCATCGCTGCTGGCAAATGGTCCAGGCTGGCGCCCGGAGCGCAGGAGATAGTTCCAGTCCAGCTCATGGGCATGGCAGCTAAAGTGTTCCTTGAAAATTTGTTTGGGGGAGCGCGCTGTGCCGGTTAAGGCAGGAAAAGGCCCCACAACGCCAGAGGGGCCTCCAACAGCCAGGATGTCCCATAAAGTGCGTTCAAAACAGGGTTGGGAAACCACCATGTGGTGATGGTGGTCATCAGCCACCTGGCGCAAAGCGCGCACCACGGCAGGCTGGTCAGCGTCCATCATCAGCAGGACATGGTCATAGGTCTCAGGCTTCGATTTAGCTAGGGCATGGCGCATCCTCTCAGCGCCGCCTGCTTGAACCAGGCTCAAATTGCACCGTTTCGCGCGCAGGGTTGGGCGGAGGGCCTCAAGGAAATGCTGTTCGGCCACCCCCTCCACAACCGCCAGGAGGGATGAATGGTGGCTGCGCGCTTTGCGCCGCGCCAGGGTGAGGGCTTTGCGCGCCGCTGCTTCCTCTTTGGCCTTGCGTCCTATGGCTCCTCCTGCTGTGATGGATGAGGTCATAGGATTGTGGCACAAGCCTGGGCAGGCGGACATGGCGCCCGCCAGTCCAAGCCCCCATCATGGTTTGGGCAAAGCAGTAGGGAACAGTGTGAAGTGGCTTCTTCCTTCATGGCGGCGCTGGCCTCCCCCGCAGGGCTTTTCACCATCAAGGCCGCCTTTTCAGGCCTGCTGATTGCTGGTGCAGCTACTGTGGCGCAACGCTGGCCTGGCTTGGGGGCGCTGGTGGTGTCACTGCCGCTGCTTTCCATCATGACGATGGTTTGGCTGTGGTGCGAAAAGCCAGACCGCGCCCTAATGAGCGCCCACAGCACAGCGACATTCTGGTATGTGTTGCCAAGCCTGCCCATGTTCCTGCTCCTGCCATGGTTGCTGGGGCATGGTTGGTCCTTTTGGCTGGCCTTGGCGGTGGGGTGCGCGCTGACTTTTACCCTTTACAGCCTCACCGTGGTTGTGGGGCGGCACTGGGGGTTGCCTTTGTAAGCGTTGCCCCTGGTAGCCAAACCATGGGAAAACACGCCATCACTATCAGTGTGAAGTTTTACGAAGTGAACTTTTCACATCAAAGCGCTGCCCCACTGTCAAGAATGGGAAACTGGAAGTACTGCCATGGACGATTTCACCCCACCCGCGCCCAAGCCTGGGCTGCGCCCAGCGCCCATGGGCGGCTTTGTGGCCAACAGGGCGCCTGCGCCAGCCCCCACCCAGCGCCCCGCTTTGCCTGACACCATCATAACCCTGAACCCTGGGGAACGCGCTGCGTTGCGCGCTGCCATCATGGGCAATGGCGGCGTGCAAAGGGTGTTCTGGGGGTTTGCCTCCCGTGTTGACAATGGGGGGCGCATGCGCCTGACAGATGAGGAAGTGCAGTGGCTGCGCCGCCAGCTGGCGCCCCTGCCAGAAGGTGCCACCCCCACACCAACACGCCAGAAGCTTGAGGTCATTTTCGCGCGCACCTTGTACGAGCTGGACCAATCCAACGCCAAACATGGCCTTTCGGGGGCGCCAACGGCAGGAGAGCCCTCATGACAACCCCAACCCCTGTTCTGCCCCAGGTTCTGGAAGCCATCACCCGCCGCCGCGCGGTGCATGACTTCACCCCCAACGACCCTGTCCCTGATGATGTTCTGAAAGCTGTCATGGAAGCCACGCGCTTGGCACCAACGGCCTACAACATTCAGAATTACCGTTTCGTGCTGGTGCGTGACCAAAAGCGCAAAGAGGCTTTGCGCGCCCTTTCCTTCAACCAGCCGCCTGTTAGCGAAAGCTCAGTTGTTGTAGTGGTCTGCGCTGCAGATGACGCCTGGCGGCAAAACCCGGAGCGCTATTTCAAGGGGATGCCCGCAGCGCGTGCGGAAAGCTACATCCAGGACATGATGCCAGCCTACTTCGCTCAGCCCAATATGCCCCATGATGAAGGCATCCGCTCAGGAGCGCTGGGCGCGATGGCCTTGATGCTGGCTGCCCAGGCTTATGGCCTGCAGTCACTGCCCATGACGGGCATTGACTTCGCCGCTGTGGGGCAGTTCGTGAAGCTGCCGCCCAACCACCAGGTGGTGATGTTGGTGGCGCTGGGCCACCAGATGGCAGCACCTGGGCCGCGGTTGGCATTGCTGCCTTATGATGAGGTGGTGCTGGAGGAAGCTTTCCCAGGGGCTGGCTGAAAGCCTGCCCAGGCGCTGCCAGGACAAGGCTTTGTGCTGGGTTGTGGCTGTAGGGCTTGCGGAGGGGGCGTGGGGCGCTTATAATCGCACCATCCAAGTCCCCTTTTATTGAGGGGACAGGCCAGCTGCGGGAAAAGCCCTGTCAGGGATGACCTTCCACATATTGGCCACCGCCTGGGTCAACCATTCCCTGTTGCCTTGGCGGTTGCGCGCCTTTTTCAGAGGGTGCGCCACAGTTGGGAAGAGACCTGATACAATGACAACATTTGCTGAACTTGGCCTGTCTGCGCCCCTCCTCCAAGCCCTTCATGAAGAGGGCTACGAAAAGCCCACCCCCATTCAGGCTGGCGCCATTCCCCCCCTGCTGGAAGGACGCGACCTTTTGGGCCTGGCGCAGACGGGCACAGGCAAAACGGCTGCGTTCGCGCTGCCTATCCTCGATTACCTGGCCACCCATCCAGGCCAGCCCAAGCCACGCGGGGCGCGGGTGCTGGTGCTGGCCCCCACGCGTGAGCTTGCTGCCCAGATTGACGCAAGCTTCGCTGCCTATGGTCGCCACATGAAGTTCAGCCATGCGGTGGTGTTTGGCGGTGTTGGTCAAGGCCGCCAAGTGGAGGCCATGAAGCGTGGCGTTGACGTTCTGGTAGCAGCGCCTGGGCGCTTGCTTGACCTGGCAGGCCAAGGCTTCATCGATCTTTCCACGCCGGAGATTGTCGTGCTGGATGAAGCGGACCGTATGCTCGACATGGGCTTCATCCATGACATCCGCAAAATCGTTGCCCGCCTGCCTGAAAACCGCCGCACTTTGCTTTTTTCAGCCACCATGCCTGACACCATCAGGGAGCTGGCCCATTCCCTGCTGAAGGACCCAGCCACCGTTCAGGTCACACCAGAGGCCAGCACCGTTGACCGCATTGACCAGAAGGTCCTGTTTGTTGACGCGCCTGAAAAAAAGGATGCCCTCCTGCGCTTGATTAAGGATGAGGCCGAAGGGGGCGTTGAACGTGCTGTTGTCTTCACCCTGATGAAGCACGAGGCCAACAAGATCGCTGAATTCCTGGAAAAGCACGGCATCCCGGCTGCCGCTATCCACGGCAACAAATCCCAGGGCGCGCGTGAACGCGCCATGAACGGCTTCCGTGATGGAACGGTGAAGGTCCTGGTGGCAACTGACATCGCAGCCCGCGGCATTGATGTTGATGGCGTCAGCCATGTTTTCAATTACGACCTGCCCAATGTGCCTGAATCCTACGTCCACCGCATTGGTCGCACAGCCCGCGCTGGGCGTGAGGGGGTAGCTGTCTCCCTCTGTGATGCGGAGCAGCGCGCTTGGCTGCGCGAGATTGAAAAGCGCATCGGCAAGCCTGTCCCGGTTGAGCTTGACCACCCCCACCATTCGGAAGCGGCGCGCACCTCCACCTTGCCGCCCCCTGTGCTTGGTGGTGGCCGGCGTGGCGGCGGTGGCAGGGGTCGTGCTGGTGGCCGCCCCTCCGGCGCGCGCCCTGCGGGCCGTTCCGGTGGTAGCAGGCGCCCTGCCAGGGGCCGTTGATCACTCTTTGTGAACAGCCTTTGGCCAGGGAAGGGCGCAGGGCCTTGACACTAACCTGACACGGGCCAGTCTGGTGGGGTCAATAAAGGGATAATGGATATGGCGGCAGCAAAACCATCTTTCCAGCAAGTGCTGAGCTGGGGCGCAGGCCCCATGGCGTTGGATGTATTCCTGGACCCCACATGCCCGTTCTGCGCGCGCACCGTGCCCAAGCTCATGCCGTTGCTTCAAGCCATGGGGGAAAGGCGGCTGACATTGCGCCTGTTCCTTTACGACCAGCCCTGGCACTTGTGGTCTGGCCCTTTGATTCGGTGCATCCTGGGTGCCGCCTTGGTTGGTGGCCCTGCCCAGGGTCTGGCTGTTCTGGAGGCCATTACAGCCCACCGGGACGACTTCACCTGCACACAGGCCCTCCATGCTGAAGGCCCCGCCATGGACATGACGCCGCGCCAGGTGGTGCGGAAAGTGTCCGCTCTTACCGGGCTGGACTTGGCGGAGCCTTATGGGCTTGAGGCCGTCACTACCCTTTTCCGCCAGCAGACCCGCTATGGGCGCCAGAATGGCGTGTGGATGACCCCGACTTTCATGGTCAATGGGTTGGTGCAGCCTTCCCTTGAAAGTGGCCAAAGCGTTGAAGCGTGGGTGGGGGCCCTTAGCGCCCTTGGCTAACGCTCCCCTTCAGTAACTCAGTGACAAGGTACCTGCGCGCTTGTGGCACCCCCTCAAGCGCGTTTTTTGGCAGGGCGCGGCAAATGCCAAAGGTACCATGAAGCCACTGTGCGGTGGGGCGCCCAATTTTGCCCCACTGCGCGCAGGGCGGCGGGCGTTGGTGCCTGCGGCAGGTTTTTGAGCAGGCGGTAGCCTTCCCGCACCCCGTAATCATCCACAGGCAGGATATCCATCCGGCCCAGGCCGAATATCAGCACTATCTCAGCGCTCCAGCGTCCAATGCCTTTGAGGGTGGTCAAGCATGCCACCAGTTCCTCATCAGCCATGGTGCGAGCTGCGGCGCTGGAAGGTACCAACCCATCCAACGCCCCTTGGGCGATGGCCTGCAGCGTGGCCGCTTTGCGCGCTGAAAAGCCACAGGCGCGCAAGCTTTCAACAGGCATGGTCAGAAGCTTGGCAGGGGTGGGGAAGGTTCCACCAGCACACGCCACAAGGCGTTTGAGAATGGCATCGCCTGCTTTGGGGGTCAGCTGCTGGTAAGCGACTGCGCGCGCCAGGGCCTCATGCGGTTCACGCCCTGCGGGGGGGCGATGGGTGCAGGGCCCAACGGTTTTGATGGCCTTGGCCCAATCGCTGTCCAATCCTTGCAAGAAATGTGTGGCCGTTCTGTGCATGTTCCTGCTGGGCTAGCGGGGGCAAGGCTAGGGGCGCTGACCCCCGTAGTTCATCAAGAGTGGAAAGTGACGCTGTCTTTAAGCGGTGCACGGCCAATCTTGTAAACGCTGTTGGCAGGGGCTGTCATGTCTGGATAGCCGAAGGACACCCCGAAAAGCATTTTGCTGTTTTCATCAATGCCCAGAACCTTGCGGATGGTGCCAGCGTAGAACCCCAGATAAGTCTGTGGGCACCCACCCAGGCCATGGGCTGCCAGCGAAAGCAGGAAGGTTTGGCCGTACATGCCAAGGTCACCTGCTATGCGGACGTCATCGCCCACCTGTGGCATGAACAGTAGCGCCACGTGGGGGGCGCCAAAAAAGGTGTAGTTGCGCCACATGACGTCACGCCGCGCGGCCTTGTCCTCACGCGGGATGCCAAGGGCTTTGTAGTACTCCGCCCCCTGGTGCTGGGCGCGCGCCTCGTAAAGGGCTGGGTAATCCGTGCGCGCGAAGGTGAAGTCAGGCGTGCGGTGCCCAATCTTCTCCTCAGCTTGGATGGCGGCGCTCAGCTCATCACGGGCTTTACCGGAAACGATGTGCATCTGCCAAGGTTGCGTGTTGCATTGTGAAGGGGTGTGCTGGGCGTCTTCAAGCACAGAACGCAGAACATCATCAGGCACAGGGTCAGGCTTGAAAGCGCGCAGGGCGCGCCGCTTGCGCACCAGTTCATGGAAAGGCGCTTCCAGGGGATTGGTGGTGTGGTGCGGTGTGGTCATGGACAACCTCCAGTTCCAGAAACTGGCCCCAACCCGGCCAGGCTGGCGCCACGGGCGCTGCCCGCCCACACAGCCAGCCACCTTCTGGCTATGGCTGCAAGAAGGCACAATTTCATCACCACGTTACAAATTCCCCCTTTCAAACTGCCAAAAATGCGCTTTGTCCTCTTTTTAGCCGCCCCTCAAGGGGCTTCGGGGAATGGCGCCTTCACTGCTTAGTACGTGGCCAGGAACGGGTAATTTGGGGTGGGCGCGCCAAGTAGGCAACGCTGGCAAAGCCACTCCAGACGTGGACAAGGCGGCTGAAGGGGAACAGGACGAACAGCGTCATGCCGCACATCATGTGCAGACGGTAAATCAAGGGCACGCCAACCATGAAACCTGCGGCAGGGTGCAGTGTCACGATGGCTTGCGCCCAGTCGGCGAGCTGCATCATCAAATGTCCGTCAGCGTGGTGCCATGAGAAGGGGATAGTGGTCAGGCCCAGGCACAGCGTCATGAACAGCCATCCCAGGATGATGAAATCCATCCAACGTGACGTACACCTGATGCGCGGATCCATAAGGCGGCGGTGAATGAGCAGCGCCAAGCCAACTAAGGCCATTGTACCCATCACACCGCCCAGCCCCATGGCCAGCAATTGCTTGCAATGGGCGGAAAGCCCCAAGGATTGGTAAAGCCAATGGGGTGTCAGCAACCCCACACCATGGCCAGCGAACAGACCAAGCACCCCCACATGGAACAAATTGCTGCCCAACCGCAGGCTGCGCGGCCTGAGGAGCTGTGACGAATCGGCCTTCCAGCTGTAAGGGGCGTGGTGGTGGCGCAGGAAACTGCCCAGGAGGAACACAGTGAGGGCCACATAGGGGTAAACCCCAAAACAGATCCAGTTCAGCATAGCGTTGCGTTTTCCCTGTTGGCTTTCCCGTTTTCCCCATGGGGAGCGTTGGCAGGTCTGCCATGATGGCGGACATGGGGGTGGTGGGGCTGCTGGCCCTTGGGGTTGCAAGGCGCTTTGTTGAAGGTCACTGGATCTTCTTCCCATTCCCTGTCCAGGCGGGCGCGGTCAGCCTGCCCCAAAGGGTTTTCTGGTGGGGCGGTTGGGGCTGCCACAGGGGCTGCGCCTGCCATTTCCAGCAACAGTGAGCACGGCCGCCACCATGGGCTGCCACATTGGACCAGGTTCTGGGCGATGTCGCGCACTAGGTGCGCTACCTCAGCTAGCAGAGGTTGGGCCTCAGCCACTGGGCAGCGCGACAGGTACTCCAGGAAAGCCGGCAGGTAATCGGGCAGTTCCCCATTAACCATGCCAAGACCGGCAGCATTGTACATCGCCAACAGATCCACCATGGCCTGCCCACGTTCCCGTGATTGGCCGTGCACATGTTCAAACAAATGCAGCGAAGTGCTGCGCCTGCATTCGAAAACGCTGACATGGGCTGCTTCCAGCGTCAGCAAATCAGCGTGGCCCAGCCAAGCCAAGAACGGGCTGATGTCCGTTTGGAAAGGGCCTACCGCTGCCAGGATAACCTCCAGACCGCTAAGATTGGCCAGCAAGACCTCATCTGGGTAATGCAGGAGAAGGGCGAGAGCCTTCAAAGCCCGCTGGTCCAAGTGGATGGTGGTCATAGGGCGCGCCCTCCCCTGGGTGTGTTAGGGCCGCTTTGACGTGGTTTGCCGAAAAGGCCTGAACCACCGCCACTTTCAAGGCCGCCAGGGCCGCAATTGAAGGCGAAGCCAGAGGCCCCCTTCATGTGGAAGGCCCTGCCAGCGTATTCACGGTGGGTTGTGGGCACCACAAACCTGTCCTCGTAGCGCGCAATGGCTAGGCAATCATACATGGCAAGCGCTGTGGAGGCCGTCAGCCCAGCTTCCGCCAGAACGTGGATGGCCCGCTTTGACGCCGCATCATCAGGGTGGGCCTCTGGTCCAGCGCTTCCCAGCTCTTGGGGGTTTTGGGTGCGGGCGCGCATGAAATGGCGCATGGCCAGCATTTTGCCAAGCGCCGCCCGCACGGGCGCTACATCGCCAGCTGTCAGGAGGTTGGCCAGGTAGCGCATGGGTATGCGCAGGGCGTCTAGGTCAGGCAGGACACCAGCCATGGGTAGGTCGCCTGCCTCTGCTGCTTTGCTGATGGGGGAGAGGGGGGGCACGTACCAGACCATGGGCAAGGTGCGGTACTCTGGATGAAGGGGGAAGGCGATCTGCCAATCAACGGCCATTTTATAAATGGGGGAACGGCAGGCTGCCTCCACCCATTCAGCTGGGATGCCAGCCTGCAGGGCTGCAGCCTGCACCGCAGGGTCATGGGGGTTGAGGAACATGTCCAGTTGCGCCTGGTGGAGGCGCTTGGGGTCCGCGACCACGGCGGCTTCGCCAATGCGGTCGGCATCGTACAGCATCACGCCAAGGTAGCGAATGCGCCCCACGCAGGTTTCAGCGCACAGCGTTGGCACGCCACCTTCAAGGCGCGGGTAGCAGAAAAGGCATTTCTCTGATTTGCCGCTTTTCCAGTTGAAGTAGACTTTTTTGTACGGGCAGGCTGAAACGCACAGGCGCCAGCCCCGGCACTTGTCCTGGTCTATTAGGACGATGCCGTCCTCCACTCGCTTGTAGCCAGCACCTGCCGGGCAGGCCGCCACGCAGGCTGGGTTGAGGCAATGTTCACACAGGCGCGGCAGGTAGGCCATGAAGGTCTCTTCAAACTGGCCATAGATCTTTTTCTGCACGCCTTCGAAATTGTGGTCGTTTGAACGCTGGCTGAAAGGGCCGCCCAGCATATCCTCCCAGTTGGGGCCGGACTTGACGGCCATCGCCCCGCCCGTCACCAGGGAATGCGGGCGCCCCACAGGCGGCGCTTTGGAAAGCGGGGCTTGCTGGAGGTGGCCATAATCGAAGGTGAAGGGATCATAGTAGTCGTCCAGCCCCGGTAGGTTAGGGTTGGCGAACAGCTTGGAGAGCAGCCGGGCGCGGTTGCCCATGGCCAAGCGTAGGCGCCCTGCCTTGTCGCGCCGCCAGCCACCTTTCCAGCGCCCCTGGTCTTCCCAGTTGGTGGGGTAGCCAGTGCCTGGCCTGGTCTCGACATTGTTGAACCAGGCGTATTCAAGTCCAGCACGTGACGTCCAGACGTTTTTGCAGCTCACCGCGCAGGTGTGGCAGCCCAGGCATTTATCTAGATTCAGCACCATGCCGATTTGCGCGCGCACTTTCATGCTTTTGTCTCCTGCCTTTCCTGGGGGCCTTCAAGCCAATCCACCTGCGCCATTTTGCGCACGGTCACGAATTCGTCACGGTTGCTGCCAACGGTGCCGTAGTAGTTGAAGCCGTAGCTCAGCTGCGCGTAACCGCCGATCATGTGGACGGGGTTGGGCACAACGCGCGTGACGGAGTTGTGCAGGCCGCGGCGTTTGTTGGCTTCCGCGCCCGGCACGTTCAGGGTTTTTTCCTGGGCGTGGTACATCATGCTCATGCCTTCAGGCACGCGCTGGCTGACGACGGCGCGCGCAGCCAGGGCGCCGTTGCTGTTGAAGGCCTCAATCCAGTCGTTGTCAGCCACGCCGAGGCGGGTAGCGTCCTTTTCAGACAACCACACGGTGGGACCGCCACGGCTCAGCGTCAGCATCAGCAGGTTGTCGCCATAGCTTGAGTGGATGCCCCATTTCTGGTGGGGGGTGATGAAGTTCAGCACCAGCTCAGGGTGGCCGTTGGGGGCAACGGGGCGCCCCTGGCCATGGCTGCCCAGGTTCAAGGGCGGGCGCCATGTGCAGAATCCAACGCCAAAGGCGCGCATCCATTCATGGTCCTGGTAGAACTGCTGGCGCCCTGTCAAGGTACGCCAGGGCACCCCTTCATGAACATTGGTGTAGCTGGCGCAATAGGTGGTGCGCGCTGATTCAATGCCGCTCCAAGTGGGGCTTGTGATGACGCGGCGTGGCTGGGTCTGCAGGTCGCCATGGGTCATGCGTTCATCAGCGCGGCCCTGGGCCAGGCGCGCCAGGTCCCCGCCCGTTTTGCGCGACAGGGCCTGCCAGGCGCGCACAGCCACAGCCCCATTGGTTTCAGGGGCCAGGCTCAAAATGACCTCGGCAGCGTCCAGGTCGGTTTCAATGCGTGCGCGCGCCGATCCGGTGGCACTGTCAGTGGTGCCATTGAACGCCTTCAGGCGCTCGATCTCAGGCCATGTGGGCCAGGAAATGCCTTTGGTGCCATTGCCACGCTCCGCCAGGAGGGGGCCAAGGGAGGTGAACCGCTCATAAGTGCGGGGGTAGTCGCGTGCCACCACTGTGAAGTTGGGCATGGTGCGCCCTGGCAAGGGAGCGCACTCCCCCTTCCTCCAGTCCAGGGGACCGTCAGGCTGGGCAAGCTCCCCCGCTGTGTCATGCAGGATGGGGGTGCCGACAACGTCCTCCTCCTGCCCAAGCCAGCCTGGGCACAGCTCGGAGAAGCGTTTGGCCAGGCCTTTGAAAATGTCCCAGTCGCTGCGTGCTTCCCAAGCTGGCTCCACAGCTACGGTGAAGGGATGGATGAAAGGGTGCATGTCCGTGGTGTTGAGGTCGTTCTTTTCATAGAACGTGGCTGTCGGCAGGACGATGTCTGAGTAAAGGCATGTGCTGGACATGCGGAAATCCAGCGTGACAAGCAGGTCAAGCTTGCCCTCTGGCGCTTGGGGGCGCCACACCACTTCCTCTGGCTTGGGGGCGCCGGTGGTGCCGATGTCCCCTCTCATCAGGCCGTTGCGGGTGCCTAGCAGGTGCTTGAGGAAATACTCATGCCCCTTGCCTGAAGCACCCAGGAGGTTGGAACGCCACACGAACATATTGCGGGGGAAGCTCTCTGGGCTGTCTGGGTCCTCACTAGCGAAGCGCAGTTCCCCTGATTGAAGGCGCGAGACCACGTAATCACTAACCTCCATGCCCGTTTGCCGCGCCTGGGCTGCCACGTGCAAAGGGTTGGCGTTGAGCTGGGGCACGGAGGGCAGCCAGCCCATGCGTTCAGCGCGCACATTGAAGTCGATCATGCTGCCTGTGAAGCGGCTGCGGTCCGCAAGGGGGGAGAGGAGGTCAGATGGCGACACTGTCTCATAGCGCCATTGGTCAGTGTGGGCGTAGAAAAAGGAGGTGGCGTTCATTTGCCGGGCGGGGCGGTTCCAGTCCGTAGCAAACGCCAAAGGCTGCCACCCAGCCTGCGGGCGCAGCTTTTCCTGCCCTACGTAATGGGCCCACCCCCCACCAGGCTGGCCCACGCAGCCACACAGGAGGAGCATGGCGATGATCGCCCTGTAGCTCATGTCCATGTGGTACCAGTGGTTCAAGCCGGCACCCATGATGACCATGGAACGGCCCTTTGTGGCCGCAGCGTTAGCTGCGAACTCCCGCGCTATGCGGATGACCTGCGCGCGTGGCACGCCGGTTATGGCCTCCTGCCAGGCAGGGGTGTTAGGGGTGGTGGCGTCATCATAGGACGCAGCCCCATCCCCATAGCCTCTGTCGATGCCGTATTGGGCGGCGTTCAGGTCAAAAACGGTGGCCACGTAAGCTTCACCCGTGGTGGTTTGCACGCGTTTGACCGGCACAAAGCGCCGCAGAATGCGGCGAATGCCCTGCCCGCTGCCTTTTTGCTGGGGGGATGGGCCCTGTCTACCACCGCCCTGGTTCTCGTCAGCGCCACCTTCGCCGCTTTCAAAGCAGGGGAACAGCACCTCAAGTAGGTCGTCACGGGTGTTTTCCAAACTCAGCAGCGGGTGCAGTTCCTGGCCGCCTGATGTTTCAGGTCGCAGGCTCCATTTGCCTTGGTCGGGGCCAGGCTGACCATTCTCCTCCTGCCCCCAGCGGAACCCGGCGGACCCTTGGGGAATGGCCAGGTCCCCTGTGGCCTCATCCACTACAAGCGTTTTCCACTGGGGGTTATTGCCCTCCCCACCAGCGCCTGGCAGGTCGGCTGCGCGCAGGAAGCGCCCAGGCACCCAGGCGCCATCCTTGGCCTCCAGCAGTACAAGCTGGGGCATGTCTGTGAAGCGGCGGCAATAGTCGGTGAAGTAAGGGTCCTGCCTCTGGATGTGGAACTCATTGAGGATGACGTGGCCCATGGCCAGTGCCAGCGCCGCATCCGTGCCTTGACGGGGGTGGAGCCATTCATCGCCGAACTTCGTCACCTCAGCATAGTCAGGGGTCACGGCAACGACTTTGGTGCCGCGGTAGCGTGCTTCCGCCATGAAGTGGGCGTCTGGGGTGCGTGTCTGGGGTACGTTGGATCCCCAGAGAATGAGATAGCCTGAAGCGTACCAATCAGCTGATTCGGAGACGTCCGTCTGTTCCCCCCACACCTGGGGGCTGGCTGGGGGAAGGTCGCAGTACCAGTCATAGAAGCTCAGTGCAGCCCCCCCAATCAGGGAAAGGTAGCGCGTGCCAGCGGCGTAGCTGACCATGGACATGGCGGGGATGGGGGAGAACCCCACGATGCGGTCGGGGCCATGGGTGCGGGCTGTGTGGATGTTGGCTGCAGCGATGATGTCGTTGGCCTCCTCCCAGCTGATGCGTACCAGGCCACCAAGGCCCCGTTCACGCTGGTAAGACCGCACCAGTTCCCTGTCCGCCATCATGGCCTGCCAAGCCGCCACGGGCGGCAGTGCCTTGCGGTGCTGGCGCCACGCACGCACTAGTGAGGCGCGCGCTAGGGGATGCTTAATGCGGTTGGGGCCGTACATGTACCAGGAATAGGAGGCACCGCGGGGGCAGCCGCGCGGCTCATGGTCTGGCAGGCCAGGGCGGTTGCGGGGGTAGTCCGTCTGCTGGGTTTCCCACGTGACGATGCCGTTTTTGACGTAGATCTTCCAGGAACACGACCCTGTGCAGTTCACCCCGTGGGTGGAGCGCACCACACGGTCATGCTGCCAGCGGCTGCGGTAGGCGTCCTCCCAGCCGCGCGGCTGCGTGTCCGTGCTGCCCCACCCGCGGGAGAAGGTCTGGCGCGCTGGGGTGAGGAACCGCAGCTGGTCAATAAAATCAGTCATGGGGGTGCCTTTGTCCAATGCCCAGCCAGCTCAGCAAGGGGTGGTGGTGGCGCTGCGCTGGTAGAAAAACCAAGTGATGACCATGCAAGCGCCATAAAGCGCGATAAGGCCAGCGAAGGCAGGGGCTGCGCTGTGGGCGTGGGCCAGCGAGAAACTGAACCCCTGGGGCAGCAGGAAACCGCCATAAGCCCCAATGGCCCCTGTGAAGCCCAGAACGGTGGCGCCTTCCCTGGTGCCTTCGATGAGGGCGGCTTTGCGCCCTTCCTCCCCATTGGGGGCTTTGTTGAGGCAGGCGCGCAGGAAAACCACCGGCATCATTTGCGAGCAAGCGCCATTGCCAATGCCTGAAGCAGTGAACAGCAGCATGAACATGGCGAAAAACCCCGCAAAGCTGCCCCCGTGCCCAGCATGGGGCATGAAATGCAGCACGCCCCCAATCGCCACGGCCATGGCGGCAAAGCTGCCTATAAGCACCCGGGAGCCTTTGAGGCGGTCAGCAAGCCACCCCCCAGCCACCCGCCAAAGCGACCCCAGCAAAGGCCCAAGAAAAGCGTACTTCACAGCGTTCACCGTGGGGAACTGCGTGTGCGTCAGCAATGGGAAAACAGCTGAAAAACCAATGAAGGACCCAAAAACCCCCAAATAAAGCAAGCACAGCACCCATGTGTGCAAACGCTTGAACACCACAAGCTGCTGGGTGAAGGACGCCCTGATGCTTGCGATGTCGTTCATGCAAAACCACGCCAGCACTGTGCAGGCCAGCAGGGGCGCAACCCAGATGAAGCCAGCGTTCTGCAGCCACACTGGCTGGACACCACGGGCTGTGTCCATGGCTTCAGGCGCGCCCCCCAATACCCCGAACAACGCGAAGCTGATGACGATGGGCACAATGAACTGCACAGCTGAAACGCCCAGGTTGCCAATGCCAGCGTTCAACCCCAAGGCGGAGCCTTTTTCAGCGCGCGGGTAGAACAAGCTGACATTAGCCATGCTGGAGGAAAAATTGGCCCCCCCCAGGCCGCACAGGACAGCCAGGGCCAGGAACAGGCCATAAGGGGTATGGGGATTGGTGACAGCCCAACCCGTACCTAGGGCCGGCACCAGCAGAAGCGCCGTTGAAAACGCCGTCCAGCGCCGCCCCCCCACAATGGGCACCATGAAGGAATAGACAATGCGCAGCGTGGCACCTGAGAGGCTGGGCGCCGCCACCAGCCAGAACAACTGCTGCATGGTGAAGTGGAAACCAACTTCAGGCAGGTAGACGACCAGGACGCTCCATATCATCCAAACAGCGAACGCCAGAAACAGGCACAGGACGGAAACCACCAGGTTGCGCCTGGCGACCTGGTGCCCTTCGCGGTGCCAAAAATCGGCATTTTCTGGCAACCATGTGCCCAAGACTTTTCCCACCGCCCCCTCCACTACAGCTGACAGGCCCCCGCCATGGGGCCAAAGCCAGGTGGGTCCAGTCGGAACGGGGAAAATAGGTGCAGTGAACTTACCCCCTGATGGGGCGTGCCATAACCAAAGTTAACCATAACCACTGGTTAATTTTATTTCACAGATTGGGGCTGATTCATTGACGAACGTTCATCATTACAGAGCGTTACTTTAGAAGACTAGCTGGCGGCAACAACAGCTGTGCTTCCATCCTGCCCTTTGGAAAAGCGCATGGGTGCACTTTGAATCACGCCACCACGGCCACGGTCCTTGATAAGCGCCTGCAACGCTGGCAGCCTGCTGCCTGCTGGTGCGCCGTGGCCCTGCTGGCGTTTGCTCCGGCAGGGGGCCAGGCAAAGGCTGCCCCCTCCACTGTTCATTCGGCCCCCGTTCAAGTAGTCCCACCTACGGCTAATTGGTTTGTTCAAGGCCACAACACAGGTTTTGGAAGCCCAACCCGTTACGGCATCCCGGCAGGCGCCCCTTTACCCAAAGGGAGCAAGGGGGTGGGACGAACCCTGAACCACATCAACATCACTTCAGGGGGCGCCATTTGGATTGGCTTCCACGGTGAGAGCCGCGTGCGCAACTGGTTTAATTCCCGCCCGATGCTGAACGCCTTTGGCGGCGGTGGCCACGACCCAGACGGCTTCTGGGTGCCTGGCAAAGGAGGCGCGCCCGGCCATTACACATCACCAGGGCAAGGTCCTGTGGCCAAAAGCCATAATGACGCGGGGCGTTTCTATGTACGCAACCTGCTGTCTGCCGATTTGCACTTGGGCCAGCATGTGCGCGTGTTTGGGCAGCTCATCAATGCGGACGCTGGCGGCTGGCGCCCTTATTTTTATAGCCCCATCTGGAACAAGGACCTGGACGTCCAGCAAGCTTTTGTAGAGCTGGCCGGCAGGGCGCCTGATTGGATCGGTGGCCATGGTGGCTTCATTTTCGGGCGCCAACAGTTCAGTGATGGGCCTGAATACCTGATTGGCACGCGTGAGGTGCCAACAGTGCCCCAATCCTGGAACGGCTTCAGGCTGTACCATTTCTGGCGGCAAGTGCGTGTGGACGCCTGGGACTTCGTTGCCACCAATGACATGCACAAAGGCAACAGCTTCTTCAAAGACACGGAGATGTACAATAATCGTCTTTACGGTTTCAACACCACCATCGCCCTGCCAAGCCGCAAAGGGCTGGGCTTCCTGGAGCTTTTCTACCTTGGCTTCACCATGAATGGCGGTGGCCTTGACGGGAACTCCTCAGCAGCCACATGGATGAACCCGCGCCTGGGCAGCCAGCGCATTCCCGGTTCCACAGCGCGCAACGATTTCGGCTTCCGTTGGCACGGCACTTATGGAGGCCTGCTTTACTCGGTTGGCGGCATTTACCAGACAGGTACTTTCCATGAAACGCACAAAAGCCCAGCGCAGTTGAACGGCATGATGGGCTATGGCCCTGGGGGTTGGAATAGGCGGGGCTTTGACAATGGCTATGTGTCCGCTGTGGCAGGCAGGCGGCGCGCTGTGGAGGCTTTTTCAGTGAACACAACGCTGGCTTGGCGCTTCACAGGCAAGATGGCCTCCACCCTAGGGGTGCAGGCGGACATCTATTCTGGCGGAGGCGGCAACAGGCGCCAGGGCACCATCAACACTTACATCGCGCCCAATATTTCACTTGGGCCCAACCCGATGTACCTGGATCCCACAGCCTCTCTCAATGGCGCCAACCTCATCGGGGTGCAGCCCTTCTACCGCTTCAACGCCATTCCAGGGCGATTGAGCTTCAAAATCGCCGGTTCCGTTTTTTGGCGTTACAGCACCCATGATGGCCTCTACGCTTATTTGATGAGCGGCCTTCACACCCTAAGGCCATGGCATGGGCACTATATGGGGTTTGTACCCCGTGTGGAGGCGACAGCCACCCTGTGCCCCAACGTCACCTGGAATGGCTTCCTGGCCCGCTGGATGACGGGTCACCAGCTCAGCCGTCATGGCGGGGCTTCCTCTACCACAGCGGCGCAATCCAATTTTTTCTTCCATTTCTAAGCCACCACTGGCCTGGGGTTGAGATAGCAGTGGCCAACCAGCCTGAACTGCCTTAAAGATTCACCCTGATGCAGAGCGCCTGCGGCCCCCCTCCGTGGAAGGTGACCCAGGCGGATTGCCTGAACGTGAACAACCCAGCAACAGGGACAACCACCATGCCGCACCGCCAAATGTCCAACGAGGATTACCGCAAATACTTCAAGCTGCGTACAGACCGTGGCGACGTGTTCTCCGTGCGTGCCGTTGACGCCAAGCAGGACAACAAGCATGCCCGCGAGGAAGGCTTTGAGGTTATCTGCAAAGAGCTTCCCAACGACAATGTCCTGGTCAAGACCCCTCATGAAGCTGTGGCCATCTCATGGGCTAACATGGCCAATGAAGTACTGCACATGATGGAGAAGGACGGCGTGCGCGAGGACAAGATCCCCGTCAGCCATTTTGAGATGATGGCCAAGGCCCATGAAATCCATGGCCTGGATGCCAATATCGGCCAGCATGTGGCGCCGAAGGTCATTGAGCAGGTGGCGCATTTCTACAAGAAGCTCCAGGAAGCCGGCAAACGCTGATAATTGCAGGCCGTGGTGCTGGCTTTGGCCTCACGCCCCGGCAGCAAACAGCTTGTGAATGGCTGTGAATAACTGTGCCCCGGTTACCCTCCCCAAGGGTGGCCGGGTTTTTTTCATGCCCTACCCCCAGTAGGTGGGGTGGTTGGGTCACGCCCCAGCCCGTGGCATCATAGCGCCACAAGGCTGCCAGGCTTGAAGGTGGCCGAACCAAGATGGGCGTTGAGTGACGTCCTTTGCTGCCATTCATTGTGCGGGGTTTGTCAGCCATGTTTCACGAACAAGCCGTTCTGCGCGCTTTCAGATCTGTTGAAAACAAGGCCCGCGCCAGTAGCGCTGGACAGTGGCTGGGCCATTTCTTGCAGCCCTTGTGGCGCCGCGTTCTGGCTGGGTGCTTGGCTGTGGTGTTGCTTGGGTGGGGTGGCTTTGCGCTCTACCAGTCTGGCCTCCACTTTTACTGGCAGCGCCATGTTGAGGGCATAGAGCCTGGCGATGTGCTGATCCTGCATTTTGACAGTCCAGTCCAGTTCACGCGCCTCATCACGGCGGGGCCCCACAAGGGCGCCACCATGGTGCAGACGCTTTATCCCGCCACGGACATGGAGGGCCACAGCATGAGCGGCCATTTGGTTCTGGATGTGAAGCGCATAACCCTTAACCCCACCCACCCGGCTGACCTGGCCACCATGACGATCCAAACCACCATGAATGAAGGGCGCGACATCAACGCTGAAGTGTTCCCCAGCCTGGATTACAACGACCAGCTCATCAATGGCCCTGGCGGCATTTACATCCTGACGCCAGCCAGCCTGCGCCAGCGCGGTTTCGATTTCGTCAAAACACTGCCGCGCTCCCTGGTGGAGGAAGGCATCAATGACAGCGACAACAGCAACAACATGGACCCTACCCAGCGCGAGAAAATGCGCGAAGCCCAGCAAGAGAGCGACCACATGCGCGAAGAGCGCCTGGAGGCCGCTCGTGCGCAGCTCCAGCACAAAGTGGCCCCACCGCTCATGGCGGCACGGCGCAAAAACGCCACCCAGCAAAGCGCGCGCAAAACCAAACCTGGGCGCGTGCCCACCCAAAACCATCCACCAATTTCCCTGCCCCAGCGCACAGCACCCTGAGCGCGCCTGTGGCCTGCAGGCTGGCTTCTGCTATGAGGGGCAGCACACCATCACACATCTGTCGCGGAAGTAGGATTTGACGATGCCCCCCAAGCACATGCCCACCATCCTAACCACGTGGTTCCCCAACCGCACCCAACTGGCCCTGGCTCTCCTCATGGGTGGCAGCGCCTTTGGGCTGGCTGGCTGCATGGCAGACGTCCCAGCACCAGAGGACGTTGCCCCCACCCCTGTTTCAGACAGCGCCTACGCTTCAGAAAGCTGCGCCCAGCTGGCCCACACCGCCCTGACAACCGGTGACGCCTTAGCCAAGGAAACAGCCAAGCAGCGCCAGGCCTATAATCTATCCATTTGGGGCCCTGGCTCCTTGAGCGACAGCTATTCCATGGCTGAACTCAGCGGTAATGACGTGCGTGAGGCCCTCGCCCGCACCAAGGGGGAGATGGACGCCATCAACCGCGTTCTGGCCAGCAAACACTGCCCTGGTTCCTGAACAAAGGCGGGGTGGGGCTGATGAAAGAACGTTAACATGAGCATGTGGTTGCTTTACGCACTGCTTTCCATGGTGTGCGCTGGTTGCGTGTCCGTCATCGCCAAAATGGGGCTGGTTGGCGTCACCGCCAATGTGGGCTTGACGGTCAGAACGCTTTTCGTAGCCTTTTTCGTTCTGCTGTTCGCTGCCCTGGTGGTCCCATGGCGTGACTTCGCGCAGCTGCGTGGGCCCAACTGGCTGTGGCTTGGCGTTTCAGGCTTTGCCACGGCCCTTTCATGGCTGTTCTACTACAAGGCCCTCAAATTAGGGGACGTCGCCAATGTCGCCTTGATTGACAAAGGCAGCGTGGTGGTGGCCATGGTGCTGGCCGCCCTGTTCCTGGGGGAAGCCATCACGCCACGCATGGGTTTGGGGTGCCTCATCATCGTCATGGGGCTTCTGGTGATTGCATGGAAATAAAACCACTCTGCCTTGGTTTGGTCCTGCTGGTTATGGGTGTTCAGGCCAGCCACGCTTCAGCACGCACAGTGACCCCTCATGGCAGTTATCATGCCAAGGCCAAGGCCGCTTGTGCCAGCGCCAGCTCAGTGATGGTGGCGGGGGACGTCCAGGCCAACCTGGCTGCTGTGGCTGAAGGGCGGCTGCCCTGGGGGGCTGTGTGGCTTGAAAGTTCCACGCCCCGTGTTAGTGCCATGGCCACAGGACCGCTTTACTATCTGCGCTTGCCTAAAGGCGCGTTGGCGGTTCAGCCCGCCTGCCTACTGGTGCTGCACACCGCCCAGGCCACAGCGTGTGCTGTGGGGCAGGCCAACATGGTTCTGGTGCGTTTTCCAGACCGCGCCAAGGTGGTCCGCCTAGCCATGCCTTAAGGGTTGAAGGGCTTTTCCCTGTTGCTCACCAAACCTCCTACGGGAGGTTTTTTCACCCTTACACCTTGAGGTGTCTTTACATGTAAGAACCGATAATCGACATTACCAGAAGTCATGATTTCCCCTTAAATCCGCAGCGCAGCGCGGTTTTTGGTAACAAACGCTTTAAGCCCCAAAAGACTTTTTCAAGCCTTTCCAACCCTCAGCCAATCAGGGACCATCGCTATGAACACTGCCGCCCCACCACCTGACGGCATGGATGAAGACGCCAACCTGCCTGTCCCCACCCCTGACCACGCTCAGGAGGGGAACAGTGCTACCCTGGTGGAGGCCACCTCCACAGAGCTAGTGGCCACTGGGCAAGGCACTGCCGGCACAGCCCAACTAACAGTCACGGAGCGGGAGTGGCTGGATGCTTTCGCGCGCGCAGCCCTCGCCCCAGCCACACTGCGTGCCTATGAAAGCGATGCGCGCAGCTTTGCGCGCTGGTGCCGCAGGCGCAACCAGGAAGTGGCCCAAGCCAGCGCTGAACAAATCGCCGCTTGGCTGGCCGCCATGGCGCGCGATGGCCTGCGCGCCAGCACCATCAGCCGGGCGCGTGCAGGCGTGGCCTATGCTTACCGCGCCATGGGCCGCACAGACCCCAACCCCGCCCGCCATGAAGATGTGGACAGGATCCTGGCTGGCATCCGGCGTGAACTGGGCACCAGGCCAGAACGCCACGCTGCCATCCTGGCGGAGGACCTTGCAGCCATGGTTGCCTGCTGCCCCACGGAAACACTGCGCGGCAAGCGTGACGCCGCCATGCTGGCCATTGGCTTTATGGGGGCTTTCAGGCGTTCTGAACTGGTGGCCCTGGTTGTGGAGGATATCCTTTGGCGCACAGGTGGCGTGGTTCTGGCCATCAGGCGCAGCAAAACCGATAAAGTGGGCGCTGGCCAATCTGTTGGCATTCCTGATGGCCTTCATTTGAAGGCGCCACGCTTGCTCAAGGCTTGGCTGCGTGCGGCGCGCATCAAATCGGGGCCTGTTTTCCGTTCCATAGACCGCTGGGGCCATCTTTCAGAACGCCCTATGAATGGGCGCTCCGTGGCCAATATGGTGAAGAAGTACGCTGTGGAAGCGGGGCTGGATGCCGACATGGTCTCTGGCCACAGCCTGCGCGCCGGCTTCATCACTACAGCGGCCATGGCTGGTGTCAGCGCGCTGAAGATCGCTGACACGTCACGCCATAAAAGCCTTGATGTTCTGATGGGCTATGTACGCCAAGCCGACTTGCTGAAGGACAACCCCGGTTCAAGCTTCGCTTGATGGGTTTGGCCAATGGATGCTCTGGGCAGTGCCAATAATGTTGCGCTTGTGCAACAGGGTTGTTTTTCCGTTCAGTACACTGGCAACTACCCCTTGCCAGGCTCAGCACGCTGTGGCGGGATGGTGGAACCACGCCACAGTATGCTTGCCCACCACGGCTGGCTGCCCTGACAAAAGGACGTTCCCATGGCCCGCGCGCCTTTCAAGCCCGTTCTGCCACACCAGACTGAACAGCGCGCCGCCATGACCATGCCAGGCGTGATGATGCGAATGTGTTGCCCCGCTGCTTGAGGCAGCACAGCACTTCCTCCCTTCCTTAAAATCTGGCCATAAGGCCCCTTAGCCCCTTTGGGGGCTAGCACCACCAGGCGTTGCCTGTTTTGGTGGGGGCGAACCATGCGCCATGACGGCTGCCGCTTAACCACTAAGTGCTGCAGGCCTTTTCCGAACATGCTTCCAAAGCGTGGTAGGAAAAATGCGCCCTGCTGCCTGGGGTAAGGCCGGCTGCCTTGGGCACCGCATCATGAAACAGTTTCCACGCCATGGCTTCAGGCCATCCCGCCGCAACCACACCACGGCCCGTTACCTATCCAGCACGGCGCTGGCGCCAGCCTTGGGCACTGTGCTGCTCATCAGCTGCGCTGTGCCGGCGCCAGCCTTTGCACGCGCCAAAGGCATAACGGCACCACCCAAAGGTGCTAACCTTGTTTCCAATAACAGGAAAGCACACAGCCGGCGCCCCACCGCGCGCCTGCATGGCAGCAACCATACCTCTGCCCACAGGCGTCCCAGGCCCCATGACGTGAAAGGCAGCTTGGAGGCCCTCCATATCGGTGGGCGTCACAAGGCGCTCACTGGTTCTGAAAATGTCATCAACCGCAAAGTGCTTGATGATTTCGTCACAGGCACTAACCCTTTGCAGGCCCTTGCCCTCACCACGCCTGGCACTAATTTCACCAGTGCTGATGGGTTTGGCATGGACACGGCCTCAGACACATTTTATCTGCGCGGTTTCAACCTCACCCAACTTGGCGTGACGCTTGATGGCATCCCCATGGGCAACCAGATGTTCGCCAATGTGGGTGGTGCCTCCGTCAACCAGCTGGCCATCCAGGAGGACATCGCCTCCTTGGCTGTCAGCCAGGGCGCCGGGGCGCTGGACACACCGTCTGCCCAAACGCTGGGCGGTGTGCTGACCTATAAAACGGTGGACCCCACCAATAAATTCAAGGCTGACATCAGCCAGCAATTTGCCAGTTTCAGCGGCTACCGCACGTTCATCCGCCTTAATTCAGGTGTTTTGAATGACACGGGCACCAAGTTCTACGCTGCCTTCAACCGCACAGACCAGAACCTTTGGGCAGGCTATGGCTACCAAAAGGAATATGTGGGCAATTTCAAGCTCGTCCAACCCGTGGCTGATGTTGGCAAGCTGACCTTCAACTTCGACTACTCAGATTTTGATCAGTACAACGCGCTTGAAATGACCAACAACATGGAACATGTCCTTGGCTACAAGGGCAGCTATTTCAAGCCAAACTACCGCAAGGCCGTCAATTGGGCCAATTGCGTGGCCTTCAACCCCTCCTGCTCTGGCGCTGCTGTGGGCGCCCCTGGGCTGAGTGGCGATGAAGTCAGTGATGAAGCCTACCAAAGTGGCCAAATCCAGCGTGCCTACCTGACTGGCCTGAAGGGGGAGTTCCAGCTGGCCCCCAATGTGCGTTCCACCACACTGGGTTACGGCCAGGTGGCCAATGCTTGGTATGGCGGCACCATGCCTGGCTTTGTGACGCCAGCGCAGTTCCCCATGGCTGAATTCCGCCAGCACCCGGACATGAGGCGCATTGGCTTCACCCAGAATTTCGACATCCAGGCAGGCAAGCGCAACGCCATCAAAACGGGCCTCTGGTACCAGAACGACTTCATGGAAACCTACAACGACCTGCAGGCGGACACCCCCTCAGGCCCGCTTTCCATGATGCACCATTTGCACAAAAGCAATGACCAACACTGGGCGAAGGACATGACCAACACCAACACGTTCCAGTTCTACCTGCAGGACACCTTCACCATCACCAAGGGCATGACGTTCCTGGCGGGTTTCCGCTCCCTCACCCAAACCACAACGGGTGGCACCAAATGGGACCATTCAGCCCAGCTGGCGCGCCAGGGCTGGCAGCTGCCCTACAGCCACGCGGCCAATGGCAGCTTGACGGCTGCTGCGGCCTTTCTGCCGCATTTCAGCTACAACTACCATTTCCTCAAAAACCATGAACTTTACGCTGACATCGCTGAGAACATGAGGGCCTATGATTACAACGTGCAGTTTGGCAGCAGCACGCCGTGGTCTGGCCTTGGTTCGCGCAGCATCAGCGGTCAGAAGGTGTTTGAGCAGAACAAGAAGTCCCTCAAGCCGGAGCGCACTTGGACCTACCTTGTGGGTTACCGCTACACATCGCCCGTTCTGAATGCGGCTGTGGATTATTACCACGTTGATTACCAGAACAGGCTTGGCCCCATCACGTCTGGATCCATCACCAACCCGGTTAGCTCCTACCAGAACCTGGGCAAGGAAACCATGAATGGCGTTGACCTCATCGGCACCATCCATCCCTTGCGCCTGTTTGACGTGGACAGCGACACATGGGGCGATGTCGCCCTGACCAACAGTTTCAGCTACAACAATGCCACTTACCAGAACAGCCACCTGCCGCTGGCCACAGGGGCGGTGAACATCAAAGGCAAGCAGCAGGTCTACTACCCCAAGTTCATGTACAAAATGAACCTGCATTACAGGTGGCACAGGCTTTCAGCCAACTTCAACACTACCTACAGCAGCGCACGCAACCTCACCTACACCAACGACGTCAAAACGCCTGGCTTCTGGAGTTCTGAACTCACCGGGGCCTATGATTTCGGGCGCGTTGGCTTTGTGAACAACTTCCAGGCGCGCTTTGGCGTCACCAACCTGTTTGGGCAGCATTACGCTGGCGGCATCCATGGCGCTGCTGCCATCAGGGGGGATGACAACCCGGTCCTCTTCATGGCGGCACCGCGGGAGTTCTTCGGCACTGTTGCAGCCCAGTTCTAAAACGCCAGAGCTTTTAAAACTAAGCCCCTGTTTACAGGGGCTTTAGCCAGGATGATTAAGGGTTGATGCGCAGCTTATCCCAAAGCTGCCCATCCTGAACAAGCATAGAGATAAGCTTTTCCTTAATGCTTGCATCCATTAACGTTGCGGTGCTCATTTTCTGGTAACTTTCACCAGATTTTCTTAAATCCATAAGGGCTTGGGTTAAGCTTTTTTGCAGGTCAAGGGATTGCATAAAGCTATCTCGGCTATTGTGCAGGGCTTGGTCACGCAAAGTCGCATTCTGCATCATTGCTTTGGTAGCCTCCTGGATGAACCCTAATTGGTGTTCATTGCTGCATTCAGTGCCATAAAGTTGGTTAAGCTGCTGCAAAATCACCTCAAGGGATTTTTTATCAGCCTCATGCTGGCCACCAAGGCCAGCTTCACGCAGGCCACTTAACCCTTCACCTTGGCTTGGCTGCAAAATAAGCGCCTGCTTGCCACGGCTTTTAATATGAAGGTGCGTAAGCTCCAGTTCTGAAAGGTCAAGCACCTCCTGGTCGCGCTCAAATTTTAATAAGGGCGGCAAAAAGCGCGCTAAAAGAGCAAGCTTTTCATAGGATGTATCTTGGTAATTCCAAAGCTGGCTTAAAAAATTATAAGCACGGTAATAAGTGCCCAAATTCCTCCTAAAATCTTCAAGCTGCTTGATAACAGTCCGCTGGCGGTCTGCAGCAGCGCTATTGTCCTGCCCTGCTAAAGCATAAGCGTTTAAAGCTTGCTGCGCTTGGCGGTGCGCCTGCAGTAACGGATCCACAAGGGGGCGCAGGACTTTATCCACATTTTTGGGGGTAACATTGGGCTTATAGATCACTTTAACAAAATCATCTAATTGTTGATCATTAAAATAACCGCTGCTTTCCAACTTATGGGCCAGTTCCATAACCATTTCTGGTTTGCTAGGCTCAGCAAGTTCTGCATGCTCAAAATAAGTTTGGAATGCTTCCAAAATGGTTTCAGGTTTGTTGGTAAAGTCCACAACATAAGTTTGTTCTTTAGTGCCATAAGGCCCGCTATAACAACGGTTAAGGCGCGACAGCGTTTGCACAGCTTGAATACCAGAAAGGGGGCGGTCCACATACATGCTGCATAGCAATGGTTCATCAAAACCAGTTTGGAACTTATTCGCCACCACCAAAATGCGGTTACAGCCTTTACCAAAAGCTTCCCTAATATCTTGCCCTTGCAGTTCCTGCTGGTTAAGGGCGGCTTCTGTTAAAGGTTCAGCAATGCCGTGGGTGGGGGAATGCACTTCCCCTGAAAACGCACCCAGCACAGCTAGCGGGCCTTGGCCGCCCTGGCCATTATCCACCATCAGTTGGCGTGCTTTGGCTTCCTTACGCAGGGCTAACGTCCACAAAACAGCTTCTGGGCGGGAGCGTGTCACCACCATAGCCCGTGCTTGGCCGCTTAACAGGTTTTGAACCACCGTTGTGTAGTGATCTAAAATAATTTGCGCTTTGGTTTCAATCGTTTTGGGGTTTAAGCGCACCCAATTCAACATGGAATGGGTTGCTTTGCTGCTATCAACTTCGCGTTGGCCAGCATCATCCTCACTAAGGGCTAATTTAAAAGCCTGCCCATAAGACACCCAATTGTCCAAAACATTTAAAATAAAGCCTTCCTCAATAGCTTGGCGCATAGGGTAAATGTGGAACGGTGCTGGTTTGTTATCCTCGCTCACAGGCTGGGTGGGGTTTGGCTTCGTGCCAAAAAGTTCAAGCGTTTTGGCTTTTGGTGTGGCTGTAAACGCTAAATAGGAAATACCAGGGGCCTGGGCAGCACGTTGGCTCATATCCTGGCTGAGGATATCAGTTAAAATATCCTCCTCACTATCATCTGGTGTGATGATTTCATCGCCAACACGCGGGCCTGAAAGGACCTTTTTAAGTTGCTGCGCTGCTTGGCCTGTTTGGGATGAATGGGCTTCATCAGCGATAACAGCAAAGCGCTGCCCGTGCTGAGTACTGAGTTCAGCAAGTTTTTTAAGAACAAACGGGAATGTTTGAATCGTGCAAACAATAATGTTCTTTTTTTGCGTTAAAGCCTGGGCGAGTTCTTCACTTTTAGAACCACCAGCACCACTGACCGTAGCGACCATGCCGCGCACGCTTTCAAAATCGCTAATTTCATCAGCCAGCTGTCCATCAAGCACTTTGCGGTCTGAAACCACAACAACGCTATCAAACAGCTTTTGGTTTTGGTCATTGTGCAAATCAGCAAGCGCATGGGCCACCCATGCAATGGATTTGGTTTTACCACTGCCAGCTGAATGCTGAATAAGGTAGCGCTGCCCTGCGCCCTTTTGGCGCACATCCTCTACAACAGAACGCACCGCCATAAGCTGGTGGTAACGCGGGAAGATCCAACCCTTAATCACACCTTTGTTGGTTTTGGCAGGTTTAAGGAAACGGTCAAGAATTTCTAATAACGAATCTGGCGTTAAAACCTGCTGCCACAAATAAGCTGTGCCGTAGCCATCCTTTGGGGCTGGGTTGCCAGCACCACCTTGATTGCCTTGGTTAAAAGGCAAAAACACGCTTTGCGCACCATTAAGCGCTGTGCACATGGCCACTTCTGATTGGCTCACAGCAAAATGCACCACTGCACCCCCAGGCACGCTCAGCAATGGTTCTGCAGGGCGGCGCGGCGCTTTGGGTAGCCTATCTTGGCGGTATTGGCTGATAGCCTGCTGGGCGCTTTGGGTGAAATCTGATTTCAGCTCCATAGTAACAACAGGCACGCCATTAAGGCACAAAACAACATCAATACTGTTTTGGCTTTTTTGCCCTGCTAAGGGCTGCTGGTAATAAACTTGGCGCAACACACGCAGTTTATTAGCGTGGTAAAGTTTTAATAAGTCGGCGTTCAAGCTCAGTGCAGGCTTAAATTGGCATAGCTTAAGGGGGCGTGGCAGGCCAATAATCCTTACCCCCTTATGCAAAACATCTGAAACACCATAGTGGTCAAGCGCTTTGCGCACATGGGCACCCAGAACTCGGACTGCTTCTGCTTCGTTGTTCTCCAATCCCTTCATGGTTTTAAAGTGCTGCCATAAATCGGGTTGGCTTTCCTGCACCCAAGCGGCCAAATCTGCTGGATAAAGGGCTAAAGCAGCATCATAGCCCTGGCTGTTGCTGCCTTGATTGGTTAAGGGGGCCTCATAAAGCCAGCCCTCTTGGGCGAGGTCACGGCAGAGGGCATCTTCAAAATGCACTTCTTGGTGAAAATCTGTTGGCATGGCCTGCGTCCTTATCCACTCAACCTAGAGAAGCTTAGCGCTTTTTCAGCGTGAAGGGGTGCTTGAATCCGTACTCAAAGAGGGTTGAGGGGCCAAATTACGCACATCGATTTTGCCCGTAACAGCAGCGGAAATCAGTGCAGACCGCTTTTCTTTTAAAAGCGCGATGGCCTCTTGGGCAGCTTGTTTAAGCTCATCAATTTTCCCACATTCTTCATCCAAATAGGCCGCAATCGCCTTTTGTTCGGAGAGGGGAGGAAGAGGAGCTAACTGGCTACTTAACCCAAGCCAATCTATACGTGGCATTTTAGCTCCAAAACAAAGCCCATTGACTTGCTGTATGAAATCCTTAGTTAGGATAAAGAAATTAAGATATTTATTAAATAGTTTTGCCTCTTTGCATCGTATAACGATGAAATCCCCTATAGCCTCACCATTAAAACTAGCAATCCAAGATTTAGCTAGGTAGGGCCTTAATTTGCCAAACAAAATATCTCCCTTAATGAAATTTATTCCATTACCTTCAAATTCACTTTCTGTAGGTATATATCTACCTGTCCAGCCTTCAATGTTTTCAAGACCAATTTTTATTTCATCAACTGATGAACTCTTCAAACTAATTTGATTAACTAATTTTTTTAATGGTTTTACTTCCCAATGTGCGGGGATGGGGCCGATCCAGGGATGGCCAGAGGGTTTAAGAAGGGCAGCAGGGTTAAGGCCCTTGGTTACAGTATGGCTGATAAGGGCAGAGCGCTTTTCATCCAGCAGCGCCAGCAGCTCTTCCTGGGCCTTCACCGCTTCATCGATTTTCCCACATTCCACATCCAACCACCCCGCAATCGCCCTTTGCTCTGAAAGGGGAGGAAAAATTATAATAGCATTTTCAATTTTGTTTCGGTTAAGTAATAATGCACCATATATATTTGGCCTGGCATTATGAATTAAATATTCCGGCAGTGCATAATATGCCCATTCAATAGAAAAATTTGAGCCCGGCCTAAAACTTGCTATAGCTTCATTAGTATAGAGGGGAATTTTAGCAATGCTTACTAATCCGACACTGAGCTTAAAGGAAAAAAGCAATGAACCTTCCACACAAGGTTTCATGCCAAACTTCTTAATCGCTTGAAGAGTTATTTTTGTTTTTGCCTCAGAAATATATTTAGATTTAAGGTCAGAGATGTTAGCCCAGTTATAATCTCCACCATCATAGTAATCATCTTTACCACTGCTAGGTGTTTTACCTACAGTGAAAAATAATTCTTTTTTTGCTTTGCTTACAGCCCATCCTTCAGGAATAGCGCCAATCCAATCAGCGTTTTGGGGCAAGCCTGATGGTTTGTAAGCAGGGTAAGGCTTTAAGATCGAGTGGTGAGGGGTTTTAGGGTTGTTGCTCATGATGCCATCCCTCCCAAAAGCGCTGTAATGCGGGCTGTAACAGCCTGCAAATCAGCATCAATGTCCTTCAAGCTGCGTGGTGGTTCATAAACATAGAAGTAACGGTTAAAAGGGATCTCATAACCCACTTTGGTTTTGCTTTCGTCAATCCAAGCGTCAGGGGCATGGGGGTTTACCTCGCGTTCAAACCAGGTTTGAATATCCTCATTTAAAGGGATGGTTTCCGTATCACGCAAAGCACTATCGGCCAGGGGCTTACCCTTAGCTTTACCCCTTGTGCCCGTTTGCACAGTGCCATCTTCATTATAAAGCGGGCGTTCTACAGTTATTTGCCTAAAACCAAAGGCCTTATTCGGCACGATAACGGAAAGGGGGGCGAGCTTAACGCTGCCACCTTCGAGGGCTTGGGGTGGTTCTGTGCCCTCTGGCACAATCTGCATGGTTTCCTGACCAGTACTATCCACCAAGGTAGCGCGTTGGGCTGGTTTGGCCTGGTTATAAAGCGCCACCAATTCCCCCACCTGTTCTGGGGTGATTTCGCGGCGTTTAAAACCCAAGCTTTTGCGCATTTTGCGCCAGAAGCTTGAACCATCAATTAATTGCACACAGCCTCGGCGTTCAACAGGTTTGTGGTTGGTTAGCACCCAAACATAAGTTGCAATGTTTGTGTTAAAGAACATCTCCGTTGGTAAGGCGATAATGGCCTCCACCAAATCCTGTTCAAGAACATAACGGCGAATTTCAGATGAACTTGAACCTGCACCACCTGTAAAAAGCGGTGAACCGTCTAAAACAATACCAATGCGGCTGCCGCCATCGCTAACTGGCTTCATTTTAGCAACTTGGGTCAGTAGGAAGAGCAAGCTTCCATCAGAAATAGGTGGCAACCCTGGGCCAAAGCGCCCATCATAGCCTTTGTTTTTATGTTCATCCTCAATCGCTTTACGGGCGCTTTTCCAGTCCACACCATAGGGCGGGTTAGAAAGCATATAGTTAAAGCGCTGGCCTGTTAGTTTGTCATCTGAAAGGGTATTGCCAAGGTGGATATGCTCCACATTTTGGCCTTTAATCAGCATATCAGCACGGCAAATAGCGTAAGATTCTGGGTTTAATTCCTGCCCAAAAACATTCACACTGGCTGTAGGATTAATAGACTTCAAATAATCTTCAGCTACAGAAAGCATGCCGCCTGTGCCGCAGGCTGGATCGTAAATGGAACGGATAGGGGCCTTGGTTTGGGCCAGCACTGTGCGGTCTTCAGCAAAGATGAGTTCAACCAGTAATTGGATCACTTCACGTGGAGTAAAGTGCTCTCCAGCTGTTTCATTAGATGTTTCAGAAAAGCGCCTGATGAGTTCCTCAAAAATGCTGCCCATTTGGTGGTTATCCACACGTTCTGGGCTGAGGTCGAAACTAGCAAAAAGGGTAACAACATTATGCAGGATATTAGCTTGCGCTAGCGCACTGATAATGGAAGCAAACTTAAAGTGGTCGAAAATATCGCGTGCTTCAGGCGTAAAAGCAGCAACATAAGCGTTAAGGTTGGCTTCTAAATCGTGCGGTGCGCCAGCAATTTTAGTTAAATCAAGCGGTGATGTATTGGCAAAAGCTTGGTTGGCGGTGTTTTTAAGAACATCAATAGAGGGCTGGCCTTGCCAAAGCGGGTCCTGGGCTTCCTTTAAAACAGCTTCCTTAGTGGGGGCTAAAACTTGGTCTAAGCGCCGCAGAATGGTAAAGGGCAGAATAACCGTGCCATATTGGTGTTGCTTAAAATGGCCGCGCAAAGGGGCTTCCTTAGCCACGCGCCATATCATGGAGGAAAGTTCGGTAAATTGCGCGCTGCGTTCGTCTGGCTGGTTTTCTGGCGTTGAGGATGGCGTAACGTCAGAAGCAGTCATGGTGGCCTAAACCTTTAACACACGCTTAAAAAGGGTGGTTGTTTTATAAAGGGCGCTGGCATGCTTGGCCAGCCTTAAGCCAGATTTTGGATATATTTTTAAAGCTTATCAAGTACCAGCCGTAAGGGCTCTAAGAAGCCCTTAATATTAGGAAGCTTAGCTAAAGCTGATGGCGGAGAGGGTGGGATTCGAACCCACGGTGGGCTATTAACCCACGCCGGTTTTCAAGACCGGTGCCTTAAACCGCTCGGCCACCTCTCCTTAGACACATGCCAGGCATATGACGTGTGCGCGCTCAGCGTGGGTTGAGGGATAATCCAGCTTGGCTGCATCGTCAAGCGTTTCCAGCCCTTGACCGCACATGCAGTTGGGGACTTGGCATGGCTTGGGGTTGTTAACGCTGGTTGACCTTGAAGGCTGCGCGGGATACACCCTGGGCGTAGTCAGTTACGGAAACGTCACTCCGCGAGGGTTCGCGCAGTGGCGCTTTTGAGCATGGAGCCGGAGACAGAATTTGTTCGAGCAGCTTTCAGGACGGATGGCGCGTGTTTTTGAGGGTCTTGCCGGTGGCGACAAGCTGACGGCCGATGACGTCTCTGAAGCGATGCGCGAAGTCAAGATTGCCATGCTTGAGGCTGACGTGGCGCTGCCCGTTGTGCGTACCTTCGTTAAAAAGGTGCGTGAGAACGCGGTAGGTGTTGAGGTTGTGGAAGGCACTACCCCAGGCCAAGCCGTTGCTAAGCTTGTCAATGAAGCTTTGATTGATTCGCTTGGTGGTTCTGGCGCTGTGCCGCTGGAACTGGGCCAGGCCAAACCTGCCGCCATCCTTCTGGTTGGTTTGCAGGGGGCTGGCAAAACCACCAGCGCTGGCAAGCTGGCCCTGCGCTTGGCGCGCGATGGTAAAAAAGTCTTGCTGGCTGGGCTGGACGTGCAGCGCCCAGCCGCCCAGCTGCAGCTGGCCACATTGGCCAAGCAGGCTGGCGAACGTAGCCAGTACAGGGTGGAGTCACTGCCCATCGTGATTGGCCAGGGGCCTGTGGATATTGCCAAGCGCGCTATGGAGGCAGGCAAAGAGGGCGGCTTTGACGCCGTCATCCTTGACACCGCAGGGCGCCTTTCCATTGATGAGGCCCTGATGGATGAAGTCCGCCAGGTGCGTGACGCTGTGAACCCGGTGGAGACCATCCTGGTGGTGGACGCCATGACGGGGCAGGACGCCGTAAACACCGCAACCGCCTTCCGTGACGCTGTTGGCATCACAGGTGTGGTGGCCAGCCGCATGGATGGCGATGCCAGGGGTGGCGCCGTTCTTTCCATGAAGGCCGTCACGGGTGCGCCCATTAAGTTCATGGGCATGGGGGAGAAGCTGGACGCCCTCCAGACCTTCCACCCAGAGCGCGTGGCAGGGCGCATTCTGGGGTTGGGTGACATCGCCGGCCTGGTGGAGAAGGCGGCTGAGAACCTCGACCATGAGGAGGGGGAGCGCGTTGCCAAGAAAATGATGGAGGGCCGCTTTGACCTGGATGACTACGTCTCCCAGCTCAAGCAGCTTGACAGGCTGGGTTCCATCACCGGTTTGTTGGGCATGATCCCTGGCATGGGGAAGATTAAGGAAAAGCTTGCAGGGCGGGATTTGGACACCTCCGTGTTCACGCGCCACAAGGCCATGATCTCCTCCATGACCAAGCAGGAACGGCGCAACCCCTCCATCATCAAAACCTCACGCAAGAAGCGCATTGCCGCTGGTTCTGGCGCCAGCGTGGCTGAGGTGACCAAGCTGCTGAAGCAGTTTGACGACATGTCCACCATGATGAAGCGCATCAACAAGATGGGGCTTGCCGGCATGATGAATGCCCTTGGTGGCCAGGGCGGGATGGGCGAGATGCTCAAGAAGTTTGGCGGGGGTGTGCCCCCCACGCTGGGCTGACCGCACAGAGTTTTGCACAACACAGGCAAAAAACAGACAGTAACCAGGCCTGGCAACAGGCCACCAGGAGTGATTGAGAGACCATGAGCGTCAAGATCCGTCTCGCCCGTGCGGGCGCCAAGAAACGCCCCTACTACCACATCGTTATTGCTGACATCCGCAGCCCGCGTGATGGCCGCTTCATTGAGCGCGTTGGTGCTTACAACCCCATGCTGCCTTCAGACCACGCCGACCGCGTGAAGCTGGTTGAGGAGCGCATTCAGTTCTGGCTGGGTCGTGGCGCCCAGCCGACCGACCGCGTGGCGCGCTTCCTGGGCAAGGCCGGCATGATCCCGATGCCGAAATGGAACGAGCAGCCCAAGAAGGCTGCCCCCAAGAAGAAGGCGCAGGAGCGCCTGGCTGCTGAGGCCGAGGCCGCCAAGGCCGCTGAGGAAGCCAAAGCCGCCGCTGCAGAGAAAGCTGCCGCCGAGAAGGCCGCTGCTGAGGCTGCCCCTAAGGAAGAGCCCGCTGCTGAGGCCCCTGCTGAGGAAGCCAAGGCTTCCTGATTACTTGCCAGGGGGCGCTGCCTAAACGGTGGTTGGCCCCTTGGCAAAGCTCGGCCCCCTGCGCCAGCCCTTTGTGAAAGTGCCACCATGACATCCACCCCCCGCCCAGCAGGAACGGCCCCAAGCCAGGACGTGATGGTGGCCACCATTGGCAAGCCCCATGGTGTGCGTGGCTTGGTCAGGCTCTACCCCAACACGGAAACGCCAGAGGCCCTTGAGGACCTCTCCCCCCTTCACGATAGTGACGGGCGCGCGTGGAATGTTGAATGGGTTGGTGATGGCATTGCGCGCTTGCGCGATGGTCAGGGGCAGCCTTTGCAAGGGCGCGAGGCAGCCCAGGCCATGGGGCGGCGTGAGCTGTTTGTGCCGCGCGCCCGTTTGCCAGAGCCAGAAGAGGGCGATTTCTACATCGTTGACCTGGTTGGCATGGAAGCCTTCACCCCAGGGGGGGAAAAGCTGGGGCGCGTGGCGGCTGTGCACGATTATGGGGCTGGCGCCAGCTTGGAGTTGGCTGATGGCACTTTAGTGCCCTTCAACAAAGCGTGCGTGCCTGACGTTGATCTGCAGGCCAAGCGCCTTACCATCGTGCTGCCTGATGAGGTGGAGGTGCGTGGTGATTTACACCCCCCAGCGGAAGAAGCACCCCAAGGCACTGCTGAAAGCAGCCCTGCGTGAGCTGGCAAGCTGACATCCTGACCCTGTTTCCTGAGATGTTCCCAGGCCCTTTGGGGTTTTCCCTGGCTGGGCGCGCTTTGGAGCGGGGGCAATGGCAGTGCCGCGCCCATGATTTGCGCCCCTTCGGCCTTGGTGCGCACCGCACGCTTGATGATGCGCCCTTTGGCGGCGGCGCTGGCATGGTCATGCGGCCTGATGTGCTTGATGCCGCTCTGGCCAGTTTGGAACGTGGTGGCAGGCCGCTGATTTACCCTACGCCGCGTGGGCGTCGCGCCAGCCAGCGCGATGTGGAGCGCTTTGCCGCTGGGCCTGGCCTGGTGGTTTTGTGTGGGCGCTTTGAAGGTGTGGACCAGCGCGTTTTGGATAAGCACACAGTCACGGAGCTTTGCATGGGCGATTTCGTGATGTCGGGGGGGGAGATCCCAGCGCTGGCCCTGCTGGATGGCTGCGTGCGCTTGCTGCCTGGCGTGATGGGGTCAGCCCAGAGCGCTGGGGAGGAAAGCTTCGGCGATTCAGGGTTGCTGGAATACCCGCACTATACCCGCCCAGCTTGCTGGGAGGGACGGGACGTTCCCCCCGTGCTGCTTTCAGGCAACCACAAGGCCATTGCCGCTTGGCGCCTGCAGCAGGCGCAGGCCACGACCAAAGCGCGCAGGCCTGATTTGCTGCCAGCCACCCAAGGGCAGGGGGAGCGGGGAAATAATTCCTGAAACGCCACCAGCTTAGGGAAAAGCTGGCCAAAACCGTGCCCATGGCCTTGGGGGCCGTGCGCGGGATTTGCGTTTGAGATGATTTTGAGGTCTAAGGCCGACCACAGCAAGGCGGCTTACAACGGAGTATAAGTCATGAATGTTCTTCAGCAGTTTGAGGCGCGCGAGATGCAGCGCCTTCTTGAGAAACGCCCTGTGCCGGATTTCGCCCCTGGCGACACCGTGAAGGTTGGCGTGCGCGTGGTTGAAGGCACGCGTGAGCGTGTGCAGAATTTTGAGGGCGTTGTGATTGCCCGTAAAAATGACGGCCTGGGCAGCAGCTTCACCGTGCGCAAGATTTCCAACGGTGAAGGCGTGGAGCGTGTGTTCCCGCTTTATGGCCCTGTGCTGGCCAGCATTGACGTGGTGCGCCACGGCAAGGTGCGCCGTGCGAAGCTTTATTACCTGCGCGAGCGTTCAGGCAAGTCTGCCCGCATTGCCGAGCGTCCCCGTGACCAGGTGAAAAAAGGCCAGAAGAGCGCTGCCGGCGCCGCTGCCCGCTAACCAGGCCTTACCAAGCAATCAGGCCCTCCCGCCCACCATGGGGTGAGGAGGCCTGGCCAGGGGCGGGGCTTGCCCTGCTTTTAGCAACCCCCTGGCCCGCCGCCCTCTGCTTCAAGTCCGCCCTTGTTCGTGCTGAACGCTGGGCGGCATGCCGGCCTCCCCCTGCGCAAGCGTGCCTAAGCTGCAGTGCCTGCGCAGGCGCCCTGGCTTTTGGGGTGATTATGACCCAAAGCCCTAGGCTGTTGGCTTCAATTATTTGCTTGCGCTCTGACAGGGGAGCAGGGCTGCGGGAGTGACCGACCGTGTGCCCAGCAGTGCCTTCTTCTGCCTCCTCCGCCCCTAAGCTTTCTGAACCCACTCCAGCCAGCGCAGTGCCTTTTGCGGCTGCTGAGCGCATGGGGCGCATTCAGCCCAGCCAAACCATCGCCATGAGTCAAAAAGCCCGCGCCCTGCAAAGCGCTGGAGCTGACGTCATCAGCCTTTCCGCTGGCGAGCCGGACTTTCCCACCCCACGCCATGTATGTGACGCCGCCATTGAGGCCATCCGCGCTGGCGACACTAAATACACTGACATTGCCGGCACGCGTTCAACCCGTGCTGTTCTTGCGCAGTGGTTGAAAAACCTGCGCGGGCTTGATTATGGCCTTGATGAAATCATCATCTGCACAGGTGGCAAGCAGGTCATCTACAATGCTATGACCGCCACGCTCAATGCTGGTGACGAGGTCATCATCCCAGCGCCAGCCTGGGTTTCCTACCCTGACATCGCTTTGCTGAGCGGCGGCAAGCCTGTTGTGGTGCCCTGTGCCCCCTCCACAGGCTACAAGCTGACCCCCCAGGCGCTTGAGGCCACTGTAACGCCGCGTTCCAAATGGCTTGTCCTCAACTCCCCCAGCAACCCCACGGGCGCTGTCTACAGCGCTGGGGAGCTGCGCGCCTTGGCGGATGTGCTAGCGCGCCACCCACAGCTTTGGATCATGAGCGATGATATCTACGGCCAGCTGGCCTATGGGCCGCAGTGGCGCACAGGCCCCCAAGGGCAGGCGCTGGCGCCCAACATCCTGCAGGTGGCGCCTGAACTGAAAAACCGCACCCTGATTGTTGACGGCGCCAGTAAGGCCTATGCCATGACGGGCTGGCGCATGGGCTTTGGCGCAGGCCCCCAGGCGCTTATCAAAGCCATGGTTAAACTGCAGGGGCAGAGCACATCCAACAGCTGCTCCATTGCGCAGGCTGCAGCCAAGGCCGCTTTTGAAGGGCCGCAAAACTGCGTGGCTGACATGGCCGCTGCTTACGAGAAACGCCGTGACCTGGTGGTGGCCAGCCTGGAAGGCGTGCCTGGCCTTGCGTGCCTCCTGCCTGAGGGCGCGTTCTACGTCTTCCTCTCCGTTGGGGGGATGCTGGGCCAGAAAAGCTCCCAGGGGCGCCCTTTGAACACAGACCATGACGTAGCCGAAGCCCTGCTGGAGGAGGCAGGCGTGGCCACCGTTCCCGGCAGCGCCTTTATGGCGCCTGGCCACATCCGCCTGTCTTACGCCACCTCTGACGAGAACCTCCGCCAAGCCTGCGCGCGCATCAAAGCCTTCTGCCAAGCCGCCCAGCCGATGAAGGCCTGAAAGGAAGCCCGCTGCTATGAGCACAGCCCCCAAAGCCCAAAGCCCTTTCAAGCCTGCGCGCCGCATTGCGTCCCTGCCTGTGCCAGCCACCATCGCCATGGCTGAGCGCGTGCGTCAGCTGCGCGCAGAAGGGCGTGACGTGATTTCACTGGCTATTGGCCAGCCTGACTTCCCTTCCCCCGCTGTGGCCCTTGAAGGTGCCGTGCGCGAGGTGCGGGAAGGCCACACAGGCTACCCCCCCCTGGCAGGGCAGAAGCCATTGCGCGAAGCTGTCCAGGCCAAGTTCAGGCGCGACAATGGGTTGGATTTCCCCCTTGCGCACATCATGGTAGCCAATGGCGGCAAGCAGCTGATTTTCAATGCCTTCATGGCCAGTGTGGAGGATGGTGATGAAATCGTGGTGCCAGCGCCTTACTGGGTCAGCTACCCGCTGATTGCCGGCATGTTTGGCGGCAAGGCTGTGGAGGTTCCCTGCTATGAGGCCGATGGCTTCCGCCCCCGCGCAGAGGCCCTGCGCGCAGCCATGAATGAGCGCACGAAATGGCTTGTCCTCAACTTCCCCAACAATCCTACAGGCGCCATTCTGGAGCGTTCAGACCTTGAAGCCATCGCTGCAGTGCTGCGCGACTTCCCCAACGTCATGGTGATGAGTGACGAGATTTACGAGCACCTCACCTTTGATGGGCGCAAGCCAGTGTCCCTGCTCAACGTGGCGCCAGACCTCGCTGGGCGCGTTCTGATTGTGAATGGGGTGAGCAAGGCCTACGCCATGACAGGCTGGCGCGTTGGGTTTGCTGCTGGCCCTGAACCGCTCATCAAGGCCATGATCCGTGCCCAGGGCAATGCGACTTCAGGCATTTGCACCTTGGCGCAAGGGGGCGCGCAAGCGGCGCTGCAGAGTCCCATGGAGGGTGTGGAGCGCATGCGGGCCGTTTACCAGGAACGGCGCGACAAAGTGGTGCCGCGCCTGCGCGCCATGAAGGGGCTGAGCTGCGCCATGCCTGAGGGAGCTTTTTACGCCTTCCCAGGCATGAAGGCCCTGAAAGGCCATTTGACAGCAGGCGGGCGTACCATTGACAGTGACGTGGCCTTCACAGAAGCGTTGCTGGAGGAAGCGCACCTGGCCACCGTGCCTGGCAGCGCTTTTGGGCAGGCAGACCATTTCAGGCTTTCCTTCGCCGCTTCTGACAAGGAGTTGGAGGAAGCCTGCGCACGGCTGGAGCGTTTCACAGCCAGCCTGCGCCCAGCCAGCCTGCGCCCAGCCAGCCACCAAATGCCGCGGTGACCAAGGCACCCAACCTTCCCCCTAGCCCATCAGCCCTACCCAAGTCTGGAAGTGTGGCGGGGACAGTGGGGCGCACTGTGGGCCTTACAACCTTAACGTTGCTGTTTATGGTGTTGGCCCACGGCTGGGGGCCCGTCCAGCAGGCCGTCCTGTGGTTTGTTCAGCGCCCCTGGTGGTGGGGGGTGGAGAATTTGTTGGGCGCTCAAAGTGCCAGTGCACGTGAACAGGTGCTGTTTTACGCTGTGGTGGGGGTGTGTTTCATCAGCGCGTTTCTTGTGCAGGAAGCTGTGTGGGCCTTGGTGCGCTTGAGCAGACGCTCTATGAAGCGCCCATGAAAGATATGAACCAGCAGCCTTGCAAGCTTTAGGAAGGACGGCGCTTTGGAAGGGCCAACGCCAGCATTCCCCAGCCAGCGATCAGCAATTGGCCGCCCAAGGGGGCCAAGCGTGCCGGCACGGGCTTTTTCAAGGCCCGCAGCGCAACGGTGCCTGAAAAAAGGGCTGTGCCCGTGGCAAGGCTGACCGCCGCTGCCTTGGCCATGCGGGGCTTAAGCGCAGGGCTTGCCGCACCCAGCGCGCACAGGGCTGCGGCATGGACCAGGCACAGGCGCGCTGAACGGCCCAGCATGGTGCGGCCATCAACAGGGGGGCGGTCGTTTTCCATCCCCTTCAGCAAAGAGGGCTGCGCCAAGGCGCTGTCTGGCAAATGGGCCCCCATGGCCGCTAAAGCCACACCAACGCCGCCCATGATGGCGCCAGCCCTGAAGCAAGCCCTGATGGTAGGGCAGTTCTCTAAGGTGGAAGGTTGTTGGGTGGTGGGGTTGGCAGGGTTTGACGAGGTCATGATGAATGCTCCAAGTGTAGGGACCGTTAGGGGGACACCATGAAGGCATTTTGCGTGACGTTGAAACCCCTTGGGATCATGTTGGCTGTGCTGCCTATGGTGGCTGGCTGCAATGCGCCGCCAGCGCCGCCGCCGCCACCTTTGCCTGATGAGCCCCCCCGCACTTTGCCTTGGAGCAATTTAGAGGTGCCCTTGGCCAACATGCCACCCAGTGCCCAGTCCAAAGGGTAAAACCTGAAAAATCCGTCATAAACTGGGCAGGGCGGCTACTTGGTGGTGACAGTTCAGTTTGAAAACGTTAAGGTGCTGGGACTGTTCCCTAAGGTGGTCCAGAAATTTTGGTAATGAGTTTGGCCCTGTGCTGTGGGCGAAACCCCATGGCCGCCATGACTGAAAACGCCAAGGACGTTTTTGGTGGCGTGGCCTTAACCTGCCCATGCCCCGCACAGGCGGCACCTTGTACACTATTGGGTGCAGACCATGATGAGGAAGATCCTGTTCCAACAGGCCAATGCCCCGACAGTAATGGACAGAAACAGCGACTAATGGCGGACGACACGCACATTTCAGAAGAATCCATGCGCCTTGCGCTGGCCAAATTGGGCATGGGGCGTAAAGACGGGCCAACCCCGCCAGATGCCCAACCAAGCCCAGCACGCATTTTCGCGCGCACACAGGCGCGGCCTCAAGCAGCCAGGCCTAGCAAATTTGCAGGCAAGGTTGGCGCGCAGCCTGTGGGTGCTCAAGCTGATGCCCAGCGGCGCCTGGGTGCTTCCAGGCCCAGTGTAGGGCGCAGGCGTTTTGCCGCTGAAGGCACCGTCGTGGTGGAACATCAGGCCTTGGGCCCCACACGGGCTGAACAGCGCCGTGAGCGCCAGCAAGGCAAAAGCCATGCCGGGCCACGCGTCACAGTTCTGCACACGCCTGATGAAAACACCCCTGAGGGTGACATGCAGCGCCTGCGCGCTGGACTGGCTGCTGCAGAAAGGCGCGCCCACGATGCTGAAGCGGAACTGGTCTTGCTGCGCCAACGTTTGCGCAGTGTGGAGACCAATGAAGGCACCTTGCGTTTGAAGCTTCAGGAAACTGAAGAGCGCACCAACCAGCTCACCCAGGACCTTATTACAGTGCGCCTGGCACTTGAAAAAGCCCGGGCTGCCGCCACCCCCAAGGTTGCAGCGGAAGGTCCTGTGGGGGAAGATGAAAGCGCCCCCTCGTCTAAGCGAACCCGTGGCAGGCCACGCAAAGCCCCCCTTCCCCGACCTGCCAGCCAAAGCCCTGAACCCGTGCAGTGGTGGAAAGATTGAAAAGGGTTTGGGAGACCTAGCAAGGGTGGCAGTTGTGGCATCATGAAGGGTGAAGCTGCCACACGCTCCCTTGGCGCGCTTAAAATCGTTCACGTCAGCGATTTTTTCTTTGGCCTTAAATCCAATGCCCCTTGCCAGTTCAGGGTGGGGGGAAAAATATCCAATGGGTTGGTGCGTTTGGGGCACCATGTCATCAACGTCCCTTACAAGGATGTGGCGCGTGCTGGGTCTTTCCTGGGCAGCCGCCCTTTGGGGCGCAGGGCACTTGAACGCGCTTTGGTTGATTTTGTGGTGGACGCCGCACCAGATGTCCTGTTGCTGGGCCATGGTTACATGGTCACCCCTGAAGCCCTTCTGGCTATCAAGCGGCGCTGTCCAGGGCTTAAAATGGCGCAGTGGAATGTGGATGCCCTCTATGTTCCAGAAAACGCCCACAACCTGCGCCAACGCCACCAAGTGGTGGATGCAACCTTCACCAGCACGGCGCCCACCTGCGCGCGCGCTGTGCTGCAGGCGCCCTTTGGGGGCACGGTGGGGTGGCTTCCCAACCCGGTTGACCTTTCAGTGGAACGTGGGCGTGCTTGGCGCGATTGGCAAAGCCATGATCCAGCTCAAGCCCATGTGTTTTACGGCTGTGGCAATGCCAGCCGCCCCAAGCGCTTGATAGCGGGCCAATGGTGGAACATGGACGATTTCACACGCTACCTTGAAAGCAAAGTCCGTGCGCTGCTGCCCAACACAGTGCCTGTGCGTTTTGCTTATGCTGGGTTGCGGGGTAAGCCTTATGGCACAGGTGCAGGCTATGCGGCCCAGCTGGGGCGCGCAGCTATGGGCCTTAACATCAGTGGACGCCCTGATTGGCCGCTTTACAGTTCAGACCGCTTGGCACACTTAGCTGGCCATGGCCAGTTTGTGCTGGTTGAGCGCCAAACTGGGCTGGAGCGGTTCTTCACAGCAGAGGAAATGGGTTTTTTCAGCACCCTTGATGGTCTGGCTAGCCTGGTGGCAGCCAATGTGCTGGATGAAACCGGCTGGCGCCGCCGTGCCCAAGCGGGTTTTGAGCGTTACAGCCAGCTTTTCAATGAGCGGCGCGTGGCCCATGCCCTGCTGGCGCGCCTTTACGGCCTGGATGGCCCAGCAAGTGAAAACGACCAGGCGGAAATGGATTGGTGGGACATGCCCCGTTCCTGACTCCCAATGGCCATGGCCAGGACCACGAGCGCCCTTTCACTGCCCCGGGGAAGGTTCAGTGGTGCGCTCGTAATGGGCAGGATCCAGGTGTTGGCGGTTGTAGTCCAGCTCAGGCCCCGTTAACTGAAAGCCAGTCTCAATGACGTAAGTGCTGACATGCGGGTTACCCCCTGTGGGCACGTCAATGAAGTGAAGGGGGGTTTTGAAGACTTCCGTCTGCCCTTCAGCAGGGATGGGCGCGCGTTCATAGAAGATCTTCTTGCCCAGGATGGTGCCGTTTTTCACCACAGCCACAAACCAAGGTATGCGCAGGGCCACTCGGTCATCCTGGCCTGGTTCCGGCACAGCGGCGCCACCTTCGATTTGCGTGGTCAGCCCAATGCGGACACGCGTCATAGGCCGCCTGAAGCGATCTGGCTTGGCGTTGGCGCAATCACCCGTCACGCTGATGATGTGCTGCTGGGTTTCCACATGGCCAATGTCCAGCCCCCTGCCATCATAGCGAATGCGATCGCCGGCCAGGGTGGGTACATCCACAACGGGGCAGGCAGGCGCATGTTCCATGGTGGTTTCCCCGCTAGGATCCAGGCAACCGCTCAGCCCCAACCCCGCGCTGACCATGGCAGCCACCAAGAGGGCATTCATGAAGGGTTTTCTCCACGACGTGCTGGCAGGGGGGCGTGAAGGCATCATGGCGTCCAATGGTTCCAGCGGTGAAGGGGCAGCCTTGCTTTTGTGGAGAGGCTGGTCCTGTGGCGTTGCGGTTAATGGTGAAACTATAAAGCAAAGGCCAAGGAAAAAGTCCAAATTTTGTACAGCCTTGGGGAGGTGTGCCTTGCAGGGGGCGAAAGCCTGCCTGGCCGCCCTTTGGCAGCAGCCCACAGTTAGGGGTGGCTTGGTTGGTGGCAATTATGTGTAGTTAGGTATGTTGCCGCTGCTGCCCCTCACTCCCTATAAGCGAGCAGCAGCCCTGTTGGGACAGCAGCGGGGCAAGCAGTTAGGAGCCCCAGTTCAGCAGGGGCATTTTCGGCGGGAGAAAGCATGTCTGAAGCGTCCACACCAACCCAGGCCCCAGTGGGGGGCACCATGGCGGCTGATCAATCCGCAAAGCCGGCATTGCGCCTTCTGCTGGCAGGGCCAAGGGGATTCTGCGCCGGCGTGGATCGGGCGATTCGCGTTGTCGAGGAAGCCTTGCGCCGCTTCGGCGCGCCTGTCTATGTCCGCCATGAGATCGTCCATAACCGCACCGTTGTGGAGGCGCTGGAGGCCAAGGGGGCCATCTTCGTTGAGGAGCTTGATGAGGTCCCCGAAAACGCCCATGTGATTTTCTCCGCTCATGGCGTGCCTAAATCAGTGCCTGTGGAGGCGCAGCGCCGCAACCTGCTTTATGTGGATGCCACCTGTCCTCTGGTCTCCAAAGTCCACCGCGAGGCTGAGCGCCACTTCGCAGGGGGTGGTCCAGAGCAGCGCCACATCTTGATGATTGGCCACACAGGCCACCCAGAGGTTGTGGGCACCATGGGCCAGCTGCCACCAGGCGCTGTGACGCTCATCAATGATGCTGAGGAGGCGCGCACCGTCCAGCCCAGGGACCCGAAGCGCCTTGCCTTCATCACCCAAACCACCCTTTCGGTTGATGACACGGCGGAGATCGTCGACATTCTGCGCAAGCGTTTCCCCCATATTGAGGGGCCACGGCGTGAGGACATCTGCTACGCTACCACAAACCGCCAGAGCGCCCTCAAGGAAGTGGCCCATGAGTGCGATTTGGTCATTGTTTTCGGCGCGCCCAACTCCTCCAACTCCCAGCGTTTACGCGAAGTGGCGGAGCGTTCTGGGGCACGCAAGGCCATTCTGCTGCAGAAGCCTGCAGACATGGACTGGTCATTGCTGAAAGGCGTCAAAACACTGGGCATCACGGCAGGCGCCTCTGCCCCTGAGGCTCTGGTGCAGGAAATGATCGCTGAACTGCGCCAGCGCTACAACCTGGAGACGGAGGAGCGCATCTCCAAGGAAGAGCATATCAGCTTCTTCCTGCCGCCCCCCCTTTCACGCAAGGACAACAAAGACGCTAAGGATGCCAAGGCAGGCTGAGCCTTTACGGCACCGCTTTGAGTAACCCTGAACGGGATGGAAAGCTGGCCTGCCATGGGCCAGCTTTTTGCCTTGAGCAACGCGCCAGTCAGGGTAACCATTTAGAGTGCGTGAAGAAGGAGAGAAAATGGCTGTCTACACCCCTGTGAGCACATCCCAGGCAGGTTTGTTCTTGGCTGGTTATGATGTTGGTGGTCTTGCCAGCATTCAACCCATCGCTGAGGGAGTGGAAAACAGCAATTTCCTTCTAAACCTCCACCCAACCCCCATCAGGGATGCCGGGACTGGAAAGGAGGCGGGGCGGCTTATCCTCACCTTGTTTGAAAAGCGGGTACGCACAGATGAACTGCCTTGGTTCGTTGGGCTGATGCGCCATCTGGCCCAGGCTGGAATGGCGGTGCCTGCCCCTGTGCCCAACAAGGCTGGACAGTGCTTGGGCAGGCTTCAGGGCAGACCCGCGCTCCTTACTCGTTTTCTGCGTGGCCGTTCATTGGGGGCCGGAGCCATCACTCCCCAGGCTTGTCATGAACTGGGTGCCGCCATGGCGCGCCTTCATGTGGCAGGGCAAAGCTACACCCCAGAGCGTGCCAATGCCTTGGGACCAGGCAGTTGGCAGGGACTCCTCGCGCGTTGCCATGAAATGGCCCACCACCAGCCCACTGGTTCAGAAAGCCAGGCGGTAGCTGCCCTGGCCCATTTGGCCGGACAGGCGTTGCCAGGACTCCTTGTCCAGTGGCCAGGCGCTGCCAGTTGCCCACGTGGCCAAGTACACGCTGACTTGTTCCCTGACAACGTGTTTTTTACCGAAGGCGCTGAAGGCAGTTCCCGCTTGGCTGGCATGATTGACTTCTATTTCGCTTGCACGGACCTGCTGGCTTGGGACATTGCCATTGCCCTGAACGCATGGTGCTTTGATGAGCCAGAGGGGGCTGTGTCTGTAGGGGGGCGTGCTTTATTCAATAAAGACCATGCTCAGGCGTTGCTTGCAGGCTACCAGGCTGTCAGGCCGTTGGTGGCTGGTGAAGTGGCAGCCTTGCCTGTCCTGTGCCAGGGGGCTGCCATGCGCTTTCTCCTCACCCGCCTGCATGATTGGCTGGCCACCCCCCCCGGTGCCTTGGTGACGCGCAAAAGCCCGTGGGTTTATGGTGAACGTCTGCAGGCTTTCCAGCGCGCTGACGTGGTGGCGGTCCTGAGGGTTTTGGGGAAAAGGTCATGATCGTGCAGGCACCTGTGCCGGGAAGGGATGAAGTGGCCATCTGGACAGATGGCGGCTGCCGCCCCAACCCAGGCCCAGGGGGGTGGGGGGCCCTGTTGCGCTGCCGTGGCCATGAACGTTCCCTCAAAGGGGGGGAGGGAGCCACCACCAACAATCGAATGGAGCTGATGGCGGCGTGCGTGGCGCTTGAGGTCCTCAAATGGCCTTGCAATGTGCGTCTTTCCACAGATAGCACCTATGTGCGCAACGGCATCACCAAATGGGTGGCCGCCTGGCAACGCAACAACTGGCGCACGGCCGCCAAGCAGCCTGTGGCCAACAAGGACCTTTGGGAAAGATTGGTGGATGCGGCCAACCGTCATGACGTAAGCTGGCATTGGGTGAAGGGTCATTCCGGCGTTGCTGAGAACGAACATGTGGACGCTTTGGCAACGCAAGGGCGTGAAGAGGTGGAGCGCGCTTTGAAGGCCTCAAGCGGGGGAAGTTGAGGAAATGTTCGGAAAAATGAAAAAAAGCGTTTCAGGGGGCTTTACGGCGTCCGGCAGCTTCGGTAGATAAGTCCTCGTTGTTCCCGAATAGCTCAGTTGGTAGAGCAAGCGACTGTTAATCGCTGGGTCGTAGGTTCGAGTCCTACTTCGGGAGCCACTCTTTTTCTGAACAATTTGAACAAGCGCCTGGCTAACGGGCAGCGTCATGAAGCGGCGTTTTCGTTCCACTGCCCTCTGGGCGTGTGCGACCGGAGCGCCGCTTTTCCATGTCCAGCCCCAACACTGTTTCTTCTGCCCCCGCTCATGCGCCAGAAGCATCAGCGCCTGATTATGCCACCATCACCTGGGATCAACTTCACCGTGATGCGCGCACCCTGGCTGCCACCCTCATGCGGGAATGCAGCCAAAACGGGGCCATCAAAGGTTTGGTAGCGATTTCACGCGGCGGCTTAATCCCTGCGGCCATTGTGGCGCGTGAAACAGGCAGCCGCTTGGTGGAGACAGTTTGCATCGCCAGCTATGAGGGCGAGGAAGGCACCCAGGGCGAACCCAACCTGCTGAAGGCCCCCGTTGCGGCTGGCGATGGGGAGGGTTTTGTGGTGATTGACGACTTGGTGGATTCAGGGGTGACTGCCAAGGAAGTGCGTGCTCTGCTGCCCAAAGCGGTTTTCGCATGCCTTTACGCCAAACCCAAAGGCCAGCCCCAAACGGATTACTACGTCACCCCCATCGCGCAGAAAACATGGGTGCTGTTCCCTTGGGACACAGCGCCGATGTTTGTGGCGCCGCTTGCGCATAAATCGTGAATGAGACGTCCTTCAAGCCCTGACAAGCAAGGTCCGTTGGCCTTTTTATGCTGTGTTTGAATGATTTTCGCACTAAGGCCATTGCGCGGCGACCATGCTATCGGCTATGGTCCGCAGCACGGTCGGGGCGTAGCGCAGCCTGGTAGCGCATCTGCTTTGGGAGCAGAGGGCCGGAGGTTCGAATCCTCTCGCCCCGACCATTTAAGCTTTTGGGCGCCCTTAGCTCAGTTGGATAGAGCAACGGCCTTCTAAGCCGTGGGTCGCTGGTTCGAATCCAGCAGGGCGCATGAAACCCCAGCCCTGCTGCCCCTGCTTTATGATGCTTTCAAAGCCGCCGCCCTCTGGGTAGGCGGCTTTTGATTTGACCGTCCCCCATCTGGCACGCCGTGAGGGCTGCTTAACGCCTGCCCGCCTGTGAAAACAGGGCAAGGTAAAGCGCGCCAAACCAGCCTACAATGGTGAATCCCGTTACTACATTCAACAACAGGACCAAGGCCCGTTTGGGCAGTTTGCGTGCATAGGCTATGGCGCTTGGCAAAAGGTAGACAAACAGTCCAAACACTCCCAACAGCAGGAATTGCAGGAACGTCAGCTCCCGCCCCCACAGCATGATGGGCTTGTGGGGGCTTTTAGCAGCCAGGTCAGCCTGGGCGCTTCCCAGGATTTCGTTGCGTGCCTCAGTGGTGGTTGCGTTTTTGCTTTCTGCAGTCTCTGCTGCCGGCGCGTCCGTGTTCGTGTGGGCCGATGTGACGGCACCACCTCCAGCCGCCACAGCTGTTGGGGGCGTGGCTGGCAGGGGTGCTTCAAGCACGCTGGCAGCAGCCGTCACCATACTGCGCAAAGGGGGGCGTTCCTGGTCAGCAACCGCCACCTGCGGCAGGTGGGCCGCTTCCTGTTGAGTAATGTAGCCTTGCTTGACCAAGAACGCTGCCAACCCCTGGGGGAAGGGCAGAAGCTTGTTCTGTTCCGCTGTGCAATGGGTTTGCTCAGTCGGGGGGACGTCAAGCATACAACGTGACATGCCAAAGCCATCGCCTTTGGGGTCCTCATAGCGCAGCATGACCTGCCAAGCTTCCTCCAAACGCCCTAAATTGGCCGCTGTGGCTACAAACCAGGCCAGGTAGCCATCAGGTTCATCAACAGGGGGGCTGTGGCGTGCCCAAGCATTGGTGCGGCGGGCATCTGCCTGCAGCCACGCCCTGTAAGCAGGCTGGCGTGTAACCGTACTGAGCCCTTTCTGCGGGTCCCAACTCATGAGGACGGCGGGAGCGAATGAACTGGCAAAACTGGCGAAGCTGTAGAAAAAAGCTTCGTCATCCAGAACGAAGGCCCGCATAAGGGCCTTAGAATTGGCCCCCGCCGTTCCAAAAAGGCCCTTGTTCTGGTTCGCCTGGGCTGGGTTGTACGGTACTGGCTGGATGATGGGGGGCGGTCCACCCTCCTGCATGGGCAGGTTCCAGCTGCGCCAATGTCCAGCGCTATCACGCCCATAAAGGCTGGTGACCTCACAGCAATGCGCCCCCCCCGTGAAGCCTGAAACCAGCAATTGAGGCATGGCTGTGTGGCCAGGCGCCATGTTGATGAAGCTGGCTTCCATGCCCATGCTGGGGTCAACATCGGACCCTTCGTCAGCCAGGCCATCTGGGTTTCCGCTGCTGCCCAGGCTGAAGCGCATGGTGCTGCTGTTTGTCAGCTGCCTGTGGGGTGCTTTGCCCCCTTCAGGCACTGCTGCAACAGGTACGTTCCATGTTTTGGCCAGCAAGGTGATGTCAGGCGTTTTGCAGCGCGCCGCTTCAGCAGGACTAGCGGAAGGCGGTGGATGGGAGCATGGGATGAAACTGATGAGGGCACGTAGGCTCTCCACCCCTGCCGCCACGTGAAGCGCTAAGGGTTTGGGGTGCGCAGGCCCACTGGCGCTGGCCAAAGGCGGCACTACATAGTCCCCAGGGCCCAGCGGCGTTGCTGCTTCAGGTACAGGGGGTGGCAGTGGCGCTGCAAAGGTTGGTGCAGTTGTGGCGCCACACAGCGCAACAGTGCCCAGAAGCGCCGCACTGGCCTGCGCAAAGGGGGGGCGTTTGGTTTTTCTTTGCTTCATAGGGCCTCCACAGCCGCTGGAACGGGCACTGGCGTGCTGGCTGATGCCATTCTGCCCTTAGGCAGGGGGGGGTTCAACGGTTTTTAGGCTTGGCGGTAGTGGGGGGCGCTTTTTCGCCCTGCAGGGGTGCTGCCTGTGAGGGGGCCTTGCCCAAGGCTTTGTGCTGCGCTTCCCTGATGCGGCGTGGCGCAGGGGGGCCTGGTGGTGGGGCGATGCGCGTCACCAAAAGCTGGTTAATGCGGAATCCGTCCACGTCAACTACCTCAAAGCGGAAGGAGCCGACCTCCACCTTATCTGCTTTGCGGGCTGTACGGCGCAGGTTCTTGACGATGAACCCAGCGATGGTGTCGAAGTCTTCCCCTTCACCACACAGCGTGACGCCCAACTCGCGCTCAACGTCACCAACGGGGGCTGCGCCGTCAATCAACCATGAGTCGCCGTCACGCTGGACGATCGCCTGCTCTTCAAACGGGTTGGCAAGCCCGTCCATCAAGGCGCCCATGATGTCCTTGTAGGTAATCAGCCCCACCACCAGGCCATATTCGCTGACGATGAGGGCAAATCCAGCGCCATGCGCGTCAAACTGGGCTAACGTCTCCCAAAGGTTGAGAGTGTCAGGCAGCGACAGCACATCGCGGCGCATGTGGTAAATCTGATTGCGCGAGGTGGGGACAGTCTCTGTGAGGACGGACGGTTCCTCCACCACAGCCACCAGAACATCCTCAGCGCGGATGGAGCCGATGACGTGATCAAGGTCGCCATCGCACAGCGGGTAGCGTGAATAAGGCTTGGCGCGCACCTTGTTGCGTTGGCTTTCCAGGCTTTCCGTGACGTCGAGATAGACGATCTCGTCACGGGGCGTCATGGCTGACCCCACAGAACGGTTCTGCAGCGCCATGACGTTTTCAATCATTTTGTGTTCCTGCTTCAGCAGGGCGCCAGACTTGGTGCCGGCGTCAAGGACGTCACGCAAGTCTTCAGGGGTTATGGGTTCAATAGTGGGTGTAGCGGGGATGCGTAGCAAGCGCAGCAGCACATCTGAAAGGTAGGAGAAAACCAACACGAAAGGGTAAAGTACCTTCAAAGCCGCCGCAGGGAACCAGGAGACGGAGAGCGCCACTTTGTCAGGCGCGTTCATGGCAATACGCTTGGGCAGCAGGTCAGCGAAAATAACGAACAGGCCCGTCACCAGAATAAAGGCCAGGATGCCGCCAGCGTTTTCGGCACTGGTGGGGGAGAGGCCGCACCAATGCAGAAAATGAGCGAATGGTTCCGTGAAAAGAGATTCTGAAACCAACCCCCCCAGAACCCCAACCGCGTTGAGGCAGATTTGAAACGTAGTGATGACCTGGCCGCTGTTGGCACGCAGCTTGAGGAAATCCTGAGCCTGCTTGCTGCCCTCCTTGGCCAGGGTGCGCATGCGGGTTTCATGGGCGGCCGCAAAGGAGATCTCCGAAAGGGCAATCAGGATGGAAACGCCAATCAGCGCCGCCATGGCCAGAAGCCCTGAAATGAACAGCACGTTTGGCTCAGCCCAGAACCCCCCTTCCTGTGTCGCCTGGGTTGCAGCCTGCGCCGCCATAAGGGCAGGCGCGGCAGGCGTGGTGGCGACAGCCGCTGTGACGGCGGCAGGGACGGCAACGGAAAGGGGGGCACTCATAGTATTAAGGGGGCTTTCGGCAAGGGGGCACGGTGGGGCGCACGGCAGTGGCTGGGCAAGCGCCCCTCAAGGCCCGTCTGGCACGGGCAGTTCCGGTGCTGCCGGCAAGTTGGCCAGGCTGCGCCAGCCTTGCTCATCCAGCACTTTGACGCCTAGCTGCTGGGCCTTGGTGGCTTTGGAACCTGGCTTGGCACCAGCTACCAGCAGGGTGGTCTTGCGTGAGACGGCATCAGTAACGGAAGCCCCCAGCCGTTCTGCCATGGCTTTGGCTTCCTGCCTTGAAAGGGTGGTGAGCGTTCCCGTGAACACGATCACCTCCCCCGAAAGGGGCAGTGCCAAGGTGGTTGGGACTGTGCTGTCGTCAGGCTGGATGTCCAGCTCACTAGCTAGGGCGGTTAGGGTGGCGCGGTTGCGCTCATCGCTGAAATAATTTGCCAGGTCATTGGCTGTGGCAGGGCCAATGCCGTTGATCTCCGTCAGATTCTCCATGGCAGTGCCAGGTTCCTGGGCGTTTTCCATGGCCTGCATCCAGGCCTGCGCCGTTCCATAATGTCGTGCCAGGAGCATGGCAGTGCGGCTGCCCACGCGCCTAATGCCAAGGGCGTAGATGAAACGCGCCAAGGTTGGCTTACGTGCTTTGTCAATGGCGCCCAGCAGGTTGGCCACGGATTGCTCCCCCCAGCCTTCCAAGCTTTCAAGCTTGGTTTTGTGGGAGGCCAGGCGGAAAATGTCGGCTGGCCCAGCCACCAGCCCCAAACGCCAGAACTGCTCCAGGGTGCGCGCACCCATGCCGTCAATGTCCAGCCCCTGGCGGGAGACGAAATGCCGCAGCCTTTCCAGACGCTGGGCTGGGCAGGAAAGGCCAGCTGGGCAGCGCACCACGGCTTCCCCCACCAAGCGTTCCACGACAGTGCCACAAGCAGGGCATGTGTCAGGCAGGCGGTAAGGCACAGCCAGCCCCCCTGCCATGAGGGCGGCCGCCTGCTGGCTACCCCTCCCCAGGCGTCTGGCAAGGCGTGGCGCCACTAATCCCGCGCCGCGGTGGCCAGCACGGCGCTGCAGCCAACGGGCGCGCGCGCCAGGGCGCACCCTGGCCAGCTGGCTGGCAGTGGGGATATGCAGCACACGGCGCTTCAACCCAGGCTTCAAGGTGGTGTGGTCAGCAAGGTTGCGCTGCGCCACCCCTAGCACCTGGGGAATGACGTCACCAGCGCGCTGAACCTGCACCAGGTCGCCTGGACGCACACCAAGGCGCCTGGCCTCGCTTTCATTGTGCAATGTGGCGCGCCCCACCAAAACACCCCCCACATTCACAGGCTGCAGTTCAGCCACGGGGGTAAGGGCTCCTGTACGCCCCACCTGAACCGTGATGGATTGAAGCTTGGTCAAGGCCTTTTCAGCCGGGAACTTCCATGCCGTGGCCCAACGTGGCGCACGCCCCGCAAAGCCCAGCCTTTCCTGCAAAGCTACTGAATCAATCTTGAAGACGATGCCGTCAATGTCATGGTCCAGGCTGGAGCGCACGCTTTCAAGCCCTGTGACGAAGCTGGGCACCTCATGGGCGCTGGCCAGCTTTTTCGAATGGGGGTTGACCGCAAACCCCCAGCGTTTGAGGGTGGCAAGCCATTCACTGTGCGTGCCAGCCACCGGAGCGCTGCTGTAGCCCATGGCGTAAGCGTAAAGGGCAAGGGGGCGGTTGGCGGTCACAGCTGGGTCAAGCTGGCGCAGGGAGCCAGCTGCGGCATTACGTGGATTGGCGAAAAGGCCCTCCCCCCGTTCAGCGCGTTGCTGGTTCAAAGCGATGAAATCATGCTTGCGCATGAAGACTTCACCGCGGATTTCAATCAATTCAGGCGGAACCTCACCAGGCCCCGTTAACAAGTGGGGGGGGACAATGCCAGCGGCGCGCAAATTGGCTGTGACATCCTCCCCCTCTGCGCCATTACCGCGGGTGGCGCCTTTCGTGAACACGCCTTTTTCATAAGTTAGGCTGATGGAAAGGCCATCGATTTTGGGTTCAGCCACCAAGGGCAGCGCCATGGCGCCTTCACGCGGCATTTTAAGGAAATCAGCGGCGCGGTTGAGGAAACGAGCGAATTCATCTGCGTTGAACACATTGTCAAGCGAAAGCATGGGAACGCGGTGGGAAATGGTGCCAAAGCCTTCTGAAGGCGCCGCGCCGACTTTCTGCGCAACACCCCCTGCCTGGCGCAATGTGGGGTGGGCTTGCTCCAGCGCTACCAGGTCGCGGCGGGCCTGGTCATAGACAGCATCACTGACCAGGGGCGCGTCATGGCGGTGGTAGGCTTCATCCCACAAGGCCACTTGGCGCTGCAGTTCAGCATGGCGCTGGCGCGCTTCCTCAATTGCTGGCGGGGTTGGCAAGGTTGGGGCTTTCATGAAGGGCGCTGTTCCATCAAGCTGTCGGCAGCAGCCCGTGCCGCGTCCGTGATTTCGCTTCCAGCCAGCATACGGGCGATTTCCTCCCGCCGTTCCTGGGGCGGCAGGGCCATGGCATGGGTGTGCGTGCGCGCACCCCCTGCCGTTTGGCCAATGCGTTTCTCAATGCGAATGTGGTGGTCAGCTAACGCTGCGATCTGGGGGCTGTGGGTGATGGCGAACACCTGCAGGTCACGCGCGATGCGGTGCAGCCTGCTGCCAATGGCGGAGGCCGTGGCACCACCTACCCCTGAATCCACTTCATCAAATATCAACGTAGCGAGGGGGCTTGAATGGGCCAACACCACCTTCAACGCCAGCATGAGGCGCGACAATTCACCACCAGAGGCCACACGCCCCAGGGGTTGGGGCTTCTGGCCAGGGTTGGCAGCGATAAGGAAGCCAGCCGTCTCCAGCCCACGCTCTGAGACTTGCCCCTCCTCCAGGCTGGTGAGGCCAGCGCTGAATATAGCGCGCCCCAGCTTGAGGGGGGCCAGTTCAGCCATGACGGCTTTTTCAAGCCTGGCTGCTGCTTTACCGCGTGCTTTACTGAGGGTGCGGGCAGCTTCCATTAAGGCATCACGGGCGGCCTTGGCCTGGCCTTCAAGTTCAATCAGGCCGGCATTGCCCCTATCGAGCGCTTCCAGACGTACTTTGAGGGTGGCTAGGAAAGAGGGCAGCTCTACAACGGGGATGTTGTGCTTGCGTGCTTCTGCGCGGAGGGTGAACAGGCGCCCTTCCGTCTCCTCCAAGGCGCGGGTGTCCACCAAGCTTTCGGCTTCCAGGCGTGAAAGGCTGGCTTCAGCATCGCTTAGGGCAAGTTCAGCGCGTTCAAGGGCTTCCATAGCTTCCTGCAGCAAAGCTTGGTGCTGGCGCTCCTCCTCCAGCATGGTGTGGTCTTCTGGGGTGGTTGGCGTTTCAAATGCTGGGGAGCTTTCATCACTTGGTCCTGGTGGGGGTGCCAGGACGTCGCCAGGGGGGACCAGACGGTAGAGGGCGCGTGTGGCCGCGCGCACCGCTGCTGCAGGCACATTGCTGCGCCGCCCAGAAGGCGCCAGTTCAGCCAGGGCTGCCGCCACAGCTTCAGCACGGCGTTCCTCCGCCTGCAGGTGGACGCGCCTGGCTGCCAGGGCGTCCTCCTCACCTTCCACAGGAGCAAGGGTTTCCAGGTCAGTCACGGTGTCACGCAGCCATTCCTCCTCGCGCGCAGCCTCCTCAAGGGCGCTGCGGGCTTGGTTAAGTGCTTTGAGGGCCTTGCGGTGGCTGTGCCAGCGTGTGCTCACCAAAGCGTTTTCCTTGGAAAGCTGGCCAAAGGCATCCAGCACATCAAGGTGGCCTGCTGGGTCGGCAAGGCCCATTTGCTCATGTTGGCCTTGGATTTCCACCAGCAATTTGCCGAGCTGCTTCAACGCCGTAATGCCAATGGGCTGCTCCCCTGCCCAGGCCCGTGAACGCCCTTCAGCTGAAACCGTCCTGCGCAGGACAAGGGGCTCCCCACGGGGTGGGGGGATGAGGCCAAGCTCGCTCAGCACAGCCAAAGCTGGGTGGTCTGCCGGCACGTCAAAAAGCGCTGTGACGGAACATTGCTTGGCCCCTTCGCGCACAATGCTGCCTTGCGCACGCTCCCCCAGCGCCAGGCCAAGGCTGTCCAGCAAAATGGATTTGCCAGCGCCCGTTTCGCCCGTCAGCACAGTCAACCCTGCCCCAAAAGACAAATCGAGTTTTTCAATCAGCACGACATCGCGAATGGAAAGCTGGGTCAGCATGGCACGTTGTTTTGCGTCATTGGGACCTCTGTGGCGAGCGGGGCAGCTGGGCGTTTGGGCAGCCGGTGGCTCAGCGCATCCAGCCTGCCGCCTAACATGGAGGGCCCATCATAATGCAGGTGCCCTGACAGGGAAGCGCCTCGGACCTGAAACCTTGTTGCCTGTGGCAGGAATTCCGCACCCACCCGCCAGCAACGCTGGCCTGGTCAGAACATCTTGTCCCAAACATCACCCAGAAAATTGCCAACAGACCCCATGACACCACCAGCGCCATCAGGTTTGCGGGGCAGGACGTCAAGATCATCGTCAATATCGCCAGGCGGTGGTGGGGCTGGGGGGTTGGGAACATCCACAATGTTAGGCGCATGCAACGGCACGGAGGGAGCGTAATCGGGCGCTTCCACCATGCCATCAGGCCCGATGGCCTCTGGCGTGCCGCTGCCATACCAGCTGCCCGCCAAGGGGCGCTGTGCCTGGGAAGGCCTGGAGGGGGCATAGCCTTCCGGCCCAGTGGGGCGGTATGGCCTGGAAGGGCCGCCACGGCGCGAGGGCCTGCCCCAGGTGCCGCTGGCTGCCGTACGCCCGTGCGTGGCCTGCCCAACTGGTACAGAAGGTGTGAAACGCTCCGCTGGTGGCGGGGGCAGTGGTACAGCCTTGGGGGGCACCCAGGTTTCGATGTCGTAGGAACGGTCGTCACGTGCTGGGGGTGGCTTGGGCAGCACAGGGCTGGCGGGGGCCAAATTGGCGGGGTGGGATCCTTTGTTAGGTGCGGGGGTGGAAGGCGCCCCCTGATTCTTGGTGTTGGCGGAAGCGCCATGCGCGCCCGCTGTGGAGGGGGTGCTACGCCCCTGCTCTTGGGCCCCTTTGGGGCCGGGGTGGGCTGTTTGGTGGTTGGGGTTGGTGTAAGGGCTGTTGCCCTGGCCGCTGGTCCCCTCAGCTGTGCCGTTCTTGTTGGGCTGGTAGATGCGTGGGGTCAGCAAATGGTGCCATTTAAGCTTGTTGTAAGCAAAGCGGTACCATTTGCTGTCTGGGTAGTTGTAGCCCAGCACGGCGGCGTCCGTGCGAGCCTCATCCACCAGGCCTAAATCAAGGCTAACCTCCACCAGGCGCTCAAGCGCCTCTGGAACGTGGTTGGTGCTTTGGTAATCCTGGATGACGCGCTGGTAACGGCCCATGGCCCCCTGGTAATCGCGCTGTTCTTCGTAGAAGCGCCCCACCATCATTTCCTTGCCGGCCAAATGGTCGCGGCAAAGGTCGATTTTCAAGCGCGCGTCACGTGCGTAGGCGGTTTGCGGGAAGCGGGCCACCACCTCCTGCAAAGCATCCATGGCCTCCACAGTGGAAAGCTGATCGCGTGAGACGATGCCGATTTGCTCATAGTAGCAGAGCGCACGCAAATAGTAGGCGTAGGCAGCGTCTGGGCTAGTGGGGTGCAGCTGCAGGAACCGCTCCAGCTGCTGCACGGAAAGAGCGTATTCATCCTGCAGGTAGTAAGCGTAGCCTTCCATCAGCTCAGCGCTGCCAGTGTAGCCTGAATAAGGGTAGCTTTGCTGCAGGAGCTCAAATTCAGCTGAAGCTAGCTTGTAGCGCCCTGTCCTCAAAGCATCGAGGCCATCATTGTAAAGCGTCTCCGCATCAGCGGAGCGTGGTAACTCTTTGGAGACGTCCTCATCATTGCAGCCGCCAAGGGCTAGGGCCGCTAGCAACCCCATGCCCCCAAGCAAAGCAAAAGTGCCGAGGCGCGCGCCCCCCCGGCAGGCTGGAACCTGGTCGTGGTGGGGCTGAAAAGGGGCGGTAAGGGGGCGCTGTCGAGCCATAATGGCCTTATATCATGGGGATTGGTGGGAACCAGTGCTGCTGGGCGAATTCAATGCCTTTTCAGCGCCATAAAATCGTTTCACCTTGTTTGTCACATTTTCGTACATGTTGGCCACATGGGGGCCTGTTGGGCCAAGGCCTGCACCAAGGCGCCGTTAAGGCGGTGACCACTGCAGAAACCTTCAAAACGCCCGCGGACGGCGTTTCCTGTGGTGTAGAGGTCACCAAGGAGGTCAAGGAGTTTGTGGTGAACGAATTCTTGTCCCCCCCACCGCACCCCACCTGGGTTGATGACAGTGCCGCTGCTTTCATCGGCCACCAGGGCGTGGGCCAGGGAGCCCCCTAAGGCGCGGCCTGATGATTGCAGCGCCACAATGGCGCCCCGTTCCACAAAAGTGCGGCTGGCGGCCATGGTTTTGGGCTGCGTGGGTGGGGTGCCAAGGAGTGGTTCGCTTGCGCTGCGCTGGCCAAGGACAAGGAAAGCCCTTTGGCGCCCAATGGCCTCATGGGGGAAATCAATGGTCAGGCTGAGGGAGAGCACACCCTCCTGCCCTGGCAAGGGAGGGTGGGCTTCCAGCCATGCTTGCCCATGGGCAGCTTCCACACGGATTTTAGATGTAGGGCGGGTCAAGCAACGCTTGCTGGGCTGTTTGACCAGACCAGCCGTTTGCAGCATTTGCACCCACAGCCAAGCGCCACCATCCAAGATGGGGATCTCTGGCCCCTCAACAGTGATGTTCACATTGTCCAGCCCAACCAAATGGCAGGCTGCCAGCAGGTGTTCAAGCGTGCCCACACCTTCAACACCCGCGCCTTTCCCCGGGGCCACAGCTTGGGTTGCCATGAAGCCACCACGGCATGTTTTGGGGGAGAGTCTGAAAAACCGTTTAGGACTGGCGGGGGGAACGTGTTCAAGCCACAGCCCTGAATCCACTGGCATTGGCTGGAGGGTGACGCAAACTGCCGCACCACTGTGCAGCCCAACCCCCCAGCCTTGCACAGCATGGCTGAGGGTGTGCTGCCAACTGGACTTAAAGGCGTTCAGGGGCGGCGCAGATACGTGGGGATGGAAAGGTCCTCTTCTGAAGGATTGGGGGCCTCTGGCTGGGGGGTTGGGCCTAGGGACTGCTGGGAAGAAGGGCTTGGCTGATGCTGACCGTAGCCTTGATCCTGCTGAGGTGGCTGATTGTTGGGCTGGTAAGCGCCTTGGGAACTTTGGAAAGCCTGCGAGCGCCGCGCAGGCTCAGAATGGCCCTGCTGGGAGGGATGGTTGTAAGGGGATCCTTGTGCTCCCTGCCCTTGCTGTTGGGGGTAAGGCTGCTGACTGGCCTGGCGGTTCTGGGGCGCTTCCTCTCCAAAGCCTAGAATACGCTTAAACCAACCAGATTTCTTGGGGCTGTTGCCTGCTGGGGCCTGAGAACGCCCGTAGTTGGAGGGATTACCCTGATTAAGGGGCTGTACCCTGGGCTGGCTTGGGGAGGGCTGGTGCGTTGCCCCACCTTGCCATTCCGCCCTACCAGGCTGCTGGTGGGGATCATGGGCTGGGACCTGGCGCTGGTGCTCCAGGGGGTGGCCGGATGGCTGGCCCACAGAAGCTTCAGCTACACCGCGTCCAGGGGGAACGTCCTCAGCCTTGGGGGTGGGGTGGGCCCCTTCACCATCAGCCTGTTCAGCAGGCTGCGCCTCGTTTTCCGCGCTGTCACCCTGGGCTGGAGCATTGACGCCATCACGCTCCGCCATGTCTTGGGGCAGGTCGGCTTCATCAGAAGGCAGATGGGGCTTGATGATGAAAGGTTCATCACTGTCGCCTTCCGCTTTGCGGCTGGGGGAAAGCCCTGTGGCCGTGACAGAGACTTCAATGTGGCCATTGAGGTTTGGATCTTCCATCAAGCCACTGATGACCTCGGCGTCAGCGTCCGCCTCTTCAGTGATGCGGGCTAAGATGGCTTCATATTCATGCAAAGTCAGGTCAGTCCCGCCTGTGATGTTGACCAGGAGGGAGCGGGCGCCACGCACAGTGTCCATTTCCAACAAGGGGTTGGAGATGGCGCGTTCAGCAGCCACAAGCGCCCTGTCCTCATGGCCTTCCTCAGCAGTGACGACCCCTGTGCCAATCATGGCGCGCCCCATATCACCCAGCACGCTGCGCACGTCTGAGAAATCCAGGTTGATGCGGGCAGGCTTCACCATGAGGTCCGTCAGGCCACGCACCCCCCTGTAGAGGACGTCATTGGACATTTTCAAAGCGTCCGTCAGGGTGGTGCTTTGAGTGGCGCAGTTGAAGAGGTTCTGGTTGGGCACCACGATGAGGGTGTCAACGTATTTCTCAAGCTCAGCAATGCCTGCTTCAGCAGCGCGAGTGCGCTTGCGCCCCTCAGCGTTGAAGGGCAGTGACACCACCCCCACTGTCAACGCACCGCTTTCACGGGCGATGCGTGCAATCACCGGCGCTGCGCCTGTACCGGTGCCACCACCCATACCAGCAGTGATGAACACAAGGTCGGCTTGGTCGAAATAGCCCTTGATTTCGTCCTCGACCTCTTCAGCGGCTTTGCGGCCGGTCTCAGGGCGGGCGCCAGCACCCAACCCCCGCGTAATCTGGGGGCCAAGCTGAATGCGTTTGTCAGTCAGGGCGCGCGAAAGCTGCTGGGCGTCCGTGTTGGCAGCGATGAACTCCACATTCGCCAAATCGGTTGAAATCATGTTGTCCACAGCGTTGCCACCGCCACCGCCAACACCAATGACGACAATGCGGGGCAGGTTGGCGACATCAGCAGGGGGGCTGGCGGGGGTAAGCTTGATGGACATGGCATATGGCTCCAATGGAGAAGCTTGGAAAAACTGGGCGTAATGTAAAACAGTGAAAAAGGGGTAAAAAAATGTCGCTAAACTGTGAAAACTTCAAAAAAGGATTATAGGGGCCCCCTGAAGCGTTCCACAAGACGCTGCAGGAAGTTGGATGATTTTTCCCGTGAATCCCCCTGGCCATATTGGGTGGACGCTCCACACCCCCATGCCAACAAACCGGCGGCCGTGCTGAAAATAGCTGAGAGGGGCGCCCCTTCAGGAAGGTTATGGATGGAGCGCGGACGCCCTGTCCGCACACGGCGGTTGAACAGGCGCGCTGCTAACAAGGCTGCCCCATCCATGAGGGAGCCACCGCCCGTCAACACGATGTTGCTGCGCGCAGCCTCCCCCAGGCCAGCGCCGTCAAGGTGGCTGCGGGCCAGTTCAAGGGTTTCCTCCAAGCGGGGGCTGATGGTAGCAGCTAGGGCTGCTGGCGAAAGGCGGCTTTGGAGCCGCCCAGGCGCTGGTGGCAGCACGATGCCAGGTCCGCCAGCCTCAGCTCCAGGTGCTACGCTGCCATGGTAGGTTTTAAGCCACTCAGCAACGTCAAGCGGCAAGGAGAAACGCGTGGCGATATCACGGGTGATGTTGTAGCCGCCCAGCTTGACCTGGGCTGTGTGCACAACGCGGTTGCGGTGGAAAACAGCCAGTGACGTAGTGCCAGCCCCCATGTCCACCACGGTGACGCCACGCTCGCGTTCCTCAGCTGAGAGCACGGAAAGGCCAGAGGCCAGCGGGCTGACGACAAGCCCCTTGGGCATGAGTTCGGCACGGTGGAGGATGTCGCCCAAGGTGGCCAGGGCGCCAGCGCTGCTGTCCACTGTCAGGAACCAGCCCCTGATGTGGTTGCAGCGCTGCCCCAAGGGGTTCTTGATGCCGTCCATGCCATCCAGCTCAAAGAACAGGGGCAAGCACTGGGCAGCGTAGCGCCCTTCCCCCTGGAGGCGGGCACGGGCCTGCAGCATGAGGGCGCGCAGGTCGGCTGGCGTGACCTCCCGGCCGCTCAGCCAGGCCTCGGCCCCAAGGCGCATGCTGCGCGGCTCCCCAGCGGAGAGGTTGACGTAAAGCGACGAGATGCGCCGGCCCGCGCGGCGTTCAGCGTCCCCAACAGCACGGCGAATGACGGTCTCAGCACGGCCAGTGTCCACAACATTGCCGCAGCTGATACCTTCGGAACGCTGCCAACCCCACCCTGAGACCGTCAAGGTGCCATCTTCACGGGGGTGGCCAATCAGGCAGGTGATGTTGATGGAGCCGATGTCAAGCACAGTGCAGGGCCCTGGCTGCCACAGGAAGGGGGTGACCTCGTCCGTGGGGACCATCAGGCCTGGCCTGTCTGGATTGAGCAGCTTGGCCTGGTCCAAGGCTTCCTGCCCCGTCAAGGCGGGGAGGGTGTTTTCAAGCCCTGCGTCCTGCTGGCCCAGGAAAGGCAGCAAACGGTTCAACAGGCTTGGTGCTCTGGCGCTCATTGTGGGGCCTCCCCTGTGGCAGGTGGTGCGGGATGGTGGGGTTTTTCCTGCTTGTGGGCCATTTTGGCCTGGTTGGGTTGGGCGCTGGCCCTGGCGCTTGGCTTGGGGTCACGGTGGGAGGATGGCTTGGACCTGGATGCTGGGTTCGCCCCGGGTACAGGGGCTGTGGCTTCCGCTGGGTCGATGGCCTGGGCGGCTGTTTGGGGCGGCAGGCCCAGCACCATGCGGTCTGGCAGGCGCATGTCCACCCGCTTGAGAGGACGGTCCAACAGCGCCATGCGCTTTTGGTAGAGTTCCAGCCTGGCCATGGCAGCATCCTCATGGCCTTCAGGCAGCATGACGACCGTGCCTGAGCGCAGCTCCAGGTTCCAGCGGCGCTGGCCAACGCGCACCAGGGCGCGCACATGCTGGTTGATGGTGGGATGGGCTGCTAGGACCTGCACAATGTGGCCTGCATCGTCATTGGCTCCAGCCCCCACCAGCAGGGGCAAGGGCACACTGGGGCCTGCCGGGCCATTGTCGCCCAAGGTGCGCGGCGTGAGGTCATGAAGGTGCAGGGCGTGGAGGTCGCGCTCGGAAATCAACGCGCCATCCTCGTTGATGTAGCGGTAATGGTGCTTGAACTGCCACAGCGCCACAGGGTGGTGTTCCGTGACCGTTACAATGATGGTGCCGGGGAGGTGGCGTTCCACCACCGTGTGGGCCACGAAAGGCAGCCCATCAATGCAATGACGCGCTTCCTCCACGGAGAAGGCCAGCATGTCCGCCCCCTCATGGGTGTGTAGGCACCCCATGATGGCAGGCAAGGGGGTAATGGCCTGCCCCCGCACCACAATGCGCTTGACGGGTATGGGGCTGTAGGATCCTAAACCATGGTTGAGGTTATGGCCAGCCAACGCATGGTGGTGCCAGCCTCGCAGCGCCACATGATGAATAAACAGCCCAAGCACAGCCAGAACAGCCAACAGGACGCCACTTAGCACGAAGGCGCGGCGTTGCTGCTGGATGCGCCACCACAGCAGGTTCAGCCGGCTGGGCCTCAAATGGTCATGCGCCCGGCTAGTGCTGGTGGTTGGTGGTTGCTGGCCCTGCTGGTTCATGGCGCGTGTTGCTCACTCACGTTCAATCAGGCGAAAGGGGGGAGGGGGCTGGGGGGTGCGCCTGCCTCTTCCCCCGCCGTGCCTTTGGGCTGCGCAGGCGCCTGCTTGATGATGGGGGGGCGCCTGATGGCGTCCAGCACCAGCCATTCGCACAGATGGGGGTAATCCATGCCCAGCTTGGCTGCCTGTTCTGGCAGAAGGGATGTGGGGGTCATGCCAGGCTGGGTGTTGATTTCCAGGATGAACAGTTCACCTGTGCGCTCATCAAGGCGGAAATCAACCCTGCTGGCCCCTTCGCAGCCCAAGGCCTCATGGGCGCGGCGTGCGATGTCCAGGGCTTTCTGGGTTGTGCTTTCGGGAAGGTCGGCAGGCAGGATGTGGCGCGAACCGCCCGTGCTGTATTTGGCTTCGAAATCATAGAAGCTGGAGGTGGGGGTGATGATCTCCGTCACCAGCAGGGGCTTGCCGTCCACTACCCCCACAGTGAGTTCCCGCCCAGGAATGAAGGCCTCCACCAGCATGGTGGGCCCGTGGGTCCATTCATGCGCGATGCGTTCATGGGCTGTGCTGGCGCCTTCGTCAGCTTCACGCACGATGTGCACCCCAACAGAGGAACCCTCAGCCAAAGGCTTGACCACATAAGGCATGGCCATGGGGGCTTTGGCAGCAAGCTGTTGGGGCGTCATCACCTGCCCTGGCGCCACAGGCAGGCCTGCAGCCTCCAGGATGGCCCGCGTGGCGGCTTTATCCATGGCCAGGGCTGAAGCCCGCACGCCTGAATGCGAGCAGGGGATGCCCATCCAGGCCAGGACGCCCTGAATGGTGCCATCTTCCCCCCCAGGGCCATGAAGGATGTTGAGCGCCGCATCAGGGTTGAGGGCTTGGAGGTCGTTGACGGTCCAGGCCAGGTCAGGCCCAACGTCAATCAGCGCCGCGTCATGGCCCAGGCTTTTGAGGGCCTCCACACAGGCTTTGGCCCCTGTGAGGCTGATAGGGCGTTCTGAGGAGATGCCACCACCTAGCACGGCGACCCGCAAAGGAGGGGTGGTGGCGGTGGGCGCGTTGTCTGGGGAGGGTCCGGTAGGTGCGTTCATGGGGTTTCTCCTGGAAGGCGGCCAAGGCGTTTGATTTCCCAGTGCAGTTCAACGCCTGTTTGGTCAAGCACGCGCCGGCGCACCTCATCACCAAGCGTTTCAAGCTCTGTCGCGGTTGCTGTGCCTTCATTGATCATGAAGTTGCAATGTTTTTCACTAATGCGCGCCCCGCCTACCGCCAGGCCGCGGCAGCCTGCGGCATCCACAAGCTGCCAAGCGCTGCGCCCGCCTGAGGTTGCCGGGGGCGGGTTGCGGAACGTGGAACCACCCGTGCGCGCCCGCACTGGCTGGCTGGCTGTGCGCGATGACTTGATACGCTCCAGCTCAGCTGCGTCCTGGGCGCCACCACCTGGGCGCCCTTTGAGGCGCGCGCGCACCACCACAGCGCCTGGTGGCAGTTCAGCATGGCGGTAACCCATGTTGAGGGCCTTAGCTGGCAGGCGTTCAAGCGCGCCATCCACTGTGACGATGTCCACCCAGTCCAGGACTTGTGCCATGTCCCCGCCATAAGCGCCGGCATTCATGGCGCAAGCGCCACCAATGCTGCCTGGAATACCACTGAGGAAAGCTAACCCACCCAGGTCCGCCGCCACTGCTTGGCGTGCCACGTTGGCATCGAGTGCGGCAGCGCCCGCTAATAGGCCATCACCATCAACAGCCACCTGCCCAAAGGCGCCACCCAGGCGCACCGTCACGCCCTCCACACCGCCATCACGGATGATGACATTGGAGCCAGCCCCAAGCACCGTTAGCGCCACTGGCGCCCTGCCAGAGGCACGCTGCTGCTGGTTGTGCCCCTCCAGTGCTTTCATGAAGCAGGCCAGGTCAGTGCTGTCGGCTGGCGTGAAAAGCCAGTCAGCCCTACCACCTGTGCCGAACCAAGTACGTTGGCCCAAAGGCGCGTTCTGAACAAGGCGCCCGCGCAAAGGCGGGCACGGGAAGGGGAAGTCAGCGTTGGTCATGATGCAGCCCGCCCAGCGCTTTTCTGGCCGCGCTCAGCCAGCTGGCCTGGCAGGGCGCGCGCCCAATGGGTAATGGAACCTGCCCCCAGGCAGACGACATAGTCCCCCTCCCCCACCAAGGGAGCGATGATGTCAGCCAGGACCTCTGGGGAGGGGAGCTCCACCACGTCGCGGTGGCCAGCGGCCCGCAAGCCCTCCGCCAAGCGGTGGCGGTCATAGCCTGGTACGGGCTTTTCGCCAGCAGCGTAAACATCAGCCACGACAACGGTGTCGGCGTCGTTGAAGGCGGTGGAGAAATCATCGAACAAGTCACGCAGGCGCGTGTAGCGGTGCGGCTGGACAACAGCTACCAGGCGCTTGGCGCCAGCTTGGCGCGCCGCTTGCAGAACCGCCTTGATCTCCACTGGGTGGTGGCCGTAATCGTCAATCACCTGGCAGCCGTTCCAGGTGCCGGTGCGCGTGAAGCGCCGCTGCACCCCCCCAAAGCCAGCCAGCCCCCTGATGGTGGCCTCCGGTTCGATGTTCATTTGGGTGGCCACGCTGATAGCCGCCAAGGCGTTAAGCACATTGTGCTTGCCAAACATAGGCAGCGTGAACGGGCCAATGGTGGTTTCAGTGCCTTTGACGCGGTCCTTGACCAAGCAGGAGAAGCGCGCGCCATGACTGCCCGTCACCAAATCGATGGGTTGGATGTCGGCCTGGGGGCTGAAGCCATAGGTGATCAGGCGGTGCTCTGAAAGGTGGGGCAGCATTTTCTGCACGCGCGGGTGGTCAATGCACAAAACGGCGCAGCCATAGAAGGGCACGTTGGAGATGAACTTGCGGTACCCTTCCTCCATGCCCTCCTCGCTGCCCCAGTGCTCAAGGTGCTCTGGGTCCATGTTGGTGACCACGGCTATCACGGCTGGCAAGCGCAGGAAGGAGCCATCGCTTTCGTCAGCCTCAGCCACCATCCAGTTGCCGCGCCCCATGCGGGCGTTGGTGCCGTAGGCTTCGATGATGCCGCCATTGATGACGGTTGGGTCCAGGTTGGCTTCCTCAAGAATGCAGGCCACAAGGCTGGTGGTGGTGGTTTTGCCGTGCGTGCCCCCAATAGCCACCGACCAGCGCAACCGCATGAGTTCGGCCAGCATCTCAGCGCGGCGCACAACCGGCACTAGGCGGTGGCGGGCCTCACGCACTTCGGGGTTGTCGGCCTTCACCGCTGAAGACACCACGACAACGGCAGCATCCCCCAAGTGGGCTGCGTCATGGCCCACATGCACCTTAATGCCCAGCTTGCGCAGGCGCTGGACATTGGCGCTGTCGCTCATATCGGAGCCTTGGACATTGTAGCCCAGCATGTGCAGCACCTCGGCGATGCCGCTCATGCCGATCCCCCCAATACCAATAAAATGAATGGTGCCGACATTGAGGGGATTAGCGCGCATTTTACAAGGCTCCAGCAAGGAGGTGGTTCAGGGGCAAAGCGCAGGCCAGTGCAGCGAAAGAGGATAAGGGCCGGCCTGCTACTTCAAAGTGGGGAAAGCATAGTTCAGCTTCGTTCCGCCGCAAGGGCCAAATCAGCTAGGCGGCGTGCCGCGTGGGGTTTGGCGAAGCTGTGGGCGCGCCTGGCCGCCTCTGCCAGCGTGTCTGGCTGGCTGAGAAGCCCCTCAAGCGTTTTGGCCAGGTGGTCTGGCGTCATTTCACGCTGGGGCATCATCCAGCCTGCCCCCACCGCCATCATGGCTTTGGCATTGGCTGTCTGCTCGTCAGAGGCAGCGACAGGCAACGGCACCATGAGGGAAGGCCGCCCCGCCAAAGCCAGCTCAGCCACAGAAGACCCCCCAGCGCGCCCCACCACCAGGTGGGCCTGGCGCAGTTGGCCAGGGACGTCATGGATGAAGGGGTGCAACTCCGCCTTGATGCCAGCTTTAGCATAGACTTCCCGCGCCTTGGGCTGGGCGTCAGGTGCTATTTGCTGAACCACCCGCAGGCGCGCACGCAGGGCAGGCGGCAGCTTGGCCAGGGCCAGGGGCACAGTCTCCGTTAGGGCCTTCGCGCCTAGTGAGCCCCCCCACACCAGCAGGTTGAGTGGACCATCAGGCGTGGGCGCCACGTAAGGCACATCCAGCAAGGCCTCAATGGCGGGGCGCACAGGCATGCCGGTTTCAACCACGTGGGCGTCCACCGGCAGGCCAGCCACCTCTGGAAAAGAGGTGGCACCAAGCTGCGCAAAGCGTGCCAGCATTCTGTTGGCTTTGCCAAGGACGGCGTTGGCTTCATGGATGATGACGGGCGGTCGCCAGAACGGGGGCAGCAGCTGGGTGGAAAGCAGGGGAGGGACGGAAGGGTAGCCGCCAAAGCCCACACAGCATATGGGCTGGAGCCTGCGCACGATGGCACGCGCCTGAAGCGTTGCTTTTAGCAAGCTTGTAACGCCACGCACTTTGCCAAGCACCCCTTTGCCTGCCACGCCGTGCGAACCGAGGACCAGCACCCCTCCCTTGGGGCGCCTAAAGGGGCTGTTGGGCCGCACGACAGCGCGCTGGTCCGTTACCAGGATGGTGTCATGGCCTTGGGCCTGGAGGTGGTCGGCCACTGCCTCAGCAGGGAACAGGTGCCCCCCTGTCCCCCCTGCTGCCAGTAGAACAGGCTTGTGCAGCTTGCGCTCCAACAAGGCCCCAAGCGTAGTGGCAATGCTGGAAGCCGCTGTGGGGGGCACTGCGGCATTGGCTTGCGGGGCGCTGCCAGGTTGGGCTGTTGACTGGGCGGGGACCTGGGAAGGGGTGGCGGTCACAGGGCGTATTCTCCGGAAGCAGGCCCAGGGTTGGACGTGCTGGCACTGGCTAGGAACGTAACGTTACAGCCTGCGCGGCGGCAAGGACAGCAATTCATTATGGAGGGGTGGGTTGATGGGCCAGGCCTCATCATCATGGGGCCCAAAATCATCATCAAGGCTGTGATCCTGGGGGCGTTTGCGCGTCAGCGACAGCATCATGCCAAAAGCGAGCGCGATCGCCATGGCTGAACTGCCACCGTAGGAGAGGAAAGGCAGCGTCATGCCCTTTGTGGGGATGAGGTGAAGGGTAGAGCCCATATTGATAAAGGCCTGAAGGCCAATGCCCGCCATCAGCCCTGTGGTGGCCAGAATGATGAAAGGATCGCGTACGCCGATGAGCTTCAGCAACGTCCTGATGACCAGAACGGCAAAAAGCCCAATGATGATCAAGCACAGCCACAGGCCGTACTCCTCCCCAGCAACGGCGAAGACGAAGTCGGCGTGGGCGTCAGGCAGGAAGTTCTTCACCGTTCCCTCCCCTGGGCCTGTGCCCCAAAATCCGCCATGGGCGAAAGCGCGCAGGCTGGTGTCGATCTGGTAGTGGTCACCCTTATCAGGGTGGAGAAAACGCATGACGCGCGAATGCACATGGGGGAAAAGGGTGAAGGCCAGCACGAACGCCCCCACCATCATGGCCACTACGGTGCCTGTCAGCCACCAGGCCAGGCCATCGATGAAAAGCTGAATGGCGAAGACCATGGTCACCACGGAAAGCATGCCGATGTCAGGTTGCATTTGAAGTAGCATGAGGATGATGCCAAAAAGCCCGCACGCCAGAAGGGTCCCAGGGAAGGGTGCGGCTAGGGGGCGCAGTATTTGGCGCCCCAGCCTGGCTGGCAGGCTTTGGTGGCCTAAGCGCTGCGCCACAGCAGTGTAGAGGCGCTCTGCCAGGCCCCTGCGCCAGCCGGCCAGGAACCACCCACCCCCACCAGGGGCCACGGCAAAACGCATGGTCAGCAACCTGGCCGCCACCACAGCAAAGCATGGCTTGAGGAACTCTGAAGGCTGCAACGACATAACAGGCAGGGCGATCCAGCGCTTGGCGCCCTTGATGTCCATGCCCGAATGAAGCGTCATGGCCGTCAAAACCAGCATGAGCGCCCCCATACCAAAGGCCAGCACCAGAACGCGCTTGACCGAGAGCATGGAAAGCCCCAGCACAATCAGCAACGCCACAACCAGAAAGGCGCACTGCTTGGTGATGAACATGAAATTGCTAGCGCCGATGCGGTGCGCCACAGCTGGTGTCGCTGCCAGCACCAGAATGTAGCCTACACCCAGAAGCACAAAAATGCAGCCCAGGCTGAAATGGTCCAGGCTGCGCCACCAGCGCCCCGTAAGGGAACGGTCATTGCGGTCTGGCAGCATGCTCAACGCCCTCCGCCCTTTGCTGTGCTTTGGTGGGGTTTGTTCCGCCCTTGTTGGCGAGCGGTGGTTTCACCCACAATCTGGCCAAAGCGCTCCCCTCTGTGAACGTAGCTTCTAAACTGGTCGAAGCTGGCAGTGGCTGGTGAAAGCAACACAACCCCACCGCCTTCCGCCAGGGCCTGGGCCGTGGCCAGGGGCACAGCGCGTTCCAGGGTTCCGCACTGGGTGTGAGGCACGCCCGCCTTTTCCAGCGTTTGGGCGAACAAGGGGGCGTCCCGCCCAATCAGGAACGCGTGCCCAACATGCCCCATGAGGGGGAGCAGCGCTTCTATGCCCCCCGCCTTGGCCATGCCGCCAGCAATCCACATCACGCGTGGGAAAGCTTTGAGGGCATGGGCGGTGGCTTCAGCGTTGGTGCCTTTGCTGTCATCAACAAAGCGGACGTTGGCAGGGCCGTGGGGGCCTTCCCCCACAAAGTCTTTGATAAGCTTGAGGCGGTGCGCAAGCCCCGTGAACCCCCGCACACCCTTGGCCTGGTCTTGGGGCTTTACCCCCAGGAAACCCGCCGCTTGCTGTGCTGCCCAGATGTTCTGGGCGTTGTGCAGGCCTGGCAGCATCGGTGCCTCCCCCGGCAAAGGGGGGTGGAGGGTAGGTGCGCTCAGGAAACGCGGTGGCTGCCCCTCCTGCCCCAGCCGTTCCGCCAGCCTGGCTACCCAGGGGGCTTCAGGTGCGTTTTCGCCTGCCAAGACAAGGCCCGTTCTGTCCATATTGTCCACGACATGGAACTTGGCTGCTTCATAGCCTGCCATGTCGCCATGACGGTCTAGGTGGTCTGGCGTCAGGTTGAGCATGATGGCCACGTCTGCCTTGAAGCTTTCCAGGCGCTCCAGCATGTAGGATGACATCTCAATGACGTAGACGCCCTTGTCTGGCAGCAATGGCAAAGCCAGCGCCGCCGGCCCAAGGTTGCCCCCCGCCGCCACCGGCAAGCCGCCTTCAGCCAAAAGGTGGGCAGCCAGCGCTGTGGTGGTGGATTTGCCGTTCGTGCCCGTCACAGCCACAAAGCGCGCTTTGGAACCAGCAGCGCGCACAGCGCGGTACAGCATTTCAGCGTCAGAGAGCAGGGGCACCCCTAGCTTGCGGGCCAAAAGGGCTGTTTTGTGGGGGGCGGGCAAGTGGTGGGGAATGCCGGGCGACATGATGAGCGCGCCGCAGCCAGCTAGTTCCCCCTCAGCCAGCGGGGCCACGCGTAAATGCGGGTGTGCTGGCAGAGCCTGGGCCGCTTTTTCAGACCTGCCCTGGGCTTCCCCTTCCTCAAGTGAATCATCCCACGCCACCACTTCAGCCCCCATGGCCAGAAGGGCAGCGGCGCTGGCGCGGCCATTGGCCCCCAGCCCCAAGACAGCGAAGCGCTGCCCAGCCAGGAGGTTTTCAGGGAAAGCCCCTGTGGCAAGGGCTGGGTGTTCAGCGGTCATGGTGGCTCTCAGCGCAGCTTGAGTGTGGCCAGGCCGCAAAGGCCCAGCACAAAGGAGATAATCCAGAAGCGGATGACGATCTTGGGTTCAGACCAACCCAGCTTTTCGAAATGGTGATGCAGCGGCGCCATCAAGAAAACGCGCTTGCCTGTGCGCTTGAACCACATGACCTGAATGATGACGGAGAGCGTCTCCACCACAAAAAGGCCCCCCACAAGGCACAGGACGAGCTCATGCTTGACGGCCACAGCCACAGAACCCAACGCTGCCCCCAACGCCAGGGACCCTGTATCGCCCATGAATACCTGGGCAGGGGGGGCGTTGTACCAGAGAAAACCCAAGCACGCCCCAATGAGGGCCGCCAGGAACACCGCCAGTTCGCCTGTGCCGGGAACATGGTGCAGCTGCAGGTAGTCAGCGAAAACATGGTTGCCCACCATGTAGGTGATGAGCGCAAACACCATGGAGGTAATGATGACGGGAACGGTGGCCAGGCCGTCAAGGCCATCCGTCAGGTTCACAGCATTGCCAAAACCCGTGATGATGACGCTGCCCCACAGCGGGAACAGAACGCCTAGCGGTAAAAGGAGGCTTTTGGCGAAGGGAAAGGCGATGGCGCTAGCGATTTCAGGTGGCGTGATATGCTGCATCCACCAGCAGGCCGTAATGGAGAGCGCGAACTCCGCCCCCAAGCGTGTTTTCTTAGAAAGCCCAGCGCTGCTGCGTTGCGCTAGCTTAGCGTAATCGTCCATGAAGCCAACAGCGCCAAAGCCCAAAGTCGTCAGCAGGCAGGCCCAAACGAACCCATCCCCCCAGTCACCCCACAGCACTGTTGCCACTGTGAGCGCTGCCAAGATGATGATGCCGCCCATGGTGGGGGTGCCTGCTTTTTCTGTCAGGTGGCGTTCAGGCCCCACCGCCCTGATGGGCTGGCCATCGCGCTGAATGCGCTTGAGCACTCTGATGACGGCAGGGCCGATGGCCAGCGCCACCACCAGCGCTGTGAGGCAGGCGCAGCCAGCGCGGAACGTGATGTAGTGCATCAGGTTGATCAGGCCGCCGTGACCAACATCTTGGTTATCGAACAGGTAATAGAACATCAGGTGTGGGCTTTCTGCTTGGCTGGGTGGTCAGGAGATGGCGGGCTCTTTAACCTGGTGGCGGCAAAGAGGCCAGGAGGGCTGCCAGCGTGGCGGTGAACTGGTCCATGCGTGAACCATTGCTGCCTTTGACCAGAACAATGTCATGGGGCTGCAGGATTGGGGCTGCGCTGTGGGCCAGTTCCTGCGGGGTCTCAGCCCACCCCCCCTGGAGTTCAGGGGGGAGAGCATCATAAAGGTGCCGCATACCGGGACCGCAGCAGAAGGCCAACACCCCTGCCCCCTGCACAGCACTGGCGAGGCCCTTGTGCTCCGCTGCGCTGAAAACGCCCAGTTCGCGGATGTCGCCAAGGGCCGCCACGGCACGGCCGGCACCCCCATTCTCATCAACACGCAGCCGCAGCGCGCTCAGGGCTGCGCGCACGCTGGGGCCAGAGGCGTTGTAGCTTTCGTCAATCACGCTCACCCCTGAGGGTAGCGCTACCACGGCACCACGCCCACGGCCTGGGTTGAATGTGGATAGCGCCCTCAAAGCGCTATCTAAAACCGCCCCTGCCAGCCCAAGCCCCAGCAGTGCACACCCCACCAAGGCGGCGTCTTCTAGAAGGTGGCGGCCAGGCGTGTTCACAGCCAACCCAGGCAGATCTGCGTGCCAGCTTGGCGCATTCAACGTGCCATGGCTGCCTGTGGCGCTTTCCACCAAATGTGACAGCACCACATTATGGGTTGGGCGCAGGCCATCGGGCGCTGTGGCTTTACCCGCCACCAGCCCTATGCTGGCCACACCTTTTGGCACCGCAGCCAGAAGCACATCAGCGCAGGGCGTTTCCAGAGGGAAGATTGCAGCCTTCGGCCCAGGGCGGCTGGTGTCAAGCGTTTGGAAAAGCGCTGCTTTTTCTTCAGCGATGGCCTTCTGGCTGCCCATGTTGCCGAGATGAGCCGTGCCGATATTGGTGATGATAGCCACGTCAGGCTTAACCATAGCAGCCAGGGGGAAAACTTCCCCTGGGTGGTTCATGCCGATCTCACACACTGCGTAACGGGCGGTTGGGGGCATGTTGGCCAGTGTCAGCGGCACGCCTAGGTGGTTGTTGAAGGAGGCTTTAGCCGCATGGACCCCCCCAGGACCCGCGCCGGTTGCCTGGGCTGCCCCTTCCAGCGCAAGGGCCATCATGGTTTTGACGGTGGTTTTGCCAACGCTGCCTGTCACGGCCACCATCTGCCCCTGGAAACGCGCCCTAGCATAACGCCCCAGGTCCTCAAGCGCTTTGAAAGTGTCACCCACCAGTAAAAGGCGCGCTCGTTCCGCTGCCGTCAGGGGGGTGCCATCAGCCTGGATGGTGTCAGCGTTGTCAGCCACAATGCAGCAAGCGCCGTTTTCAAGGGCTTTCCTGATGAAGCGGTGACCATCAGTCGCCCCCCTCAAAGCCACAAAAAGGGCGCCAACCTCCCCAGGGGTTGGCTGGCTGATGGTGCGACTGTCAATGGCAACGCAGCCAGCCGCCGCCTGTTCAGGACTAGCCTGGAAGGCGCCAGGTTGCCATTGCCCCCCCACAGCCTGAGCCAATTCCCCAGCGCGCCATAAGGGCTGCAGATTGGCAGGCACGGCAGTGGTGGAGGCCTTCATGGCTGTTCTCCTGTTGGATTGGCGGGAGGGGCGTTGCTTTGGAGGGCCTGCGCGTGGGCCAGCGCCGCTGTGAGGGCGCGGTCGTCAAAAGGGTGCACTTCGTCACCAATGATTTGGCCCTTCTCGTGGCCTTTGCCGGCCACAAGCAGCACATCCCCAGGGCCAAGCCCCGCCACAGCTTGTTGTAGGGCCTGGGCGCGGCCGGCCACTTCATGAATGAGTTTGCTTTGGTGCTGAGCGGCCCGTTCAGCCAGCGCCCCTTCAAGCACAGCTTGGCGGATGGCTGCAGGATCCTCATGGCGTGGGTTGTCATCGGTGATGATGACGCCATCAGCCCCACGCACAGCCGCAGCGCCCATCAAGGGCCGCTTGCCACGGTCACGGTCGCCGCCAGCACCCAGCACAACCCAAAGCCGCCCACCAGGGGCTACGTGGGGCCGCAAACTGTCCAGGACTTTTTCAAGGGCGTCAGGGGTGTGGGCATAATCAACATAAAGGGCAGCTGGGCTAGCACCAGCGCCCTGAGGCAGCATGGCGCAGCATTCGCAGCGCCCCGGCACCCCTTTGAGGTGCTCCAAATGCCCAACCAGGCGCTTGACGGTGCCCTCCCCAGTCCCTGCTGGCGCGCACAGCGCCAAGGCCAGCAAGGCGTTGTCCAGCTGGAAACGTCCTGGCACCGGGAAAAGGAAGGGGGGCAGCGCCTTACCTTGCCACGCCAGCTGGACGCGCTGGCCGCCTGGTTCAGGCATGGCCTCCAGCACTTCCAGCCAGGGGCGTTCCCCCCCCTTGGAACGTTCCCCCACCAGGCGCCAATGCAGCCCCCGGCTTTGTGCGGTAGCGCGCAGGCGCTCAAGCCACGCCCCTTCGAGCGCGGTGACGGCGGCTGCCACAGCCCCTGGTGGGAGGAGTGTGTCGAAAAGGCGCATTTTGGCCGTGCCGTAATCCGCCATCGTACCATGGTAATCCAAGTGGTCACGGGTGAGGTTGGTAAACCCAGCCCCCTTCAGGGGTACGCCATCCAGACGGCGTTGCGCCAACCCATGGGAGGAGGCCTCCACCACAACATGGTTGACGCCGGCCTGAGCCAAATCGTGCAGGGCACTTGCCATGGAAACGGCGTCTGGCGTGGTCAGGGCAGGTGGCGCTGGCAGTGCTACGTCACTAACCAAACCCAAGGTGCCAATGCTGGCTGCAGTCAAACCCTCCCGTTTCCAAAGCTGGCGCAGGAAGTCAGCTGTGCTGGTTTTGCCATTGGTGCCCGTCACCGCCACCACGCAGTCAGGGGCCGGCCCTTGGTGGCGCCGCGCTAGCTCCTCTGCCATGAGGGCAAGCCAGCGTGCTGGGTCAGGGCAGCTGTGGAGGGGCGCGTCAGGGTGCGTGGCCTTGAAAGCTTCAACACTGGCTGGGTCTGCCACCACCAAGCGCGCACCTGCTGCAAGCGCCTGGGGGATGAAAGCGCTGCCATTATGGTGGGCGCCCGGCAATGCCACAAAAACGCCGCCAGGAGTGACTGTACGGCTGTCTGCCGTCACGGCAGGGAGGCGTTCAAGGACTTCAGGCGCCAGGGCAGGGGTCAAAGGGGGCAGGGCAGGTTTCATGGTCGGTGGGCCTCAGTGGTGCAACAAGGGGTAGGGCGCGCTGGGTCTGACATGTCCAGGCCAGCGGCGGCTTTTTATCCTGGGCCCCTCATGGCGTCTTCCTGCTGCCTTTGGCGCCCTCCTTGGTGGGGTGGCGCTTGGGGTGCCCACCTCTATTGAGCCACGCCAGGCCAGGATCGTTGCCTGGCCCTAAGGGGCGCGTGCCCCGCGGCGGGGTAGGGTCAAGCGGCAGGCTCAGCTTGGCGTCCAGCTGGGCAGCGTGTTCAGGGGTTTCAGGCAACATGCCCAGCATAGGGGCCACACGCCTGACCATTTGGGAGAACAGCGGCGCTGCAATCCACCCCGCTGTGGTGTAGCCATGGGTGGCCGCTGTGCCATGGGGGGCGTCTAGCATGACGTAAAGCGCGTAGCGCGGTGCATTCATGGGGAACATACCCGTAAAAGCGGTGATGTTGACATGCTTTAGGTAGCGCCCATTAGCGCCGATTTTCTCGGCGGTGCCTGTTTTGCCTCCCACCAGGTAGCCCACGCTTTCCCCCCTGCGCCCCGTGCCATGGGTCACGTCCAACCGCAGGATGCGGCGCAGCATATCAGATGTGGAGGGCTGCATGACGCGTGGTCCTTCAGGCACGGTGTTGTCATCAGGCAGGGTGTCGTGGGCCAGCAGCGTTGGCTTGACCAGGATGCCACCATTGCCTGCTGCCGCCAGGCCCCGCACGATGGCCAAAGGGCTGAGGGCAACACCATGGCCAAAGCCAATCGTCATGGTGGAGACGGCACTCCACCGTGCTGGGCTAGGGGCAATAGGGTGGGCTGCGCCTGGCAATTCTACCGGCACTTTATCGAGGAAACCCAGCGTGCGCAGCCAGGCCTGCTGGCGTTCTGGCCCCACGTCAAGGGCAATGTGCGCCGCTGCCGGGTTGGAGGAATGCGCCAAAACGCTGGGCAGCGCCAGGTAAGGGGCAAAATGGTCTGTTTTAAGGTCAGAGATCTTGAACCGCCCCACATGGATGGGAATGGTGCAGAACCTGTCCCAAATGTGCACAACACCACTGTCCAGCGCCATGGCTGCTGTTTGTAGCTTGAAGGTGGATCCAGGCTCGTAAAGACCTGTGATGACGCGGTTGAAGCGCTTGTCATGGTCAGCGCCAACGAAGGCGCCCAAATGCCCGAAATCGTTAGCATCGTAATCAGGCAGGCTGACCATGGCGATCAGCTCGCCAGTGCGTACATCCATCAAAACGGCGGCAGCGCCGATGGCCTGGAAGTTGTCCATGGTGGCTGCCAACTCGTCACGCATGACGCTTTGGATGCGCGCATCAATGGAAAGGCGCAGCGGGGTGGGGTCTGAGGTCAGGCGCTGGTCAAAATACTTCTCCACCCCAGCGATGCCGTGGCTGTCCACATCCACCCCACCCATGACATGGGAGGCCGTTTTGCCCAAGGGATAGTGGCGCTGCTCGCCTTCCTCAAAATAGAGGCCAGGCACGCCAAGGTCATTGATGGCCTTTTCCTGCGCTAGGGAGATGTTGCGCGCCAAGTAGGCAAAACGTTTTTTTGTGTCGCGCAAATGGCGCTGCAGGTCAGGCAGGCGCGTGCTGTCAGGCAGGATGGCATGGACGCGCCTGGCGACGTCATCAGCATCAGCGGCAGCGTCAATCTCCTGGGGGTTGGCGTAAAGCTGTGCCACAGGCAACGAAAGGGCCAAGGCCTGGCCGTTGCGGTCCGTGATGGTGGCGCGGTGCACATGGGGCATGGTGAGGACATCACTCAGTGCCCCTGTTGGGTCGCTGTGCGGAATGGCCGGCACTTGCTGGCGCAACTGGTTGGGTTGGGGTGCCAAAGGGTGGCCAACCGTTGCCATGAACGCCTTGGTGGCCAAGGCCAGGTAAAGCACGCCAAAACCGCAACACACAAACAGAAGGCGTGTGTGGGCACGCTGCAGCCATTGGGACAGCTGCACCCCGGCAAAAAGGGTGGCGCTGTTGGGTGGCGGCGCGCCCGTGCCCTGGAAAGGGGCTGGTTGGTAAGGATCAGGCCCAGCCCATGGCGGTAAAGGGGTAGGGGGGTGAGGAGGGCGCTCTGTCATGAGGGGTGGCTGGTCCTGAAGGCAGGGTGCACTTAATCAGCCAGGGGAACAGGGGCTGGCAGGGGCTGGTTATGGTGGGGCTGCCATGAAACCGTGTTGAGCGCTGGCGCAGGTGCCGCGGGGATGTGCCTTGAGGCATGGGGACGCTCCACACTGTGGCTGGGATTTGCTGAAAGCGAACCTACAGCGTTGGCCAGGCTTGGTGTGGCGCGCTGGTGGACCACCTTATGGGGCATGGCCATGATATGCTGAACATGCTGGCTGCCCATGCGTGCCTGCTCCAGCTTCCCTACAGCATGGTGGGGAGCTGTGAAGAGGTCATGGCGCGCAGGACGCACGGCGTGCTGCACAGCGGGGCGCAAACTCAGGCTGCTGGGGGCGCGCGCTGCGACTTCATGCAGGGCGGGCCTTGTGTGGTGGTGAATGGGCGCTGGAGTGGCGGCAGCCATGAGCGGATGGTGGTGAGGGAGCACAGCCGCTACTAAAGTGGGCTTGGGCTGGGTGGCGGTGGCATTCTCAAGCGGCAATTCGGGTTCAGGAGCATGTACAGGGACCATGGCATGGGGCAGCGCATGGTCTGCAGTCTGAACGGGTGCTTCCACCCCAACAGGGGCAACGGAAGCAGTGGGACCAGCTACAGCGACTATCTGTGCCCGCTCAGGCTGGTGAAGGGCTGGGGGCAGCATGGCCGCCACACGGTCAAGGCGAACAAACTGCCTGGGGTTCAGTTCATGCAAGCCTGGCAACACTTGCTTGGAGAGCGCGTCAAGGCGGTCTGGCTGGTTAAGCAACGCCCACTGCGCACGCAGCAGGGCTGTGTGTTCTTGAACCTGGTGGGTTTCATGGATGGTCTGCGCGACGGTGCGTTCCAAGTTCTGGGTGTCTTGCTTCTTGAGGTACAGAACAAGCCCAATCACCGCCGCCAGTGTTGCTGCCCCTATGGTGAGACGGTTGCTCATGACCGTTCCCCCTTCTTCCCTTGTACCGTGCTGCTGCGCCGCTCCAGGCAGCGCAGGCGCGCGCTACGCGAACGCGGATTAAGTGTGGTTTCATCATTTGAAGGCAGAACAGGCTTGCTGTGCGCAGGCTTGAACGGCGCTTCACCTTGGTTTTGCACAGCTTGTGGCGGCGCATGGCGGTTAGTGCGCGCCACCCGCCCTGAAAGGGCTGCGAACGCCTTCTTGACCAGCCTGTCCTCAAGGGAGTGGAAGCTCACCACTACCAGCCGCCCCCCTGGGGCAAGCATGGTCGGTGCATCTTGGAGGGCGCGCTCTAGCTCTCCCAGCTCATCGTTGACGGCAATGCGCAACCCCTGGAAGGAGCGCGTGGCGGGGTCAAAGCCTGCACGCTCACGCGGGACAGCGCTGCGGATGATGTCAGCCAAGCGCGCTGTGGTCGTTATGGGTGCTGTGGAGCGGGCCTCCACCAAAGCGCGCGCCACCCGGCGTGAGCGTTTCTCCTCTCCATAATGGTAGAGGATGTCAGCCAACCGTTCCTCGCTGGCCGTATTGACGATGTCAGAAGCTGTGGGACCGGTTTCCCCCATCCTCATGTCAAGGGGTCCATCTTGGCGGAAGGAGAACCCCCGCTCAGCCTGGTCTATCTGGAAAGAGGACACCCCAAGATCCAGCACGATGCCATCAAAGGGGCCGTAAGCGCCGGCCAGCTCCTTCATGGCGCTGAAGCTGCCCTGGTGCAGGTGCAACTGGCCTGGAAAGCCAGCCTCCTCCCGTTGCTTGGCCAAAACCTGGCCCCGGCTGATGGCGCCAGGGTCGCGGTCTATAGCGTGCACGTCAGCCCCTTGGGCGCCTTGGGTGGCTGCATCTAGAATGGCTGTGCTGTAACCACCACCCCCAAAAGTGGCGTCCAAGTAACGGCCACCAGGGCGCGGCTGTAAAGCCGCTACCACTTCAGGCAGCATGACAGGGAAGTGGCCTTGGGCAGCCTGGGCACGTGCCAGCCAGGGCTGGGCCTTTTCTGCAGGGTTGGCTGGAGCGCCAACCAAAGGCCTGCTGGGCAGAAGGGCTGCGGCATTATCCATGTGGGGGGCCCTCCTGCTGGGTGTTGGGCGGTAAAGATCCACCAGGCTTACTTCCGTTGCAGGCAAGCTGCACGCACAGAAAAAAGTGTGCCTGGAACAATAGTCAATTTTGTGGAACGCACAGGGCGTTCGTTGAAATTGGCTCTTTACCGGCCATAACAGCCTGGAGGGGAAACGTCAAAGCAAAGCTGGCAATTTTATGATTTTCTTGTCAAGCCCCCTTGCAGACATGGTGCGCAAGGGCAATCTGTTTCGGAAATGAAATAAAACACCGCTTGATACTTGCCAGAAGTGGCGTGCAGAACAAAGGCCAGACAGCCTGTAAGCCGGGTTCTGTCCTACCCCCAAAGGGGTGGGGCGACCATTCATCTGGGACGGTTCTCACAAACCGCCTCACGCGACCAACCCGAACAGCGAAGCGAAAGAGCTTCTGGCTTTGTGGGCCTGCCGTTCCTATTCGGTCTTGCTCCCGGTGGGGTTTACCATGACCAGCCTTGTTGCCAGGGCTGCGGTGCGCTCTTACCGCGCCGTTTCACCCTTGTCGGCCTATGGGCCTGGCGCAGCTTTTGAAGGCGTGCGGCAAGCAGGCAGACGGTCTCGTTTCTGTGGCACTGTCCCTGGGGTCACCCCCGCCGGCTGTTAGCCGGCACCGTTCTTCCGTGGAGCCCGGACTTTCCTCTGCAGTGGTGACTGCAGCGGTCGCCCGGCTATCTGGCCGCGCCAAAATGGCATTTTACAAGGTTTAAAGTCAAGGAAAATGCCTTCACCTTGGTTGGACTTTTAGGGGAGCAGGGGGGTGAACTGGCCAGGATGGCCTGCATCAGTGAAGATCAACCTGCCAAGGCGGTTGACGCGCAAGCGGAACAGCATCTCCGCCCCTGGCTGGCCTGGGCAGTCATGGCCATGGCGCCCCATGATTTCAAACACGGTGTCATTGGCCAGTTCTTGGTTGCGCGCCCCAACCGTATTGATGAGGGGCACCAGGCAATGGGCTGGCAATGTTGTGAGGTGGTGGCGCCGCGCCACAAGACGCAGATGGTTGGTCAGGGCCGTGTTGTCAAACCAACTGGCCTGCTTGAAGGTCAGCCTGTCTTGGACTTCATCAAGCAGCCCTGTGCGTGACCCCACCACCAAGATGAGGGCCACTGGCAACATCATGGCCAAGCGGATGAGCAGATGCCGCTTGAAGGAACGCCCCCTCAGCGGGCGTTTGGTGCGGCCCCCTTGGCCGGCAGCCTGGGCGCTAGGGGTGGTTGGCTTCGTGGTCATGGCTGCAGGACCGGCAGCCCAGGGCCAGCGCCGCCAGCTGGGTAAGTGACCATGGGGGGGGTGTTTTCAGCCGCCCAGCATTGCAGGACTGGCTCTATCCAGGCCCAGGCCGCCTCCACCTCATCACGCCGCACGAACAGGGCTGGGTCGCCATGGGCTGCATCCAGAAGGAGCTTTTCGTAGGAATCAGCAATGCGGTCGCTGTGGGGCGCGCGGTAAGGGGCAGACAGCACAAGCTGCATTAAGGTGGCAGTGCCTGTTGCGCCGTGGGGGGCTTCTGGGTTGCGCACCTGTAGCGACAAGCTGATGCCCTCATCAGGCTGCAAGCGCAGGATGAGCCTGTCAGGCGCTGGCGCCACAGCCTGGCCAGGGGTAGCAGCGTTTTTGAACAGGCTGTTGCAGTCTGGGCGGAAGGTCAGGATGATTTCGCTGCATTTCTCATGAGCGCGCTTGAGGGTGCGCAGATAGAAAGGCACATTGCGCCAGCGTGGTGTGTCCACATAAGCGCCCATGATGGCGCATGTTTCTGTTTGGCTTGGGTGGCCTAACTCCTCCACATAGCCTGGAACAGCTTTGCCATCGACCGTACCAGGACCATACTGGCCACGCACGGTGTGGGCTGCGACCTGTCGGCACAGCTCCTCACCCTCCCCCCAGGGCCGCAGCGCCTTAAGGGCGGCAACCTTAGCATCGCGCACAGCGTTGCCTTCAAGTGACGTGGGCTGGTCCATGGCCACCAGTGCCAGAATCTGCAATAGGTGGTTTTGCAGCATGTCGCGGGCAGCGCCTGTTGAATCATAATAGTCAGCGCGTTCCTCCACGCCAACCGTCTCAGCGGCCGTGATTTCCACAGAGGCGATGAACTGGCTTGACCAAACGCTGGCGATCATAGGGTTGGCGAAACGCAGCGCCAGGATGTTCTGCACTGTTTCCTTGCCGAGGTAATGGTCAATGCGGAATATCTGGTTTTCCGTGAAATGTGTTCCCACACCGTTATTGATGCGGGCTGCCGATTCAGCGTTTGTCCCAATGGGTTTTTCAAGCACAACGCGTGACTGAGGGGTGATGAGGCCAGCTTTGGAAAGGTTGGCCGCCATCGTCTCATAAAGGCGCGGCGCTGTGGAGAAGTAGAACAGCCGGCTGCGCTGGGGGTGTTGATTGAGGAATGCTGCCAGCGCCTCCCAATCAGCGCCATACTGGGCGGCGTTGATGGGTTGGTAGGAAATCAGGTTGATGAAGTCCTCCAAAACGCTGCTGTCGGCGGCCGCTTCAGGCGCGAAACGCCACAAGGCCTTGCGCACGCTGTGGCGGTAATCGTCCAGGCTAACATCCTGCAGGGCAGCACCCCTTATGCGCGTTTGGGGGGATATTTGCCCGCGCTTGAACTGCCTGAGCAAAGCAGGAAGAAGCTTGCGGTGCGCCAGATCGCCTGTGGCGCCAAACAGCACAACATCCACCGGTGCAATGGCTGTGGATGGCCCATTCCCTGCTGGGGTGGGGTGATTTCCTCCAGAGGGAGTGGTGGTGGGTGGTGCGTTCATGGGGCTTCTCCAGCAGGTCTTGGGGCAGTTTATCTGTCCACGCCATGCGTGACCATGGGCCTGTGGGCGAAGGGGGGATAAGCCTGCATAATCATGCGTCAAGCGGTCTTTTCATGGTGGCGCCCCTGCCCAACCCTGCGCTGAAAAGTTATGTAAGGTGCCAGCGCCACCCAAGCCATGGTTTAAGGGCGGCCAATTACAGAGCGAACATGAATGATTGGGAGATGGACAAGCCATGATGGATGTCGGCATGGGTGGTGACGCCCCCCAGGGCACAGCAACGAGTAAAGCCGCCACAGGCCCCGCAGCAACGGGGGGGATTGCCGCTGACCGCCTTCGCTCCCTCATTGAACGCGTTGAGCGCTTGGAGGAGGAGCGCAAAGCGCTCAGCGATGACATCAAGGATATTTTCGCTGAAGCCAAGTCAGCTGGTTTTGACGTCAAGGTGATGAAGCAGCTCATCCGTATGCGCAAGCAGGAGCCGGCGGAGATTGAGGAGCAGGAAACCCTCCTCGACCTTTACCGGCGCGCCCTTGGCATGTGAGGGCGCAAAGCCCCAGCACAACAGTCCCATCCCCTGCTTGGCCGCACAGTTGGGCAGAGGGCCTGAGGGGGAACGGGGTCAGCTGTCCAGAATAATGCTGTTGTGATCCATCAAAGCATTGCGCCCATGATAGCCCAGGAGGCTGTCCATTTCCTCCAGCCGGTGGCCCATCAGGATTTGGGCATCCTTGGAACTGTATTCAGCTACCCCACGGCCAATGGCTTTGCCATGGTGGTTGAGAAGCGCCACCACATCACCACGCTTGAAATGCCCCCCCACAGAACGCACCCCAATGGGCAGCAGGGAGGCCCCTTCCCTAATGGCGGCAAGAGCGCCCTCATCCAACGTCAGGCTACCCTCAGGCGATAGCACACCCGCAATCCAGCGCTTGCGCGCTGTGCCAGCATGGATGTCAGGCAAGAAGCGTGTGCAGCGTTCCCCGTCTTCCAGCCTTTGGAGAGGGTGGGGGGCGCGGCCGTCAGCGATGATCATCTCCGTGCCTGCCCGGGTAGCGATGCGCGCTGCCAAAAGCTTAGTGTGCATACCCCCCGTGGAGAAGCCAGGCGGGGGTGCGCCGCCCATATCCATAATGCGCTCATCCAGGCGCGCCACCACGGGGATATGGGCAGCATCCTCATGGGTGCGGGGGTCGGCAGTGAACAAACCTTCAATGTCTGAAAACAGCACCAGGGTGCTGGCGCTGGCCATTTGAGCCACGCGTGCGCCAAGGCGGTCATTGTCGCCAAAGCGCTGCTCTGTAACGCTGAGGGCGTCATTTTCATTGATGACAGGCACGGCGCCCATGGCCAAGGTGGCCTCAAGGGCGCTGCGCGCGTTGAGGTGCCGGCGGCGGTTCTCCGTGTCGCCAGGCGTTAACAGGAATTGCGCTGCCACCAGCCCATGCTGGCCCAGGGCCTCCTGCCAGGCACGGTAAAGGCCAATCTGCCCAATGGCTGCCAAAGCCTGTTTTTCAGCCAAGGTAGGGCGGCCATCCAGCAGGCCCATTTGGCGGCGTGCTAAGGCAATGGCCCCTGAGGAAACGATGACGGTTTCAGTGCCGCGCGCCCGCAGGGCTTTGATGTCGGCGCAAACACTGTTGAGCCAATCATGGCGGATGGCGCGCGTCTGCCCGTCCACCATCAGGGCGCTGCCCAGCTTAATGACGATGCGCTGCCCCGCGCGCCAGCCCTCAACTGCGCTTTGTGATTGGCTTGCGGGCCCTTGTTGGTCGGTGGTCACTGTTGGGCGGCCTCACCATCATGGGGTTCGTCAAGCTGCACATGGGGGCGGGGATCAGCCAAAAGCTCTTCAGCTTCCTCCACCTCCAGGGGGAGGTGCTTGGCACGTTCCGCTTCCACCATCTGCCCCAATAAGGAAAGCAGTTCAGGCAGGCCTTCACGGCTGACGCCAGAAAGCAGGTGGACTTTCTGGCCTGAAGCCTCTTCAAGGGCTTTTTGGCGTTCCTGCGCTTCTTCAGGTGTCAGGCTGTCGCATTTGTTGAGGACAAGCACTTCCCCCTTAGCGGCCAGGGCTGGGTCGTAGGCTTGAAGTTCGCGGCGGATGGTGCGCCAGTTCTCCACGCAGTTTTCGTCAGTGCCATCTACCAGGTGGAGGAGGGCAGCGCAGCGCTCCACATGGCCCAGGAAGCGGTCCCCAAGCCCTGTGCCTTCACTGGCGCCTTCAATCAAGCCTGGGATGTCAGCCACCACAAATTCAGCGCCATGGTCAGGCTGCACCACACCAAGTTGGGGGTGGAGGGTGGTGAAGGGGTAGTCGGCGATTTTAGGGCGCGCATTGGAAACAACGGAAAGGAACGTGGATTTGCCCGCATTGGGCAGTCCCACCAAGCCAATGTCAGCAATGAGCTTGAGGCGCAGCCAAAGCCAGCGCTCCTCGCCAGGGTGGCCTTTGTCAGCCCGGCGCGGTGCCCTGTTGGTGCTGGTCTTGAAACGCGCATTGCCAAAGCCGCCATCACCGCCCCGGCACAGGCGAATGGTTTTGCCAGGCTTGTCCAGGTCGGCAATCAGGGTGGTGCGATCTTCCTCAAGAAGTTGGGTGCCCACGGGCACTTCAATAACAACGTCCTCCGCCCCACGACCTGTGCGGTCTGAACCTGCGCCGTTGCCACCTTTGCGCGCCTTGAAATGCTGGGTGTAGCGGAAATCAATCAAGGTGTTGAGGCCAGGCATGGCTTTGAAAAACACATGGCCGCCGCGCCCACCGTCACCGCCATCGGGGCCGCCGAATTCAATATACTTCTCACGCCTGAAGGCCACGACACCATCGCCGCCATCACCGGATTTCACAAAAATTTTGGCTTGGTCAAGAAACTTCATTGTAACGCTCCGACGCCCTTGTTCCGGCTGGGGACGGGCGTTTGTGTTAATTAGGTGGGGCGATCCAACCGGGCCATGCAGCTGAGAAGCAGCCTTAACATGGTTTACCAGGCACGAACACGCCTTCATAAGGGGCCGAACACGGCCCTGCCCTTTATTAGGGGGAATAGGTGCCGCCGCACCAAAGCAAAACCGGCCCCATCTTGGCACAAGGCCAAAACAAGGGGCCGGTTGGGCAGGCAAAGCGTTGTTCCAACACCAATGGTGTTGAAGGCCTTGCCTTGAGAAGGCCAGACATTACGTCTGGCTGCAGTCAGTGGAACCTGGAACCACAACAAAGACCCAGGTTCAGCTTGGCTTGGAATTAGGCAGCCAGATCGACAGAGACGTGCATGCGGCCACGAGGGCCCTGGTGGAACACAACCTGGCCATCGCCAAGGGCGAACAGGGTGTGGTCGCGGCCCATGCCGACGTTCTCGCCAGGGTAGTACTTGGTGCCACGCTGACGGATGATGATGTTGCCCGCGATGACGCTCTGCCCGCCAGACTTCTTGACGCCCAGACGGCGGCCTTCAGAATCGCGACCGTTGTTGCTGGAACCGCCTGCTTTTTTATGTGCCATGATAATTCTCCAACTTGAGCTTCCGTTGCCCTGCCTGGCAGGGCTTTGCATTGATCAGAAGCTGATAACGCTGCCTGGGATGGCTCAGGCGGCGCTGATTTCCTTGACGCGCAGCACCGTCACGGGCTGGCGGTGACCATTCTTGCGGCGGCTGTTCTGGCGGCGGCGCTTCTTGAAGATGATGACCTTGGGCAGGCGGTCCTGCGCAATGACCTCGGCCACCACATTGGCGCCAGCCACTGTGGGGGCGCCAACTTTCACGCCCTGATCGCCACCAACCATCAGCACATCGCTGAAAGTGTGGGTGCCACCACTCTCAAGGCCATCGAGCTTCTCAACCTTGAGGACATCACCGGGCTCAACGCGGTACTGTTTGCCGCCTGTGCGGATAACTGCGAACATCTTCAATCCTTTCCCGGCCTGTCAGCGCAGGCATGGTGCCCAACTTCAGACCGCTTTTTATCATTGCCCATATTTGCCCTGCAGCCATGATGGCCAAAGGGCTTAGAATGGGGAAACGACTTTTAACCCGCCCTCAAGAATTTTGCAAGCTAGGAAAAAAGATGCCCCGCCTTCTTCCCACGCTTTTGCTCTTCATGGGGCAGGGCGAACAGGGCAAAAATGAGTGCCGATCAGAGGTGACTCATTCCCCTAGTGGCAGAGCGGCAAAGCCTTCCTTCTTAACAACCGCCACAACATCCACTGCGCGTTCATAACCTTGTGCTGCTGATTTTTTCCACCATGCCAAGGCCTTGGCCTCGTTTTTCGGCACGCCCCTTCCCTCAGCATAGAGGCTGCCCAAATTGAACTGGGCATCTGGGGTGCCTTGCTCAGCTGCTTTTTCATACCAATAGGCTGCTTGGACCGCATCGGGTTTCATGCCTTGGCCCCGGTCATACATAACAGCCAAGTTGAACTGGGCATCCATGTCGCCTTGCTCAGCTGCTTTTTGGTACCAGTAAGCCGCCTTGGCGTCGTCCTGTGCTGTGCCTGCGCCCTGGTCATAAGCGCACCCCAAAGCGTATTGGGCATCCATATTACCCTGTTCAGCTGCTTTCTGGTACCAGCGCACCGCCTCGGCTTTATCTTCGGATACCTCAAGGCCTGTATCGTAAGCGTGGCCTAGCCTGTATTCAGCAGCAGGATAATTCTGCGCTGCTGCTTTGCGGTACCAAGCCACAGCCATGGCGCTGTCTTCGGGCATTCCTTGACCTATTTCACATAAAACACCCAACATATATTGGGCTTCAGCATTGCCTTGCTTAGCTGCTTTATCAAACCAAGAGGCAGCTTCAGGATAGCTTTGCTGCACTCCATTCCCATAGCAATAAAGCTGTGCCAACTCTGATTGGGCATCTGCACTGCCGTGCTCAGCCGCTTTGCGCAGCCAATAAGCGGCCTTGGGGTAATCAGGCGCCACACCTTGTTGGCCTTCGTATAAAATCCCTAGAAGAAGCTGAGCCTGAAGCTGACCTTGTTCACCCGCTTTATCAAGCCAGTGAAGGGCCTTCTCTTTGTTTTGCGGAACATAATTGCCCTTCAGGTAGAAAATACCCAGTTGTTCTTGGGCTGAAGCATTGCCATCTTGAGCGAGTTTTTGCACCCAGACTGCATACTGCTCCATTTTTTCCACAGCTGGTTTGTAATGCTGCGCAGCAGCCAGACCATACCAATGGAGAGACCGTTCCAAGTCCTCTTTGTCCTGCGCCAAGGTGCCTAAGCAATATTGGGCGCCAGCATCCCCTTGGGCAGCAGCTTCTTCAAACCACTGGGCAGCTTTGGCGTTGTCCTGTGCTACGCCTTGCCCTTCAAGGTAGCGAATGCCCATGTTGTATTGGGCTATAACATGACCCCCTGCTGCAGCTTTACCCCACCAATAAAAAGCTTTGTCCTTGTCGACAGGGACGGTTTGGCCTCGGTAATAGCGGATGCCCAGATTGTACTGGGCAGAGGGCACCCCCCCTTCAGCAGCCTTAGCAAACCAGTGCGTGGCCTTTTCCTGATCGGGGGGAAGCCCCATACCGTTCTGGTAAAGCAGGGCTAAATTATATTGCGCTGAGGGCAAGCCTTTGTCAGCCGCCTTCTGCCACCATTGCCTGGCCTGGACATAATCCTGCTTTTCCCCCTGGCCATCAGCATAGCATGAACCAAGGTTGAACTCGGCCTCTCTGTTGCCTTGTTCGGCTGCTTTGCGCAGCCATTGCGCACCCAAGGTGGCATCTTGAGGGACATTCTGGCCTATCACATAACAGTAGCCAATCCAGCCTTGGGCAGTGGGGTCTCCTTCCTTGGCCTTGTTTAGCCACCAGGCCATGTTATCGGTAGGGTGGCGGTCTGCGTTCACGGTAGGCTCGCTCTTTTTCGCAAAGGAGCTGGCTTTGGTAGAAGGCTGGTCTTGGTGGTTGGGTTGTTCTGGTTTGGCCATGTTGCGCTCCATTTTCCAGAGGGCGCCCAGCCCCCGTGTAAGCAAGATGATCTGGGCATGGGCAGGCGCTGGACAAGTGCCCCAGCACCCCATCATGGCCGCACTAAGCCAGGCAGTCCTGAACAGGATTGGGAAAAGGGCAGGGATATTCAAGAAACTGGCCATTTAAAGGCTTTATAGCACAGCTGGCATGGCTTGGGTGGCCTGGCTGCGCAGCCAATGCCCGTTTAACACCCTGCACGCGCATGGAGGCCACCAGCGTGGACATACATAAAAAGGGACGGAAAACCGCCCTTGAAAATGTCTATCAATGTTTATTGTGGCGGAGAGAGTGTCCGCCTAACCACCAATCCCTAACATATCAGCAAGCCCCATAAAGGCGCAGTTCTTAGCCCCATTTGAAGAAAAGCTTTTACCACCCCTTGCCAAGCTTCCCCACAGAAGCCCATAGAATTGTGTGGAGCGTTGAGAGGGAAGCGGAAGCATATGGGACGCAGACAGCTGGCACGGCTGACAGATGTTCAGGTGAGGAAGGCACCAGCTGGCAAACATGCTGATGGGGGCAACCTGTATTTGCTGGTTTCCCCAACCCTCAGCCGTTCTTGGGTGTTCCGTTACCGCAGTCCCCTTATGCAAGGGGCAGATGGTTATGGGCGCCTGCGTCATATGGGGCTGGGGGCCTATCCTGTGGTGAGCCTTATGGAAGCACGCCATTTAGCAGCCCAGGCCAGGCGTGAACTGCATGAAGGCCGTGATCCCCTCTTAGAAAGAACGCGGCGTCAGAAGGCAGCCAAGCTGGCCAACTGCCTAACCTTGGAGGAAGTGGCGGAAACCTTCATCACCCAGCAGGCCGGGCGCTGGTCAGATAGGCGCGGCGCCAGCACATGGCGACAATCCTTGGCCATGCATGTCTATCCCACGTTAGGCAGCAAGGCCGTGGCGACCATCACCAGGGAAGAAGTAGCCAAGTGCTTGCTGCCTGTGTGGGAGAACACCCATGAAACGGCATCGCGCATTCGTGCGCGGTTGGAAGCCATTTTCCGTTACGCCATCGGCAATAACCTGCGCACGGATCCTAACCCGGCCCAATGGAAAGGCATGCTTGAGTTCGACTTGCCGGCCCCTGCCAAGGTGAAGCGTGTGAAGCACTTTCATGCGCTGCCCTTAGGGGCCATGCCCGCTTTCATGAAAGCTTTGGAGGAAGCGGAAGGCATGGGGGCCTTGGTGGTGCGCTTCATTGCGTTGACCTGTGTGCGCAGTGGTGAAGCAAGGCGCGCGCGTTGGGAGGAAATAGACCTTGAGGCCAAGGTTTGGACGATCCCCCCAGAACGCATGAAAGTGAAGAATGGCCAACCGCACCGTGTGCCCCTGTCAACGCCTGCCGTGGCCTTGCTGGAGATGCTTTGGCGTTTTTCAGACAAGAAAGGGTTGGTTTTTCCTAGTGTGACTGGGCGCGCCCTTTCTGATGTAGCAGCCAGCAAAGCAGCCAAGGCAGCTGCTGGGGATGAACGGGCCACAGTGCATGGTTTGCGTTCCACATTCCGCGATTGGGCCACTGAAACAGGTAAAGACTGGCAAGCTTCTGAAATGTGCTTGGCCCATAATGTGCGTTCAGCAGTAGAGGCCGCTTACAGCCGTACAGATCAGTTAGAAAAGCGCCGCACCATACTTGAAGAATGGGGCAATATTATTTGTCCAATAGAAAAGGATGCCTTTTTAGTGCAGCATAATTTTGAGTTTGGGGGAATTTAGCATGTATTTTTCAACAGGTATTAGAGAGGGGGATTTTGGTAAAACCAGAACCGTTGTGAAATAAACCCACATGTTATTTCATTTTGAGATAAACAACGTAAGAAAATCTTACAGGATGAGGATGTATCGCTATGCAACACCTATTTGCACATTTTTGAGCATTTATGCTCACTTTCGCTACATACTCTGCATGTTCCAGAATTTTTCTCGTTCTAGTGGCTGAGTGAGCCTTGGTGATTAAAGCCCATGGGGTTATGATTTCCACGTTGCCCCAAGAGGCAGCAGACCCTTTCTAAGGAACCCAAATGAATCCCAGCAAACCCGATTACCTGAGCGTCAAAAGCGTGCGTGAGCGCTATGGCGTTCCTGCCACTTCGCTTTATCGCCTCATCAATGCTGGCAGAGTGGAAGCCGTGAAGATTGGCCGCACCACACGCATTTCAGTGGCTTCACTGGAGGCCCTCTTTAAGTGTGCACCACGTGTTGCACCGTATCAGCCAGAGAATGCTTCCATGAATTCCATGTAAAAGAAGCCGCTGCCAGAACGATCCAGCAGCGGCTTAACTATTCCCTGTTCAGTTAATCTAGTCTGCAAACTTGGGATAACTGAATAAGGGCAACCACACATCTTGTTGAAAGCAATTAACGGTCACCCCGTTAACTGTTCAGGAGATATGCTTGTTCTTAAGTACCATAACCCTTCAGAAACGCACCAGATGCGAGGCCAACACCATCATCAACTGCTCAGGTGAGAGAAGGGACCATTATCCCTTTGTGCACAGCGGTTTTTCACTTGGGTGGAAAGCCTACAAATTTTTTCATATCATCTGTGCGGGAGTGAACCCATGAAGGTGCAGCGCCAAGAGGTGCTGGCCGCCTTCAGGGCCAACCCCCTTCCTTTGCTTGAACGCTACGCACCTGGCGGACGGGTGCGGGGGCAAGAATACGTGGCCTGTACGCCATGGCGCCAAGACCGCAATCCGTCCTTGAGCTTCAACCTTTTGAAAGGGGTTGGGGCAGATTTCGCAGGAGACTGGCGTGGGGATGCCTTGTCCTTGGCCATGCGGGCCACAGGCTACCCTTATCCCCAAATCCTTGAAGAACTGGGACAGCTTTACGGCGGGGGCGTTCCTGCCCCTTTTGCACGTCAAACCCAGCCTCGGCCCTCCCCTGTCCAGCCAGCCGTTAAGGCAGCTTTTCAGCCTGTTTGGCCCGCTTGGACTGAGCCGCAGCGCCCACATAGCATCCGTTTAAGGGGCAGAGATGGCATGTGGCACCTCACCAAGGTGGAACGTTTTCACCTCTACAGGGATGCAGACAGCCATCCCCTTTATGCCACTCTGTGTGCCCGACACCCTGACGGCCGCAAGGAGTTCCGGTGGATGTGCTTTGGGCGCCTGAAATCAGGTGAGGCACCGCGTTGGCACTACAAAGCGCCCCCAGAACCACGCCCCCTTTATGGCCTTCATGAATTGGCCCTGCGCCCTAGTGCGCCCGTTCTGGTGGTGGAGGGAGAGCAAACGGCCGAAACCCTGCATCTGGATCCAGACTTCCCCTATGTGGCCGTCACCAGTCCTGGTGGTGCTGCCAATCCCCATAAGGCTGATTGGTCACCTTTGATGGGGTGCAACGTCACCATCTGGCCTGACAACGACCCACCAGGCTTGGATTACGCTGAGCGCGTCAAATGCCTGTGCTGGAAGGCAGGTGCGCTGAGTGTGGCCGTAGTGAACGTGGAGGGGCTGCCTACTAAGTGGGATTTGGCAGACAGCCTGAGCGCTCCAGAGTTCCAGAAGGGCTTGGAGGTGACCCCATGAGCTTCAAAGATGAGGAAGTGCAGCGGCGCTTGGCAGAAGCCCAGTCCAAAGCGGAGGTGATCAGCCTTGCCCAAGTCCGTAAGCGGGAGGAAAGGCCTTCACGCTTGCAGGCCGTTCTGGAAGACAGCCAAGCGCACCCAGTCACCAAGCTGGCGGCTTACATGCGTGACGCTCCAGAACTCCAAGGGCTGTTTGCTTATAACGACCTGACAAGACAGTTTGTTCTAACGCGGCCCTTGCCCGGTTTGCTGGCTGATGATGCGCCCACGGAAGCTACATTCCCTCAGCCATGGACAGTCCATCAGGTGCGGCTACTCACCCTGTATTTGCGCCAAAAAGGCTTGCGGCCAGGCCATCCAGATGATGTGCGGGCCTTGATGACCCAGGAAGCGCAAGCGCACTCCTTCAACCCAGTGCAGGACTATTTGAACAGCCTTCAATGGGATGGCCAGTCACGTCTGGAGCATATGTTTGAACATGTGCTGGGCCTGAAAAATCCTGCAGGAATGCCAGCAGAGAGCAGGGGAGAATCCCCTATCCCCCTCCACTACTTTGCTGAGATTGGAAGGCGTTTCATGGTGGCTGCCGTGGCGCGCGCTTTTGCCACGTTGGACAAGCCTTATAAATTCGACTGGATGCCTGTGCTGTCAGGTGGGCAGGGGATAGGCAAAAGCCGCTTTGGCAAAATCTTGTTTGGCCAATGGCTGCGTGAAGACCTGCCAGCAAATATGTCTGACAAAGATGCCATGAATGCCCTTCAAGGCTGTTGGGGTGTGGAACTGGCAGAACTTTCATCGCTTAAAAGATCAAGCCAGGAATCGGCTAAGTCTCTGCTTTCCCGTGAAGTTGATTCGTTCCGCGCTCCCTACGGCAGCCATACGGAAGATTACCCAAGGCGTGTTTCGTTTTTGGGAACCACCAATTTAGATTTCTATCTGACAGACTCAACAGGCAACAGGCGTTTTCTGCCCATCCCCTGCACGCAGCCCCTGAACCTGGAATGGCTCATAGCCAATAAGGATCAACTGTGGGCCGAAGCCATGACGCTGTGGAGGACAAATCCAGCGTTCCCAACATGGATACCGGACAGCCTCAAAGAAATAATTGCTGAGCTGCACAAGCGTTACACAACCTCCGATCCCCTGGAAACCAAAGTGGCGCAAATCCTGGGGGAAGCCGACCAGCAAACAGGCCTTAGTGAGTTCCGTGCCTCCACCACATGGGCGGGCCGGCATGACTTCCCAGGCGCCCTATTACTTGAGGCTTTGGGGCTGCCCTTGAGCAGACGTCATGAAATGCGCCTGGGGCCTATTTTGAAGGGCTTGGGGTACGAAAATAGTCAGCGCCGAATAGGCAGCAGGACAACCAGAACATGGCTGCATAAAAACCGGTCAGCACCCTAACTGCCACCGTTCAGCCGCAAGCCGTTTAACCCTCTCTGAGAGCTTCAGAGGGGGTTTTTAATGAGTTGAAATCCGCCCCTTGGAGCTTGGCAAGAAATCCCTTCTTGTAGGTGATGGTTAGGCGGACCCAAATTGTGTCAAAAATATGGTAAGCAAAAAAACCTAGAAGGTTTCTAAAAAGGTTGTGACGGTTGTGACAAGGGGTAGTAGTACCCTTTAAGCCCTAGAGCGACTGCGGTTTAATCGTGTCACAACCTCCCCAAAAAGGTTGTGACAGGTTGTGACAGGTTGTGACAAAAAAGGGGCCTTTGTCACAACCTCTACCGTATAGGTTGTGACACGATTTAATGGCGGTTTCCTGCGGGCTTAAGAGGGGTTGGAGAGGGTTTGTCACAACCGTCACAACCTTTTTGGGGAACTACCCTATTTTTTTGAAAAGGTGTCTTTCTGATTGTGTGGAGCGTCTCTTTGGTGGCCTTTTATAGGGGCCTCCACGCCCAGTTCATTCATGGCCTGATTGACTGGGCGAAACCCGCGGAACCACAGGCGTAGGCCAGCAGCATTTTCCCACTTGCTGGCTGCGCTTAGTGTGTGTAATTTTTGTGTATGAAAAGCGCTGACCTTATCCGCGAGATGCAGCAAGCGGGCTGGATGCTGGTGCGTGTGAGGGGTTCTCACCATGTGTTCCGTCATCCAGCCAAGCCTGGCAGCGTGATAGTCCCCCATCCCAAAAAGGATTTGGGCAAAGGACTGGTTAAGGCCATCCGCAAACAAGCAGGCCTTTGAAGGAGGGGAAATGCGTTATCCCGTCATGATTGAAGCTGGCACAGACGACACGGCCTTTGGTGCGGTGGTGCCAGATCTGCCCGGCTGCTTCTCTGCTGGTGACACCCTGGACGAGGCTTTGAGCAATGTTGAGGAGGCAGCCCAGCTGTGGGTGGAAACGGCTTTGGATGCAGGCGAAGAGGTGCCTGCCCCAAGCACCTTGGCCGCCCACCAGAAAGCTTATCCAGGGTGGTTAGTGGGCTTTGTCACACTTGACCCAGCGTTGCTGGACAACCGCATAGAGCGTGTGAACATTTCCCTGCCGCGCCGCGTTCTGGGGCGGTTGGATGCCCTGGCCGCTGCCCGCCATCAAAGCCGCTCAGCCACCATTGCCGCCTTGGCCCTGCAAGCGGATGCTGGCACGGCTGGCAGGGTGTGAAGGACTAGCCAAAAGCCCGCCAGCCCTAAGGGCGCTTAATAAAATATTGTGAAATATTCCCCTCAGGCGGCTTCCTTGAAAAGCGCTGAAATGGGTGGGGGCCAGTGGGGTTGGCCCCATCAACTTGAAAAAATATCCCTAAATATCAGTTTGCCTGGCGCCAGCCTGCGGGCATCAGCTGTGAAGGGGGCTGGCGCTGCGTGCACAACCGCCCTTGCTTAGGCCACGCTACTTTAAGATCCCCTTGAGAACAGTGGGGCTGAACTAGCCCTTATCCCAGCTTGGGGAGCACACGGGCCAAGGCTTGGTGGGCACAGTGTGAGGAGCGCTTAAAGCCATTCCGCACTAAACCGCCATTATTTAAGAATAAGTGGCGGAGAGAGTGGGATTCGAACCCACGGTACCCAAAAGGGCACAACGGTTTTCGAGACCGTCCCATTCGACCACTCTGGCATCTCTCCGCAAGGTGGGGCGGGTGGGCTCAACCATGCCGCCTGCCACTTCCCTGGCGTTATGGCACCGTTGGCGGACAAGGGCAAGGTGGTCGCTTACGTGGGGCTGATGGCGGCATGGCCACCAGCAGGGCTGGTTTTCAGCGCGGTACCCTCCCCCTTGAAAGGCCGTGTGGGATTGAGGAAGTTCGGGCAGTGCTTGAGGTTGTGGGCAATAACCATGAGGTAAGCGATGGCCCTCGTCAGCTCCAAGCGTGAAACGGTGTCGTGGTCTGAGGTGTCCAGTTCGCGCAGGCGGCGTATGGCGCTGTCCGTGGTTTGGGCAGCTTGCATGTAATGCTTGGCTGGGAACTCCACATAATGCAGCACTAAAATAATGGGGCGGCGCGCGCTTTCAGGCAGGTAGTCGCGGTCCATGAGGCCACGCAGCTTAATGACAGCCATGCCCATGGTCAGCGTGCCGAGCGTGCCTTCGATGAATTGCTCGATCCTGTCGTCAGGGGTGGAGCCAGCGTGGCGCAAAATGCAGGAGAAACGGTCCATGCAGTTGCCCACCCAGCGCGCGATGGAAGGGTTGGCAGCGGGGTTGGCCAGTTGGCGCAATTCACGCAGCATGGCGCGGCGCAGCCTGAAGCGCTCCTGGGCGGCGTTGAAGGGCAGGATGGTACGGTAGACGATCACCGTCATCAAGCTGGCCAGGCCAATGCCCAGATTGATGTTGAAATACTGCATTTCCTGCATGACGTGGTGGTTCTGAAGCCCCAACATGGTGGGGAAAAGGAGTGAGTAAGCCGCACCTGCCGGCCTGGTGGCAGGGTTGGCCTTGGCCAGGCCGCCCACCATCATGCCCCCCACCAAGATGACGATGAGGGGTTCGTACACATCCACCATCGGCATGAAGATGAACACCAGGAACCAGGCAGCCGTAATGGCACCAATGGTGCCTTTAAGCCACCCCAACGTGGCGTTGGCGGGGTTTTCGTTGATGGAGTTGAGGCCGCAGATGAGCGAGGCAATGCCAATGCATTTCAGCCCCTGGGGCCACGCTGTGACCTCATAAACCAGGCCCGTCAGCAAGATGATGCTGCCTGAGCGCAAACCGTTGTTAAGCGCCAGCCGTGGATCACGGTGTGTGATAGGCTGGAAGCGGAAATGGTCCCCCCTGATGATGTGCGTGCTGGCGTTGTATTCGATAATGGCACGCTCAAGGTCGCTCAACAGTTCGCCTAAAGCCACGAACATGACGCGTTCATCAAGGGCGGAGGCCACGATGTCCGCTTTATCCTTAGCGGTGAGATGGGCGACATGGTGCGCTGAAAGTTCATCTGGGGCGGCTCCCCCATGGCTGGTTAGGCGGTGGGGGGCGGCGTATTGGCGGCAGATGTCGCGCAGGTGCTGGAGTTCGGCCAGTAATTCCGGAATGAGGGCCGGATCAGGCAGGCATTCTGGCAGCGTTTTGAGGAAGGAGAGGATCTCTTCAATTAAGGTGTGGCAGTCTGGGTTCTGCACCAGTTCCTCAAGCTGGTTAACCAGGCCGAAGCCGCGCGCCAGAAGAACGGAGATGGCAGCCAACGCCGCCCTGGCGTGGTCAGCTTCGTGGCCGTGGGGGCCCATTTCCACTTCAGTGAATTCAATGTCGTTGTTAATGCGCAGCATGGTGCCAAACTGCATACGCGCTGTGGCTTGGGCGTTAGTGCCTTTGGTCAGGATCTGGCCAAGGGTGGTGGCGGTCATGTCCAGCGCTTTTTGCAAAAGCTGGCGCAGCCTGATGCGTGCTTGGCGCATCTGGTTGGGCGAGAACACGAAGGCCACGGAAGCTTCGCAAATCACCCCGATAATGATGTAGGACCCGCGTGACATGGCGATCATGAACACGTGGTTGGCATCAGGGGCAGCACCAGTCCCGATGACGGAACAGGTGTAGCCAGCCAGCACGCAGCCATAGGCCCTGAAATTGCTAATGAAGGTGGCCATAAAGGAGCAAATGCCCAGCCACACCGCGATGGCTGGAAAATACATCCAGGATGCCTGGGGTATGGCGGCCATGATGGCGATTCCAGCGCAGCACCCCACAAGGGTCCCCACAATGCGCCACTTGGCCTTGGAAAGGGACTCACCGCGGGAGATCTGGGCAACGGACCATACCGTCAGCGGTGCCCATGAAGGGTCGTCAAGCTCCATCCACAATGAGAAGCCCAGTGCTAAGCAAGCTGCCAAAGATGTACGCAAGGCGAAGAAGAAAGCACTAGGCGTAGGGGCGTACAACCAGGAAAGATAAGCTTCCCCCTTTGGCTGGGGGATGGCGCGTGGTGTTCCTGCGTCAGGTGGGGGTTTGTCACCACCTGTAGGGCCACCAGCTGGGCCTGAAGGTGCATTGGACTGGTTGGTGGCGGGGCTTGCCTCATCAAGCAGCTGTTCTAAATCCACTGGTTCAGAGGGCACAGGGTCAGGGCGGCCTAAGCCCGCTGGGTTGGAGTCCAGAGGGGTTTGGTCATCCACAGAAGGTGGTTTGGCTGTTGGGTCTGGAGGGGCAGCCGCTGCTGGATTGGATGTGTTAGGGGTGGCGTCATTCCGCCCGCCTTCTTGCGTGGCCGGGGCAGCGCTGTGGTGGGAGGCACTTGAACCGGCAGAAGAAGGCGGGGTGGATGTCATCAAGCAGATTTCAGCTACAGGTTTGCAGACTGCTCACGCAACCCAAGGTTGAAGGGCGCACCAGCAGGGAAATGCACCTTGGGGCGCACAAGCCAGCATGGCTTGGCAGCAGGCAACATGTCCGCTTCAAGTGCAACCTATAGCGCTTTTTGGCCAGCATGACGAGAGGAGGGCGCGTGGTGTGAAAAGGATGTGGCGTGATGAAAAACGCTTTTCAAGACTACCGACCAGCGCCATGAACAGGTTTCAGAGGGGTTACGACAGCGTTTTATGAAATTAAGGGAAAATTAAGGCAGCCTTCAATGAACATAGATTAAAAACAAAATTTTAATTCAAGTTGAGAATCCATGAGAAGCGCTGCGTAACTTATTAAAGTGATTTTCATTGTTTTACATTCTACCCACTCCTTCAAACGACTAGTATACTTCCACCTTAATCCGTTACCAAAAGGTAAACGGCCCTTTTCCATGTAAGGTACTTTATGTCGATCGAACCTGCCACCAACAAGGCACACCTGTTGAGCCTCACAACGGATATTATTGTAGCGCGCCTATCAAGCACTTATGTGGCGCCTGATAATCTGGCGCAGCTTATCCGCGATGTTTACGCAGCCCTGGCCGTCCCTGGTTCCCCAACTCAATCACAAGCCCCCACAACCCAACCTGTGCCTGCTGTGCCTGTGCGCAAGTCCGTTTACCCTGATTACATTGTTTGCTTGGAAGACGGCAAAAAACTTAAAATGCTCAAGCGGCACCTTAAAAGCACTTACGGCATGACACCTGAGCAATACAGGGAAAAATGGGGCCTGCCTGTCGATTACCCCTTGGTTGCCCCTAATTACGCCAAGCGCCGCTCTGCCTTGGCGCGTGAGATTGGCCTCGGCCGCACCATTGGAAGCACCGTCACAGGGGGCAAGCGCGCCAGCCGTACGCCTGAAGCCAAGGGGGATGATGGTACCACCGCCAGCGCTTGACCTGCTGTCCCCATCTTGAGGGTATTCTGAAACCAAAAGGGGGAGGCACTTTGAAAGTGCTTCCCCCTTACTTTGTTGCTTGCTTTAAATCCTGCCCCAAAGCCAACCCTGTGCGGGGTTGGTTATTGGTAAGCTGGTAGGATGTCTGAAGCTGAGGCGCTGTTTTCAGTATCCTCCTGGCGGCGTGGGTTCAGTTCGGCCAATAGGAAATCACGGAAAACGGAAATGCGCTTGGATGTGCGCAATTCCTCTGGATAAACAAAGTAAGCATCCACCTGGGGGCATTCGAGCTCAGGCAGGATGCGCACCAGGTTGTCACGGTGCTCCACAGCGTAAAGAGGCAGCGTGCCAATCCCATTGCCAGAGGCCACAGCTGACGTCATGGCAGCCACATTGTTAACGATCAAAGGGGTGCGGCAAGGCTTGGAATCGCAGCGGTCGCCCGTTTTTTCCTGCGTGTGCTCAACGAGGCGCTCAAACAGCCAATTGATGTGCTGCAGGGGCAGTGTGGAACCGCCAAAAGCCACCATGGTGTGCTTGTCCATGTCGTCCAGGCTGGTAGGGGTGCCGTTTTTCTGCAGGTAACCTTCGCTAGCATAAATGGGCACGCGGAAACTGGCCAAATGGCGCTGAATTAGGTCAGGCTGGGTGGGAGGGTGCATCCTGATGGCGACATCGGCCTCACGCATACTGAGGTCGAGGTCGGCGTCTTCCAGAAGGAGCTCCACCTCAACATCAGGGTAGGCCTCCAGGAAATGGTGCAGGCGTGGCACCAACCATTCCAGGCCGAAATCACTGGTGGTGGTTACCTTGATGGTGCCAGCGGCACGCTCTCGGTTCTCGCTCAGGAAAGCCTGCGTCATGGCCAATTTGGAGAAGACCTCCCGTGCTGTGCGGTGCAGCACCTCCCCCTGTTCAGTCAGGATGAGACCACGGGCGTGGCGGTGGAAAAGCGGCACGCCCAGCACTTCTTCAAGCGCTGAGATCTGGCGGGACACTGCCGATTGGCTAAGGTTCAGCTTATCCCCAGCATGGGTGAATGAACCGGCCTCTGCGACGGTGTGGAAAATGCGCAGCTTGTCCCAATCCATTTTGGAGTTGGCGTACATGCTGTCAGGCCCACCTGTGCGCGCTTTGCTCATATGCTGTTGCCTCATCATGGCTGGTGGCAGGTAGGGCGGACAATCCCCTAGATGGGGCTGCCCCGTCAAGCGCAATGCCTGCGCCGCCCTGGGAGGGAAAGCTTAACATTTTCCAACCGTGCTGTAGAGGGCAGAAAACCGCCCCTCTTGCAGAAAAACCCTGCAACGCCCGTTAAGGGTATCGCCCCCACCAAGCCCCTTCCAGGAAAGGTGGCCGCTTTCAGGGGCGCTCCTCCAGCCAACGTTCCGCAGCCAAAGCGGCCGCACAGCCTGTGCCAGCTGCCGTCACCGCCTGGCGCCAGCTTCTGTCCTGAACGTCGCCTGCCGCAAACACGCCAGCAACGCTGGTTTCAGGGGTGCCTGGCTTGGTTTCAATGTAACCATCGCGGTCGCAGCGTAGCTGGTCACGGAAGGGGCCTGAATTGGGTTGGTGCCCAATGGCTACGAAAACGCCGTCCACAGCCAGTACCTCCTTGTGGGCTGGGTTGCGCGGGTCTTTCAAAACCACGCTGGTGACGACCTCTGGCGCCCCTTTGACAACGGCTTTACCCACGATCTCCTCAACCTCCCGGTACCAATGGGGGATGATTTTGTCATTTTTGTTGAGCCGGTCGACTAACACCTTTTCAGCCTTCAGCCCCTCACGGCGGTGAATGAGGTGCACCTTGGCGGCATGGCGGGTGAGGTAGAGGGCCTCTTCCACAGCTGTGTTGCCACCGCCGACAACGGCCACTTCCCTGTTTTTGAAAAAGAACCCGTCACAGGTGGCACAGGCGGAAACGCCATGGCCTTTGAACTTCGCCTCCGAATCAAGGCCCAGCCAACGGGCGCTGGCCCCTGTGGCGATGATGACGGTGCGGGCGCGGTACTGCGCGCCTGAATCACCTTCTAAATGGAAATAGCCGTCCTTGTCGGGGCCATCTTTCAAGGCGCAATGCGTGATAATGTCCTGTTCCATGCGTGTGCCTGAACGTTCAGCCTGTTCACGCATCTGCTCCATCAGCCAAGGCCCCGAGACAGGCTTGGCAAAGCCTGGGTAGTTCTCAACCTCATCTGTGATGGTCAGTTGGCCGCCTGGCTGCATACCCGCCACCAGAAGGGGCTTGCGTTCAGCGCGCGCTGCGTAAATGGCAGCTGTGTAGCCTGCAGGCCCTGAACCAATGATTAGGACATCTGTATGGTGTGTTGGCGCTTTGGCCATAGTGGCTGGAGGTTGCCTGCGATGGTCGGACACATTCTCAGATTGAGTCATGGCATGTTCCTGTGGGGTGAAAAGTTGACGATGCTCTGCCCGGTAAAGTCCCACAAGGAAAACACCTGCAAAAGCCCCCCTTGGCAAAGGGCGCTGTGGGTGGGCCTGGCTGGCCTAACGGCGCTGCGGCTGGTTGTGGCTGCCACATTGCCCCTGGTGCCTGATGAAGCTTACTACGCGCTTTGGGCCACGTTGCCTTTACAGGGCGGCTACTATGACCATCCTTTCATGGTGGCGCTTTGGATGAAGGGCGGCATGACTTTGTTAGGGCCACAGCCGCTTGGTGTGCGCTTGGCTGGTCCCTTGGGCGCTTGGCTGGCCAGCTGGGCCTTGGCGCGGGCAGTGGGGCTTTCCCTGCCTAGCTGCGCGCCAGGCCAAAGGGCTAAGGCGGCTTTCTGGGTGGTGATGAGCCTGAACGCCACCCCTGGATTTAGTTTAGCCATGCTGGTGATGACGCCAGACGTACCCCTCATGGTCATGACATGCCTGGGGCTTTGGGCATTGATGGGCGCTTGGGCAGACCCTGGCCGGCTTTGGCGGTGGGGGCTGGCGGGTTTTATGGGGGGATTGGCTTTTGATAGTAAATACACTGCTGCCCTGCCCTGGGGGGGCGCTCTGGCCAATTTGCTTTGGCAAGCGTGGCGGCACCTAACAAAGCGCCCCCCAAACAGCTTGCAGGATGTGAAGGTCCGACCTGCCCCAAAAGGACATGTGGCTGCGCCTCAAAGCGCCCTGCCAGCCTTGGCCAGCGCGGGTGTGATGGCGGCAGCTGCGTTGCTGGCCGCAGAGCCTGTTCTGCTATGGAACGCACGCCATGGTGGTGTAGGGCTGGTCAAGCAGTTTGGCCGTTTGGGCACAGCTGGGTGGGGTTGGCACTATGAGGTGGAGTTCATGGCAGGCCAGCTTGCCTTGGCAACCCCTTTGCTGGTGCTGTGCTGGTGGCGGGGCTTTAGTGTGGCACAGCGCCATGCGCAGGGTAAAGCTGGCTTCCAAGCCATGATGTGGCTGGTCCTGCCTGGCCTGGCGCTGTTCACATTCCAGGCCTTGCACAGCCGCGTTCAACCTAACTGGCCCTTGCTGCTTTACCCCATGCTGGCATGGGGCGCTGGGTGGTTGGCCCTTTGGGGAAGTGCCTTTTGGCAGCGGCTCATGGGTTGGGGTGTGGGTTTGGGGCTGTTGGGCACAGTGGGTATCATGGCGTTGGCTTGGTGGCCCTTGCCAGCCTCCTGGCATGTTTCAGCCCACTGGAATGTGGTGGCACGCCAAAGTGCTGGTTGGGATGGTTTGCTGCTGAACGTGCGCCCTGTTCAGCGTTGTGACCTGGTCGTGGCTGATTATGCCCTTGCTGCCCGCCTGGCCTGGAGCGCACGCAGCCTGGGCGTGGGCGGGCCTTTTTACAGCACGGACCAACGCTGGAAATGGCTTGCTGGGGCCAAAGCGGTCATCAACGCCCCTTCCATGGTGCAAAGCTTACATGAATGGCGCCCTGGCAAGGAACCTGCCCCTGGCCAGCCGAACTGGCCCCAAGGGGCTGTTCTGGTTCCACGCCCTTATAAAGAGGGGTTTGGCCAGGGGGAGGGGAGCACCGAGCCTAAACCTGCTGTGCGCTTCTACGTCCTCTCCCCCTGTCAGCCCTTTGCCCAGGCTTTTGGGGCAGGGCAACGTCTCTGGCGCTTGCCAGACTGAAATGCGCCCTTTGTGGGCAATCCATAAAAAAACCGTTCCCACCTTTAAAGGTCAGCTTGACGCCAACCTTGGGTGGAAACGGTTTTAGGTGCGTCTGGCGGGGACAAACACCCCCTCCCGTTCGGCAGACAGCAGCAAAGCCGGAAACTCAGTCCAGCCCTGAAAGGAAAAGCAGCTTAGAAGCCTTCACGCTCAAGACGCTTGCGCTCCATCTTGCGGGCGCGGCGCACGGCTTCAGCGCCTTCGCGGGCGCGCTTCTCTGAGGGCTTCTCAAAGTGGCGGCGCAGCTTCATCTCGCGGAAAACGCCTTCGCGCTGCAGTTTCTTTTTGAGGGCTTTCAGGGCCTGGTCGACATTGTTGTCACGAACGAGAACTTGCACGGTGTCATCATCTCCTCGGGGTCATGCATGAAGTCCAACAAACCACTTACCCCTGATAGGGGGATAAATGCTGGACCGCTGGTGCCCTATCACACCAGCCACCCCACCACAAGGGTTGGCGGGGGTGCAGGGCGCCCGTTACCGCATGGTGTTGCCTGTGCCACCACCGCCATAACCCTGCATGGGGCCATTGCCCAAACCGCCACCAAGGCCTGCGCCATTCATGCCGCCCATGCCCCCCATGCCGCCAAACGTGCTGCCAAGGCTGTTCATGGGGTTGTACTTGCCAACATTGCCCAGAAGCTCCGCCAGGATAGAAACATTGGTGCCAGGCGTTGGCGTGACGTCACCCACCATGGAGACATGGATGGCGTTTTTCTTACCAAGCACCCGCGTGCGCTGCAAAACGCCATCACCGTTGAAGTCAAGCACCACCACCTGCTGCTTATCGACTTCTGGGAAGCTGGCCGGCACCAGGTTTTTGGTCAGGGAGACGTAAATCCAAGTGTTGTCGTTGAACGTGGCGTGAACCGTGGGGGAGCCCAGAAGCTTCTCAGCCTCTTTCTTAGTGGTTTCCCCTGGGTGAAGCTGCTTGATGTCGCTCAGCTCCAACAAAGCGCCACGGGGCACTTCGGGGGCATCGAAAATGGTCGTAATGCCGCAACCTGAAAAAAGGGGGGCAGCCATGATCATACCAACCGCCACAAGTGGCGCTATGCGGCCGTGCCTGGCTTGTGCTGGCAGGCTGGCTGGTTTGCTACGGCCCTGGCACCAAAGGGCACCAGTGGCCTGAACCAAGCTGATAAGGGTGGTGACGCCAGTCAGGGCATTATCCTCTTGTCTCAAGGCGCCACCGTGGCGCTGGGCAGTCAGCGAACCTGTGCGGAAGGGGTGCGCTATCAATCAGCGTGCAGGCTCCACTCTGCCAGGCGTTGGGGCCAAGTGGGCTGGCCTGCAGCCATGGGCGCCATGTCAGCCGTTGCTGGCGGTGCTGTCAAGACAGGGGCACGCCCAACCTGGTCTGGCATGTTGTACAGCTACTTGTACAGCTGCGGCCTGCAGCCATAGGCACTTACCCTTAAAGCGCTGCCTGGCGGACTGCCCTGGCGGCTCGGAAAATGCATGGCCGCCCTTGTCAGAAGTGGGGTCGGGGCACCATCTCACCACTTCCTGCCGTCCAGGGTTAGGGCATCCTTGATAAGCATCGGGTGGAAGTCACGTTTGCGAGCTGCCCTCATGCTTGATTTGTCATGGACCAGCCACCACAACCATAACTAACCACCCACTGAGGATTTACCATCATGCCTAGCCCTACCCAACCAGAGCACCCCAGCCGCGGCGCCACAGGCAGTGGTTTGGCGACACGGTTGCCCCTTTCACGCATTGGCAAGGGCATGAAGGTGGTCATCGCCACCACAGCCGAGGAACGCCAAGACCTTGCCAAACGGTTCAGCTTGCTGAGCTTGAGCGCCCTTAAAGGTGATTTTGATGTGCGGCCTGACCCTTCCCGGCCTGGTGCCTGGGTGGCTGAAGGCCATATTGATGCCGTTCTGGAGCAGCCTTGCGTGATCACGGGCGCGGCTGTGCGCCAGGACGTGAGCGAGGACTTCCCCCTGCGTTTCATTCCTGAAGAGGAAATGGAACCTGACGAGGCGGTGGACATTGAAACGCTGCTTGCCAGTGAACGGGATGATGTCCCTTACACGGGCCATACGCTTGAGCTGGGGAAGGCCTTGGCTGAGCAGCTGGCGCTGTGTTTAGACCCGTACCCGCGTGCTGCGGGGGCTGGCATGGAGAACCATGTGGACCTCACCCCCCCTGATGAAGGCACTGAGGGGGCGGGAGAGGTGAAACGGCCCAACCCCTTTGCGGCCTTGGCAGCCCTCAAGAAGGATGGGGGCCCTGGGGAAGGCACCTGACGGTCCCCTGATCATGGTCCAGGGGGCCTGAGACAAAGCGTGGGTGAGAAAGCCGTGCAGGGGCGGAAAGGATGTGGTAGAAGCTACCCCGCTGCCCTGGAGGGGCCTACACAGCAAGTTTCCTGCGGACGCTTGCCTCTTGGCTGAAGGTGGCGCTGCAGCCACCTAGGGTGGCCGTGCCTTGAAGGCGCGTAGTCTTCTGGCTTCTGGCCAGTGGTTACCGGGATGGGCCTGGCGGTTGTTCTATTTGTTGGAACGGTTGGGGCCAGGTTAGCAAGGTGTCGTTCAAGCGGTCATTCCCTGGCCAGGCAACAGGGCGGGAGGGCTTGCGGCCTTGCGTCTCAACCTGGTATCTGCTAGGGCAGCCGGCCTGAATGCCCGTTGCGGCATCAGCCTTCCTAAACCGGTTTCCGTCATGCTTGGCAGGCGGCGCCTGTGCGAGGCTGAAAGCGCGCACCAGGCACCTGACAGGCCCATGCCGGCTTTGGCCGCGCGCATTGATTGATTGAGAGTAGAGTCATGGCAGTACCTAAAAGAAAAACCAGCCCGTCCCGTCGTGGCATGCGCCGCAGCCACCAGGCCCTGCGCGTTGAAGCCCATGGCGAATGCGGCAATTGTGGTGAACTGAAGCGCGTTCACCATGTCTGCAGCCACTGTGGTCATTATGATGGCCGTGAGGTCATCAGCGCTGAAGGCAAGGGCCTTAAGCACACGGTCCGCGCCTGAGCCGCACCTTGCATGGCGCGGCTTTGGGGGCAATGGTTCTGCAGAGGTGAGCGCCGGCCAAGGGGCCGGGAAGCGTTAAAAGCGTTTATGTTGATGGGGGCATGATGACGGAGAAGGATTCGAGGGCCAGGACGCCCGTTTCTGGCGCGAAGGCCTCTGCTCCTGGTCAGCCCTTCACCCTGGCCGTGGATGCCATGGGGGGTGACCGTGCGCCATCCATTGTGCTGGATGGGCTCGACATCACCGCAGACCGCCACCCTGAAGCGCGCATCCTTCTGGTGGGTGATGAAGCCCAACTGAAAAAGGCTTTGCGTGACCACCCCAAGGCAGCCCGCATTTGCAGCGTCCGCCATGCGGATGCCTCTATCCCCATGGAAATGAAACCCACAGCCGCCCTGCGCGTGCGGGGATCCTCCATGCGGGGCGTGATGGAAGCCGTTGCCAAGGGTGAAGCCCATGGCGCCGTTTCCGCAGGCAATTCCGGCGCTATGCTGGCGCTGGCCAAAATCATCGTTGGCGCCCTTGAAGGCATTTCCCGCCCTGCCCTTGTGGCTGTGGAGCCTTCAGCGCGTGGTGATGTAGTAATGCTGGACCTAGGCGCCAACATTGCTTGTGACGCCCGCAACTTGGTTGAGTTTGCCGTCATGGGGGAAGCCTTCGCGCAGGCGGCCTTGGGTCTTCAAGCGCCCACCATTGGTTTGCTCAACGTGGGCGATGAGGACCTTAAGGGCGATGAGCGACTACGCCAAGCCGCTGCGCAATTGCGGCAATCCGTTCTGGCGCCCCGTTTCAAAGGCTTTGTGGAAGGCCATGACATCACCGCAGGCAAAACGGACGTGGTGGTAACGGACGGCTTCACGGGCAATGTCGCCCTCAAAACAGGTGAAGGCGCCTTGAAGCTGGCTTTTGGGCTTGTGCGGTCCGTTTTTAAAACCAACCTCATCACACGTCTGGCCTATTTGCTGGTGCGCCCCGGCTTTGACCGCATGCGTGAATGGATTGACCCACGCCGTTACAATGGGGCTGTGCTTATTGGCCTCAATGGCGTTGTGGTGAAGTCTCATGGCGGCGCTGATGGGGAGGCCTTCGCTGCCGCCATGGATGTGGCGGTGGATGCCGTTCAGAACGGCCTTAATGATAAAATCAGGCACAGGCTTGACCAGCTTGGCGTGGGCCAGGGTGACGACACCCCCCAGAATGGCCGGAGCTGAAGCCATGAATGCCGCACACACGCCCGCACGCCCCCGCGCCCGGCTGACGGGGGTGGGGGGCGCGCTGCCCAAACGCATCGTCACTAATGCTGAACTCTCTGAACGCCTGGATACTTCAGACGAATGGATAAGCGCCCGCACGGGCATCAAGCAACGCCATGTCGTCAGTGAGGGGGAGAACGCCGTTTCCCTCTCTACGGCGGCAGCGCGCATTGCCTTGGAACGCGCTGGGGTGGGCAGTGCGAATGTGGACGCGGTGATTGTCGCCACCTCCACGCCAGACCAGGTGTTCCCCTCTGTTGCAGTGCGTGTCCAGGCGGAGCTGGGCATGGCCCAGGGATTTGGATTTGATGTCAGTGCCGCGTGCTCTGGCTTCATCTATGCCCTTTCCACAGCCAACGCCTTTATTCAAAGTGGCCAAAGCAAGCGTGTGCTGGTTATTGGGGTTGATGTTTTCTCACGCCTGCTGGATTGGGAAGACCGCTCCACCTGCGTCCTGTTTGGCGATGGCGCCGGTGCCGTGTTGCTGGAAGCTGGCGCTAAGGAAGGTGAAGGGGTGCTGTCCACCCACCTTCATGCTGATGGGCGCCATGGGGACTTACTTTACGTTGATGGCGCTGTGGGCAACCCAGGCATTGGCAGCAAAACTGTAGTCAAAATGCAGGGCCGTGAAGTGTTCCGCCACGCCATCACCCACCTGGCCTCAGCGGTGGATGAGGCCCTCGCTGCTAATGGGCTTCACAGCAGCGACATTCAGTGGATGGTACCCCATCAGGCCAATTTGCGCATTATAGACGGCATGGCCAAAAAGCTGGGCCTGGGTTCTGAACGCGTTGTAGTCACGGTGGACAGGCACGCCAACACTTCTGCAGCCTCTGTGCCGTTGGCCCTTTATGAAGCCACCAAGGATGGACGCATCGCTAAAGGCGACCTTGTGCTGATGGAAGCGCTGGGAGGCGGCCTCACCTGGGGTTCCGCTCTGGTCAGGCTTTAAAGGCACCAAGGCTGGGCCTTTCAAGGATTGAGGGCGCGCCTCCAGGGCGATAGCATAAGCCAACGTGCATCATGCCCCCTGGAGAAGTTCACATGAGTTTGACCCTCACCCCCCAGCAAGCCTCTTCTGACCTCACCCTGACCTTGGACGAAGTGGCCACGCGGCTTGACGTGCCGGCAGCTGATTTGCGGCAATGGCGCGACAGCCCTTTGGGGGCTGCTTTCCCTGGGTTGGACATGGGCGATGGCACAGCCCTTTATGATGAGGGCGATGAGGCAGCCATCAAGCGCATTGCTGACCTAAAACAGCAGAACCAATCCACCATGGATATTATGATGACGTTGCAACGTGAAGGGCGCTTGCCCGCTTCAGCGGTTTCAGCTGCGGATGGTGAAGTGCCAGCGGGGCAATCTGAGAGGTTCACAAACCCTGCTGGTGAAAAAGGGCTGGATGCCGTTGAGGAGGCCGTAGAAGCCACAGGGTCTATGCCAAGCTCAGCTGCGCCACCGTCTGAGGTGCCTGAAGCTGTGCCAGGCAGCACGTTCCAAGAGCGCCTGGTAGCCGCCCACCAGGCACGTATGCGTGAACGCACCATGGGGCAGACCTTGGAAGGGCAGCTTCAACAGGCCTTGGCAGACATCAACGAGGAAAACACGCGTCTGCAACAAGTGCTTTCTGAGCGTCACAGCCAACATGAAGCTGCCCTGGCCTCCTTGGAAGCGCAGTTGGAGACGCTGCGCGACCAAGGGGAGCGTGACCGGCGCGAAGCAGATGGCGCGCAGGCACGCTTAAGCAGCCTGGAGGAGAGCCTGGCGGAAGCGCGCCAGGAGGCAGAGGCCCTGCGCGCGCAGCTCAGCGAAAATGACCAGGCCAAGGAAGCCATCCTTGCCAACCAAGCACGCCTGGTGGAAACCAACAGTCAGCTGCGTTCAGGCCTGGAAGCTGTGCTGGGTGAGATCGCCAGCTTGCGCGCTGTGCTGGCTAGCTGAAGGGCTGGTCCAGGCGGGTTTTTTACGTTTTAAACCCTTGGAAAGGTGATGCTGAGGGAAAATGGCTTCAAAGGCGATTTTCCCATTGCACCTGAAAAGCCATGCTGCTAGATAAGCCTCACCGCAGCACGTCGGGCAGTAGCGCAGCCTGGTAGCGCATCAGTCTGGGGGACTGGAGGCCGTGGGTTCGAATCCCGCCTGCCCGACCATTCTGCGGTCTCTATCTTACTTACTTAGCCGGCTACCCTGTTTTTGGCAGGGTGGCCGGTTTTTTTGTGCTTAATTTAACTCTGTCCAGCTTGGCAGTTGGGCCAAGCTCAAACAAAATGCTTGGGGAAGAAGCTTTTGGCCCCTTCCCCGGGTTCTATCTTCAGGTTGGTGTAACAGGCTTGGCACTTTCCTTGGTGGCAGGCTTTTTCAAAACGCTGAGGGGCAGGGGCGGTTTGACAGGTGCCTTTGGTGGTTGGGGCTGCTTGCCAAGGCCGTCTGGGCGGGCGTCCGTCCAGCGTAGCCACAGCAAATGCAGCACCGCCATGATGGCCGGCCCTAAGAACAGCCCCAGCAGGCCCCATGTCTCTGCCCCCCCCAGGATGCCCAGCAGCACCCAGAGGAAAGGCACTTTGGTGGTGCCGCCAATCAGCACAGGCCTGACGAAATGGTCAGCCAGGAACAGAATCACACCTCCGAACAGCCACGTTGCCACAGCTGCCACAAGGTGCCCCTTGGCCTGGATGAGGATGCACACAATGGTCATGGCTACCCAGCCAGCCATGGGCACCATGGCCGCCAAGGCCGTGCCCAATGCCAGTAAAAGAGGCTGAGGCGCGCCAGAGACGATGTACGCCACGCCTAAAATAGCCCCCTCCCCCAGGCCAACCAGCACCAGCCCCGCTAGCGTGCCATGGATGGAACTGATGATTTGCCGTGCCATGGTCTTCCCCTGCGGTCCAAACAACCTGTGGGAGCCACGCAAGCAGCGACTGATGATGGCGTCACCATCTTTAAGGGTGAAGAACAATGTCAAAAGGGAGAAAACGAAAACAACACAGCGGTGAATGACCTCTGAACCCACTTGGCGGGTCATCCTGAAGCCATGGCCCACATTCACAGTCTGGAGCAGCTGCGACAGTTTATCGGGGTGGGCAAGGTAGGTCTGCCACCAGCGCGTGGCCGCACTGGCGCCGAAAGGCAGCTTCCCTAGCCAGCTTGGCATGGGCAGGCCACTCAGCTTGACGCTTTTAAGCCAGGCGACGCCACTTTGTATCTCGTCAATCAGCTTGTAGCCCAAGAACGTGAGGGGAACGAGAAACACCAGCGTCAGCACGATGGTGAACATGATGGGCAGCCACAGATGTTGCCCAAAGCGCCGCTCCGCCATGGCGTAAAGCGGCCACAAGCACACAGCGAAAATCCCCCCCCACAGCAGGGCTGGGATGAAGCTGCGCAACGCGTAAATGCCAGCTAGGATGAAAAAAAGCGCCAGGCAGGCCCGTGCCTTGTTCTGGAAGGCGCTTCCCTCCTGGCAGGGGGGTGTTGTCGGGCGGCGCCTGGTGCGCCTGAGGAGACGTCTCATGAGGGCCCTCCAGAAGCCTGTTTAGTTTCAGTGCCAGGCGCCATGCCAGCGAGGGCAGCGCGCAAGGCCTCCCCCCCTTCAGCAGAGAACAGGCCTTGCCTGATGAAAAGGTCAATCAGTACAAGATTGACGTTAAACTTGAAGTCATCAGTGTCACGCACACGGTCAAAAACCTCTGACAAAGGCATGAGTTCGAACCGCTCCACCTCATGGTCAACAGGCTGTGGAATGAAATCCCCTGGCAGCACAAGGTCATAGCAATGGATTTCATCACGCCTGAGGCCTTCAGGGCGGTTAAGCTGATAGTGCAGAACGGCACTTGGGCGCACTTGCCTGGCCAGCTCCGGGGGTAGGCCCGCTTCCTCGCCAGCTTCTTTGACCATGGTCTGCAAAGGGCTGAAGCCAGCCCCCACTCCCCCTGCGGCCAGATGGTCCAGTAAGCCTGGGTCAAGGCGCTTGGTGCGGCTGCGCGTGCCCACCCACAGCTGCATTCCCCCAGGCCCCTTGACCAATCCATTGAGGTGGGCCCCACGTGCCCTGGTGCCCAGCAAAGGCACCAGGCCACGCTCTACTTCGCCGCACAGATTGCCTGCCTCATTGAAGACGTCAAACCATTCGCCAAAGCGTGGCCCAGCCTCCACATCCAGCAACGCCATGCAGAGATCGCGCAGCGCTTGGGCGCCTTCAGCAAGGCCCATCCCCTCTGCCAATACAACAGCGCCCCCAGCCTTGATAGCGTTGGGGGGCAGGCAATTTTTGAGGTGCTCTTCAAGGCGCCCGTCCAAGGAGCCAATGCGCGCATCAGCCGTCATGGACCCTATGTAAAGCGGGCGGCGTGGCGCCAAACCAGGGGGGGTATAGTGCACACGTTCAATGTGGCGCCAAAAAGGGCGGATCTCCTCAGCCACAGGGCCAAGGGTGGAGAGGTCGGTCATGAAGGCAGGTCTTTCAAGCAAGCTGGATGGGAAGACACCCTGCCATAAGGTGGGCTGCACTTCCTGGCGTGACATGCGCGCAATAGGCCCAGCCCCAGCGGCGCTAAGAGCTTTATGCAACGGGCATAGCAACCCCTATTCAGGCGTTCAGGGGCGTTTTGTCAAAACCAACGCTCCAGGTTGGAGAAAGCAACAAGGCCCGTAACCAGCATGGTGGTTCATTTAGCGTGCCATAGCGCTGAATGGTGGTTGGCTTGCGTGCAGTTGCGGCCAGACCAGGCCAGGGCGCTTGCTCTTGTGACGGGGGGCTTTATCGTGACGGCATGAAATCATCATCTGCGCCAACCACCCCGGCAGACCCCGTTAACGTCCACGTTGATGGTGCCTTGCTGCCATGGCGCCCTTTCCTAGCCCAACTAATGCCCACACCCCGTTGGGCCGTTTGGCTGCGCTTGGCCAGCGCCGCTGCCCTTCTGGCCCTGGAAGGTGCAGCCAGCGTGGCCACGCCCTGGTTCTTCGCAGCCATGGTTGACAAGCTGGGCGCTTACAAAGGGCTACCCCCCCTTGGGGCCCATGGCACGTCCACAAATTTGGCCCTGCACCTCAGTGCCGCCATGGCGGCGCTTTTGTTCCAGTTTGGACTGATGCGTTTCTTGGGCGGCGTGGCTGGCCCCGTACGTGACATGGTCGCTGCCCCCTTACGCGCTGCCCTACGTGAACGCGCAGGCAACATGGCTTTGGCCCATCTGCAACGCTTGGGGGCACGCTACCACGCCAGCCGGCAAACCGGCGCCCTTGTGCGCACGGTGGAACGTGGCGTGGACGCCATCGGCACCCTTCTGGACCTAGCCCTTTCCAATGTCCTGCCCAACATCATCACTTTGCTTCTGACTTTCAGCGTCATCCTGCATGTGTTCAGCCCTTCCTATTTGGCGGCCCTGGTGGCCACGGCGGTGCTGTATGGCCTGGTCAGCCGCGTTTTTACAAAGCTGCGCCTGAAAGCGCGGCGCCTGCGCAACCAGCGCGACAATGCCGTTAGCCACCATTTGGTGGATTGCCTGATGAATGCTGAGACCGTGCGCAGTTTCGGCGCTGAAGACCATGAGCAGGCGCGCCATGGGACTTACAGGGGTGACTTGCGCCAGGCGGAAACACGCTTGCAGCTGCTTGTCAGTGCCTCCCAGGGATGCCGCGCCGCTGTCATCGCGCTCAGCTCCGTGCTACTTTTGGGCCTGGCCTGGCGCGATATCGCGCTGGGGCGCATTGGGGTTGCGCAGTTCGTCTTGGTGGGCACTTACCTGCGCAGCGTCTACAGCGCTGTGGGGGTGCTCAACTATGTCAGCGTGGGCTGGCTGAACGCCCTTGTGGACTTGGAGCGCTACAGGGCCCTTTTGGCGCAGGGGCCTGAAATCATCTTCCCCACCCTTCCTGCCCCTGCCACAACGGCGGCCCTGGCGGGCCATGCTGGCCCTGAAATCCGCTTCGAGCATGTCAGCTTCGCCTATGAAAAGGGGCAGGACGTCCTTGAAGACGTGAGCTTCACCATACCAGCTGGTGTGAAGGCGGCCTTGGTAGGGGAAAGCGGTTCAGGTAAATCCACCATCGCCTGCCTTCTATGCCGCGACTATGACCCTACGGCCGGGCACATCTATATCAATGGGCGTGACATCACGACCCTCACTTTGGGGGAGCTGCGCAACCTTACAGGGGTCGTCAGTCAGGACTGCACCTTGTTTGACGCCACCATGGGCGACAACATCGCTTACGGGCGCCTGGGTAGCACAGCAGCCGAAGTGGCCCAGGCAGCTGAGGAAGCGGCCCTGGGCCCCCTTTTGGCGCGCCTGCCCTTGGGGCTGGAAACGGTGGTGGGCGAACGCGGCGTGAAGCTCTCAGGGGGGGAGCGCCAGCGGCTGGCTGTCGCGCGCGTTCTGTTGCGCCGCCCCCGCCTGCTGATTTTGGATGAAGCCACAAGCGCGCTTGACAGCCACACTGAAGCTGCCATCCAAAAGCGCCTTGACGATTTGGTGCCTTGGGGGGGTGAGGGGCAGCCAGGCGCCAGCCATAACCACCCCACCACAGTGGTGGTCGCCCACAGGCTCAGCACCATAGCCAATGCCTCCCTGGTGCTGGTCATGGACAAGGGGCGCCTTGTGGAGGCAGGCAGTCACAGGGCCCTCCTGGCGCGCCCAGGGTTTTACCACGATCTCTGGGCACGCCAGAACCACGGTCCTAAAGCAGGGTTGGTGAAGGGGGATGAGTGAATCAGCCCAAAAAGGGCGGTTGGCTGCCCCTCCTGACCCCTGAAAAGCGATGCGCCCCTAACCATGGGGGTTGACGGAAGCGGCATCCTCCTACATAAGGCCGCCTTAATCATTGAAATGCGCTGGGCCACATCAAGTCATGCTCAAGCGCCTCAGCACCGAGGAAGTTCTATGTCTCGCCGTTGCCAGGTCACGGGCAAAGGAGTGTTGACGGGCAACAACGTCAGCCATGCCAACAACCGTTCACGCCGCCGTTTTCTCCCCAACCTGCAGGAGGCCAGCCTGCTCTCAGAAATCCTGAGCGCCCCTATCCGCATGAGGGTCTCCACCCAGGGCCTCCGCACCATTGAGCACAATGGCGGTTTGGACGCGTTCTTGCTGGGCACCCCCAACCGCAAGCTGACGCCAGAGGCGCTGGTCATCAAGCGCCGCCTGCAGCGCGCCCAGGCCAAAAGGCAGGCTGCCTGATTGCTCCCATGGCCCTGGCTGAAGCCTTCCTAACGCAGACCCTCTGAGAGGTGCTGTTTTAAGGCGCCCTAGCTAGGACCATGGCCTAGAGCCCTTCATGCCTATGTTGTGTCGCACGTTTTTAGTGGTTCCAGCCCTCCCCAGCAGGGTTGGGGCCGCAGCGTTATTCAGCCCTTTGGGGGTTGGGCCACACCAAGCTATGCACAGGGCCTGCTGGCCGCGCTTCATGCCTAAGCGCCCCTTCATTTCCGCCCGCGCCTGAGAAGGCTCAGGAACCAGGCGGGCCTCACAGCATTTCCCACCGGAGAAACCCGTGTCTGACGCAAGCCTTGACGGCGCGAAATCCGCGCTTTCGAAAATCCGCAACATCGGCATCACCGCCCACATCGATGCCGGCAAGACCACCACGACTGAGCGCATCCTGTACTATACGGGCGTTTCGCACAAAATCGGCGAAGTGCACGATGGCGCCACCACCACAGACTACATGGCCCAGGAGCGTGAGCGCGGCATCACCATCACCTCCGCTGCCGTGACGTGCGAGTGGGACGGCCACCAGATCAACATCATCGACACCCCAGGCCACATCGACTTCAACATCGAGGTGAACCGCTCCCTGCGCGTGCTTGATGGCGCCATCTTCATTATTGAAGGCGTTGCTGGCGTTCAGCCCCAGTCAGAGACCAACTGGCGCCTGGCTGACCGCTACAATGTGCCGCGCATCATCTTCATCAACAAGCTTGACCGCACCGGCGCCAACTTCAAGCGTGCTTTCGACACCTTGAAAGAAAAGCTGGACATCGTTGCCCTGCCCCTGCAGCTTCCTATCGGTGCTGAGGATAACTTCCAGGGCGTTGTCGACTTGGTCGAGATGCGTTCCATCATCTGGGAAGGCGGCGATCTGGGCGCCAAGTTCCACTATGGCGACATCCCCGCTGACATGAAGGAAGCGGCTGAGGAAGCCCGTCAGACCCTCCTCGACACTGCCTTGGCCGTTGATGACGCCGCCATGGAGGAATATTTCGAGAAGGGTGAGGTCAGCACCGACACCCTCAAGCGCTGCATCAAAAAAGGCACCATCAGCGGTGAGTTCCGCCCTGTTCTGTGCGGCACCGCCTTCAAGAACAAAGGTGTGCAGCCCTTGCTAGACGCTGTGCGCGACTACCTCCCCGCCCCTGACGAGGTGGAGGGCATCCGCATTGCGCCGCCTGAGGATGAGGAGGTTGACGAGGACTTCCTGCCGATCGTGCCTGTCGACCCAGAAGGCAAATTCGCTGGCCTGGCCTTCAAGATCATCGCTGACAAGTACGGCACACTGACCTTTGTGCGCGTTTACCGCGGCGTGCTCAACACGGGTGACACCGTGTTGAACACCACCAACGGCACCAAGGAGCGCATTGGCCGCATCTTCAAGATGCACGCTGACAAGCGCCAGGAGGTGAAGTCCGTCCACGCTGGTGACATCGCGGCCTTCGTTGGCCTCAAAGACACCAAGACAGGCGACACCCTGGCTGACCCGGCCGATCCCGTCGTGCTGGAACGCATGCAGTTCCCTGTGCCGGTGATTGACATCTCCGTTGAGCCCAAAACCAAGGATGCGATGGAGAAAATGACCATCGCCCTTCAGAAGCTCACCGCTGAGGATCCTTCCCTGCACCTGCGCACTGACCAGGAGACCGGCCAGACCATCCTTTCAGGTATGGGCGAGCTTCACCTGGACATCATCGTGGACCGCCTGCGCCGTGAATATGGCGTTGATGCAGAAGTTGGCGCCCCCCAGGTGGCCTACCGCGAGACCATCACCCAGCCCCACACGGAGACCTACACCCACAAGAAGCAGTCTGGTGGTTCAGGTCAGTTCGCTGAAGTCACGATCGAGTTCGCCCCTTCCGAGAACAAGGACGAGATCGTGTTCGAGAACAAGATCGTTGGCGGCGCCGTTCCCAAGGAGTACATCCCTGCTGTGGACAAGGGCATCCGCGCCCAATCTACAACGGGTGTCCTGGCTGGCTTTGAGACCGTTGACTTCAAGTTCACGCTGCTGGACGGCAAGTACCATGACGTCGACTCCTCAGCGCTGGCCTTTGAAATCGCCGCCAAAGCCTGCTTCCGCGAAGGCATGAAGAAAGCTGGGCCCGTTATTCTGGAGCCTGTGATGGAGGTGGAGGTCACCACTCCGCAGGATCACGTTGGTGACGTTGTTGGCGACCTCAACCGCCGCCGCGGCATTATCCAGAACCAGGAGAGCGCCGGTTCCACCGCCATCATCCACGCCCAGGTGCCGCTGAAGGAGATGTTTGGCTACATTTCCCACCTGCGTTCCGCTACGAAGGGCCGTGCCAGCTTCACGATGCAGTTCCATCACTATGAGGCTGTGCCGCGCAATGTGGCTGATGAGATCATCGCCGCGCGCGGCTGATGACACCTCTTCAGGGCGCTTGGCTGGCAAAACCAGCCAGGTTGTGACCTGAAATCCAGCCCTGAAAGCCCAAAAGGGCCCTGCCAGCACTGTTTGGCAGGGCCTTTTTGCTGCCTGGCTTGACAGCCCCCTTAACATGGGGCAGTCAAAGGCCCCGGTGATGGATTGCCACCAGTGGCCCTGCCTTGCAGCGTGCCCAAACCGCCTTCAGCCCACCATGTAAACAGCATGGGATTGCTGAAAAGGCTGATGATTCCTGCCTGCAACCATTTGCCAGCCTAGCCCTAGCGCTGACTGCTGCAAGAGGCGGATCATCTATGCCCATATCTTTCCCTACCCTTCCTGCCCTTTCCTCCTCCGCGCCAGCAACGCTGCCAGCGCTGCGCTTCAAGCGGGCCATGCTGTGGGGACTGTTCCTCACGCCTATGGCGGTGATTGTGGGCAGTGCCTGCGCCTGGTTCCTATGGGCGCTCAACACTGTCACGCTGGCGCGCTTTGCCCATCCTTGGCTTCTGTTCCTGCTGCCATTGGGGGGGGTGCTATGCGCCTTGGCCTATCAGCGTTGGGGTGGGAGGGCGGCTGGGGGCAACAACCTCATCCTTGATGAAATCCGCCAGCCTGAACAAGGTGTACCTTTGGTGATGGCACCCCTAGCTTTCATCACCACGGTCGTCAGTCAACTTTTGGGGGCCTCCGTTGGGCGGGAAGGCAGCGCTGTGCAGATGGGCGGTGGCGTGGCAGGCTTTTTCGGCAGGCTTTTCAAGCTTGACCCACGCCAGACCACCATCATGCTTTATGCAGGCGTGGCGGCTGGCTTTGGGTCCGTTTTCGGCACCCCTGTGGCAGGTGCCCTGTTCGCGCTGGAAGTCCCAGCACTGGGGCAGGCCTTTTATGTGGCCCTGCTGCCAGCCCTTTACAGCGCTGTGGTGGCCGACTGGGTGTGCAGGGCTTGGGAACCCGTGCTGCATGTTTCCCACACCACGTACCTGATGACGTTTGGCGTCACCCACCAGGCAGGCAACACCCAGTTCCAGGCCAGCTTACCTTTGCTGCTCAAGGTGGTGGTGGCCGCTGTGGCTTTTGGCCTGGCTGGATGGCTGTTTTCTGAAGGGTTGCGGCGCTTTGGTTCCCTTATGGGCAGGTTGTGCAAGCGCGCTTGGTTGCGCCCTGCCTGGGGCGGGTTGGGCACCATCGCGCTTACGCTGCTTCTGGGCACACCAAATTATCTGGGCCTTGGCGTAGTTTCCCCCCAGCCTGGTGGGGCTTCTATTGTGGATTTCTTCACCAACAGCCATTACCCCTGGAGCTGGCTGCTGAAGATCATTTTCACCGTTCTGGCCTTGGGCAGTGGCTACAAGGGGGGGGAGGTCACCCCCCTGTTCTTCATAGGCTCTGGCTTGGGCAATGCGTTGGCGCCGTTGCTGGACGCCCCCACAGACCTGCTGGCTAGCGTGGGGTTCATGGCTGTGTTCGCGGCTGCCTCCAACACCCCTTTGGCCTGCACCATCATGGCTGTGGAGCTGTTTGGCAGCGGCAACCTGGTTTACGATGCCGTTGGCTGCGTGGTGGCCTATCTGGTTTCAGGGCACACAGGTATTTATTTGGCGCAACGGGTGGACGTGCCCAAATTCTGGCATGCTGCCCCCAACGCCCTGCGCCCTGGGGAGCGCCTGCGTGATTATCTGAACCGTTCCAGCCAAGGCTGACAAGCACCTTTGCGTTGCATGGTGGCCACAAAACGTCTTTCTGGCTTTCCAGCTAAGCGGCCTGCATGGCATAGCAGCCCCATGGCCGCACCCCATGCCCCTGAAACGAACCCGCCACCTTCCCCAGAGCCCCCTAGCCCAACACAAACTAGCGCTGCCGCCCACCAAGCCAGCAGCATGGCCGTCACCACATGGTTGCGTTGGATTGGCGCTGGTCTGAGCAATGACCTGAAGCGTTCCCGCCACCTTGTATCGCGCTTTGCGGGTTGGGCGCTGGTGCTGGCCCCCCTGGCTGTGGCCACAGGGGTGCTGGGGGCCTTGTTCCTGCAAACACTGAAGTGCGTCACCCTGTGGCGTTTCCACCATGGCTGGATCCTGTGGGGGCTTCCTGTGGCTGGCGTGGCTGTGGCCCTGGCCTACCGCTTTGTGACGGGGCTGTTCCAGCAGCGCGGCCGCACGGGCGCCCCTGCCCCCTTTAAGGCTTTTGGTGATGGCGCGCCCCTGGTGATGGTGCCTATGGCTTTTGGGGCCGCCACGATCAGTCACCTTTTTGGGGCATCAGTCGGCCGTGAGGGAACAGCGCTGCAAATGGCCGGTGGCTTGGCTGATGGCCTGGCGCGGCTGTGCCGCATGGATGCCAGGCGCCGTAAGCTCATCATCCTTTCTGGTGTTTCCGCAGGGTTTGGGGCGGTTTTCGGCACGCCTGTGGCAGGCACCCTGTTTGGGCTTGAGGTGACGGCCTTGGGGGAGATGGGCTATGGCGCCTTGCTTCCCTGCGCCTTCACGGCCCTGGTGGCAGACCAGACGTGCCGTGTTACCAGCGCTTACATCGGTTTTGAACGCCTAGACGGCCATATGAGCTTCCAGCCCTTTTACAGTGGTCATTGGGCTTTCACGGGGCCGGACCCGTGGCTGATGGCCAAGGTAGGCGTGGCGGGGTTGGCCTTTGGCGTGGTCAGCCGTCTTTACGCTGGTGGTATCAGGCAGGCGCGTGCGCTTTCAGCACGCCTGTGCGCTGTACAGTGGCTGCGCCCAGCTTTGGGTGGGGTGGCCACGCTGGCGCTGGTATGGCTGTGCGGCAGTGATGATTTTCTGGGGTTGGGTATTGTGGCGCCCCAGCCCCATGGCGCCAGCGTGGTGAATTTCTTTGGCCAGCACCACTACGCCTGGGCCTGGGCGTGGAAGCTGCTGTTTACCCTGGTGGCGCTTGGTTGTGGCTTCAGGGGAGGTGAGGTCACACCCATGTTCTTTATCGGGGCTGGGTTGGGCAATGCCTTGGCACCCTGGCTGGGCGCCCCCACGCCGCTCCTGGCGGCGGCTGGGTTTGCGGCCGTTTTCGCTGGCGCTGCCAACACTCCTCTGACCTGCACTGTGATGGCGGCTGAGATTTTCGGCTCCGCCAACCTGGCCTATTACGCCATGGCCTGTATCATCGCCTATGCTGTTTCAGGCCATGATGGGCTTTATGGCTTCCAACGCGTGATGACGCCCAAATATTGGTATGAGGAATTCGCCGCCGGCCTAACGGTGGAGGAGCTGCGCGCACGCCAGCAGCGCGCCCACCATGGCCTGGCCCGCTACGGCAAAGCTTTGCTGCGCCACAACAAGGGGCGCTGGATAAGGTTCTGACCCTACCCTAGCCCATCCTTGTTGTGCGGCTTGCGCCCTCAGCCAAAGGCGTGGTTGGCATGTTGGATGGCGATGCCCACCTCCCGCAGAAGTTCAAAGCAACGCCGCAAAGGCCTGAACAGCTGCTCATGCTCACGCGCAAAACCTTGGGCGGCGGCGCTACCGCCTTCCTCCCCAAAATCAAGATCGGCGATGCTCGGGGCCTCAATGGGGAACAGGTCATCCAGCAGCGTCAAGGCGCGTGGCACGTCAAGGCACATGATGAGCGTGCTAATGGCGTCACGCGTCAAGGTGCCGCGCGGCCCAAAATAGGGGATGCGCGTTGAGAGCAGCCAGATGCGCTCCAGAAGGGCAAAGCGGATGGCATGAAGGAGTTTTTCCTCCCCTGCCATGCCCTCGGCCTCTGGCCAGATGTCTTTGAGGGCGATGTTCTCACGCTGCAAGCTGCGGAACATGGGCGGCAGGCTTTTCCAGAACTGCAGTCCTTCCAACGTGTGCGCAATGGCCAGAAAGGCGCGCTGGCGCTCCCCCTCCTTGGCGCGGCCTGCCCTGTCCAGCCAATTGCCAGGGTCAAGCCTGCGCAATGTGCCGCGCAGCACCTCAATGTCTGAGTGGCGGCAGGCCTGGCGGGCAAAGTCCATCATCTGCCTGAAGCGTGGTGATTCACGGCGCAGTTTCTCAAAGATTTCCGGGTGACGCTGCGCTGCCCCGCCCAAACCATGCAGGAGAGTCGCCCACCAACCCAGCTGCATGAGGATGGCGTTATTGGGAATCGCCCTGATCTGGCTGGGGTGGGTGATACGCGTGACGGTGGCGCTGTCTGTTTGGCGCGCTGCAGGGCGCGATCCTGTTTTGTCGATCAAGGCGGGGCCAAAGGCACTGAGCAGGGCTGTGTAGCCTGGGTCGTCCACTAGTTCCGCCATTTTGATGGCGATGGTGGAGAAGAAGTCCACACCGAAATCAGGCCGTTCATAAAGGGGGTCTGGCTGGTGGGGGGCATGGCCGCTCTCAAGCCCTTTCAGGCTTTCGGCTGCGAATTCAGCCATGGTGGCGATGGTGGATGCCGCCAGTTCAGGGGCGCCGAACAAGGTATAGCCATCTCCTCCCTGGAAGGCGGTCTCAACGCGCGCTGGCATACGGGCCTTGGCCAGGGCCTGGCGCGTGTGGGCGGGGGAGAAGTAGTTCAGCCGCTGCCGCATGGAATAGGGGTGAGCGCCCCGGCCAATGCTTTCACCGTGGGTGTCGAACATCAGGAGGGTGACATCCTCCAGACCATGTTCTTTAAGCAGCGCCAGGGCGCGCAGGCGCAGGCGCTCAATCAAAGTGCCTGCCGCAAGCTGGCCGATATAACGCCCTGAATCAGAATAGCCGAACTGCAGCGAAAGGCGCCCATTGGCTCGCAGGTAATCGCGCCAATGCTTGGAGCGGAAAGCCTCCTCCAAGATGGTTTCGCCATTTTCCAAGGCGTATTCAGTCTCAAACAACGGGGAGATGTCCAGTTGGCGCGGTTTGATGCCAAAGCAGCGCGCCAGCCACAAAGCGGCCAGAAGGGTATAGCCACTTTCCGTTTCAGCAATGAGGAAGCGGATGGGCGCGCCACTGTCGATGTGCTTGAGGATCTGCGCCATGGTCATCATCAGGCGTGCTGCCGCGCTGGGTTCAATCAGCAAAGCGCCGAAATCCACTGGCAGGTGTTCCTGCTTGTCCATGGCCTCGTCAATACGGGCAATCAGCACGCGGCGCTGCGCCTGCAGGGCCGGGTCGTCCGTCAAGCCCAGGCGCGTGCGCACCACATTGTAGATTTGCGCAGCGTTGAGGCGGGTGTGAATCTGCGCCAGCCCCAGGCCATGGGCGAAAAAACCCGCCCGCTGCACCTCAAGCGCCAGCGCACCCTCTGTGTCGCCGCGCGCTAAGAGGTCAGCACGGGCTGACTTGAACAAGGGGTCGAGGGAGGATGCATCCAGCAACGCGTCTTCACGCAGTTCTATCAGGCGGCGGGCAAAGCGGGCCACCACCTCTGGCTCAGGCTTGCGACCGCCATTGTTGGGAGGGCAGGCAGCGCGCTGCACCTCTGTCGCGGCTAGGGCGGTGGCCACGCGCAAGGTGAGGGGAGCACCCTCCATACCGCTAAGGGCGCCCAGGTTGCGCAAAAGGCGCCGCAATTGGGCGATTTTCATATCCAGGCGGATGCGGATGGTATCCCACCAGCCGATGTCATTGCGCCCGTCTGTGTCAAACCCCACCCAACTGGCCATTAGCACTGGTGCTGGGGCCAATTCAGCGTCAGGCCAACGCTTGCGCGCTTCCGTGATGATGTGACTTGCCAAGGCGTCTAGGGCGTCACGCCCCCTGCTGATGGCGGCTAGGGCTAGGGCCAGTTCCTCAGGCAGGGTGGGGGGGTGGGCGCGGCGGTGCGTTGGAAGGTGGGGTACCTCCGTTTCCGGGTGGGCTGCCTTGCGTGCCAGAAGATCGTAAACCTGGTCTGACAGGGCAAAGGTGGGGTGGGCTGTGAACACACCTGCAATCAAGGGAGTGGCGAGGGCAGCCGGGTTGGGGGCAGCTGCCACAATGGCCTTGGCGGCTTCAGCCAGGCGGTGCTCTGGTTGCTGGTCCGTACCATCCCCAAGACCAACGTAGCGGCGCAAGGCGCTGGCGCGTTCTTCAAAGTTCTGGTCACGCAAAGCGCGCACCATGGCCTCCAGCTTGTCCATGCCGCCTGGAACTGTGCTTTTTTCCCGCAGCTCTATAATAATGTCGTCAAAGGCATCAGGTGCGGCGCGGTAGTCAGCATTCAACACTGAGGCATAATCCCCCGCTGACCGAAGGGGCGCTGAAGGAATGTCAGTCATGGTGGCTAAACTTTCACAGTCGAAGTCATGGGGCACGGTGGCGGTCCTGCCAGAAGGTTGGCCCGTGCCAGCCAGCCTTTGGTGGACGGCCCTTTGGGCAGGGGAATCTAAGAATGGTTGAGGAAGAATGTTCCATGAACCCTGCCCAAAGGCAACCAGCGCGCCAAGCAGAAGGGCAAGCAGGGACTGCACCCCCCCCAGGGGCCGCAATAGGCGCTGAAGACAACGGTACCTCCCAAGCTATGCAAGGCGCCCACCCTGCTAGTCCTGCTGCAGGGGGAGATGGCGTGCTTTCAACCGCCCCCCTTGCCAGCGACTCTTCTGGCAGCCCTGCGCCCTTGGCCCGGCCTGAACAGGACTTGAAGGCCCCAAGTGGCTTTCTGAAGCTTTCAGCCCGCGCTGATGCTGACAAGGCGCCACACATCACACCAGAAGCCCCCAAGGCAGGCGCCACCACCCCTGGCGGGGCGGAGCTGGCTGATCAACGCCAGCACCAGCACGAATCCCATAAAAAACGCCGCCGTGGCGCAGCCCTGGCCACAGGGCTTCTCATCACCATGGCGGGGCTGGCCACCACAGCCGCCCTGCCAGTGTGGGTCAGGTGGTGGGGGCACCCTTGGTGGCTGGACATGATTAGGGCTGGTACGCAAGCGGGCGTTGTGGGTGGCCTTGCTGACTGGTTCGCGGTCACCGCCCTGTTCAGGCACCCCATGGGGCTGCCCATTCCCCACACGGCTATCCTGCCAGCGCGCAAAAAGCAGATCGGCGAAGGGCTTGGGCGCTTCGTGGCAGAGCAATTCTTCACAGACGCAGACGTCAGCCGCGTTTTGGCCAAGGTGGATTTTGCCCGCCTTCTGGCGCGCGCCCTCAGCACGCCTGAAACTGCCCAGGCCCTCAACCAGCGCCTGCGTGGCGCCATTCCTGGCGTCTTGGCCAAGCTTAATGGGGAGGAGGGGGCGCGCACGGTCAGCAATGTGATGGAAGGGCTGCTGCAGGGCGCCGACCTCACCCCAGCTGTGGTGCGCGGCTTGAAGGCCATGGTGGCGGGCGATGTCCACCAGGAGGTCTTCTCCTTTTTCCTGGCGCAGTTCCGCGACCTTGTGATGACGCGTGAAACGGAGCTGCGGGACTTCGTTGCCAAGCGCGTGCGCGAACAGGGTGGGCGCCTGGTGGGGTGGGCTTTGGGCAGCGCTGTAGCTGACCAGGTCCTGGGTGCGCTCAAAATGGAGCTTGAGCGCGTGGACCCTATGGATTCGGACCTGCGCCATGGCTTCACCCGTTGGATTAGGGGCAAGGTGGATAGCATGGAGGCGGAGCCAGAACGGGCCGATGCCATGATGAAAGCTGTGCGCGGTTTTGTAGGCCATGACAGCTTGCGTGAATGGGGGGGTGAACTGTGGAAGCGCCTGCAAAGCCGTGCGGTGGCTGATTCTGGGCGTGATGATGGTTGGACTGCCCAGGTGTTTGACAGTTTCATTAAGCAGTTCGCTGAGACGCTCGACACTAACCGCGCTGTGGATGAAGGCATTAACAGCGCTGTGCGCCAAGGTTTGCTGCGCATGTTGCCTGCAGCGCGCGCGGAAATCGCTCGCTTTATCCCCCAAGTGGTGGAGCGCTGGGATGGGCCTGGCCTTTCAGAACGCCTGGAAAGGGGGGTGGGGCAGGACCTTGCCTTTATCCGCATCAACGGCACAGTGGTGGGACTTTTGGCTGGTGCCTTGCTGGAGGGCGTTTTCATGCTGTGCTTTGGCAGTTGAGGGCTGCGGGTGGAAGATGCGCACCTTGGCCGCTCTACGCAGGGCCTGACAAAATGGGCGTCTTTTCATGAAATGAGGCTTGACGACGCAAGGGGGTTGGAGGCACTTAAAAGGACTGCTTGGGTCTTGTATCTTTGGACAGGGCCATGCGTCACGCCTGGGCGCAGGTGCAAACAACCAAGGACGCTGGTGCGCCAAAGCGCCGCTAGCTGACGAACAGGGAATCTGGCCTTTTGCTGAGACTGTCCAAACTTGCTGATTACGCTGCCGCCATCCTGGTGCGGTTGGGCCGTCATGGTGAATTGGTCGCCGCTGGCGTCTTAGCCGCTGAAACAGGCATGCCTGAGCCAACAGTCGCCAAGCTGCTCAAAATACTGGCTGGCGCTGGCCTGGTGGTTTCGCTGCGCGGCGCACGCGGTGGCTACCGCATTGCCCGCCCCCTTGAAGACATCAGCGTTGCTGCGCTCATAGAGGCCATTGACGGTCCCATCGCCGTGGTGGCCTGCTGTGATGGCGCCCTCTGCGCGCGCGGCCTCACCTGCGGCATGTACGGGCGCTGGGACGTTGTCAACAATACCATCAGGCAAAGCCTGAGCCGCATCACCTTGGCTGACATGGCCACTGGAGAGCCAGCCAACCCACCCCAGCTTGCAACACCACCCACACCAGGGGAGAGCCTTTCATGACCAGGAAACCAGCGCAGGGCGATTCAGGGCCTTCAGGCCAGGATGTTGAATCCCTGGTGGGGGATGGCGGCTACAAATGGGGTTTTGAGACTGACATCCCCATGGACATCGCCCCCAAAGGCCTCAACGAGGGGATCATTCGCTTTATCTCAGCGCGCAAAGGGGAGCCTGAATGGATGCTGAACTGGCGCCTGAAGGCCTACCAGACATGGCTTGGCATGAAGGAACCGCACTGGGCGCACCTTAATATCCCCCCCATTGATTTCCAGGACGCCCACTACTTCGCCCAACCCAAAAAGGCAGGGACAGGGCCAAAATCCCTTGACGAAGTCGACCCGGAACTGCTGCGCACCTATGAGAAGCTCGGCATCCCCCTTCATGAGCGCGAGATCCTCGCTGGCGTGGAAGGAGCAGCGGAACGCCAAGCGGCGGAGAAAGCTGCCAGCCTGGGCGGGAAGGGGGGACAAGGCGCTAGCGAAGGCAGCGCAGCCCCGCAGCGCAAAGTGGCTGTGGACGCCGTGTTTGACAGCGTCTCAGTCGCCACCACCTTCCGCAAGGAGCTGGAGAGGGCAGGGGTAATTTTCTGCCCCATGTCAGAGGCCATTATCAAATACCCTGACCTCATCAAGAAATACATGGGCAGCGTTGTGCCTGTGGGGGATAACTTCTTCTCCGCCCTCAACGCGGCTGTGTTTACGGACGGCACGTTCGTCTACGTGCCTGAGGGGGTGCGCTGCCCCATGGAGCTCTCCACCTATTTCCGCATCAACGCCCGCAATACGGGGCAGTTTGAGCGCACGCTCATTATTTGCTGCGACCGCGCCTCCGTCTCCTACTTGGAAGGGTGCACGGCGCCGCAGCGTGATGAGAACCAGCTCCACGCAGCCGTGGTGGAGCTGGTCGCCATGGAGGACGCCAGCATCAAGTACTCCACTGTGCAGAACTGGTACCCAGGCGATGCTGAAGGGCGTGGTGGTGTCTACAATTTCGTGACCAAGCGTGGCCTGTGCAAAGGCGCGCGCGCGCGCATCTCCTGGACGCAGGTGGAGACGGGCTCCGCCATCACTTGGAAGTACCCCTCCTGCATCCTGGCAGGCGAGGGGGCAGTGGGGGAGTTCTACTCCGTTGCGGTGACCAACAACCACCAGCAGGCCGACACAGGCACCAAGATGATCCACCTGGCCCCCAACACGCGCTCCACCATCATCGCCAAGACCATTTCCGCAGGCCATTCTGACAGTACCTACAGGGGCTTGGTGAAAATGATGCCGCGCGCGCGGCGGGCACGTAACTTCACCCAGTGCGACAGCCTGCTTATCGGGGGGGAATGCGGCGCGCACACGGCCCCCTACATCGAAAGTCGCTCCATGACGGGCCACATCGAGCATGAGGCCACAACATCCAAAATTTCAGATGACCAGCTTTTCTACTGCCGCTCACGCGGGTTTTCAGAGGAGGAGGCTGTGGGGATGCTCGTTAACGGTTTTTGCCGTGACGTCCTCCATGAACTGCCTATGGAATTCGCCGTTGAAGCGCAGAAACTCCTTCAAGTCAGTTTGGAGGGCAGCGTAGGCTGAGCCAGAGCCCCGACCTGCCTTTGACTTCCCGCCGCTGATTGGCCGCAGCACCCCCTGCCCACGCTTTCAGGATCACAGCCATGACCACCCATAAGCCTGCTGAAACCAGCCGCCCTCTCCTGGCCGTCCATGACCTTCACGCCCGCATTGAGGCGGACGGCGCGCACAAGGACATCCTCAAAGGGCTTTCCCTTGAAGTCCCCGCTGGCGAGGTCCACGCCATCATGGGGCCTAATGGCTGCGGCAAGTCCACACTCTCCAACGTTTTGGCTGGCCAGCCCCGCTATGAGGTCACCTCAGGCCAGGCTGCTCTGCGGGGCGAGGACCTGCTGGCCATGCCCCCTGAGGAACGCGCCGCCAAAGGGGTTTTTCTGGCCTTTCAAAACCCGGTGGAGCTGCCTGGCGTTAACAATGCCACCTTCCTGCGCACTGCAGTCAACGCCGTGCGCCGCGCCAGGGGGGAGGGGGAGCTTGCCCCGGTGGCGTTCCTTAAGGCTGCGCGGGCGGAGATGAAGGCGCTTTCCTTCCCTGAGGACATGCTCAAGCGGGCGGTCAATGTGGGCTTCTCTGGCGGTGAGAAAAAACGCAATGACATCCTGCAAATGAAAATGCTCAACCCCTCCTTAGCCATTCTTGATGAAATGGACAGTGGACTGGACATCGATGCCCTGCGCATTGTGGCGCAAGGCGTCAACGCGTTGCGCGGGCCTGGCTTCTCCGCCCTCATTATCACCCATCACCAGAAACTGCTTGATTATATCGTGCCTGACCGCGTCCACGTCATGGCGGGGGGGCGCATCATCCATTCTGGTGGGCCTGAGGTTTCCCGGCAGCTTGAGCGTGAAGGCTACAGCCACTTCCTGGAGAAGCACGCTGAGGAGCAGCGCTCATGAGCGGCCCCACAGCTGAAACCACAACGCAGCCCAAGGGTGGCTTGGAAGGCGCTATGCCTGCCATGGCGGCTTTTAGGGCGCGCGCAGGCCAGGCAGCCCCCCTGCTGGGGGAGGCCTTGCCCACACGCAAACAGGAAGCCTGGCACTACACGTCACTGCTGCCTGTGGCGCAGGTGCCGTGGCAGCAGGCGCCTGCCCTGAGCCTGGAAGCTGCCAGCGCGCTCCTTGGGTCCATCACCCTGCCGCCTGGGCTGGCTGGGCAGGTTGTTCTGGCCAATGGTCACTTGGTGGAGGACCTTACCAAATTGCCGGCCGGCGTCACCCTGGAAGTGAGGGCTGCGGACACCAGCCTGAACCAGGGCTTTGAAGGCACTGAAGGCCCTAAAGGTGCGCCCGCCGCTTTGCAGGATGGCAGCGCCTTTACCGACAACCTCAACAAGGCCCTGTGCGGCCAGGTGCTGCGCCTGCGCGTTGCCAAAGGTATGGAAGTTGGAACGCTGGCGCTGGTCATGCTTCATGAAGCTTGCGGCAGCGCGCCCCTCTCCACCCATGAGCGCCTGGAGCTTCATTTGGAGGAGGGCTCTACCCTTCGCTTGGTAGAGGTCCAGCAAAGCCAGGGAATATGCCTGGCCAACCCTTGCCTCCACCTGGATGTAGCTTCCCATGCCCGACTTGATTACGCGCGCCTGCACAGGGAGGGTGAAGGGGGCTTCCACCTGGCCCATTTGAGCGCTGAACTTCACAGCCACGCCACCCTTCACGCTATTGCCATCACTAGGGGTGCCGCCTTGGCACGCTTGGAAAGCGTGGTCAGGCTTGGGGGGCCACATGCCTTTGTGCATCTTGATGGCGTTCAGGTCTTGGAGGGGGGGCGTTTTGCCGACTTCACCTCTGACATCCGCCACCAAAGCCCAGACTGCCGTTCGCGCCAGCTTGTGCGCACTGTGGCTGATGACCAAGGTCATGGCGTGTTCCAAGGGCGGGTGTATGTTGCCCGTGGGGCTGACGGCACAGATGGCGCGCAGATGAACCAGGCCTTGCTGATGTCTGAAAAAGCATGGGTGGACAGCAAGCCAGCGCTTGAAATCTATGCGGATGATGTATCCTGCAGCCATGGCGCCGCCATAGGCGCGCTTGATGAAGACCAACTGTTCTACCTCAGGGCACGTGGCATTCCAGAGCCAAAGGCCCGCGCCATGCTGGTGCGCGCCTTCCTGGAGGACGCCTTAGAGGGCACAGCGGACGAAACGCTGCGCAACTGGCTGCAGGAGAGCTGCTTCCCATGACTGCTGAACCAACTGCTGAAACCAACTTCACCGCCCCTGACGCCGCCTTGGCTGGGCAGAAAGTGCCCTTGCCTGGCCACCACGGCCATGAGGGGCGCCCTTACGACCCTGCCAAGGTGGAGGGGGTGCGCGCCCAGTTCCCCATCCTGCAGGAGAAGGTCAACGGCCAGCCCTTGGTCTTTCTGGACAGCGCCGCCTCCGCCCAGAAGCCAGACATGGTCATCGATGCCATGGGAGAGGCTGCGCGCCATTGCTACGCCAACATCCACCGTGGCCTGCACAGCATGAGCGAACGCACCACAGCCGCTTACGAAGGGGTGCGGCGCGATGTTGCGCGTTTCATCAACGCGCCTGACGCGCGCTCAGTGGTGTTCACTGCCAACAGCACCGCCGCCATGAACCTGTTGGCCCACAGCTATGGCGCCACCATGGCGCCGGGGCAAGCCATCTTGATTTCAGAGCTGGAGCACCACGCCAACATCGTGCCTTGGCAGATGCTGCGTGACCGCACTGGCCTGGAGCTGCGTGTCTGCCCCATCACCCCTGAAGGCGACCTGGACCTGGACGCTTACAGGAAACTGCTGGCTGACGGGCGCGTTGATTTGGTCAGCATCACCCACATGTCCAACGTGCTGGGCACCGTCACCCCTGTGGGGGTCTTAGCTACTATGGCCCATGAGGCCGGCGCGCGCATCCATATTGACGCGTCACAATCCATTGTCCACCAACCACTGGACGTCCAGGCATTGGATGTGGACTTCATGTCCTTTACAGGCCACAAGCTCTATGGCCCCACAGGGGTGGGCGTTCTGTGGGGGCGGTACGACCTCATGCAGGCGCTCCCGCCCTTCATGGGGGGTGGTGACATGATCCGCTCCGTTAGTTTTGAGCGCAGCACATGGGCTGACACCCCCCACCGTTTTGAGGCCGGCACAGGCCCCATCCTGGAGGTCATCGGGTTGGGTGCCGCCATTCGCTTTGTGGAATCCATCGGCATGGACTGGATCCACCAGCATGACCAGGCCTTGGTGCGCCACGCCCAGAACGTCCTTGGCAACCTGAAGGGCGTCCAGCTGCTGGGCCAGCCCAAGGAACGTGGTGGTGTTGTGTCCTTCACCATGGAAGGGGCGCATCCCCACGACCTGGCCGTTCTGCTGGACCAGCAAGGCATCGCCATCCGGGCCGGCCAGCACTGCGCTGAGCCACTGGTGCATAAATTGGGGCTGCAGGGCACGGCGCGGGCAAGCTTTGGCGCCTACACCACCCCTGCTGAAATTGACGCCCTTGGACGTGGCCTTGAACGCGCCCATGATTTGCTGAATTGAAAGGCCCCACCATGACAGACCCTACACCGCTTGGCCCATCATCCACCCCTGGGAATGGTGGCAACCCCCCTTCACCAGAACCAGTGGTACCCACCAGCCAAGCTGAAGATGCACCTTCCCAAACCGTGGAAGCAGCCGCCCCTAACGGGCCAGCCACTGTGCCTGAAGGGGCCATGGCAGACACAGAGGCCGAGGGCGCGGCGGCTAATCTTGAAAACCCTTCTGCCACCCCACCCCAAACCGTAGTCACTGAGGAAGCCACAACCCCGGCAGGGCAGGTGTTTGACGCTTTCAAAGGGGACGTTCAGGCAGCCCAAGCAGCCCAGCTGGAAGGTGAGCCACCGCTTGATGAGGTGATCGCTGCCATTTCAACGGTTTACGATCCGGAAATCCCCGTCAACATTTACGAATTGGGGCTGATTTACACCATCGACCTGCATGATGATGGTTCTGTGGGGATCGACATGTCCCTCACCACCCCCAACTGCCCCAGCGCGCAAGATCTGCCCATGATGGTGCGCTATGCTGTCCTGTCCGTGCCAGCGGTCAAGAAATGCGAAGTGCGCGTTGTGTGGGAGCCACCATGGGACATGAGCCGCATGAGTGATGACGCCCGCTTGGCGCTGAATATTTTTTGACGAACATTTTCTAAATCACCACGCCCCTGGGCGTTTCCCCACCCAGGGCGCAGGGCCCGTCAGGTGGGAGCAATGGGTTCAGACTGCTTGGCTGCCTTCTTCAAGCGCTTGGGGTCACGGGTCAGCACCACGACCGTCTCCACCTCTGGCGACCAGAGGAACTGGTCAACCACCGTCCATTGCAGCACAGCAAAGCCAGCGCGGCGCAGAACGGCCAAATCCTTGGCCATGCTCTCAGGCGAACAGCTGACATAAACAACATCTTGAACAGAGGAGGCGGCCAAAGGCTGCATTTGGGGCCCTGCGCCAGCACGCGGCGGGTCCAGCACCACAACGCGCGCTTTGTCCAAGTCATTTTTCTGCAAAGGCTGGCGCACCAGGTCACGTTGCTGCGTGGTGATGCGCAACCCCTTGGTGGCACTGCGCAAAGCGGCTTCAGCAGGGCCGTGCCCTTCCATAGCCACAACCTGGCCTACTTCTGAAAGGGGGCCAGTCAGGGTGCCGCAGCCAGCGTAAAGCTCAAAAATGCGGTCTTTGCGGTTCAACTTAGGTAAGCCAACCAGAACAGCGTCAGCCAAGGCCTTCTCCGCCTCCACTGTGGCCTGCATGAAGGCCGCCGCTGGCGGGGAGACCTTCAAAGGACCAAAACTGTGGAACACAGGCCTGCGCAGCACTAGGGTCTCCACAGCTTTGTGGGGGGCGGGGCGCCAGCTGATGCGCGCTATATCATGCTGCACGGCAAAGTCAGCCAGCTTGGCGCGGTCTGGCGCGCTAGGTTCCGTTGCCAGTTCCAGAGTGATGTCAGGCCCGCTGTCCAGAAGATTGATGGCAACACCCCCTTGCTTGGTCAAGGCGCCCAACGTGGCCAGCACTTCCTCAAGGGGGTTGAAAAGGGCGGCGATCTCAGGCCTGGGCAAGAGGCAATCGTCTGCTACGTCAATGGGGTTGCCGCGGCGTGCATGTAGCCCCAGCAGAACGCCCCCTTGAACGCGCTCCACAGCCAAATCCATGCGGCGGCGGCTGTGGGGCTGCACCTGGAAAGTCCCCGGCTGGGGCAGGTTTTCAAAACCAGCCTGGCGCAAGGCCCCTTCCACCCGGCCGCACTTCTGTTCCAGGTTGGCAGCAAGGGGTCTGTCCTGCAGAGCGCAACCTCCGCAGCGGCCAAAATGAGGGCACGGCGCAGCAATGGCGTGGGTGGTCGTGGCTGTGGTCATGCGGCGCCTTCAGGAAAATGAATGGAAGCGGGGCGGGTGTGAAACACGCATGAAGGCAGGTTCACAGCTGCCAAACCCAGGCTGCTCCACCTCCCGTTCAGGAACGGAGGGCAGTAGGCCGTTTTTGAGCAACGGGTAATGGCCTGCCTCAGTGGATTGGGCTGTACCCTCATCACGGCGGCGGCTGTGGCGGCCCTTGCCTTCATGCTGGTGGCTTTCGTGGTCGCTGTGCTTTGGCAAAGGTTCTGCACGGCGTTCAGCCATGCGGGGGGCGATGGCTTCACGCAAGCTGTCAGGCAAAGAGTCTGTGTCTTCAACCACACTTTCCAGCACCACATCCTGCGTTTCAGGCGTGGGCTGGGCTGGAGAAGCAGAGGTTGGGCGTCCTTCACGCTGCTTGGTGCGTTCACTGCGCTTTTCCTGGCCCCTGCGCCCATGGGTGGAAGGCTGGCGCGTGGTCGGGGCGGGTTCCACCTCCTGGCTCTGAAGGGGGGGAGCGCCCAGTTCCTGCGCCTTGGTGGCGGCGCTGGCATCTGGGGTGAGGCCATCGAGCGACACCTGGTCCAGCTTGTGGCCGGTCAGCTCCTCAATCGCCTCCAGCTGGGGGCGTTCATCCTCCGTCAACAAGCTGATGGCGTGGCCTTCCTGCCCAGCGCGCCCTGTGCGCCCCACACGGTGAACATAGTCTTCAGGCGCCCTTGGCAGGTCATAATTGATGACGCAGGACAGGCTATCGATATCGATGCCGCGCGCTGCCACATCCGTGCAGACAAGCACTTTTAGCTCCCCTTGGCGGAAACGCTCAAGCGTTTCAAAGCGCATGGATTGGTCAAGGCCGCCGTGGAGGTGCCCCACCTTGGCGCCATAGCGCGCAAGCTCCGCCTGAACATCGTCAACGTCCCGCTTGCGGTTGCAGAACACAATGGTATTGCCATCCCCTTCGCAATAAAGCAGACGCCGCAGGGCAGGGCCTTTCATGCCATCAGCCACAAGGCAGGCCTCTTCCGTAATGGTGCTGGCCACGGAAGCGGGCGGCGCGATGCTGATCTCCACAGGGGTTTTGAGGAAACGGTCTGCGATGGCGCGCATCTCAGGTGCCATCGTGGCGGAGAAGAAAGCTGTCTGCACATGGGCTGGCACAAGCTGGCGGATGCGCTCGATGTCAGGCATGAAACCCATGTCCAACATGCGGTCGGCTTCATCTATCACCAGGAATTCCAGCCCGTTCAGCAGCAGGGCGCCACGCTCAAACAGGTCCAGCAAGCGCCCAGGGGTGGCGATGAGGATGTCAGCGCCGCGGCGCAGGCGCTCGCGCTGCTCATTCATAGAGGTGCCGCCGATAAGCAGTGCAGAGCTCAACCCGCTGCCTTGGCTGTAACGCTCCAGGTTCTCAGCCACTTGGAGGGCCAGTTCACGCGTGGGCTCCAGGATGAGGGCACGCGGCATACGCGCTTTGCCAGGGCGCCCCGTCAGCTTCTGGATGAGTGGCAGCGTGAAGGAAGCTGTTTTGCCTGTACCTGTCTGGGCAATGCCCAGGACGTCCCGCCCCTGCAGCAAAGGGGGGATAGCCTGCGCCTGGATGGGTGTTGGCGCCACGTAACCCATGGCTTGGACTGCACCTGAAATGGCCTGGTTCAGTCCCAGGGCAGCAAAGCCGCCCTCTTGGCTGGCTGGGTAGGTGGGCTCTGTCAGCCCTTCAGGTGCAACCTCGTTGGAAGTCACGTCAATAATGGTTTCAGCGGTGGTTGCGCCTTCCCCCTGGGGGGCTGGTTCCACATAGCTTTCCTCCACCTGCACGCCGCCGGGAATGGGCTCGGCCTCCATATGCCAATGAGGGCTGTTGCCCGCTTCCTGCACGTTTTCCGACGTGGGGCGGTCATGGTGGCCCTGAGTGTCAATAGGGGTGACCTCAGAAGGCTTGGCGGATGCCTCCACCTCCGTGCTGGCAGCTTCCACAGGATTTGCCTCAGGTGTGCTTGCCCCCTCATCCGCCTGGGGCTGGGCACTTTCAGGGGCAGGCGCCTCCTCAACAGCTTTTTTGCGCGTTGTGCGGCGCGTGGTGGTTTTGGTTTTGGCTGCTTTGGTGGCGGTGCTGGCTGCGCTTTTGGCGCGGGTGGCACGCTTGCGCGTAGGCTTAGCGGGTGCCTCCGTGCTGGCAGACTCAACCGGGGCTTCTTCAGGAGTACTTGCCCCCTCACCAGCCTGGGGCTGGGCGCCTTCAGGAGCAGGCGCATCCTCAGCAGCTTTTTTGCGCGTTGTACGGCGCGTGGTGGTTTTGGTTTTGGCTGCTTTGGTGGCCGTGCTGGCTGCGCTCTTGGCGCGGGTGGCACGCTTGCGCGCAGGCTTGGCGGGTGCCTCCGTGCTGGCAGACTCAATCGGGGTTTCTTCAGAAATACTTGCCCCCTCACCAGTCTGGGGCTGGGCACTTTCAGGGGCAGGCGCGTCCTTAACAGCTTTTTTGCGCGTTGTGCGGCGCGTGGTGGTTTTGGTGGGCTTGGGTGAAGAGGAAGCGGCGCTGATTGCGCTTTCAGCGTTGGAACCCTCCCCCTGGGCAGGGGGGGCTTCAACTGTTTCAGACTTGCCGACAACCCCCAATGAAGCTGGTTCCGGATTGATAGTGCTAGCGCGTTTGCGGGTACGGGGGTTCTGGGGTTTGTCTTCCACGCTGATGCCCTTCCTCTTAGGCCTGTAGGTCAGGCGTGGCAGTGTCTGATGTCACATCGTGGCCCTGCAGTGACCGGCCGCCCTTGAAGGGGCCCTGCAGGTTGAAAGCAGACCTGAGCATGACTGCCAGCTTTGAATGTCGTTCGGGATGAATGTTCACCAGCCCTGCTGCACAGGGCCTTCATGCCCTTCATGTAACTGCAAACGCCCTTGAAAACAAGCGTGTGACCGCTTGCTGCCACCCAGTCCACTATTGAGGGGCCCATGCGCGGAACGCTTGCCCAAGACGCTTGCAAGGCCCAAGGCAGCCGTGGCCCGCTGCTGGCATCAAAGTCCGGCCTGGCCCAGCCCACCCATGGTGATGGCAAGTGCCCCCAACAACACCGTCAGAACGGCGAAGCGCCGCATGGCCTTAAAGGAGGCAGGCTGGGGGCGCATGGCCCGCCGGGCCGCACGGTAAGGCCCCATGGCCGTCATGACGAAGAGGATGAACATCAACACCCCCAACGCGCCCATGACATGATAAGGCCAGTCGAGGTTGAGGCCACGGTACATCATCAACCCAACCAAACCTGCCCCTGAAAACAGGGCCAAGGGGGCCACGTGCCACAGCCCGCGCAGAAAACGGCCATAACCCTGAAGCTGAACGGCCTGGGCTGGCACAGCCTCCAGAGCGCGTGTGATGCGCGGCAGCTGCATGCAGTACACTGCCCCCCCCACCCAATAGCTGATGCACAATACGTGGAGGGTCAGCATGGCAGCCCAAATCAGGTTCAAAAGCATGGCCGTCACTCAACTCCTGCAGAAAACGAAAACCGCCACAGCGGGCTTATGATTGGATAATCAAGGCCACAGCTCAAGGCAACCTGTTAAGGTGGGGCTGTGAAAGGGCCTGCCCTTGGCCAGAGCCATGCTGGCGTCCCAAGCCACAGTTAGTGAACAGCACGCACAGCGGAACACCATAAACACACAACTGAGCTTACAAAGAGCCTACAAACATTCAAACTACTGAGCCACGACGACACGAAACACGCGCCAAGGGCTGCGCTTTGCGGTCCACGGCGCCATTGGGGGCACTTTCATGCAAGCGCAAGCGTTGACGAAAAACCAGACCTTGGAAAAAGCCTCCCAGGCCCCAGGCCAAGGCACTTTAAGTCCTTATGCTCTCCTCACCCCCCAGCAAAGCGGCGTGATGGACAAGGCTGCTGGCGCCCTTCTGCCAGCCTTGATGGAGCAGGCTGGGGCGGGGGCTGCGCGCCTGCTGCTTGAGAGGGGGCCTGAATTGGGGCTGGGGGAGCAAGCCAGGGTGGTGGTGCTGGCTGGCCCTGGCAACAATGGCGGTGACGGTTACGTGATGGCACGCCACCTGGCCACAGCAAGGCGTGACGTCACTGTGGTCAGCGCTGGGGAACCACGCACTGAATTGGCCAAGGCTGCCCGCCAAGCCTGGTCTGGCGCGGTGATCCCTTTGGCAAGCTTCCAGCCAGACAGCTTGCTGCATGCTGAAGGCATTGTGGTGGATGCGCTCTTCGGGGCGGGCTTTAAGGGTGATTTGCCAAGCGCCCCAGCCGCTTTCCTACAGGGCTTTAAGCACCGCATGGCACTGGACATGCCCAGCGGGGTGGATGGGCTGAGCGGTGACTGCGCCCCAGGTGTTGCGCCCTGCCAGTTGACGGCAGCGTTTGGGCGTCTGCGCCCTGGGCAGTTGCTGCTGCCAGGCAAAGCGGTCTGCGGTGTCGTCAAGGCAGTGCCCATGACGATGCCGCCAGAGTCCATCCAGGCCATGGAAGACGCCTTCCCCGCTGCTATCCTGCGAACGCCCACTGAACCCGTTCCAGCTGAAGCTGAAGGTTTGTTGCGTTTTTTCCACAATGCGCCTGGGCTGTGGCGGCTGCCGCTGCAAACCCCCCTGGACAACAAATACACCCGCGGCGTTGTGAGCGTCATCGGTGGTGGGGTGATGAGCGGTGCCGGACGCCTTTCCCTGATGGGCGCGCGCCGCAGCGGTTGCGGCCTTGCCCGTGTGGCTGTGCAGGCTCAAAGCGCCATGATCTACATTTTGGGTGCCGCAGGGGCCATTATTGATGAGCTGACCCCAAGCGTTACCCTCCAAACGCTGCTTGAAGATAAGCGGCGCCACACGTGGGTGTGTGGTCCTGGCCTGACCTCCTCTGAAGTCATGGCAAGCTTCCCAGTTCTGCTAGCAGCAAAGCGCCAGGTGGTGGCGGACGCAGGCACGCTGGACTGGGCAGCTGGCGCGCCTGAAAAGCTGCGGGGCGCCGCTGTCATCACCCCTCATGCAGGGGAGTTCGCACGTGTTTTCAACACGCCGCGCATGTTGGGGCTGCTCAAGCGCAACCGTCCCCTCGCCGCGTTGGAGGCAGCGCGCCTCACAGGGGCTGTGTGCGTCCTCAAAGGCAGTGACAGCGTGGTAGCCGCCCCTGACGGGCGTGTGGCCATCAACACCCACGCCTCTGACGGGTTGGCCACTGCTGGCTCTGGTGACGTGCTGAGCGGTGTCGTTGGCACATGCCTGGCTGTGGGGATGGCACCTTGGGAAGCGGCCTGCGCCGCTGTGTGGCTTCACGGGCAAGCAGGCCAGGCGGCCTCAGCGCGTGAAGGCGGCTGGCCTTTGGCTGAAGACGTGGCGGCCGAATTGGGCCGTGCGCGCGGCTTAGCGACCACGCTGCAGCAAGCTGGGTGAGGCAGCCAGCCCACCCCTAACCGCCCTTGGCGCAGGGGGGGCCCCCAGCTGGAACCAGGGTTCCTGGTTGTGGCCTGTGAACCTTCCCAGGTCAGGGGCCTTGTGATGTGCCCCCATCATGCGCTAAAGGGCCATCCCAAGCCCCGGCGCAGGTCAGGGCTTCTCAGCGGGCGTGGTGGAATTGGTAGACACGCCAGATTTAGGTTCTGGTGGCACACGCCGTGGGGGTTCAAGTCCCTTCGCCCGCACCATTTTTCAGGCGGCCTGGGCTTTAAAGCTCATGCGCCTGCCCGGCGCCGTCCTTTCAAAGGGTTGTCCTCCAGCCCCTTGAGATGGCAGCGCACAGCACCACATAATGGTGCAAAGGCCCTTCCCTGGCTGACGCCGGTTGGCATGGGTCGGTGGCGCCCCCAGGCTGCCACCCAATAAATGAAACACGCCCCACAGCCTGCCATGGCCCGGCCGGGGCGGCACTTCAAGGATTGTCCTGAACCATGCAGATTACGCCCAAAGAGAACGAAGGTCTGAAAAAGACCTTCACTGTCACCGTTCCGGCCGCTGACCTTGAAGCCAAACGCGATGAGCGGCTGAAGGAAGTGGGCCGTGATCTGAAGCTGCCTGGTTTCCGCCCTGGCAAAGTGCCTGCAGCTGTCGTCAAGCAGCGCTTTGGGGAGCAGGCTGAGGCCGAGGCCCTCGACAAGGCCCTTCAGGAAAGCTTCAGCAAAATCCTGCAGGAAAACGACCTCCGCCCTGCCACCCAACCACAGGTGAGCGTCTCTGAGGAGAACACCGGTCGCGGCGGCAAGGACCTGACCTTCGACCTGTCTTTTGAGGTTGTCCCAGCCATTGACGTCCCCGACATGAACGGTGTTGCGCTGGAGCGCAAGGTCGCTACCGTTACCGATGACGTCCTCGACAAGATGTTGGCTGACATCGCCTCCCGCCAGAAGCGCTTTGAGGACCTTAACGAAGACCGTCCCGCCACCAAGGATGACGTCCTGAATGTTGACTTCGAAGGCAAGCTGGACGGCAAGCCCTTTGAAGGGGGCGCAGCCAAGGGCGTTGACGTGGAGCTGAACGGCGAAGGCTTCATCCCAGGCTTTGCTGAAGGCATGGTTGGCATGAAGCCTGGTGAGGAACGCACCATCAACGTGAAGTTCCCTGCCGACTACCCAGCCCCCAACCTGGCTGGCAAGGACGCCACCTTCGACATCAAGGCCCATGGCTTGAAGAAGGCCGCTGAAGCCAAGGTGGATGATGAGCTCGCCAAATCCCTGGGTCTTGAGAGCCTGGAGAAGATGAAAGAGCTGCTCAAAATCCGCGCTGAGCACACCCACCAGGAGCTTTCGCAGCAGCGCTTGAAGCGCTCCCTGCTGGACGAGCTTGCCAAGAAGGCGGATTTCGAGGTTCCCCAAGGCCTGCTTGATGCTGAGTTCGAGCAGATTTGGCAGAGCGTTGAGGCCGAACACAAGATGGGCCGCCTGAGCGAGGAGGAGGAGAAGAAATATGGCGAGGACCTGAAAAAGGACTACCGCGCCATTGCCAAGCGCCGCGTGCGCCTGGGGCTGCTCCTTTCTGAGATCGCCCACAAGGAAGGCATTGAGGTCAGCCAGGAAGAGCTGGCCCGCGCTGTCCAGCAGGAAGCCCAGCGTTACCCTGGCCAGGAGAAGCAGGTTCTGGAGTTCTTTACCAAGAACCCCCAAGCCATCGCAGGGTTGCGCGGTCCGCTGCTTGAGGAGAAGGTCATCGACCATCTCCTCAAGCAAGCTAAGGTCGAGGACAAGGAAGTGACCCCTGAGGAACTTTCCGACCTCTCCGACATGGATAAGGAAGCGGCGTAAGTCACGCCAGCCTTTGAAGGCTGCCAAGCAAACCAGCCCCGCTGCGCTTGACGGCGGTTCTGGTGGCAGCGTGCGGTATGAAGGCCCACCCTTTCCAGCAAAGGGTGGGTTTTTAAATCCCCTTCACCTTGGGCGCAGGGGTGGGTGTTAGAGGCTGGTCCCCAGCCGCAGGTCAGCTTGCGTTTGACGAACCAGCCCACCCACCCCATGTTTTACAAAAGCGTTTCATAAAAGCGCCGTGCAGGCTGGGCGCCCTTCACCGGGGGCGTGTTGCTGAAGCGACTTTGTTTCTGGTTTCTGGCTATGAGGATGAAGAATGGCCATCCATAACTCTATGGAGATTTTCGGCAACGCCATGGTACCCATGGTGGTTGAGCAGACCGCCCGTGGCGAGCGGGCGTTCGACATCTATTCACGCCTGCTCCAGGAACGCATCATCTTCCTGACGGGTGCGGTCTACGATGAGGTCGCGTCACTGATCTGCGCCCAGCTGCTTTTCCTTGAAAGCGTCAACCCTGACAAGGAAATCTCGTTCTACATCAACAGCCCAGGCGGGGTGGTCACAGCTGGCCTGGCCATTTACGACACCATGCAGTACATCCGCTGCCCCGTCAGCACGGTGTGCATCGGTCAGGCGGCCTCCATGGGTTCGCTCCTGCTGGCAGCTGGCGAGCCTGGGCGCCGTTTCTGCCTGCCCAACGCGCGCGTGATGATCCACCAGCCTTCAGGGGGCGCGCAGGGTCAGGCTTCCGATATTGAAATTCAGGCGAGAGAGATCCTGCAGGTGCGCAAGCGCCTCAATAACATTTACCATCAACACACAGGGCGCAGCATCCCCGAAATCGAGGAGGCGCTGGAACGCGACAACTACCTCTCCGCTGAGGAAGCCAAGAAATTCGGCTTGGTGGATGAGGTCGTCACCCGTGCTGTTGACGCGCCAGGGCGCCCCGTCCCCGCCCTTTGACCACTGCCTTTGGGCGCAACCAGGCAACCCCAGCTTAACCAAGACGCTTTACCGGACACTACCGCAGGACAATGCCATGAGCGACACCAAAGGCGATGCCACTTCAGGCGACGCGAAGAACAAGCTTCACTGCTCATTTTGCAACAAGACGCAGCATGAGGTGAAGAAACTGATCGCCGGTCCAGGCGTGTTCATCTGCGATGAGTGCATCGACCTTTGCACAGACATCGTGCGGGAGGAACGCAACGCCCGCCCTGCCCGCACGGAAGGCCACGTCCCCACCCCGCGTGAGATCCGCAACGTTCTGGATGATTACGTCATCGGGCAGGAACAGGCAAAGCGCGTCTTGGCCGTGGCCGTGCACAACCACTACAAGCGCCTTGAACGCGCTGGCGGGCGTGATGATGTGGAAATCGGCAAGTCCAACATCCTGCTGATTGGCCCCACGGGCACTGGCAAAACCCTGCTGGCGCAGACCTTAGCCCGCATTCTGGATGTACCATTCGCCATGGCTGACGCCACCACCTTGACGGAGGCTGGCTATGTTGGGGAGGATGTGGAGAACATCGTTGGTAAAGTGCTCCAAGCGGCTGATTACAATGTGGAGCGCGCCCAGCGCGGCATCATCTATATTGACGAGATCGACAAAATCACCCGCAAAGCTGATAACCCCTCCCTGACGCGTGACGTCTCAGGCGAAGGCGTGCAGCAGGCGCTGCTGAAGTTGATGGAAGGCACTGTGGCCTCCGTCCCGCGCCAGCAGGGCGGGCGCAAGCACCCCCAGCAGGAGTACATCTCAGTCGACACCACGGACATGCTGTTTATTTGTGGTGGCGCGTTCGCAGGCCTGGACAAAATCATCGCTGCGCGGGGCAAAGGCAGCGCCATGGGTTTTGGCGCTGAGGTGCGCTCTGAAGACGAGCAACGCGTTGGTGAGCTGTTGCGGCGTGTGGAGCCTGAGGACTTGATGAAGTTTGGCCTCATCCCAGAGTTCATTGGCCGCCTGCCTGCCATCGCCACCCTTGATGACCTTGACGAGCACGCGCTTGTGCAAATCCTGACTGAGCCACGCAATGCGCTGGTCAAGCAATATGCCAGCCTGTTCGCTATGGAGGGCGTGGTGCTTGAATTCACCCCTGAAGCTTTGGAGGCCATCGCTCGCCGCGCCATTGAGCGCAAAACAGGCGCGCGTGGCCTGCGCTCCATCATGGAAAAGATTCTGATTGAACCCATGTTTGACCTGCCAGGGCGCGTGGGGGTGGAGAAGATCCTCATCAACCAGGATGTTGCTGAAGGTAAATGCAGCCCCCTTTACGTCTATGCCCCAGGCCATGGGCCTGACACGGGGCGCCAACCTGAAAACGCCCTTGAAAGCCGCACGCCAACCAAACGGGTTGAGGCTGTAGAGGGTGGTTCTGAAGATGACACCACCCAGGCAGCCTAAGGGGCTGTTTGAGGAAACGGGCAAAGGCGCCCCTGGCTTGAAGTTTGGCAGCAGGTCAGGGGGTAGGGGCTTTGGAAAAGCCCAGCTGGCACGGCGCGGTGGACGTTCTGAAAAAGATTTCAGGCCCCTGCTGCCAAAAAAGAGGACGGAGCCCCTCCCATTTCAGGCTTGCGTCACCATCTATAAAACCCGGAACTTCGGTGAACGGCCCACGCGCCCTTCACCCAGCCGCCACCACCAAAGGTGGCATGGAAGCCAACCTGGCTTCAGATGGCGACAAACACCAAGGCCTGGCCTTGTGGGGTGGCCACCCCTTCACCAGGTCTGAACCGGCAGGTAGCGTTTCATTGCGGGAAGCGGTCCCTGCCTGCTGAAGGACTGAAATATGACTGATCTGCCCACTGGGACTGAAAAAGACATCAAAACCACCAGCGGCCAGGCTGGCACCATGGCTGTGCTGCCGCTGCGCAACATCGTGGTTTTTCCACACATGATCGTGCCTTTGTTTGTGGGCAGGGAAAAATCCATTCGCGCCTTGGAGGCCATGGACCCCACAAACCATGAGATTCTGCTGGTATCGCAGAAAGACGTCAGCCTTGATGAGCCAACCCCTGATGACCTTTACCGTTTTGGCACCATCGCCAAGGTTCTTCAGCTGCTCAAACTACCTGATGGCACCGTCAAGGTCCTGGTGGAGGGCCTCAAGCGTGTGCGCCTTGACGACCTCACCATCAGCCAGGGCTGCTTCATGGCCCATGCCAAAGCTGCTGAGGAGGATAATGCAGGCCAGCTGGAGGCCCTCTCAGCTTCTGTGCGCAAACGCTTTGAAGCCTTCGCGAGCGCTAACAGCAAGCTGGCGCCTGAAATCGTCACAGCCATTCTGCGCCTGAGCGACCCTTCCGCCCTGGCTGACACCATTATTGGGCACCTCAATCTTTCCGTGGAGGAACGCCAGAAGCTTTTGGAGACGCTCTCCGTGGCGGAGCGCCTGGAGAGGACCTTTGCGGCTCTGGAGGCGGAAATCGAAGTCCTCCAGGTGGAAAAGCGCATCCGCGGCACCGTCAAGAAGCAGATGGAGAAGTCCCAGCGCGACTACTATTTGAATGAGCAGCTCAAAGCCATCCACAAAGAACTCAATGATGGCGAGGACGAAGGTGACGAGCTAGCCGAGCTTGGCGCGCGCATTGAGAAAGCCAAAATGCCCGCTGAGGTGGAAAGCAAAGCCAAAGCTGAGCTGCGCAAGCTGCGTGCTATGAGCCCCATGTCCGCTGAAGGTTCCGTGGTGCGTAACTATCTTGACTGGTTGACGGGCGTGCCGTGGCAGGGTCGCACCAAGCGCCTCAAAAACCTGGCCAAAGCCGCCACTGTGCTTGAGGCTGACCATTTCGGTCTGGACAAAGTCAAGGAGCGCATCCTGGAGCACCTGGCTGTGCAGAGCAGGGCGCGCAAAATCAAGGGCCCCATCCTGTGCTTGGTAGGGCCGCCTGGCGTTGGTAAAACATCGCTTGCACGCTCCATCGCGCGCGCAACGGGGCGCAAATTCGTGCGCATGGCCCTGGGCGGCGTCCATGATGAGTCGGAAATCCGTGGCCACCGCCGCACCTATGTTGGCGCCATGCCTGGCAAAATCATGCAGGGCATGAAGAAAGCCGGTGTGCTCAACCCGCTGTTCCTGCTTGATGAGATCGACAAAGTTGGCAGCGATTGGCGCGGTGACCCTTCATCAGCTTTGTTGGAGGTGCTCGACCCCGAGCAGAACGGCACGTTCGCTGACCATTACATGGAGGCCGAGTACGACCTCTCCGATGTTATGTTCATCACCACTGCCAATTCGCTTGACATGCCCCAGCCGCTTCTTGACCGCATGGAGATTATCCAGCTGCCTGGCTACACGGAGGAGGAGAAGCTGGAGATCGCCAAGCGGCACCTCATGGGGCGTCAGGCAGCCCAGCATGAACTCAAGAAGGGGGAATGGAGCGTAGATGATGAAGCCCTGCGCCAGCTCATCCGCTTCTACACCCGTGAGGCTGGCGTGCGTGAACTGGAACGCATGATTGGCCGCCTGGCCCGCAAAGCCACCCATGCCATCGTCACAGGCAAGGCCAAGGCTGTTCATGTAACCCCGGCAAACCTGGTGGAATACGCAGGCCAACCCCGCTACCGCCACGGCAAAGCGGATGAGGAGGCCCAGGTGGGCACCGTCACCGGCCTGGCCTGGACCCAGGTGGGGGGGGAGATCTTGACCATCGAAACCCTGAAAGTGCCTGGCAAGGGGCGCATTCAGCGCACAGGCAAGCTTGGGGAAGTCATGACGGAGAGCATTGACGCTGCCTTCACCTATGTGCGTTCGCAGGCGCCTCAGCTTGGCATTGACCTGAAAGCACTGGAGAAGACGGACATCCACATTCACTTGCCTGAGGGGGCGGTGCCCAAGGATGGCCCCTCTGCTGGCATTGGCCTGACCACAGCCATGGCAAGCTTACTGACGGGTATTCCCGTGCGCGCTGACGTGGCCATGACAGGTGAAGTCACGCTGCGTGGGCGCGTGCTTGAAATCGGCGGCTTGAAGGAGAAGCTCCTGGCGGCCCAGCGCGCTGGCATTCGCAAGGTCCTCATCCCTGAGGCCAACCGTAAGGACATTGCCGAACTGCCTGAGAAGCTGCGTGCTGGGCTGGAGATTATCCCCGTCAGCCACGTGGATGAGGTGCTGAGCCACGCCTTGGTGAAAGCGCCTATAGCGGCCAAAGCCGCCCCTGGGCGGCGCCAGGGCACCAAGTCAGCTAAGCCCCTGGTGCCTGGCGTTGGCAAGCGGCAGGCAGGGCTGCCGCCAGCTGCTGCCCTAAACCGCCCGGCCCAGACCCCTTCCTAAGGGGCCATTCTGCCGCGGCCCCTTACAAGGCTAACTGACAAGGATAGGGGTCATCAGGCCTGAAACTGTTGCATTCAAACAGCATAGAGGAGTTTTTGGCCTGAAACGGGGGTTCTTTTAGGCAACCCCCTGTTGACCTCATGGCAGGCGGTCCATAGTGCTGAAGTGATCACTTAACCAGGGCCGACCTGTTTTGCCGCCTATCAAGGGCGGCCTTCACCAGGCGGCGCCTCCAGACGTGGAAAAGGCATCATGGAGAAACCCCTGAACAAGCAGGAGCTCATCGCTGCTGTCGCTGCTGAGACCGACCTGCCGAAATCTAAAATGACGGTTGTTGTTGAAGAGCTCCTCAAAACCATTGAGCAAGCCTTGGCCAAGGGCCAGGAAGTGCGCCTGGTTGGCTTTGGCAGCTTTGTCACGGCGCACCGCAAGGCTGCTAAGGGCCGCAACCCCCGCACGGGCGAGGAAATCGACATCCCCGCTTCCACCTCTGTGCGTTTCAAGCCTGGCAAGGTCCTTAAGGACGCTGTCAGCAAAAGCTGAAAACGCCCTGCGCCCTGCGCCCTGATAGGGGCCAGGCGCAGCTGGCCTTTTGGGCTCCAGACCTGCTGGTCATGGCTTTTCAGGGGCTGTGCGGCAGGTTTTTTATGGATTGAAACTCACTAATACGCCTTGCCAGCAACCCTTTAAGTGCGCTAAGCAAGCCCACCCGTAAGCTGTGCGTGGCCATTTCAAGCTTTGCGCGCAGGCTTTGAGGGTGACTAAGGGCAATTAGCTCAGCTGGTAGAGCATCTCGTTTACACCGAGAGGGTCGGCGGTTCGATCCCGTCATTGCCCACCAAAATCATGATTGATTCCTCCCCTCCCCCCATAAAATCTTCCCAGGGTGTGTCCTGGCAGCTCACCTGCCATGGGGAGTTGCCCTCCACATCCACTACCTTGATGGCACAGGCCATGGCGGGGGCACCTTCTGGCACGGCTGTTCTGGCGCTGCGCCAAAGCGCTGGCCGTGGCAGCAGGGGGCGGGTTTGGCAAGCGCCTTCTGGCAATCTCAGCTTCTCTTTTCTGGTAGATTTCCCCACTTCCAGCCAGGGCGCTACGCCTGGAGCAGGGGAAGCCTTCCTTGCCATGCTGCCTTTCATGGCGGCTGTGGCGGTGCACCAAGCGCTTGAACGTTTCTGGTCCCACCAGGCAGTAGAGGGGGGCTCTCCTGCGCGTTTGGAAATCAAATGGCCCAATGACATCATGGTGCACCAACAAGGCCTGCCGCCAGCCAAGCTTTGCGGTATGCTGGTTGAGACAGCCCACCGCCCCCAAGCTATGGGAGGGGGACGTTGCGCCGTTATAGGGGTTGGGGTGAACCTCCGCCACGCCCCTGAAGGCACAGGCCGCCCTGTGACCACCTTGGCCGTATGGCTTGGCCAGGAAAGCGCGCCCCGCCCTGCGGACCTGGCCTGGGCCATCATGGAAGCCTTTGGTGCTCTTATGGATGGTTGGGGAACGGGAAAAAGCGATTTTGTGCTGGCTGAATGGCGAAAACGCGCCCATCCGCCAGGCACGATGCTTGCGGTTCAGGGTACGGGCACTTATATCACCGGCATGTTTCATGATGTGGACGCGCAGGGGAAGCTTCTTCTGAAGGATGCTTCAGGCAACCTTGCTGCTGTAATGACGGGTGACGTTCTTTGTCTGGCCTGATGACTGGTGCCCATGCTGCTTGCAATTGATGTGGGCAACACCAATGTGGTTTTCGCCCTTTGCGCTGACAACGTACCAAGCCCAAGCAGCGCCGCCCCTAACCCGGAGCGTTGGCTGGGCCGTTGGCGCTTGAACACCGACCCGCGCCGCACAGCCGATGACTACGCTGCCAGTTTCCTGTGGCTGCTCGAACGCAGTGGCTTTGACAGAGGCGCCATCCATCAGGCCATTATTGGTTCCGTGGTACCTGGTGCAGTTCACGAGATCAGGCGTTTCTGCGAACGTTGGCTGAAGGTGACCCCCCTTGAGGTGACGACAGCGCTTGATTGGGGGCTTGACGTTTTGGTGGACGCCCCTGAGGAGCTTGGTGCTGACCGCAGGCTCAACGGTTTGGCAGCCCACGAACTGTACCGTTCGGAAGGGCAGGGGCTGATAGTGGTTGATTTTGGCACCGCCACAACGTTTGATGTTGTGGATGGGCAGGGGCGTTACCGTGGCGGGGCCATTGCCCCAGGGGTCAACCTTTCCATTGACGCCCTTCATCATGCGGCCGCACGCCTGCCGCGCGTCAGCATTGCAAGGCCCCAGCGCGCTATAGGGCGCAACACGACAGAGGCCATGCAGTCTGGTATTTACTGGGGTTATGAGGGGCTGGTGCGGGGCATCACCAGCCGTTTGGCCGCTGACCTCGTGGCGGAGGGGGAGGTTTCCTCCTGCCGCTTGATCGCCACGGGCGGCCTTGCCCCCCTTTTTGCAGTTCAGCGCCCTGGTGGCGCGGCTGGGGAGGGTAAAAGCCATTTAGGTGCGCGCCAGGGGCTGGTCCACCAAAATGGCGGATGTGATGTGGGTGGGGGAATTTTCGATGTCATCGCCCCTGACCTGACATTGGATGGGCTGCGCCTTTTGGCGCAGCGCAATGAAAAAGAATTCGTTCGCACGCTTCCCTGAAAAGCGGTTGGGTGCGGAAAATCCAGGCTTTCCAGCTTGGCAGACCATTTCCAAGGGCGTCTTCACAGCAAGCCGCCCCTTAATTAAGGACAGACAAACGTCATGACGACCCAAAACGCGCCCGCACCGGTGCAGATTAACATTCCTGCCCACCAGGGCGCTGACAGCCAGGGCACTGCGCCAGCAGCCAGCGCAGCGCCGGCTGCCCCTCAGGCGGAGCAAGCCGCGCCAGCCAAGCAGGGTGGCCGCGCTGAACGCGAAGGCAGGCCAGCACGCGGCAGGGGCCGTTCCGCGCCGCGCGCAAGCGCCCCCCGCAGCCGCCAGGGTTCTGGCGCCAAAGCCCAGGGGGAGCGCCAGGAAAGCCGCAACCGCGCTGGCCAGGCGCCAGCGCGTGGCCGTAAACCCGCCCCCAAGAAGGATGGCCTGTTCTTCGTGCCTTTGGGCGGCACGGGTGAAATCGGCATGAATTTCAACCTCTACAACCTGCGCAAGGACGGCAAGGACAACTGGCTGGCCATTGACTGTGGGCTGGGCTTCTCTGGCAATGACACCCCTGAGGCGGACGTGCTGGTGCCAGACCCCACCTTCATCGCCCAGCGCCGCAAGAACCTGCGTGGCTTGGTCATCACCCATGCCCATGAAGACCACATCGGCGCTGTCGCCCATCTCTGGCCGCAGTTGAAATGCCCCATTTACGCCACCCCCTTCGCTGCCGCCGTCCTGCGCCGCAAGCTTGAGGAGGCGCGCCTGCTGGGCGAGGTGCCGCTGCATGTCATCCAGCCTGGCTCGCGTTTTGAGGTCGGCCCCTTTGACCTTGAGTTCATCCCCATGGCGCACTCCATCGTGGAGGCGCAGTCCGTTGCTTTGCGCACACCCCAAGGCACCATCCTCCACACAGGCGACTGGAAAGTGGATTCAGAGCCCATGGTGGGGCCGCGCACCGATTTCGAGCGCCTGGCCAAGCTGGGCGATGAAGGCGTGCTGGCCGTCATCGGCGACAGCACCAATGCCCTCAAGGAAGGCTCTTCCGTAACGGAGGGCGCCGTCCGCAAATCCTTGACGGACCTCATCATGGGGTTGAAGGGCAAGGGGCGCGTGGCCGTCACCTGCTTCGCCTCCAACGTGGCGCGCATCGAGAGCATCGCTAAGGCTGCCCAGGCCGCTGGCCGCAAGGTCATGGTGGTGGGGCGCAGCCTGCGCAACCTGGAGGCGGCCGCGCGTGAGTGCGGCTACCTGGCTGACGTCCCCCCCTTCCTGACGGAAATGGACGCTGAGGTGAAGAACATCAACGACAACCAAATGTTGATGATCATCACAGGCAGCCAGGGGGAGGAGCGTTCCGCCCTTTCGCGCATCGCCAATGACAGCCACAACACCATCAATTTCGGCGAGGGCGACACCGTCATCTACAGCTCGCGCGTGATTCCGGGCAATGAGCGCGCCGTTGTCACGGTGCAGGACAACCTGACCCGCAACGGCGTTCAGGTCATCACTGACCGTGAGACCCTGACCCACACCTCAGGCCACGCCACCAGCGAGGACATCAGGCACCTCTACAGCCTCATCAAGCCTAAGTTCAGCGTGCCCACCCATGGTGAATGGCGCCACCTGACCGCCCAGGGAGCCCTGGCGCGCGAAGCCGGCGCCGACGTGGTCCTGCTTGAGGATGGCGATGTCCTTGACATCACCCCCGACAAGCTGGAGGTGGTCGACACCGTGCCTGTGGCCAAGCTTGCTGTGGACGATGGGCGCCTGCTGCCCATGACGGGCGGCGTGATGGCCGACCGCCGCCGCATGCTTTACAACGGCGCCGTTCTGGCCAGCTTCGCGGTCGACAACGAAGGCTACGTGATTGGGGAGCCACGCATCAGCGCCCCTGGCCTGCTCGACCCTGAGGACAGCGAGACCCAGCGCATCCAGGCTGATTTCGCCCGCGCCATCGATGAGATCCCCGATGAGTTGCGCGAGGACAATGTCGCCTTCCGCGATGCCGCCCGCACAGCGCTGCGCCGCGCCCTTGGCCGTAAGCTCCAGAAGCGCCCCCTGGTGGATGTCCACCTGCTGCGGGTCTGAAGGCCACCAACCATCCCAGCCCCCAGCCGAAGCCCCTTGTGAAGGGGCGTGGGCTGGGGCGCGCTCCCTGACACGGACACCCAGACCATGAAGCTTACGGAAGCTTTCCAGCCCACGCTCAAGGAAGTGCCTACTGAAGCCACCATCACTTCCCACCGGTTGATGCTGCGCGCAGGCCTTGTGCGCCAGACCGCCGCTGGCATTTACGCTTGGCTGCCCGCCGGGCTGCGCGTGCTGCGCGCCATCTCCACCATCGTGCGGGAGGAGCAGGACCGCATCGGTGCGCAGGAAGTGCTGATGCCCACTTTGCAGAGCGCTGATTTGTGGCGCCGGTCTGGGCGTTATGACGCCTACGGCCCTGAGATGCTGCGCATCACGGACCGCCATGAGCGGGAGCTACTCTACGGCCCCACCAATGAGGAGATGATCACGGATATCTTTGGCGCCGTGGTTAAATCCTATAAGGAACTGCCCCTGACCCTCTACCACCTGCAGTGGAAGTTCCGCGATGAGGTGCGCCCGCGCTTTGGTGTCATGCGGGGACGGGAATTCTACATGAAGGACGGCTATTCCTTCGATGTCAGCAAGGAGGGGGCGGAGCGCAACTATTGGCGCCAAATGCTGGCCTACCTGCGCACGTTCCGCCGCATTGGCGTCAACGCCGTGCCCATGCAGGCGGACACCGGCCCCATTGGCGGCAATTTGAGCCACGAGTTCCTGGTCCTGGCGCCCGCTGGGGAAAGCGGCGTGTTCTATGACGCTGCCTGGGAAGGCATTGACTGGAGCAAGCGCGACCTGGACGCTGACAGCGCCGAGGACCTCAAGGCTGTGCAGGACGTGCTGGCCACCCACTACGCCGCTACAGACGAAAAGCACGACGAGGCAGCCTGGGAGAAGGTGCCAGCAGAGCAAAGGCGCGAAGGCCGCGGTATTGAGGTGGGGCAGATCTTCCACCTTGGCCCCAAATACACTGAAGCCATGGGCGTTACGGTGACGGGGGAGGACGGTAGCCCAACCCACCCTGACATGGGCTGCTACGGCATTGGCGTTTCCCGCCTTGTGGGGGCCATCATTGAGGCCAGCCATGACGATAATGGCATTATCTGGCCAGAAAGCGTGGCGCCGTGGCGGTTCGCGCTTATCAACCTCCGCCCTGGCGATGAGGCAACGGACGCGCTCTGCGCGCGCCTCTACAGCGCTGACCCTGAGAACATTCTCTATGACGACCGCAAGGAGCGCGCAGGCGTGAAGTTCAACGACGCTGACCTGCTCGGGCTGCCCTGGCAGGTCATCATCGGCCCGCGCGGCGCCAAGGCCGGCCAGGTGGAGCTGAAAAACCGCGCCAGCGGCGAACGCAGCGAAATGCCCGTGGACGACTTCATGGCGCGCTTTGGCCTGAAGGCCTCCTGAGGCACTCCCCTTCATCTGCCACCCCTTGGAGGGCGCATGTTCAACGCTTTTGAACGCAAGCTGGCGTGGCGTTACTTGCGCTCACGCAAGGGGGAGCGTTTCGCCTCCGTCATCGCTGCCTTCTCCCTGGGGGGGATTGCGCTGGGGGTGGCCACGCTCATCATCGTCATGGCGGTGATGAATGGCTTTAAGGCAGATCTGATGGGGCGCATCCTGGGGCTGCACGGCGATCTGGGGGTTTACGGCTATGGCCGGCCCATCGATCACTACGCGCCCTTGGCTGAACGGGTGCGCCACGCCCCAGGGGTGACCATGGCCGTGCCGTTACTGCAGGGCACGGTGCTGATGCAGGCTGGCTCCTTCAGCACTGGCGCCATGGTGGAAGGGGTGGCCCCTGCTGACCTGCTGGGTTGGAAGGCGCTCAGCAATGGTTTGGTGGAAGGTACGTGGCATGATTGGGCCAGCGCCCCAGCCAGCGTTGCCATTGGGGTGACCATGGCCAGCCATGCCGGCCTCAATGTCGGCAGTGAAGTCACGCTGCTTTCCCCCAACGGGCGGCCCACCGCCTTCGGCACCATGCCACGGGTGATGCGGGCGCATGTGACGGCGATTTTTGACGCCAACTGGAATGATTACAACAGCAACATCATCCTGATGCCCCTGCCGCAGGCGCAGCGCTTCCTTCTTGCAGGGGATGCTGTAAGCGTGATCCAGGTCAGCACCGCCAATCCCATGGAGGTGCGCCCTGTGGGGCGCGCCGTGGCCCATGTCCTCGATGACCGCCCCCTGCAGGTCCTGGACTGGACGCAAAGCGCCAATGGCTTCCTGGAGGCCGTGACGGTGGAGCAGAACGTCATGTTCCTGATCCTGGCGCTGATTATCCTGGTGGCGGCGTTCAACGTTATTTCCTCCCTCATCATGATGGTGCGCGACAAAGCTGCCGACATCGCCATCCTGCGCACGTTCGGCGCCAGCCGCGGGGCGGTGATGCGGGTGTTCATGATGTGCGGGTTGAGCGTTGGGGTGGCTGGCACCATGGTGGGGACGGCGCTTGGCGTTGGGTTCGCCCTCAACATTGAGCGCATCAAGCGCGCCCTGGAGGCCGTCACGGGGGTGAGCCTGTTCAACCCGCAGGTCTATTTCCTCGCCCACCTGCCAGCGCGCCTGATCTGGAGCCAGGTGTTCGGGGTGGTGGGCCTTTCCCTGGCGTTGAGCTTCCTGGCCACGCTCTACCCCTCCTGGCGGGCGGCGCGCACTGATCCCGTCAAGACCCTGCGCCATGAATGAGCGCCCTGAAATCCTGAAGCCCAGCCCTGAAGCTTCCCCTCGGAACCATGCCATGCCTGAAGCCACGCCAAACCATCAGGGCGTTACCGCGCCTGCGCTCCAGCTTTCCAATGTGCGCCGCCGCTTCACTGACGGCGACCGGGCAGTGGTGGAGGTCCTCAAGAATGCCGACCTCACCCTCCGCCCGGGAGAGATTGTGGCCCTGGTGGCGCCTTCCGGCACGGGCAAGTCAACGCTGCTGCATTTGGCTGGCCTGTTGGAGAGCCCTGACGGTGGTTCCATCGCCATCAATGGCCGTGATGTCTCCAGCCTTGATGACAAGGCGCGCACCAAGGTGCGGCGTGATGACATCGGCTTTGTGTATCAGTTTCACCATTTGCTGGGGGAGTTCACAGCGGCGGAGAACATCATGCTGCCCCAGCTGGCCGCCAATGTGCCCGCTGCCAAAGCGCGCAAACGCGCCCAGGCCCTGCTTGGGCGCTTTGGCTTGGCTGGCAAGGGGGACCGCCGCCCTGGCGAGCTTTCAGGGGGGGAGAAGCAGCGCACCGCCATTGCGCGCGCCATGGCCAATCACCCTCGCCTAATCTTGGCGGACGAGCCAACAGGCAATTTGGACACAGGCACCGCTGAAAGCGTCTTCCAGGAACTGTTGCACGTTGTGCGTGATGAAGGCGCAGCCGCCCTGGTGGCCACGCACAACCCCGCCCTTGCCGCCCGCATGGACAGGATCCTGACGTTGGATGGCGGCGTGGTGCGTGAAATCGCACCGGAAGACCTTGGCGTGGAAGCCAAGCCCGCTGAAGGTGGCTACCCCTTGGCGACAGGGGATGAATCCTGCTGAAAAAGGCAGGCGCGCCATGCTAAGATGGCGCCATGTCACATGCCGGCTTCGTTCACCTGCACAACCATTCCGCCTATTCCTTGAGCCAAGGCGCCATCAGGGTGCCGCAGCTCATCAGCGCCGCTGTGGCGCAGGCCATGCCAGCCGTGGCCTTGACGGACAGCGGCAATCTCTTCGGCATGCTGGAATTCTCCATCTATGCCCGCAAAGCGGGGCTGCAGCCCTTGATTGGCTGCCAGCTGGCCCTGCCCCCCCTCAGCGACAAGCCAGGCAGCCGCTCCATGCCCGTTGTGGCCCTGGCGCGCACTGACGAAGGGCTGACCAACCTGCAGCACCTTTCAACCGCCGGCTACATGCAAGGCGACTCAGCCGATCCAGCCATCCCCCTGGAAATGCTGTGCGCGCGTTCCGAAGGCTTGCTGTTGCTGACAGGGGGCAACAGGGGGCCCTTGAACCAGCTCCTACTTCATGACCGCGATGATGAGGCCAGGACCATGCTGGCAGCCATGCGGGACGCTTTCGGTCCCTACCTGGCTGTGGAGCTCAACCGCCTGGGTGACGCCGCTGAAGCCAAGACGGAACGGCCCCTGGTGGCCATGGCCGATGGCATGGGCGTTCCCCTGGTGGCCACCAATGACTGCTTCTTCCTGAACCCCGCCATGCATGAGGCCCACGACGCCTTGCTGTGCATTGCCCAAGGCACCCTGATGGCCCATGAGGACCGCTGGCGCGTCTCGCCAGAATCCTGGTTCAAGCCTGCTGAGGACATGCGCGCCCTGTTCCAGGACCTGCCCGAGGCCTGCGACAACACCCTTGTGGTGGCGCAGATGTGCGCAACAGCTGCCCCCACCCGCAAGCCCCTTCTGCCCACCTGCAGGAAGGTGCGTGAAGGCAGCAACGAGGACGAGACCCTGCGCGCCATGGCCAGGGAGGGGCTGGCCAAGCGTCTTGAGGTCATCAAGCCCACCCCTGACCTCAAGCGGGAGTATGAGGAACGCCTTGATTACGAGCTTGGCGTCATCGCCAACATGGGCTTCCCCGGCTACTTCCTCATCGTGGCGGACTTCATCCAATGGGCCAAGGCGCACGGCATCCCCGTGGGCCCTGGGCGCGGTTCAGGCGCTGGCAGCCTTGTGGCCTTCGCGCTGACCATCACGGACATCGACCCTATCCCCTTCGGGCTTCTTTTCGAGCGCTTCCTGAACCCTGAGCGCGTCTCCATGCCGGATTTCGACGTTGATTTCTGCCAGGACAGGCGCGATGAGGTCATCCGCTACGTGCGCGATGAATACGGCCCCAGCCGCGTTGCCCAGATCATTACCTTTGGAAAGCTGCAGGCCAAGGCGGCCGTGCGCGACACGGGGCGCGTCCTTGGGCTGCCCTATGGGCTGGTCAACCGCGTTGCTGAACTCATCCCCAACAACCCAGCCAAGCCAACGCCCTTGAAAGAGGCCATCGCCAGCGAGCCGCGCCTGCAGGAGATGCGCGACAGTGATGAGAACGTGAAGCGCCTCCTCACCATCGCGCTTCAGCTAGAAGGGCTGTTCCGCCATGCCTCCACCCATGCGGCGGGCGTGGTGATTGGCGGGCGGGAGCTGGTCGACCTTGTGCCACTTTACCGTGACCCGCGCTCTGACATGAACGTCACGCAGTTCAACATGAAGTTCGTTGAGCAGGCTGGCCTGGTGAAGTTCGACTTCCTGGGCCTGACCACGCTCACCATCCTCAAGCGTGGGGTGGATTTCCTGGCGGGGCTTGGTGTGGAGGTGAACCTTTCCCACATCCCGCTAGACGACAAGAAGACCTTCGACATGCTGGCGCGGGGCGACACGGCTGGCGTCTTCCAGTTTGAAGGCGCAGGCATGCGCGACATGCTGCGCCAAATGCAGGCCAGCTCCATCAAGGACCTAATCGCTGGCGTTTCCCTCTACCGGCCTGGCCCGATGGAGAACATCCCTGATTACTGCCGCCGCAAACACGGGGAGCACTGGGAGGCGCCGCATGAGGAGATCCGCCCCATCCTGGAGGAGACCTATGGCATCATGGTCTACCAGGAGCAGGTGATGCAGATCGCCCAGAAAATGGCGGGCTACAGCCTTGGCGGCGCTGATTTGCTGCGCCGCGCCATGGGCAAGAAAATCGCTGCTGAGATGGACAAGCAGCGCGGCATTTTCATTGAAGGGGCCACCAAGCGCGCCATCGACCCCGCCAAGGCGGCTGAGGTGTTCGACCTCATGGCGAAGTTCGCCAATTACGGCTTCAACAAGTCGCACGCCGCAGCTTACGCGCTGGTCTCCTACCAAACAGCCTGGATGAAGGCCAACCACCCAGTGGCCTTCCTGGCTGGATGCATGTCGCTTGCGCGTGAAAAGACCGACAAGCTCGCTGGCCTCTGCCAGGAGGCGCGGCGCATGGGCATCAAGGTGCTGCCTGTGGACATCAACAAGTCCCAGACCGATTTCTCCATTGAAGCGCAGGAGGATGGCAGCCACGCCATCCGCTACGCGCTTTCAGCGGTCAAGCGTGTGGGCGCTGGCGCCATGGACGCCCTGGTGGCGGCGCGCGGCGGCAAGCCTTTTGCCGACATCACCGATTTCGCCACGCGCTGCGATGGGCGCCAAGTCAACAAGCTGGCCCTTGAGAGCCTGGCCAAGGCTGGCGCTTTTGATTCCATGGGGCTGGACCGCCACGCTGTCTGCGCCAGTGCTGACACCATCATGAAGCGCGCTCATTCAGAATCCCAGCAGCGCGCCATGGGGCAGGGTGGCCTGTTCGGCGCTGGGGAGGAAAGCGCCCTGCGGGAGGTTGTCGGGCTGGAGAAAGTCACCCCATGGCCTGATTTCGAGCGCCTCTCCAATGAGGCAGCAGCCATCGGCTTCCACATGAGCGGACACCCCCTTGACGCCTACGGGCGCATTTTAAAGAAGCTTGACGTCACCCCCCTGGGCTCGCTTGAAGCCAAAGCCCAGCGCGGCGGCGGGCGCGTGCGCCTGGCTGGCTGCGTTGTGGACAAAAAGGAACGCCCCACCCGCAAAGGCACTAAAATGGCCTGGGTGGGGTTGAGCGACCCTACAGGCTCTGGGGAGGTGACGCTTTTCGCAGAAACATTGGGCGCCTGTCGCGACATGCTGGTGGTGGGCCAACCCATTTTGGTGACTGCTGACCTTAAATCTGATGGCGAAGGCTTCCGTTTGACAGCAAGCCATGTGGTGGGGCTGGAGGCAGCGGCAGCGCAGGAAAGCACGGAACTTAATATCTGGATAAGCGGTGCGAGCGCCCTTGATGACCTACAGCCCCTGCTTGAAGGGGCACGTGGGGGGCGCGGGCGCATTGTTTTCCGCGCTGCCCTGGACAAGCAGCGTGATGTACCTGTGACGTTGGCTGACCCTTACCGCGTAACGCCAAGGTTGATGGAGCGGCTGCGCGTCCTGCCTGGCGTCACCCGCCTGGAAGCTGCCTGAGGGCACAAAAAACCCAGCTCCCTTGGAAGGGGGCCGGGCACGTTTTGGCAGGGATGGTCTCAAGGGCTAGTGGCTTGGCACAGGCGGCTCAACCTGCCCCGTGGGCCAGCCAGTGCGCCTTTATTTCCCCACAGCGATGGGGATCTTGATGCTGTTGATGCGCACTTTGCCGTTGTGCAGCGTCACGTCCCAACCCGTTTGGTCGGGGCCTTCGCTTTTGCCCATCATGCGTGCGATGACCAGGGCGCCTGTGGTTGTGGCGGGCACAACATGGCTGGCCTTGTCAATCAATGGGCCAATGTTGGTGATGCTGACGTGCATCTCCCCCGATGAGCTGGGGAAGTTGGAGGCCGCCAGCACATGGCCAGAACCGGTGATGCGGCTGCCATCCATCACGGCGTTCACATGGTCGAAACTGACGTCAAAAGGTGGGTTGGGGTTGGGCGTGAAGGTGAACACGCCGCTGGCCTGGCTGGGCACCAAGGGGTGGTTGGGTTCATGAAGCCCCTGGGCGCTGAAGCGCACCACCATTTTGGGGGTGGTTTGAAGCGTCTCAAGGTGGGCTGAACGCGCCGTCAAGTTGTGACCTGGGCGGTCAAGGCGAATTTGCCCCCACTGCAGGTCAGGCTGGCCAGCCACCAAAAGCGTGACGTTAGGGAAGCTGTGGTGGGCGCAGGCGGCAGGCAGGCCATGGTAATGCGCCACCAGGACGCCATAGGCCGCCGTGGCTTGGATTTTACCCAAATCATCGCCGCCCACATGGCCGCTGGCGTCTTTGAGGGTCACATTTCCCACTTTAAGGGCATAGCCAGTACTGCCGAGCTTGGCTGAGAAATCACGCTCAGTCAGCGTGTTGCCGCTGACATGCGCCTGCCCAGGCTCATAGCTGAAGCAACTGGCGGGCAGATCGCCCAAAGTGTCCGCCAAGGCTGGCGTGACGGCGAGCGCGCCCATCAGGGGCAGCAGCAGGCTGCTTCTGAAAAGGGCTATGCGGTGCTGGCTGGTGGTGCTGGTCATGGTCATGGCTTTGCTCTGAAGAGTGCTCATAGGGTGAATGTGGGGCGCCAAGCCGCGCTTTTCAATTCCGCCACCCGGGGGCAAGCTTGTTTGGGCCCCTGTTTTCATCCCCGTCCCGGCCATTGCCGTGGGCTGCCTTGGGGGGCAAGCAAGGGGGGCAGCTGCTCCACCAAGGCTTGGGCAAGCTGTTCAGGCTGGCGGATAGTCACGGCTTTGCTGTACCAGCGCGTGACGTCATGGCGGATGCCCAGCGCCAAAAGGGAAAGGCGCTGGTCACGTTCAAGCCTGCTGATGACGCTGCGCAAATGGTCGCCCAGGAAGGTGCCTGGGTTGGCGGCATGGGTACTTTCATCCATGGGGGCGCCGTCAGAGACCACAAGCAGGATGCGCCGCTCTGCTGGCCGGGCCAGAAGGCGCTTAGCCGCCCATTCAAGGGCTTCACCATCGATGTTTTCTTTCAAAATGTCGTCATGGAGCATCAAGCCAAGGTTGTGCTTAGCATGCCGCCAGGGCTGGGAAGCGCTTTTGTAAATGATGTGGCGCAAATCGTTGAGGCGCCCCGGCAGCGCAGGGCAGCCTTGGCGCTGCCAGTCGCGGGCGCTCTCCCCCCCCTTCCAAGCCTTTGTGGTAAAGCCCAGCACCTCTGTGCTGACGCCGCAGCGCTCAAAGGTTTGGCACAGGACGTCAGCCGTCAGCGCTGCCATGCGGATGGAACGCCCCCGCATGGAGCCTGAATTGTCCACCAACAGGGAGATGGTAGTGGCTGGGAAAGGGGCTGGGCTTTCACGCCTGAAGCTCAGCGTTCCCAAACGCCCTTGGCGTTCCCCCACTACCACAGCGGGCAGGCAGGCTGGGTCAATGGTGCCCTCATGCGCACCAAAGCGCCACTGCCGTTCCTGCAATGCCATGAGCTGGCGTTGAAGCCGCCTGGCCAAACGCTGCACCAAGGGGCGCAGCCCTTCTGTGCTGCGGTCAAGTTCAGCGCGCAGGGCTGCTGCTTGCGCTGGTGTGCAGAGCTGGCGCGGGGTGATTTCCTCATCATGGATTGGGGTGAACACGTGGTAAGCGGCGCCGCCTTTCTGGTCAGCACTGCCAGGCTGCACCCCACCGCCATGGTTGGCATGGCTGGTTTGGCCCTTTTCCGCAGCGGCACTTGGCGGTTGGGCTGGGGGGGCGCTGTCAGCTTCAGGGTTTTTCCCAACAGGGGCATGGTCTTTCTCAGGCCCAGGGTCAGGCGGCTCAGGTGGTATGAACCCTTCCCCCTGCTGCTGGGGGGAGAGGGCTGGGGTGGTTTCTTCAGCGCCTGGGGGGGAGGATGCCTCCATCCAGTTTTTCATCTCCCCATCAGGTTCGGAGGAATCTGGGGCAAGGTCCTGGTTGATGTAGCTTTGCAACAGGCGCCCAAAACCAGCCTGGTCATGGCGGGACTGTACCATGGCCGCCAGGCGTTGGCGCGCTTGGCGCCCCAGCTGCGGCCACCATGAATCCACCAGCGCTTGCGCAGGTGCAGGCAGGGTCTGGCCTGTTTCCTCCGCCAGGGCAGCGCGCAGCAGCAGCTCACGCCCCATGGGAGATGAAGGGGTGAGCGCACGGTTGGCCCCCTCCCCCTCAAAGCGCCTAAGCAAGTGCTGGCTTAAATTGGCCCTCATGCCAGGCCAGGGGGCGAATGATTCGCAGCGCGCCTGCTCGCAGCGCTGCGCCAGGCTTGAGGGGGCGTCCTGCCCTGCCCCAGAGGGTGCCGTGGCAGTTTCGTGGCGGGGGTTGTGGTGCGCGTTCCACAAGGCCAGTGCGTCAGCAGCGCCACGGCTTTCCAAGGGTTGGGCCAGTTGGCTAGGGGTAAGGGGCGCGTGACCCAGCAGGGCGGCTAGGCGGTGTTGCAGCTTCATGGCACGCTTTGGGAACTTTCAGGCGATGAGCCAAAAACGCGCTGGTAAAGCTCAGCCACCAAGGGCCGTTCCATCTCATCGCAACGGTTGAGGAACGACAGCCTGAAGGCAGTGGCAACGTCATTGAAAAGCGCCGCATTCTCCCCCCACGTGATGAGCGTACGTAACGATGTAACGGTGGAGAGCGCGCCGTCACGGAAAGTCCCACGCACCAGGTTGGCCAGCGCCACCATGGCAGGCAGATTTTCCAACACATTCTTAGGAGCGCTGCCAAAGCGTTGGCGCAGGATGGCCAGTTCAGCTTCAGGGGCCATGTAATCCAGCCTTGTCACGATGTGCCAACGGTCAAGCTGGGCCTGGTTGAGGGTCTGCACACCGTGGTAGAGGCCATTGCTATTGCCAAGCCCCACCGTGTTGGCTGTGGCGAACAGCCTGAAGCCTGGGTGGGGGTGGATGACGCGGCCGTTTTCAGCCAACGTCAGCGCCCCCTCCGCCTCCAGAACACGCTGGAGGACGAACATCACATCGGGCCGTCCTGCGTCATATTCATCAAGGATGAGCGCCACAGGGCGCTGCATGGCCCAGGGCAGCAGCCCTTCACGGAAGGTCGTCACCTGCTTGCCCCCCTCCAGGGCAAGGGCATCACGCCCCAGAAGGTCAGCGCGCGAAATATGGCTGTCCAGGTTCAGGCGCAGGCAAGGCCAGTTCAAGCGCGCGGCAATTTGCGTGACGTGGGATGACTTCCCCGTGCCGTGCAGTCCCTGCACCAGGACGCGGCGGTTGCGGGCAAACCCAGCCAACACGGCGCGGGTAGTGTCAGGGTCGAAGCAATAGTCTTGATCTGCCACAGGCACAGGGGCGCTACCCATGGCTGCCTCCAAAGTTTGGCCGTCCTGTTCGCCAGTATGGCTGGTGGCAAGGCCAGAGGTGAAGCTTGGAACGGCAAAAGGCACGCTGACGCCGAAAAGACTTTCAGTGTCTGCAAAGCTATGGGGGGGGAGGGAGTGTGTCATCAGGGCACCCTAAACCAGTTTGGGGGCAAGCGCAGCTGGTGGCCCGATGGGGGCTTTGCAGCCAACAGATCTTAAATCAGGCTTTGTCAGCTGCAGGCCTAAAATGCGCCTTCAGGCGCTGGTAAGCCTCCCCCACCTGCTTGAAGCGCTGCGCTGCCAAAGGATCGCCTGGGTTGAGGTCAGGGTGGTGGCGGCGCGCTTGGGCGCGGTAGCGCGACTGCACCTCCTCCCAGGTCACGGGCCAATCCAGCGCCAACGTGGCCAGGGGCAGCGCCAGGCCTAGTGGGGTGGCGTCTGGGTTTGGCTGTTGGGTGCGTGCGCGCCCCCCACCGCCCATGATGTCCAAAGGGTCATGGATGGCGCCAGGGTCCGTTCCACCCATGGTGCCAAATTTCCACGATGGCCTGTCCCAGGCGGTGTCGCTGCGCAGGCTCGCCTCCACCTCTGCTGCGGTCATGCCTTGGTAGTAGTTCCAGCGCGCATTGTACTGGCGCACATGGTCAAGGCAGAACCAGTAATAGTCCCGCAGGCGGTCAGGGCCGCGCGGCGCCTTGAAGCCAGCGCGCTCCTGGCAGCCTGGCTGGTCGCAGCATTGGTCAGGGGCCTGGGGGTCTGGGGCGAAAGCGCGTTTGGATGAAGGGGGGCGGGCCATGGCGGAGATATGAAGCCGCCAGCGGAGCTGTGCAAGGGGCCTGGTCAAGGGCCGGGGGTTTCAGTGCCTGGCCGCTTCACCTGCCAGGTGGTTTCATAGTAGGATACAGTACCACAGCAGCCTTCATTCTAGTTTTTAACATTCCCCTGTCTTAGGTCCTACTTTTAGGCCCCACTGCGCCACCACTTTTCAAGCTTCTCTTATCATGGCCTTTGCTGGCTTACGGCAAGGCCTGCCTGACCTCTCCGCCCGTTTACCTCTACCCTTTTGAAGGAGCCTTCCATGGCCACAGCAACACTCACCCCCACACCTGCCAAACCACGGCGCGTGCCAGGGCGCATTGGGCGAATTGACCGCATGAAGGCGCTGTTCGAACGCGCCTTAGCGCCCACCCACCTTCAAATCAATGACCGCACGTTTGACCACATCCTCGACAAGCACCAGCGCAAAGTGAATGAAACAGGCCACGCCCCAGCGCTGCGTCCTGGTAAGCCCAGCCCCATGACCCATTTCGAGGTGGAAATCACCAGCGAGCGCTTCAGGGGCATGCGCCCGCTTGAACGCCACCGCCTGGTTTACCAATTGCTGGAGGAGGAGTTCGGCACAGGCCTTCACTCCATCACTATGAAACTCAACACGCCAAGCTGAGGGGCACTATGGGTTCCACCACGCCAAAAAAAGGTCGCCATACCTCCCCTCAAGCCCTGTTCGGTATGGGGCTTGCGCTCGCCATAGCAACTGTGGTCGGCCTAGGCTTGGGTGGCTGCGCCAGTGGTGGGCTGGAAAACCTGGCCCCCCTTCAGCGCCAGGAACTAGCCTCAGCGCAAGGGGCCTTTGGGGCGCAGAAACCCTTCACAGCCCCCTTCAGGCAGGAAGGGCCAGGGCAAGGCCAAGTCGCTTCAGGCAAAATGACTTACGCGCCTGGCCATCTGCGCCTTGATTACACCAGCCCTGCAGGGCAGGTCCTTTTAGCTGACGAAGGGCGCATCCTTTTAATTGGGGCAGATGGCAGCCGCACCCGCATGGGGCTGGGGCGCAGCCCGTTGGGGCGCGTTCTGGCCCAACCGGTCGACTTCACCCGTGGCACCCAAGTGACCAACATCACCACTAACCCTGGGTGGCTGCAGATTTCGCTGGCTGACGCCCTCCACCCCTCTGATGGCTTGGTCACGCTCGGCTTCAAGCGTACCCCGGGCAAGGGCGGCCTTGACTTCACCAGCTTAGAGGCCGTGGACGGCCGCAGCCATGATCTGCGTGTGGAGTTGGGGCCTAAAACGCCGTTCGCGCCAGGCACCGCCCCAGCACCTGCCTTGTTTGAAAGCCCCTGAAAGGCCAAAGGCTTATGAGGCGTTGAAGGCACCAGGCGCTGACTGCGCCTGCAGCTTGGGGATGGTCAAGCAAGCGGGGGCTGTTCTGGCCCAAACACACCAGGCCAGCTGGCCAGCAAAGCTTCATCGGCAGCGGCCATCAAAGCGGCGGCTGGCAGGGTTGGGTGGAAACGCGCCAAGCTGGTGACGCCGTAATCAGCCAGGCCGCACGGCACAATGCCTGTGAAGTCCTCCAGGCAAGGCGCCACGTTGAGGGAGACGCCATGCCAGCTCACCCAGCGGCTGACACGCACCCCCAAAGCGGCGATTTTACTCTCCTGGCCTGTGGCAGGATCTTGGCACCACACCCCCACCCGCCCTTCACGGGTGAAAGCCACCACCCCAAGGCGCCCCAGCGCAGCCACCAGCCAGCGTTCCAGCCCTTGGACATAGGCCCTGATGTCGCGCGCTGCCACGCTGCCATGGGGGCGCGTTAAATCCAGCATGGCGTAAATGACGCGCTGCCCTGGCCCGTGGTAGGTCCACTGCCCCCCACGCCCCGCCTGGAACGTGGGGTGACGTTGCTGGTTCATGAGGTGCTCTGGCTTGGCTGATGTGCCCGCTGTGTAAAGGGGGGGATGTTCAAGCATCCACACCGCTTCCCCCTGTGGCGCTTGGGTTGGGCCGCGCGTTTCAGCCATGGCGCGGACATGCCTGCCCATGGCTTCCAGGGCGCAGGGGTAGGCAATGGGTTGGAACGCTTTCCACCATAGAGGCCCAGCTGCCGGAGCGATGCTGGGTACTGGGTTGGAAAAGGGGAAAATCATGCTGCGTCCCTTGAAAAGTGCTTGAAAGGCCTTAAGCCATGTTCTATATCATGGCCCACCGCAGCTTTTGAGGGTTGCCTGGGGTGTTAGCCTGTGTTGGCGAACCTCCCCAGGAAGTCATCAACAGCTGTTCACTGCGACCGTGGTGGAATCGGTAGACACGCAAGCTTGAGGTGCTTGTGAGGGAAACCTCGTGGAAGTTCAAGTCTTCTCGGTCGCACCATATCTTCATCAGCGCCCTAGTCTATCCAAGGGCGTTGCTGCCAGAACGCTCCTTGCCATGGGTCAAGGGGCGTTTTTGTTTGGGCATCCGTTTGCTGGGGCAGGATGCGCCCATGACCTATGCGCAGAGGGGGAGGCAGGAATGAATGCGCACCCTCAAGGCCTTTTGAAGCCCTTCCAGCAGGTCATTTCACCGTTTTTCACGGTTTTCATTCCGGGGGCTGTCGGTTTTTGGCCTCATTTGTGCGTTTAACACGTCCAGCCAGCACCAGGGGGGCGCAAGCGCTCCCTTAGCAGGCTTGTTGGTGGGCTTGATCGCGCGGTAGCTCCACACAAACCGCCTGAATTCGAGAAGAGGATTCCAGAGAAGGAATTCCAAGGAGAAACCCATGGTGAAGCCCCTGCGCAAGGCAGTTTTGCCCGTGGCTGGAATGGGAACGCGTTTCCTGCCCGCCACCAAAGCCATGCCCAAGGAAATGCTTCCCGTGGTGGACCGTCCCCTTATCCAATATGCCATTGACGAGGCGCGCGAAGCTGGCATTGAGGAATTCTGCCTCGTCACAGCGCGCGGCAAAGACAACCTCATTGATTACTTCGATGTCGCCTATGAGTTGGAGGAAACACTGCGCAGGCGCGGCAAGCAAAGCGCCCTCAAGGCTTTGGCCGACAGCGAGATTGAGGCTGGCTGCATGGTGGCTGTGCGCCAGCAGAAACCCCTTGGGCTTGGCCACGCCATTTGGTGCGCGCGTGACTTCATCGGCAATGACCCTTTCGCCATCCTGCTGCCTGATGACCTCGTCAAAGGCGAGCGTGGCTGCCTGAGCCAACTTGTGGACGTTTACAACAGGACTGGCGGCAATGTCGTGGCTGTTGACGAGGTCCCGCCAGCGCAAACAGACCGTTACGGCATTCTGGATGTTGGCGCTGACAATGGGCGCGAGGTGGAGGTCAAGGGCCTGGTGGAGAAGCCGCGCCCTGAAGATGCCCCTTCTAACCTCTCCGTCATTGGGCGCTACATCCTGACAGCTGACGTTCTGGAGCCCCTTTCGCACCTCAAAAAAGGCGTTGGCGGTGAGGTGCAGCTCACTGACGCCATGGCTGAACTGATAGGCCGGCAGCCTTTCCACGGCTTGCGCTATGAAGGGGTACGCTATGATTGCGGCAACAAGCTAGGCTTCCTTGAGGCGCAGGTGGCGCTAGCCCTGGAGCGTCCCGACCTTGGGGGGGATTTCAAGGCGATTCTCAAGAAATATGTCTGAACAACCCTCCTGGTACTTTTCCTCCCTCCCCCTGGAAGCACCATCATGAACACCCCCACTTCCCGCTTCACCCATCAGTTCAACCCCACCATCCTGCGTGAGTACGACATGCGCGGCATTGTGGGTGAGACCCTCTTCCCTGCTGACGCCTACGCGCTGGGGCGCGTGTTCGGCACCAAGGTGCGCCAGGGCGGGGGGCGCTGCGTTGCTGTGGGGCGTGATGGGCGCCTTTCTTCAAAGGAATTGGAAAACGAACTGGTACGCGGCCTGCGCGACAGTGGCATCCATGTGCGCCGCATTGGCATGGGGCCAACCCCCATGCTGTATTTCGCCAATGCCGCCACAGGCACGGATGGTGCCATCATGGTGACGGGCAGCCACAACCCAGCCAGCCACAACGGCTTTAAAATGGTGTTGGGGGGCAAGCCTTTCTTTGGCGCTATGATTAAGGAACTGGGGGCTGCCGCCAGCCAAGGCGCCGTGATGGGCGGCCAAGGCAGTGAAGAACGCATCGACCCGCGCCATGATTACGTCACGCGCATCCTGCGTGATTATGACGGCCCCAGCCATGAGGCAGCCAAAGGGCTGAAGATCGTCTGGGACAACGGCAATTCCTGTGCGGGGGAGGTCCTGGGCAAGCTTGTCGAGGCGCTGCCTGGGGAGCATATCGTGCTTTACCCGGAAGTGGACGGCACCTTCCCCAACCACCACCCCGACCCCACCGTGGCGGAGAACCTGGCCGACCTCGTGGCGGCGGTGCGCCAGCACAAAGCCGATTTCGGCGTGGCCTTTGATGGTGACGCCGACCGCATTGGCCTGGTCGATGATGAGGGGCACATCCTCTGGGGGGACCAGATTCTGGCCATCCTGGCCAGCGACCTGCTGCGCCAGCGCCCTGGGGAGACCATCATCGCTGACGTCAAGGCAAGCCAGGTGCTGTTTGATGAGGTCAAGCGCGCTGGGGGTCGCCCCCACATGGAACGCACAGGCCATTCATTGGTCAAGCAGGCCATGGCGGAAACGGGCGCACCCCTGGCTGGGGAAATGTCTGGGCACATTTTCTATGCTGACAAATGGTATGGCTTTGACGATGCCCTCTATGCTGCTGTGCGCGCTATGGGTGTTGTCTCCCGCCTTCAAGGGCGCCTTTCAGACACTCGCAAGCGATTGCCCGCCATGGTCAGCACCCCAGAGCTGCGCTTCCCCTGCGATGACGCCCGCAAATTCGCTGTGGTGAAGGAGGTTGCCGCCCACCTGGCCCAGGAAGGCGCTGACGTCACCACCATTGATGGCGTGCGCGTCAACACGGCTGATGGCTGGTGGCTTCTGCGCCCCTCCAACACGCAGGCTGTCCTCGTGGCGCGCCTGGAGGCCAGCACGGCAGAAGGGCTGGAGCGCTTGAAGGCTGATTTCACCCGCCATTTGGGCGCATGTGGTGTCAAGGCGCCCGAAGTCACCCCCTGACCGCGCAGGCTTGTTTGGTCAAGTTTGCCCGGTGGGGCGGTGAGCGGGGCCGTGCCCTGGCGCGATTGGCTGCACGGGGCGGCCAGTTGGCTTTACCCACCGCGCTGTGCCTGTTGCGGGGTGTTTGTTCAGGCGGTGCGCCAAAGTGGCGTCATGCTTTGCCCGTCTTGCTACAAGGCGTTGCCCTTCATCAGCCATGCTTCCCCACATTTTTCCCCTGGCCGTGAAACCCCCTGGGTTCAGGCTTGGGCGCCTTTTCATTACAAGGCCACGGCACGCACGCTTGTCACCAACCTGAAATACCACCAGCAACAGCCCTGCGCTGGGCTTCTGGGCCGTTTCATGGCCCAAATGCCCCTTTTTAGAGGGGAAGGCACGCTGGGCAGGGGGCAAGGTGGCGCGTTCAGCAAGGCCCTTCTGGTGCCAGTGCCGCTGCACATCCAAGCGCTGCGGCGCAGGGGCTTTAACCAGTCTGCCTTAATAGCCAAAGCCCTGGCCAAGCTCACAGGGGTGGAGCTATGCCTGGACGCCCTGGTACGCTTGCGCCCCACGCGACCTTTGGAAGGGCTGGGGCGACTGGAACGGCAAGCTGAATTGTGCGATGTTGTAGCCACCAGGGCCGCTAGGTGCACTATGCTTCACCAGCGGCCTGTGGTGTTGATTGACGATGTTATGACAACAGGTGCCACGGCAGCCGCCTGCTGCCAGGCGCTGAAAAGTTCTGGCGCAGGCCCTGTGGCTGTCCTGACGGCCGCCAGGGTGACGGAGCCTGGCGCTGCGAAGGCAGATGACAAGCCCTGATGGGGTGGTGTGACCGCGCCCCATCACCACCCAGAGGAGGGAGCCTTCCCATGCCCAAGATTGAGATTTTCACCCAGCCGGGTTGCCCTTACTGCCACCGCGCCGTGGCTTTGCTGCAGGCCAAGGGGGTGCCCTTCACGGAAATCAACGCCCCCCATGGCACAGCTGAACGCGAAGAGGCCATCAAGCGTTCAGGCGGCCAGCGCACCGTGCCGCAGATTTTCGTGGATGGCGTTTCCCTGGGTGGCTGTGACGACCTGATGAAACTTGACCAAACGGGCAAGCTTGACCCCCTTCTTGGCAAGAAGTGAGAACCCCATGGGCGCTGGCATGACAGAATCAGGGCAGCCTGAACCAGGGAAGCCTGGCATGGCTGTGGAAGGGCCGCGGCAACGCCCTGCGGCCAAACCGCGCCTAGGTTATGGTCTTGGCGCCATGGCGGCGCTGCTGCTGGGGGCATGGGGGATTCCTGCCCAGGCTGTGGGGGGTGGCAAGGGTACCGCACCCACCGTCACCACAGTGCAGGGGGCTGTTCAAGCTTCCGTTACGGCCCCGCCTGATGACCACGACGATGATGACGATGAGTCAGATGACCGGGAAGTCAGCTGGCAGGAGGCCATGGACGCTGTGCGGGGGGAGTGGCTGGTTTCCAACAAGGAGGGCATTTTCGATGTTGGCCCTTGCAGCGCCACCGACCGGCGCCTGTGCGGTTGGATCATCGGCTTGAAATACCGCACCCCTCAGCCCCCCCGTGATTACTGGGGGCGTTCTGAATGTGGACTTGGCTTGTTGATGCGCTTCAACAAAACGCACAGTGGGCGCTGGGTGGGGCACATTCTCGACCCTCGCACAGGGCGCATTTACCAAGCGACCGTATGGCGCAACAAAAAAGGCCAGATGGAGCTCCACGGCTATATCGGTCTGCCCATTTTTGGCCAAACCGAAATCTGGACGCGCTTCAAGGGGCCTGAACCAGGCGCCCAATGCAAAATGGACCCCAACATTCACTGACCCACAGGGCCCTGACTATTGCTGGCCCTAGGGAACAAAATCCAGACAAACGCTGGTAATCATTCATTACCATGAGTGCCGTTATTGGCAGGCCAGGGCTGGGGCTTGCAGTGCCACTGCTGTTCTGGCGTTCCTTGTTGGGCTCTCTTTGAGTGATAGGTCCTGGTCTTGGCGCTGTTGGTCTGGGGGTGGCGTTCCCTTTGCAGGCAAAGCTGGCTGATGAAGCCATCACAAAGCAGCGGCAAGGCTTTGGGTAGGGCGGCCATGTGGGGGCTGGGCTGCGTCTGGCACGCTCTCAAGCTGATGTTTGACAAGTTATAAACAGCTTGATGAACAGTTAAAGGTGCCTCAACCCCACGGCCAGGCCCGCTTGCAGGGCAGCCATGGCGGTGGCCCCTGCTTCCATAGGAGTGCAACCATGTCAACAACCGTTACGCGGCGCCATTTCGCCCTGGGCGCTGCCGCCCTGGGCGCCGCCGCCACATTGAGCGCGCAGCCAGCCCATGCTTCTGTGGAGAACATGGAAGACACCAACGTGGAGCCCACAGGCCCTGGGCGTATTATCTGCTATGTTGGTGGTTACACCAAGCATGGTCCGCCTGGCGTGGATGGTTACGGCCTTGGCATTGCCTCTTTCCAGATGGACCGCTCAACAGGCGCCCTAACCCCGCTTGACACCTTCACGGACATTGACAGCCCCTCCTTCATCGTTCTGTCCAAAAACCAGCGCCACCTCTACGCGTTGAGCGAAATTGACGACTTCAACAAGGAAGGCGATGGCTGCGTCACTGCTTTTGCCGTTGACCCCCGCACAGGCGCCCTGACCAAGCAGGACGTTGTCAGTTCAGGGGGGGCAGTACCTGCTTTCATCAGCATTCACCCTTCTGGCAAATATGTTCTGTGCGCCAACTATGTTGGCGGCAGCGTCTCCGTCCTGCCCATTAAGGCTGATGGCAGCTTGGGGGAGGCCACAGACGTCGTGCGCATCACAGGTCCCAAAATGCCTGAACGCGCAGCAGACAACCCCGTGGGCAACTTTGCTGTCTCCGACCACTCAGGGTCTCACCCCCACATGATCGCTGCCACGCCTGACGGCCAGTTCGTCCTGGCGGACGATGCCGGGCTGGACCGCGTCTATGTGTGGCGCCTTGACCTTAAGACGGGCAAGCTCATCCCCGCTGCTGTGCCATTCTACCAGATGCTGCCCGGCTCCGCGCCGCGCCATTTCGTGTTCAACAAGCAGGGCACGCTGCTCTATAATCTGTGCGAGCAGGACTCCCATGTTGTGGTGTCCAAGTTCAACCCGAAGACGGGTGCCATGACGGTCATGCAGCGCGTTATCGCCCTGCCGCCTTACTTCAAGGGCTCTTCCCTGGCAGCTGAAATCCTCATCTCCGAGGATGACAAGCATGTTTACGTCTCCAACCGCCTGGGCGATTCCATTGCCGTGTTCGGCGTCAACCCTGACGGCACCCTGACGCTCCAGGATGAGCTCTGGACCCACGCTGACTATGGCCGCGCCATGGAGTTCGACCCCACAAGGAACTTCCTGTTCGTTGCCAACCAGCGCTCCGACACCGTGACGTCATTCCGCCACAACAAGCGTGATGGGCAGCTGAAGTTCACCAAGCTGTACACGCCTGTGGGTACCCCAACCACCTTGGCGTTCCTCATCACCCAGCCCTAATGGGCTTGATGTGACAGGCAGCGCCTGAATGCGTGAAGCCAGCCTGGGCACTGTCGCTCAGGCTGGCTTCACTGCTTCCAGGGCTTAAAGGTTTTCACAGCTTGGGGTCCCCAAGGATTGGCTTGGTTGGGCGGTGCGCTGGTTCAAGGGGCCGGTTTCTGGAACAGGGTGATGTAATTAACATCAACACCACCGCCAGCGCGCCAGCTGCTGCCATGGGGGTTCAGGCCGCTCATCGCCACCAGGCGCAGGCCAGCCTGGGTGCCCATGGCCTCAAGCTCAGCGGGGGTGATGAACTTACGCCAGTCATGGGTGCCTTTCTCCACCATTCGCAGTACATATTCAGCGCCCACCTTGGCCACCAGGAATGACTTCACTGTGCGGTTGAGGGTGGACAGCGCAACGCAGCCCCCAGGCCGCACTAGGGCAGCCAAGTTCTTGATGAACTGCGCTGGGTTGTTGACGTGCTCAACAATCTCAAGCGCGCTCACTACGTCAAACGTCTTGCCAGCCGCCGCCAGCTCCTCAGCGCTGCCGTGGTGGTAATGGAGGGTGCCGGCCCCCCTACCCAAGGGGTGGCTGGCAAGGTGGGCGCGCGCAGCTGCCAGGGCACTGGGGCTTGCATCACAACCAAGGGTGTCAAAGCCAAGCCTTGCGTAACGTTCGCTGGCCAATCCAGCGCCACATCCCATGTCCAACAAATGCAAGCATTGCCCTCCCTGCTCCTGGCTGGGTGCTGGCTTTAGGTGTTTTTCCACCTGCGCCTTCACCCAGTCGGTGCGCGCTGGGTTCATGGCATGAAGGGGCGCCATGGGGCCTTTAGGGTTCCACCATTCATCAGCCAAGGCATCGAAATGGGCTATCTCCTCAGCGTTGATGCTGCTGGCGTGGCGGGCGCGGGGCGCCCCCCCTTGGCTTGAACCATGATGGCCACCCCCCTGGTGGGCATGCTGGGATGGTGGCATGGCGTTGTCTCCGGTCAAAAGCTGGCCACAGGGGCCAAAACTGGACGAAACCCTGTGCAGCGGCTATGGAACTGCGTTCATTCAAACAGGTTGTTTTTAACAAATCACACCGGAGCGCAAGTCCGCATGACCACGGCACGCCCCTCACCAGCACCTGCTAGCACCCCTGCAACCCTTCCATCAGGGGAGCCTGGCACTGGCGCCACTGCCCCCATCGTGGTGATGAAGTTTGGCGGCACCTCCGTGGCTGACCTGGACCGCATTCGCCATGTTGCCAAGCGTGTTCAGGCGGAGCGCGCCAGGGGTAACCGCGTTGCGGTGGTGGTATCAGCTATGGCGGGCGTCACCAACCAAATGGTTGGCTTCTGCCACGACCTGGACCCCCTCGCCCCAGCGGCGGAGGCGGACGCCGTCGTGGCCAGTGGGGAGCAAGTTACCAGCGGGCTGCTGGCCATCGCGCTCAATAACCTTGGGGTGCCGTCACGCTCTTTCCAGGGGTGGCAGGTGGCGCTGCACACTGACACTGCTTATGGCCATGCCGCCATTGAAAGCGTTGACGGCGAAGCGGTTCTGGCCAGCCTCCAGAAAAACGAAGTACCCGTCATGGCTGGCTTCCAGGGCCTCAGCCCTGAAGGGCGCATCGCGACATTGGGGCGTGGCGGTTCGGACACTTCCGCTGTGGCGCTGGCTGCCGCCATCGGGGCTGCGCGCTGCGATATTTATACTGATGTTGATGGCGTCTACACCAGCGACCCGCGCATTGTGAAAAACGCCCAGCGCCTGCGCCATGTCGCTTACGAGGAAATGCTGGAGCTGGCTTCAGGCGGCGCCAAAGTGCTGCAAACACGCAGCGTGGGCCTGGCCATGCGGGAACGCGTCCTGGTGCGCGTCCTGTCGTCATTCAGTGATGTTGAACCAGGCCGCGACACTGGCACCGTCGTCGCCGATGAGGATGCAAGCGTGGAAAAGAAACTCGTCACAGGCATTGCCTACTCCATTGATGAAGCCAAGTTCACCCTGAGCCGCGTGCCAGACCAGCCCGGCGTAGCGGGGCGCTTGTTCAAAGCCCTTTCAGAAGCCGCTATCAACATTGACATGATCGTCCAGGCCATTGGGGAGGACGGCACCACCAACCTGACCTTCACCGCCGCCCGCAGTGACGAGGCCCGCACCATTCGCTTGTTGGAGGAGCTGCGCGCTGAAATTCCCTATGGCGCGCTGCTGTCATCGCGCAACGTGGCCAAAATCAGCGTTGTGGGGGTTGGCATGCGTTCCAATCCAGGTGTGGCGGCCACCATGTTCAGCACCTTGGCTGAGCGCGGTATTAATGTTCAGGTGATCTCCACCAGTGAAATCAAGGTATCCGTGTTGATTGATGCTGAATACGCTGAACTGGCCATGCGGGCGCTGCACACCGCTTATGGCCTTGACGGCCCTGCTGAGGGGGCGGCCTGAACCATGACCTCCAACCTGTCGCCCACCACAGCCACCCCTGCAAATACCACCCTTGAAAAGCTGGAAAGCAGCCCAGGATTTCAGAAGCTGCAGGCGCTTACAGCCCGTGGCTGCGCCTTCCTAGGTACGCGCTATGCCTTGCTGGGCGGTGCGATGAGCTGGGTGAGCGAACGCAACTTAGTTTCGGCCATCTCCAACGCTGGCGGCTTTGGCGTCATCGCCTGTGGCGCCATGGCGCCAGAGCGCCTGCGCGAGGAAATCCGCGCCACCCGCGCCCTGACCGACAAGCCCTTTGGCGTCAACCTCATCACCATGCACCCTGATCTTGACGCGCTGATTGACGTTTGCGCTGAGGAGGGGATTGGTCATGTAGTGTTGGCTGGCGGCCTGCCGACTGGCGCCATGATTGGGCGCGTTAAAAAGAGCGGCGCCAAGGCCATTGGCTTCGCCCCTGCTCTACCCTTCGCCAAGCGCCTGGTGCGGCAGGGCATTGACGCCATCGTGATTGAAGGCTCAGAGGCAGGCGGTCATGTGGGGCCTGTTTCGCTCAACGTGCTGGCCCAGGAGATCCTGCCGGAAATCAAGGAAGTGCCCGTGTTCGTGGCTGGTGGGCTGGGGCGGGGGGAAGCCATCCTCTCCTATCTGGAGCGGGGGGCGGCTGGCGCGCAGCTGGGCACCCTTTTTGCCGCTTCAGAGGAAAGCATTGCCCATGAGCGGTTCAAGAAGGCCTTCGTGCGCGCCAATGCCCGTGACGCTGGCGTGACAACCCAGCTTGACGAACGTCTGCCCGTGATCCCCGTGCGGGGCCTCGGCAACGAAGCTAGCCGCCATTTCATGCGCCACCAGGCCCAAACCCTGCAGCGCCTGGAGGCGGGCGAGCTGGCGCTGGATGCTGCCCGGCTGGAGATTGAGCATTTCTGGGCTGGGGCACTCAGGCGCGCCGTGATTGAAGGCGATGTGGAGAATGGCTCCGTGATGGCTGGCCAGTCCGTGGGCATGGTCAAGGCCGTGCGCCCTGTAGCAGTTATCATCCAGACATTGGTGGCCCAGGCGGCTGCCGCCCTGGAGGGGCGCAGCTGAGCGCACCCAGCTCCCTGGGTACGCCTGGCCAGCCACCACTGTCCCAAGCTGGCTTGGAGCTTGGGTAAGAAGGTGCCGTGGCCCTTGATTAACCTCTTGGCCAGGCATTGTGCGCTATAGAAGACGTCTTGACCTTCCAACCCTTTAACCCAGAGACTGTTGACCAAGAGTCCAGGCAGGGAAACAGCATGATGAACCGAGAGCAGAATACGGGCCAGCAAGCCAAGGCGGCTGGCGCTGAAGCGCCACCCCAATCCGTGGGGGCCGTGCTGCGCCACAGGCGTGCTGAACTAGGCCTGAGCTTGGATGAGGTCTCCCGTCATTTGCACATCAGGCAAAGCCACCTGGAAGCACTTGAGCGCAACGATTTTGATGCTCTGCCAGGGCGCCCCTACGTGATTGGCTTCATGAAGGCTTATGCTGCTTTCATGGGGCTGGATGGACCTGGCCTGGCGCTTGAGTACTGCAAAAACCACCAGAAAGACCCCACTGAGAAACTCTACATGCCCCAGGTCCGGGATGGGGATGCTGGGCATGTTTCCTGGCCGGCCTTGCTGCTGGTTGGCTGCGCGTTCCTGGGACTTGCCTATGGTGGTTGGTATTTCTTCAACCCCTCCCCCCAGGTTGCCCAAGGTGTCGTCAGCGATACAGTGGCAGCTGCCAATGGCCCTGACGACAGCGCCCTGGCTTCAGCTGAAGGGCCTGTCGCCAGCCCAGCCAGCCCCGTTGCCGCGCACCCTGTCCCAGCGGCTGCCAGCCAGGCCAACCCTTCAGGCCTGCCGCCTGAGAACGGTACAGCGCCGCTGTTCCCCAATGCGCCCACCAGCGCTAGCAACAATGGCAGCAATGGCGTTTCCGCCAGCGACATCCAGAAGGCCAAAGCCACCGCGGACCGCCTGGCTGGCGACCAATCTGGGGCAGCCAACCAAACGGGGGCGATGGCAGACACCCTTGGCTTCAGCCGCCATTATGATCATTTCACGCTTGAGGCCCACGGGCGCAGCTGGGTCTCTGTCCGCGATAAAACCGGCCATGTGCGTTTTGCCCACGTCATGCACAAAGGGGAGCATTGGGTGGGGCCTGCTGAAGGCGCGCCCTACACCATCCGCGCTGCCAATGGCAGCCAGTTCACCCTCAAGGCAGGGGGGGCGGACAGCACGGAGCCTTCAACAGCGCCCCTGACTACGGGTGCAAGCAAGCGCCGCCTCATCCTAACGGCGGAGGCGATTGAGAACGGCACCCTCCAGCAAGCTTTGGATGAGCCAGCCACCACCTCCACGGCAGCCGCTGTGGATGAAGCTACCAACACCGCTGCCACCGCTGCAGCGGTGAGCGCTGAAAGTCACATGCTGCAAAAGGAGAAAACCAAACCCACCCCTGCTAAAAAACCAGCCAAGCACCCCCCAGAACAGCGCAAGCGCGCTTGGCATGTGGAGGAACCAGTCCACACCAAGCCAACGCCTGCCACCCCCACCAATCTGGCCCCGACTGACTTGGCCCCTTAATGGGTTGCCCCAAGCGGGACGCGCAGCGCAGGTGGCGGCCAGCATGCCTGTGCCTGGGAAAACAAGTAGCGGGGCGCAAGCCTCGTGCGGCCCTGGGCAGCTGGCCTGGGAAAGTTCCTGCCAGCTGTGGCAATGCGGAAACGCCGCTTGAAAAGGACCGGTAAAGTCCTCTTGCCAAGCAGCTGGTAGCGCAGGTGGGGCAGAAGCATGGTGGCTTAGGTGCGCAGTCGGCTGTTCCCCCCAGGCGGCGCTTGCCCTATGACCAAGGGGACTGCCCCGACAGGGCCCAGCTTGGCCCGGCGCCCCGCCCTGGTCCTAGCTGGCTGCAACCGCTTTGATGATAAGAGACAGACGAGGTTATGAGCATGAATGGTCTTCGCCCTTACCAGCACATTGAACGCCGCAAGTCGCGCCAGATCCATGTGGGCAAGGTTCCCGTGGGGGGGGATGCGCCCATTTCCATCCAGACCATGACCAACACCTTGACAACGGACGTGGCCGGCACCGTGGCGCAGATCAAACTTGCCGAGGCCGCCGGCGTGGACATCGTGCGCGTTTCCACGCCAGACAAGGAAAGCACCGCCGCCCTGCGCGACATCGTTAAGGCGGTGGAGGTGCCCATCGTTGCCGACATCCACTTCCAGTACAAGCGCGCCATTGAGGCCGCCCAGAACGGCGCGGCCTGCCTGCGCATTAACCCAGGCAACATCGGTAGCAAAGAAAAGGTCAAGGAGGTCATCAAGGCTGCGCGCGACCATGGCTGCGCCATGCGCATTGGCGTTAACGCCGGCAGCTTGGAGAAGCACCTGCTTGAGAAATATGGCGAACCCACGCCAGAGGCCCTGGTGGAAAGCGCCCTTGAGCACGCCCAAATGCTGTGGGACGAGGACTTCTACGAATTTAAAATCAGCGTGAAGGCCTCAGACGTGTTCATGGCCGTGGCCGCTTACAAGGAGCTGGCCAAGCGCTGCGACCAGCCGCTGCACATTGGCATCACGGAGGCCGGCTCCCAGCGCGCTGGCACAGTGCGTTCCTCCATCGGGCTGGGGCAGCTGCTTTGGAGTGGCATTGGCGACACCATGCGCGTCTCCCTCTCCACCCCACCTGAAGAGGAGGTGAAGGTGGGTTGGGACATCCTCAAAACACTGGGCTTGCGCAATCGCGGCGTGAAGATCATCTCTTGCCCCTCCTGCGCGCGCAAAGGCTACAATGTGGTGGAGACGGTTGCAGCCCTTGAGGAGCGCCTCTCCCACATCACCACCCCCATGACGTTGTCTATCATCGGCTGCATGGTCAATGGCCCTGGCGAAGCCTTGATGACGGATCTGGGCGTGACGGGCGGCCCCTCTGGCAAGCATATGGTCTACCGCGCCGGCGCCAAGGACCACGTGACCACAACGGAGGAGATGGTGGACCACATCGTGGAACTGGTTGAGAAGCAGGTTGCCAAAAAACAGGCTGAGGAGGCCAGCCAGAAAGCCGCTTCCTAAAACGCCCTGCCAGCCAGCACAGCTGCGCCCTAGGCAGGCTTCACAGCTTGGCCGTGGCCTGGCATAAGGCTGGCTGATTTCCCCAACCCCATCCAGGCGGAGTACACACCATGGCCATGCGTCCCCCTAGAGGCACCCACGACCTTCTTGGGGCGGAGATGGCCCGCTTCCGCCATGTTGTGGAAACGGGGCGGCGCGTCTTTGCCCGTTACGGCTTCACTGAATGGGAAACCCCCATTTTTGAGGAGACAGGGGTTTTCGCCCGCTCCCTTGGGGAAAGTTCCGATGTCGTCTCCAAAGAAATGTACAGCTTTGAGGACCGCAGCGGTGATTCACTCACCCTGCGCCCTGAGGGCACAGCGGGTATCTGCCGCGCCTTGGTTACCAATGGCTTAACGCAAACGCTGCCCCAGCGCGTGTTCTACCAAGGACCCATGTTCCGCTATGAGCGTCCGCAAAAAGGCCGCTACAGGGAGTTCCACCAAATTGGCGCTGAGTTCCTGGGCGCTGACGATTCCCTGCGCGATGCTGAGACCATCGCCATGGCCGCAGACTTCCTCGAGGCCCTGGGGCTGGGGGATGACGTCACGCTGGAGCTCAACACGTTGGGCAACAAGGCTAGCCGCCAGGCCTGGCGGGAGGCGTTGATTGCGCATTTCTCCCGTTTTGAAAACGACCTCTCCGCTGACAGCCGCGCGCGCCTGCGCGTCAACCCCCTGCGCATTTTGGACAGCAAGCATGAGGGCGACAAAGCCCTGGTGGCGGACGCCCCAGCGTTTGCTGGTTACCTTGATGACGAATCCAAGCGGTTCTGGGATGATGTGCGCCAAGCTTTAAGCGCTTTTGGGGTGGTGTGGCGTGACAACCCGCTGATTGTGCGTGGCCTTGACTATTACAGCCACACCGCGTTCGAGTTCGTCACCGACAAGCTTGGCGCCCAGGGCACCGTCCTGGCTGGTGGCCGCTATGAGGACCTAGTGGCTGAAATGGGCGGTCCCGCCGTGCCGGCCATTGGCTGGGCTGCGGGGGTGGAGCGCCTTTCAGCCTTGATTGAGGCCCCCCACCAATCCACCAGCCCACTGGCCATCCTGCCCATGGGGGGCGCCACCACAGCCAAGGCCGCTGAATTGGCGCGCCAACTGCGCCGGGCTGGTCATGTTGTGCAGATTGAAACGCGCGGCAACATGAAAAAACGCCTTGAACGCACCCTCAAGGCGGGCGCTAAGCTTGCCGTGTTCGTGGGTGAGGAGGAGCTGGCCCAAGGCCAGGTGCAGCTGCGCAACCTGGAAGACCGCACTCAGCAAACCTTGCCAGAGGGCGCCTTGCTGCAGGCTTTGGAAAGCGCCAAGCCTAGGGGCTGATCAATGGGAGAGGAAGCTTTTCACCTTCATTTGGCGCCCATCATCGCCCGCTTTGAGGAACTGCAGGCCATGATGGGCGCTGGGGAGACGGCAGGGCAGGACATGGCCGCTTTGGCGCAGGATTATGCTGCGCTTGAAAAGCCCGTTGCGGCCATCCGTGCTTGGCAGGACGCTTTGCGCCAACATGGGGACGCGCAGGCCCTTCTGCATGATCCGGAGATGGCCCCCCTGGCGCGTGCTGAAGTGCAACGGCTTGAAGGGGCCTTGCCTGCCCTTGAGAAGGCCATGAAGCTGGCCCTGCTGCCCCGCGATGAAACCGATGAGCGCAGCGCCATCCTGGAGGTCCGCCCTGCCGCTGGCGGTGATGAGGCCGCCTTGTTTGCTGGGGAGCTGCTGGAGCTTTACAGGCGCTACGCGGAAAGCCAGGGCTGGCGCTTTGAGGCCCTCTCCCTCACCCCTAGTGAACTTGGTGGCCTTAAGGAAGGGGTGGCCAGCATCACAGGCAAAGGGGTGTTTGCGCATCTCAAGCATGAATCAGGCGTCCACAGGGTACAGCGCGTGCCAGCCACGGAAAGCCAGGGCCGCATCCACACCTCCACTGTGACGGTTGCTGTGCTGCCTGAAGCCTGTGAGGTTGACGTGGCCATAGACCAGCGCGACCTGCGCATAGACGTCTACAGGGCCTCTGGCGCGGGCGGGCAGCATGTCAACAAAACGGAGAGCGCCGTACGCATCACCCACCTGCCAACAGGTGTGGTGGTGGCCATGCAGGAGGAGCGCAGCCAGCACCGCAACCGCGAAAAGGCCATGGCCATCCTGCGCGCACGCTTGTTTGAGAAAGCCCGCAGCACCGCCCATGAGGAACGTGCCAGCGCCCGCCGCGACCAGGTGGGCACAGGCGACCGTTCAGAGCGCATCCGCACTTACAACTTCCCCCAAGGCAGGGTGACGGACCACCGCATCAACCTTACCACGCACCGCCTGCCCCACATCATGGGGGGGGATATGGAGGAGATCATCACAGCCCTGACAGAGCATGACCAGGCCCAGCGCCTGGCAACGCTGGGGCTTTGAAGGCCCGCACTCTTCCTCCACCCTCACCTTAAATTCAGGTCAGGAAAGATCGTTGGGGCAAATGCGCGAAGGGCTGCGCACGTTCCTGTCCATTTCCACGCTGTCAGGGTCATTAGGGTCGAGGAGCTCGTAACGCGTGAACTCCTCATCCATGAAGGCCTCGTAATCACGTCCGTCAGGGTGATGGAGAAGCCCATCGCTGGTGATGCGGTGGGTGGTCACTTTGCCATCGTCACCACGCACTGTGATGGCGCCACAAAGGCTGTAAGGCACGTTCTCGTAACCAGCAGGCACAGCCACCATTACGCGTTCCCGGCTGTGGTTGAGGCTAAGCCTGAACGTGGCCACCAGGCGCCCTGCCACATAAAGCTGCGAAACCTCTGAAAGTTCATTGGGCGCGCGTTCATCCATCACGGTGAAGCTGCCACCGGTGGCGCCGTCAAAGGCGCTGTCCACCATGGTGCCGTCAGCTAAGCGCCGCAGGGCTGGCGCCTGCGGAGCGCTTTTGCCTGTGCCAGTGCTGGTACCAGCACTGGTGGCGGGGGTTGGAGCAGCCATGGCCAGGGGGCACAGCAGTCCCCAAACCAAGGCTGCTATAGCCAGGCCCACAGGGCTGCGGCTGGCAGGGTAGGGGGTGGTCACACGCGCATTCATGAAGGCCTCTCACACTGGAGGGTTGGGCCGGGGCGCTGGTCAGGACAAGTCAGCTGGACAGGCGCTGGATGGGCTTCTAATGACGGTGGCGGCCTCAGGGTCGTCATCGTCCAACAGCCTGAAGTCAGGCGACCCCTTCTCCCCATAGGTTTTGTAAAGGCGCCCGTCAGGATGGTGCAGGATACCATCGCTGGAGATGGGGTAAACCACCACATGGCCCTTGCCGTCACGTTCCTTGATGACGCCGCAGAGGGTGTAGGGCACGTTAACTTCAAACTTGCTGATGTTCACCCGCACTTCCTTGGTTTGGTAAGGTTCATGGAAATGGAAGGTGGCCACCAGGTGCCCTGCCACATAAAGGCGCGTATCTTCTGAAAGCTGCTCTGGCTCTTGCATGTCCAGAACGTTAAAATGCCCTTCCGTGGCCAGTTGCGCCGCCTTGTCGGCAAAGCTTTTGCGGTTGGCGGCATGGGCCTGAAAGGACTGTGGCAACCCAGCCCAGCTGAGCAACCCTACCCCAGCCCACAGTGCCAGCTTCCGCGCCCGCCCCTTGAAGCGTTTTGAAAAGGTCACTGCAATCATATCCCCGCTCTTTGCAGATGTTCTAAGCCCAGATGGCTTTTATTCTACACGCAGCTTGCTTGGCCATGCCACAGTGCGCCTGAAAGTGTCTGGCATTGAAAGCCCAAGCCAGGAGGCGCGCCTTATCCTGGCCTGGGCTGCTGGTTGCGGCCCCATGGGACTTCTGCGCCTTGAAGGGCTGGAAGGCCCCCCCTTAGCCCATTTCATCAGCGCCCTTGGGCAGCGCTGCAGCCATGTCCCTTGGGCTTACGTCACAGGGCAGCGTGATTTCTGGTCGCTGACGCTGAATGTAAACCGTGACACGCTGATCCCGCGCCCTGACAGCGAAACCTTGATTGAGGCCCTTCTAGCGCAGGTGGAAGAATGTTTTGGTGGGGCAGGGGGCGTGCGCACCATCCTGGACTTGGGAACTGGCAGTGGCTGCCTGCTTCTGGCTGCGTTGCGCGAATGCCCCCAGGCCTGGGGCGTTGGGGTGGATATTTCCGCGCGGGCCGCACGCCAAGCCCAGGCCAACGCTGCGCGCAATGGTTTGGCTGGGCGGGCTGCTTTCATGGTGGGGTCCTGGGCAGAGGCCTTGGGCAGGGGGCAGGGTGGCTTTGACGTGGTGTTGAGCAACCCACCTTACATCCGGCAGGATGAAATGCCCCATTTGATGGCAGAAGTGCGCGACCATGAGCCATGGCGCGCCTTGGTGGCGGGGCAGGATGGCTTGCAGGCTTACCAAGAGCTGTGTACTGCCTTACCAGAATTGATGGCGCCCCATGGTTGCGCCATCCTGGAACTTGGGCAGGGGCAGAGGGACGCTGTGAGCGCGCTGGCTGCCCAGCAGGGGCTGGGCGTGGTCGCATGTTTGCGTGACCTGGGCGGGGTGGAACGTGCCCTTGTGTTGCGCCACGCCCACGCAGACCAACCCCAGACCACCTGACAGGCCGCCCCCCTTTGGGTGCTGGGGCGCTGCCTGGAAGTCATCATACATCTTTGCCCGCCAGGCTTGGCAACTGGCCTGTTCATGGGGCGCACTGACAGCGAGGTTGGACACCGAAATGAAGCGCATGAGAACCCGTCATCACCGCAACAACGGCCCTCAAAGCGGGCGTGGGGGCAACGGCCAGGCCCCGATGAACCGCAATCATGTGTTTGAAAGCAACGGTCCCGAAGTGCGCTTGCGCGGCACAGCCCAGCAGCTGCAGGAAAAATACGCCCAAATGGGGCGTGACATGGCCAGCGCTGGCGACCGCATCCGCTCAGAGGCCTGTTTCCAGCATGCGGAGCATTACGCGCGTGTCCTCAGTGCCATCAATCATGCCAGCCAAAACGCCCAGGCCGAACGCGCTGAACGCCAGCGCGGCAATCAAGGCGGCAATCAAGGCCAGAATGGTGAGCGCACTGAGCGCCAGGAGCGAGAGCCAAACGAGCGCCGCGAGCGCCGCCGCCGTGATGAACAGCGCCCTGATCGTGCTGAGCGCGGCAAGCGCAACCGGGATGAAGCCCAGAGCACAGAAAATCAGGACCTAAATCAGGCTGCCCCAGCGCCTGAGCCAACACCTGCCCAACCCAGCCAGGAGAAACCCACCCGCCGCCGTTCTGAAAGCAAAGCGCGCACCAAGGCTGAGACACCTTCTGAAGCAGAACCAGCAACACCACCAGCAGAGGATGAACCTGACATCAGTTGGATGCGCTCTGGTGATGGCAACCCTTCTGATGATGAAGGGCCGCTTCTGGGGGGTTGAAGGACCATGTACCGCCCTCCTTGCCTGTCCCGTTGGGGCAATGGGCCAGCGCCCACGACCTGGTTCCAGGCGTGGTGTTCCTGTTCCAGTGTTTGGCTGAGGAGCGGCAGTACTTGTTCAGCGTCTGGGCCCCAAGTCAGGCACCCAGGGCGCGACCAGGTTGGATCAATTGGCAGGGGGGTAAGAACACAAAAAAGGCAGCCCCAGAAGGACTGCCTTGAATGCTTGGCTAATAAAGCCGTAGGCTTTACGCCTGATGAATTTTTATTGGTAGCGGCGGACGGATTTGAACCGCCGACCAAGGGATTATGATTCCCCTGCTCTACCACTGAGCTACGCCGCCATCATCTGGCAGGTTTTAAATTAATGTCACGCCTGCCGTGATGGGTGCTGTTTAAAGCATTCCGTGGGGCCTTGTCAACAGGAAAATGCCAGGGTGGTTTTTTCAGTCACCATGGCTGGGCGCACCCTCCCCTTCCTGGAAATTCACGTTGCGCCTGTCTGGGTGCATGGTGGAATGGTGGCGCCCATAAAAATGGTAAAGCGCCCACCCACTGCCGACATAGAGCGCTGTGAGCGCAAAGGGGATGGCGTTGCCCTTGCCCAGGGCCTCCAGCATGTTGGCAAGCAGGGGCACCATCATCAACAAGCAAAACAAAATCCCCAACACAGGCACTGTGCCTAGCCAAATCCCTTTGATGGTGACCCCACCCAGTGGCACTTTAAAGGGGCGTTCGCGTTCAGGCATGGTGTTGCGGCACCAAATGACGTTCAGGCACACTTGCGCATAACCCAGCGCAATGCCGATGGAGACTAAATCACCGATGACGTCAATGGGCAGAACTGCCGTCAGCAACGCCACGCCAACGCCAATAATCAGCGTGCCAAGCAAAGGCGTGTGGAAGCGCTTGTTCAAACGCGCGAACACAGGGGGCAGCAGCCCGTCCTGCGCCATGACCATCAAAATGCGTGACTGAGCGTAAAGCAGCCCGAACAGCCCTGTGAAAAGCCCTATGGTGGCAGCGCCTGAAACCAGCAGCCCCAACCAGGGCTTGTTCATAGCGTGAGTGGCCACAGCCAAGGGGTCTGGCACGTTCAAGGCCTGGTAAGGCACCACGCCAATCAGAACGGCGGCCACAGCCATGAAAATCAGCATGCAGACGAAAAGTGTCCCCACAATGGCCCAGGGCACGTCACGCGTGGGGTTGCGGGCCTCCGCTGCAGCGGTGGAAACGGCTTCAAAACCCGTGTAGGCGAAGAACAGGACGGAGGCAGCCCGGAAAACGCCCCCCCAGCCAAACTGAAAGTCCCCCTTGGAGGCTGGGATGAAGGGATGGAAATTGCTCATGTCCACCCAGAAGGCCCCCACCCCCACAAACAGCAGGATGGCCCCCACTTTCAGCAGGACGATGACGTCATTCAAGCGTGATGATTCATGGATGCCCTTCATCAACACCAGCGTTACCACCATGATGCTGCCCAGCCCCAGCAGGTCAAAACGCCAGCCCGCCGTCATGGCCTGCCCACCAGACCCTGGCACTGTCATGAGCGTGGGGTGGGTAAGGAAGCCTGGAAGCTTTAGGTGGAACGTGCCTAAAAGCGCATTGGCATAGCCAGAGAGGCCAGCTGCCACAGCTGTGCAGGAAATGGCGAATTCCAGCAGTGAAAGCCAACCAACCCACCAGGCTGTGCGCTCGCTCATCGTCACGTAGGCGTAGGAGTAAGTGCTGCCTGCCACTGGGAAGAGGGCTGCAAGCTCCCCATAGCAAAGCGCAGTGAACACGCAGGCCAGCGCCGCCACCAGGAAGGCCAGCAACACGCTTGGGCCAGCGAAATTGGCCGCCGCCGTGCCTGTCATCACGTAAATGCCAGCACCCACAACAGTGCCGATGCCCAGCAGCAGAAGCTGCCTGAGGGTCAGCGTGCGCTTAAGGTCAAGGGCCTGCGCTTCAGCGTGCAGCTGCGCCAGGGGCTTGCGGCGGCTGTCTTTGGCCCTGGCAGGGGTAGTGTGGGGTGCGGGGGCAGGGGACATGGGGCCATCAAACGCTGGTGAAAAAGAAGCTTAATGCCCAAAGGGCGCCAGGGTGTAAATGCCAAACGCCCCCAGCTCTGCCCTAGGCTGCGTGGGCTGGCCCCAAGGCGCGGCCTCCAAGTACGGCCCTCAAACGCGGTTGGGTCCCCTCAACGGGGCCAAAGCATGAAGGCGGCAAACAACCCCATGGCAATGCAGTAAAAACCGAAGGGGGCCAGGGCTTCACGGTCGCGTTCCTGGTCATCGCGGTGGAACAGCTTGAGCAGGAATTTGGAGCAGGCAAAAGCCGTGACGCCCGCTACTACCATGCCCACAAAGGATTGCACCAGCACAGGGCCACCCAGATGGGCGTGGCGCAAGTCCCAGCATTCCTTGGCTGTGGCCGCCAGGATGATAGGCTGCGCCATGAGCAGGGAAAAGCGTGCGGCGTTGAGGTTGTCGAGACCGCATGTCAGGCCGCCATTCATGGTGGCGCCAGAGCGTGAGAGGCCCGGCAGCAGTGCCAGGCACTGCCAGCAGCCAATGATCAGTGCATCCTTTGGGGAGAGGGCGTCCAGCTTCTGGTCAGGCCTGAGGGGCGTTTTACGGATGAGCCATTCAAGGCCGATCAACATCACGCCATTCAACGTCAGGAAGCCAGCCACCAGCAGGGGGCTGCCGAACAGGGCGCGCAGCTTGTGCTCAAACAACCCCCCCAGCAGAACGGCGGGGATGGTGGCTAGAACAAGCAGGGTGCACAGCCGCCGGCTGGCCATTTCACCCTCATGGCCACGCCTGCCGAGCAGGCCCAGGAAGATCGCTTTCCAATCCCCCCAGAAAACACGCGCCAGCGCCAGCAGCGTGCCAGCGTGGAGCATAGTCAGGAAAGGCAGGAACAACGGCCCGCGCTCATCAATATTCCAATGCAGCAACGCTGGCAGAAGCACGGCGTGCCCCAGGCTGCTGACGGGGAAAGGCTCTGTGATGCCTTGAACGATAGCAATCACAATGGCCTGGAAATAGGTCATGGGCAGAGCGGGGGTCATGGCTCTCCTTTCTCAAGGGGGTAGGGCGTGGCTGTGGGAGTGGTGTTGCCTGCCCGCCACCTTGCCTGGGCGCGCACTGGCGTGTTGGCGTAGGGGGCGGTATGGTTGGAGTGCCTGTGAAGCTAACGGCAAATGACCGGCCCTGCCAGTGCGGGGCGCACTTAATGGTTATGGCGCCCAGGCAAGAACCACACCACTAACCAAGGCATGTTGAGGAGAGGCGCAGTGCGTGAGGGAACAGGGGGAGGGGTGGCCTCTTATCTGGCCAGTGCGGCCGTGCTGGTTTTCACAGGGGCGTTCGTTGTGTACGCCCTGACGCTGCGCACAGGCCCTGGTGGCCCCCAGACCCCTTACAAGGCGGTGTTCTTCTCCGCCAATGGGCTCGACAGTGGCGACAACGTCATTTTGGATGGCGTTGTGGTGGGGCGTGTGGACAGCATTACCCTGGACAGGGCCAATGACGTTGCCAATGTCGACTTCACAGTCAACAGCGGCTTGAAGCTGCCCAGCGACACGGCAGTGACCATCGCCGCCCCTAGCCCAACGGCCGACAACGCCCTGGCATTGCTGCCTGGCAAAGCCAAAACAATCCTGAAGCCAGGCACCACCATCACAGACGCCAGGCCCCTTCTGTCGCTTGAACAGCAGATCAGCAATTTCATTTTTGGTGGCGGCAAGCTTTGAGGCACTGATGGGGCCACAGGGCCCCTACCTCTGAAGGCTGGCTGTGCCAGGCCAGGCAGTTTTCAGGGAGCCACTGCGCCTTTGGTTAAAATCCACCTGGCCTTCAGTCATTGGGGGGGTAATGGGCTGAAAGGCGCTTTTGGTGCAGCCATGCCCACAGCATCTTGAAGGCGCCAGCTGATTTCCAGCCTGCTTTACGGTTCTGCCGTCCAATCAGGAACGCTTGGCGGTAATGCCAGAACTGGGCCTTGTAAGCTTCACGCAAGGTAGTGTTCTTGTCCCAAATGTGGATGGCTTCAGAACCAACGCCATTGATTTCAATCAATTGCAGCCCTTCACCACGCCGCAAAGCCGCCACGGAAGGGGCCTTGAGGTCGACACGGCCAAAGTGGAAGTCGGGGATGTCACCCAGGATAGTTTCCATGGCCTTTTCAAGCTCTGGTGTGATGTCAGCGCGCCCATCGCGAAAAACCGCCCCTTTGCAATGGTTTCCTGCGAAAACCAGCGTTTTCTTCACGCCTTTGGGTAGGATTTCATCAGCTTGGCTGCCCCAGCGCGGCAGGTAAAGGTGGGGTAGCAACCCCATGCGGGGGTCTGCCATGACCAACTCACGCAATGTGCGCTGGCCATCCCCCACCACAAAAGGGGTTTCCTTGTAAGTCAGCGATGTGATGCGCCCCCGCGCCGCCCCAGGGCTGCGCACATAGAATACGCCTGCCTCAAGGGGTTCGGTCAGGAGTTTCTGCACCATCAGCTTCACGCCTGGGCGGAACTGGCCCACCACGTGGGCCAGCGCTGCCTCATTGTCCACGCGGCGCACGCCAACGCCATTGCACCCCACGTCTGGCTTAACCACCACAGGGAAACGCAGCCCTGCGCGCTGCATGGCTGAAAGGGCGTGCCCCACCCCATGGGGACCAGCCTGGAAAAGGCCCCATGGCGCAATGGCCGCCCGTGCCTTCAGCCCTGCCAGCGCCAGCACGGCGCTTTTGCTTTCCCCCACCAGGCCGCCTGTGAAAATGCGCGGGTTGGCTGCTGTCAGCGTGGCCAGGCCCCCATGGCGGCAGGCAAGCCACGCCCAGTAAAGCGCCACGGGGGCATAGAACAGCTTGTCTGGCCAGAACTCGAACAAGGAGAGCTGGCGGCTGCCCACCCCCCCTTTGGGGGAAGGCTGGGTGGGGCGGGCGTTGGATACCGTCTGAGGCATGGCGGGGTGAAGCCTGGAAAGTTGGCGGAAGGGTGGCGCGATGCCTTCAGCGGCTCAAACGCTGAAGGTGAGCGATAAGGCGGTTGACGGCCAGGATTGCCACGATGAAACCAATAATGCCAACCCAGCGCCACTGCCCTGCATGGGCCAGCAGCCAATGCCCCACCTGCATGGAGAGGAAGAACAGGATCGTGGTCCAGGCCAGGGTGGCTAGGGTGGCTGTCAGGGCGAAAGGCAGGAAAGGAGCATGAAAAAAGCCGCACGCTGTGTAAAGGGGCAGGCGCGCGCCAGGCACAAAGCGCGATATAGCCACGATTTTGACCAGGTTGGCACTGAACCATGCAGCTGTTTTGTCTTTGCCAGGCAAGGTCAGGCGCTTGGCGAGCCATGGCCAGAAGGACCCCAGCAGGCCAACGCCATAAAGCCCCATATCCCCCACAGCCACGCCTGCGTAAAGCGCACCCAGCGCAAGCCCCATGCTGACATCGCCAGCCTGCACCGCCAGGGCGGCCAGAACGGTGGCGACATCTTCCAGGATAAACGTGCCAAGGACAATCAGCGCCGCTTTGAGCCACGCTGGCTGGGAGGCCGCCAGGGTGGGGAGGCTCATCATGCTAACCTCCCCCAATCCAGCGCCCCTAGGCGTAGCAAGTAGGGTGGGCGCGCCAAAATGCGCTGGGCATGATGGGCTGCGCATGGAAAGCATGATAAGGTCTGGGGCGCTGCAGGGGTCATGAGGCTAACTCTTGCATGGTCTGGGCACTGGCCGCAATCATGGGCCCAACCACAGGGCCCCCATGCCCCATGGCCGCGTCAAGGCCTGATGAAGGCCCTGGGCGTGGCCTTGAACCAACAGGGGAAACAGTGCTGGCGGCACACCCCAAGCAGGAGAGATTTATGGTGCGCCCACACCCACAATTGTCCACTTTCCCTGAAAAACCCACTCCCTCCCACAACCAGGCCATGGGGGGCAGGCGTGGCTTCCTCAAGCAGGCAGGGCTGTGGGGCATGGGGGTGGCAGCCACTATAACGCTGCCTGGCGCAGCTTTGGCGCGCCCACGGCACCAAAGCCACAGGTCAGCTGCTGGCCGGCAGAGCTGGGAAGCCTATCTTGGCCATGTGCGCGCCTTGGCGCTGGCCAACGGCATCCCAGCCAGCGTCATCAACGCCGCCTTGGCCATGGCCGCAACGCCCAACCAGGCCATTATTAAGCGCGACCATCACCAGCCTGAATTCACTATGACGTGGGCGCAGTATAAAGCGCGTGTCGTCAACCCTAACCGCATCAGCCAGGGTCAGCAGGCCTGGGCGCAGTACAATGCCACCTTCAACGAGGCCGTGAACCGTTACGGTGCTTCCCCCGTGCCCATCCTGGGCATTTGGGGCCTGGAAAGCGGCTTTGGGCGCGTCCAGGGCAAGTTCAACGTCATCTCCGCCCTGGCCACCCTGGCCTGGGAAGGGCGGCGTGCTAAGTTCTTCACTCAGCAGTTGCTGGACGCGCTCCGTATGGCTGCTGGGGGCGTGAACCCCGCCACCATGATGGGCAGCTATGCTGGCGCCATGGGGCAGCCCCAGTTCATGCCTTCAGCCTACCTGCACTACGCCACCTCCATGAATGGCCAAACCCCTGCCAACATCTGGACAAGCGTGCCTGACGTCCTGGCCTCCGTTGCTAATTACCTGGCCAAAAGCGGCTGGCAGGCCGGTATGCCGTGGGGGTGGGAAGTCACCGTGCCACCAGCACAGGCGGCGCTGCCTGGCGTTGGCACAGGGTGGCGCAACAGCATGGCGCGCCCTGTTTCAGCGTGGGAAGGCATGGGTGTGCGCCCTGTGGGCGGCTTGCCAAGCGGTGTCTCGGAAGGGACCGTTGTGAAGGTCATTCAGCCAGACGGACCTGGTGGGCAGGCTTACGCGGTCACTTCCAACTTCAAGGCCATTCGCGCATATAATCCCTCAGACTATTATGCACTGGCCGTGGGTATTCTGGGGGATTCATGTATCACGCGCTGACCGCACGCCCATCGGGCGCCACCACAGTTGCCACCACAACAGTTGAAGGGGGGCAGCCCACCGCTGCTTCCGCAAGCCAGGCCGCGCCAGCCCTCTTGGGGCGGCGGCGCGTTTTCAAAGGTGCTGGTGCGCTTGGCGCCACCATGCTGGGCAGTGCCCTGCTGGTGGGCGCCCCAGGCCAGGCCCTAGCGCGCCCCCACAGAAGGGGCAAGGGAAAGGGTGCTTCAACGGCAGCTGGCGCAGGCAGCCTGGATGTAGCCACAACGCCGCTTGGCACCATGCCCACCTCTGCCCGCTGGGCTTACATCGTGGACAACAACACAGGCACCGTCCTGCTGGAGAAGAACGCTAACGAGCGTATGCCACCCTCATCGCTTACCAAGATGATGACGGCCTATGTGGTGTTCACTTTCCTGGCGGCGGGGCGCCTTTCCCTGGACCAGAGTCTGCCTGTGAGCGACCGCGCCTGGCGCCTCCAGGGCAGCAAGATGTTCGTCCCCCAAGGGGGTTCGGTGAAGGTTAGCGACCTGATCCAGGGCATGGTGGTGCAGTCTGGCAATGACGCCTGCATTGTGCTGGCTGAAGGCATCGCTGGTTCTGAGGAACGCTTCGCCGCCCTGATGAACCAGGCCGCCCAGCGCCTTGGCATGAACGATACCCATTTTGTTAACGCGACCGGCCTGCCCTCGCCGGAGCATTACATGAGCGCGCGCGACATCAGCGTCCTGGCCAGGGCGCTGCTGCATGACTTTCCGCAATACTACCACTTCTTCGGCGAGAAGGAGTTCACCTTCAACGGCATCACGCAGGGCAACCGCAACGTCCTGGTGCTGAAGGACCAAGCGGACGGCTTCAAAACAGGCCACACGGATGCTGGCGGATTCGGGCTATGCGCCAGCTCGGAACGGCCCAATGGCCAGGGCGGGAAAAGCCGCATGATCATGGTTATCAACGGCACGCCCTCCACCAATGCCCGCGCCCATGAGGGCGAACGCTTGATGAGCTGGGCCTTCGCTAATTTCTCTGACGTGCCGCTAGCCCAGAAGAACCGCCCTGTGGTGCCAGCTGCCCCGGTCTGGATGGGCACCAGGCCCACAGTGCCGCTGGAACCGGGGGTTGATTACAGCGCCACCCTTCCCGCTGACTGGCGCGGCATGGTTTCTTTGAAAGCCCATTACGACAGCCCCCTTGTGGCCCCCCTTACGGCGGGGCAGCCATGCGGCAGCATGGATATCTTCATCAAGGGGCAGCTGGTCAAAACAGTGCCTTTGGTAGCTGCTGAGGACGTGCCGCGCGCTGGCCTTCTGGAGCGCGCGATGAGACGCCTGCGCGGCCATGGCTGAAGCTGACAAGCCAGCCGGCTGCGACTGTGCCGCAGCGCAACCCCCCGCCAGGCGCTGGCCTGGGCTGTTCATCACGCTGGAGGGGGGGGAAGGGCACGGTAAAACCACTCAAGGGCGCTTGCTGGCTGAACGCCTGCGGGGGCGCGGCTATGAGGTTGTGCTGACCCGTGAACCAGGCGGTACCCCTGGCGCTGAGGCCCTGCGCCAGTTGATCCTGTTCAACCAGGCCCCCCTCTCCGTGCGGGCCCAGGTCATGGCGCACATGGCAGCACGCGCTGACCACCTGGACAATCTCATCCTGCCAGCCTTGGCCCGCGGGGCTGTGGTGGTGTGCGACCGCTTCCACGATTCAACGGAAAGCTACCAAGGCCATGGCGTGGCTGGGGGGGATGAAGGGATACTTGACTTCATCCAGAAGCAGCGCAGCCTTTTAGGCCATGAGCCTGACGTCACCTTCTTGCTGGAGGTGGACGAGGCTGAGACCATGCGCAGGTTGCGTTTACGCGCAGCTGAACGGGCAGCTGTCAGGGCCGGCATGAAGGCAGACCGTTATGAGCGCTGCGACCATGATTTCCACCAGCGTGTGGAACAGGGCTTCAAGGCTATTGCGGCGCGTGACCACACCAGGGTGGTGAGGGTGGACGCTACCCCAGCCCCAGAGGAAGTGTGTGCTGTGCTGTTGGGCACGCTTCAAGGCGATGGCTTGCTGCCCCAGCCTGGTCAGCTTCCCTGTGGTACTGGCAAGGCTGCCCAACCATGACGGCGTCTTTGACAGCGTTGGTTCCCCCTGCCCAGGCCAAGCGGGCACTTGGCCATGAACAGGCACTGGCCCTGTTCAAGCAGGCCCTGGTGGATGGCCACCTGGCCCATGGGTGGCTGCTGACTGGGCGTGAGGGGATAGGCAAGAAAACCCTTGCCTACCAAATGGCGCGCCTGGTCCTGGGGGCAGATGACCACGAAAGCCCAGCTGGGCGGCGTGTCAGCGCTGGCGCCCATGGCGACCTGCTTGAACTCGCCCCAGCGGAGCCCAAGGGCCAGGGGCGCAGCGGGCCCGTTATCAAGGTGGACGATGTGCGCGCCATGCGCCAGTTCCTGCGCCGCACACCCATTGAGGCAGGCTGGCGCGTGGTGATTGTGGATGGGGCTGAGCACCTCAATCTCAACGCTGCCAACGCGTTGCTCAAAACCTTGGAGGAACCACCACCACGCACGCTGATTCTGCTGCTCACTGCCCAGCCGGGGCGGTTGCTGCCCACTGTGCGCAGCCGCTGCCGCACGCTGGCGCTCAGGCCCCTTTCTGAGCAGGCGATGGCAACCTTGCTGCCAGGGCTTGACCAGCGCTTGCTCAGCCTGGCTGAAGGTTCCCCTGGCCAGGCGTTGGCCATGGCAGCCCCTCCCAGCCTTGCTGCGCTTGAACGTGCTGAAGCCCTGCTTGACCCTGCCACCTGGCAGGCTGGTGCCTTTGACCGGGAAAGCTGGCAGGCACTGGCCACCATGGGCAAGGACCAGGCCCAGCGCCAACTGCTGTGGCGGGTGTTGGGGCACCACATGGCGCTGCGCGCGCGGGCGGCGGCGCAGGCTGGCCACCTTGCGGCAGCGGCTGCAATGGCCCAAAAAGCCACTCAGCTTCGCCAGCTCCAGGAGGACGCGGAACGCTACAACCTTGACCCGGTCCAAGCGCTGCGCCAGGGCTGGGCAACCCTCCATAGCTGATGGGGCACCCCTGCAGGCCACAATTCATAAATCACCCCATTTGATAACCACCCCTTTGACAAACCTTCAAAAACGCCAACCAGGGCCAACGGAAACCACCATGAACACCCCCACCCAACCTTCCCCCGAAAAGCCGCGCGCCACCATCACGACGCCGATTTTCTACGTCAACGGCGCCCCCCACATCGGCCACGCCTACACGTCCATCGCCTGTGACGTTCTGGCGCGCTTCAACCGCCTGAACGGGCGCGATGTTCTGTTCGTGACTGGCACTGACGAGCACGGCCAGAAAGTGGAGCAAAGCGCCGAGAAAGCAGGCATCCCCCCCCAGGCATTCGCTGACCAGGTCTCCGACCAGTTCAGGGCTATGCAGGCGCGCATGAATGTCAGCGCTGATGCGTTCATCCGCACCACGGACCCACAGCACCACAAGGCCGCCCAGGCTTTGTGGAAGAAAGTAGCTGACAACGGCCACATCTACCTGGGCGCTTATGAGGGGTGGTACTCCACCCGCGATGAGGCCTATGTGGGTGATGACGAAATCACCCTCCACCCTGATGGCAGCCGCACCTCCACCACCACAGGCGCGCCCTTGGAGTGGGTGAAGGAGCCTTCCTATTTCTTCAAGCTTAGGGATTTCCAGGAAAAGCTCCTGAAGCTTTACGCTGACAACCCCGACTTCATCGGCCCCCACGGCAGCAAGCGCGAGATTGAGAGCTTCGTGCGCCAAGGCCTGCGCGACCTTTCCATCAGCCGCACTGGGTTCAGCTGGGGTGTTCCTGTGCCAGGGGACAGTAAGCATGTGATGTATGTGTGGTTTGACGCCCTGGCCAATTACCTGACCGCTGTTGGCTACCCTGATGAAGGCGACCCGCGCTTTAAGCGTTTCTGGCCTGCTGACGTTCACGTGATCGGCAAGGAAATCGCGCGTTTCCACTGCGTTTACTGGCCAGCTTTCCTGATGGCGGCTGGGCTGCCACTGCCTGCCCGTGTTTTCGCCCATGGCTGGTGGACGGTAGAGGGGCAGAAAATGTCCAAGTCCCTGGGCAATGTGCTTGACCCCGCTGCCTTGGCTGATGAGTTCGGCCTCGACCAGCTGCGCTATTTCCTCATGCGGGAGGTGCCGTTCGGCAATGATTCCAACTTCAGCCGCCAGGCGCTGATTTCACGCATGAATGTGGAGCTAGCCAATGACCTGGGCAACCTCGCCCAGCGCACCTTGAGCCAGATTGCCCGCAACCAGGACGGCGTCCTGCCCCTCCAGCCCACGCTCACAGAAGCAGACAAGGCCATTCTGGAAGCGGCTGCGCGCTTGCCAGCCACCATGGCTGCCCAGCTGGAACGCCTGGCCCTTTCAGAAGCGCTTGAGGAAGTGTGGAAAGTGGTGCGCGCCGCCAATGCCTATATCGACCACCAGGCCCCCTGGAAGCTGAAGAAAACGGACCCTGAACGCATGGCCGCCGTGCTGCGCGTCTTGGTGGATGTGCTGCGCGCTTTGGCCACCGTTCTGCAGCCTTACATGCCTGAGACCATGGCCAAAATGCTGGACCAGCTGGGCGTTGGGGAGGAGGAGCGCGATTTCGCAGCCCTCGCCACCCCACTGCCAGGCGGCCGCACGCTGCCCCAGCCACAAGGCCTGTTCCCGCGCTTTGTTGAGGAAGGCGCTGAGACCCCAACCTCCAAGGCCTCTAAGGGCAAGAAGCCCTCAAGCCAAGGGGGCAAAGAGGGCACGAAAAACAAGGCTGCTCCCGCTCCAAAGGCCCCCCAACCATGAGTGGCAGCCACGCTCAGGCTGGTGGGGCTTTCACCCCGCCGGTCATCGCCACAACCTTGCCAGGGCTGGTCGACACCCACTGCCACTTGGACATGGTGGGGCGCGGCCATGGTGGCCGCAAAGCGGAACCAGCCCCCGCAGATGAAAACGCGCGTACTGAGGCCATCCTCCAGCAAGGCAGGGAGGCAGGCCTGGCTGGCATGGTCACCATCGGCACCCGTTGGAGCCGCCGCCACCAGCAGCATGAATGGGTGGCGCGCAGCCACCCCAGCCTGCCCATCCACGCTGCTTTGGGCATCCACCCCGACCATGTGCTTGAGGAGGAACTGCCAACGCTTGATGAAATGCTGGTTGAGCTGGACCGCCCAGGCATCGTGGCCATTGGCGAAACGGGCCTGGATTATTTCCACAACAGCGACCCAACTACCCATGAGCGGCAGAAAACATATCTGCGCCGCCATATCGAAGCCTCACGCCGCACAGGGCTGCCTGTGGTCATCCACAGCCGCAACGCTGACGCGGACACCGTTGCCCTGCTGCGGGAGGAAACGGCCAAAGGGGCTTTCCCCTTCCTCATCCATTGCTTCGCTGGCGGTGTGGAACTGGCCCAGGGCGCGTTGGCGCTTGGGGGTTATCTGAGCTTCTCAGGGTTGGTGACGTTCCCCAAATGCGCCACCATCAGGGATGTGGCAGCCACCGCCCCGCTTGAGCGCATCCTGGTGGAGACGGACAGCCCCTATCTGGCCCCCGTTCCCCACCGCGGCCATGGCAATTGGCCTGGCCATGTTGTGCACACTGCAACGGAAGTGGCCAAGCTGCGCCACATGGCACCAAAAGACCTGGCAAGCGCCACCACCGCCAACGCCAGGCGCTTGTTCAGCCGCATGGCCTGAGGGGGCGCAAGCAAGGTCCTTGGTAGTGCCAAGGGTTGGCGGGGTTGCTTCTGGCTGGCAAGGGTAGTTCTGTGGGACTGGAACAGGTATCCAAGGAGGGCGGCATGATGAAAGTGACCATTCTGGGCTGTGGCGGCTCCGCTGGTGTTCCTGTGCTGGGCGCCGCTTCTGACGAGCCTGGCCTAGCGGGGCGCTGGGGCACTTGCGACCCGCATGAGCCCAAGAACCGCCGCACGCGTGCCTCCGTCCTGCTGGAAAAACCCTTTACCAACCCCCAAACGGGTGTGACGGCGCCTTTCCGCCTCATCATCGACACGGGGCCTGATTTCCGCCAGCAGCTTTTAGCGCAGAACGTGCCCCGCATTGACGCTGTGCTTTACACCCATTGCCACAGCGACCATGTGGCTGGCCTTGATGAGCTGCGCGCCATCAACCGCGTTCTCGGCCACCCTGTGCCGGTCTATGGCACGGCTGAAACTTTCCTGGAACTGCGCCAGCGCTTCAGCTACGCCTTCAAGCCCTGGGAAGGGGGTACTTTTTACCGCGCAGCGCTGGACGTGCATGAAATCCCCCTGGAAGGGCCGCTCACCATTGGGCCATTCAGTGGTGTGACCTTCGACCAGATACACGGCAACATCAGCAGTCTTGGGGTGCGTTTTGGCGGTTTCGCCTATTCAACTGATGTCGCAGATATGCCAGCCCCATCGCTGCGCGCCCTTGCTGGCGTGGACAGTTGGGTGGTGGATTGCTTCCAGTATGAAAGTCATTTCTCCCACGGTTGGCTAGGGCAGGTTCTGGCGTGGCGCGATCTTATCAAGCCGCGCCGCACCATCCTGACGCACATGGGCCACAGGATGGACTACGCCACCCTTAAGCGTGAACTGCCAGCGGGGGTGGAGCCAGCTTTTGACGGCATGAATTTTACAGTGCCTGACCCAGCGCTAGGCTGACCATTGACCATGCCAAGCGCTATGAAAAGCGACCCCCCGTCTGGCTGGGTGACGCGCTTCGCCCCCAGCCCCACAGGCAGACTTCACAAGGGGCATGTGGCCTCCGCCCTTCATGCGCGCACGCTGGCTGCCCCCCACGGCCGCTACCTGGTGCGGCTGGAGGACATCGACCAAGCCCGCTGCACTGAGGAAAACGTGCAGGGCGTTCTGGATGATTTGGCTTGGCTTGGCCTGCTGCCAGAACCGCCAACTTCCATCAGGCGCCAATCACGCCATAAAACTGATTATGACGCTGTTTTGGACACTCTCCGCGAGCGCAGGCTCATCTATCCCTGCCTCTGCAGCCGGGCTGACATCAGCCATGCCGCAGGCACTGCTGGCGCGCGCGCGCCAGATGGCAGCCTGCGCTACCCTGGCACCTGCCGCCCCCAATCTGGCTGCCCCCCAATTATGACCAAAGGGCACCAACCAGCGTGGCGCTTGGACATGCACAAAGCGCTTGAAACCCTTGGGGGCAACCCCACTTGGCTGGAGCTGACAGGCGACAACACATTCCAGAAAAGAACAGCAGATGCCGCATCCTGGGGCGATGTTGTTTTAGCGCGGCGTGACGCTGGCCTTTCCTACCATTTGTGCGTCACCCATGATGACTGGTTGCAGGGGGTAACGCTTGTCACGCGCGGGCAGGACTTGGAACCCCTGACAGTCATCCACCGTGTTCTGCAGGAACTCATGGGCTGGCCAGCGCCGCGCTACGCCCACCATCCCCTCATCATGGGGGCTGACGGTCACAAGCTCTCCAAAAGCCGCAACAGCCCAGCTGTTAGGGAGGATTTTTATTTCGAGAAAGGCCTATCCAAACAAGAAATTCATAATATGTTAAACAACATCATTTTAGGGTAAAATAATGTAGTCTTATTCAAATTTTGGATTGCTCGAATGAACAAGAAACAAAAAGTTTTAAAGGCAGTTGACAGCGCCCTTAAGGGGGCAAGTGAGCTTGGATTTAATTCACCTGAAGCCCAGGTACATTACGCACAATTGTATTTAGAATCTAAAAAGCAAACTATGCGTGACAATACCTCATGGGAGTTTTGGACTTACCTTATTAGTATAATGACGGGGCTCATCTCGTTGATAACCTTAATATTAACCGTTCAAACAGCGTTGTCAGGGAACAAATTGTCTAGTCACCAGGCATTTGTTTTCATTTTTGGGTCTAAATTTTTGGCTAAAATTTATATAGGCATTACAATGTTAAGTGTTTTTGGATGGATATACTATAACATTCGTTCGTTTAGACGAATGCCTATTTTAAATGGTGCTCTAGTGTTCCTGGGCCTTTCTCCTGAGGAACAGAAACGTTACCGCACTGAATAAACTCGCTCACTTCCTGTTTCTCAGCCCTTAACTAAAGCACATCTCTGAAATCAGAAATTGGTTTAAGATATCGCTTTAAGGGTTTGTGTTTTCTTTCTGGAAACCTGTGGAGACCATTCACGGGCTATAGGGAGTTTTGGTGGCCTAGGGTAAAATTGCCCTTGAGGTGGAACGTAAAACAACGTTTTGTTGGATTGTTCTTAAAACCCCCTTAGTGGGGGTGGGAGGCGGACTTATGTCATCCACAAACATGAAACCAGCCATCAGCCGTGAAGAAGCCCGCCAATGTGCGCAGAACGCCTTGGAGAAAGCGGCAAAGGATGGTTTTGAAGGCTTTTGGCAACAGCACCACGCCATGATTTCCCTCCGCAACCAGCAGCTTGAGGTGGAACGCAGGGTTCAAGTGTTCAAAACGCTTGCGTACTGCCTGATTGTGGTGATGACTGTAGGTAATGTCAGCCATCTGGCCCTTTATAAAGGCGTGGGATTCCCTGGTGGGGCAGCGTGGCTCAGCCAGTATGACATAGGGTATAACCTGCTGCTTTCAGCCATCAGCATAGCAGCGGTTGTGTTCTGCTTCCTGGGCCTCAGGCCCAGCCCCAGGCTGGAGAAGCTCAGGGCAGCCAGTGCTCTGTTGGCTGAACGCTGAAGCTAAGGATGAAGGGTTCTTTCCCCGCCCTGAGTTCAGCTTTTTCAGACCCAGCCCCTCAATCAGGCGGGTAAGCGCGAGGGTAGGTAATTTCATTGGCCGGCCCTGGCGGCTGGGGGTCGCCTTCCTTACCGCAGGCGGTGAGGCTCAGCGCCATGGTGGAAACCATCACGCCCAGCATAAGGCGGCACAGCCATAGGGCGATCTCACGGCGTTGTCCTGGCTTCATAGCGCTTACGCTTTCCTTGCTCTGGTGAAGGGGGCGCAAGGGTGAGCCCTTGTCTAGCCCCCTCAAAGGCCTGGGCAGCAGAATGCCAGGTCATGACTGCTGGGGGAACCCTCCCCCACTTCAGGCTTGGTTAAGGCGCGCCAGCCATTCCTGGGCAGCACAGCGCACGTTTTCAGGCGCCGTGCCGCCAAAGCTTGTGCGGCTGGCCAGGGAGGAATCCACATCCAGAACGCTGTAGATCCCTTGGTGGATGCGTGGCTCCACTGTGCGCATATCTTCAAGGGGGAGCTGCTCCAGCGCCACGTCGCGTTTTTCCGCCATCGCTACCAGCTGCCCGGTGACGTGGTGCGCTGTGCGGAATGGCACTTTCAATTCCCGCACAAGCCAATCAGCCAGGTCTGTGGCGGTAGCGAAGGCAGCACCAGCCATTTCCCGCATCCGCTCCCTGTTGGGGGTGATGTCAGCCACCATGCCGTCCATGGCCGCCAGGGAAAGGGTGATGGCGCGCACAGCGTCAAACACCGGTTCCTTGTCCTCCTGGCTGTCCTTGGCGTAGGCCAGGGGAAGGCCCTTCATCACCGTCAGCAGTGCGATGAAATCCCCCGTGATGCGCCCTGTTTTGCCGCGCACCAGCTCGGCCGCATCCGGGTTGCGCTTCTGCGGCATGATGGAGGAACCCGTGGTGAAGGCGTCAGAAAGGCTAGCGAAGTTGAATGGGGTGGACGTCCACTGAACGATTTCCTCCGCCAAGCGGGAGAGGTGCATGGCCTGGATGGACAGCGCGCCCAGGAACTCCAGCGCGAAGTCACGGTCTGAAACGGCATCAAGCGAGTTGCGCGTGGGGCCATCAAACCCCAGGGCCTGCGCTGTCATATGGCGGTCGATGGGGAAAGACGTTCCAGCCAGCGCAGCCGACCCTAAGGGGGATTGGTTGAGGCGCCTGCGCCCATCCAGCAAGCGGGAGCGGTCGCGGCCTAGCATCTCCACATAAGCCAGGAGGTGGTGGCCAAACGTTACAGGCTGGGCGATCTGCAAATGGGTGAAACCCGGCATGGGTTGGCTTGCGTTCTCCAGCGCGCGCTTGGCCAGGGTGGCCATGAGGGATTCCGTCTGCGCCACCACGCCATCGATGGCGTCCCGCACCCAGAGGCGGAAGTCGGTCGCCACCTGGTCATTGCGTGAGCGCGCCGTGTGCAGGCGCTTGCCGGCTTCGCCAATGCGTTCGGAAAGGCGGGCCTCGATGTTCATGTGGATGTCTTCAAGGGCATCAGAGAAGGGGAAGGTACCTTGCTCGATCTCGGCAGCGATCCCAGCCAGCCCCCCCTCAATGGCCTTGAGGTCATCAGCGCTGATGATGCCGACCTTGCACAGCATGGCCGCATGGGCCAGAGAACCCCTGATATCCTGCCGCCACAGCGCCTGGTCAAAGCTGATGGAGGCGTTGATCTCATTCATGATGGCGGCGGGGCCAGCAGCAAAACGTCCACCCCACTGCATGTTGGCCTGAGCGCCTTTGCTGGCCTTCGGGGAGGAAGGGGAGGATTTGTCGATGCTCATGGGGGGTTCACTGCCTGCTGGGGGTGGGGGGAAGGTTTGTGCCCTCAGAAGTGCGCTGGCCAGGGCCGTTCTGGTTGGCTGCCTTCTGAGGGGTGTCTGGGGCTATTCCTACCACCCCGCCTGCGCCGCGCCCAGTGGGCCGGCGGTCCCGGCCGCGCTCGCAGGGCCACATGGCCAGAAGCTGCCGCTGCCACCCACCGCCCCGCGTGGGAACAGACCAGCTGTGTGGTACCTGCACCTATGGGCCACATGGTGCCCAGCGTGCATTCTTGAACTGCCGCACCTGCAGCACTTCAAGGAGCGCTGCCCAGGTGTGCAGGTCGTGACCGCCGCCATGGACAGCGGTGCCCCAGCCAAAGTGGCGGCGTGGCTGGGCGCCCACCACCTTTGGCAGCCTAGCCAGACTGGGCAGGCCATCACGCCCTGGGTGATGGATGACGCCACGCTGGAGAGGGTTTTCCCCAAGGCTGCCCAGGAGGAGGAACTTGATTTGCCAACGACGCTGGCTATTGATGGCAAAGGCCACGTTCTGGCTTCGTCAGGGGGGGCCTTGAACTGGAACGGCCCAGGCTGCGCTGTGGACTTGGCGCTGCCAAGTGCCGCCAACCCCCACCACCATGCCAAGGCAATGCCATGACCCAAGCTGTGACAAGCCCTCTGGCCACACCAACGCCCCAGCAGGGCCACCAACCCCTGCTGACGGAGCGCGACCCTACCCCCTTCACCCATTGGCCAGAGACGCGCCCCACAGACATCGTCCTGGTGTGTGATCATGGCGGGCGCGCCATCCCTGAAAAGCTCGGCACCATGGGCCTGTCTGAACAGGACAGGGGGCGCCATATCGCTTGGGACATCGGCATTGCCGCCGTGGCCAGGCGCCTGCAGGGGCGCCTTGGCTGCGCTTTGTTGCTGCAGAACTATTCGCGCCTTGTAGTGGACTGTAACCGCGCCCCCCACCACGCCACTTTGATGGCGCCTGTCAGCGACCACACAGCCGTGCCAGCCAACCAGGCCTTGAGCTCAGCGCAACGCCAAGCCCGCCTGGACGCCATCTACCACCCTTACCATGAAGCCATCGCGCACTGTCTGGAAGGGCGCGCACGCCAGGGGCGCCCCACCTTGTTCGTCTCGCTCCACAGCTTCACCCCTGAGATGGATGGCTTCAAGCGCCCTTGGCACCTTGGGCTTCTCCACCACCACGACCCCCAGAGCGCCCAGACGATGGCGGCCCTGCTGGCAGGAAAACAGGCCATGGATGGTGCGCCGCTGGTGGTGGGCAGCAACCAGCCTTACGCCCTTTCACCTGAAAGCGAGTTCACGACCATCCACCACGCAGCCCAGCGCCAGCTGCCCGCGCTGGAAATCGAGCTGCGCCAAGATTTGCTGGCTGGTCAGGCCGGCCAGGCGTTCTGGGCGGACATGCTGGCTGAGGCGCTGCCCCGTTTCCTGGCAGAGCGCGCCCTTGACCAAGGGGCCTGCTCAGAGCACCCCACACCAAACGCCACCCACCATGAGCCATGAAGGGAGGGCCTGATTGATGGCCAAACCGTTTTCCATAAACGCCACCACCAAGCTGGCCGGCGTCATGGGGGGGAGTGTGACGCATTCGCGCTCCCCCCTCCTCCATCAGTTCTGGCTGCGGCAGCTGGGTGTAAACGGGGCCTATGTGCCTTTGCCTGTGGCACACCCGGCCGGGTTTGAGGAAGCCGTGCGCGGTTTGGCCCAGGCTGGATTCCAAGGGGCCAATGTCACCATCCCCTACAAGGAGGCCGCCTGCGCCCTTTGTGATGACCTCACCCCCGTTGCGCGGCGCGCAGGGGCTGTGAACACACTGCAATTCACGCGTGGGGACAATGGCGCGCTGCGCATCCTGGGCGACAGCACTGATGGGGAGGGCTTCCTGGCCAGCCTGGAACGCCATGGCGTTTGGCTGCGCCCCGGCGAGCGCGTTCTGGTGCTGGGGGCAGGGGGGGCAGCGCGCGCCATCACGGCTGCCCTTCTGGAACAAGGGCTTGATGTGCTCGTCAGCAACCGCACGCTTGAACGCGCCCAGCAGCTGGTGGCCCCTGTTACGCGTGGCGGCGTGGGCGGTGGCCAGGTAGTGCCCTGGGACGCCTGGCCAGGCTGCCTTTCTGGGGAGGGGGTCAGGCCTGTGCGCGTTCTGGTTCAGGCCACCTCACTTGGCATGAAGCCCGGCGCCCAGCCAGACTGGGCGGGCGCGCTGGCGGTAGCACCAGCTAACATGGTGGTGGCTGACATCGTCTACACGCCGTTGCAGACTCCGCTGCTGCAAGCGGCGCTGGCGCGCGGCCTCAAAACCGTGGATGGCCTTGGCATGTTGATGGAGCAGGCCGTGCCAGGGTTTGAGCGCTGGTTTGGCCAACGCCCTGAAGTAGACGCCACCACGCGCGCCCTCCTGCTGGAGAGCCTTGAAGGTCACAGGGACTGAAAATGCCCCAAGCCCTGAACGAACGGGCCAAAGCCACCCCAGCGCAGCAGGGAAGCCTGGCCAACCATCATGCAGGCACTTTGGTGCTGGGGCTGACAGGCGCCATGGCGGCTGGAAAAAGCACTCTGGCGGCCTGGTTCAAGGCCCGCCATGTGCCTGTGTTCGATGCTGACGCCACCGTCAGGGCGCTGCGCACCCCAGGCCAGCCAGGTGCTTTGGGCGTGGCCAGGATCTTGCCTGCTGTAATGGCGCCTGGGGGCGGGGTGGACATGGCGTTGCTCCGCGCCCACCTCAAGGCGCATCCGGAAATGCTGCCCCAGCTGGAAGGGATCTTCCACCCCCTGGTCGCCCAAGCGCGGCGGCGCTTCATCAAGCGCTGCGTTGGGCAGGGCGCTAAGCTGTGCGTCCTGGACATACCCCTTTTGTGGGAAACGGGCGCCGACAAGGACTGTGACGGCGTGATGGTGGCTGACGCACCCTTGGATGTGCGCCTGGCGCGCCTGGCCCAGCGCGCTGCCCAAGGGGGCATGGCCGTTGACCAGGCCCGCGCTCTGATGGCGCGCCAAACCAGCCCGGCCGAAGCCCGCGCCCGCGCCAATTGGGTGGTGGACACAGGGGGCAGCGTTGCCCATGCTGGCAGCCAGCTGGAAGCTTTCATGAACGGGCTTTGCAACTAAGGGGGCTGACCATGGCTGGTGGCATCATCTTCGATACTGAGACGACAGGCTTCGACCCTGATGACGGCGACCGCGTTATTGAGATTGCGGCGCTCAAGCTCAATGAAGACGACATGCCCCTGGAAGGGGCCACGTTTCATGTGGTGATCGACCCTGAACGTGACGTTCCGGCGGAATCCACCCGCATTCACGGCTTCCGCACAGAGGATGTGCGCGGCAAGCCCTTGTTTGCCGACATCGCGCAAAGCTTTGTGGATTTCGTAGGCGATGCCAAGCTCATCGCGCACAATGCGAGCTTCGATTTCAAGTTCATCAATGCCGAGCTGACACGCTGTGGTATGCGGCCCTATGATTATGCAAGCCGCGCTGTGGACACACTGGCCATCGCCAAAAGCCGCTACACAGGGCCTGTGAACCTGGACGCCCTCTGCCGGCGCTTTGGCATCGACCTTTCAGCGCGCACCACCCACAACGCGTTGCTAGACTGCCAGCTTCTGGCCCAAGTCTATGTGGAACTACAAGGCGGGCGCCAACGTGGCCTTGGCCTGGGGGGGGAGGGAGCAGGGATAGCCAGCCCCCTGGCGCGCAGCCTGCGCCCCGAACCTGGGCGTTACGCTGGCCGCCAAGCCCGCACATGGGCTGTGCCAGAGGCTGACAAGGCCCGGCATGAGGCCTTTTTGGAAAGCGTCACAGACCCTTTGTGGCGCCGCGCTTAATGAAAGCAGCCGCGCCAGCTTTTGGCCAAAAGGGCGTGGGGCAAGGCACTGCCACCAAATCTGTTCTGTTCATCACAGGTCACCGTCTTGGCGACGTTGTGATGTCCACAGCGGCGTTAGCAGGTTTGGCCAAGGCGTGGCCGCAGGCGCGCTTCACCGTGGCCTGCGGACCAGCCCAGGCGGCGCTGTTCGCCCACACCCCCTTTGTGGAGGCGGTTCTGCCTTTCAGCAAGCAGCCGCGCAAACGGCACTGGCTGCATTTATGGCAGGCCACGCGCCACACAGCCTGGCATGGGGTGGTTGACCTGCGCTCCTCCCTCCTGCCGTGGTTTTTGAAGGCGCGCCACCGCCACAGTTTGCGCGGTGGGCGGCGTGGTGGGTTGCGCATTCACCAGCAATTGGCTGACTTGGGGCTACCTTTGGGAATATTGCCAGCGGTACATTGGTCAAGCGGGGATGGGGTGGCAGCGGCAGGCCTGCTGCCCACGCTGCCCCCAGGGGAGGCGTGGCTGGGCCTTGGCCCCACAGCGGGAACCGAAAACAAAGTGTGGCCTGCCCCCTGGATGGAACGCTTCCTGCGCCTCCTCAACCAGCGTTCTGGCGCCGAGGGCAGGCTGGTGTGGCGCCCCGTGCTGTTCCACGGCCCAGGCCAGCGTGAGCGTGTGTTGGCTGCCCCCCTGCGCGCCCTCCTGCCAGGGGCGCTGCTTTTCCCCTGCGCTGAGGTGGCCCTGACGACAACCGCTGCCGCGCTGCACCGCTGTGGGCTTTATGTGGGGCCTGATTCAGGACTGATGCACCTGGCGGCTGCAGCTGGCACGCCAACGCTTGGCCTGTTTGGGCCCAGCTGCGCCAGCCAGTACGCCCCCCAGGGCCTTTGCGCGGCAGCATTGTGCGCGCCTGGGGCGGAGGGGGCGGGGCTTGTTAGCGACATCACCCCAGAGCATGCAGTGGAGGCTGCGCTGGCGCTGCTGGCACAGAACAGCTCCCCTGGCGGACCGCTGGCAAACCACCCCTGGTGAACCACGGCGGTGGGTGAAGCGGCTGGCCTTGTGGGGCGGGAGGCTTTATGTCCTGAAAGCATGACATTCCACCGGCGCCTAACGTGCCGGAAACCGCCCAACATCGCGTGAGGAGCACGAGGAAGCCATGGCGCACTATGACCTTATCATCCGCAATGGCCTGGTCTACTTGCCATGGGGCCGGGTGGAGACATCGCTGGGGCTGAGGGGGGGGCGCATCGCCAACCTCAATGTCAGCGTGCGTGACGAGGCGGACGAAGTCATTGACGCTCACGGCCTTCACGTCCTGCCAGGATTGGTGGATGCCCACGTCCACCTGCGCGAACCTGGCAAGGAGGAGGCGGAGACCATCGCCACGGGAACGGAGGCCGCAGCCCTGGGCGGCATCGCCACCGTGCTGGAGATGCCCAACACCAACCCCCCCGTGGTTGATGACGCCACCTTGGCCTGGCAGCGCCAGCGCATTGCGGAAACTGCCCATGTCGATGTGGGCATCTATGTGGGGGCCACCCACCAGAACACGCCTGAACTGGCACGGCTGGAGCAGGCGCCAGGGGTATGCGGGGTCAAGGTGTTCGCCGGTTCCTCCACAGGTACCCTGATGGTGGCTGACGATGCCGGCATTGAGGCCGTACTGCGCTCTGGCCACCGCCGCGTCTCCTTCCATGCGGAAGACGAGGAACGCCTGCGTGAGCGCAGAGGTCACTTCCACCCAGGCCAGCCCTATGGCTGCCACGCCCAGTGGCGCGACCCTGAATGCGCCCTGCGCGCCACCAAGCGCATTGCGGCGCTGGCGCGCAAAACGGGCCGACCCGTTCATATCCTTCATGTCTCCACTGAGGAGGAGACCGCTTTCCTGGCTGGTGAGCGCGCCCTTGTCAGCACGGAAGTCCTGGCAAGCCACCTCACCCTCACAGGGCCTGAATGCTATGAGCGCCTGGGCGGTCGGGCTGTGGTCAACCCGCCCCTGCGCGACCAGCGCCATGCGGAGGCCCTTTGGAAGGCCATCCGCTGCGGGTTGATTGACGTTGTCTCCTCTGACCACGCCCCCCATGAGGCCGCCCTCAAGAACAAGCCTTGGCTGGAGTGCCCATCAGGTCTGACGGGGGTGCAAACCTTGCTGCCGGTCATGCTGAACCACGTCAACATGGGCCGGCTTTCCATGCAGCGCCTGGTCGACCTGATGGCCACTGGCCCAGCCCGTCTTTACGGCATGGCCACCAAAGGGCGCATCGCGCTGGGGCAGGATGCTGACTTCACCTTGGTTGACCTGGGCCGCTCCTGGCGGATTGAGGACAGCTGGATCGCCAGCCCAGCTGGCTGGACGCCTTATGATGGCATGGTGGTGCGCGGCGCCCCCATTGCCACCATCGTGCGGGGGCAGGTCGTCATGCAAGATGGCGCCTTGCGTACCCCCAACAGGGGCAGCGTGGTGCGTTTTCTGCCTTGATGAACTATGGTGGTCTCCCTTGCCGCCCCACCCGCAGCCATGCAGCTGCCCAACGCCAGCTGAGCTATGAGAGAGCCCGGACGTGCCTGAAAACCCAGCCGAACCCCTGAACCAGGAAATCAAGATCCTTGACCGGGAACTGAAAAGCGAACAACCGCTGCAGAGGAAAATCTTCTGGGGCGCTATGCTGGCTGGCGCGCTGACGGTGGCCGGCGTAGCTTTTGGTGGGTGGTGGACTTGGCACAGCAGCCACAGCCACCAGGCGCGCCTTGCGGCCTCTGACCGTTTCTTCCAGGCTGAAGGGCTTTTGGCCGCTGTCGCTGATAGCAGGGAAGCCCAGACTGCCGGGCAGGATGGGGCCGTTTCAGGTAGCCTGGATGCTGGCCAGCAGCAAGCCAAGCTTGACCAAGCCACCGCCATCCTGGCGGGTTTGGCCGCCCCCCAGGCGGGTGATGCTGTGCCAGACGGCATCCGTGATTACGCCGCCATGCACTTAGCTACTCTCAAAGCTCAGAATGGGGATGGGGTAGGGGCCATGGGGCTATGGCGCATGGTGGCGCGCGATGTCAACGCCAATGAGGCCTTGCGCGGTCTGGCTGCGTGGCTGCTGCTTGACGGCTCCGCCCACGGCCTGCCAACCCGCCCAGGTGCCGCGCCAGCCACGCCTGCAGAACTGCGCCGCGGTTATGATGCCCTCATCCAGAAAGGGGGCGCCTTCGCAGCGCTGGGGCGTGAAGGATTGGCTGCGGTCGACCTTGGCCCCGGCACCACGCCTGACCAGCATTTGGAGGCCAGGCGCCTTTTAGCTGACGTGGCTTCAGCTGCCACCACAAGCGCTGCCCTGCGTGAACGGGCTGGCTTCCTGCTGAACATCCTTGAAAACGAAACCGTTGAAAGCGCAGGGAGCGCAGGGGATGTTGGCCAACCTGCCGCCCTAAGTCCTGCCAGTCCCCTTCCCCCAGCAATCAAACCAACCCAAGGCCCTGCCCGATGAGCGCACCAGCCAAGCGCATCCAGCCCTGCCCCCCTGTCGCCACAGCCACCTGGCAGGCCCCTTCCCGCCGTGCCTTGGTGCGGGGCCTTGTGCGCACTTTGGGAGCGGCTGGCGCTGCGGCCGCGCTGGAAAGCCTGGCTGGCTGCGGCATTTTTGAATCAGCCAACAAAAAGCAGCCCTTGCCTGGGCACCGTATTGATATCCTCTCCACAGGGGAGGGGCTGCAGCCAACCCCCCTGCCCAAGGGGGAGCCACCCTTGGTGGTGAACCTGCCAGCCCCAGCCCCCCTGCGTGACTGGACGCTTGACGGGCGCGTGGCTGACCACACCGCTTTCAATGGCGAATGGGCGGGCACAGGTAAGGAACTGTGGTCACACAGCATCGGCGCTGGCAGCAACCCCTTTGACTTGCTGGCCATGGTGCTGATGATCCCCAACAACCGTGGCGCCATCCAATCGCCGCCCGTTATTGGCCAGGGGCGCATTTTCACCACAGACGCCCAAGGGGTGGTGCGCGCCTGGACATGGCCCAACATGCATGAGCTGTGGCACCGCCAGCCTGGCAAGCATCTGCCCTCCACCAACATCGGCGGTGGTGTGGCGCTGGATGGCGACACCCTCTACATCGTTGACGGCGTGGCAACCGCCCTGGCCGTGGACGCCGCCACAGGCAAGCCCAAATGGGTTGTCCCTACCAAAACGCCAGGGCGTTCAGCCCCCACCATCAGCAATGGCATGATGGCTTTTATCACCATTGACGAACGCCTCTATGTCCTTGACGCTAAGTCAGGCCGCCAGCTTTGGACCCACCAGGCGCCTGACGTGGGCACCGTCATTTTTGGGGAGGCGGCGCCAGCCATGGTGCCAGGCGTTGTTCTGGCCGGCTTCGGCAGTGGTGAGCTGGTGGCGCTGCGCGACACCACGGGCGAAATGATCTGGAGCGACAACCTCAGCGGTGGCAATGGGCGCGGCGCGCGGCTGGATTTCGCCTGCGTGCGTGGCGCCCCCGTCATTATGGGGCGCACGGCTTACGCCATTTCCATGCTGAAAGTGCTTGTGGCCATTGACGTGCGCTCTGGCCGCAGGCTGTGGGAACGTGAGGTCAGCGGGCAGAATATGCTTTGCGTGTGCGGTGACTGGCTGTATCTGGTTTCATTGGACCAGCAGCTGGCCTGTGTGCACCGCATGTCGGGCCATGTGAAGTGGGTGCGCCAACTACCGCGCTTCAAGAATGCCAAGAAGCAGCGTGGCGCCATTGAATGGGTTGGCCCTGTCCTGGCGGGCAGTAAGCTTGTCTGCTTCTCGTCCGTGCCTAAATACGGCATGGCTGTTGTGGATGCCCTTTCAGGTAAGCTCATCCACATGGGCCAAACATCATCACCGTGCCAGGTGGCCCCCATTGCCTGCGATGGCAGGGTGCTGGCCGTAACGCAAGACGGAGTGCTGCACGCTTATGGCTGACACGCAGAAGCCTTCGGGCAAAAGGCCCCCCACCCCCCAACGCTCGCCATTCAGCAGTGTGGCGCTGCCAGGGCGTGGCCTGCCTACCGTTGTGGTGGCTGGCAGGCCCAATGTTGGCAAATCCACCCTGTTCAACCGCCTTGTAGGGCGGCGGCAGGCCATCGTCTCCGACCAGCCAGGCGTCACCCGTGACCGCAAGGAGAGTGAAGCCATGCTGCGCGGGCGCCGCGTGCGCTTGGTGGACACGGCTGGGCTTGAGGAATCAAAACCTGAAACCCTAGCTGGCCGCATGACGGCCTCCTCCACCCAAGGGGTGGACGGGGCTGACGTGGTGCTGTTCTGCATTGACGCGCGCTCTGGCATCACCCCCGCTGACGAGCATTTCGCCCAATGGCTGCGCAAGCAGGACGTGCCCGTCATCCTGGTAGCCAACAAGGCGGAGGGCAAAGTCGGCACTGAGGGCGCCTATGACGCCTTCAGGCTGGGCCTTGGCACGCCTGTGGCGGTTTCAGCCGAACATGGGGAAGGGCTCGCCCACCTGATGGGGGAAATTGCTGAACACCTCCCCCCAGAGGCCAAGCCATCTGGGGCGGTGGACGCAGGCTCTGCTGAAGGCGCGCCCAGCGATGAACCCCATCAGCCGCTAGCGGGGGAAGGCGCCGCCCACCTTGAGGATAGTGAAGCCCCAACTGAAGCCGTGATTGAGGAACGCCCCCCAGGCCCCCTGCGCCTGGCCATCGTGGGGCGGCCTAACGCTGGCAAATCCACCCTCCTTAACGCATTGCTGGGGGAGGAGCGCATGATCACGGGGCCAGAGGCGGGGCTGACGCGTGACGCCATCAGCGTTACCCTGGATGACCCTGAAGGCCCTGTGGTGATTGTGGATACAGCCGGTATGCGCAAACGCGCCCGCGTTCACGATGGTCTGGAGCGCATGTCCGTCTCCGCTTCCATTGAGGCCATGAAAATGGCGGAGGTCGTGGTGCTTGTGCTTGACGCCACGCGCGGGCTGGACGAACAGGACCTGCAGCTCGCCCGCTTGGTGGAGCGCGAAGGCCGCGCCTGCATCATCGCCCTTAACAAATGGGACGCTGTGGAGGACCGCACCTTGGCGCGCAAGCGCATTGACATGCGCCTTGAAACATCGCTGGCGCAAATGAAGGGCATTCCCGTGGTGACGTTCTCCGCCCTCACGGGGGCTGGGGTGGGCAAAATCATCCCCGCAGCGCGCCGCGCCGCCATGGTGTGGAACGCCCGTGTGGGCACAGGCGCCCTCAACCGCTGGTTTGAGGAAATGCTTGAGCACCACCAGCCACCTTTGGTGGATGGGCGCCGCCTAAAGCTGCGCTACATGACGCAGGTCAAGTCACGCCCGCCCACTTTCGTGCTGTTCGGCACGCGTGTTGACCAGCTGCCAGACAGCTACAGGCGTTACCTGGTCAATGGCCTGCGGGAAACCTTCAATCTGCCAGGCGTGCCCATCAGGTTGCAGACAAGGGCACCCAAGAACCCCTTTAACCCCGACAAAAAACCGGGGGAGCGCAAAGCGCCTGACCGCCGCAAGGAGCATGAGCGCCCCACCCGCAGCCACTGATTGGCAACAGGGCGCCAGCCGTGGCGCCACGCACCACGCGCCCTGCAAAGGGGCCTTCAGCTAGGCCAGTCAGACCCCTCAAAGCAGGCGCCCTGCAACAAAGCCCAGCGCCAACACCATGCCCAAGGTGATGTTGGCCTGGAAATCATGCAGGCAGCGTTGGGGGTTGGCTGGCTGCAGGCCCCGCACTTGGCCTGCCAGCATCAGCGCGCCCAGAAGCCAAAATGGCCAGAAGGCCCACCCCACCTGCCCTATCAGGGCTGCCACCGCCCAAAGGGCCACGGCCACAGCGTAGCAGCTGCCCACGAAAGCACGCGCCTGCCCCACCCACAGGCGGGAGGTGGACTTCACGCCAACGCGGGCGTCATCCTCCAAATCTTGGAAGCCATAGATGGTGTCAAAGCCCAACTGCCAGGCGATGGTGGCACCATAAAGCGCAAGCCCAGCCCAGCCAGGCCAGAAGCGGCCGCTGGCTGCGGCTACTCCCATGGGCGCGCCAAAGCCGAAGGTGAACCCCATCACCAATTGCGGCCACCACGTCACCCTTTTGGCCAGGGGGTAGAGCGCCACCAGCAGAAGGGCCAGGGGGGCCAGTTCCCAACAAGCGGCGGGCAAGCACACAAGCACACCAAGGCCGCCTAGCAGAAGCAGCGCTAGGCACAGCATTCCCTGGCGCACGCTCAGCGCGCCTGAAGCCAGCGGGCGCCCTTTGGTGCGTTCCACCTGGGCATCGATGTCGCGGTCCCACAAATCATTGATGACGCAGCCAGCTGAACGCATCAGCACGGAGCCCGCAGCAAACAGCGCTACCAGCTTCAGCCTATGGGGGAAGCTGACATGCTGCGGCAGGAACACGCCCCACACCCCTGGCAGAAACAGCAGCCACGTGCCCACAGGCCGGTCAAGCCGCATGAGGAGGAGCCAGGGCTGCAGCTGCGCTGGGCAATGAGCCAGCCAGCCATCACTGCGGATATCGGTGTGGGGGGGATGGGTACTGGTGGGCAAAGTCTGTCCTTCACAAAGCAGGGGATGGTCACAAAGGGGGAAGGGGCGTTGCCCTATAGGCTAGCTTGAAGATGCTTGAGTTGCAGGCAGTGGCGTGATTATTTCGCCTTCATGAGCAGAAGTGAACCACGGCTTTTCATCCCCCCCGCCCAGCGCCTGCATACTGGGGCGGAAATTGCCCTCGACCCCGCCCAGGCCCACTATCTGGGTGCTGTTATGCGCCAGCAGGCAGGCGCTGGGCTGACGCTTTTTAACGGGCGTGATGGTGAATGGCACGCTACCTTGGCCGACATGCGCAAAAAAGGCGCCACTGCCCAGGTGGAAACCTGCCTGCGCCCCCAGCCGCCCCAAGGGGCTGCCCCTGGCGTACCGGAAGGGCCTGAACTCCTCTTCTCCCCCCTTAAGCGGGACGCCACAGAAACGGTCATCCGCATGGGGACTGAATTGGGGGTGAGCCGCTTTAGGCCTGTGGTGTGCGCCCGCACCAACACGCACCGCCTCAACCTGGAACGCCTGGCTTTGATCGCCATTGAAGCTAGCGAACAGTGCGAACGCCTGACCGTTCCCCCCATCATGCCCCTTGAGCCGCTGACTGTGGTGCTGGCGCGCTGGCCACGGCGCCGCACCTTAGCTGTGGCCCTTGAACGCGAAGGGGGCAGCCCGGCCTTGGTGGCGGCAGATGCTTTGTTGATTGGGCCTGAGGGCGGCTTCGCCCCAGAGGAACGCGCGCGCATGATGGCCATGGATTTTGTGCGGCCGCTTTCACTGGGAGCGCTGGTGCTGCGCGCTGACACGGCCGTGGCCTCTGGCCTGGCCAGGCTTGAGGCCGCCCAAGCAAACCAAGTGACTTCGGGCCAGTCGGATTGCCAGCCTGCTGTCTTAGGTTAATTGTCCAGAACCCCTACAAATCACGTTCCAAAAACGTTGATTAATGGGTTCCTGAACGCTCCTCAGGCGCATAGTGCAAAGCGCGGCAGAGCGCCCTTCAACCGCATTCATGGGGAGTGGGATGGGGGGCAGGTTATTTTTCCACACCCTTTTAAGGGGTTTTTCTGCCCCCGTGCCCTTGCCGTCTAAGGGCCAATGGTGTGCAGTTGTCACAAACAGACCAAGCATCAGACCCGTTGTCCGGCTTTGGGCCGGACAGCCTGACCAAAGAGAGTTCCCGCCCCATGTCCACTCCTGGCCTCAGCAATGCCACCCCCCTCACCAGCACAGACCAGCTGGCAGGCCTTCTGGCGGCTGGCAGCAAGCCCAAGGGGCAATGGCGCATTGGCACAGAGCATGAGAAGTTCGGCTTTGTCGTGCCAGGGAACGCTGCGCGCCATCCAAATTTAGGTGCCCCCCTGCCTTACGCCGCCCCCACCTATAAGGGGTGGCGCAACGCCCAGAACCCGCAGGACCCAGGCGGTATTGAGGATGTCCTGAAGGGCTTCGAGGCTACCTCCACTGAGAGCGCTGGGTGGAAGCCAGCTTATGACCAGGGCAAGGTCATCGCCCTCTCAGGCACGGGCACTAACAAGGGCGCTGCCATCTCGCTGGAGCCGGCAGGCCAGTTCGAACTTTCAGGCGCGCCCCTCAGGACAATCCATGAAACCAAGGCTGAACTGGAAAACCACTTCAACCAGCTGCGCCCTGTGGCGGCCAGTCTGGGGCTTGGATTCTCCCCCCTTGGGTTCCAGCCCCTTTGGCGGCGTTCTGAACTGCCTTGGATGCCCAAAAGCCGCTACGCTATCATGCGCGCCTACATGCCCAAAGTGGGCACCATGGGGCTGGACATGATGCAGCGCACCTGCACGGTCCAAACCAACCTGGACTTTGGCAGTGAAGCTGACATGGCGCGGAAAATGCGCGTCTCCCTAGCACTGCAGCCACTGAATACGGCGTTGTTCGCCAATTCTCCCTTCCAGGAGGGGCGCTTGTCCGGCTGGACAAGCAGGCGCGCTTTGAGCTGGCTCAGCACGGATGACGCGCGTAGTGGCATTGTGCCCAGCTTCTTTGAGGATAATTTCAGCTTCGAGGCCTACGTGCAGTGGGTTCTGGATGTGCCGATGTATTTCATCATCAGGGAGGGGCGCTATATCAACGCAGCCGGCTGTTCCTTCAGGGCGTGGCTGGCTGGCGCTGACCAGGCGCCCTTGCGCGGCCACCGCCCCACGGTAGGTGATTTTGAAGACCACCTCACCACCGCGTTCCCCGATGTGCGCTTGAAGACGTTCCTGGAAATGCGCGCGGCAGACGCTGGCAGCCCCGCCATGATGGTGGCCCATTCAGCCTTGTGGACAGGCCTGCTTTACGATGAACCAACCCTCATGGCTGCGGAGGCCCTGGTGCGGGAGCAGCCGTGGCACATTTACAGCCAAATGCGCAATGACGTGCCTTATTTCGGCATGGATTCACGCTTGGGCCGCAGTGGCCAACAAAGCCTGCGCCCGCTGGCCCAGCGTGTTGTGGCCTTAGCGCGCGAAGGGCTGAAGGCGCGCGGCCTTGGTGAGGAACGCTACTTGGAACCGCTTGAGGCCATCGCAGCTGGTGCCCCCACCCAGGCGGAATGCTGGATGGAACTTTTCGAAGGTGAGTGGGGGGGGGACGTGCGCCCCCTTTTCCAAGCCAGCGCCATCTGAACTGTTCAAGCCTGCCCCAATCGCCATGCTGGCCACCAACCCAGTTCCATCATGCCTGCCGGAGAAACCCATGCCCCTAACAACACCCCACCCCAAGGCTGCCTCACCCCACCGCCCTTGGGGTAAAGCGCCGCTTTTGGTTGCGCTGGCTGGTTTGGCGGCCACCATGGCAGCTGGTGGGCCAGCTTGGGGGGCGCAGGCAAAGCCGCTCAGCCTGGTGCCAGGGGCACTGCAGGCGCCTGCGCGCCAGCCAGCGGCCACCCCCTTGACCCCTGTTGAGAAAGGCTGGCTGCGCCGGCTGGAGGACGTCCTGGCTGCCACCCACACCGTCAAGGCGCACTTTGTCCAGCAAGCCTGGGATGGGCAGAACCACCAAAGCACCAGCACAGGGACGCTGTGGCTGGAACGCCCTGGGCGGATGCGCTTTTCCTATGACCCAGAACCTGGGAAGGGGGACAAAAAGGAAGCGCCCGTCACCATCACGGCCAATGACGGCAAGCTTGTTTATATCGACCCGTCCATTGACCAGGTAACGGCTATGCCCCTTGACCACTCCCCTTTGGGGCTGCTGCTGCGCGCCCAGCCCCGTTTTTCGGGTGACGTTACAGTAACGGGCTTCGTGATGGGACCAGGGCAGAAAAGAATGGCTGTGGCGCTGGTGCGCACGGCCATGCCTTCAGCGGGCACCTTGACGTTGCAGTTCAATGCTAGCCCGCTGCAACTTCTGGGCTGGAGCGTACGTGACGCTTCAGGCAAGACCACCAGCCTTTCGCTGGAAGACGTCCACACAGGCATGGAACTGCCAGCAGGGCTTTTCAAGCTGCCCCGCCAGGCCCCTTGAGCGCTTGAAGGCCATTTAATCTTAAAGGGTTTGGAACGCAGACGTGAGTTGGCTCCCTTTTGTAAACCCTTGTGTAAAACCTTAGGCCAGCGCGCCCCACGCAAAACGCCAAGCGCTTAGCAAGCCGCTCAGGGTTGGGGGTCCGTCCCCGCTCAGTCTCCCCCCTGCCCCTGGGTTGTTGTGGTTGGGTCAGATTCCGCCTTGCGCGCTGCTTGCAGTTCCAGCGCGCGCGCATAGACGGCGCGTTTGGGCAGGTGGGCTATTTCAGCCACCATAGCGGCGGCGTCCTTGAGCGACTGCGTGCCAGAAAGGGCATCCGCCAGAAGGCGGTCAACATCACCAGCGCCGGCTTCAGCCTGTTCTGCTGGCCCCATGAGGAGCACAATCTCACCGCGGGGGGGTGTTTTCTCAAAATGGTTTTTGAGTGTTGAAAGCGTGCCACGCACCGTCTCCTCGTGGAGCTTGGTCAGTTCACGCCCCACTGCCGCTGGCCTATCCGGCCCGAAGACTGCAGCCAAGTCGCTAAGCGTCCCCACAAGGCGTTGGGGGGATTCGTACCACGCCACTGTGGAGGAGAAGCCCGCCCCCTCCAGCGCCTTCAGCTGTTCAAAAGCGCGCAGCCGTGCTGTGCCGCGCAGCGGAAAACCCATAAAAGTAAAAGGTGCGGGCGGCAGGCCTGAAAGGCTCAGCGCCGTCACGGCGGCATTGGCGCCAGGAATGCCAACCACCTTCAAGCCAGCCTGGCCAGCCGCCTGCACCAGGCGGTAGCCAGGGTCTGAAAACACAGGCGTGCCGGCGTCTGAAACCAGCGCGAGCCTCTCCCCTCTAGCGATGCGTTCCAGGGCCAAAGGGGTCTTGGCGCGTTCATTATGGTCGTGAAACGCTACCAGGGGCTTGTCAATGCCGTAATGGCGCAGCAATCTGGTAGTCACGCGCGTGTCCTCGCACAGGATGGCGTCTGCCCCCTTCAGTACCTCCAGGGCGCGGGGGGTGATGTCACCCAGGTTGCCAATCGGCGTTGCCACAAGGGCAAGCTCCCCCTCAGCAGGGGACGCTTGCGTGGCGCTGCCAGGGGGCGCACCATCATGATCATTTTCACCATGCGGCCTGGAACGGGATTGCCTGTATGATGCACTGCCAGTCATTTGATGAAGCTCCTGTCGTCCCTGGGCGCGCTGACCGTGGCCATGGGGTGGGCACTGAAGCGGCGCCTTGCCAGCAGCACTCACTCCTGCCAAAGGGCGCTCTGCAAAACAAGGCCCGCAAGGGCCTGCTGCGCCGGGGCCTTGCCTCCTCCTGCGCCTTGATGGCAGCCATGGCCTTCCTGCAAGGCTGTAGCACGCTTTCAGGCAATAAAGAGGCGGAGACGGGCACTGTTGTGCCACAGCCAGGCCAGACCACGACAGCTGGCACGGCCACTGGCACCGCAGCTGGTGCTGGGCGCCCCCATGTTGCCCTGGTGCTGCCGCTGGGCGGGCCTTACAAGGCCATCAGCAGCCGCATGAAGGCGGCAGCCTTGCTGGCGCTGCCCACTAAAGGCACAGGCGCTGTGCTTGACATCTACGACAGCGCCTTCCCCAAGAATGCGGCCCAGAAAGCCATCGCTCATGCCGACCGCGCCGTTCTTGGCCCGCTGACTGGCCAGGCCACGCAGTCCGTCAGCGCTGGGTTGCAGTCTTCAGCCGTGCCTGAGCTTTCCTTCACCAGTGATGCCGCTGAGGCCCGCCCTGGCACATGGGTCATGGGGCTGACGACCGAACAGCAAGTCAACCGCCTGGTTCAGGTGGCCGCTGCAGAGGGGCGGCACCGCTTTGCGGCCTTCCTGCCTGACAACGCCTTTGGCCATGCCCTTGGCGACAGCTTAATCAAGGCCTGCCAGGGCGCTTCCCTGACGCCGCCTGTTGTGGCCTACCACAGTGACAGCGCTGAATCGATCGCGGACGGCATGGCGGAACTCTCAGCCATTGCCCAGCGCACCGCAGGCGCCAGTGCGGGCGCTGACCCGCTTGGCCAGGCAGTGGCCAACGTCACAGGTGAAGGCGCCGGTGCTGAAGCCAACAACGCAGCACCTCCCTTTGACGCCCTCCTGCTGGGGGACACGGGCACAAGCCTGAACCGCGTTATGGCGGCCCTGAAGGCCGACCAGGTCTCCATGCCGCAGGTGCGCATCATGGGGCCTGCGCTCTGGGCTGGCATCAGCCGCCATTTGGCTGACATCTCTGGCGCTATCTACACGGGGCTGGACCTCAGCCACCGCGCTGGCTATGTGCGGCTGTACAGCAACGCCTACCACCAGGCCCCTTCCCCTGTGACGGACTTCGCCTATGACAGCGCAGCCCTTGTAGGCGCGCTTCTGCGCACAGGGCGCCTGAACACCCAGGGCCTGACGCAGGAGAACGGCTTCACAGGTGTGGATGGCTGGTTCCGCCTCCTGCCGGATGGCCACGTCCAGCGCCGCCTGAACGTTTACGAAATCCTGCCTGCTGGCGGTGCGCGCTTGATGCTGCCTGCCAACGCCCAGCCTGGGCAGCCCGTCAACACCCACAGGCACAGCGCCAAGGTGGATTCACCATCCACAGCTGTGAAAGCCAGCAAAAAAGCTGCCGCTTCAAGCGCTTCAAGCGTGAGTGCCCACGCGGCCGCCCCAGCTGCCAAAGCTGTGCAAACTGCTAGCGCCGCTGGCACAGCCACAGCGCAAACGGTGGAAAGCGTGCCTGTTGCCGTAGCGGCCACACCTGGCCTTGCCGCGCTGAATAAAGCCCAAGCAGCCCAGGCGGCCAATGCCGCAGCGACAGCGACCAAAACCCAGGGTGCAGGCGCAGCCTTGAAGGACGATTCGCGCTTCTGAACGCCGCCTTCAAGGGGCGCTTCAAAGTGCTTAAAGGTGAAGGCGCTGGTAATATCTTTTTTCCCAGCGCCTGTGCAGCCACAGCCAATCTCCAGGGCGTTGGCGCACCCATCCTTCAAGCCTGTCGTTAAGGGCCTGCGTCAAGCAGGCCACACGTTCCTGCTGGTTGGTGGTGGCCAGGGCGCGCGGGTCGAGCGGCCTGTCCACATGCAGCGTCAAGCAGGCTGGGGCTGTGCGCTCAACATGGCCCGTGATGATCAACGCATCAAAGCGCAGCGCCAGTGCAGCGGCAGCTGGTGCCGTCATGGTGTCGCGTCCAAAGAGCCTGGCCTTGATGCCGTCATTCATTTTCTGGTCGCCAAGCACCCCTACATGGCCGCCTGAAGCCATGTAGCGCAAAGCCAGGGCGGCACCGCGGCGCCCTTTGGGCAGCAAAGGTGGCGGGGAACTCACCCCTGCCTCCATCAGGGCGCGTTGGCGCCAAAAACATAGAACGCTGTTAGCGTGTGGATTGTTGGGGGCGCGGTAAAAAGGGGCGAAAGCCAGCCCATGCCGCGCCACCAACGGGGGCAGCAATTCCCAATTGCCCACATGGCCTGAAAAGAACACCACATTGCGCCCACTGGCTAGCGCCTGCCGCAGCCAGGGCGCTCCCTTCACCCGGGCTGTCGTGGCCGCCAATCTGCCAATATGGGGGAACTCCCCTAATGTTGCACCCAGGTTGCGCCACATGGCGCGCCGCATTTGGGCACGCCAGAAGCGCCCCTTCCCTGGGAAGGCCAATGCCAGATTGGTGTCAGCCACTGCGTTGGCGCCAGGCAGCACCTGCCCCAGCACCGCTCCAGCCATGGCCCCACAGCGCGAAGCCACGCCAGGCGGTATGGCGCGCAACAGGCCAAGTGCCCCAGCAAGCGCCCACCCCCCCCATTTGTCGTGCCAAGGGCGCTTGCGCTCCAAAGGGGGCTGCGCCTGCGTAGGGGGCGCCTTCACGGCTTGGTCATGGTCAGGAGGGGTTCCATTGAGGCAGGCCGTGCTTGGGGCGCTTCTGGGGTGGTTTGGGTGGCTTGCTGGCCTTGCAAGCGCTGATGGGCGCGTTCCAGAAAGCCGTCAAGAAGCTTTTCAGGCGTTGTGGGGGCGTCCCAGCGCAGTTCAGTGCGCAGCACATGGACATTGTCTTTGAAGGTCGGCGGCAAGCGCGCAGCGTCCTTGGTGGTGGTGACCAAAGCTGTGCCCACAGGCCGCCCAAGGCGTGAAAGCACCTGCAGTTCAGCCCAGCTGTAAAGGTGGTGGTCTGCAAACGCCACGGTGCGGACGGTTTCAAGCCCAGCTTCAGTTAAGGTTTCAAAAAACTTTTCAGGCCGCGCCAGCCCCGCGAAAGCGATCAAGCTGTGGCGGGAAAGGGCCTGGACATCCCCCGGCAGTGGCTCGTAACGCACCTGGTGAAAAGGCAGGCTGGCTGGGGCCATGGCGGCAAGCTTGCCCAGCAGGCCAGGTGCGGGGCGCCCCGTCACCACAACGGCGTGGGCACGCGCCAGGGCGCTTGCGGCACGCTCGCGCAAGGGGCCAGCTGGCAGCAGGCGCCCATTCCCCAGCCCTGTGGCGCCATCCACGGTCAGGAGGGCAGCGTCAACATGCAGCCCCCTGTCCTGGAAGCCATCGTCAAGCACTAGGCAATCAGCGCCGGCAGCCACAGCACGCCAGGCATTTTCAAGCCGCTTCCGCCCAGCCCAGGTGGGGGCGAGGCGCGCATGAAGCAGCGCCTCATCGCCCACATCGCGCCCGCTGTGGTCAGCGGTGACGGCAATGCCGTGCCGCAGGGCGCGCAAACGCCCGCCATAGCCGCGCGTCAGCACATGGGGGTTGAGGCCGCGTGCCTTCAACCGCGCCACCATGTCCAGCGCCAGAGGCGTTTTGCCACTGCCCCCTACGCTGATGCCGCCACAGCACAGGACTGGCACAGGCAATTCAACAGGCACTCGGCTGGCGCGGCGGTGGGCGCCCCACAGTGTCACAGCGCTGAAAGGCGCAAAAAAGCGCGCCTTCCATGAAGGCGTTTCATCGGTCCAGAATGAAGGGGCGCGCAGTTTCATCACCCGCCAACCCTAGTGCTGGATTGTGCCCATAATGAGACGGCACAGGGCACCCACCCCAGGCCCCTTTTCAGCCCCTACCAAAGGGTCTGCAGCCTGGGGAGCGGGGGGGTGCAGCATGAAATGCGCAAGCCCTTTCAAAAAGGGGGAGGAGCCTTTTCGGTTAGCGCTGTTGCTTCTAGCGGTGTCGCCATGCACCCAAGCGCCCCCCACCTGGTGCAGGTTGGGTGGCCATGGATCCAGCACCTCCCCCCAAGCGCCAAGCCAAGGCCCCACCAGAACAGGCAGCCCAAGGGATAATGGTTCGTGGACATTGTGCCCTTGGCCTTGGGGGGTCCATGTGTTGCCCATGATAACAGCCTGGGCCGCACGCAGAATGGCGCCAGTCTGGCCCATGCTGTCCACAATCCACAGATTTTGGTCTGGCTTGGGGACCTCATGACGGCTGTGCAAGGGGGCCTGCAACGCCTTGGCCAGGGCTGGGCCGCGCTTGGGGTGGCGTGGCACCAGCACAAGCAGCAGCTTGAGCGCCTGTGGATTTCCCTTTTTCAACCCGGCTGCCCAAGCAGCGGCGCGCGCTAAAAGAACCTCCTCCCCCCCATGGGTGGAAAGGGCCACGATGACATGGCGCCCCGCGCAGGCGCGTTTGAAGAAGGCCCGTTGTTCTGGCGCAGCAGGGGGCGGCGGCATATGCGCTTTGAGGTTGAATGCCGGCAGCAGGCGGCCTGCGCCAAGGCTGCGCAAACGATGGGATGAAGGCTGGGTGGCTGGCTGCACCCATGCCATGGCCGCCAAGGCGGGGCTAATCAGCCCAGGCAACCATGACCACCGCTTGGCCGACCGCGCTGAAAGCCTGGCGTTGACCATCAAAACAGGCACATTATGGGCCTGAACCATTCCCAGCGTGGTGGGCCAAATCTCATTTTCCACCAGTAAAAGGGCGCTTGGGTGCCAGTGGCGCAGAAAGCGCCCCACCCAAGATGCCACATCCCAAGGGGCAAGGGCCGTGTGGAACCGCTTGCCAGCTTTGTGACGGCAAGCTTTGTGGCATGCAGCATTGGGAGCGGGGTTATTGTGGTGCCCCAAGGCGCGTTCAGCGCAGGCTTGGCCGTTTAAGGTGGCTGTGGTCACAAGCACGTTGAGCGTGGGGTGAGCCCCAAGCAGCGTATCCAAAATAGGCAGAAGGGCTGTGACCTCCCCCACGCTGGCGCCATGGCACCATAGGAGCGGACCATCCCCTTGGGCCAAAAGGCTTTTGCCACCCCCCCAGCCCAGCCGTTCCTTGAGGGAACGCAGGCTTTCACGGCCCTGCAGCAGGCGCCCAGCCAGCAGTGCTAACAACAAAGGCCGCAGCACCAGCCCAGCCACCTGCCAGTGCCGCTGACTGACGCCAGCAAGTAAGCGCGCCACCACGCGCTTTGGCGTGTGCCCAAGCAAGCGTCTGCTAATGGTGGGGGCAGGGGAAGCAACTGGTTTCACGGCGCTGTTCTAACCCAAACGCGCCTCTAGCGCACCTTGGCAAGCTTTGATGCTGCCGTGGTGACTGCAGGGGGTGTTTTCAGGGATAGAGGCGCGTCACAGACCACGGGGTTTGCTGCGCCACGCCTGCAGGGCGGCTCCACTGGGCGCGGTCATGAAGGCGGTGGGGGCGTTCCTGCCAAAACTCCATAGTGGCTGGCAAAACGCGGTAACCTTTCCAGATGACGGGGCGTGGAATGGCCTCCACCCCTTCAAAGCGGCCTTCCACCTCCTGGTAGCGCTGTTCAAACACGCTGCGCTCCTCAAGGGGGTGTGATTGCAGCGAAGCCAACGCCCCCAAGCGGGAGGCCCGTGAACGGCTAGCGAAATAGGCATCGGCCTGTTCAGCACTGACAGGCTCCACAGGGCCGGTGATGCGCACTTGCTGGCGCTGCGACTTCCAGTAGAATAGCAGGCTGGCTTGGGGGTTTTCAGCCAGTTCCCGCCCTTTGAGGCTGTCAGCGTTGGTGTAAAAGACGAATCCGCGCTTGTCCCAGGCTTTCAACAAAAGGATGCGCACTGAAGGCAGACCATCCTTAGTAGCTGTGGCCACGGCCATAGCGCTGGGGTCGTTCACTTCGCTTTTCTCAGCGGCCTTATACCACTGGCCGAACAGATCGAACGGGTCAGCGTTCAGGTCAATCAAAGGGCGCACGGGCACAGGGGAGGGGCTGTTCATTTCAGAGGGCATGGTGGAACCTTGGTTAAACGTCACAAGCTGGGGCGGGGCGCCGCACCCAGAACAATAAGGGCATGATAGGGCCTTTGCCCTGTCTTTGTCCCTGCGTGCGCATTAAGCTGGGTTAAGTAAGGACGCTGGGGTTAAGCAAAGCGCCGTCCAAGCTTACGGGGCAAGGCCCTGGAATGGCAGGTTTGGGGGTGTGCTCCCTACCCAAAGGGCCCCCTTCACCAACCGGCCCTTGTGGTGAAAGCCAAACCATGCGACCAAGGGGGCAGTATGCCACTTGAAAATAGAGGGCACGCATGTGCACGCTGGGCCATGAATGGCCCAACCCAGGGCCAGCCTGGCAGCGCATGCTGAAATGTGCTGTGAACTCTGTAATTACCGACAGGATGCTGAAGCATGTCTGAAAATGAGGGCAAGACGGGCTTTCTGCCAGAAGGGCGCCTTATGGCGGGCAAGCGTGGCGTGGTGATGGGGGTTGCCAACCGCAGCTCCATCGCCTGGGCCATTGCCCAGGCCTGCGCTGCCCAGGGGGCTGAGATGGCCTTCACTTACCAGGGGGAGGCCCTTGGCAAGCGTGTGCGCCCCCTGGCTGAAAGCATTGGCTGCGATCTGGTCATTCCATGTGACGTCAGTGATGACGCCCAGATTGACGAAGCCTTCAGCGTAGTTGAAAAGCGCTGGGGCAAAATCGATTTCGCCGTTCACGCCATTGGCTGGGCGGACAAGCAGTATCTGCGCGGGCGCTATATCGACACCCCGCGTGACGCCTTCCTGAAGGCCATGGACATTTCCTGCTATTCCTTCACGGCCATGGCGCGGCGCGCTGCTGCCATGATGAACCCTGGCGGCTCCCTCCTGACCTTGACCTACCTGGGGGCGGAGCGCGTCATGCCCCATTACAACGTGATGGGCGTTGCCAAGGCCGCGCTTGAAACCAGCGTGCGCTACATGGCCGTTGACCTGGGGTGTGATGACATCCGCGTCAACGCCATTTCAGCAGGCCCCATCATGACGCTGGCCGCCAATGGCATTGGGGACTTCCGCTACATCCTGCGCTGGAACCAAATCAACGCGCCTTTGGGGCGCAACGTCACCCAGAAGGACGTTGGCAGCGCTGGCCTGTTCCTGCTCTCCGACATGGGGAGCGGCGTCACGGGGGAGGTCATGCATGTTGACTGCGGCTACAACATCATTGGCATGAAAAACCCTGAGGCCCCCGACCTGACGCTGCCAGCTGACCGCCAAGCCAACTGAAGGCAGGACGCACCAAGGCAGGCAAGGAAAGCCATGTCCGACAACACCTTCGGCACGCTGCTGCGCGTCACCACATGGGGGGAAAGCCACGGCCCCGCCATTGGCTGCGTGGTGGATGGCTGCCCGCCCCGCATACCCCTCTCTGAAAACGACATCCAGCCCTGGATGGACAAGCGCCGCCCTGGCCAGTCGCGCTACACTACCCAACGCCAGGAGGCGGACAAGGTGCGCATCCTCTCAGGCGTGTTTGGGGGGCACACCACAGGCACCCCCATCAGCCTGCTGGTGGAGAACACCAACCAACGTTCGCGCGATTACAGCGATGTGGCGCGCTACTACCGCCCAGGCCATGCTGATTACAGCTATGACCGCAAATATGGTTTCCGCGATTACAGGGGTGGTGGCCGCTCCAGCGCGCGTGAAACAGCCATGCGCGTGGCCGCTGGCGCTGTGGCGCGCGCTGTGCTGCGCCACTTGGTGGGGCCCCAGCTGCGCATCAGGGGGGCACTTGTTCAGGTGGGGCAGCTGGGTGTTGACCGCGCCAACTGGGATTGGGCGGCTTGCGACCAGAACGCCTTCAACTGCCCTGACCCTGCCATGGTGCCCCGTTGGGCAGACTTGGTGGAGGGGGCGCGCAAGGGCGGTTCCTCCATTGGGGCTGTTTTTGAGGTGGTGGCTGAGAACGTCCCCCCAGGGTTGGGCGCGCCTGTCTATGGGCGTTTGGACAGCGACCTGGCAGCAGGCTTCATGGGCATTAATGGCGTTAAAGGTGTTGAGATCGGTGAAGGTTTCAACGCCGCCAACCTGCGGGGGGAAGAAAATGCCGATTCCCTGCACAGCACATCTGATCCTGGTGTCGCGCGTTTTGGCGCTAATCATGCTGGCGGCATCCTGGGGGGTATCAGCACTGGCCAGCCTGTGGTGGTGCGGGCGGCTATCAAGCCAACGAGCTCGATTCTCACCCCCGTGCCCAGCATCGACCGGGCAGGGCATGAGCACGCCATGCATACCAAGGGGCGCCATGATCCCTGCATTGGCATCAGGGCTGTGCCGGTGGGGGAAGCCATGATGGCCTGCATTCTGGCGGACCATCTGCTGCGCCACCATGCCCAGTGCGGCTGGCCGCTGCCGCCTGTCACCGTGCCGCCCCCTGCGTGAGGGGCCGTGCCAGCACCCAGCACAGGCCAGCACCAACCCATGGCCCCCTCTTAGGTCCACCAACGCTTCCCCCTGTAGCAGTGATGATGGCTTGATGCTGGCTAGGGGGGTGATGACTTACAACCACCAGCCTAGGGGGTAGCCCACCTTGACAAGCCTCAGCCCAGGGCTGGCCTTGGGTTGTGGCTTCCATGGGCCCTCCTGACCCCTGACACAACATGTAGTTGTGAGGGGGCCATGACATTAACTAGATGTTGTGTTGCGCCCCTGTCACGATGGGCCAATTTTCTGTTCTGTCAAGATTGTTTCAGACTCAAAATCCAGTGATGTTGGCTCCAACAGGGCACCTGGTGACAGGCACCCACCAAGTGACATTTCACACTTTCCCAAGGGGGACGGGCATGGTTTTGAAAGAAGCGCCGGAATTAAGCAGCCAGGAGGCCATGGCCCCATCACTGGACCTGGCGAAGGATTCCAGCCAGGAAGCCCATGCCCCCACCCAGCCTGCTGACGCCACGCAGGAGGAGGAGCTTTTTGAACGCCCCGTGCAGATGCCAGGGCGCCACGCTGTGCGAATCGACCACAGCCGTGACGACCGCCTGACGGCCTTCGGCAAAGCCACGCTGGCCCACCGCTACCTGCTGCCAGGTGAGGGCAACCAGGACTTGTTTGCGCGTGTCGCCTCCTACTATGGCGCTGACGAGGGGCACGCCCAACGCATCTACGATTACATGAGCAAGCATTGGTTCATGCCGGCAACGCCTGTCCTTTCTAACGGGGGAACCAAGCGCGGCCTGCCTATTTCCTGCTTCCTCAATGAGGCCAGCGACAGCCTGGAGGGCATCGTTGGGCTTTGGAACGAGAATGTCTGGCTGGCGGCCAAGGGGGGCGGCATCGGCTCCTATTGGGGGAACCTGCGCTCCATCGGCGAGAGCATCGGCCATAATGGCCGCACAAGTGGCGTCATACCCTTCATCCGCGTGATGGACAGCCTGACGCTGGCTATTTCACAAGGCTCCCTGCGCCGTGGTTCGGCAGCAGTCTACCTGCCCATCTGGCACCCGGAGATCGAGGAGTTCATCGAGCTGCGCAAGCCCACTGGCGGCGACCCCAACCGCAAGGCGCTGAACCTGCACCATGGCATTTTGGTGACGGACGACTTCATGCGCGCTGTGGCTGCTGACGAGGACTGGGCGCTGACCTCCCCCAAGGACCACAGCATCATCCGCAAAGTTTCAGCGCGCGGGCTGTGGATCCGCCTGCTGACGGCGCGCATGGAGCAAGGCGAGCCTTACATCGTCTTCTCCGACACGGTGGCGCGCGCCCAGCCAGAACACCACCGCCTGGCGGGGCTGGAGGTCAAAACATCTAACCTCTGCGCTGAAATCACCTTGCCAACGGGCATCGACCACCACGGCAAGCAGCGCACCGCTGTGTGCTGCTTGTCCTCAGTCAACCTGGAATACTGGGACGACTGGCAGGACAACCCGCGCTTCATCGCTGACATCATGCTGTTCCTCGACAACGTCCTTCAGGACTTCATCGACAACGCCCCAGACGATATGGCCAACGCCAAGTACGCTGCCATGCGCGAACGTTCCGTGGGGCTTGGGGCAATGGGGTTTCACTCATTCCTGCAGGCCAAGAACGTGCCGTTCGCCTCCGTCACCGCCAAATCCTGGAACAGGAAAATCTTCAACCACATCTCTGAGCAGGCCGCCCAGGCCTCACGCGATTTGGCCAAGACGCGCGGCCCCTGCCCAGACGCCGCCGATTACGGCATGGAGGAGCGATTCTCCCACACCATGGCTGTGGCGCCGACCGCCAGCATCTCCATCATCGCTGGTGGCGCCAGCCCTGGCATCGACCCCATCAGCGCCAACGTCTTCCTGCAGAAAACGCTTTCCGGCTCCTTCACGGTGCGCAACCGCCACCTGGCCAAGGTCCTGGAGGCCCATGGCCATAATGATGAGGCGACCTGGTCTAAGATCACCTTGGACAAAGGCTCCGTCCAGAAGCTGGACTTCCTCACCCCCCATGAGAAGGAGGTGTTCAAAACAGCCTTTGAGCTGGACCAGCGCTGGGTGGTGGAACATGCGGCCGACCGCGCGCCGTTCCTCTCCCAGTCGCAGTCGGTCAACCTGTTCCTGCCAGCGGACATCCACAAGCGCGACCTCAACCTCATCCATTACGAAGCCTGGAAGAAGGGCGTGAAGTCCCTCTACTACTGCCGCTCCCTTTCCGTCATGCGTGCTGACACCGTCTCCAACGCAACGGAAAAGCGCGACATCATGGAAGGTGATGACGACCACCTGCCGCAGGCCTCCGCCAGCACGTCTAGCGGCACGGGCGCTGATGGCGGCAAGTATGAGGAATGCCTCTCCTGCCAGTGAGGGCGCCTTGGCTGCGCCTTTGTTGAACGCGCGTTAATTGACTTGATTAACTTAATTAACGTCCCCACCTGCCCCACCCCACCAGGAGCAACCGCCCATGAGCGCCCATGAGACCAACCACCCCCAGCCACTGCCCTTCCGCGCTTCCGAACACCTACCGAGCGAGGAGGAGCTTAAAGCGGGCGGCCTTCTGGCTGGCAGTCCCATTTACAAGCCCTTCCGCTACCCTTGGGCTTATGACGCCTGGCTGACGCAGCAGCGCGTCCACTGGCTGCCTGAGGAGGTGCCGCTGGCTGATGACGTCAAGGACTGGCACCGCAAGCTCAATGACGCCGAGCGCAATCTCATCACGCAGATTTTCCGCTTCTTCACCCAGACTGACATTGAGGTGAACGGCGTTTACATGAAGTACTACGCCCAGGTGTTCAAACCGACTGAAGTGCTGATGATGCTCTCGGCCTTTTCCAACATCGAGACCATCCACATCGCAGCCTACTCCCACCTGCTTGACACCATCGGCATGCCTGAGGCCGAGTACGCGGCCTTCCTCAAATACCGCCAAATGCGCGACAAGTACGATTACATGCAGTCGTTCGATGTCAGCAACAAGCACAATCTGGCGCTGGCCATGGCCGCTTACGGCGCCTTCATGGAGGGGCTGCAGCTCTTCGCCTCCTTCGCGATCTTGCTGAACTTCCCGCGCTTTAACAAGCTCAAAGGCATGGGGCAGATCATCACTTGGTCGGTGCGTGACGAGACGCTGCACTGCCTGTCCATCATCCGCCTGTTCCGCACCTTCATCCGCGAGAACCCAGAACTCTGGACCCCCGCCTTCCAGGAGGAAATCAGGGAGGTCTGCCGTACCACTGTTGCCCATGAGGATGCCTTCGTTGACCTGGCTTTTGAAATGGGGCCCGTGGAAGGGCTGAGTGCTGATGACGTCAAGCGCTACATCCGCTTCATCGGTGACCGCCGCCTGACGCAGCTCAGCCTCGACCCGATTTTCGGGATTGAGCAAAACCCCTTGCCCTGGGTTGACGACATGCTCAACGCTGTTGAACACGCCAACTTCTTTGAAAACCGCGCCACTGAATATTCCCGCGCCTCCACCCAAGGCACGTGGGAGGAGGCCTTTGAAAGCGGGGTTTTCACCTCCTAAAAGCGGCTGCCAGGCAAGGTGCGCCCCCTTGCCTGCAAACCAGTGGGTTGACCGGCTGGCGGTGGTTGCACATAGTCCGCACCAAGCGCCTGCGGCGTTGTCTGGGGATGACCGACTATCTCCTGACTGCAGGGCGAAAATGGAGTGACGACATTTGAACCCCGGCCAGCCCGCACCTGAAGCAGCCCCCCCAGCGCAGCCAGCCCAGGCCATGGGCGGCGAAAACGCCCTCCAGGCCCTGACCGCATGGCTGGGGGAGGACATGAAGGCCTGCAACCAGGTCATTATGGACCGCATGGCAAGTTCCGTGCCCCTCATCCCCCAGGTGGGCGCTTACCTGGTTTCTGCTGGCGGCAAGCGCCTGCGCCCGCTCCTCACCTTGGCTGCGGCGCGCTTGTGCGGCTATGGCGGCAAACCGGGGGAGGACAGGCACGTGCGCCTGGCGGCGTGCGTGGAGTTCATCCACACAGCCACCCTCCTTCATGATGACGTAGTCGATGAAAGCCTCCTGCGGCGCGGCCATGCCTCAGCCAACGCCTTGTTTGGCAACCAGGCTTCTGTCCTGGTGGGGGATTTCCTGTTCTCGCGCTCATTCCAGCTCATGACTACGGATGGGTCCCTGGCTGTCATGGGGATTCTAGCCAATGCCTCCGCCACCATCGCTGAAGGCGAGGTGCTGCAGATGACCACGCAGAACGACCTCTCCACCCCCGTGGACAAGTACTTAGAGGTCATTCACGGCAAAACCGCAGCACTCTTTGCTGCGGCCTGCCGTGTGGGGGTGGTGGCGGCCAGTGGCACGCCTGTGCAGGAGCAGGCCCTTGAACGCTTTGGTGAAGGCCTCGGTATGGCTTTCCAGCTGGTGGATGACGCCCTGGACTACGTGGCTGAGCAGGAGACGCTTGGTAAAACGGTGGGTGACGACTTCAGGGAAGGAAAAATCACCCTGCCTGTGCTGACGGCCTGGGAACGCGGCACAGAGGAGGACAGGGCCTTCTGGCGCCGCGTTATTGAACGCCAGGGCGCGGGTGCAGATGCTACCAACCTTGATGAAGCGGCCCAGAAGCGCGACCTTCACCATGCCATGAAGCTGATCAAGCAAACAGGCTCCATTGAAGCTACCCTGGACAAAGCGCGCACTTATGCTGACCAAGCTTTGGCGGCGCTAGCCCAGTTCCCTGAAAGCGAGTTGAAGTCACTTTTGGCCCAAACGCTGACTTACACGGTCAACCGCGCGCGCTGAAAAGGCCCAGCCCCAGCTTTGGTTCAGATTGGGGTGAAGGGACGGTTAGCGCCAAAGCCCAGTTCTGGCAGGCGCTTGGCCAAAGCTTCATCAGGCAAAGCACCTGTAGTGTGGAAGCAATTCACCCCTTGGCCTGCCTGAACCGCAGCTAGGGTGGTTGGCGCCTGTTCCTGCAAGCGCCGCAAGGCTTGGCGCGCCACAGCGGGGGCTGGGTCAAGCCACATCAGGCGCGCAGCCCTTTCAGCGCCAAGCAAGCGTTGAGCAGCGCCTTTCAACTGCGGCAGAATGAAAGCATAATGGGTGCAGCCCAAACCGATGACGTCTATGGGGGATGTTGGGGTTGCCATAGCCAGAAGAGCGGCTAGTTCACCCTCTATGGCTGCGCTGTCCACCTCCCCTCCTCTGAAGGCCTTTTCAGCTTGCCCAGCCAAAAGGGCGCTGCCATGGACGTGAAGCGCACAATCAGCAGCATGGAGGTCGCGCAACTGCTGCACATAGCCCCGCCGGGCCGTGGCAGGCGTGGCCAGCAGGCCAAGGGTGCGCGTTTGGCTGACCTTCGCCCCCCAGCGCACAGGGGGCACGCACCCTACTACAGGCACGTTCAGCACAGCGCGCAAAGGGGCCAGGGCCAAGGTGCTGGCTGTATTACAGGCCACAATGACGACCTCTGGCTGCAGCTGCGCCACAGCTTGTTCCAAAAGCGCCACAATGCGCGCACGCAGCAGGTCGTCTGGTTTGTCGCCGTAAGGAAAAAAGGCGTTGTCAGCCAGGAAATCCACTGCCAGCGCTGGCGCCTGGGCGCGCAGGCTGGCAACGGTGCCCAACCCTCCAATGCCTGAATCAAAAACCAGCACACGCCGCCCCCGGCCCTCTTCAGGCAGGCTGGGCGCTGGCTGGCTAGCGTGGCCAGGGGCCTGGTCATGATCGGCGTTGTCACAAATAGGCATGAGCATGGGAAATCCCCTGGCGTTGGGCCCAGAAGCGCCCAGGGCGCCCCAGGAACAGGCGGCTGGCTGTGGTCAGTCCTTCTTGAAGGCCAGGGCCTCCTCAAGGCTGCCTACGCCACCATGCGCCTTCGACCAGCCGCAAGGATCATCAAGGAAGCGGCGTACAGCGGCGCTGTCGCTGTCAGAGAAGTGGCGCCCACCTGAGCAGGCCTCCAAAACGTCCCACCAGGTACACAGCGCATGGAGGGTAATGCCCATGTCCGCCAGGGATTTCTGCGAACCTGGGAAAACGCCGTAGAAGAAAATCACGAAAGCATGGTTGATGATCGCGCCAGCATCGCGCAAAGCATGGGCAAAGCGGATTTTGGAAGCGCCATCAGTGGTTAAGTCCTCCACCAGCAGGGTGCGCATGTCCAAGGGCACGTCACCTTCAATCTGGGCATTACGGCCAAAGCCCTTGGGCTTTTTGCGCACATAGGCCATAGGGGCCATCATGCGGTCTGCCATCCAGGCAGCAAAGGGAATGCCTGCGGTCTCCCCACCCACCACGGCGTCAATGCTTTCAAAACCAACATGGCGGTTGATTTTCTCCACCGCCAGCTCCATCAGCTTGCGCCTGGCGCGGGGAAAGAAAATGATTTTGCGGCAATCGATGTAGACAGGCGACTTCCAACCAGATGTCAGGGTGTAGGGGTCGTCAGGGCGGAAGTTGATGGCCTTGATCTCCAGCAGAATGCGCGCCGTGGTCAGGGCGGCGTCCCTGTCCCAGGCGGTGCGCTCGGCTGGCTGGTGGTTGGAGGGGGCGTGGGGATGGTCACTCATGAAGGCTCTCTCATCAATCATCTAGGGGTGGTGGGCGTTGAAGGCATTGGCGGCAGGCGCGCCAGCCGTCAGGCGGGCTTGGCTGGCGGGGTGGCTTGTTGGGTGCGCGCGGCAATCTCACGGTGGCGGCGCACGGCTTCCGTGGTCATGTAGCGGAACAGCCCTTCCACAACATCTGGTGAAAGACCTGCTTCAGCGGCAAGTTTGGCCAGGCGGGCCTTCTGACGGCCTTCGCGGGCCTCGTCAACGGGGGGCAGGGCTGCGCGCGCCTTGATGGCGCCAATTTCCCCCGTGCAGCGGAAGCGCTCAGCCACCATGTAGACCAAGGCAGCGTCAATACAGTCTATCCCATGGCGGAGGCGGTCGATCTCCGCCAAGGCCTCCTCACGGGAAAGTGGCTTGGCCATGGGTGAATGGGGGTGGGGTGGTGTTGGCTTAATGGTGTTCATGTTTGTGCCCCTGCGTGGAACCATGACGGCCAGGTAAGGTTTACAACGCTTGTTGGCTTGGTGATGTGCCCCCCTGGTTTAAGCCAGGGGTTCAGATGGCATCAAGGGGCTGGGGCTTTTTGCGTGGCCTGGAAAACCTTAAGCTTGGAAAACCTTAAAGCGTGTCCAGGTCGACCCAGGCCAGGTGCCCACCTTTGCCAGCCCCCAAATCCATAAAGACGGCGCGCCCGCCAAGGCGCCCTTTGCGCGCCCAGGGCCGCCCATCTGTGGAGCGCCGGTCGTGGCCCACATAAACCGTCAGCCCAGGGGGAATGCGGTTGATCCAGTTCAGGCGCCGCTCCGGATAGCCGTCAGGCTGCATGCGGCCTGTCGTCTCGCCAAACAGAGCGCGGGAGAGGGGTGGGTTCATCTCGCCCAGCGGGTTTTCCGGGGGCGGGACAGCCAGCATGGCTGTGTGGAATCCGCCATGGACGAACATGCTTGAACCAATGCGTTGCCAAGCAGGCGCTGTGCTGATGGCGGCATGGACGCGCTCTGGCAGGCCTTCAGTGCGGTAACGCATGATTTGGCGCAGCGTGTCCTCAAGCGGCCCATCGCGCCGCAGGCGGCGCCCAGCCAAAGCGCGGCCCAGCTTGCGGTCGTGGTTGCCAATCACGAACATGCCGCGCTGGTTGCCCAGCAGTTCAAGGATGAGCTCAAAAACGCCAGCGCTGTCTGGCCCATGGTCGACCAGGTCCCCTAATTGGATGACGTAGCGTTCCGTGGCGATGGCATGGCGGAAGGCCGCGATGTCGCCATGCACATCCCCCACCACACGCACGCCGTGGCGTGTGATGCGCTGGGCTGCCACATCATTCAAGGCAGGTTCGGCAAGGGTGGCAGCGACAGACAGATGCGTGACTTTCACATAAACGGCAAAGCTGCCCAAGGGGCAGCCACGGCTTCAGGACGGGGCGCGGTCACACCCCACCAGCCCACAGGCGGCCAGAATGTGCCCTGCCTGTGGGAGCATAGCAGATTATGCAAGCGTCAGCCATTCCCCGCCCCACCCTCTTTGGTGGAGTGCCCATGGCAGGCGGGGGTGCTCAGGGCGCTTAAGGCGTTTTGAGGATGTCCTTGCGGGCCTGGTCGGCAAGCTTGCCGTCCTTCTTCAAAACATCCATGGCTTTGTCGACCATCTCCCCAAATTTATCGATGGAGCCAGGATCTTGCGCCAAAGCGATGTTATTGAAGCGGAAGTAAGGCGTGCCTTTGATGTCGTAGAGCTTGGTGGCGGCCTGGTCTGTGTTGTAGATGGCCTGCGCCAAGGCCTTGTCATTGCGGATCTCTTCAAAATGCCCTGCTGAGACGCCAGCCAGCGCAGCTTCCTGCTGCAGGTTTTTCAAAGGGTCGCCACCACCGAAGGCCCATTTCATCTGGCGCGAGAACAGCGAATCAATGAAGGGCAAGTAGCGTTCCGGCGGCAGAGAACGCGCCACCATGGCCGCCACCAGCCCAATGCGGTCAAGCGGGTAATCCCAGAACTCAAAACGCACTTTGCCGGTATCGATGTAATCCTCCTTGACCTTGGGGAAGACATCCAGGGCGAAATGGGCGCAGTGGACGCATGTCAGGGAGAACCACTCGCACACGGTGACGGGGGCATTGGGGTTGCCAAGCGCCCGCACTGACAAGCGCGGGTCAATGGGGCTGGCGAAAGCAGGCTTGCCCAGCACCACCCCAGCATTGGCCGCCACCACAGCTTTGGGGCTGGCAGCCCACGCCAGGCGCTGTGGCAGAAGCGCGCCCAGGGCCGCCCCACCCATCAGCGCCCCGCCCATGGCCAGCACGCGCCGCCGCCCAGGTGCGGGTGCGCTTTGGGGGGCATTGGCCCCCACGGTGGCTTTCGCCTGATTGTTGTCAGCCCCAAACTCAACCATTGTCAGAACGATCCTCTTCAAGTCGGTCGGGGCTGGCCCCGGCCGGTTTCCAGCCTTCAGGTTTGCGCATCCTCAAGGCACGAATATGGCGTGCGTCAGCATCTGTCACGCGAAATTCCAAGCCGCTGGGGTGGGTCAGCACTTCGCCACGCGCAGGGACATGCTCAGCCAGGTGGAATATCAGCCCGCCGGCGGTTTCAATTTCCGCGTCTTGCTCGGCCGGGGTCAGCACAGCGCCACCAAGGCGCTTCTCAAGGTCTTCCACAGGCATACGGGGATCAATGTCCACCGTGCCATCAGGCCGCTCCCGCCAAGGGGAGACGACAGGGTCGTCATGCTCGTCTGAGATGTCGCCCACGATGGTTTCAATCAAGTCCTCAATGGTGACGAGACCGTCAATGCTGCCATATTCATCAATCACCAGCGCCATGTGGGTGCGGCGCTGGCGCATCTGCAGAAGCAGGTCAAGGACAGGAATGGTAGCAGCGATGAACAGGGGCTGGCGCAGCAGGGCCGCCAGTTCGAAAGGCTTGTCCTGCCGCAGCGCCCCCACCAGGTCCTTGACGTGCACCATGCCCAGGACGTCGTCCAGCTCCTTGCGGTAGACGGGCAGGCGGGAGTGCTGCTCGTCCTGCATCAGGGTCAGGGCTTCATCAAAGGTGATGTCATGGGCCATGGCCACGATGTCAGCGCGAGGCGTCATCACGTCCCCCGCCGTAACGTTGCGCAGGTGCAGGACATTCATCAGAAGGGCGCATTCCTGCCTGTCCAGCGCTGGTGTCTCCCCCGGGACGGGATTGAGGTGGGCTGCCGTGCTGACCAGGGCCTCCACCTGCTCACGCAGGTTGTGCTCGCGTCCTTTACGGCTGAAGAGGTTGAAAAGCGTGGGGCGTTCAGCACGCGCGCTGGTGGCTGGTTGGGAAGGGTCCGTCATGGTTGGCCGCCCCGCCTGGCGGTGCTTGTGACTAAGCTTGACGCTTTCCAGGGGTTGGCATGGCCCAAAGCACGCATGACGCGGCTTTCCTTGCCTTCCATGAAGGCGGCCTCCGCTGGGTGGTGGTGGTCCAGCCCAGCCAGGTGTAGGCAGCCATGGGCCAGCAGGTGCAAGCAGTGCTGGTGCATGGTCACCCCTTTGCCCCTGGCTTCACGGGCCACTGTGCCCCAGCCCATCACGATGTCGCCACCACAGCCGTTGGCGGCTGGGAAGGTCAGCACGTTGGTGGGCTTGTTCAGCCCCCTGAACTGCCTGTTGAGGCGTTTCATGGTGCGGTCGTCCGTCAGTAGGAGGTTGAGCGGGCCAGCCAGGCGCAGGGCAGCGCCCCTGTCAGCCTGGGCTGCAGCCAGGACAGTGCGCCACAGCAACGCCCCAAGCCTGGCTGGGCTTGCCCCCACACGCCCCAGCAGGCTGTGCCAGCGCTGGTCGTCCACCTGAAGGGCAAGGGTGCTGCGCGCCGTTGGGGAAAGGGCCGAGCGCCCAGCCTGCGGCCCAAGGCCCCCCTTGGCGGGCAGGGTTGGGGGGACGGTTAGCTGCGCCATCCGTCCTGTTCCCCGCGGCGGCTGTAAGTGTGGTGCCCATCGTCACGCTCAGGCAGGCTTGAGCGGCTATCGTAGGCATCCACAATGCGGCCCACCATGGGGTGGCGCACAACATCGCCGGCATTCAGCCACGCTATGGCCACGCCAGGCACGCCCTCTAATGTGGCCAGGGCGTCCTTGAGGCCAGACGTCAGCCCGCGCGGCAGGTCAACTTGGCTGACATCACCCGTGACGGCCATGCGCGTGCCGTGCCCCATGCGGGTGAGGAACATCTTCATCTGTGCGGGCGTGGTGTTCTGGGCCTCGTCAAGGATAACGAAAGCATGTGAAAGCGTGCGCCCCCGCATGAAGGCCAAGGGTGCAACCTCAATTTCGCCAGAGGCAAGGCGGCGCTCAATCTGGCCAGGGGGCATCATGTCGCCCAAAGCGTCATAAAGGGGGCGCAGGTAAGGGTCGATTTTCTCCTTAAGGTCGCCAGGCAGGAAGCCCAGCTTCTCGCCAGCCTCCACAGCGGGACGGGAGAGGATGATGCGTTCCACTTCGCCTGAAAGCAGCATGGCGGCAGCCTGGGCCACAGCAAGGTAGGTTTTGCCTGTGCCTGCAGGGCCAATGCCAAACACCAGTTCCTTATGGGCCAAGGCGTCCATGTAAGCCGCCTGCCCGTGGGAGCGGGGGCCGATCACCCCTTTGCGGGTGCGGATGGCCGGCATACCGCCACGGCCTAGCGGGCGTGCTGCGCTGTAAGGATCGTGAAGAGCGCGTTCGCGCGCGGCTACGGCACGCTCGAAAGCGGCATCCTGGCCATAAAGGCCATGGCTTGAAGCATTGTGGCGTGTGGGTGGGGCGTCCTCCTCAGGGGGGTAGGGGTAAGCAGATTGCGTAGCTTCTGCCTGGGCGCTTTGGGGCAGCGGTTGGCGCAGCCCTGCAGGGGCGCGGAATTCAGGCATGCGCGTGCTGGCAGGCCTGGGCTGCACAGGCCCGCGCGCGTTCCTGCGGCCCTGGGGGGCGTTCTCAACGTCCCCTGCTGGGCGGTGTGGCTGGCTTGGCGCGGGGGCGTGGCCACTCATGCGGATGGCGCCGCGCACCCGCCCCTCGTCCATGTCCGCCCCTTGGGCGGCCTGGCGGTAAAGGGCGCTGATGGCGCTTTGCGCCTGCGTCACCGCAAAGGGCGCGCCTGTGATGGCCATGCGGTTGCCACGGCAGGAAAGACGCACATCCAGCCCCTCCTCCAAAAGGGGGAGGTGGCGGTCATGGTCACCCAAAAGGCGCTGCAAAAGGGCGTTGTCCTCAAAACGCAGCACAACGGTGCGCGTGGCTGGACTGGAACTATCTGAATGGTTGCTCAACGGGCCCCTGCCTCCCCAAGAAGCGTGCCCGCCAAGGAATGCGAGACGCATTTGTCGATATGTACCTTCACCATTTTGCCCACCAGCCCAGCCTCACCAGTGAAGTGAACGGGCTGGAGGTAAGGTGAACGGCCAGTGAGCTGGCCTTCCTTGCGGCCTGGCCCTGAAACCAGGATGTCCTGAACTGTTCCTACCATGGATTCATTAAAAGCGCGCTGCTGCTCCTCAAGCAAGGCTTGAAGCCTGGCTAGGCGCGCTGTTTTGACATCTTCCGGCACTTGGTGGGGCAAGCTGGCTGCAGGCGTGCCAGGGCGGGGTGAATATTTGAAGCTGTAGGCAGAGGCAAAGCCAACTGAACGCACAAGCGCCATGGTGGCCTCAAAATCATCATCGCTTTCCCCAGGGAACCCCACGATGAAATCAGACGACAGCGCCAGGTCAGGCCGGGCTGCGCGCAGCCTCTCCACCAAGGCTGTGTAGTCCGCAGCACTGTGGCCCCTGTTCATGGCCTTGAGGATGCGGTCAGAGCCGCTCTGCACAGGCAAATGCAGGAAAGGCATCAAAGTGGGGTTGGCGCCGTGGGCGGCAATCAGGCTTTCGCTCATGTCACGCGGGTGGGAAGTGGTGTAGCGGATGCGCTCAATGCCATCGATGGCCCCTACAGCCTCTGCCACAGCGGCCAGGTCGTGGCTGTTACCGTGGCTGTCTGGGGCAGTGAGGGCATTGACGTTCTGCCCAAGCAGGGTGATCTCACGCGCCCCTGCCCCAGCCAGGCGCTTGGCCTCTGCCAGGATGGATTCAAGGCTGCGGCTTGTTTCCATGCCGCGCGTGTAGGGCACAACGCAGAAAGTGCAGAACTTGTCGCACCCTTCCTGCACGGTCAGGAAAGCTGAAAGCTGGCCTTGGTTCTCAGGCGCCAGGGCGTCTGGCAGGAAATCGAATTTGGTGATGGCGGGGAAATCAGTGTCCACAGCGCCGCCCCCAACGCCCCCTGGGCTGCTGCGGGCCACACGGGCGACCATTTCAGGCAGGCGGTGGTAGGTCTGCGGCCCCAGGACAAGGTTCACCCAAGGGGCACGTGCGATGATCTCCTCCCCCATGGCCTGGCCCACGCAGCCAGCAACAGCGATGAGGGTGGGCTTGCCTGTGCGCTCCTGGCGCGCTTCAGCCACCTGGCGCAGGCGCCCCAGCTCTGAAAACACTTTTTCGGCGGCCTTCTCCCGGATGTGGCAGGTGTTGAGGATGACCATATCCGCCTCCTCAGGTGCCTGGGCTGGACCATAGCCCAAGGGGCGGAGGATGTCGGCCATGCGGGCGCTGTCATAGACGTTCATCTGGCAGCCCCAGGTGATGATGTGAACACTGCGCGGGGCCTGCGCCAGAGCTGGGGACGGGTTTGCACGGCGTTGGGCAAGGGGGATGGTGGCTGGAGTGGGCTTGAATGACGTCATGGCGCAGCCAGGTTCCTGAAAGCGGGTTTGGTGGGCAAGTCTTGGATGGAGGTAGGGTGCTGGGGGTCGCTCAGCTGCTGTGGGGCAGGCGCTGCTGGCGCAGTGTTTCGCTGCCACTGGCGATGATGGCTTGGGCTTCCGCAGCCAGCTTCTTGCGGGTGGGGAAGGTTTCAGGGTCCAGCGGCGCATGGAACATGACGCTGGCGCGCATGGCGCGCCACGCGCTCAGTTCTTTGAAGTGCGGCCCAAACTCCATGTCCCCGTACCAGGAGAACACAGAGGAACGCCGGTTGCGCCCTGTGGGCAACCCTTCCAGCTGGTCATAGACCAGGCTGACGGGCTGGACGAGGGGGCGTGGCGCGTCCTCGTCTGGGGCGCTTGCAGCTGTGCGCGGCGGCTTGGCAATAGCGAACAGCGAGGAAAGGAACGGCAGCACACCAGCACCATCTGACGTTGTGCCTTCCGGGAAGAAGGTGATGTCGTACCCTTCGCGCAGGCGGGCGCTGATTTCGCTGATTTCGGCGCTGGCCGTCTGGGGGGTGCGGGTGACGTAAAGCGTGCTGCCCAGTTTGGTCAGGATGCCGACCAGGGGCCAGTGGCGCACTTCGTCCTTGGAGATGAAAATGGTGGGCATGATGCTGCCCAGAACCGCGATGTCCATCCAGCTGGTGTGGTTGACAACATAAATGACAGGCCGGCGTTTGCGTGCCGCCGTGCTTGTGGCGGCTGGCTTGCCGAGGACGCGCACCTTCATGCCCATGATGCGGCACACGCCGCGCCAGAACACCCGTGGCCAGCGCAGGTGCATCCAGCCAGGCAGGGCCATCAGCGGCACTTGAATTGAGCAAGAGAAAGCCCCCCACCCCAGGAGTGCTGCCAAGCGCCCTGTGGCACGCAGGCGCCTGGTGCGCGTGCGCGGCGTTGTGGGCCGTTCGCTTGGGAACAGCGCTTCAGGGTCGAAGCGGGGCCGGCTGTTGGTGCGGCGTGTGGCGGCGGGTTTGTGTTCAGCGCACATGGCCTAACGTGATAGGCATTTTGCAGGCCGGGCACAATCCTGCCTCCGTGCCCAGGGCGCGCTATAGGACCTGGTATTGTACGGCTGCCATATTGTTTTTGCGGCTTGTTTTGGCGCCTGCCTTAAAAACGCCCTGGCTTTGCTGTGCATCTGTTGGCGTGGACAGCCAGCTGATGGGCGCGGTAACCTGACCCTGCCCTAAGGCATGACGCAACCCACCTGGTGGGACTGTCTGAGTGGGGCTGTCTGATAGGAATGCTTTGGGCGCGGCCTGAAAGCTGGTGACGTTTGCAGGCTTTGCCCCCACGCTTGCGCCCAACGTACAGCTGATTGAGGGTTTGGCATGGTGGTGCTGAGCCATGCCAACCCCATGGATAATGGATGACTGACTGAACGTGCCCACACCACGCCCAGACCAGCCTGCGCGGCCTTTCCCCCACCACCAGCCGTTAGGCAGGGCATGGGGGCTGCGCGCCCTGCCCCTGGCGTTGCTGGGGTGGTGCGTGGAACCAACCTGGGCCTTGGGTGGGGCAAGCACCCCAGCGCCAGCTACGCCAGGCACCACTACTCCTGTGATGGAGAACGCCCCCCAAACCACCCCCCAGCAAGGAACACTGGCAACAGGTCCAGCTAAGGGTGCTGGCCAGGATAGCGGCGGCAAGGACACTCAAAGCGGCAAGGAAAAGGCGCAGGAAAAAGCCAAGCCCAACCAGCCAGCCCCTGACGCTGTGCGTTACAAGCTAGTGATGAAGCCAACAGGCAACGCAGCCCTTGACGGGGCGCTCCAGGCATCATCTGAACTCAAAAGCCTGTTAACAGCCCCCCCTGTGGGCCCTTTCGCCTTAGCAGGGCGCATCAGAGAGGATTACGGGCGGCTTGATGGCGCGCTCCATTCAGAGGGGTATTACAGCGGCACCATTACCATGACCATTACAGCGCCCAAGCCCCCCCAAGGTGGCAGCGCCCCTTATCATGCGCCCAGTGTGGATGGACGCGATCCAGCCCTTGCCATGTTCCTAGCAAGCCTGCCCCATGGCAGCACGGTGACCATCACCATTGCCGTTCAGCCAGGGCCACTTTACCACATCAGCTCCATCCTGGTGCTGTCCAAGCCTGCCACAGTGGCAGGCGCTGCGGCAGCAGGGGCGGCAGGGCTGCATGGGTCTGAAGGGGCTGGGGGCGCTGCGCCAACCACCCTCTACCCATCCAGCGGCGCCAGCGCCCAAGCGCCCCGGCCACCCTCCAAAGCCGCCCAAGCCGCAGCAGCAGCCCGTCAGGCAGCCCAACGCCAGGCGGAGACCTGTAAAACGCTGGAGAGCATCCATCCCGTCACCCTCACCCCGCTGGAAGCCAAGGCGTTCCACTTGAAGGTGGGCGAGCCAGCCAAGGCGGGGGAGATCATCGCCGCCCGCACCAGGTTGCTGGCCTATCTGCAGAATGACGGCTACGCCTTAGCTGAGGTGACGGTGCCTGAAGGCATCCTCCACCCCGCCACCCATGGCCTGACGGTGCGGCTTTTCATGGATCGGGGGCCACGGCTCATCATTGGGCCCATCACGCTGGAGGGCAACAAGGATGTGCGCTCCAGCTACGTGCGGCGCATCATGGGGCTTCATGAAGGGCAGCTCTACCAGGCTGCAGCCATCGATCAGTCGCGGCTCAACCTAGGGGCCACGGGGCTGTTCAGCTCCATCATGACATCCAACAACCCCCCTTTGCTGAGCGTCCCCCCTAAGGACAGCGCCGTGAAGGGCCTGACCACCGCCATGCCGTTGAAGATTACCTTCAAGGACGCCAAGCGCTACCATGTCTCTGGCGAGGTGGGCTATTCCACCGATTTGGGCGGGCGCGCTGGCGTGCACTGGTCAGACAAGAACGTGCTTGGCGCTGGGCAGCGCCTCAATCTGGCGGCCATCGCCACGGGGCTGGGTGGTTCGGCCCAGCAAGGGCTTGGTTATGATATCTACGCCGATTACGACGTGCCCAATTACGGCATGATCAACCGCACGCTGAATTTCCGCGTTGAGGCGCTGCGCCAATGGCTCTACTCCTACCACCAGACGGCATGGTTTGCGAAAGCGGGCTTCAGTCAGCCCATCAACGATGACTGGAGTGTTGACGATTCAGCCATGGTGGAGCGCGAAAGCATCACGCAGTTTGGCAAGAAGCGGGGCTATTTCATCGCTTTCCTGCCTTTGACGGCCACGTTCAACAACACAGACAACAAAGCCAACCCCATTGAACCAGCCACGTCAGGCATCAGGGCCACGCTAGGGGCCACGCCTGCCGTCTCCATCCGCCGTGGGGCGCAGTTCTATTTGCCCTTGATGGGGCAGGCGGCCACTTACTTTGACCTCAACAAGCTTGGCATCGCACCACCTAAGCGCAGCATCCTGGCGTTTCGCGTGACGTTAGGGTCCATCCTGGGGGCCAATGTGTGGCAAATCCCGCCTGACCAGCGTCTTTACGCAGGTGGTGCCGGCACAGTGCGCGGCTTCCGCTACCAGGGGGTGGGGCCGCAGTGGAAAAACACCAAATATGCCATCGGCGGCACCTCCATGGACGCTGGTACAATTGAGTTCCGCCAGCGGCTGTTCAAGAAATGGGGCTTCGACCTGTTCACCGATGCTGGCCAGGTGAGCGAACATGCCACGCCAGGCCATGGCAAGGTGCGTGTCGGCGTTGGCGGGGGGCCGCGCTACTTCACCCCCATTGGTCCCATCCGCGTTGATGTCGCTGTGCCGCTTGACCGGCCCCACCGTGGGGACCATTGGGAACTTTACATCGGCTTGGGAGAAAACTTTTGACTACCCACCCCTCCAGCCTGCCAGGGAATGCAGAAGCGCCCCAAGCGCACCCACCCCAAAAAGGGCATTTGTGGCGCGCGCTGGGGCTGGGGGTGGCCGTCCTGTTTGGCGTGCCGCTGACTTTGGCTGGCATGGCGCTGACAGGGGTTCTGGTGGCCATCAACGTGCCGGCGGTACAGCACTGGGCAGCGCAGAACGCTGGGCGCTTCACAGGGGGCATGGTGGAGCTTGCGGGCCTTTCAGGCCACCTGCCATGGGACATTCACCTTGGCAAGCTTGTGCTGCGTGACGGCAAGGGCCCCTGGCTGGTACTTGAACAGGCCCACTTGCGCTGGAACCCCCTGGCCCTGGTGGGGCTGGACGCAAGCGTGGACACCCTTACAGCGCGGGAGCTTGATGTCATCCGCCTACCTGCTTCAGACCCAAACGCCAAACCAACACCCCCTAATCCCAATCCACTGCCAGCAATCAGCGTGCATGTGCGCCACCTTGCCATCAACCATTTGGAACTGGGCAAAGGGGTGGGGGGTGTCGGGTGCACTGTTGCAGCGCGTGGCCATGTGGCGTTGAGCAGCATCGCCCATTTCAGGGGGGGACTGAGTGCAGACAACTTCCCAGCGACCCAGCTCGCCCTCACCCTCAGCAGGCTTGACCGCCCAGGGCGGTTGGGGCTTGATTTCAATCACAGCACCCATGGGTCCAAGCCTTGGCAAGGTCATGTGACGTTTGAAGATGGGCAGGATGGCTTCGCCGCCATGGTACCCGTGGTGCCTGGCCTTGACCCGCTGCGCCTTGATGTTGATTTCCATGGCCCGCTCACGGCGCTTGATGTGGCGCTAGCCCTCCATGCCCGCAGCGGCACGCAGGCGCCAGCTAGCCAAAAGCCCGCTAACACGGTGCCCAAACCCCAAGCCCCAGCAGCGCCCCAGGGAGTGCGGCAAGGGGTTGCGCCAGCGCCAACCAAGACCATAGCAGGACAAGGAGCGGAACCTTTGCTGCTGCACGTGGCAGGGCAGGTGGATGTGGCGGGGCAGCGTTTCCATGCCATGCGCATCCAGGCCAGCTTGCCAGAAATCCACATGCGCCGCGATGGCCAGCTGATGGGCTGGAACAGCTTGGCGTTGCAATTAGCGCTGAATGGCCCTTGGGCCATGCCTGAAGGCCAGGGCAGCCTTGTGGTGCAGGGTTTGTCTGGGGCTGGTGTGGCCGTAGGCAGCATTGCGCTTAATTTCAGCAACCCCACCGTCCTCCCCCCACCTGTTGGCCAGAAAACCGCCCAGGAGAACACCCAGAAATCCACTGCTGTGGAACCACTTTTTTCACTGCAGGGGGTAGCGCGTGACATCATGCTGCCAGCTGGCGCTGGTGCTGGGCTGCTAGCGCAAGCGCCCTTAAAGCTGGGACTGGCCATTAAGCCCCAAGCGCCAACCCAACCTTACGCGCTGAATGTCAACCATCCCCTGCTGCAGCTAAAAGCCAATGGCAGCTTAAAAGGCCGCACCCTTCAAGCAACCATGGCCCTGCCTGCCCTCGCCCCGTTAGCGGCCATCGCCCACCAGGCGCTTTCAGGCAGCCTGACGGCTAACCTGGCAGCTGCAGCCCCCCCTAGCGGCGTGATGAAGGCGGCCCTTGACGGCACGCTGCACCTCACCCCACCAGGGAAAGCGGCTTTGCGCCCAGCGGCTGCCCACCACAAGGGCAAAAGGACCACCACCCCCCAGCGCCGCCCACGCCGCCATGGCGCCGTTCCAGCGCCCAGGGCTACCAGCCAGGCCAGCGCGCTCCAAAGTCAGCTCTGGGGCCTGCTGGGGGCGGAGAGCCACTTCAGCCTCAAAGCATCCAAGGACAAAACGCGCACCACCCTTGAAACACTCACGCTTAAAGGGAGCGCCATCAACCTTACTAGCCAAGGCAGCTTGACCGAATCTGCCACACCCCTGGCAGCCTCTCTTAAAACCAGCACGCCCCAAGGCAAAGGGCACAAAGCCCCCCCGCCCTTGCTCAAAGCGGCAGCCACCCTCATTTTGCCAGACCTTGGGCGCGCCGCCCCCCAACTGGAAGGCCACAGCACCATCAGGCTGCAGGCCTCAGGGCCATTGGATGACTTTGCTGCCCAGCTGGGGATGGATGGTGCTTTGGGTGCCCATGCAGGGCGTGTTCACTTAGCACCCGGCCCCTTGGCATTGCAGGTGACTGCAAGCCACCTGCCCACAGCGCCCCAAATTGCCCTTCACCTCAACGGTACGCTCGACCATACCCCCTTGCTGGCTGAAGCCCAGTTCAGCCGTGGCAAATCAGGCGACATGGCCGCCACTATCCAGCGCCTTTCCTGGAAGGCCCTAAACGGGCAAGGCAAGCTCACCCTGGCGGCTGGTCACAAAGTGCCGCTGGGACGTTTTGACCTGACCATGGGCAACCTTGACTTAGTGCAGGCACTGACAGGCATGACGTCACGCGGGCATGTGGCCCTTCACCTCAACACGACTGACGACCGCACGCCACCGCCACTTGGCACACGCCAAACCCTGCATGTGGCGCTGGACGGTGCCGCCCAGGTGGGGCCATGGGGCCTAGGCAGCCTGGCGCTGAACGGTAGCGTTGCGCAGCTGCCAGACGCCCCCACCATTATGCTGAACGCCCAACTGCGCCATGTGGCCGCCATGGGGGTGAGGGGGGACATGGCTTTGCGTGCCCAGGGGCCGCTTTCAGCCTTAATGTTCCAAAGCGGCGGGCAGTTCCAGCATGTGCCGCTCAATGGCGCTGCCGCTGCGCGCCTTAAAGGGCCTGCACCCCAAACGGTGGCTGCCCTATGCGGCGTTAACCTGGCAGGTCTTGGCGGGCTGGAACCCCCTGCCCAAAGCAGCCAAGGCAAAGCTCTTTACGGCCCAGCCAGCTTTGACGTGGCGGGGACCTTGGCCCTGCCTTTGGGGGGCAAGGCAGCCCAGAAAACCGCCCTCAAAGCGCCAGCAGCCAAGGGTACTGCAGGGGGGGGTGCATTGGCGCTGCAACGCCTGAAGATTGACGTGGCAGGCGACCATGTGCGCTTGCGCAACCCAGCGCGCATCACTTGGGGGGCACGCACAGCAGTGGAGGGGCTGAACCTAGAGCTGGCCCCTCCCAAGGGCGCGCCAGCTTTGTTGGGGGTGGCTGGTACCATCAAGCCTGATTTGGCGCTTGATGTGGGTCTACGCGACCTCACTCCCGCCCTGGCCAACCCCTTCCTGCCAAGCTTGCGCGCGCAAGGGCGGCTCAACGGCCATGCCCATTTAACAGGCACGCTTGAGGCCCCTTCAGGCAGTGTGGTGCTTGATGGCGGTGGCCTGCGGCTGCTCAGCGCCAGCACGGAAGCCATGCCGGCCATCGCCCTGGCGGCACATGCTGACCTCAAGGCGGGGCGGGCTGTTTTCAAAGCCCACGTCCAAGCTGGCCCCAAAGCTGAGGTGACGGCCCAAGGCCAAGCCAGCGTGAAAGGGGATGGTCCCCTGGATGCCCGCTTGACGGGCCATGCCGACCTGGGCCTGGCCAACGCCATCCTGGGGGCTTCGGGCATGGCGGCCGCTGGTATGCTGAACCTGGACGTGACCGCACGCGGCACCACCCAGCACCCTTCCCTGGGGGGGCAGGTCACGCTGCGCCATGGTTCATTCAACCAGTACGCGCTGGGCGTTGACCTTACGGCCATCACCGCTGACATCCTGCTGCAGGACAAAAACGTGGTCATCAAGGGTGTGACCATCAAAGCTGGCCGTGGCTCCATGGGGCTGCATGGGCAGGTGGGCGTTCTGGAACCCGCCATGCCGCTTGACATGTGGTTTGTGATGAACAACGCCCAGCCCCTCCACAGTGACCTGCTGACCATCACGCTGGATGGGAAAATCCACATCTTCGGGCAGGCGCGCACCTTGCTGAATGTGGATGGCACTGTCACCATCCCCACAGGGACGGTCAACATTCCCTCCTCCATGCCAGCTTCGGTGCCGCAGATTGCTATCGTCAAGCCTGGCCTTGCCCCAACGCCGCCTGCGCCGCCAGCTGTCACAGTGAACTTGAATGTCAATGTCGTCAGCCCTGGGCAGTTCTTCGTGCGCGGCGATGGGCTCTACGCTGTGATGGCAGGCAAGCTCCACGCTGGCGGCACCGCTAATGCCCCTGTGCTGCAAGGCGGCTTCGCGCTGCAGCAAGGCACATTCAACCTGGCTGGCGTCAATCTGAACTTCAGCAAGGGGGAGATCTCCTTTGGGGGCACAGGGGTGGCGCACAGGCTTGACCCAACGCTGGATTTCCGCGCTGACCGCAACGTGGAAGGCACCCTGGCCACGCTGAGCGTGACGGGTTACGCCAGCAGCCCCAAAATCAAGTTCTACTCCACCCCGCCATGGCCCCAGGACGAGGTGCTTTCCATGTTGTTGTTCGGCAGCATGAAAAGCAGCCTTTCACCAGCCCAGATGGCGTCACTAGGGTTGGCGCTGGTGCAGATTGGCGGCGGCAGTGCCTTTGATCCCCTCAACGCGCTGCGCCAAGTGCTGGGGCTGGACCAGCTCAATATCGGTGGCGGCACAGGGGTGGACAATGGTGGCGCCGTGATTGAGGCCGGCAAATATGTGGCCCCTGGCATTTTCGTAGGGGCGCGCCAAGGCCTCTCAGGCGGTGGTGGGTCGCAGGCTGAAATCAAGATCGACCTCACCAAGCACTTGGTCGCCAGCACAACGCTTGGCACGGGTGGGCAGGTGAATGGCTTTACCACCCCTGAGAACGACCCTGGCACCAGCGGCAGCCTCTCTTACGGAACAGATTACTGAAAAAAGCGTTTAACAGGGCGCCCGTACCGGCCCCGAAACAGCCGCAAGTCATAAAAAAACCGCCCACCCCATTGGCTGGAGCAGGCGGTTCAACCCTTTAGTCTGAAAGCTAGCTTGGTAGCTGGCCTTCAGCCATGGGGGCGGTCGTCACAGGACTGGCTGATTACGATGACCAGTTGTGGGCGAAGCTCGGGAAGAGCGTCAGCCCGCCGTCAACATAGATGGTCTGGCCTGTGATGTAGTCAGCTTCCTTACCGGCCAGGAAGCCGATGACGCCAGCGATTTCCTCGCTGGTGCCAGCACGGCCCATGGGGATGTGGCTGCACACAGAGGCGCTTTTCTTGGGATCGTGGATCCAGGCGTCATTGATGGGGGTAATGATGGCGCCAGGTCCAACAGCGTTCACGCGGATACCGCGGTCGGCATATTCAAGCGCCAAGGTGCGGACAATGTTGCCCACAGCGCCCTTGGAGGCGGAGTAGCCGATGAAGCCGGGCTTGGGAATGGCCTGGTGAACAGAGGACGTCACCACGATACGGCCTTTGATGTTGTTGGCCAGCCAGTAGCGCAGTGCCTCACGGGCGGAGAGGGCAACACCAAGCACGTTCACGGTCAGGACGCCCATGAAGTCCTTGACTTCGAATTTGTCGGAATCAGCGCCAACCTGATAACCGGCATTGCAAACCAGCACGTCCAGGCCGCCGAGCTTGCTGATGGCGTTCTTGACCACGCCAATAATGTCAACGTCCTTGGAAAGGTCACCGACAACGCTGACATGCTGGCCTTTGCCGTCTTTGTTCAGGCGGGCGACAGTCTCTTCCAGGGCCTTTTCCTTGTTGGGCAGGTCGTGGATGGCAACGTTGGCACCGCGGGCGGCGAACCATTCAGCCGTGGCCAGGCCAATACCCTGGCTGGCACCGGTGACGAGCACTTTCTGGCCCGTAAATGTGTTATCACTCATGTGGCGTATCCTTGTTCACGCGACATCAGCGCCTTGTGATGAAAGCGCGCTTGTCAACCCCGCAAGGCGTTGTTCAAGGCGCTTTCCCGTGCGCTGTTCTGGTATAGGTTTGTCGGCCTTGGGAGCGGGAATGTCCAGCTTTTTGAGGTTGTGTCAGGTGGATGGCTGCCTTGAGCCTGGCGGCCGTGCGTCTTGACACCAAAGAATGTAAAATGTTTTTTACAGTCCTCAACTCCAACCGCGATTTGACCCTGCTTTGGGCGCACCGTGAAAGCGCGCAAAGTGCGCAACGCCTGGAGGCAACCAGTCCTGCACCCGCCACCTGCGCCTTGACAAAAGGGGCCAGCGCCTGGTGGCACGGGCCCCTTTTGGGTGCAACCTTCAAACCCCAGCCTCCCCTTGGTAGGTAAAGGCCGGGGATGGGGGCTGGTTACGATGACCAGTTGTGGGCGAAGCTCGGGAAGAGGGTCAGGCCACCGTCAACGAAGATGGTCTGGCCTGTGATGTAATCAGCTTCCTTACCGGCCAGGAAGCCGATGACACCAGCGATTTCCTCACTGGTGCCAGCACGGCCCATGGGGATGTGGCTGCAGACGGCGGCGCTTTTCTTGGGGTCATGCACCCAGGCATCGTTGATGGGGGTGACGATGGCGCCAGGCCCAACAGCATTCACGCGGATGCCGCGGTCGGCATATTCAAGCGCCAAGGTGCGGACAATGTTGCCCACAGCGCCCTTGGAGGCGGAGTAGCCGATGAAGCCAGGCTTGGGGATGACCTGGTGAACGGAGGAGTTCACCACGATGCGGCCTTTGATGTTGTTGGCCAGCCAGTAACGCAGCGCCTCGCGGGCTGGCACCACAACGCCAAGCACGTTCACGGTCAGGACGCCCATGAAGTCCTTGACTTCGAACTTATCGGAATCAGCCTGCACCTGGTAGCCAGCGTTGGCGACCAGAACGTCCAGCCCACCGAAGGCCTTGATGGTCTCAGCCACCATGGCGCAAGCGGCCTCAGCATTGCCAACGTCAGCTTCAACAATGGCATGGGGGCCAGCGGCAACGGCTGGCAGCTTAGCCAGGACTTCCTGCAGCTTGGCGGCTTTGCGGCCATTGATGGCAACGCGCGCGCCCTGCTGGGCGAACCACAGGGCGGTGGCTTCGCCAATGCCCTGGCTGGCACCGGTGACGAGCACCTTCTGGCCTTCAAACATTTTACCTGACATGTCAGCTCCTGAATTGCTGGGAAAGGACACAAAACAATCCGGCCAACCCCCGCCTGGCTAGCCTGCCAAACCTAAGCGCAGGTCTGGCTGCCGTTGGGCCTTGGGCGGGGGTACGGACCCTTTTCTTTGCTGTCTTCAAGTCCTAACGCCCCCCCACAAGCTGTGCAAGCGCTGGGGGTCAAGGCCTGTTCAAGGCTGCCTTGTGCACCCGCCCCCTTGAAGGTGGGGGTCTTTCAACAGGGGGTTGCCCCCTCTGGCCATCAGGCCTTTTTCATCACCGCCACCAGTTCAGCCTGGACGGTTTCAGGGTCGCGGTTTTCCAAAACGGCCAGTTCAGCCACGAAGCGCTCCTGGGCAGCTTCAAATAGCTTGCGCTCTGAAAAGCTGCCGTCCAGGCTGTCCACATTGCGGCGCAAGTCGCGCAGGACCTCAGCGATCTGCACCAGGTCGCCTGAATTGATCTTTTCCTGGTAAGCAACAGCGCGGCGCGCCCACATGCCCTTGTTGACATGGGGCTTGCCCTTCACCACCGCCATGGCTTTATCCACGATGTCGCGGCTGGCGATTTTGCGCAGGCCGGACTTGCGCGCTTTCGCCAGGGGGATGCGCAGCGTCATCTGGTTGCCGGGGAAGGAGATCTGGATCATCTCAATCATGGTGCCGGCGATCTCATCCTCCCCAATGCGGTCCACCCGCCCAACGCCATGGGCGGCGTAAACGATGGCGTCCCCAACCTTGAAGGGGTCGCGCGCTTGCTCCGGGTCGGTCTGGGCAGCGGTGCGCTTGGCGGCGTCACGCGCCATTTCCTCTGTCACCCCGCCCTTGGCTGGGGTTTTGAAATTCGTGTTCATGGGGCCCATGGTAACAGAAAATGCCCCCTTTGTCCCCAAAACATTGCCCCAGGGCCAGACAGCGCAGCCAGCCTTCCCCTGGGCAGCCTGGCCTTAAGGCAGCACCCCCTTAACAGCTGGGGGGACAGGGCGCGCTTGCTGCCCCACCTGCTGAAGCAGGTTGGTTTCAATGGTGTGGGCCATAACACCCATGGGCAGGGCGTGGGGGCTTGGCTTGAATGGCTCCTGCAGGTCGCTGCCGCTGCGATCAAGCATCTGGAACAATACGCCGATGATGCTGGAACCGAACGGGGTGAACCACCCCATGGGCTCCACAGCTGAAAGCGGCAGCAACAGGCAGAACAAGTGCGTGACGATGTTGGGCAGGAGGGCATATTGAACAGGCAGTGGCGTGTTAGCGATGCGCTCCAGCCCGCCCTGGGCGTTGGCTAGCTCCGACAGGATGTTCTCAGCGCCTGCGTGGGCAGCACCGTCCACGCCGCGCTGGGCTGCGATGCGGCGCAGCCCCAGCCCGATTTCATAAAGGATGGCGTCAGCCTTGTTCAGGCTGGCTTCAACGCGCGGGCGCATGGCGGCGGGTAGCAGGGCGGTTGCACCTTCGTCCACTGGTGTGCGTGAAAGCGCTGCCGCCAGGTAGTGGGGGTAGGCCGCCATGGCGCGCACAAGCTCTGGGGCGCCGTTGAAAAGGGTTGCGGCCTCACGGCCGAAATTGCGGCAGTTGTTGGTCAGCCGTCCCCAAAGAGAGCGTGCCTCCCACCACCGCCCATAGGCCGCGTTATTGCGAATGCCGAGGAAAATCGCCAGCGCCGAACCGATGAGCGACATCGGCAAAGCTGGCTGGTCAAGCCAGGCGATGTGGCCAAGCTGGTAGAGCACCATCACCATCACGTCCCAAAGCGTGAACAGGGCAAGCGTGGGCAGCGTTTCGCGAAACAGAATGCCAAAGCCGTGTGAATGGCGGATGATCACAAGTGGGTGCTCCCAAGGTTTGCGGCGCCAGGAGGGTCTGCTGCCAGCGCCATGGCTGGTGGCGGTGCTGGGGTTAGCCCGGAGGTTAGTCAGGATTCAAAGAAGGGTTTCCCCCAGGGGATTTTAACGCAGCGGGTTTCCAGAGGGTAAGGATGGCCCATAGTCATGGCGAAAATAGGCCAAACTCGCCTGGAGCAGGGCGGCCCCGCTCTCAGACCGCCCCAACGTGCGGCTTCAATCCTGGGCTGGGCCGGCTTCAAGGGGCTGCGGCAGCCCCGCCCACCGTGCCATAGAGTTCACCAGGGGTGATGAGGGGGCTCTCGCTCGGGTGCAGCCCCTGGGGAGTGATACGCTGGTGAAAGCAGCTGCGCCTGCCCGTGTGGCAAGCCACGCCCCCAGTGCCCTCTTGGCCCCCATGTTGGCGCACCGTCAGCAGAATGGCGTCCCCATCACAATCCAGGCGTGCGTCAAGCAGGCTTTGGTGCTGACCTGAACTCTCCCCTTTGCGCCACAGCTTCTGGCGGGAGCGTGAGTAGTAGCACACACGCCCTGTGCTGAGCGTTTCTGCCAAGGCCTGCCTGTTCATCCAGGCCAGCATTAAAAGGGTGCCGTCCTCAGCCTGGGCCATGGCAGCGACCAGGCCTGCGCTGTCAAAGCGCACCTGGTTGAGGATAGCTTCCAAGGCCCCCTGGGCTGGCGCCTTCCACGCGCCCTGAGGGGGGCTTGGTGGCTTGGCAGCCCCAGGCTGGCATTTATGGTTGGACATGGTTTCTCCTTATAGTGCGTATTTTACGTGCACAGATGGCATGGGCGGCTGGAGTTGTGTGGTTGGCCCAGCTGGTTTTGCTGTTTTCCAATTGCCCCTGCCCATGCCATGATGGCGCGCCCTGAACCTGACAGGCCCCAGGGGGCGCCGGAGCGGGCGTTGCCACGCTGGGGGTCAAGCGCCCAAAGGGTCGCAAGGGTTGGGCGTGCGGGCGCGGCAGTGCCTGGCCAGGGCGGCATGCCCGCAGCAGAGGAGCGCTTTCGTGCCGATAGACGAAATCGTCAACCCGATGATCGACCCCGCCATTAGGCGGCGGCAGCTCATTGGCCTGATTGTGCCCATCGCCAGTGTCCTGCTGGTGACCTCGGTCATCGCCATGGTGAGCTATTACAGCTACAGCACCATCCGCCAGAGCGCCATCACCCTCTCCCATGACCTGCTTCACAGCCAACAGCGCTATATCACGCAGGAAGTCAGCAACTACATCGCCCCTGCCGTCACCAGCGGCATCATCGCCCATGACATGCTCGACAGGGAAAACCCCATCCAGAACGTGGACACCTTCATGCTGCTGGGGCGCAGCGTCCTGCACAACTCAAGCCAGGTGGACAGCCTCTACCTGGCCAACCAGCAAGGTGATTTCCTGCGGGTAGAGCGTGCAGGCAACGACTATTTGCAGTCGGCCATCGTCTCCATCCAGGGCAAGCGCTACTACCTTGATGACCTGGTGGACGCCGAAGGACGGCAAATCGGCCAGAAAACCATCCCCGCTGGTGATTTTAACCCGGCCAAGGAACCATGGTTCATCGGGGCCGTGCGCCATGAGAATTACCCAGGCGCCAATCGCATTTTCTGGACAGACCCCTATCAGCCCCACGGCAGCACGCAGTTTGTGGTGACGGCGGCCATCGCCGGGCGCACGCTCAATGGCAGGCAGATCGTCTTCGCCATCAACATATCGCTCAACCAATTGTCGGACTTCATCAACCATTTGCATGTGGCCACAACGGGCCAGGCGGTGATTGTCGACCTCAACGGCAGGGTGATTGCCGGCCATAACATGGTTGACCTGGGCAAGCCCGGCTTCAACGCGGCTGATGTCCACCTCAACCCTGAGACGCAGCCTGTGTTCGTGCGGGCGCTGAACCTGTTCAGGGTGCTGGGCGATGGGGCCGGCATTGTGCGCGCGCGCGGGCAGAACTACGTCACTATGGCCGCTGACCTGCCCTTGGCCAAACGTTCCTGGGTGCTGCTGCTGAATGCGCCTGAGAGCGACTTCGCAAGCTTTGCGCGCGTCATCGGGCGGCAGACGGTCTATTTGTCGCTCATCGTGGTCTCCCTGGCAGTGTTCCTGGCGTGCGGCCTTTTGTTCCAGGGGCGGCGCATCAGCCGCCTTCACAAAACGCTGGCCGCCGACCAGTTCAACAACGAGATCGACAATTCCCTTGTGCTGCGCATCGCCAACACGCCAGGGCTGCTCGACCCAGAGCACGAAGTCCCCATCCTGACGGAGGTCCTGGCCCAGCGCGCAGGCGCCAGGCGGGCTGGCATATGGCGCCTGCTGCCTGATGGCGAGCGCCTGCTGTGTGAGGACGTGTTCGACACGGATGGTGACGTCCACGGCACGGGCCTGGAAATTACCCGGTCTGTCTGCCCGCAATTGTTTGAGAACCTCTCCACCTTCCAGGTGGTGGATGTGGGGGATGCTGCTGACAGTCCCTCCTACCAGGCTTTGTGGCGCTTGGTCATGCGCCCCGCCGGCACGCGTTCGCTGATTTACTTGCCCGTGATTGAAATGCACCAGCCACTTGGCGTCATCATGATTGAGAACGCCCAAGATCCAGACGCGGCCGACCGCACCATGGTGCTGATCGCTTCCATCGTGGCCATACGCTTCTCGCAGCTCAAGAACAGCCAGCCAGCCCATGTGGCTCCCTTGCAGGAGGTGCTGGCTAACAACCCCCCCCAAGGCCGGATGCGCAACCTGCCAGCCTTCCTCCTGACCCCTGCTGGGCAGAAGGCCACGGCGGAGGGAGGGGTGCCAGATGGCCTCTACCCCGCCGTGCCCATCCTGGTGCTGGAGTTTGAGGAGGCTTTCACCCTCGATGAGCAAGCGGTGAAGACGCGCCTGAAGCTTGTTGAGGAACTGGCCGCCCAAATCCAGGAGGTGGCCGACAAGACCGGGCTGTTCTCTATCCAGGTTAGCGGCAAGAAGGTCATCCTGGTGGGTGGCTGCACCCCCCAACCTGATGAGGCCGCCCTGCTGCGCCTGGCTGAGGCCGCCGTGGCCATCCGCGAAACGTGCATTACCATGTTGGCCGCCACAACATCGCCCTTGATGTTCCGCATGGGCATTGACATTGGCCCCGTCCTGGCCGCCAGCCTGGGCGACCCGCCCGTTTTCAATGTGTGGGGGGAGGCCCTGACCAACGCCACCTTGATGTGCACCACCGCCCCAGACGGCGGCCAGATCCAGGTTTCGCAGCAGGCTTACTGGGGGCTGCGGGCCTATTTCCTGTTCAGGCCGCGTGGTGATTTCTACCTGCCTGGCGATGGCGTGACGTGCAGCTACATCCTGGCAGGAAAGCTGTGACGCTGTGACCATGCCAACCAACCCTCCCCCAACGCCCCCTGGGGGGCACCACAGCCACCACCATTCATGGCGTGTGTGGCTCACCTACGCTTGGCGGCGCCTCCGGCATGGGCTGTGCGCGGAAGGGCGCCACCTGTGGGGGCGTTTCCTCCATGGTGTGGCGCTGCTGGGCCATGTGGTGCGGGTGCAGCTGCGCTTCGCTTTCCTGCTGGCTGGGGGTGGATGGGGGGTGATCTACCTTGGGTCCCAACCTTTGACGTGGCGGCGCTCTGTCCGGTTTGAGTTCTGGAAAGCGCTGCGCCAGGTCACGGGCGGCGGGCTCCTCAGCGTTATCGTGGTGGGGGCGATCGTGGGGCTTGGTGTGGTGGCGCAGGCCATTTTCTGGCTGGGCTTCGCTGGTATGGCCAAGATGACGGGCTCCATCCTGGCGCGCATCCTGGTGCGTGAGGTCGCGCCCCTCCTGGTGGCGGTGATCATGCTGGGCCGCTCAGGCATGTTGACGGTGGCGCAGATGGGCACGCTGAGCACCACTGGCAAGCTGCGCGTGATGAGCGGCATGGGGGTGGACCCCTTCACCAGCTTCGTGGTGCCGCGCACAGGCGCCATGACGCTGAGCTGCTTTACCCTCGGAACCATTTTCTGCGGCATGGCGCTGGGGATGGGCTACATCTACTGCTGGTTCAAAGGCATTGTGACTATGCCCATCTGGTCGTTCATGTTCCAGGTGGCTGAAAGCGTCCAGCCGCTGGACTATCTGGGCATCCCGTTGAAGTTCCTGTTCAGCGGCTTCATTGTGGGGTTGAGCAGCTGCCTCTCCGGGCTGGACGTCACCACAAGCGACACCCTCTCCCTGCTTCTGCCAAGGGGGTTTTCGCGCGGCATCCTGTCTGTCCTGCTCATCAACGTGTTGATTGACATCAGCCTTGGCCTGATCCAGGGGGCGACTTAAATGGGCAACCACCATCTTGCTGGGCACCCCTTGGTTGGGAAGGCAGTGCCATGAAGATTTTCAGCCCCCTCAAGAAACTGCGCGCCACCGCAAGCAAGGCCGGGGTGTCCAGCGCTGGGCAAAGCGTGCAGAGCGCCCTGCTGCAGGACGGGCCCTTGCTGGGGCCCGCGCTGGAGCTGGTGGACGCCTGCCCCCAAGTGGAACGCGGCGTGCTGCCTGTGCCTTACAACCTGACGTTGGCACCAGGCGAATGCGCCCTTATCGAATGCCGCGACCCTGTCCAGAGCACGTTTTTCACTGATTTCTGCGCAGGCCAGGTTCCTGTGGGCTCTGGCACTATTCGCTGCCTGGGCCTGGCCTGGAAGGACCTGGACGCTGTGCGCACGGACGCGTTGCGCGGCTGCATAGGGCGGTTGACGCTTAACAAGGGTTGGGTGGATTTCAGCCCCATGCAGATGAACATCCTCTGGCCAGGGCTTTACCACACTTACACCCCTTTGCAGGAACTGGTTGACGCCGCTGTGCGCCTCTGCATCGATTTTGGGTTGCCTGGCCTGCCCACCGTCTACCCCACGCGCATGTCAGCGGTGGACAGACAGCGCGCGGCCCTTGTGCGGGCCTTCCTCAACGGTCCATCGCTGCTTTTGCTGGAGGAGCCCGTCCAACCTATGGATGATTTCTATGACGCTTTCATTATGCAGCTGACGGCTGCGCGCGACAGGGGCTGCGCTGTGGTGTGGATTTCATCGGGGCGGGAGGTCTGGCAGGATTACATCCAGCCCGGTATGCAGCAGTTCAGGCTTTCTGACGGCGGCCTGGTTTCAGTGCGGAGGTAAAGCGCCATGGCAGGGGAAACATCTAGGGCCAACGCCAATGTCCAGTCGCTGTTCAGTAACCGCTTTGCTGATGAGTGGGTGGGGTTCCTCGTTATTGGGGCTGTCATCGTCCTTGGCGTTGCTGTTGTGGAGGCGGGCTTCCTCAGGCAGTGGCTGACGCCTGTGGGGGAGATCCACTTCGTCCTGCCCCAGAACGGTGTGGATGGCTTGGCTGTCGGCAACGACATTGACGTCATGGGCGTGCACGCTGGTGAGATCAGGCAGCTCAACCTCAACCCAGAGGGGCGCCTTTACGCCATCGGCACCATTGAACCGCAGTTTGAACAGTTCATCCGCCAGGACAGCACGGCCACCATCAGGCGCACCCTCATCGTGACGGGCGCCAGCTTCATCGACATCACCCGTGGCCGTGGCCTGCCGCTGGACTGGGGCTATGCCGTTCTGATGGCCAAGGCCGCCCCCAACCCCGCCGACATGCTCATCAAAATGCTGGGGGATTTGCATGCCCAGCTTGTGCCGACCATGGCCAACGCCCAGGCCATCACGCTGGAGATCAGGGGCATCCTTACCGACCTCCACGAAGGCCGGGGCACGGCTGGCGCGCTGCTGAACTCCAATGAGACCATCAACCGCGCCAACGCCCTCATCAGTTCCCTGACCAACACCGTCAACAGGATGCAGCCCATTGAGGCCCAGCTCCACGCCATTCTGGCTTCAGCTGATAAATCCGTGACGAAGGCGGGCCCCGCTTTGAACGCCACCCTCAAGAACGCCCGCATCGCCACAGCTCAGATGCCTGACGTGATGATTGAGGCCCAGGCCATGGCTGAAAGCCTGCGTGAACTGGCCAACCAGCTGAAATCGCTGTGGCTGCTTGGCGGCAGCGGCGCCAACGCTAACAATAGCGCCATGCTGCCTGCCAGGGCCGTCCAGCCATGAAGGGGCTTGCCGTGATGCCACAGCGCCAACCCACCCATCATGCCGGCAGGCGCAGCTGGCCTGGGGTTTTCAAAGGGTTGGGCGCGGCCCTGGCGTTGAGTGTGGTAGCAGCGCTGCCTGGTTGCGGCGGCAGCCCCCAGCAGCCAGTGGACAGCGTCTACAACGCTGACATGAGTGCCGGCACAACTGTTTTTGACATCGGCCATGCTGCCCAAGCTGTCCTGAAGTACCAGGAGGCCTACAACCGCGCCATCGTGGCTGACAATGCCCCCCTGCTTTACGCGGCGGCGGTTAATCTGGCCACGGCCCAGCTGGCCAGTGATGACCTCCCTGCTGTGCGCCAAACACTGGCCATGGCTACCACGGCTCTGAAATTGCGCAATTGGCGTTTCATGGGGCGTTTGCGGCTCATCGGGGCGGCTGTGGCGCTGCGCCAGCAAAACTGGCAAAGCGCGCTGGAGCAGGCGCGCGCTGCAGCGGGGGAGGCCACTGCGGCCCAAGCCGCCACGACCAGTACCACTTTGCAGGAGGGGGAGCGCGCCACCCAGCAAATGGCTGTGGCTTTTGAAGGGCTGGCCGCCAATGGCCTTGGCGACCGCGCCTTGCTGGCTGCCAGCCTGGAAAGCCTGTCGCGTGATGGCGCTTTGGCTGCACCTGGCCTTTTAGCGGAACTCCAGGCAGATATGGCCTTGATGAACGGCCAGCCCGCCCAGGCCCTCCAGGCGGCGGGACAGGCTGTGGCGGCTTACAGGCAGGGGGGGGATTTCCGCTCCATGCGCAGGGCGCTTTTGGTAGAAGCCACTGCGGCCCAGCGCAGCCAGCCTGCCCAGCTGGGCCTGGCAAGCCAGCTCCGCGCCCAGGCGGCGGCCAGCGCCACGGCAGAACAGGCCGCTAATAGCGTTTTGAACGGCACCCGCGCTCCTTCCTGAACGCCAGCCCTAGGGGCGTGCCGTTTGGGCGCGCCGCTTCAGGTAGTCGCCGTTTAGGGCGACTGTGTCCGGACTTCAGGCTGTCACTGTGGTGTGGTTGGAAAGATGGGCCAGACCAGGGGCTGGGTGCATACCAAGTCGCTCAAGCAGGGCGCGGTCCCTATTTTGGGCAGGGTTGGGTGTGGTCAGCAGCTTGTCGCCCCAGAAAATGGAGTTGGCGCCTGCCAGGAAGCACAGCGCATGGTCTGAATCAGACATGGCCTCCCGCCCTGCGGCTAAGCGCACGTGGCTTGCTGGCATCATGATACGCGCTGTGGCGATGACGCGCGCAAAGGTGATGGGGTCGGTGCCTTCAGCATCCGCCAAGGGGGTACCCGCCACCTTGACCAGAAGGTTAATGGGCACGCTTTCAGGGTGGACAGGCAGGTTGGCCAACGTCACCAGCATGGCGGCGCGGTCCGCTGCCCCCTCCCCCATGCCGATGATGCCGCCGCAGCAGATTTTAATGTCAGCGTCACGCACGGCTGCCAGCGTATCCAGGCGCTGCTGGTAGGTGCGCGTGGTGATGATTTGGCCGTAAAACTCCTCTGACGTGTCCAAATTGTGGTTGTAGTAGTCCAGCCCAGCCTCCTTCAGGCGCGCCGCCTGGGCTGGGGTCAACATGCCGATGGTCAGGCAGGTCTCCAGCCCCATGTCGGCAATGGCTGTCACCATTTCGCAAACCGGGTCCAGGTCGCGGTCCTTGGGCGCACGCCAGGCCGCCCCCATACAGAAGCGCTGCGCACCGCCTTCCTTGGCCTTGATGGCCTCAGCCAGCACCTTCTCAAGCGGCATCAGGCGTTCTGAGGTCATGCGGTGTTCCAGCTGGGCGCTTTGGGGGCAGTAAGCGCAGTCCTCAGGGCAGCCGCCTGACTTGATGGAAAGCAGGGTGGAGATCTGCACTTCCGTTGGGTCGAAGAAGCGCCTGTGGGCCTGCTGGGCCTGCATGATGAGCTCTGGCAGGGGCAGTGCCAGGATGGCTTCGGCCTCCGCCCGGGTCCAATCATGGCGCAGGCCATCACTGGCTTGCTGCTGGGGGGTGCGGGTGTAGATACGCGCTGGCTCTGGCCTGGGGGAAGGGTTGGCTGTGTGGGCTGGTGTGTTAGTCAAGGCGGTGTTTCCGTTGTGGTCTGTTCGTTTTGGTTTGGTCGTTTCAGGCTGGTCGTTATGGCCTATCGCAAGGGCTACTGGGCTGTTGCCCCAAGTGAGCGCGCCAGTCGCAGGCTGGGTGCTGGGACACTGGGATGCATCAAGGCCAAGCGTGTTGTAGGATGGCTTAGCTGAACAGGGCGCCCCTGGCCAAGCGTGGCCCCCCTTGCGCTCTGCCCCAGCCCGAAGCGCCCCTGGGGCCAGGCGCGCCTTTGCCAGCCCTATATTTGTTTTGAAGGGAACCCCGCCATGTGTGCCGCAACCAGGCCAGCGCCCGTTTTCCGTGCCCACAGGGCCATGGCCAGAATGGCGCTGACCGCGCTGGGCCTGTCCCTGGCGCCAGCCCTCGCCACGCCAAGCGTGGCCCAAGCCCCCCAGCACCAGGACGCCGCCATGACAGCCAACACCACCCAACCCGCGAACTGGGGTTTTGACACAGCCGGCATGGACAGGGCTGTGGCACCTGGTGATGACTTCTTCACCTATGCTGACGGCACTTACCTGAAAAACCTGCAGATCCCCGCTGACATGAGCAGCTACGGCCCCTTCAGGGCGCTTTACCAGGAAAGCCTGGCGCGCCAGCGCACACTGCTGGATGACCTGACCAAAGCGGCAACGCCAAGCACCAGTGCAGCAAGCAGCACAGATGCCAAGCTTGCGCGCTATTACAGCACCTTCATGGACAGTGCGCGTGCCAACGCCCTTGGTGCCACCCCCCTGGCCGCTGACCTAGCGTCCATCCGCGCTATCAGGACGCAGCCTGAACTGGCCCAGGCTATGGGGAAGGCTTCCCAGGGGATGGGCTTCAGCACCTTCGCCCTGGGGGTGGAACAGGATCAGCGCGACCCAGAACGCTACATGCTGATGATTGACCAGGGCATGAGCATTGGCGTGGGCGGCGGCCTCAGCCTGCCAGACCAGCGCTATTACACAGACCCTGCCATGGCGCCTGTCCGCAAAGCTTGGCAGGGCTACATCGCCCATATGCTGGCACTGGAAGGCTGGCCTGAACCAGAACGCTACGCTGAGGCCATCATGGCGCTGGAAAGCAAGCTCTCCGCTGTGCAGCGCCCGCGTGAGAAAACGCGTGACGCCACAGCCAACTTTAACCCCATGACGGTAGATGAACTGTGCAAAGCAGCCCCTGACTTCGACTGGAAGGCCTTCCTGTTGGCTGCAGGCGTTCCCGCCAAGGGGCTTGGGGGGCGCGTTGTGGATGTGCGCCAACCAGAGGCCATCAAAGCCATGGCCGCTGTTCTGCAGGCCACACCCCTGCCTGTTTTGCAGGCTTGGCTGGCTTACCAGTTGGGCAACAACGCTGCCCCTTACCTTTCAGACGCGTTCTCCAAAGCGGCCTTCAACTTCAACGGCCACACCTTGGCTGGCATCAAGCAGCAGCCAGCGCGCTGGAAGCGCGGGGTGAGCGCCACCAACAACGCCATGGGCATGGCGCTGGGCAAGCTTTACGTGCAGCATTACTTCCCCCCCAGCGCCAAGGCCGACATCACCAAGCTGGCTGAACGCGTCAAGGCCGCCTTCAGGAAGCGGCTGGAGGGCAACAGCTGGATGGACGCCCCCACGCGCGAACGCGCCCTGCGCAAGCTTGACCGCTTCGCCATCCAGGTGGGCTACCCCGACAAATGGCGCGATTACAGCGCGCTTGAGGTCGTAACGGGCGATTCCTACGGCAACGCCAGCCGGGCCGCCGCCTTCAACTGGCACCATGAGTTGGACCGCTTGGACAAGCCCGTGGACCGCAGCGAATGGTTCATGACGCCCCAGACCGTCAATGCCTACAACGACCCCACCATGAACGAGATCGTCTTCCCAGCGGCCATCCTCCAACCTCCCTTCTATGACCCTAAGGGGGACGGGGCGGTGAATTATGGCGGCATTGGCGGCGTCATCGGTCATGAGATGAGCCACGGCTTTGACGACCAGGGGCGCCATTATGATGAGCACGGCCGCTTGCGCGACTGGTGGAGCCCCGCCAGCGCCAAAGCGTTTGAAGCCTTGGCCAAGCGCCTTGGGCAGCAATATGACGCTGTGGAGGTGCTGCCTGGCCTGCACGTCAATGGCAGCATGACGATGGGGGAGAACATCGCTGACCTGGGCGGCCTCAACCTGGCGCTGCAGGCCTGGAAGGACCAGGAGGGCCCCCAGGCAGACGCCAAGGCCCACGGCTTCACGGGGCGGCAGCGGGTGTTCCTGGGCTGGGCGCAGGTCTGGCGGGAGAAGCAGACGCCAGAGGCCCTGAAGGCCCAGGTGCTCTCCAATGAGCACGCGCCAGCTGTGGCGCGCGTTAACATGCCTGTGCACAATATTGGCGATTGGTATGACGTCTTCAGCGTCCAGCCAGGCCAGAAGCTGTGGCTGGCCCCTGATGGGCGCGTACAGATATGGTAAGCCCCCTAGGGCAAGCACCTTTAAGGTAAGCACCCTAGCGTTGGGGCCAACGGCGGCCTTTGCGTTCACACCACCTCTCCCTTTCACCCAGCAGGAATTCCCCCATGGCTGATTCATCCCCTTCCCTGTCCCTTGGCTATCTCAGCACGCCTATGGACGCCGCCCTCGCCTGCGTTGTGGCCCGCGCGCTTGAGGCCAACGGGATGGGTGTGGACTTCGCTGACCTCCCCTTGGAGGGGCGCCTGCCTGCGCTGGAAGCTGGGGAGGTGGACCTGCTCGTCTCCTGCCTGGTGCCTGAGGAAGCCGACCTCGCGGCAGCGGGCGATGTGCTGGGCACCCTCTTTCCCCCCCAAGTCAGCTTCGCCACCCTTCCTGGCACCTTCCCAGCCACCCCAGAACAGTGGCGCGGCGGCGATTTCAACCGTTTGGTGGTGACGGAACGCACGCGTTCGCTTCTGCCAGCGCTGGTGAACAAGGCCCCTGACCTGGCCCCCCTGCCCGTAGAGGAAGTCGCCAGCCCCGACCTGGCAGCCCAAATAGCTGGCTGGGCGCGGGCAAACCAGCAGGGCGCCGACATCCGCCCCCTGGTGCTGGCGTGGGAGCCCAATGCTGCTTTCGAACCGTCATCACCTGATGTCCCTGAGGGTGAACGCGCCCCAGGGCTGCGCACTCTGCCAGCGCGCCCAGGCTTGGATTTGCCAGTGGGGCAGGGCGTCCTTCTGGCCCGCCCGGGGCTGCGCGCCACCCTCAACCCAGACCTGCTGGCTGAACTGGGCGAATTGCGCCTCGACAACAGGGCGATGAGCGTTTTCGACCGCACTGTGGGGCTGGAGGACAAAGACCCAGACGACATGGCTGAGGCCCTTCAGCGTGGCCACCTGATTGGGCGCTAAAGCCTTGAACGTTGTGGACTGTGACGCCGGAAGCGCCCAGCCACCCCCTCACCACGCCCAAAGCGTTTGGGTGCCTGCAAGGAGACTTTCATGACCACATCCCACCACCATGCCTTTGTTTTCCCAGGCCAAGGCAGCCAGTTCATCGGCATGGGCAAGGAGCTGCACGATGCCTTCCCAGCTGCCCGCGACGTGTTCGGGGCGGTGGATGAAGCGCTGGGCCAATCCCTATCCAAACTGATGTTTTCAGGCGATGCGGCTGAGCTGACAGCTACGCGCAACGCCCAGCCTGCCTTGTTCGCCGTTTCCATGGCCGCTGTGGCAGCTTTGGAAGGGGAGGGGGGCTTCCACTTGCACCAGAAGGCAGCCTTCATGGCGGGCCATTCCTTGGGAGAGTACGCTGCCCTGGCCGCCTCTGGCGTGATGGACGTGGCCATAGGTGCCCGCCTGCTGCGCCTGCGCGGCGAAGCCATGCAGCGCGCCGTCCCTGCAGGCCAGGGGGGCATGGCTGCCTTGCTGGGCGTCACCCCTGAACTGGCAGCGGAAATCTGCAGCGAGGCCGCCAAGCAACCAGATGGCTGCACATCATGCCTGGTTGTTGCCAATGACAATGGCGGTGGCCAAATCGTGATTTCAGGCCATATGGAAGCTGTGGACAGGGCCGTGGCGCTGGCTGGGGAAAAGGGCGTCAAGCGCGCCGTGAAGCTGCCAGTCTCCGCCCCGTTCCACTCCCCCCTCATGGCGCCAGCCGCTGAGGAGATGGCCAAGGCCCTCGAAAGCGCCAAGCTTCAGGATGCCCAGGCACCCGTTATCGCCAACGTCACAGCCAGTCCGGAGCGCCAGGCGGCCAAGCTGCGCCCCCTGCTTGTGCGGCAGGTCACGGGGCAGGTGCGCTGGCGCGAAAGCGTGGAGGCCATGGCCAAAGCCGGCGTCACCCACCACCATGAGGTGGGGGCGGGCAAGGTGCTTTCAGGCCTGGTGCGGCGCATCGCCCCCAGCATGGCGGCAGACCGCGCAGGCACCCCTGCTGAAATCGAAGCCATGCTGAAAACCCTCACCTGACTTCACTTGGCCGCCCAAGCCCCAGGCCTGAAATACCCTCAACCCTGTTCACGTCACACCCTTCACACCAGGAACATGCCATGACGACACCAACCACCACGCCAACACCTGCTGCCAAGCCCTTCTTCAGCCTGGAAGGCCGCACGGCCCTGGTCACGGGTGCTACAGGCGGCATCGGCGCTGCCATTGCCCGCGCCCTGCACCGCCAAGGAGCAGCCGTGGTGCTGAGCGGGCGCCGGGCTGAGGCGCTCGCCAGCCTCCAGGCGGAACTGGACGCTGCCCGCCCTGGCCAGGCCTGGTGTGTGCCAGCCGACCTGGCCGACCCAGCCCAAGCAGACGCCCTGGTGGGGGAGGCTGAGAAAGCTTCAGGCCGCCCATTGGACATCCTGGTCAACAATGCTGGCCTCACCCGTGATGGTCTGGCCATGCGCATGAAGGACAGCGATTGGGCGGATGTCATCAAGGTGGACCTTGAAAGTCCCTTCCGTTTGGCGCGTGCAGCGCTTAAAGGCATGTTGCGCCGCCGCTCTGGGCGCATTATCTCCATCGCCTCCATCGTGGGCAGTACGGGCAATGGCGGCCAGGCCAACTACGCTGCAGCCAAGGCGGGCCTCGTGGGGATGAGCAAAAGCATGGCGCAGGAGGCAGCCCCGCGCGGCGTGACAGTCAATGTGGTGGCGCCTGGCTTCATCCAGACCGCCATGACCGAGGTCCTGCCTGAAAGCGTTCGCGCCAAGCTGCTTGGCAGCATTCCTCTGGGGCGCATGGGCCAGGTTGACGACATCGCAGCAGCTGTCCTCTACCTGGCTTCAGATGAGGCAGGCTGGGTCACGGGCACCACGCTGCACGTCAATGGCGGCATGGCGATGCTGTGATCGTATGATTGTATTGTGGTGGAGAACCAGGGCCCCAGCAGCCTGATTTGACAGAACGCCCGCTAAGGGCCAAAGCTGCCTGGAGAGCAGCCAGCCAACCCCCTCAGCGCAGCTAGCGGGGTGCCTAGGCTGGCTGGCAAGGGCTGGGTGGGCGCAGCCGGGGCGCAAAACAGCTTGGCCGCCTGGCGCAAACCATGCTAAGCGGCGCTGTGTTTGCCGCCATGCCCGCAGGGGCTGGCAATCATGTACCACCGTGCCCCGCCTTTGGATGGGCACAGCTAACCTGGCATGGATAATCATGCGTCTTCGGACGGACGGAAAGGACATAGAGGACTGATGAGCGACGAAATTGCTGACAAGGTGAAAAAGATTGTCGTTGAGCACCTCGGTGTTGAGGATTCCAAAGTGACACCGGAAGCTTCCTTCATCGATGACCTTGGCGCTGACAGCCTCGACACCGTTGAGCTGGTTATGGCTTTCGAGGAAGCTTTTTCCGTTGAGATCCCTGAAGACGCTGCTGAGAAGATTGGCACTGTCCAGGACGCCATTGACTATATCAAGAACTACAAGGCCTGAGCGCAGGCTTTGAACCACCTCAGGGGCTGCTGGCTGGTGCTTGCGGCCCCACGCTATTTTGAAGGCGCCTTGAAGCGTACGTGAGCTAGGCGCCCAGCCATGGCCCAGCCAGTTGCCCCATCTGCCTTCGGGCGCCAGGGGGCCAGGCTGGATGGCCCTGGCCAGATGCCCCAAGCATGCTGTGAAAGGATGTGACGATGAGCCCGGCCCCTACCCCCCCGGCCACCAATCCGAGGAAACGCGTTGTCGTCACAGGCATTGGTGTGGTCAGCCCCCTGGCCGCCAATGCGGAGCTGACCTGGGAGCGCCTCCTTGACGGGCAGTCTGGCATAGGGCGCATCACCCATTTTGACGCCTCCAACCTGCCAGCGCAGGTGGCGGGACAAGTGCCTGAAGGCCCCACTGAAGAAGGCGGCCTGACGCTGACGGACTGGCTGCCTGCCAAGGACATCCGCAAGATGGATCGCTTCATCCATTTGGGGCTTGTCGCTGCCATCCAGGCGGTGGAGGATTCAGGCTGGAAGCCAGAGGGGGAGGAGGACCGCTGCCGCACAGGGGTCATGATTGGCTCTGGCATTGGCGGCCTGCAAAGCATCTATGAGGCTTCCCTCATGGTGGCTGCTGGCAAGGCGCGACGCCTTTCGCCCTTCTTCATCCCTTCAGCGCTCATCAACTTGGCTTCTGGCCACCTTTCCATCAAATATGGCTTCAAGGGGCCCAACCATGCCGCTGTGACGGCGTGCGCCACAGGCGTGCACGCCATTGGCGATGCCTCCCGCCTCATTCAGCACGGCGATGCTGACGTGATGGTCGCTGGTGGCGCTGAAGCCGCCATCTGCGAACTGGGCATCGCTGGTTTCTGCTCAGCGCGCGCCCTTTCCACCAGCCACAACGAAACACCTGAGAAAGCCTCCCGCCCTTGGGACAAAGCCCGTGACGGCTTCGTGATGGGCGAAGGTGCAGGCGTTGTGGTGCTGGAGGAATACGAGCACGCCAAAGCGCGTGGCGCCCACATTTATGGTGAAGTCGCTGGTTATGGCCTCTCTGGTGACGCCTACCACATCACTGCGCCGGCCCCCAATCATGAAGGCGCCTTTAGGGCTATGACGTCTGCCCTCAATGACGCTGGGGTCAAGCCGGGGGAGATTGACTACGTCAATGCTCATGGCACCTCCACCATGGCTGATGAACTGGAGCTGGGCGCCATGGAGCGCCTGCTGGGCGAGGAAGGGGGGCATGTCGCCATGTCTTCCACTAAATCGGCCATTGGGCACCTGCTGGGCGCCGCTGGCGCGGTGGAGGCGATCTTCTGCCTTCTCTCCATGCGTGATGGCGTGGTTCCGCCTACCCTCAACCTTGACGACCCCGAACGCGACTCCATCATCGACCGCGTTCCCCACAAAGCCCAGAAGCGCGCTGTGGATGTCGCCCTTTCCAACAGCTTTGGCTTTGGTGGCACCAATGCCAGCCTGGTGTTGAAAAAAGTGCCTGAAACCACCAAGGCCCGCGTCAAAGCCTCCTGAAGGCTTCCTGAACCAGGGCTGGCAGGCGTGTAGCGGGGCCTTTTAAGCCCCGTTTTGGTGGGGGGTAGTAGGCTTGGGGCAACCATGGCCGCAGCGTGGCAAATCCGCTTAGGGGCTTCTCCCCTGAGGGTGGGCAGGCTTATCATGGCGTGATGCAGGATGATTCAACCCCCCCTAACACCGCCATGCTCCCACGCCATTCCCGTTGGGTGCGGGTCTTGAAAACCATTGTGGTCAGCCTTTTGGGGCTGGTGGCATTGGCCGCCATTGCCCTTGGGGTGGGTTACCAGCTGGTGCAGGACAGTTTCCTGCGCCCAGGGCCACTGCCAGCGGCGCGCGCCCTGGTGGTGCCCAAAGGCAATTACGACCAGGTGATTGGCAGCCTGGAACAGCAGGGAGTGCTGTCCTCCAAGCGCTTTGATGATGCTGTGTTCCGCTTCCTGATGGCCCGCACACGCAGCCAGGGGCCGCTGCGCGCTGGGGAATATTTGTTCCCTGCCCATGCCAGCGCCCAGAAAGTGCTGGACATCCTGCGTCACGGCAAGCCTATCCTGCACAGGCTGACCATCCCTGAAGGTTGGACGTCACGGCGTATCAGGGCAGCTATGATGGATGACAGCGCCCTTTCAGGTACCCTGCCCCCCACTATAGCTGAAGGTAGCGTCCAACCTCAGACCTACAGTTTTGAACGCGGCATGAACCGCACAGCCCTGCTGCACTTGATGCAACGCCAAATGAAGCGCCGCCTGGCCACCACATGGCAGAACCGCGACCAAGGGGCCCTTGCAGGGCTCGTCACCACACCCCAGCAGCTTCTGGTGCTGGCCTCCCTGGTGGAGCGTGAGACAGCCACCCCTGCTGAACGGCCTAAAATCGCGCGCGTGTTCCTCAACAGGTTGAAGTTGGACATGCCCCTTCAAACAGACCCAGGCACGATCTACGACCTCAGCGGTGGTGTAGGGACATTGCCGCGCCCTCTAACTCGTGCTGATTTGAAAGTGCCAGGCCCTCACAACACTTATTTGAACCACGGCATTCCTGAATCGCCCATCAGCGCCCCTGGCCGCGCCGCGTTGGAAGCCGTGGCCCACCCTGCCCAGGGGGATTGGCTTTATTTCGTGGCCAGTGGCCAGGGGGGGCACAATTTCGCCACCACCTTAAGCGACCACAACCACAATGTGCAGCACTGGCATAGCAGCCAAAACCCCACCCCAGATAGGGCGCCCGCCCAAGCCACCCCTTCAGGCCAGGCGCCCCAGGCAGCTGCGCCCACAGCCCCTCAAACTGCACCCCAGCCCGCTACCACAGCGCCTAGTACTGGTCCTGCGGCCCCTTGAGGCTGGACAGGCATCCTCCATCCTTCCCTGGCCCCGACAGAGCCAGGTGAGGGCCCCACGATACAAGAAAGCGAAAGCCCCTCTCCAAATGGAAAGGGGCTTTCTGTTAGCTAGGGCTCCCAGCGCAGGAGCTGAGGGAAGCTCAGCTTATCAAGGGTTGGTCATGGCGTTTTTCACAGCACCCCTGACGCTGCTTGCGCTGGCTTTAGCGCTAGCAGCCGCCTTATGGGCTGTGGCCTTGGCACTGGCTGCCGTGTTTCGGGCTGTGGTCTTGGCGGCGGCAACAGCATGTTGCGCCGCAGCACTGGCCTTATGCGCGCTTTGGGACGCATCGCCAGCCAAGGGCGTACTGGTGACGGTGTTTTTCACCTGCACGCCTGTGGTAGTGGCTTTGGATTTGGCTTTATCCACAGCGGTACTGACGGCGCTGGCCACAGAGCTTTGGTCACGCGTGGGCACCACGGCCGCTTCCATTACCGCGCGGCGCAGGGGGTCAGCCGCCGTGTTGTTGACGGACATTTTCAGCAATATGTCCTCAGGGGTGACGGTACGGTGGTAATAGGCATCATCGTCTTTGTCATCGGGGGAAAGCTGAGACCCCCCCAGGGAGGCGCCCACATAAAGTCCATCCGCTTGTTGAAGGGCGTAGATGTCAGCAGCACCGCCATCCGTGCTGCCCTGGTTGGCGTGGCCGCCCATGTCAGCGAAGGTCACCCCGGCGTGGGCGTTGAAAGCGAACTGCTTGTCCAGAATGGCGTTCAGCGCCTTCTCATTCATGATGAACAGCATCAGGCGGCTGTTCTGGTAGCCAATCTGCAGCCCCACTGAACCAGCGCTGAGGTTGTAGAAAGCAGGGTCTGACCATGTGCCCTTGCCACCGCGCGCCATCAGGATGCAGCGCCCGCCTGAACCGCCGAATACCAAGGACATGTTGAAGATGTCAGGGCAGATCATCACGGCGCGCGCTTTGTGGAGGATTTTGCGGCGGCTGGCGATCTGCGCAGGCGTGGCCGTAACGTTTGAGAACAGCTGCTGCACCTGGAAGGTCGCTTTGTTGACCAGGGACTGGTCGTGGCGTGCGCGCGAGGCCATGTCAGCATGGGCTGTACCAAGCGTGGCCATGCCAGCCACCACGGCAGCAGTGGCCAACATGCCGCGGCGCACTGCCTGGGCGGCCTGATGGGGTAACGTGTTCTTCAACCGGTTCATCATGTCCCTGTCCTTGACGAGTGCCCTTGCCAGCCCCTGCAGGCTGGCGCATGGCCTGAATGGCAATGGTCCCTGGCGCATTCTTAGCGCCTCCATAGTCCCCAGCCTTGCCCATCCTGCCACGAATGCCGGGCGGGCGCTGCTGGAAAAGCCTTATAAACCCCCACGCCCCCTGTCCAGGGGCAGCTTGCAAGAACGGCTAGGCCTGCAGTACGGCAAGTGCTTTGGCGGGCGCTAGCTGGCGTGTGTCCTTGGTGGGACCGTTAAGGGGTTGTGGTCTGCCCAACCAGGCCAAGGGCCGCTGCGAGGGGGGCTGCCAAGGCCGGACTGGCAGCGAAAATCTGTGCCCCTCCCTCAAGTCCCCCTTGCTGGAGGAAAGGCGTAACGCTGGCGCCTGCCTCCTCCAGCAGGACCAGTGCAGCGGCCACGTCCCACAGCTGGATCACCTTTTCCAAATAGCCATCCTGCCGCCCGCAGGCCACGTCAGCCAGCGCCAACGCGCCTGAACCAAGCGTACGCGGCATGGCACCTGTGGAAAGGACATTAACCATGCGGGCCTCGTACCAGCCCTTCTCCACCCAAGGTGACCAGCCAACCTCCACCATGGCGTGGCTGGTGCTTTTCGTGGTGGCGGCCTTCATGGGTTGGCCATTACGCCATGCCCCGCAGCCTTTGATGGCGGCGTAAGTCTTCAAGGTGGTGGGCGCGCTGATGATGCCCATCATGGGGGTGTCGTTCCAAAACAAGCCAAGCGAAACGCACCAGCGGTCGCGCCCACGGGCATAGTTGGAGGTGCCGTCAATGGGGTCTGCGATCCAGCGCCAGCCTTCAGGGCGCCTGGCGCCGCCTGTCTCCTCCCCCAAAAAGGCGTCACCAGGGAAGGCTGCTAGCAACCCTTCCCGCAGCAGTTTCTCAACAGCCTTGTCAGCAGCGGTGACGTAATCCTGCTGCCCCTTCATGGCAGCTTGGGGGGCACCTGGGGCTGGGCGCATGACCATGGCCAGCTCTGCCGCCTGCCCCATCAGGGCCAGGGCGGTTGTGAAACGCCCCTCCACCCCTGGTGGTGCCAGGCGCAGGTGGTTTTCGGGGATGACATCAGCCATGGCGGTTTTCCTTCAAAGGCACGATCATGGTAATGAATGCCACAAATGTCTTTAGGGGGCCATTCAAGCAAGCCCCACCCCACAACGGAGCGCCCTGGCTGGGGCAGCGCCAGGCCAGGCCCCAACGCCACCAGGGTTTTCCAGCATGGTTTCCATCTCCTCATTGCCATTTGCCAAGCCCGTCCACCATTGGCGGTGCGCGCTCATCCATGCCCCCATCAGCCACGCACTGCGCCCTGAGGGATTCGCTGGGGACGCCATCACCCTCCTTCCTGATACGGGGCCAGACCACTTCCTGGCGGACCCTTTCGGCCTTGAGGAAGGCGGTAAAATCCACGTCATGGCGGAAAACTACGATTACCGCACTGACCGTGGCGTGATAGATGCCCTGACCTATGACACTGCCAGCTGGAAGCTGCTTGAGCGCGTGCGCGTGCTCGACAAGCCATGGCATCTCTCCTACCCCGCTCTGTACCGATGGCAGGGGGGCATCTACATGCTGCCTGAAGCTTGGAAATCAGGCAGGCTTTCGCTCTACCGCGCCCGCAGCTTCCCCCATGATTGGGTGCTGGAGCCAGCTTTCCGTTTTGACCACCCTGCCATCGACCCAACCTTGCTTGAGCTTGGCGGGCGCTGGTGGATGTTCTGGACTCCCCCCACCCCCAAACCAGCGCGCCAGAGCGAGCTGCGCCTTTCCTGGGCTGAGGGGCTGATGGGGCCTTGGCACCATGAAGGCACCTTGCTGGTGGACCGTTCAGGGGCCCGCCCTGGTGGCACGGCATGGGTGGGGCAAAGCGTTTCAGGCAGCCCAGTGGTGCATTTGCCTGTGCAAAACTGCACCCAGAGTTATGGCGGCGGCATGGCCATCCTGACCCTTGGCGGCCTGCTGGAGGGGCGGCCCCATGTGCTGGGGCGCCATGACGTGCCCATCCCCCCTTCACTAGCTGATGAATGGGGGGACGGTTTTCACACCATCGCCGCCGTCACGGATTCTTCTGGAGCGGCCAAAACGCTGGTTGACGTCCGCTGCGACATCCGCAGCCCCCGCACCGCTTTTCTGAAGAAATGGGGCAAGCTCAAGCGGCGCTTCCAACGCTGAGGGCGCTGGGGGCATGCAGCGCCTCAACGTTCAGGGGGTGCGGCTTTCAGGGGTGGCCAGCAGCTTTTCAGCCAAGTGCCAATCCGTCACCTTGTCCACGTCAACGGCGGCACGCCCGTCATCCATCATGATGAGGCGCGCATGGGCGCCTGTCAGGGCCTCTATGCGGTTTTCAAGCGCCTCCACACTCAATGTGCGGGTGAGGGCGCGCGCAAGCGTCCCCCAACCCAGGCGCTGGGCCATGCGCAAGGGGTGCTTGCGGTCTTTCTGCAGCACCTCCCATAAATCAATCACGTTCAAGGCGTTTTGGTTGGCTAGCCAAAACAGGTTGCAACCAGAGAACGCCGCATCCGAAAGGCGGATGAACGTGCGTTTGGTGGTAGGAACGTCCCGCGTGACAGTTTCCCTGAGCGCCACAGCTGCTGTGATGTCAGCGCCGGTGGCGCGGCTTTTGGCAATGAACCCCGCCACCCATTCAGGCTGCAGCAGGGCATGGTCAGCCGTGGTCAGCAGGCAGGGCGTGCCTGCCAGGCGCACAGCCACCGCTGCGCTCTCAGCTGGGGTTGGGCAGGCCTGAACGGGGGTGACGCGCCCTTCCAGGAAGGCCAGTGCGGAGGGGTCCTCAATGGAAACTAAGGGCTTGCCAGCCCCTGGCACTGCTTCAAGTGCGCTGACAACGCGTTCCAGCATAGGCACCCCCCCCACAGGCAGAAGGGCCTTGTGTGTAGTTTGGCCAAAGCGCGCTAAGGGCTCCGCCGCGCCATGGCGCGATCCAGCCAGAATCACCGTGCTGAAGGGCGCAGGTCCTTGGGGCGTGGTGCCGTGATGTGGCATGAAGCTGGTCATCAGTTGCGTGCCTTCAGCCCACGCCAAGCTTGGCCGCTTTGCGGCTTTGGGGGTTGCGGAACTGCGGCGTGTGGGGCACGCGCGCCGGGTCCGGCCTGTGGCGCGGCGGCGCGCCTGTGTGGCGCATCACCCAGGGGTAGCGCTGTGCTTCCTCCATGTTATAGCCCAGGTTGAACACGAACTTGCTGCGCGGCCTATCCTTGGCTGTGCGGTAGAACGTGCCCAACATGCGGTCAAGCAAGTAGTTGGTGATGCCGAAATTGCCGTCCTCGTCATGGAAATGGTGGAGGATGTGCAGCTGGACGATGTAAACCACCCAATCCCATTTCGGCTTGTAGTTCAGGTGCTGCAAGCAATGGAAGAACTCATAGATGCACGCCATAGAAACAGCGGTGCCGAGCGCGGAGAAGGCGCCGCTCCATCCCCCCATGAGGTAGCCTAGCGGCAGCGCGATGGAAGACGCTGTCGGCACCGTGTGGAGGGGGGAGCCAAACAAGACCTCCAGCTTGTGCGGGTCCTGGTGGTGGTCCCAGTGGATGCGCTTCCACATCTTGGCCGTGAGCGGATTACGGTAAAACCAGCGCCCATGCATGATCCAGCGGTGGATGACGTACCACACCACCGGGAACACCAGAATGACGGCCACCATGGGCAGGAAGGCCGCCCAGAAGCTTGTCCAGAACCAGAACGTCGCCGCTGCAGAGGCGATGATGATGGAGAAGTAAAGCAGGATGGTGGGATAGGTCAGGTAGGCCTTCCACAGCTGGGGCAGGTTCATTTTGCCCAAGTCGTGGCTGCGGCCTTTCCGCATCAAGGGGGTGTTCTTGAGAAACTTCAGCACGCTCACTTATCCTCCATACGCAGTATCCATGTGATACCGAACAGGGCTGCCACAACCAAACCTGCGCTAACGGCCACATAGGCAGGCAACGAGCCCGCATTGCCCAAAGCAGAAATCATTCCCTGCAGAATAACAATCCCTAGCCCCGCGCCAAGCACATAAACAGGCAAGGGGTTGCGCGTGCCAGCCCTGGGGGGAATGTAAGTGACTGGCAGCGCGATGAGAACCATAACGACCAGCTCCACAGGCAGGACTAGCGCCTGCAGCAGGGCCATCTTGTAGTTTGACGGCGGCAGGCTGAAGGGCTGGCGCCCCCTCATAGCGCTGATGAGGTCACCTGGGGTGTAGAGCGGTTGCGCCATGGCCATGGTGTTAAGCTGCTCTGGCATGGCGTGGAGGGGGGGTGCACCTGAAAAAGTGTTAATCTGGCCGTCCTCGCGGGTGGGGGAGATGACGGTCTCCGAAGCGGGCGCGGCCGCAAGCCCCGTTGCGCCTGGTGCGGACTGGCCCACAACCCAGTGGCCTTTTTGATAGTCCAGCGCTGGGAAATGAAGCAGCCCCTGCAAAATGCCCGTCCCCAGCTGGCGCTGGTAGAACGTCACTCCCTCCAAATGGGTACCCCCGCCACCAACATGGCTGATGTGCACAATGTGCCCACGCTCCCGGTACCAAACAGGGGGCTGGCTTGCCATGTCATGAACGCGCGTAGCGCTGACATTCCACCAGGCGCTCAAGGCCTGTTCAGCTGGCGGCACCACCCAGAACTGAACCCCGATTCCCACCACCCCCAGCAAGAGGGGGGCTGGCAGCATCTCCATGAACATGCCCCATGTGGAAAGGCCGGAGGCGCGTAGCGCCGCCAGCTCGCTTGAGAGGGCCATGTGCATAAGGGTGAACAGGCTGCCCACAAGCACAGCCACAGGCAGCGTCTCCACGAAGAGGGCCGGTAAGTGCAGCCCCATGAAGTGGAACAGCCCCAGAATGCCCAGGTGACGGCGCAGGATCATGGGGACGGCGTCAAGCAGCCCCAGAACCTCCATCAAGCCGCACAGCACGGCAGAGCACATCAGGATGCGCGCCAAAAGGGGCTTGAGGAACACCCGTGCCAAGGTTGGCTTGGGGCGCAGCAATTCCCTGGGTGAAGGCACGAGGCCATCACGCATGAGCTCGCTGGGAGCGAAAACGGCGAAACGGGCCAGGAATGAACGCACACTCATGGTTGCGCGCCCCCAGCTGGCAGGGCTTTGGCGGGCCCGGGGGTGGCTTTGCGCCGCCCGCCCCTTGAGAAGGTTTCAGCCTTCCACAGCAGAACGCCAACGCAGCCAGCGGCGAACAGGCCATCTGGCACCCACAGCGCCAACCATACAGGCAGATTGCCGTCCTGGGCTAAGCCATTGCCGAACAGCTGAAGTTCATTGAACCCAACAAGCACTACCGCTAGCGCCACCTGCTGGCCAAGGGCACGTCGGCGCTTCTGCCCCACAGCCAGCGCCACCGTCAGCAAGGGCAGAAAGGGGATGATGAAAGCGCGCGCCAGGCGGAAGTTGAACTCGGCGCGCAGTGTGGTCAGGGTGATGTTGTCGCCGTCAGCGCCTTTGATGTCCTTGGCGGCATTCAAGGCGCTGACAAGCTCCAGCAACGTCAGCTCACGCTCGTCACGACCACGGTGGCGGTAGCTGTAACTTGTGGGGCCGCGCTCAATAATGCGCGTGATGTGGTCGAAATGCGTCATGGTGACGGGCGTGCCAGGCACGTCTGGGTGCTTGGCCATCATGGTGTAGCCATCCCAGAGGTCAAGCTCTGTGGCGCGTTTCTGCTCTGAGATGGTCAGCAGGCCCCTGGGGGCTGTGGTGATGTGAAGCTCACCGTTCTTGATTTCGCGGATGAACACGCGCTTGAGGTCAGACCCACCCGGCCCCACTTCGTCCGCCGTCAGCACAGATGTGCGTGAGGTGACGGCCATCATACCAGACTGCAGGTGTGGCGCCCAGCCTGTGTGGCGCGCTAGGTAGAACCCCTGGCGGTAGTTATAGCGCGCCAGTGGCTGCAGGTAGCCGTAAAGCATAACGCTGAGCAGCCCCAGCACCACGCCAAAGGCCGCAAAAGGCAGTGTCACGCGCAGAAGGGAGACATGGCCTGCGCGCAGTGCGTCAAGTTCGTTATGCTCACTCATGCGGTGGATGGTGATGAACACCCCGATGCACAGCGCAGCTGGCACGGCCAGGCCCATATAATGGGGCATGAGGTCGGCAAGCAACGTCAGCAGCGTTCCTAGCGAACTGCCCGAACTGGCCAGGTGGTTGAACAGCACCAGCAGGCGTTCAAGCAGCAAGGCGACCATCATGGTGCCAAGCGCCACGAAGAACGGTGGCAGCATTTGGTGCAGCAGGTAACGGTCCAGGGTGGGCAGGCGGCGGAACATCAGGCAGCTTTGCCTTGAAAGGACCCCAGCTGGGAAGTGTTTATTTTTACCCCCCCACCTGCGCTACCCCCATGCGAGGTGCCTTGGGCGCCTGTGGTGAAGACAGCTTCCCCCCGAATGCTACCCTCATGGGGGAAAAGGTCCCCCTGTGGGCGGCGCAGGTGCACAGCCACCTGCCATTGCCGCCCGCCCCCTGCACCAGGTCCTTGGGGCGCGCTGGGCTGGCTGGCTGGCAAGGGGATGATGGTGATATCGTTCCAGGCGGCGCCCCGCTCATCGCCAGCGCGCCCGCGCGGCGCCTGCAGCGATGTGGACGCCACTCCAAGGCATGGGATAGTGGTGCCGGGGATGCGTTGAAGGGTCGAGCGGTGCGTGTGGCCATATAGCACCATTTCAGCGCCATGCTGGTGCAGCAGGCGCGCGAACCCCAACGCCCCCTGCAGGCGCTTGTCGGCTGGCAGGGGCTGGGGGGGGTGGTGCAGCATCACCAGGCGAAAATAGCCCAGTTCCCCCAAACGGTCCAGAATAGAGGCAAGCCTGCGCTGCTGGGGCGCGTCAACTAAACCGTTGGAAATGAAGGGCGGCCTTGGCCTGGCTGAATTGACGGCAACCACCGCCACAGGCCCCACCAAGCGCACCACAGGCGCAGCCAGCCCCACACCGTCAGCGCCCCAGGGCGCCCAACCTGCCAGGTGCTGGCGCCAGCTGCGCCCCACCATGGCGTCATGGTTGCCAGCCACGGCCAAGGCTGGCGCTGGCAAGCCAGCAAGCCAGTCCGCAGCAGCGGCGTATTCCTCCTTAGTGCCGAAATTGGTCAGGTCACCACAGCACAGGATGGCGTCAAGGGGGGGGGAGTGGGGATCGTCATGGCATGATTTCAAATCCGCCAGCACACGGGCACATTGTTCTGGCCTGTGACGCCATTTGCGCTTGCTTTCCCACAAAATGCGGCTCAACAAGCGCTTATTGGCGTAGCGCCAGAGGGGGATGGGTGGTGGTGGCAAGTGCGGGTCTGAAAGGTGGGCCAAGCGCACAGCACAGCCAGCCTGCAGGGCCGGCGCTGGCATAGGCGCCGGCCCTTTTTCATCATCCTGCAGGGGCCATGCTGCAGCGCCAGCTGTGAGGGTGTTTGGGGCTATTGCGCTCATTCTTCCAGGGTTCCTTCTGGTTCGCGCACCATAGCCATGTTATGGGAGGGCGCCTAGCGGTGAACATAGATAGGACCGTTGCCTGTTGTTCTTATTAAACCGTGCCATGCTGGAACCTTACTTGAATGGAGACACGGTGCGCGCAGCCCTCATCCACAATCCCCACAGCCGCCTGAACTTGAAGGGGGCTGGCCAGTTCCTGGAAGCCGCCCAAGAGCGCCTGGGCGGTTTCTGCTTTTCAGCCCGTGACCAAAAGCCCCTGGTGGCGCGTATGCGCACCTTGCAGGAGGCTGGCGTCAACACCGTTATGATTGATGGTGGCGATGGCACCATTAGCGGTTGCCTCACCGCTATGGCGCAGGTTTGGCCCCATGACCAACTGCCAGCCATCGCCGTGCTGGCTTCAGGCAACACCAACCTTATTGCCCAGGACGTTGGCTTTGGCCTGCGTGGGGTGGCGGCCCTCAACCGCTTGCTAGACGGCGGTCCCTGCCCTTACCGCCTGCGCGCGCCCATACGCCTTACCTGGCCTGGCGCGCCTGAACGCCACGCCGTGCTGGGCATGTTCGGTGGCTGCGCAGGCTACGCGCGCGCCATCCGCATTGCCCACTCCCCCACTATGCTGCGCTACGCCCCCCATGACTTGGCTGTTGTCCTCACGGTGGCCAGCAGCATTGGGCGGTTGTTCTTCAAGCGTTCCCGCCAAGAATGGCTGGCTGGCGACAGCCTGCGCTGGACCAGGCCAGCCCTGCAAGGGGGCGGGGTGGGGGCAGCCAGGGAACGTGACATCATGCGCCGTGGCCACAGCTTCCTGTTCCTGGCCACAGGGCTGGAGAAGCTCTCTTACGGCATCTGGCCTTTTTGGCGCGAGGGCCAGGATGGGCGCCATGGCTTCCATTTCCTCAATGTCAGTGCTTTTCCGGCCCGCATGGGGGCTGTGCTCTACAACCTGTTGCGCGGGCGCGCACCTGCATGGCTGCGCACCCATGCCGACTATGTCAGCGGCATTGAAGACCAAGCGCTTGAGATGCATACCAACAGTGATTTCGTCATGGATGGCGAAGTGTTCCCCACCCCCCCCGACCAGCGCGTGACGCTGGAGCGCGGCCCAGTTTTCCGGTTCCTTCATGCCTGACCACAGCACAAAGCCCCCTTTTGAGACCAAGCCTTTCAACACCTCGCTTGATGCGCAGGTGGCAGCTGGCGCTGGCCTGTACGAGGAAATCAGCCGTGAAATCACCCAGCCTGTTCCACCAGCGCTGAAGGCCTTCGCCCAAGGCATTGTGGAGGTCTTCCCCAAGCCACCTGTGGGGGTTCTGTTTTACGGTTCGCTGGCGCGCCCACAAGCCCCTGGGCCAAGTGCCGGCGCAGCAGCGGATCCAGCCCTGGACCCCTCAGGCGTGCTTGACTTCTATGTTGTGGTGGAAAGCACAGACGGCCTCCTTGGCAGCGCGCTGGAGCGCAAAGCAGCCCGCGTGCTCCCCCCTAACGTCTATTATTGGGAGGAGCCGCACAGCGCCTTTGAGGCCCGCACCTTCGGCAACCCCGCAGCCCAGCCCCTGCGCGCCAAGGTCGCCGTCATCACGGTGGATGACTTCAGGGCGCGCTGCCGCCCCTCATCGCTGGACACCACGCTTTGGGCGCGTTTCAGCCAGCCTTGCCGCCTGGTCTGGGCACCAAGCGAAACCGCCGCGGCCAGCGTGGCCTCCCTCCTATGTGAGGCTGTTCTGACGGCGGCCTGGTGGGCCTTCATCCTGCCAACGCCAAGCCAGGCCCAGCAATGGTTTAGCGCGCAGGACTGGGCCGCTTTCTGGCGTAACCTTTACGCCCACACCTACAAAGCTGAACTGCGCGTGGAGGGGGCTGACCGCAGCGCAAGCCTGCTGGCTGGGCAGGTGGGGCGCTATGGGCACATGCTCCTCCTGGCCTGGATGGCCTTGGGCCTGCTGCATGAAGGCAAACTTTCCACTCCCGCCCCAGAACAGCGCCAGGCTGCGCTGGAGCAATGGGGCCATATCATGCGGGCTGGGAAGGTCCTCAACGGCAGCCGTTTGCTGAAGGCCCTGTTCACCTTCAGGGGAGGCGTTGACTACATCCTGTGGAAGATCCACCGCCATACAGGGCAGGTCATCCCCGCCAGCGACTTTGAACGCAACCACCCCCTCCTGGGGTTGCCGCGCCTGCTGTGGCGCTTGCGCCATATTCCCTTCATGCACAAAAACACAGGCGCACAGGGTCATGGTGGGCAGAAAACGCCGCCAGGCGCCAACTAACCACCCCACCCCTTTGGGGCTTGGTTGCTGTTCGTTGCACTGATATGCGGCCAGCCTTTGGAACAGGCCAAAGCTCCTGCTGGGTAGGGTTGCCTGGCACACATGACAGGGCAGAGTGGCGCAAGGCCATTCATTCTGGCAGCTGGATTGTTCACATCCCGCAATGATGCGGCACGCTGCAGCCCGCCCCACGGGGCCTGGGCAACAGCCGGGCAACAGCATGTGAAAGGCACGGCGCGCTTATGGCCACCAGGCACAGACCCTTCAAACCAGCTTTACGCAACGCTGCCTTGGCGGCCTTCATGGCGCCTTTGGCGCTGGGGCTTGCAGGGTGCAACGCTAAAAAACCTGACAAGGCCAACTTCACCCATGCTTTAAAGGTGTGGCTGGCCAAGCAGCCGGGGCTTTGCGTCAGCTTGCCTGGCAAAACGGTGCCTTTTTCCGTTTTTGAAGAACGCTGGAAGCGTGACCCGGACACATTGGTCAATGCTGGGCTGCTTACCAGTAAGCCAGCGGAAAAGCTCAACAATAAAACAGGCCAGGTTGAAAAAGGCACCCAGTATGATCTGACGGCCCTGGGCAACCACTATTTCGTGCCTTCCAACCCTAAGCAGTTCTTCGACCCCAACCAACTGTGCGCTGGGCGGTTTGACGATGTGACCATCGACAGCTTCACGCAGCCAAGCGACCTTATGGGGCTGACGGTTTCACAAGTGCGCTTCCACTACAAGGTCAAGCACCCGGCCGCCTGGGCGGAGGACGCCAATGTGCGCGACAACTGGCCAGACTTCGAAGATCAGGCCAAGGAAGGCCTTGAAGGTGAGGAAACACTTGTCCTTACCCCCAAAGGATGGGTGGACGAGGACTAACACCAACCTAGCCTGCCTAACCAGCCCTACCTTGCCGGCCCGTTACAACGGCGCCATGTGGCCTTGGCCGTGCTGGAATGGTTTCACCACCATGCCAAAGCATGGCACGCTTAGCCCCAGGCGCCTCAAAGGTTGGTGGAGCAGGCAACGCTGCCATGCGCAAGCATGGCGCAGCAGCCCCATTTCCGCCTGAAACCGCGCCTACGCCTGTAAAGGTTGAACAATAGGAGGTGTTGATGGTGCACACCATGATACTGGGCGACCCAGCCACGTTCCCCCATCTTGGTGAAACGGTGCAGGTGGAAATCGCGACAGACGGGCGCCGTTTGTTAGCCAATCCCCATGGCTACCCCACCATAGCGGTGCCAGACAGCGGCTACAGCCGCCCCCCCGCCGGCGCCAAGGGGGTGGTGGTAAAAATCATCCCCACTGATGACGACCAAGGTCACCACATGGCCATTGTGGATTTCTGACGTGGATTTCTGACCCCAGCCAGCCCTCTTTAGTTGGGTGGGGTCAGGTCTGCCTGGTTGGTCCCCTCTGGCGTGGGGGATGGGTCCCAGCCTTCCTCCAGTACGGTTGGCGCTGGCGCGCCAGGCACAGTTGCCACGGGCGGCAGCACAGGCAGTGGGCGCCTGCGCCCCACCCCTTCCAGAAGGCCTGAAAGCAGAATCACCACAATGCCAGCCACCGTCCAGCTATCAAGGCGGTCGTGGAAAATGAACAGGCTGAACCCCACCGTCCACAGCATTTGGCTGTACTGTGCAAGCGATATCCGGTTAGAGGGGATGAGGCGTGACGCCGCCATGATGCCAAGCTGCCCCACAGCCATCAGAAAGCCGTAGCCAAACAAATCCCCCCAGACAGCAGCGCCATGGGGCAGCTTGAAATCTGGCAGGCAGAGCAGCCCATTGCCAACCAGCGGGCCGAACACCGTGGCGCTGAACTTGGTCAGGGGGCTTTCAGCTTTGCCGCCGCCAGCCCTGAAGGTCACGACATTCAACGCTAAGACAAACGCCACAGCGAGCGCGCACAGCTCCCCCAGGCCAATGGCGCGCACGCCAGGGCGCAGGATCATCAGCACCCCCACAAACCCTACCAGCGTGGCCATCCATGAACGCAGCTTGATGCGGTCATGCAGGAACAGGGTGGCCAGGACATTGGTGGCGAAGGGGCAGAGGAACATCAGCGCCATGGCCTCCGCCATGGGCAGCAGCATGAAGGCCTCCACGCTGAGTGCAGTGGAGATGAACACGGCGAGCGCGCGCAGGCACCAGACAAGCCATTGCCGCCCCTCCGGGAAAAGGGCGCGCCAGCTTTGGCCGGGCTTTTTCAGGATGAAAAGCAGGGGCAAGCCAAACAGCCCGCTTGAGGCGGCCACCTCAAACGCGTTGAGGTGCCCTGCTAGAAACTTGGAATATAAATCACTGATGGAGAAAGCAGCGAACGCCCCCAGCGCTAGCAAGGTGCCCATGGTGGTTTCATGGCTGGCGTCAGGGGTGGCTGCAGGTGAGTTTGGCTGGGGCGGTGGGGGGCTGGTGGGCAGGCTGGAGCGGTTCTGGGCCATGAAGCGTCCCTTCCATGCTGGCTGGCAACCTTGCTGGCGCAAGGGGGATGGTGCGGCGCCCTGGCGTTCAGGGCTTGGTAAAAGGGCCGCAACTTAGGGCAAAGCCACCAGAGGGGTGAAGCCCCGCCCACTGCAAGGCAGCCTTGAACACAGCCTTCAACCCCTCCCATTCAAAGCGGAACGGCCTAACCAGCCTGAAACGGCCTTGGCGCCAGGCCCCTGGGGCCATGGTTTTGCCATTGTACGCTGGCAAAAAGGGGATAAGGTTTTCCAACCAGGTTCGCGCAAAGGTCACGCAGGCCTCCGCACCCTAGGGGCGTTGCGCCACGCTAAGCGTTGCCAAGCGCTTTTAGGCAGAACCTGGTTCTACCTTCCCCTTCCCTATCCCTCATTATGATGACAGGTCCCCACCCATGGCACAGTCTTTCCTGACCACCATCCTGGCCCGTACCTCCGCCTGCAGCGCTGCAGCGTTGCTTTCACTGGGGCTGGCCGCCTGCCATTCCGACAACGCGAACGACCAGGCACAAAGCCAGGCCACCCCAGCTGCCACGCAAAACGCCCCTGCCGGCATGGCCAACCCCGCCAGCGTGTTCTGCGGCAAAAAGGGCGGTCAAGTTGTCATGGTGCAGAGCGGGCAGGGAACGGTTGGCATGTGCCACCTGCCTGACGGCCAGGTGGTGGATGAGTGGACCTATTTCCGTGCCCACGCCCAGGAAGCCGCCCAGATGGAAGCAGCCCAGCCTGCCCAGAAAAGCGCTGGCTTGAACTGAGCCTAGGCCCAGGGCGGCTTTCAAAAGCCAGCCCTGATGGCTGTTCCCAGGCCCTCCCTGCCTTTAGGCTTGGGAGGGTTTTTTGTTGGGCAGGGCTTGCTGGGCCAGCCTTAGTGGGCTTGGGCGCCAAGCAGCTTGAAGCCGAATGCCAGGAACACAATGCCTGCCAAGCGGTCGAAAACGCGCACGACAGCGGGCTTGGCCATCAACCGCCCCAGTGGGACGCACAGGCTGACAAGCAGGCACAGCCACAAGCAGCTCAGCGTTGCAAGGATGGCCACCAGGATGAGGGTGTGGCGCAAAGGGTTAGCGCCAGCTGGGATGAACTGCGGCAGGAAGGTCATGACGAACAGCCCCACCTTGGGGTTGAGGAGGTTGGTCATGAGGCCTTTCCTGAACCCCCCTTTGAAACCGCCCCCGCGTGGAGGGCCCTTTTCAGCCAGCAAGTTGTCACGTGGCTTCAGGATGAGGTTGCACCCCATCCAACCCAGGTAAAGGGCGCCCGCCACCTTCAACGCCATGAACGCCAGCTTGGATGTGGTTAGAAGGGCCGTTACCCCCAAGGCAGCGGCCAAACCCCACAGGATGCAGCCTATAGTCACCCCAGCCACCACACCGAAACCAGCCCTGTGCCCCTGGCTTGTGGCGGCGCGCACGGTCATCACCGTGTCTAATCCTGGCGTCATGATAAGAAGCATCGCAGTGGCGGCATAGGCCAGGAGGGAAAGCTGGATGGGCGTCATGGTTCAGGGTCTTTTTTGTTCCATTCCTTTGGTGGTCCGGTCTGGTGTGGGCGCAAGCAGAGGGCGTTACACACCCAAAGCGCGCGCAAAAAAGGCCACCCCTTGCCGAGGGTGGCCCTTTTAACCTTCAAGCTTCCCTAAGGGAGGGCCCTGCGCGGACCCTCCCCCGCCTGGTCAGGGCTGGGGCTGGGCTGGTTTGCCGTCAGCCAAGGGGTAGTCCGTGTAGCCACGCGCTTTGTCGGTGGTGTAGGCAGCGTACCAGATGGTGGGCTCCTGCGCTGTTTCCAGCTTCAGGTGGTTTTTGAAGCGCGCCACCAAATCCGGGTTGGTGATCCACAAGCGCCCCCAGGAGATGGCGTCTGCAGCGCCACCCTGGACGGCCTTTTCAGCCTCTTCCAGCGTGTAGTCGCCGTTGAGCACCAGCTTGCCATGGAAGACCTTGCGGATTTCAGGCGAAAGGGGAGGCTGGTCAGTGGGGGGGGCCATGTCGAACGTGTCGCCAGGGCGCGCCTCACGCAGGCCAATCCAGGCCACGCCAAGTTCCTGAAGCATGGCTGCAGCTGGAATGAAGACCTTGGCCGGGTCGCTGTCCACGCAGCCCTGGATCTCCCCATTCGGCGACAGGCGCACGCCTGTGCGCTCCTTGCCGATGGCGGCGATGACGGATTCAGTCACCTCACGCAGGAAGCGGATGCGGTTTTCAGGGCTTCCGCCGTACTCATCCTTGCGGAGGTTGGTTGAATCACGCAAGAACTGGTCAATCAAATAGCCGTTGGCGCCATGGATCTGCACGCCGTCAAAGCCAGCTTCAATAGCGTGGCGGGCGGCCAGGCCGAAATCCTTCACGATGGCCTTGATTTCAGGAATCGTCAGTTCCTTGGCCTGGTCGTAAGGCACTTTGCCAGTAGCCTGATGGGCGAAGCCCGGCGGGGTGGTGGGGGAGCAGGAAACGGTCGGCTCGCCAGAAATGGTGTGGTAGCCCATGCGCCCCATGTGCCAAAGCTGGGCAACGATCTTGCCACCACGGTCATGGACGGCCTTCACGACAGGCTTCCAGGAATCCACCTGGTGCTCGTTCCACAATCCTGTGGTGTTGAGCCAGCCGTAGCCCTGCCTGTCCACAGCGATGGCTTCAGAGATGATAAGCCCAGCGCTAGCGCGCTGGGCGTAGTAATCCACCATAATGGGGGTGGCGAGGCCATCGCGCGTGCCGCGCGCCCTGGTCAGGGGGGCCATGAAAATGCGGTTCTGGCAGGAGATGGAGCCGATCTCCACAGGGTCGAACAACGTTGCCATAAAGGGTCCTCACCCGGCTGGTGCCGGTGTTGGCCAGCCTGCGCGCTGCCGCTTTAGGCAGTTTGGCTGGTGGGTTGGGGTGTTTTGGCGTGGTGCCCAGCTTCACGGGAGCTGGCCATCATGTTGCGCGCCTCAACGGCGCCATAAGGTTGAGTTTGGCGCATTGGGGCAAAGTTGCAACCCCTGGGCAGCTTAATGACTTTTGCTGAACCCTGGTGGAGCATAGGTTGAACGTTGACCTTTGGGCGGCGCTAGCTGGGGCCAATCAGGGGTGGTGCAAGCTGCGCCCGCCAAGGCCCGCCCTGGGCTGCAGGCTGGGGTTGAGGCCCCGGTTAAGCGGATTGGCCGTGCCTGGCAGGCGCGGCAGCGTGTTGCGAATCCCCCCAGGCGTGGCCAGCGCTGGACTATCCAATCCAGGCAGGGTGGGGTGCAGGGCCGTTGCGGGCAAGGGGCGCAGGGTAGGTTCGTGGCGGCGCATTTGAACATGGCCGTGGGCGCGTTCGCGCTGCTCCCTCTCCCGCTGGCGCAGGCGTTCACGCTCCCTCTCCCTGCGCGTTTCAGAAAGGCCGTCATGGGCTGCGCTCTGCACCACTGTGCGCTTGTCAGGTGGGATGGGCACAGTGCTGTTCTGTTCCAGGCTGATGATGGAAAGGGCAGCGCTGTTCATGTTGTCGCCCCCATGCCTAGCCTTAGGGCGTGCTGGCGCGTAGCGCGGGCTTTTGGCCACGTTCCTGCTGGCCATGTTTCTGGCCTTGGGTTGGTTCGGACCTGAGCTTGCGCTGCCTTGGCTGTGGCCAGGCTGGGGGGCTGGTGTGGTGACTTCAGGCGGCGGGGTGATTTGGTTGAGGGGCACGGGGCTGTCTGAAGCATCCGTTGCGGGGGTCTCCACCGGTTGCTGGGGCAGTGAGGAGGCCTTGGGCCCCAGCGCTGTAGAGGTGTCTGGGGAAGCTGGCGCTGGCGTGCCGTCTTCATCCACATCAGCGCCTGCAGCCTCAGCTTCTGTGGTGTCTGGCTCAGTGGAAGCACCCTGGTCCCCTATAGGCGCTGCTGGCAGCGCTGCTGTGGGCACAGCGCCTTCATCAGCAAGGGTGGGCTGGATGGCATTGCCGGTAAGCCCGACCAATGTCTGCGCTGAATCTGCGCCTTCGTCAGTTGACGTGGTGTCAGCCCCCAGGGTGTCATCTGGCGTTGTGGCGGCCTCTGACCACAGGCCTTGATCGCTGTCAGACACAGCATCTGGGGAGAGACTCTCAGGGCCCTCCCCTGCAGCGTCAGCCCTGTTTTCAGCCGCAACGGCTTGGCGCACCATATGTTGGGCCTGCTGTTGGTCCTGCCGTTCATCAGCCAAGGGGTCTGGCGCTGTGGGTGCAGCCTGGGTGGTGGCGCCCGCACCAGGGGCTGCGGCCATGGCTGCGCTGGCATGGGCCAGGAAAACCGTGCCCAGAATAGCAAGGCCCGCTTGTCTCAAAGGAATGGCGAAGGGGGGGGGCGGGGCCATGGTGCATTTCCAGGCTGGTTTGGTCAGTGTGTCCTTGGCGGGACGAAACAGGGGTGGCGTTGGTAATCAAGCCGAGTTTCAGCACAGGAGTGGGAGAATTTAAAGGCGCTTAAGAAGAATTTTAAAAAACCAATGCCCATTCACAAAGAAGCCCCCCCTGCGCTAACACACTGGCAACAGGGCTGCCATGACTGGGCAACATGCCGGCCTCCCTCAGACCCCCAACCCAAAAGCGCGGAGGCTGCACGGCCACAGTGGGTTTCAGGCATGTTTCAGGGCGCGCTGCGCCACCACCCCTAAGGCACAGCTTTTCCTGGAAAGGCCTGCCCCTGCTGGCAGCCCTTGGCGCCTGGGCAACGCCCAGCCCAGCCAGCGCCCAGCCAGAGCCAAGCGCCAGCTCAGCTGTGCCCCCTGGCACCCAGCGTTCCAACACACCCACCAGCCCTGTGGTGACGGCCCACTTCACCCGTCAGTCAAATTGGGCGCCCCGTACGGCCCCCCCACCAAAGCCCAGGCACATTCCCTCAGCACGCGCCACCTCCCCCGTGCTGGAAGCAGGCGCCCCCAAACCCGCTTCCAAAGGGCAGACCTGGTTCCAGCGCTTGGAACATTTCCTGGGGCAGGGCCAGCACCCGCCTGAGCAATGGAACACAGGCACGCTTTTTGCCCCCTTCCCAGCCTTGCCAGAACAGGGGGAGATCGTGATTGAGCCTTACAATGAGTTCTACGTGCCCAATGGCGCTTTCAACGCGCGGGGCGACCATGTGCGCAGCCCTGGCCAGGCCAGCTTCACGCAGTTTTGGTTCATGCAGTACGCCGTGACCGACCGCCTGACGGTGGGTGTCTATCCCACATGGTCACGCAGCTGGGGCAACCACCAGAAAAGCTCCTCCTTTGTTTTCAACGATTTGCCCATAGATTTGGAATACCGCCTCACCCCCCATTACACCCCTTCGCTAACGGCTTACATCGGCACCACCGTGCCAACAGGGCCTTACAAGAATCTCAGCAACCCTGCTGACGGCCTAGGGACGGGTAGCTGGTTCCTGCATTACGCGCTCCAGGGGGAATTGGTGTTCCCCTTTTTCAGCCAAACGGTGCGATTTCATTTCTGGGCGCAGGCTTACCAACCCCTGACCAGCGCGCGTCTTAAAGGCATGACGGCCTACGGCACCAGCCCTGGCTACCTAGGCCACGCTCACCCAGGTTGGTACGGTAATGAAGGCATGGGCAGCGAGTGGGGCATCACCAAAAAATGGGTGTTCGCGCTTGATTTCTACCACACATGGGGAGCTGGGGCTGTGTTGCGGGGCAGGCGCGGCAACCAGCGCCTGGAAAGCCGCTCTGGCTGGAACGGCACGCTGAATGTGGGGCCGGAACTGGAATATAACTGGGACCCGAACTGGGGTGTTGTGGCTGGGGTGATCGTGCCTGTTATGGGGCACAACAGCTCAGCCTCGCTTCAGCCCCAAATGGCCATCAGTTCCGTTTTCTGAGCTCAGCCTTCCAGGCTTGTGAAGGGCGGCGCTTTGGCAGCGCTGCCCTGGGGGTCAGAAAAGCGGGTTGCTGAGGTTGGCAAAAAGGTAAAGCACGTAAAGCGGCAGACACAGCGCTACAGCCAACGCCACGTAAGTGACGTCTGAAAGCACGTTGGCTGCACTGTTCACATAATGGTTCTGCCCCCTGGAGTTTGCGGCGTTCAAGGCCAGTTCATCAGAAAAGGGCTGGAGTGGGGACCGGTTGGGCATGGCATGGTTCACTTTCAGTTTAGGCAGATTCAAGTTCAAGTCCCCTCAAGCAAAGCTTGTCAAAGCCGGACCAGGCAAAGCTACGCCCAGCGCCTTGGGGATGGTGACAGGGCATTCAACAGCAACGTGGCGGCCTGGGGCAAGCTGCTGTAAGCTGCTTGACAGGTTGAATGATGCCCGCGCTTTCCAATTCAAAGGGGCGGCCCCAGGTCCCCTCAACAGCAAGGGCGGGTGGGACGCCCAAGCCGGCGCAGGCCCAAAAGGCAGGAGAATGTGCAGGTGACCGCCAACAAACCCCTTGTCGCGTCCGCCATGCCCAGCACATACTGGAGACGCTGCCTGGCCCTGACGTTGTGGCTGGGCGCGCTAGGTGCAATGGAAGTGGTGCCTGCTACCGCGCGGGAGGCTTTCAACCCCCTGACAAGCCCCAAGGCCGACCTGCCGCCAGACGTCATGCCAGCGCCCAAGCCTGCCAAGGTGGCGCCCAAACTTCCCCCTGGCGTCACCCTGCCAGATGCCCCCAAGGCCGCCCCACCCCAGCCCCAGGGGCCAGACGCGCCACGTGTTTTCACGCGCATTACCAACCTGCCCTTCCAGGTGACGGTGACGCTGGTGCATAAAAACGGCAAGCGGGAGGACATGATGGCCCGCACCCCCTTGACGGGCTATTTCGTTGGGCTGGACGCCAGCACGCCCATCGTTGTCTCCTGGCGAGAAGCCAAACGGGCGGGCCCTGGGCAGGTCGCCCAGGTGGCTTCACCATCGCGTGGGCTGGTCTTCGGGCCCCTGGCTGGTTACGGCGCTAAAAAGGTGCAGCCTTTCGAAGACACCCTCATTGCCACCTCAACAGGGCCGAAGCTGCCTGACATGGCCACATTGGACGACACCCTCCTGCGGGGGTTCAGGGTGGATGTCACGCCGCTTTACGTCATGCGGGGCAACCACCTTGTGGCGTCAGGCAACGCGGCAACCCCTTACCAGGATGGCGACATCGTGCGCATTGACGCTGCCGCCATCGCTTACAGGCCCTATGGCACAGGCACAGCGGTGACGCTGCCCCATTCAGGCAGCCACCACGCTGCGCCGCTGACGGTGAAAGTGCCTGCGCTCTCCTACGCTACCACGGCGCTCCAAGACGACCTTTCGCTCAACCATCCCGTCAGCCTGGCCATGACCAACCCTGTAACGGGGGCGCGCTTTTTCATCACCATCAAGGTGCTGCCGCAGTCGCGGCTCTCCACCATTCAGGTTTACCGCTGAGCGGTGCTTATGTGTAGGGCACAAGTCAGCCCCCGCAGCCAACGCCCAAGCTTACCAACTGTTCATGCCCAACATGAAACTGCGCCCCCAACCGCGCCAAAACCGCTTTCCAGGGATGGGCCGCTTGAACTATCCTCCCTTTGAAAGACCAGTGTAGCCATGCCCTGGCCCCAGCAGGGCGCGCATGCCTTCCCACACACCACCATCCAGAGGACACGTCATGGCCAACCAGCCCGGCTCTTCCAAAGAATATCACCTCATCACAGCGCCAGGCACGGCGGGCCTCGCCCCCCACATCCTTCTGGAGATGAACTACGAGATGAACGGCGCAGCCTACCAGCTCACGCTCATCAACCTGCGCGAAGGCGACCAGAAGAAGCCTGACTTCCTCAAGCTCAACCCTTTGGGGCGCGTACCTGTTTTGGTGCTGCCTAATGGCGACCCCATGGTTGAATCAGCTGCCATCACTATGACGCTGGCCCGCTCATGCCCCAGCATGAACCTCATCCCCCCCACCAGCAACGAGACCCAGTACGCTTATTGGGACCAGTGGCTGGTGTTCCTGACCAACTCCGTTCAAGCGGACTTGATGATCGCCAAACGCCCTGAGCGCCTCATCCCCGGCACGGAGCCAGAGCAGCTGGCAGCCCAGAAGGCGGCCTCCGCTGGGGCCACAGCGCGGGTGGAGAACTACTTCAACGTGATTGGCGAGCATTTGAAGGACCATGGTCCTTACATGCTGGGGGACGCGATTTCAGCGCCGGACATCTACCTGGCCATGGTGTGCCGCTGGGCGCGTGAGCTGCCCAAGCCCCCCCGCACCCATCAGGCCATCGCCAACCTGCTGGACAAAATTGACGCTTTGCCAGCGGTGAAGGCGGTCCTCAAGCAGGAAGGCCTCGAAGGCCCCCTGGCTTGAGGGGCGGCGCCGTCTAAGGCCGCAGGCCTGTGAAAGCGGAAAACGTCGAAGCGAACAGCAAAGCTGGAGCATAGAAAGCTTTTCCGCTGCCAGGCGCCAAGAGCGAACCCCCTTAGACTAACCAGCCGTAGAGCGAAGGAACCTTAGCCTCTTGAGGCGTAGAAGCGGAGTTTGTCGCAACGCAGGGCGTAAGCCTAAGTGTAGTAAAAACTTCGCCTAGGACCCTTCAAGAGATGCCGGTGCGCACCTGTCGTAGCCCGCAGGCCAAACAGCGTGTAGCACCGGCTTAGGAGTTCAAGACAGGCCCCTCCAGGCTGGCCAGCTGTTGGAGCGTTCAGCGCACCAAGGGGACCCACCAGCGCAATGCCAGAAGGGCCGCTGCCAAAACGGGCGGCGTCATCACAAAGCCCGCCTTCATGTAATCCCACCAGCTGATGCGCACATCACGGCTGGCCAGCACATGAAGCCACAGCAATGTCGCCAAACTGCCCACAGGGGTGAATTTAGGCCCCAGGTCGCAGCCAATAACATTGGCGTAAACCATCATGTCATGCACAGGCGCGCTCAGCCCTGGCGTTTGCTGAATAGCAAGCGCCCCCACCAGGGTGCTTGGCATATTGTTCATCAGCGATGACATCACAGCGGCCAGGAAACCCGTCCCCATGGTGGCAGCCAAAGCCCCATGCTGCCCCAGCCATGCCAGGAGGGTAGCCAGTTCCCCCGTCAGCCCGGCGTTGCGCAAGCCATAAACCACCAGGTACATCCCCAGCGAGAACAGCACGATCTGCCAAGGCGCCTTGGCCAGGAGGAGCCTGACAGGCACTTTGCCGCCGCGCCACGCCACCAGGGTCAGGGCGAGGGCCGCTAGGCCGCTCACCACGCAGACAGGCACATGGAAAGGCGCTGTGATGAAATAGGCCGTCAAAACAAGCCCCAGCAGGGGGAAAGCCGCTTTGAACACCCCCTCATCACGCATGGCGCTTGCGGGGGATGGCAAGTGCGCCAAGCGGTAGGTGGCTGGAATATGCTTACGCCAGCACAGCCATAAAACCCCCATGGTGGCGCCCAGGGCCACCATGTCCACAGGAACCATGGCGGCGGCGTAAGCCCCAAAAGGCACGTTGAAAAAGCCAGCGCTGACGATGTTGACCAGGTTGGAGATCACAAGGGGCAGGCTGGTGGTGTCCGCCACGAAACCCGTTGCCATGATGAAGGCCAAAGCCGCCGCCCGCTGCAGGCGCAAGCGTTCTGAAAGGGCCATCACAATGGGGGTGAGGAGGAGGGCCGCACCGTCATTAGCGAACAGGGCAGCCATGGCTGCCCCCATCAGCACCACCAGGGGGAAGAGCAACGCCCCACGGCCACGCCCCCAGCGCGCCACATGAAGGGCGCACCACTGGAAAAACCCAGCCTCATCCAAAATAAGCGAAATAATAATCAAAGCCACGAAAGTGAACGTGGCGTCCCAGACGATGTGCCACACCACAGGAATGTCCTGCAGGGTGATGACCCCGCAGAGAAGCGCTGCCACAGCGCCCCCAAGGGCGCTCCAGCCAATGCCAAGCCCACGGGGCTGCGTGATGACCAGTGCTAAGGTGATGATGAACAGTACCAGCGCCAGCATTAGGTAGCCTTTCGCTTCAACAGGTAGAGGGAGGGGGGGCGCAGGGGTGTGTGGCCAGCGTGGCGCTGGCGCTGCACTGCCCTGGGTGCTGCGTGCAGCATTCTTCCAGCATGAAGCCCGTTAACGCCTGCAGCTTGGGTAGGCAGGCGCGGTAAAAGCGCAGCCGCCCTTGGCGCTGGGCAGCCACCAGGCCTGCACGGGCCAGAATGGCCAGATGGGTGGAAATGGTGTTCTGGGGCTGGCGCAGTTGCTCTGCAAGGACCCCAACGGGCAGGCCAGTTGGTTCATGCGCCACCAGCAGGCGGAAGATAGTCATGCGCGTGCGTTGTGAAAGTGCTTTCAGCGCTTGAAGAGCGTTTTCCATATCCATGTGTCTGGAATTATGGATATAAAAAGCCCTGTCAAGTTTTTAGCAACCAGGTTTCAGCAAGCTGCTTAGCTGCCCCAGGGACCATCAGGTTCACGCCATGAAGGCGTGAGCAAGCCCCTTTGCTTCTGGAACGCTTCCACCAGAACGCTTCACAAACCTTCCCCGCACGCCGCACGCACACCACAGGTCCCTGACGCTTGGCCTTGCGGCAAGTCCTACGGAAAGATTGGGTAGGGGATGGGAACAACACAACTCTACCTCATCACAGCTTTTCTAAAGGCTGGCTGAACGTGAGGGCTTTGGCTGGGCACCTCATTACAATGCCTGCTCCAGCTACGCCCTAGGCGCTCTCACACTCCCCTCCGCCCTGCAGTCAGGGCTTGAAGGCGCCCCCACCACGCACGGCGCTGCGGCAAAAACCATGGGGTGGGGATTAGCGCTGGGAGGTGGTAAAGGTAAAAGCGTGGGGGCGCTTGAATTCTGCCCTTTTTTAACGCCACCTTGCCACCAGCTGGTCAAGGCGCGCACAAGGCCACCAGCCGCTGGGGGTGGCTTGCGCAGAACACCCACCACGGAACACAAGCCGGGGAAAGGCACCGCACCCACCTGATGGAAACAGAGCTTGCAGCCATTTTGCTGACACTGGCCTTCCTGCTGCTTCTGGTCAGCATGGTGCAGCCCCTGGCACGCAAAATCCGCATCCCTGACACCGTCCTCATCGCGCTTTTGGGCATCGGCCTGGGGTCGGCTGCGGCCGCCGTCACCTCATCGCTGGGGCTGGACCTGTTTGAAGGGCCCGCTGAAGCGCTGATGTCCTTTCCCATCAACAGCGAAGGGTTCCTGTTCATTTTCCTGCCGCTGCTGGTGTTCCAGGGCGCGCTGGACATTGATGTCCGCAGCCTTGCCCATGAGACGGGCACTGTCTTGGGGCTGGCCATCGTGGCTGTTGTGGTCTCCACCGCCACCATTGGGCTGGCGCTTTACCCCTGCGCAGGCCAGCCCTTGGCTGTGTGCCTTTTGCTGGGGGCGATCGTAGCCACGACAGACCCTTCAGCGGTGGCGGGAATATTCCGTGAGATCGGGGCTGCCTCACGCCTCTCCCGCTTAGTGGAGGGGGAGGCGCTCCTTAATGACGCGGCCGCCATCGCCATTTTCACCATCCTTCTGGCCGCCATCACCGCCCACCACCAAGTGCAGCTTGGCGATGCCGTCCTGGACTTCGCTGAAGAGTTCGCCGGCGCCATGATCGTTGGTTTCTCAGCAGCGCGCCTGTTCTTATGGATGGCCTCCGCCCTGGGTGGGTTCCCAGCAGCGCAGATAAGCCTCACCGTTGTTCTGCCTTACTGTGTCTATATCCTGTGTGATGAGGTCTTCGGGTTTTCAGGCGTTGTGGCGACCGCAGCAGCAGGGCTGACGGTCTCCGCCTATGGCTCCTCCACCTTCAGGCCGCAGGTGTGGCGCTTCCTGCACCAGATGTGGCACCAAATGGTGTTCTGGGCTGGCAGCCTGGTGTTCATCCTCGCAGCCCTGATGGTGCCGCGCCTGCTGATGGGCATGACGCGCTGGGACGTTGTGCTTATCCTCATCGCCTCTGGCGCTGGGTTGGCAGCGCGCGCCCTGGTGGTGTTCGGCTTCCTGCCGCTGCTGAGCGCAGCGCGCCTGACCCCCCCTGTACCGGGGCGGTTCCGCGTGACCATGGTCTGGGGCGGGCTGCGCGGCGCCATCACGCTGGCGCTGGCGCTGGCGGTGACGGAAAACCCCCATGTGGATGGCGACGTTGCCCATTTCATCGGCATCATCGCTACGGGGTTCGTCCTCGTGACCCTTCTGGTCAACGGCACAACGCTGCGCACGCTGGTCATATGGCTGAAGCTTGACAAGCTCTCCCCCATTGATGAAGCCATGCGCAACCAAATCATCGCCATTGGCCTTGGCACAGTGGCGGTGAAGGTCAGCGCCCTTTCAGACGAGCTCGGCTTCTCCGCCCGTACAAGGGCGGGGGTGGTAGGCCAGATTGAGCGCCGCATTGCGCGTGAACGCGCAGCCAACCGCTTTGAGGCCGCCTTGACTGAACGCAACCGCGTGACAGTGGCGCTCATCACCATCGCCAACCAGGAACGCTCCCTCCTGCTTGACCTCTTCAAGGTGCACGGCCTCTCCAGCCGCCGTGTGATGGAAGTGCTTTTGCGCACAGCTGAAGCCATGGTGGACGGTGCCCGTCTGGAGGGGCGCCATGGCTATGCCAAGGCCCGCAAAAAGCGCCTGCGCCCCACGCTGCGCTTCCGCCTAGCTGTAGCGCTGCATGAGCAGTTCAATATCGACCGGCCCTTGATGTTCTGCATGATGGAGCGCTTTGAGATGCTCATCATCACCCACCTTGTCTCCACATCGCTTATGCGGTTCGTGCGCCAGCGCATGGAGCCAACGCTGGGCAAGCGCATGACGGAAATCGTGTTTGAGCTCCTCCACAGGCAGCGGCGACTGATTGACGATGCCCTCCAGGTGCTGCGCTTCCATTACGCAGGCTACGCTGACGCGCTTGAAAGCCGCATCCTGCGCCAAATCGCCCTCCACCAGGAGGAGGAGGAATACGCCCTCCTGGAGCGGGAGAACCTCATCTCAGCCGAGCTTCACAGGGAGCTGCGGCGTTGGATCGAAACCATGCGCCACCGCTTGGCGGAGCCGTTGCGCTTCAACCTGCGCAGCGGGATTGAACAGCGCCTGCGCACCTTCCTGGCTTTTAACGGCATTCCTGACAGCGCCATCCAGGAAATGGCCCACAGGGTCTCCATCTGCTTCCTCTCCCCTGGGGAGCACCTGTTCCGCGCCAAGCAGAAGGTGCACACGGTCTATGCGCTCGTCAGCGGCACGGTGGAGGGGGAGCTTGACGGCAAGCGTTTCTCCTACCAGGCAGGCGACCTCGTTGGCGCGTGCAGCCTGCTGGAGGGGGAACCGATGAGTGCTACCGTGCGTTCATCACAGTTCGCGCATTTGCTGGCCATACCGGGGCCTTTGTTCCGCATTCTGGTCATGCGTTACCCTATCATCGCGCGCCAAGTGCTGAAAATGATCCACCAGAAAGGCCTAGCAGAAAATTTCACCCTCACCGCTGGCCCTGAATCCCCCCAGCAGGCGCTGGCTGGCGCCCAGAAGGCAGCATAAGTAGGAACAGACCTGCCGCTGCCGCGGGGGCTGCCGCGTGCAGGCACCAAAAAGGCCCATCCCCCAGCACACCCACAAGCCCTGAAAGGCGCCCGATAGCCAAGCTGGAGAGGGAGACATGCATAGTGAAAAGGGAAATCATCGTCGTGCCCCAGCCCTTGGGGGCCAGGCGGGAAAACAGCGCCATGCCAGCGCCGTAAATCAACGCGAAGCCAATATCGTTGAAGCTGTGGAACCCCACCCCCCACCACAGGCTGACGGGGTGTGGCGCTGGCTGCAACCAGGAACCTGCCGCCAGGCACAAAGACCCCAGCGCCGCCAGCAGGGCGCCAGCCACAAGCTGGGCGCGGTTGGTTGGCGCAGCTCCTGACCAACGCTCCCAACGGCGGCACCCCACAATAACCAGAAAACCTGTGGCCGTGCTTATGGCGCCATCAAGCGCTAAAAGCGTGCTGACAGGCAGGTGCCACCCCAGCAGGGTCAGGCTGTAGCGTTCCTGGCCCCACAGAAGGTAGCCGTCAAAAATCTCCTCATTGGGGATGGCGCTCAGCGCCAGCACAGGCACTAGTGCCAGCAACAGCAGGACGTTCCTGTTAAGCCTAGGCCACGCCTTGAACCAGGACTTCCCCCTGGGTGTGGTAGGGATGCTTTCCCCCCCTGCGGTGCCAGGGGTTTGAAGCTGGGCTTCTGTTTGGGTGGTGGCAGTGCAAGGCTGGGCGCTTTGGGCGACCAGGTGGGGGGCAAGCGTCCTCAAGCCCAGCGCGTAAAGGCCCATGGCCACAAGGGTGAACAAGCTGGAGCAAAGGAACGCCAGCCCCCAGGCGATGTCAGCCAAGCAACCAGCCAGGATGGGCGCTGCGATGCCCGCCACCTGCACGCCAAGGGAATAATACTGGTAGGCTTCAGCGCGCATGGCATCGTTCAGCTGGGCGTAAAGGGCGCCCACCTGCATTTTCAGCACGCCAACGCAGGCCGTCCCCAAAAGGAGGAGCGCCAGCCCCACCAGAAAAGCGGCTGGCCAGGCCAGCAAGCCGTAGCCAAGCGCCAGCAGCGCGCACCCCCCCAGGACTGGCCAGGCGACATGGGGGCTGCGGTCCACAAGGGGGCTTCCCAACAAGGGCATGGCGTAAAGGGCTGCCATGAACAGCGCGGTCAACGCGCCAGCCATGGCCTTGAAGGCTGCTGAAGTGTGGCCCTGGGTAACGCCGTAAAGGGCGCTTGCACTGTCCTGAAACGCCCCAAGCCCCCACACCTGGCCTGCCACGGACGGCAACAGGACGTGCGAACGCAAGCACGTGACGAAAAGTGACGTCAAGCCAAATGTGGCAAAAGCCAGCGCGCCTTCTGTGGCCACCAAGTACCACAACCCTTTGGGGTGGCGTGGGCTTGGCCCAGGCTGGCTGCAAAGTGCATCAGGTGACGGCAGATCTTGCTGGAGGGGGGTCAGCTCAACCATCAACCAGGGGCCTCAGGCACTGTGCGTGGCCCCAACGTCCTGGCGCACGGCAGCCAGCGTCTGCGCTGCTGAGGGGGTCTCACCCATCAGCGCCCCTGCCTGCCAATAGCGCCTGCGCAAGTGCGTGCCCAACGCCAGGAGCACCTCATAGCCGATGGTGCCAGCCAAGGCGGCCAGTTCGTCAGCGCTTTGCTGCGGACCAACCAGCGTCAGCATCTGCCCTGGTGCCAAAGCGCCCTCTGGCAGGGCTGTGGCGTCAACGATGATGCTGTCCATGGAAACCTTGCCCACTACAGGCAAACGTTGCTTCCCCAGCCACAGGCTAGCACCAGCTTTCCCACCCCCTGGGGAGAGGGCGCGCAGGAAGCCATCAGCATAGCCAATGCCCACCGTGGCCAGCCTGGTGGGGCGCTGGGCGCTCCATGAAAGCCCGTACCCCACCCCTGTGCCGGGGGCCACGTCGTGCACACAGAGAACGGGCACCTCCACCCGCACGGCTGTTTCCAGCGCAGCGCTTTGGGGGTGGTGGCCTGGTGAATGGCCACTCAGCGCAATGCCGGGGCGCACCATCTCAAAATGGTAATCAGGCCCTAGGAAAAGCCCCCCGCTGGCGCTGAGCGAGCGCGGCACGCCGGGGAACAGCTTTGTGGCCGCCAGGAAGCGCTCCCTCTGGTGGGCGTTGTGGGGGCTTTGAGGGTCGTCAGCGCAGGCCAGGTGGCTCATCACCAGTTCAAGCTTCAGGCCCGCCAGCATGGCGTGCTCCCGCTCAAGCTCGGCCTGCTCCAGCCCCAGGCGCGACATGCCCGTGTCCACATGCAGCGCGCAAGGGCGGTCTGGGCAGATCGCCGCCCAGCGCCTGGCTTGTTCAAGCGTGTTGTGGACAGGCACTAAGTTATGCTGGGCACAGATGCCCTCCTGCCCAGGGTGGCACCCATGGAGGATAAAAATGCGCGCTTTGGGTAGCACGCTGCGCAACGCTGCCCCTTCCCCAGGCCACGCCACGAAGAAATCATCAGCCATGGCGCCAAGGGCACGGCCTGTCTCCATCATGCCAAGGCCATAGGCGTCCGCCTTCAGCACAGGGGCCAGGCGCACGCCTGGGGCCATAGCACACAGCTGTGCGTAATTGCGCGTGAAGGCATCCAGGTTGACATCCATCAGGCCACTGTCACGCATTGAAATTCCCCCCACCAGTATTGCCCCTGTCTCTCGTCTGCCACGTTTTTTCCGCCATGGCCTTGGCTGCGGCCCGACTCCCGGCCAAGGCTTTGAACCATAGGTTTTAAAAGGGCGCCTTTGCGCCCTGACCTATAAAAACAAAACGAGCCACCGCTCACTGCCTAAAGTTTAAGGTGCCAAGCGCCAGTTCAAGCGCGCGCCCAGCCCCATAATCAACCATTGCCTGCCATCATGCCTGCAACATGGCCTCCATGCCACACCCAAGCGCGCCATGGCCCATGCTGCGCATCTGGCTTGGTGCATTATTCCCCCTTGGCGCGCTGCCATGGCAGCGTTACCTCTTGATTGAAAAAGGCCATGGTGGAAGGGCTTAGCCGCCTTTCCCACCGCCTGCACAGCGCTTTGGGGCTGGGGTGGGGGCAAGCGCCTTCAAGGGGGCTTGGCAAAAGCAGCATACCGCCCCAGCCAGGCGCCAACGGTGCTTTCCAGGTCTGCCGCCCTGCCGCGCCAGGACCTTTTCCCATGGCTGCGTGGCTGTGCGGGCTTGAGGTTGGCAGGCCAACTGTATTACAGACGTGTTCAGGAATCAGAAAAACGCGCCCCAGCCATGCGCGGCGTGCCCCGCGCGTGGGCAGAACATCATGCCGGCCGATGCTTTAACGTCTTTAATGTGTCGCGTCTCCGGCTCGCTGAACGGAGCTAGTCAGAGTTTGCCCGACGCCACCCAAACCCAAACAAAACCCCTTGCGCCCACGCCAAGCGCCTCTGGCATTACCACACGCCGGGGCGATTTCAGCACCCTGCCTGAAGCCCTCGATTACGCCGCCCAAGGCGACACGGGCTTCAACTTTTATTCTGGCCGTGGCGACCTCCTGGAAGCTCTCACTTACCGTGACCTGGCCCGCCAAGGCCGTGAATGCGCCCAGAAGCTCCTGGCGCTGGGCCTGCAAAAGGGTGACCGGGTTGGCATCGTGGCTGAAAGCGATGGGGATTTCGCGCGTATTTTCTTCGGCTGCCAATATGCCGGACTGGTTGCTGTGCCTTTGCCGCTGCCCATCGCTTTTGGCGGGCGGGAGCAATACGTAGCTACATTGCACGGCATGGTGCAGGCCTGCGGCGCACGCGCCTTGTTCGTGCCTGAAATAATCGGTAGCTGGACAGACGACATCACGGCTGGTCTGGAAGGGCTTTTATTTGGTGGGCGCCCAGCAGAGCTCATCGCCATGGCCGCCCCAGCTGAAGGCAGCGTCACGCTGCCCACCATCAGCCCAAGCGACCTTTCCTACCTGCAGTTCTCCTCTGGCAGCACGCGCTTCCCCATGGGGGTGAGCATCACCCAGGCAACGGCCATGGCCAACACGCGTGCCATCGCTCAGCACGGCCTACAGGTGCGTGACGCCAAACGCGGCGATGACCGTGGCGTCTCCTGGCTGCCCCTTTACCATGACATGGGGCTGGTGGGCTTTTTCCTCACCCCCCTGGTGTGCCAGTTCACCATCGACTTCCTGCCAACGCGTGAATTCGCCCGCCGCCCCCACACCTGGCTGGAACTGATGAGCCGCAACAAGGCCAGCATCGCCTACAGCCCCTCTTTCGGCTACGACCTCTGCGCCCGCAGGGGCGCGCGTGACCCCATCGACCTCTCTAACTGGCGTGTGGCCGGCATCGGCGGCGACATGATCCGCCCCCACATCCTGGAACAGTTCGCAGACGCCTTCGCGTGCCGCGGCTTTGACCGCAAGGCCTTCGTAGCCAGCTACGGCATGGCTGAAACGACCTTGGCCATTAGCTTCGCCCCCCTTGGCCACGGCATTGAGACGGACACAGTCGACCTGCGCGTGCTGGAAAGCGAGCAACGCGCTACCCCCCCCACCTCCCCTGAGGCCATGGCGCGCACCTTCGTGTTGTGTGGCCAGCCCCTGCCAGACCATGAGATCGAAGTGCGCGACCCCCAGGGCGCCGTAGTGGAGGAACGCAAGGTTGGGGAGATCTTCGTCCGCGGCCCCAGCATCATGAGCGGCTATTTCGGCAAGCCAGAGGAAACCGCCGCCTGCCTGAGCCCCGATGGCTGGCTGCGCACAGGCGACCTGGGCTATTTCCTGCGCGGCCAGATCGTGGTCACAGGCCGCGCCAAGGACCTTATCATTATCAATGGCCGTAATATCTGGCCCCAGGACCTTGAATGGTCCGCTGAGCATGAGATCGATGGCCTGCGCGCGCGTGACGTGGCCGTGTTCTCTGTTGACCGCCCGCGCGAGGGGGGCGGCGTTGCCGAGAAGGTGGTTGCCCTCGTCCAGTGCCGCTTGAGCGAGCCTGAGAACCGCGAACGCCTGCGGGAGGAGACAGCAGGGCTGTTCCGCCGCCTCCATGGGGTGGAGGTGGAGGTCATCCTGGTGCCGCCACGCTCCCTGCCCCAGACATCCTCTGGCAAGTTGACCCGTGCGCGTGCAAAAGCCATGCTGCAAGCAGGCGAGTTTGACGAGGCCCCAGCCCCTAACCCAGGTTGAGGCCCCAACCAACTGCGCGATTGGCGCCTGCAGGCGCCCCGTTCAGTTATCCAGTTTTAATGCCCCAGTTCCAACGTCCCCGTTTTAACGTCCAAGGTCCGGTCCAATGAGTGTTGAGAATCCACAAACAGTTGATGACATCACAGCCCTGATTGTGGAGCGGCTCCTGGCCAACCCCAAGGTGCCGCGCAACATCAACGGCGACAGCCGCATTATGCAGGACCTGGCTTTTGACAGCTTGGCGGTGATGAACTTCGTCATGGAGATCGAGGACGCGCTGGACGTCTCCGTCCCCCTCGACAAGCTGGCTGACATCAACACCATCCACGATTTGGCCGTTTGCCTGAAGTCCATCCTTGACGAACAGCGGGGCCAGGCATGAGCGCGCCCAAACCAACCCCTCAGGAACCTGGCGCCAAGGGGCCTGGCAGCGCGCCTGGGGGTGTTTTTGCCAAGTACGCCCATTTGCGCGACACGCGCAGCCAGATGCTTCACGCCTCCCCGCGCGACCCGTTCAATGTCGTGATTGAAAAGCCCCTCTCCGCCTCTGAAGGAGTGATTGAAGGCCGCCCCACGCTGTTGTTCGGCACCAACAACTACCTGGGCATGAGCCAATCCACTCCAGCGCGTGAAAAGGCCCAGGCTGTGGCGCGTTCCATGGGGGTTGGCACAACGGGTTCGCGCATCGCCAACGGCACGTTCTCCCTCCACGCGCAGCTGGAGCAGCGCTTGGCCAAGCTGTTTGGCCGCAAGCATGCCATGGTGTTCTCCACAGGCTACCAGGCCAACCTGGGCACCATTTCAGCGCTGGTGAACAAAGATGACATCCTGTTTCTGGACGCTGACTGCCACGCCAGCATCTATGACGGCGCCAAGCTTTCAGGCGCGCGCGTCATCCGGTTCCGCCACAACGATCCAGCCGACCTTGAAAAGCGCCTCAAGCGCTCCGCCCACGAAAGCGGCGCGCGCCTGGTGGTGATTGAGGGCATCTATTCCATGACGGGCAATGTCGCCCCTGTTAAGCGCTTCGCTGAAGTCTGCAAAGCCAACGGTGCAGCCTTGATGGTGGATGAAGCCCACTCATTCGGCGTCTTGGGGGAAAACGGGCGTGGCGCTGCAGAGCTGGACGGGTGTGAGGGGGAGGTGGACTTCATTGTCGGAACCTTCTCCAAATCATTGGGCACGGTGGGTGGCTATTGCGTGACGGACCATGACGACATCGACTTGATGCGCCTGGTCTCGCGCCCCTACATGTTCACAGCCTCCCTCCCACCTGAGATCGTGGCGGCCACATTGGCCACGATTGATGACGTTGAAGCCAAGCCCGAGCTTCGCGCCCAGCTGCGTGCCAACGCTGCGCAGCTTCATGGCGGCTTGCGCGCAGCTGGCCTCAAAACGGGGGAACACCCCTCTCCTGTTGTGGCCGTCACGCTTGATGACATCCCCCAGGCCCTGGCTTTCTGGAACGGCCTGCTGGAGGCAGGGGTTTACGTCAACCTATCCCTGCCCCCCGCCACGCCAGACAACTTCCCGCTGCTGCGCTGCTCTGTTTCAGCAGCTCACACGCCAGCACAAATTGAAAAGGCCATTGCGGCCTTCGCTCAGGTTGGCAAAGCTGTTGGCGCCATCAAGGCCTGAATTTCACTAGGCTTGAAAAGGACCACGCCATGACCGCAGCCACTTCCACCCCCACCGTGCTTGTGGCTGGCGCCAGCGGCGCGCTGGGGCGGCCACTCCTCAAGCGGCTCCTGGCCAGTGGCTGCGCTGTTTGGGGCTTGGCCCGCCGGCCTGAAAGCGTTGAGCGCATCAAGGCCCTGGGCGCCCAGGCCCTGCGTTGCGATGTGCTTGATGGCGCTGATGTCCAAAAGGCCTTCGCTGCCATCCGCCCCACAGCCGTGGTGGATTTCCTGAGCAGCCTTCCTCACAGCCCAGCCGGCCTGGCCGCCGCCCTGCCGGGAGATGCCCGCCTGCGCCTGGATGGTGGCGCCAACCTTCTGGCGGCGGCCCAGCATGTGGGCACAATGCATTACCTGCGCCAGTCAAGCGGCTTCTACCTGGCTGCCCCCAAAGGGCAGCTAGCTACGGAAAGCTCAGGCTTCAGGGTGGATGGCCCCGGTTCAGTGGGGCAGAGTTCGCGCATGTACCACCAGCAGGAACAGCGCCTGCGTGCAGCCCCCCTTAACACCACAGCGCTGCGCTTTGGTTTCATATACGGCCCTGGCACCTGGTACACGCAAGACGGCGTTGTGGCCCAGGCCTTCAAAGCGGGGCAGATGCCCCTCATCGGCGCTGCTGACGGGGTCTGGTCCTTTGTGGATGTGGAGGATGCCGCCACAGCCACCCAGGCTGCCTTGATGCGCAGCCTGGCCAAGGGCGGCAGTGCCCTGCATGAGGTTTACGACCTCACTGATGCCACTCCCCAGCTTTATGGGGAGTGGGCGCGGGACTTCGCGCGCTGGGTGGGGGCGCCCGTGCCAGCCAGCCTTCCCCCAGCTGAGGGGGAGAAGGCTTGTGGTGTTGAAATGGCCTATTGCGAAAACCAGCTCAGCGGTGCAGCCAATAGTAAGGCCTGCACTGAACTGGCCTTCAACCCCAGCCCAGAACCTTGGCTTGGGTGAGAGGCGCCGTATAGGGCGAAGCCCGTTAAGGCCGGTGTGAAACCCGTGCGGGCTGTTAAGCCAAACAGTGTGTAGCACCGGCCAAGGGGTTCCTAGACAGCGGCGCCGTCTAAGGCCGCAGGCCTGTGAAAGCGGAAAACGTTGAAGCGAACAGCAAAGCTGGAGCGGAGAAAGCTTTTCCGCTGATAGGCGTCAAGAATAGCGCAGAACGCAGTCCAAGCGTAGTAAGCCTGTCTTGGCGGCTGAGGCCAGGGTTTCACTTCTGCTTGCCTGCGGCTGACGCAGGTTTACCCGGGCTTTAACGGGCTTGCGCCCTATAGACCGCCGCTCTGGGCTCATAGGGGGCGATAAAAGCCGCCGTCTAAGGCTGCAGGCTTGTAGGCGGCGATAAAAGCCGCCGTCTAAGGCTGCAGGCTTGTAGGCGGCGATAAGGGAACACCAACCAGAACTGCCCCTTTCTGAGCTGCCTGTGCGGCAGAGCCGCCGTATAGGGCGAAGCCCGTTAAAGCCCGAAGTGACGGAGCGTAGAACATAGTTCAAGCGTAGTAAGTCTTCGGGCTAAGAGGCGGCGATAAGGGAACTAGAACTGATTCACGCTTCAACGGCTGCAAACAGCCAGTAAATGCACTATGGGCCCATCTATCCCTCTCTTCAAGCCAGTTCTGGCGACAGCCCGTAACTACCGTTTTTTCAAGGCGCTCAAAATTAGGGATAGAATGGAAGCTATGTTTGATGGCTACACCGTGCCCCACAGGCAGCTCAGAAAAGGCGGCGTTCGACATGGCGCCTGTCCCCCTTGTTCCCTGCTGCGCTTGCAGCCCAGAAAAAGGTTTTTCAAGCTCTGCGCGGGCTTCGAGCTCGGCGACAGGGGCGGAAAGGCCAGAGACTGGCCAGCCATGCCCCAAAGTCTGCCCGTAACCGATTGTCCAGTGCCCGGAGGGGCAACGGTATGGATCGGCCTTGAAACCCTCGAAACGCTGCACAAGCGATAGGGCTAAGGCAGTCGTCTGTGCGGCCTCACGCTTTGAAGCGTTTTCGATATCGTCATGAAGGGTGTGCATGGTCACCATCACAGATGGTAGATAATGACCATGCTGACCGGCCCCGCCACGCTGCCGGCAGCGCCTGAGATGCTGCCGTCCAGCGCCCTGGTGCTGCGCTTGCTGCCGGGCTGGCGCTCAATCAGGGCAGCGATGTGCAGCAAGGCGGCTTCAATCTGGCGCTGCAGTGCATGTGCCTGGCGTTCAAGGCCGTCAAGACGTTCCCCGTGGCGTTGGAGGCGGCGTTCCATTTCACAAGCAAGTGCGCGCACGCCTGAGCAGCCGTCCAGCTGGCCCGCAACGTCATGGCAACTGGGCGCGTCACGTGCGCGGCCAGGAGGGGTTTTTACAGGGTCAGAGGTGCCGGGGGGGGATTTTGCCGTGCGTCAGTCATGCGCGTCAGGCTTCAGGGCGCCCATAACCACGTTTGATGCCCGCGCGTGAGGCGCACGCGTCACAAGGGACACAGGTACCACCAAAAACGGCGGGGCGCCGTTTGAACCCAGCGCCCCGCCTTGGCGGCCTGATAGGAGCAGGCAGCCTTGCTGGTCTTTAGCACAGGCCAACCAGAAAAAAACGCCTAGGCTCTAAAGGGCGCTTAACTTTTGACTAAACATTAGTCATTATTAAACAGTCAGCAATGACACTGGCAACCGGGTTGAACACCGGGAAGGTTATAGGAGAACCAACATGACAGAACTGCCAGAAGATCTGGACTAGGCTTTAAAACGCGCAGAGCTTGAACTGAAAAAAGCCCAAACGAGCGCTGCACAAGCTGCGGAACGTTAGGCCCTCGCAAACATTGAAAACATAGCGTTCACGAATAAGGTGGAACGACTCAAGGTTTTCGGCGTTGTGGTCACTGCAATCACAGGGGCCACTTTCGGGTTCCTGAACCTGTTGAAACACTAACGGGGAGGGGCAGGTCAACGCCTGCCCTGGCATCATGAAAGCTGTTCAGTCCAAATCAAAATCAAATGACTTCTCATGGCGGTTCTGGCTGGCCGTGGTGGCGGTTTCAGTGCCTTTGGCCTTCTTGCTGAACGCGCTCATTTGAGCAACGCCATGGCCGTAAGTCCCAAACGAACGGACAAACTAGAGCGCTCAGCAATCCTGCTCAGGAAACTGCAAGCGCATGCCGGCTTCAAAAGCCAGAAGGCGGCTTATGAATGGCTGCGCGTGCCGCGGCAGACTTACTGGAACTATGTGCACGGCCGCCAAGAAACGCCTTGGCCCATCATGCTGGCCCTGGCTGGCCGCGCCCTGGTGGAGCAGGGCAAAGACCCTGGGGAAGCTTTCAGCAAACTGCTTGGCCCCTAACATGGCCATAGATGGCTGAAGTGAGTATCTTATAAGCCATCCAACCTCATTTCTGCCGCATACGGCAGCTCAGAAACACTGCGAGAGCCACTGATGGATCGAATTCAGGTTCCCTGTCGCACAGACAGCTCAGAAAAGTGCTGCGTCAAACGCCGCCATGCCTGGCCGCAGAGGCAGCTCAGAAATCGATAAGCATGATTGAGGCGTTCTCTTATCGTCGCCTCTTAACTCAAAAGCTTACTACGCTTGAACTACGTTCTGCGCTGTTCTTGGCCCCCATTAGCCCGGAGCGGCGGCCTATAGGGCAGCGCGGGATCTTAAACAGACCCTAGTTAAAGCAAGGGTGAACCTGCGCCAGCCGCAGGCAAGCAGAAGTGAAACCCTTGCTTTGGCCGCCAAGATAGACTCATTACGCTCGCCCTTCGGGCTGCGCTGTCTTGGAATCCCAAGCCGGTGCTTCACGCTGTTTGGCTTAACAGCCTTCACAGGTTTCACACCGGCTTTAACGGGCTTATCGCCCTATAGGGGTTCGCTAAAGTCCCTTCGCTTCATGGGCTGAAACCCTAGACGGGTTCGCAGCACAAGAACTGCACGGATGGTTGTAACGCGTCAGCCAGGGAAATTCATGAAGAAGCGTGAGGGCCAAAGTGTGCTGGAACCCGTCTGCCCAGAGCCCCGCACCACCTTGCACACCAAGATGTGCCGAACCCGAACCAAAGCTATGTTCAGAACGACCGCTTAACAGGGGAAGTTTCCAAAGGTGCCTTAAGGGCCTCACATGATCCTTCCCCTGCTGGGTAACTTTTGGGCAGGGGCCCCTCAAACCCGGATGGGCATGAGGACGAACAGGACGTCAGGGTTAGCGGGGTCGCTGACCAAGGCTGGCGCTGCGCCATCAGCGAAGCGGAACTCCCCTTCCCCATCGAGTTGGTCCGTGATGTCGGTGAGGTAGCGCGCCTGGAAGCCGATTTCCATCGGTTCATCACTGTAGGTGACGTAGTTTTCGTCCAGCTCCTCCTGCGCGGTGCCCTGGTCGGCGCTGCGTGCCTCCAGCTTGAGCTGGTTGGGGGCGATGTGGAGCTTGATGGGGCGGTGGCGTTCCTGGCTGATAGCGGCAACGCGGGCGATGGCTTCAGCAAAAGCGCGCCTGTCCAGCCGCAGCAGGCGCTCATTATGGCGGGGGATGACGCGCTCATAATCGGGGAACACGCCGTCCACCAATTTGGAAGTGAGGGTGATGGGCCCCACTTGAAACTGAATGCGCGTGTCTGAAAGCGCGACCTCAATATCCTGTTCGCCGCCATCAAGCAGCTTGAGGAGTTCCAGAACGGTTTTGCGCGGCACGATAACGCCAGGCATGCCACCTGCGCCTTCAGGTAGAGGGGCGTCCACCTGCGCCAGGCGGTGGCCGTCTGTTGCCACAGCGCGCAGGCGCGAATCACCCAAAGCCCCCCCTTCAGGGTGGTGGGCGTGGAAATAGATGCCGTTGAGGTAGTAGCGCGTTTCCTCATTGGACATGGCAAAGCGCGTGCGCTCAATGAGGTTGCGCAGGTGGGCGGGCGGCACAGTGAAGGTGAAAGGCAGCGTGCCTGTCGTCATGGCCGGGAACTCAGCGGCAGGCAGCGTCATGAGGTCGGTTTCAAAACGCCCGGCCCGCACGTGGAGCGGCGCCCCCTCCCCCTGTTGGGAGAACTCGATTTCAGGATCGCTGAGCTTGCGGACGATCTCAAACAAGACGGCCGCCGGCACGGTGGTGGCGCCTGGCTCAGCGGTTACAGAAGGGAGGCTCTCCACCAAAGCGATTTCCATGTCAGTCGCCGTCAGGGCGAGGGCGCCCCCTTCAGCGTTCAGCAGGACGTTAGCTAAGATGGGCACCGTGTTGCGTTTTTCAGCCACGCTGTGGACATGGGCCAAGGCCCGCTGAAGGGAGGGACGATCGACCTTGAACTTCATGATGGCTCCCGCTCTTTCATCACAGCGTCTTCATAGAGCGCCACGTGGCCATGGCACTGTCAGCGCACCTGCAGTCCGTGCGCCCGCAAAGGGTTGCGGGGGGCGAGCTTAACAGAAAAGCCTGGGCGGAACCAGCGCCCCTTCACCCCAGGAGGCGGTTGAGCATTTCCATGCTCTCACGGAACTCAGCGTCCTTGGCCATTAAGGTGCCAACAGCCTTGATGGCGTGCATGACGGTGGTGTGGTCGCGGTTGCCGAAGGCGCGCCCAATGTCGGGCAGGGAATAGGGGGTAAGTTGCTTGGCCAGGTACATGGCGGCCTGCCTGGGCCTGGCCACTGTGCGCACGCGCCTGCTTGAGATCATGTCTGTCACGCGCACATTCCAGTGCTCGGCCACGCGGCGCTGGATCTCCTCAATAGAGGTGGTGCGCTCATGGGCAGCTAGGAGGTCGCGCAGAACATGCTGGGCCGTTTCCAGGTTCACAGGGCGGCCCACCAGTTCAGCATGGGCAATCAGGCGGTTAAGGGCGCCCACCAGCTCACGCACGCTGCCGTCTATGCGGTGGGCGAGGAACTCCAGCACCGCTGCGGGCACCAGTTCCTCGCGGCCCTTGATTTTGTCCACCAGGATGGAGAGGCGCAGCTCAAAGGTGGGGTCGTGCAGGTCCGCCACCATGCCGCAGCCCAGGCGTGTACGTAGGCGGTCCTCCAACCCTGAAAGGTCTGAAGGGCTTTTGTCGGCGCTGACCACGATTTGCCGTCCAGCGTCAATCAAGGCGTTGAAGGTGTGGAAGAACTCCTCCTGCGTGTTGTCCTTGCCGATGAGGAACTGGAAGTCATCAATCATCAGCACGTCAACAGAGCGCAGCTGCCGCTTGAACTCCATGGTGGACTGGGAACGGATGGAGGCGATGAAGCGGTACATGAACTTCTCAGCCGACATGTAAGAGACGCTGACCTTCCCCCGCTCGATGAGGTCAGCGCCAATGGCGTGCATGAGGTGCGTTTTCCCAAGCCCCACACCACCATAGAGGAATAAGGGGTTGAAGCCTGGTGTGGCGGGGCTTTCAGCCACGCGGCGCGCGCAGGCGTAGGCCACCTCGTTAGGGCGGCCCACCACGAAGGTGTCGAAGGTGAAGCGCGGGTCGAACATCACGCCAGGGTCGTCTGGGCCATGGGCTGGCTGGTCCTGCCCTGCTCTGTGGGCGGCGAAGGCTCCCTCCCCCATAGTGGCCAGCAGGTCTGGGGCTTGCTCTACCTCTGGAAACAGGGTGTCTTCAGCGCCATCGCTTTGAGGGTCGACTTTTTTAGTGCCTTTGCCAGCTTGGCGCGCCGCCTTGGTGCGTGGCGTCACCTTGAAGGCGATGCGCTTGATGGAGCCTTCCTCCTGCGCGAGGAGGGCCTTGATGCGCGCACCGTACTTGTCACGCACCCAATCGCACAGAAAGCGGCTTGGCAGGTGCAGCACCAGTTCACCATCAACGAAAGGCCCAGCCCCCAACCGTTTAAGCCAGCTGTCATATTCAGCAGCCCCAATCACGGCGCGCAAATGGTCGCGCACCTTCACCCAGGCGGCCTGGATGGCGCTTTCGGCATTTCCCTCACCACTTTCCGCCGGGGTTGGGGGAGGGGCTTCTGGTGGTGAGGGCTGCGTTGTTGTGCTCTCCCCCTGCGCTGTGACGATGATTTCCTGCGGCAGGGCAACCTGCTGTTCAGGGATGGGCGGCGGAGTTTGCAGAGGGGTGGCTTTTAGCGCGCCATCCATAACGGAGCTGGCCAGGGGGGGGCCTTCTAAAAGGGGTTCTGTGGGGGCTGGCGCGTCAAACCCTGTTGCAGCGTCATCAGGGGTGGCTTTGCGGCGTGAAGTCCCAAGGGGCTTCATGGTCTGCAAATTGATGTGCTGCAGATTTTTGGGCATACGCGCACGTCGGCTGGAACGCGCCCGCGCTGGGGGGAGGGGGGTGCCCTTAGTGGCTTTGGAAGGGGTGGCGCTTGGTTGGCTGGCGCCCTCTGGTGCTTGGGGGGTGTCGCTTGTGTGCTGGTCAGGGGAAGCGTTGATGGGCTGTGTGCTGTCCAT